>NZ_JBVOUO010000001.1:0-1529519 GCF_055685825.1 Pannonibacter sp. CBAS1226 | reverse complement strand
CAGGGGGAGGGGAGCTGAAACGCCGTGCCGGAATGACCAAAACACAGGCTTTCCTCAAACCGTAACCAGGAAGCCTGACTGGCAGTCCGTTGTAAACATTGCCCGCGAAGCTGTGGCTGACAACGGATGGCAAGCCTCTTTCCGTCACAGCCTCTGCAGCAATGCCGGTGTCGGCCAGCCGTCGGCGGGGATGCCCAGGCGCTGCTGTTCGGCCTGGACGGCGCGGCGGGTGCCGGAGCCGAGGATACCGTCAACCTTGCCAACGTCATGGCCGCGGGCCTGCAGCTTGGTCTGAAGCGCACGCATGCCGGCATCATCCAGCCCCGGTTCCGGCGAGGTCTTGGCCAGAACAGGCGCACCGGCGAGGCGCGTTGCGAAATAGGCGGCGCTCGTCGTGTAGATGAAGGACTGGTTCCATTTCAGGTAAATGCCGAAATTGGGGAAGGCGAGGAAGGCCGGCCCCTTGCGCCCCTGCGGCAGAATGAGGGAGGCGGGCAGGCCACCGGCGGGCAATGTGCCGTTGCGGGCCCGGACGCCAAGGCCCGCCCATTCGGAGACGGGCTTGGTCTTGTCGAGGCTGCTGTCCGCCCAGGGCAGGTTGTCCGGCGTTTCCACTTCAATGAGCCAGGGCTGGCCGCGCTGCCAGCCGAGAGACTGGATGAAATGCGCCGCCGTCAGGATGGCGTCGGGCGCAGAGTTCTTCAGGTCCACATGGTTGTCGCCATCGCCATCAACGCCGTAGCGGATGATGTCTTCGGGCAGCATCTGCACCTGGCCGATTTCGCCTGCCCAGGCGCCGGTGGTGGTGGCGGGATCCAGGTCGCCATGGGCCACCATATGCAGGGCGGCAATCAGCTGCGGCCGGAAGAGATGCGGGCGGCGGCAGTCATGCGCCAGTGTGGCGAGGGCGTTGAAGGTGTTGAAGTCGCCCTGCACGGCGCCGAAATCCGTCTCCAGCCCCCAGAAGGCGGTGATGACGGCGGCAGGAACGCCGTATTCCGCCTCGGCGCGGGCAAAGACCTGCGCATATTTCTTCATGTTGTTGGCGCCGTGCTGCAGGCGCGCGGAACTGACCGAGCGGGCGGAAAACTCGATGAAGGTCTGCCTGAAGACAGCCTGTCCCCGGTCGCGCGAGAGGACTTTCTTGTCGATCTGGGCATTGGCAAGAGCGCGCGCCGCAATGCCTTGCGGGACGCCGCTGGCGACGGCTTCCTGCTCGACGCCTGCAAGAAACGTCTTGAAATCGCCGCCGCATTTCTGCTGCGCCGCGAAGGCGGGCGTGGCGGCAAGGCCGGTCAGAAGGGCAAGCGCAGCGGTGCGGATGAGACTGCTGCGGGAAAGGGCTTTCATCGGGCGACTCCGTCTCTCCAAGGTTGCGAGAGGGTGGCCCGTCAGGGGGAAGCCGTCAACCGCCTGCAAAAGGGAGGCGGCAGGATTGCTCCTGCCGCCGGTCCGTCAGACAGGGCTTTCGCTCAGGCGAGCGACAGCTTGACGTCGATGTTGTTGCGGGTGGCGTTGGAATAGGGGCACACCTGATGCGCCTTCTCGATCAGCTCCTGCGCCTGATCCTGCGGCAGGCCCGGCAGGGAAACGGCGAGGGAAACTTCAAGGCCGAAGCCGCCTTCCGAACGCGGGCCGATGCCCACCGTTGCGGTGACCGTGGTGTCGGCGGGAACCTTTACGCCCGTCTGGCCGCCCACGAACTTCATGGCGCCAAGGAAACAGGCCGAGTAGCCGGCGGCAAACAGCTTTTCCGGGTTGGCTGCGTCGCCGCCTGCGCCGCCCAGTTCCTTCGGGGTGGAGAGGCTGACCTTGAAGGTGCCGTCGAGAGTCTCGGCGGAGCCGTCACGGCCACCGGTTGCGCGGGCTGCGGTGGTGTACAGAACGTTCACGGGCATTTCGGTCTCCTGTATTTAAATCGTGTGCGATTTAATCGCAAGAGATAGATAGGCTGGTTATACCTGCTTGTCAAGTGTTGCGATTCAATCGTGCGCGAACTAAATTCTTCTCCTGAAGGAGTAACCCATGACCCCATCCACCTGTTCCCCCGAAAGTGCCGGCGGCTCCAGTCCTCGCACCCTCGGGGACCTGCTGTGCTTTTCCATCTATTCGGCCAATCACGCCTTCAACCGCGCCTACAAGCCGCTGCTGGAGGGGCTGGGGCTCACCTATCCGCAGTTTCTGGTGATGATGGTGCTGTGGGAGGAGGATGACCAGACGGTTGGCGGCCTCGGCCAGCGGCTGGGGCTGGAATCCAACACGCTGACGCCACTGGTGAAGCGTCTGGAGGCCATGGAGCTTGTCGCCCGCCGCCGTGATGCGGCAGACGAGCGGCAGGTGCGTGTCAAGCTGACGGACAAGGGCGCGGACATGCGCAAGGCCGGGCAGGCGATCCCGGAATGCCTTGGCGGGGCAACAGGGATGGATCTTGCGGAAATCCGCGACCTGAAGCGCAGGCTCGGCGAGCTTCATCTGGCGCTGGAAAAGGCCACGGCAAGCCTCACGGCCTGAGTGCCAGCCCTACTGGCAGTTGCCGCCGGATCTTGCGGTAAATGTCGAGGGCTGGGTGCCGGGCGCAAATTTGCGGTAGCTGGCGCTGGAGCCGCAGGGCCCGCCCGAGGACTGAAACTCCTCCAGCGGCACGGACGGTGCAGGCTGCTGGGGGAGAACCTGTTGCGGCGGCGGTGGCATCTGCGCTCCCTGTGCCGGAGCACTGTACCTCTGTGTCAGACATGTCCGGTAGGCGCTGTCGTAGAGCGCCTGCCAGACGCGCGGGTCCTGCGCCATGGTGCCGAGCACGCCAAGCGCTGCTCCCGCGCGGGCGCCGCGCTCTGCGCCGGACGGGCCAGCCCAGGCGCCGCCGGCAACCGTGCCACTCATCGCGCCTTCCAGAATGCTGGTGCCCATGTCCCGCCCGCCGCCCGCATGGGCATTGGCAAAGTCCCGCGCCGAGGCATCGCACACCATGTCCAGCCCTTGAGCGGCCGCAGGCAGCACGGCTCCCGCTGCCGCAAGTGCGGCGGCAAGAAAGAGCACAGGAAACAAGGCACGGACAGTTGGCATCAGGAAGCTCCTTGGCCCCAGCCTAGCACAGTCCAGACCCTGGCGCCCACCATGGCCGGATTTTCACCCGGCCACCTGAGGTGCCATCGCCCCCGTCACGTCCTTCAGGGCGGCTACCGTGCGGGTGAAGGAGGCCTTGCGGGCGGCGGGATCGTGGATGTTGCCGTTGAACATGATCTCGTCCGGCTGGTAGCGCTCGATCAGGCTGGCAAGCTGGCTGCGGATGGTTTCCGGCCCGCCGGTGACGCTGCAGGAGAGCGCCATCTCCACCATGGCCAGCATCTGCGGATCGAGCACCGCGTGGATGTTCCCGACAGGCCGGGGCAGGGGGCCGGGCCGGCCGCTGCGCAGGTTGGCGAAGGCCTGCTGCATGGAAGAGCGCAGATAGATGCCTTCCGCGTCGTCTTCCCCGGCAAAGGCATTCACCGCCAGCATGAAATGCGGGCGCGCAAGATGGCGGGACGGCTGGAAGCGGCTGCGGTAAATGGTGACCGCCTGATCCAGCGCCTGCGGCGCGAAATGCGAGGCAAAGGCATAGGGCAGCCCGAAATGGGCCGCCAGCTGCGCGCCATAAAGGCTGGAGCCAAGGATCCAGACCGGCACTTCCGTGCCTTCGCCGGGGATGGCCCGCACCTGCGCACCGGGCTGGGCCGGGGAGAGGTAGCCGATCAGCTCTTCTACATCGGCCGGAAAGTCATCCGAAGCCTGCAGCGTGCGGCGCAGGGCGCGGGCGGTGCCCATGTCGGTGCCGGGTGCACGGCCAAGACCCAGATCGATGCGGCCGGGGAAGAAGGTCGCCAGCGTGCCGAACTGCTCGGCCACCACCAGCGGAGCATGGTTCGGCAGCATGATGCCACCCGCACCGACGCGGATGCGCTTCGTCGCATTGGCCACCTGACCGATGACGATGGCCGTGGCCGCGCTGGCGATGCCGGGCATGTTGTGGTGCTCTGCCAGCCAGTAGCGGGTGAAGCCGAGGTCTTCCGCATGGCGGGCAAGATCCAGCGTGCTGGCCAGCGCATCACGCGCGTCCGAGCCTTCGGGAATGGGGGAAAGATCCAGCATGCTGTAGGGCAGCATATGCGCCTCCGTGCTGTTTGCGGTGCAAAGGGTGGACAGGCAGGGTGGCCTGTTCGTGTCCCCCTTGAATTACGGACTGAGCAGTCCATATTCAAGGCCATGACGAAAAAGACTGCCGAACCACGCCTCTCTGCTGCCGGTGCAACTGCCGGTCCGGGCCGCCCGCGTTCCTATGACGAGGGTGAGGTTCTGCGTGCGGCGCTGGAGCTGTTCCGCCGTCAGGGCTTCGAGGCGACGTCGCTGGACGACCTGACACAGGCGATGGGCATCAGCCGTTCGTCACTTTATGCCGCCTTTGGCTCCAAGCAGGACGTGCTGCTGGCCGCCCTGCGGCGCTATTCGGCAACGGCGCTTGAGGCGCTGAAATCTATTGGCGATGCGCCGCATGCGCACCGGGCAGAGGCGGTGGCCGCCATGCTGCGGGCGCTGGCGGACCCGTCCGGCGGCAAGCATGGCTGCCTGCTGGTCAATTGCATCACCGAGCTTGCCCCCCAGAACGAGGAGGTGGCCGCGCTTGGCCGCCATCATCTGGAGCGGATCGAGGCGATTATCGCCGAGGCGCTGGATGAAAACGGGCCGGAGCCCCTGCGGGCCCGGGCAAGGGCGCTGGCCGCGCTTGCCATCGGCACGCTGACCCTGCGCAAGTCCGGCCTGGACGAGGCCTATATCACCTCGGCGCTGGACGAAGGGCTTGCCCGGCTTCTGGCTCCGCCGCAAGCCGTCCCCGCCTAGACCCCCTCACGGATAACCAGATCTCAAATCCCGCCCAATTATGGACTGATTGATCCAGAAAGGGCGGAAAGCAACCCGGAAGAAGGAAGACATCATGACGGAAGCAAAGCTCTTCTCCCCCGTTCAGGCTGGCCGCATGAAGCTGGCGAACCGCATTGCGATGGCGCCACTGACCCGCAACCGCGCCCGCGCCGAAGATGATACGCCCTATGACATCCACGTGGAGTATTACGCCCAGCGTGCCAGTGCCGGCCTGATCATCACCGAAGCCTCGCAGATCAGCCCGCAGGGCAAGGGCTATGCCTGGACGCCGGGCATCTATTCCGATGCGCAGGTGGAAGGCTGGAAGAAGGTGACCGATGCCGTTCATGCGAAGGGCGGCAAGATCGTGATCCAGCTCTGGCACGTGGGCCGCATTTCGCACAATGTGCTGCAGCCGGGCGGCGCCGCACCGGTCGCCCCCTCCGCCATCGCCGCCCAGTCCAAGGTCTATGACGGCAACGGCTTTGTCGATACACCGCAACCGCGTGCGCTGGAGACCTCCGAAATCGCCGGTATCGTCGCCGACTATGTGAAGGCCTCCCGCAACGCGATTGCCGCCGGGTTTGACGGCGTCGAGATCCACGCAGCTAACGGCTATCTCATCGACCAGTTCCTGCGCACCGGCTCCAACACCCGCACGGATGTCTATGGCGGCAGCCTGGAAAACCGCACCCGTTTCCTCAAGGAAGTCATGGACGCGGTGGTGGATGCCATCGGCGCGGACCGGGTGGGCGTGCGCCTCAGCCCCTTCTCCAATGCCAATGGCATTCATGATGACAACCCGGTCGAGACCTTCTCCCGCGCCGTGGACATTCTCAACGGCTACGGTCTTGCCTATCTGCATATGGTGGAAGGCCAGACCGGCGGCACCCGCGAGCTGAAGCCGGGCGAGGACATCGGCGCCCTGCGCGCCCGCTTCAACGGCATCTATATCGCCAACAACGGCTATGACCGGGCGAGCGCCATCGAGGCGGTGGAAAGCGGCCGCGCAGACATGGTCGCCTTCGGCCGCCCCTTCATTTCCAATCCGGATCTGGTGGAGCGCCTGCGCCGTGACGCCCCGCTCAACGAGCTGGACCGCGACACGCTCTATGGCGGCGGCACCAAGGGCTACACCGACTATCCGGCCCTTGAGGATAGTGCAACTGCCTGAGCCCCAGCCTGAACCTGAGCCTGAACATGCTTTCCGGCTGGTGCAGTCCTCTCTGTGTGCCAGCCGGGACGGCCTCGCGGCCACCCCCAACCGCGAGGCCGTTTTCCGTCAGTGGCCTTCGACGAAATGTGCCAGCTGCGTCAGGGCGGTGCCCCAGCCATCGTGGAAGCCCATCTTTTCGTGGATGTCCTTGTCCTCGCGATTCCCATGCAGGACACGTGCGACATAGTTCGTGCCGCCATCGACCTCCTGAAGCGTGATGATCGCGGTCATGAAACCTTCCTTGCGCGGCCGGTAGCCCGGCAGAAGGGCGTCCGTTGATACAATCCGGCGGTTCTCGATCACATCGAGAAAGCAGCCGATATTGTTCATCTTCGTGCCGTCCGGCAGGGTCATCGTCGTCTCGAAGGCGCCGCCAGACCGCAGGTCGAGCTGGTGTACCTCGGTCACGACCGGTTCCGGTGCCCACCACTTGGCGAGCGCGGCCGGATCCTTCCAGGCGTTCCAGATCGCGGCCGGTGGCGCCTTGATGATGCGGGAAATTTCGAGGTCAAGCGCGGGATCAAACATGTCAGTCCTCCTCAGATGCAGTTTCCGCCTCGACAAAGGCCACCAGCCGGTCCGTGCGTGCCGTCCACATCGCCTTCTGGCTTGAAAGCCAGTCGTCCACCGGCGCAAAAGCCGCCTTGTTGAGGTTACAAGTTCGGGTCCTGCCCGACTTATGCGTTGTAATCAGCCCGCTGTCCTCGAGGACAGCGAGGTGTTTGAGAAACGAGGGCAGGGCCATCGAAAAGGGTCCGGAAAGATCCTTGACGCTGGCACTTCCCGCGCCCAGACGCTGAAGCACTGCCCGCCGGGTGGGATCCGACAGGGCATGAAACAGGGCGTCGAGTGGCTGCTGTTGGTTAGCCATATGGATAACTATTCTGATCCGATTGTGAGGTCAATGGCTAACTATAGCAGAACTTTTACCGGAGCCGTACCGCAGCGTACTCTTTTTGGGTTTTCTGCCCTTTCGCTCGCCCCAAAAACCTGCCAAACCCTACATTTGAAGCACGCAACAAGCGTGAGGCGGACAAAGAGACCGCCAATAGGACAATCCCAGGGAGTTCCAGATGCCCGCCTATCGTTCCAGAACCTCCACCCACGGCCGCAACATGGCCGGCGCGCGCGGCCTGTGGCGCGCCACGGGCATGAAGGACGGCGATTTCGGCAAGCCGATCATCGCCATTGCCAACTCCTTCACCCAGTTCGTTCCGGGCCATGTGCACCTGAAGGACCTTGGCCAGCTTGTCGCCCGCGAGGTCGAGAAGGCAGGCGGTGTTGCCAAGGAATTCAACACCATCGCGGTGGATGACGGCATCGCCATGGGCCATGACGGCATGCTCTATTCGCTGCCCTCGCGCGAGATCATCGCCGATGCGGTCGAGTATATGGTCAACGCCCATTGCGCCGATGCGCTGGTCTGCATTTCCAACTGCGACAAGATCACCCCGGGCATGCTGATGGCCGCCATGCGCCTCAACATCCCGGTGGTCTTCGTCTCCGGCGGCCCGATGGAAGCGGGCAAGGCGGTGCTGGCCGACGGCACCACCAAGGCGCTGGATCTGGTGGACGCCATGGTGGCAGCAGCCGATGACCGCGTGTCCGAAGAGGACGTGAAGGTGATCGAGCGCTCCGCATGCCCCACCTGCGGCTCCTGCTCGGGCATGTTCACCGCCAACTCGATGAACTGCCTCACCGAGGCGCTGGGCCTCGCGCTGCCGGGCAATGGCTCGACGCTGGCCACCCACGCCGACCGCAAGCGCCTGTTCGTGGAAGCAGGCCACCTGATCGTCGATCTCGCCCGCCGCTACTACGAGCAGGACGACGAAAGCGTGCTGCCGCGCAGCATCGCCTCGTTCAAGGCCTTCGAGAATGCCATGACGCTGGACATCGCCATGGGCGGGTCCACCAACACGGTTCTGCATCTTCTTGCCGCCGCCTATGAGGGCGACGTGAATTTCACCATGACCGATATCGACCGGCTGTCGCGCCGCGTGCCGGTGCTCTGCAAGGTCGCGCCTTCCGTGCCGGATGTGCACATGGAAGACGTGCATCGCGCTGGCGGCATCATGGGCATTCTGGGCGAACTGGACCGTGCCGGCCTCATCGACACCTCGCTGCCGGTGGTTCATGCCGCCAGCATGAAGGATGCGCTGGACCGCTGGGACGTGGTGCGCACCTCGAGCGAAGCGGTGCATACGTTCTATTCCGCGGCCCCCGGCGGCGTGCCGACGCAGGAAGCTTTCTCCCAGTCGCGCCGCTACAGCGAAGGCGTCGATACCGACCGCAAGACCGGCGTCATCCGCTCGGCCGAACATGCCTTCTCGAAGGATGGTGGCCTTGCCGTGCTCTTCGGCAACATCGCGCTGGATGGCTGCATCGTGAAGACGGCGGGCGTGGACGAGAGCATCCTGAAGTTCTCCGGCCCGGCCTATATCTGCGAAAGCCAGGATCAGGCGGTGAGCGACATTCTCACCGGCAAGGTCAAGGCAGGCGATGTGGTGGTCATCCGTTACGAAGGCCCGAAGGGTGGCCCCGGCATGCAGGAAATGCTCTATCCGACGAGCTACCTGAAGTCCAAGGGCCTCGGCAAGGCCTGCGCGCTCATCACCGATGGCCGTTTCTCCGGCGGCACCTCGGGCTTGTCCATCGGCCATGCGTCCCCGGAAGCGGCGGAAGGCGGCGCGATCGGTCTGGTGGAGCATGGCGATCCGATCGTCATCGACATCCCGAACCGCATCATCCGCGTGGATGTGAGCGACGAAGTGCTGGCCGAACGCCGGGCGAAGATGGAAGCAAAAGGCGCTGACGCCTGGAAGCCGGAAAAGCCGCGCACCCGCAAGGTTTCGGCAGCCCTCAAGGCCTATGCCGCCCTCACCACCTCCGCCGCCCGCGGCGCCGTGCGTGATGTGGACCAACTGACACGCAAGTAAGCTGGCTGCATGGCCACCAAATGACAAAGCCGCCGGTTCTGCCGGCGGCTTTTTCTTTTGGCCAGTTCAAGGCACCGGCCCTCAGTTCCGGCGGCTGCGCGCCTCGCGCCCCCGCGCCTTGCGGCCGTAGAGCCAATCGCCAAAAACGCCGAGGCTTACCGTCACAAGCATGCCGAACAGAAGGCCCCAGCCGAAAATGTAAGAAATGACGATGCCGCCGAAGAAGCCGGCGATCATGCTCATCAATTCAATAATCACGTTGCGTTGCATGGGGGCTTCCGCCGGTTCCTGCAGGACTGGTAAGCAGCTATGTCTCTGATACGCAACTTTGGTATGTCATAGGCTGCACTCTTGTCACGTAAAAATCTTTGATAGAGAAGGAAATGTAGGTTTTTTGAATTGTATTACTAAGGGTGATAAATGTTTATATCGCCTACAGCGAAAAGACCTTCGCATCATGAGAAGTTTGTTTCTTGAATTTGAAACTTTATCTGGAAAATATCGCGCCCAGGTTGAGCTTAGGGTGTGGGAACGGGCTTGATACGGATGCTGATCCGACTCAGTGCTGACCGGATCTGACATCCCTTGTCCCGTTGCATGATATTTCCCGCGCTGGATCCGTCAGCCAGAGGAACTGGCGCGCAGGACCATGCCGAACAGATCCCGCGGATCATCCGGGTCCGCCAGAAGATCGAGCATTTCGCAATAGGGCAGATCCTTCAAAAGCCCGCGCAGATAACGCAGGGCAGAGAAATCCTCCACCGCAAAGCCGACGGAATCGAACAGCGTCGTTTCCAGCGCCGACCGGCGGCCCGGCGCGTCTCCGGCAATCACCTGCCACAGTTCTGTGACCGGATGATCTGCCGCAAGCTGCTGGATCTCGCCCTCGATGCGGGTCTGGGGCGTATATTCGACAAAGATGGACGAGCGCAGCAGGATATCCCGGTGGAGTTCCGTCTTGCCGGGGCAGTCGCCGCCCACCGCGTTGATGTGCTGGCCGCTGGCCACCATGTTGTCGGTGAGGATGGTCGCCCGCTGCTTGTCTGCCGTCACCGTGGTGATGATGGCAACACCTTCAACCGCTTCTTCGGCGCTGGAGCAGACGGTGACGTCGAAGCCGAAGCCTTCAAGATTGCGGGCGCAGCGGCGGCTGGCCGCCGGGTCGATATCATAGAGCCGCAAGCGGTCCACACCCAGAAGCTTGCGGAAGGCAAGCGCCTGAAACTCCGACTGCGCGCCATTGCCGATGATCGCCATGGACCGCGCATCTGCCGGGGCCAGATATTTTGCCGCCAGCGCCGACATGGCGGCGGTGCGCAGGGCGGTGAGGATCGTCATCTCCGACAGGAGCACGGGATAGCCCGTCTCCACCTCTGCGAGCACGCCAAAGGCGGTTACGGTCTGGCGGCCGGTGCGGGTGTTCTTCGGATGTCCGTTCACATATTTGAAGCCATAGGCAACGCCGTCGGACGCAGGCATCAGTTCGATGACGCCTTCCCTCGAATGGGAGGCGACGCGCGGCGTCTTGTCGAACAGCGGCCAGCGTCGGAAATCCTCCTCGATCACAGCCGCAAGCCCTTCGATGAAGGCTTCGACGCCCACCGCATTCAGAATGCGCATCATGTTGCCGACGCTGACGAAGGGTACCAGTGCGAGAGGCGAGGGGGCATTCTGTGCCGGATGGCTGGCGGTGGTGGTCATTTTCTGGCTCCCGTTCAGTAGCTGCGGGTCGGGCGGTCCATGACGCGCCGTCCGAAGAGGCTCGCGGTCAGGTCCACCATCAGCCGGGCGGTGCGGCCCCGGTCATCGAGAAAGGGGTTCAGTTCCACCAGATCCAGCGAGGTGACGAGGCCGCTGTCATGCAGCATCTCCATCACCAGATGCGCCTCGCGGAAGGTGACGCCGCCCGGCACGGTGGTGCCGACCGCCGGGGCAATGTCCGGGTCGATGAAATCCACATCAAGGCTCACATGCAGGAAGCCGTTGGCGCGGGCGCAGCGCTCCAGAAACGGCTCCAGCAGGCGGGCGATGCCGTTCTCGTCAATGGCCCGCATGTCATGGGCGGTGATGCCGAATTCCCGGATCAGCGCCCGTTCCGGCGGATCGACCGAGCGCAGACCGAGCAGGCAGAGGTTGCCCGGCGATATAGGCGTGTTCAGCTTCTCACCCAGCAGCACGTCAAAGCCCGGCAGGCCGCAGGCAAAGGCAACCGGCGTGCCGTGCAGATTGCCGCTGACCGTGCTTTCGAAGGTGTTGATGTCGGAATGGGCGTCGAGCCACAGCACGAATTGCGGCCTCCCGGCACCGGCCGCATGGGCTGCGTGCCCGGCGAGGGTGCCAAGAGCCAGCGCATGGTCGCCGCCCATGTAGATGGGCATCTGCGGCCCCGCCGCCAAAGACCGGGCCTTGCGGTAAAGCGCCCGCGTCCAGCCGGCAACGGCGCGCAGGTTCTTCAGCTTCGGGTCCGTGTCCGGAACGTCGAGCGCCTGATCCGGCGCAACGTCGCCGTGGTCCTCCACAACAAGGCCGAGCGCTTCCAGCTCCTCCTGAAGGCCCGCGGTGCGATAGGCGGCCGGTCCCATCAGACAGCCCCTGCGCCCTGCGCCTGCTTCCACCGGTGCTCCCACAAGCGCAATCTGCGTCATCCCTCGGCCTCCTTCACTGCGGATCTGCATCTCTTCCAGAGTGCAGCCATCAGATGGCAGTCTGAAGACAAAAAATTGTGCACTCTGGGCAGCAGGCTATCCAGAGTGATAAGCTGAACTTCCCAAACTGGAAGGATGCCGCATGCTGGACGATACAGACTTGGCGCTGATCGCAGCCCTCAGGGCGGATGGCCGCCGCTCGATCTCGGATCTGGCGCTGGACCTGAAACTCTCCCGCGCCACCGTGCGGGCGCGCCTGTCGCGGCTGGTGGAAAGCGGCGAGATTCAGGGCTTCACCGCCGTTCTGCGCAACGAGGGGCAGGACCTGCCGATCCGCGCCATGATGATGCTGGCCATCGAGGGCAAGCGGGCCGATGCGGTGATCCGCCGCCTCAGCGGCATGCCGGAAGCCCGCTCGATCCACACCACCAATGGCCGCTGGGATCTGGTGATCGAGCTCGCCACCCCGGATCTCGCCTCCTTCGACGCCGCCCTCCACCGCATCCGCCTCATCGAAGGCGTCTCCGCCACCGAAACCAGCCTGATGCTGTCAGCGGTGAAGACCTGGCGGCGGTGAAGACCTGGCGGCGGTGAGGAGCTGGCTGCTCCAGATCCAGTGCTGACGGGCATCCGGAACGGTTCAGAGCGCTGGAAAACGCGCCCGTAAGGAGCGGGCTTGTGGACTGTCCCAGTGGGCGACGAGTTGATCCCGCAGGGCCGCGTGTGCGGAAACCTCCAGCGGGGCACTGGCGATGAACCGCCGGAGGCGGGATGCCCGGATGCCCTCGTTGGCAACATGGTCTGCCCGGTCGGGATAGCGCTCGTATTCAGCACGCGGCATGGGCTTGCCCAGACGGTCGAGGATCTCCCCATCCTCATTGGTCTTCGGCACGGCCTTGTGATGCAGCGCTACGACTTGCCAGTCGCGGCTGAAGACAGGCGCGCCGGAGCTTCCTCTTTCAGTATCAGCTGTATACCAGCAGAACCGATCCTCATCGTCCGTCTTTCCCAGCAGCAGGAAATAGCTGTTGTGCAGGGCGATGCATTTCGGCCGTCCCTGCGGATGCTGGATCACGCTGACCGGATGGCCCTCAAGGATCTTGCCTTCGTCCAGCAGAGGATGCCAGCCAAAGTCCGTCAAGGGAACGCCGGTGTCGCCGACCGGAGCAACGGCCACGAGCGCAAAGTCATGCTCTCTGTTGGCAAGCCAGAACGTGCCTGGATCAAGCGCATATTCGCTGGTCGCTGAGGGAATGCCGAATTTTTGCTCCTCATGGCCAAATACTGCCGTCGCCGCAGCGGCCATGGTCGGTGTTTCCAGAACATGCTGATTGGTGAGCAGCAGGCCGGGCCCGGCCAGGAAGCCCGTCCCGCTGATGGCTCCGCCTGCGATCTGAATGCAGGCAACGGCTCTGGCGGCAAGTTGTCCGGCCTCCAGAAACTCGACCGACAACAGGTCGCTGGTGCCGATCAGCGCTTCCTTGCCCAGATCGTCATGCCCTTCAATCAGGGCTCGCTGGCGCTCTGGCGGGCGGCTTTGTCCTTGCAGATAGCGTTCAATACGCGCCTTCGTTTCTGTCGGCGAGACAAGGCCCTGGCTTGCATATTTGAGCGCTCTGCGCAGGTTGCGCAGGTTCTTCTGGACGCGCCCTGCAGCTGCTTCTGCAAGCTCATCCCCCAGTTCAGAAAGTGTGATGGTGCCTTCTTCCCGCATGACGCTCCCCTATATCAACTGGTGCGTTGACCGGTATGCAATTTAAGGTATAGTTAACGTAGGGGAATAAGAAAAGGGGGCAGGTCATGCCAGAGAAAATCAGCTACGCTGAGTATCTGGACATTCTTCTTGATCCGGAGTCTACGGATGAGGAAATTCTGGCTGTTGCCAAGGTTCGGGCACGGCATCACGGTCTGGATTTCGCCATTATTCCGGACCCGAAAAAGGTCGATATACAGCCTGAACAGGCAGAGTTGGAAAGTGCCCTTGGCATCGGCAACAACCTGGAGCGCTGGCGGCGCTGGGTCCGGTTCCGCAACCGGTTCAACTCGGGTGAAAAGCTGCCCGTTCTCGTTGAAGAGGGAGATAGCTGGCACCAGTTTCCCTTGCTTGTGAAGGATGTCGTCGATCATCTGGGCAAGGATTACCTGATCTATTCCGTTGCCGCCGCCGGAGATACTGCGGAAAACATGGTCTATGGTCCCGCGGGCAAGGGCGGGAACGAATATCTGGCCGCTCTCTGGCAATACAAGGACAACGTGAAGGGCTTCCTGTTTTCTGCCGCGGGAAATGACATTATCGGCGAGGATCCGGCGACGGGGAAGGCGGCGCTGCATGACATTCTGAAGCCGTTCAACAGCAACGCGAAAGATGTGCCCGGGCACATCAACATGGCGGTGCTTGGCGAAAAGCTGGCCTTCCTTGAAAGAGCCTACCGGGATGTGATCACCAACATCCGCCAGTATACGGAGTTCAAGACGCTGCCGGTCTTCATTCACGGCTATGACCATGCCTATCCGGAACTGAAGCAGAAAAAGGACCCGCGCAAGCCAAAGCATGCAAAGCGGGATGAATGGCTTGGCGAACCGCTGGATGCGCGCGGCATCGTGGACGATGCCCTGAGGCGCAACATCATCAAGTTTCTGGTGGATGCGCTCTACGACATGCTGGAGCGTGTGGCGGGTGACCCCAAGCAGACAGGGGTCTGGCTTGTCGACTGCCGGGGCGCCATGCCGGATGTAACGGACTGGATCGATGAGATCCACGGCACGGATGAGGGCTTCGGCAAGGTGGCGGCAAAATTCCGCAAGGTGCTGAAGAAGGCTGGTGTTTGAGGAGCTTGGAGCCAAGCCTTGGAATATCCCCCGGCACAGGTTCTGCACCGGGGGATCGCACTTTACGCCCGCCGCGTCTTCACCAGGCGGGTCACCACGTTCTCGATGATGCGGTGGCCGGCGTCCTGGTCGAGGGACATGATGCTTTCCGGGTGGAACTGGACGGCGGCGATCGGCTCGCTGGTGTGTTCGATGGCCATGATGACCCCGTCTTCCGTCTCCGCCGTGATGCGGAAGTCTGCGGGCAGCTTGTCCTTTTTCGCAAACAGCGAGTGGTAGCGGCCGACCGTGACCGGCGAGCTTAAGCCTTCAAACAGAACCGAATTGCCGGTGAGGCTGATGGGCGAGGGTTTGCCGTGCATCGGCACGTCGAGCTGGCCAAGTTCGCCGCCCAGCCCTTCGGCCAGAGCCTGAAGGCCGAGGCAGACGCCGAACAGCGGCAGTCCGCGCGCGCGGGCACGGCCGATGGTGGCGGCGCAGTCGAAGTCCTTCGGGCTGCCGGGACCGGGGGAGAGCACCACCAGATCCGGGTTCACGTCATGGAACACGTGGTCGGCAACGGGCGTGCGGTAGGTGACCACATCGGCCCCTGTCTGGCGGAAGTAGTTGGCCAGCGTATGGACGAAACTGTCCTCATGGTCCACCAGCAGGATCTTGAGGCCCGCACCGGGCTTCTTCTCGCGCACGGTTTCCGTGGCCTTCACGGCCAGCCCCGCCTCGCGCACGGCGGCGCGCATGGCTTCGGCCTTCAGCTCGGTCTCGGCCTCTTCGTCTTCCGGAATGCTGTCATAGAGCAGCGTGGCACCGGCGCGGATCTGGGCAACGCCGTCCTTGATGCGCACGGTGCGCAGGGTGAGGCCGGTGTTCATGTCGCCGTTGAACAGCACCGCACCGATGGCCCCGCCATACCAGGCGCGGGAGCTCTTCTCGTTGTTCTCGATGAACTCCATCGCCCAGCGCTTCGGCGCACCGGTCACGGTGACGGCCCAGGCGTGGGAAAGGAAGGCGTCGAGCGCGTCCATGTCCTCGCGCAGGATGCCCTCGATATGATCCACCGTGTGGATCAGGCGGGAATACATCTCGATCTGGCGGCGGCCGATGACCTTGACCGAGCCGGGCACGCAGACGCGGCTCTTGTCGTTGCGGTCCACGTCCGAGCACATGGTCAACTCGGCTTCGTCCTTGGCGGAATTCAGCAGCTTGCGGATCTGCGCCTCATCCTCGATGGCATTCTTGCCGCGCCGGATGGTGCCGGAGATGGGGCAGGTTTCCACCCGCCGCCCGCCGGTGACGCGCACATACATCTCCGGCGAGGCGCCGACGAGATATTCCGCATTGCCGAGGTTGATGAAGAAGGAATAGGGCGAGGGGTTGATCTGCTGCAGGCGGCGGGAGACGGCCGAAGGCGGATTGGCGCAGGGCTCGTAGAAGGTCTGGCCCGGCACGGTTTCGAAAAGGTCGCCCCGGCGGAAATACGCCTTGGCCCGGTCCACGATCTTCGCATATTCGCCCGGTTCATGGTCGCCCCGGCCCGGATCTTCATTGGCCGGCCGGTAGGCCTGCTTCTCCCCATCACGCGGCAGGCCGTGGGTGCGCTTGCCATCCACCTCGAAGTCATATTCCAGCACATAGGCGCGGCGGCCATGGTGGTCGACGATGAGGATTTCGTCGGGCAGGAACAACACCAGATCGCGCTGGTCCTCGGGGCGCTTCAGCTTCAGCTCGATCGGCTCGAACTGGAAGGCCAGATCATAGCCGAAGGCACCGTAAAGGCCGAGCTGATCGTCATCGCAGGCGAAGAGTTCCTTGATGGTCCGCACCACGGAGAAGGTGGAGGCCTGACGCGAGCGGTCTTCCTCGCGGAAGGGGGCGGCGGGCTTGCGCACCGTCAGGGTCATGCGGCCCTCACTGGCAGCGAAGTCCTCCACGTCCGGATGGCTCGCCAGCACCCCGGCAATGGCCGGCAGCAGAACGAGGCCACGGGCGTTGAGGGCGCGGATTTCCACGTTGCGCCCGGCCGATTCCAGCACCAGCGGCGGATTGACCAGCGCCATGTCCCAGCGGGTGTAGCGGCCCGGATATTCATAGGAGGAGGAGAGGACCGCGCCGCGCTCCGCGTCCAGCCGGTCGATCCAGCGGGAGGTGCCTTCCGCATAGTCGGCCGGGCGTGCGCCGCGCGTGACGGCAATGCCGCCCTTGGTCTTGAAAGTCTGCTCAGCCGGTACCGGCATTCGTCCATCCTCCAGTTCAGGTCCAGGCCTTCCCCCGGCCAGACCCCAGACAGACCAAAGGCCGCCTGCGGGTCTTGCCGCGGCGGCCTTTGGGTCAACTTCGATCACGTCAGAACATGAGAAATCGCAAGGCCGCCAATCAAGCGTCCTGCCACCACCAGCCCATGCGGATCATCTGCGTGTTCATGCCTGTTTGCCTAGCGCAGCCACAGGCGGCAAGCAACCGGGGAAAGGGCGTAAAAACCGCCCCTGCGCCACTTGCCTTGCCCCTGTTGCAAAATAGACCAGTCGCTTCAAGCTTGAATTATTTGTGTGCCTTACGGGGGCGGCTCTTTTTATCTTTCACAGCCCGAAAATCGCTCCCGTCCGGCAGTTGCGCACCTTGTCGGCGGTGGTGCCGTTCCAGTGGAAGTCGAAGTGATCGGCTTGCAGGGGAACGGGGATGAGGTCCGGCCAGAAGATGGCGGCACATTCTCCGCCTTCGCAGCGGACACTTCGGTAGAGGATACCGTTGGCACCTGAGGCTCTCAGATCCCGGCCCAGCGCCTGCGAGGGGGCATAGTCATCCGGGTGGTGATAGCGGACGTCCGGTCTTGCATCATGCAGGTCAAGATCAAGGCGGCAGGTGAGCATGCGGAACTGGGAGGTCCAGCCCGGCGCTTCCTGCGTGGCCCGCATGGTGCGGCCGTGATGATGGGCGACTTCCCGGATCGCCACTTCCTCTGCATTGCCCGCGCTGTAGACGCCATAGGTGCCATCGGTGAAGCGGCCCGGCCGGTCTGTGCTGACATGGACGAAAGGTGCCATCAGATAGCTGGCGCCGGGGCCGCTCACCCGCCGGTGCGGCGGCACCAGATCCAGTTGCCCGAGATGCTCCCAGATACGCGGATTGGTTTTCGATTCGGCCGAGGCAAGCGCCTCCCAGTCCTGCGGGTCGGCAATGTCCTCGAACAGATCAACCGGCGGATGGATGGAGCGGATGAGGCGGAAGGCGCTCTGCCACTCCACCCGCGTAAGGGCCAGGGCGCTCATCAGAAACCGCCGCGCTCCGCGTCGAGATAGGCGCGCACGCGGGCCAGCGAGAATATGTCGCCCTGCGCCATCACCTCGACCGGCGTGCGCCCGCCAAACACCGGGTTGGGCTTGCGCACCCAGGCGTAACCGCGTTCCGCTTCGGTGAAGAGATAACGCAGGCCCTTGTGGATGCCCATCAGCAGGGAGAGGCGGGTGGCAAGGTCGCGGTCGATGCGCCCCGGCTCACCCGCCTTCCAGCGCGCATGGGTGCGGGCCGGGAGGCCGCCGAGAATCTCCCGCGCCTGCGCATCGGAAAGCTGCCAGCGTTCGAACAGCCGGATCACCGCCCGCGCCATCGCCGCCGCTTCTTCGGCGGTGATCTGCGGCACGTCCGGCACAGCGCGGGTGCGGGGGATTTCCTGCAGCATGGTCAGCTCCTTTTGGCATAAAATAAGATATTTAATGCCAAATGGCAAGACTTCATGCTGAAACGGCTCCCGGATCGGCATATCGGCCTGTTCAGTCCGCCCCTGAAGTTTCGTTTCGCAGGGCGATATTTCAAGCTTGAAATAATTTCCGGCTGGTGGCAGGCTCATGCTCAACAAGACAAACGGAAGGGACTGCGGCGATGAAGATCCTGTGCCTGGGAGGCGGGCCTGCGGGGCTCTATTTTGCAATCTCGATGAAGCTGCGTGATGCGGCCCATGACATCACGGTGCTGGAGCGCAACAAGGCCAACGATACGTTCGGCTGGGGCGTGGTGTTGTCGGATGATGCGCTGGGCAACATGGCCCGCAATGACCCCAAGAGCACCGAAGAGATCCGGGCCAACTTCTCCTACTGGGACGACATTGCGGTCGTGCACGATGGCGTGCGCACCGTTTCCGGCGGCCACGGCTTTGCCGGCATCGGCCGCAAGAAGCTGCTGATCATCCTGCAGGCGCGGGCGCGGGAATTGGGCATCAAGCTGGAGTTCCAGCAGGAGTTCAAGACCGCTGAGGAATACCGCAAGGATTATGACCTCGTGGTCGCCAGCGACGGCATCAACTCGCTGGTGCGGCGTGAATATGCGGATGTGTTCAAGCCCGATGTGGACCTGCGCCTGTGCAAGTTCATCTGGCTCGGCACGCACCAGAAGTTCGATGATGCCTTCACCTTCATCTTCGAGAAGACCGAACACGGCTGGATGTGGGTGCATGCCTATCAGTTCGATGCCGACACGGCGACGGTGATCGTCGAATGCACGCAGGAGACCTGGGACCGCTTCGGCTTCGAGCACATGTCCAAGGAAGAGACCATCGAGACTTGCGAGAAGGTGTTTGCCGCGCATCTCGGTGGCCACAAGCTCATGTCCAACGCGGCGCACCTGCGCGGCTCTGCCGTCTGGATGAACTTCCCGCGGGTGATCTGCGAGAAGTGGTACAACGGCAATGTGGTGCTGATGGGCGATGCGGCGGCGACGGGGCATTTCTCCATCGGCTCCGGCACCCGGCTGGCCTTTGACAGTGCCATCGCGCTGGCGACGTATCTCCATAGCGAAGCCAGTATGGAAGCGGCCTTCGAGCGTTATCAGGAAGAGCGCCGCATCGAGGTGCTGCGCCTGCAGTCTGCCGCCCGCAATTCGCTGGAATGGTTCGAGCAGGTGGAGCGCTATCTGGACCTTGATCCGGTGCAGTTCAACTATTCGCTGCTCACCCGCTCCCAGCGCATTTCCCACGAAAACCTGCGCCTGCGCGATCCCGAATGGCTGCGCTCGGCGGAGGACTGGTTCCAGAAGCAGGCCGGCGGCCAGCCGGGCCGCACGCCGATGTTTGCTCCCTTCACGCTGCGCGGCATGCGGCTGGAAAACCGCATCGTCGTTTCGCCCATGGCCCAGTACAAGGCGGTGGACGGGGTGCCGGGCGACTGGCATCTGATCCACTATGCCGAGCGGGCCAAGGGCGGGGCAGGGCTCGTCTTCACCGAAATGACCTGCGTGTCGGCGGACGGGCGCATCACCCCCGGCTGCCCCGGCCTCTATGCGCCGGAGCATGAGGCGGGCTGGAAGCGGCTGACGGATTTCGTCCATGCGGAGACGGCAGCGAAGATTTGCTGCCAGATCGGCCATTCGGGCCGCAAGGGCTCGACGCAGGTTGGCTGGGAGGGCATGGATGCGCCGCTGCCGGACGGCAACTGGCCGCTGCTCTCTGCTTCCGCCATTGCCTGGTCCAAGGGCAATGCGGTGCCGAAGGCAATGGACCGGGCCGATATGGATCTGGTGCTCGGCCAGTTCGTCGAGGCGGCGAAGATGGCAGAGCGAGCCGGGTTCGACATGATCGAGCTGCATGCCGCCCACGGCTATCTCCTGTCGTCCTTCATCTCGCCGGTGTCGAACGTTCGGGACGATGAATATGGCGGCAGCCTTGAAAACCGTCTGCGCTATCCGCTGGAAGTCTTCCGCGCCATGCGTGCCGTCTGGCCGGAGCATAAGCCCATGTCGGTGCGCATCTCGGCCAATGACTGGGTGGGTGAGGCTGGCGTGACCCCGGACGAGGCGGTTGAGATCGCCCGGGCCTTCTCTGAGGCGGGTGCCGACATCATCGACGTCTCCGCCGGTCAGACGACGACGGACGCACGCCCCATCTATGGCCGCATGTTCCAGACCCCGTTCTCCGACCGCATCCGCAACGAGGCGGGTCTGGCGACCATGGCGGTGGGCAACATCACAGAGGCAGATCAGGTGAATTCGATCCTGATGGCAGGCCGTGCCGATCTGGTCTGCCTTGCCCGTCCGCATCTGTCCGATCCCTACTGGACGCTGCATGCGGCGGTGGAGCAGGGCGACCGCAAGGCCAGCTGGCCGCTGCCGTATCTTGCCGGGCGTGATCAGGCCCTTCGCCTTGCCGGGCAGGCAAAAGCCAAGGTGGACGGCGCCAAGGTTGCGGGAGAGGTGATCCGGGCATGACGGTGGCAGGACGGCGCGTTCTCATCACGGGCGGCGGTACGGGGGCGGGGGCAGATCTTGCCCGCGGCTTCCATGCTGCCGGAGCGCAGGTCATCATCACCGGCCGCAGGGCGGAGCCGCTGCAGGCGGTGGCGGCTTCCCTGCCGGGCGTGCGGGCGCTGACGGCGGACGTGACGGACGAGGTTTCCGTTAAGGCGCTGTTCGAGGCTGCAGGCCCGGTGGATGTGGTGATTGCCAATGCAGGCGCTGCCGAAAGCGCCCCCTTTGGCCGCACGTCGCTGGACCAGTGGAATGCGATGCTGGCTGTGAACCTGACCGGCGTGTTCCTCACCTTCCGCGAGGGGCTTGCGCGTATGGATGGCTGGGGGCGGCTCATCGCCATTGCGTCCACCGCAGGTCTGAAGGGCTATCCCTATGTGGCGCCCTATGTGGCGGCCAAGCACGGGGTTGTCGGCCTTGTGAAGGCGCTGGCGCTGGAGGTGGCCCGCCGTCCGGTGACGGTCAACGCCATTTGCCCCGGCTTCCTCGATACGGAGATGACGGAACGCTCCGTTCAGAACATCATGGCCAAGACCGGCAAGAGCCGGGATGACGCCATGGCCGCCCTTGCGGACACCAATCCGCAGAAGCGCCTCATCACCCCGCAGGAGGTGACGGCCATGGCCCTTTATCTGTGCGCTGCCGGATCTGACGGGGTGAACGGGCAGGCGATGGCCATTTCGGGAGGCGAGGTATGAGCGCAGAGAAGGGAACAGCCGTGCAGGAAACGGAAGCAGCTTCCGTGCCGCTCTCCAAGCGCCGGCTGAAGACCTGGATCCGCATTCTCGGCGTTACCCGCATGGCGGAAGCGCATCTGCGCGAGTTCCTGCGGGTGGAGCATGACACGACGCTGCCGCGCTTCGACGTGATGGCCGCGCTCTACCGCCGCCGCGTGCCGCTGAGCATGAGCGAACTGTCGCGCCTGCTTCTTGTCTCCAACGGCAATGCCACCACGGTGGTGGACCGGCTGGAGAAGGACGGCCTCGTCCGCCGTGTGCCCTTCGAGGCGGACCGGCGCACGGTGCATGTGTCGCTGACGGACGAGGGGCTGGCGCAGTTCGAAAAGCTGGCCGCCGATCACGAGCGGGAGGTGGATCAGCTCTTCGCCAGGCTGACGGACGCGGATCTGGACGCGCTCAAGGACATATTGAAGAAACTCGGGAAGGACGCGCAATGACCGCTCTGGCTGATCTGAAGCCCCGGCACTTTCTCTGGCAGGTGAAGGACCGCATCGCGCGCGTCAGCCTCAACCGTCCCGACCGCAAGAACCCGCTGACCTTCGACAGCTATGCCGAGCTGCGCGACACTTTCCGCGCCCTCGTCTATGCCGATGACGTGGATGTGGTGGTCTTTACCTCCAATGGCGGCAACTTTTGTTCCGGCGGGGATGTGCATGACATCATCGGCCCGCTGGTTGGGCTCGACATGAAGGGCCTGCTTGCCTTCACCCGCATGACCGGTGATCTGGTGAAAGCGATGATCGGCTGCGGCAAACCCATCATCGCGGCGGTGGATGGCGTCTGCGTCGGAGCCGGGGCGATCATTGCCATGGCCAGCGACCTGCGGCTGGCAACACCGGAGGCAAAGACCGCCTTCCTTTTCACCCGCGTTGGCCTTGCGGGCTGCGACATGGGCGCCTGCGCCATGCTGCCGCGCATCATCGGACAGGGCCGGGCGGCGGAACTGCTCTACACGGGCCGCACCATGAGCGCCGCCGAGGGCGAGCGCTGGGGCTTCTTCAATGCCTTGCATGAGGCGGACAAGCTGGAAGACGAGGCCATGGCGCTGGCCGCAAGGCTCGCCTCCGGGCCTGTGTTTGCCCATGGCATCACCAAGACCCAGCTGAACCAGGAATGGAACATGGGGCTGGAGCAGGCCATCGAGGCGGAAGCGCAGGCGCAGGCGATCTGCATGCAGACGCAGGATTTTGCCCGCGCCTATCATGCCTTCGTCGCCAAGCAGAAGCCGGTTTTCGAGGGCAACTGAAATGGCAGACCGCTCTTTCCTCTCCTGGCCCTTCTTCGAGGCCCGCCACCGTGAGCTGGCCGAGGCGCTGGATGCCTGGTGCGCCGCACATCTGCATGTGGACCATGCCGACACGGACGAGGCCTGCCGCACGCTGGTGCGGGATCTGGGGCAGGCCGGCTGGCTGCGCCACTCGGGGGCAGGCGAGGGCGAGACGCTGGATGTGCGCAGCCTCTGCCTCATCCGTGAAACGCTGGCCCGGCATGATGGTCTTGCCGATTTTGCCTTTGCCATGCAGGGGCTGGGCATGGGCGCCGTCTCCCTGTTCGGCACGGCGGAGCAGCGCATATGGCTGGAGCGCACCCGTTCCGGCACCGCGATCAGCGCCTTTGCCCTGACGGAGCCGGGCTCCGGTTCGGATGTGGCCAACAGCACCGCAGCGGCAGAGGCTGTGCCGGGCGGCTTTATCCTGACCGGTGAGAAGACCTACATTTCCAACGGCGGCATTGCTAACCTTTATGTGGTGTTTGCCCGCACCGGCGAGGCGCCGGGGGCCAAGGGGCTTTCCGCCTTCCTGCTGCCTGCGGACACGCCGGGGCTGGAGATCGTCGAGCGTATCGAGGTGATGGCACCCCATCCGCTGGCGCATCTGCGTTTCAACAACATCCGCCTGCCGGAGACGGCGCTGATCGGCAAGCGTGGCGACGGCTTCAAGATCGCCATGTCGGTGCTGGACGTGTTCCGCTCCACCGTCGGCGCAGCGGCGCTGGGCTTTGCCCGCCGCGCGCTCGACGAGGCGCTGGCCCGCGTGCGCCAGCGCCAGCTCTTCGGTGCGCCGCTGTCCGAGCTGCAGATGGTGCAAGGGCATATCGCCGATATGGCGCTGGAGGTGGATGCTTCGGCGCTGCTGATCTACCGCGCTGCCTGGACCAAGGACATGGGCGCGGCCCGCGTCAGCCGCGAGGCGGCGATGGCCAAGCTGCATGCAACGGAAGCGGCCCAGCGCGTCATCGACACGGCCCTGCAACTGCATGGCGGCGATGGCGTTCGCAAGGGCTTTGCCGTGGAAAGCCTTTACCGCGAGATCCGCGCCCTGCGCATCTACGAGGGCGCCAGCGACGTGCAGAAGATCGTCATCGCCCGCGCCGCGCTGGGCGAGGCGCGCTGAGCGAACCGGAATTTGAATGCAATCAGCGGGGCGGATGGCCCCGCAGGAAGACGGGAAGGCCACATGACACAGACAACGGCAGATGCCTCCACCGCCGAAAGCCCGCACGCGTTTCTGAACCCGCGCAACTGGAAACCCGCCAAGGGCTATTCCAACGGCGTTGCCGCCAGCGGCCGCATGCTTTTCCTTGGCGGCCTCATCGGCTGGAACGGCCAGCAGGAGTTCGAGGCGAAGGATTTCACCGGACAGGTGGAACAGACGCTGAAGAACATCGTCGAGGTGCTGCGCGAGGGCGGGGCCGGGCCGGAGCATCTGGTGCGGATGACCTGGTACGTCACCGACAAGCAGCTTTATCTCGCCAGCCTGCGCGATGTGGGCGCCGTCTACCGCAAGGTGCTCGGCAAGCACTTCCCGGCCATGGCGCTGGTGCAGGTGGCCGGCCTCGTGGAAGACGAGGCGCTGGTGGAGATCGAGGCAACTGCCGTGGTGCCGGAGTAATCCGCCTGTGCGGATCGTGACATTCGGGAAGACGACGCTCAGGAACAAGACAAGGCGGCTCAAGGGAAAACCCGCTTCCGCAAAATGGAAGAGCCGCAGGTCCGCGACAGCGGGCAACCATCCAGGGGATTGATGATGACAGCTGCGCTGAAACTGGGTCCGAGTGCCCATGTGGATACATTCACCCGGGACAACCTGCCGCCCGTAGAGCTGTGGCCGGAGCTGAAGCTTGAGGGCTTCGACTACCCGGACTACCTCAACGCGGGCGTCGAGCTGACCGACCGCATGGTGGAAAAGGGCTTCGGAGACCATGTGGCGCTGATCGGCAACGGCCGCCAGCGCACCTACAAGGAACTGGCCGACTGGACGAGCCGCATCGCCCATGCGCTGGTCGAGGATTATGGCGTGAAGCCCGGCAACCGGGTGCTGATCCGCTCGGCCAACAACCCGGCCATGGTGGCCTGCTGGCTGGCGGCGACCAAGGCCGGTGCCGTGGTGGTCAACACCATGCCGATGCTGCGTGCAGGGGAACTGGCCAAGATCGTCGACAAGGCCGGGATCACGGTGGCCCTGTGCGACACGCGGCTGATGGACGAGATGGTCGCCTGCGCCAAGGACTCCGCCTACCTGAAGACCGTGATCGGTTTCGACGGCACCGCCAATCATGATGCGGAACTGGACCGGGCCGCGTTGGGCAAGCCGGTGCGCTTTGAAGCCGTGAAGACGGGCCGCGATGACGTGGCGCTGCTGGGCTTCACCTCGGGCACCACCGGTGATCCCAAGGCAACCATGCACTTCCACCGCGATATCCTGATCATCGCGGACGGCTATGCCCGCGAGGTTCTGGGCGTGACGCCGGACGACGTGTTCGTAGGCTCGCCGCCGCTCGCCTTCACCTTCGGCCTTGGCGGCCTTGCCGTGTTCCCGCTGCGCTTTGGGGCGGCGGCTGCGCTGCTTGAAACCGCTTCGCCGCCGAACCTCATCGAGATCATCCAGAAATACCGTGCCACGGTCTGCTTCACTGCCCCCACGGCCTACCGCGTGATGCTGAAGGCCATGGACGAGGGCGCGGACCTGTCCAGCCTGCGTGCCGCCGTCTCGGCGGGCGAAACGCTACCTGCGCCGGTCTACGAGGAGTGGATGGCCAAGACCGGCAAGCCGATGCTGGACGGCATCGGTGCCACGGAAATGCTGCATATCTTCATTTCCAACCGCTTCGGCGACAGCCATCCGGCCTGCACGGGCCGTCCCGTCACCGGCTACGAGGCGCGGATCGTTGATGATCTGGGCCGCGAGATGCCGCGCGGCGAGGTCGGGCGTCTGGCCGTGCGCGGGCCGACCGGCTGCCGCTATCTCTCCGACAGCCGCCAGACCGGCTATGTGCACGAGGGCTGGAACATCACCGGGGACGCCTTCTGGCAGGACGAGCAGGGCTACTTCCACTTTGCCGCCCGCAACGACGACATGATCATTTCCGCCGGTTACAACATCGCAGGGCCGGATGTGGAAGCCGCGCTTCTGGCCCATCCCGACGTGCTGGAATGCGCCGTCATCGGCGCACCGGACGAGGAGCGCGGGCAGATCGTGGAAGCCCATGTGGTGCTGAGCGCCGGTGTCGAGCCGGATGCTGCCACCATCAAGCGCCTGCAGGACCATGTGAAGGCAACCATCGCGCCCTACAAATACCCGCGCCGCATCCTCTTCACGGACGCTCTGCCAAAGACACAGACTGGCAAAATTCAGCGGTTCCGGCTGAAGGAGGCGAGCTGAAGGGAAGGGGCTGAGGCCAGCCCCTTATCCCGCCGCCAGCCGTCTGAGGGCGCGGGTCAGGTGCTCGATGAAGGACTGTGCGGCAGGGGTGGGCATGCGGTCGCGGGATTTCAGCAGCATGATCTCGCGGGTGATGACCGGCTCTTCCAGGGGCAGCGCGCGAATGCCGGGCCCGCGCACGGCGGCGCGCGCATAGGCGGGCAGGACGGCAACGCCAAGCCCTGCCTCCACCAGCGCCAGAGCGGTGGTGATCTGCGTCACCTCGAAGCTGATCCGGGGCTCGATCCGCACGCTTTCAAAGCCCACTTCCACCAGCAGGCGGATGCCGGAGTCCCGCGTCAGCGTCACCAGCGGCGCCTCGGCAAGGCCGGACCAGACCGCGCTGTCCCTTGCGGCAAAAGCACTGTCCTCCCGGCAGAACAGCATCAGGCTGTCCCGCACCAGCGGCTGGCGCTCGATGTCATCGCCTGCCGGGGGAAAGGTGCCGACGGCGCAGTCGGCCCTGCCGCTGCGCACGGCCTCCAGGATCTGCTCGGTGCCCACATCGGACAATTGCACGGCAATGCCGGGTGAAGATGCCTGAAAGCTGGCGATCACCTGCGGCAGCACGAAGCTGGCGAGAAGCGGCGGGGCCGCCACGCGCAGCTTGCCGCGCCGCCGGTCTGCCAGCATGTGCAGGCCTTCCACCGCATGTTCCAGATCTTCCAGCACCTTGGCGGAGGAATGGCGGAACTCTTCGCCTGCCGCCGTCAGCTCCACCCGCCGGGTCGTGCGGTCGAACAGGCGCACTCCAAGATCGGTCTCCAGATCCTTGACGGACTGAGACAATGCCGGCTGGGCGGTGTTGAGGCGCTTGGCGGCGAGAGAGAAGCTGCCAGCCTCCGCCACGGCGAGAAAGCTCTGGATCTGCTTCAGGGTGATTTTCATGGAGGCACTCCGCCACCGGTCTGATTGATATGAAATTCAGTATAAATTTATCAGATAAATCTGTCTTGCCGATAATTCAGCTTTCGCCGATCCTGCCTTCAACACGCTTCGCCCTGCGGCCTCACTGTCTGCTGGCTAGGGCGAAAGAGCCAAAGAACAGAAGGCCCCATCATGCACGACTATCCGGACCTCCAGCTCTATATCGGCGGCGCATGGCGCAAGACCGGCGAGACCTTGCGCGTGATCAACCCGGCAACCGAAGCAGAGACCGGTAGGCTGCCCGTTGCGGCCACGGCAGATCTGGATGACGCGCTGGAGGCGGGAGCAAAGGGCTTTGCCGTGTGGCGGCGCACCGCGCCGATGGAGCGGGCGCGGATCATCCGCACGGCGGCGGCCCTGCTGCGCGAGCGGATCGAGACAATCGCCGCCGATATCACCCGCGAACATGGCAAGCCGCTGCAGCAGGCGAGGCTGGAGGTGATCCGCGGCGCGGAGTTCTTCGAGTGGGATGCCGGCGAGGCAGAACGGCTCTATGGCCGGGTGATCCCGAGTGAACCGGGCATCCGCTACATCGTCCACCACCAGCCCATCGGCACGGTGGCGGCCTTCTCGCCCTGGAATTTTCCGCTCAGCCAGCCCGCACGCAAGGTGGCAGGGGCGCTCGCTTCCGGCTGCTCCATCATCCTGAAGGCGGCAGAGGAAACGCCTGCCGGTGCCTGGCACATTGCCTGCGCCTTCCACGATGCGGGCCTGCCTGCCGGTGTGCTGAATCTTGTATTCGGCGTTCCGGCGCAGATTTCCGAGTATCTCATCCCCAAGCCGCAGGTGCGCCTTGTCGCCTTCACCGGCTCCACGGTGGTGGGCAAGCATCTGACGGGCATCGCCGCCCGCCACGCCAAGCCGGTGCTGATGGAGCTGGGCGGCCATGCGCCGGTGATCATCTGCGAGGATGCGGATGCGCAGAAGGCGGGCACGGTCTCCGCCATCCGCAAGGCCCGCAATGCTGGGCAGGTCTGCACCTCGCCCACCCGTTTCTTTGCGCATGAAACTGTCTTTGGCGCCTATCGGGACGCCTTCGTTGCCCGCGCCAGGGCGGTGAAGATGGGCAATGGCCTTGATCCGGACACCGAGATGGGGCCGACCGCCAATCACCGCCGGGTGGAGGCGATGGAAATGCTGGTGGCCGATGCGCTGGCCAAGGGGGCAAAGCTCCTGTGCGGCGGAGAGCGGCCCAACGGGCCGGGCTATTTCTACCCCGTGACAGTCCTGTCGGAAGTGCCCGATGATGCCCGTGTCATGCAGGAGGAGCCCTTCGGCCCGCTGGCGGTGATCAATCCCGTCCGCTCGCTGGATGAGGCGATTGCCCGGGCAAACAGCGTGCCCTACGGCCTTGCCGCCTATGCCTTCACCCACTCCGCCGCCAATGTGGACCGCATCACCGACGAGGTGGAGGCGGGCAATGTGTCCATCAACACGCTGGAAGCCTCGGTGGCTGCGACGCCCTTCGGCGGGGTCAAGGAAAGCGGCTTTGGCCGTGAGGGCGGGGCGGAAGGCATCCTGCATTACACGGTCGTGAAGACCGTTTCCCACCGCATGGAGATCTGACGGCCAAAGCAGCCGTCCTGCGCAACTTTGCCCCTCGGAGGGCATCTGCCCGAAAGGCAATGAGGATGAAATACACACGCAAGGACGCCAAGGCGCATGCTTTTGCCACCATGCGCGGCATCTGGGCAGCGGCCCTGATGCCGTTCCGGGCGGATCTGTCCATCGATGAGGACGGCTTCCGCGCCAACATGAACCACTGGATCGATGACCTTGGCATCGATGGCTTTTTCATTGCCGGAAAGCAGGGCGAGTTCTTCTCCATGTCCGTGGACGAGCGCAAGCGCTGCTTTGATCTGGCGGTCGAGGCGGCAGGCGGGCGGGCGCAGACGATCATGTCCTGCTCGGACCAGAACATGGACGTGGTGATTGATCTTGCCCGCCACGCGCAGGCCTGCGGCGCGGACTATATCGTCGTCCACGCGCCCATCCTGCATTTCTTCAAGGCGCAGGACGAGACGCTGCTGCGCTACTATGAGGCCATCGCCTCGAAGGTGGATATCGGCATCGCGCTCTGGTCCCACCCGGACAGCGGCTATCTGATGAGCCCGGAACTGTGCAACCGGCTGGCGGATATCGAGACTGTGGTAGCGATCAAATATTCCGTGCCGCGCGAGATGTACAAAAAGCTGACCGCGCTTGCCGGAGACCGGATCCTCGTCTCCACCGCCTCGGAGGAGGAGTGGCTCGACAACATTCTGGAGCTGAACTGGCAGCTCTATCTGTGCTCGTCGCCGCCCTATCTGCTGCAGACCGCCGCCGACAGGCGGATGCGCGCCTACACGGATCTTGCCTTTGCAGGCAAGGCGGAAGAGGCGCGGGCGCTGCGCGATTCCCTTGAGCCGGTCCGCCGGGCGCTCAAGGACACGCGTCCTGCCGAAAAGCCCCATGCCCACCAGAAATACTGGCAGGACCTGCTGGGCCAGACCGGCGGACGGGTGCGCCCGCCCATGCTGGAACTGACCGAAGACGAGAAGGCCCGCACACGGGCGGCATTTGACGCCTGCGGGCTCAGGCTGGATGATGGCGCCCGCAAGGCCTCCTGATCCCGCGTCCCGCTACCCCAAAATGACAAGAGCGGTCTGAAGACCCTGAGGAGAACGGCAATGGCCAGATTGAAAGCCTTCAATTTCCAGAAGTGGATCGACGAGCACAAGCACCTGCTGAAGCCGCCGGTCGGCAACCAGATGGTGTTCAAGGACGCGGACCTGATGGTCACGGTCGTCGGCGGGCCGAACAAGCGCACCGACTATCACGATGATCCGGTTGAGGAATTCTTCTATCAGCTGAAGGGCGACATGCTGCTGAAGCTCTATGATGGGGAAGAGTTCTACGACGTGCCGATCCGGGAAGGGGATGTGTTCCTGCTGCCGCCGCATGTGCGCCACTCGCCCCAGCGCCCGCAGGAAGGCTCCATCGGCCTCGTCATCGAACCGGCCCGCCCGGAAGGCGCGCTGGACGCGGTGGAGTGGTACTGTTTCGAGTGCAAGGCGCTGGTGCACAGGGCCGAGGTGGATCTTGAGTCGATCGTTGACGACCTGCCGCCGATCTACAAGGCCTTCTATGCGGATGAGGCCAAGCGCACCTGCCCGAAATGCGGCACGATCCACCCCGGCAAGGAGCCGCCTGCAGGTTGGGTCAATCTGTAAATGTTTTAGGCTTGAAATATTTCTGGACCCTGTGCAAGCTGGGTCCCGGAAAAAAGATCAAGACTGGAGCTGACCAAAGATGGCAGCATCCGGCTGGCTGCCGCAAGGCGACAACAGAGGGTGAAGAGATGAAGAAGAGACTGTTTCTGGCCGCAGCGGGCATTGCTGCGCTGATGAGCGGCACTGCCCTGGCGCAGGATCCCCTGAAAATCGGCATGATCACGACCCTGTCCGGCCCCGGCGGCTATCTCGGTCAGGACATCCGCGACGGCATGCTGCTGGCCATCGAAATGGAAGGCGGCAAGCTGGGCGGCGTTCCGGTCGAGCTGGTTGTCGAGGATGATGGCCTGAAGCCGGGCAACGGCCGCCAGATCGCCGAAAAGTTCATGAACGACGACGGCATGAAGCTGCTCACCGGCATTGTCTTCTCCAACGTTGCCGGTGCCACCGTGCCCGATATCGTCAACAACGACGCGATCTATATTTCCCCGAACGCCGGCCCGTCCAACCTTGCCGGTTCCGAGTGCCACGAGAACTATTTCGTCGTGTCCTGGCAGAATGATGCCCTGCACGAGGCAGCCGGTGCCGCAGCCAAGAAGCTCGGCTTCAACAAGGCTTTCGTGCTGGCGCCGAACTATCAGGCCGGCAAGGACGCCATCAACGGCTTCAAGCGCACCTTCGGCGGTGAAATCGTCGGTGAGCTTTACACCCAGCTCGACCAGACCGATTTCGCCTCGGAAATGGCCCAGATCCGCGCGGCTGATCCGGAAGTGGTGTTCCAGTTCCACCCGGGCGGCCTCGGCATCGCCTTCCTGAAGCAGTATGCGCAGGCTGGCCTGAACGGCAACATTCCGATGGTTCTGTCCGAGCCCTCCACCGATGCGGTGGTGCTGAACGCGGTGGGAGACGCTGCCGTTGGCATCTTTGCCACCGCCCACTGGAACCGTGACTTCACCAACGACGCGAACCTTGAGTTCGTCGAAGCCTGGGACAAGAAATACGGCCGCCCCATCACCTATTACGCCTCTCAGGGCTATGACACGGCCAAGCTGATTTCCTCCGCTCTGGCCAAGACCGGCGGCCTGGACGATATCGCCAAGTTCCGCGAAGCTGTCCGCGCTGCGGACTTCAACAGCGTGCGTGGCGAGTTCAAGTTCGGCCCGAACCAGCATCCGGTGCATGACTGGTATCTGCTGGACATCGTTGCCGGTCCGGATGGCAAGCCGGTGGCCGTCACCAAGGACAAGCTCCTTGAAGACTATGGCGACGCCTACGCCGATCAGTGCAAGATGTAAGCTGACAGGTGGGCGCGGCGGGGGGCTCCGCCGCGCCGGATCTGTTTCACGGCGCAAGCGCGCATCCGGTTCCCGGCCTGACCCTCAGGCCTGCCGGGTGCAGCCAGCCGGACGTCCGCCACGGGCGCCGGACTGAACCTCTGTGCCTTGCCAGTCATAGTTCTGATAATTACCGGACGGGCGGATGATCCTAGTACTCGAGCAATTGCTGAACGGCCTTCAGTACGGCGTCATGCTGTTTCTGCTGGCGGCCGGGCTGACGCTGATTTTCGGCATCATGGGGGTGATCAACCTCGCCCATGGGTCGCTCTACATGGTGGGCGCCTATGCGGGCACCTGGGTCGCGGGGGAGACGGGCAGCTTCTGGCTCGGCATTCCCGCAGCCCTTGGCGCCGCTGCCCTCACCGGCCTTGCCATCGAGGCGCTGGTGATCCGCAAGCTCTACAGCCGTGATCATCTGGATCAGGTGCTGGCGACCTTTGCGCTCATTCTGATGTTCAACCAGATCATCGTCATGCTGTTCGGCCGCTCACCGGTCTTCACGCTGCTTCCCTCCGGCTTCGATGGATCGGTGGAACTGCTGCCGGGGCTTTACTATCCGCCGTACCGGCTGCTGATCATCGGCACGGGGCTTCTGGTGGCGGTGGGGCTCTATTTCCTCATCAACCGCACCCGCATCGGCATGCTGGTCCGGGCAGGCTCGACCAACCGCGAGATGGTTCGGGCGCTCGGTGTTGATATCCGCCTGCTCTACACGGTGGTCTTCGGCCTTGGTGCGCTGCTGGCGGGGCTCGCTGGCTATATGGCCGGGCCGATCCTCGCCGTTCAGGTGGGCATGGGCGAGCAGATCCTGCTGGCGACTTTTGTTGTGGTCGTCATCGGCGGGGTCGGCTCGATCCGGGGCGCATTCGTGGCGGGCATCACGCTTGGTGTCATCGACACCTGCCTGCGCGCTTTCCTGCCGGGCCTTCTGCGCAATTTCATGGCCGGGCCGGAAGCCGATGCGCTCGGCACCGGCATCTCGTCGATGGGGATCTACCTGCTGATGGCCCTTGTCCTTCTTGTCCGGCCCAAGGGCCTGTTTGCAGCGGGGTCGTGATGCGCAAGCCTATCCTTGCCCTTCTGCTCATCGTCTTTCTCGCCGCCATTCCCACGCTGACGGCCGAATTCGGCCAGGCCTCGCTGCTGGCGCTGGCAACGCGCATTCTCATCTATGGCATGGCCGCTGCCAGCCTCAACTTCGTGCTCGGCTATGGCGGCATGGTCAGCTTCGGACACGCCGCCTTCTTCGGCATCGGCGCCTATGTGGTGGGCATTCTCGCCACCCACCATTCCAGCGGCGAGCCGCTGTTCGGCTTCATTCCCGGCACGGATCAGATGCTGATCACCCTGCCTCTGGCGGTTCTGGTGGCCGGCTTCTTCGCGGCGGTCATCGGCTCGCTGTCGCTGCGCACCGGCGGCGTGCAGTTCATCATGATCACGCTCGCCTTTGCGCAGATGCTGTTCTTCCTGTTCGTTTCGCTGAAGGCCTATGGCGGCGAGGACGGCATCATCATCCGCCGCAGCAACGAGCTGCCGGGGCTCAACATGCGCGACAGGGCCACCTTCTATTACGTGGTGCTGGCCATAACCGTCCTGTTCTTCTTCGGCCTGCGCCGCCTGACGCAGTCGAGCTTCGGTGCGGTGATTTCCGGCATTCGCCAGAACGAGCGGCGCATGGCGGCCCTCGGCATCCCGGCCTACCGCTACAAGCTCTACGCCTTCGTGCTGTCGGGCATGGGCGCGGGGCTTGCCGGGGCACTGATGGCCAACTTCCTGCGCTTTGCCTCGCCGGACATGATGCACTGGACCAAATCGGGCGAGCTGATGATCATGGTCATCCTCGGCGGTGTCGGCACCCTGTTCGGGCCCTTCCTCGGCGCAGGCGCATTCCTGGTGCTGGAAACATTCCTCGCGCAATGGTCCGAGCACTGGCCTCTGGCGCTCGGCCTGATCCTGCTGCTGCTGGTGCTGGGCACGCGCGGCGGGCTGCAGGCCCTCATCGCCCGCGTGTCACGTCTTGTCAGGGGAGGCGGCCAATGAGCGTCATCCTGTCCATAGAGGGGCTGGTGAAAACCTTCGGCGGCCTCATTGCCACCGATCACGTCAGCCTTGATGTGCGCGAGGGCGAGATCCACGCCCTCATCGGACCAAATGGGGCTGGCAAGTCCACCCTGATCAACCAGCTCTGCGGCGAACTTGTCTCAGATGAAGGCTCCATCAGGCTGGCCGGTCAGGAGATTTCCGGCCTGAAGGTGCCGGAGCGCGTGGCTCTCGGCCTTGGGCGTACCTTCCAGATCACCAGCCTTCTCGACGAGATGACCGTGCTCGAGAACATCGGCATGGCGATCCAGGTGCGCGAGGGCCACAATTTCCGCATCTTCGATCTCGTCCGCGGCCGCGGTTCCGTCTGGGCCGAGGCGGAGGAGCGGGTGGCATCCAGCGGCCTTGCCGGGCGGGGCAGGGTGCGCGTGTCGGACCTCTCCCATGGCGAGAAGAAGCAGCTGGAACTGCTGGTGGCCCTTGCCATGAAGCCGCGCCTCCTGCTGCTGGACGAACCCATGGCCGGTCTTGGCCATGTGGAAAGTCAGGCCATGATCGGCATGCTGAACGAGACGCGCAAGAGCGCTGCGATGCTGCTGGTGGAGCATGACATGGAGGCGGTCTTCGCCCTTGCCGACCGTATCTCTGTGCTCGTCTATGGCCGCATCATCGCCAGCGGCACGGTGGACGAGATCCGCAACAACCCGGCCGTGCGTGAGGCCTATCTCGGAGCGGAGGACGAACTGTGCTGAGCGTCTCCAACCTTCAGGCCGCCTATGGCAAGAGCCAGGTTCTGTTCGACATCAACCTTGAGATCCGCGAGGGCGAGGTGGTGACGCTCATGGGCCGCAACGGCATGGGCAAGACCACCACCGTTCGCTGCATCATGGGGCTTCTGGCCCCGCGCGGTGGCGGCATTGAGTTCGAGGGCGTGGCCACCGCAGGCCTTGCGCCGGAGCGCATTGCCCGGCTCGGGGCAGGGCTGGTGCCGGAAGGGCGCCAGATCTTCCCCACGCTGAATGTGCGCGAGAACCTTGTCGCCACCGCCTCCAACCGGCTGAAGCGCAAGGACCCCTGGACGCTGGAGCGGGTCTATGACCTGTTTCCCCGCCTCAGGGAGCGGGCGCACCAGATGGCGGCCACCCTGTCGGGCGGCGAGCAGCAGATGCTGGCCGTGGGCCGCGCGCTGATGACCAACCCGCGCCTGCTGATCCTTGACGAGGCGACCGAAGGGCTTGCCCCGGTCATCCGCACGGAAATCTGGCACTGCATCGAGCACCTCAAGCGCGAGGGTCAGTCGATCCTGCTGATCGACAAGAACCTGTCGGTTCTCAAGCGCCTTGCCGACCGGCACTATGTGGTCGAGAAAGGCCGTACGGTCTGGAGCGGGACGGGAGAGGACATGGACCGGGACGCAGAACAGGTGCAGGCCTATGCAGGGCTCTGAGCTGGCCGTCGCCCTCATCGGCTGGGGCGCCATCGCCCGCCGGGTGGCGGCGGTTCTGGCTGAGCGCAAGGCGCCGGTCCGTATTGTTGCGGTTGCCACCCGTGATGCGGCTGCAGATCTTGGTGGGCTGCCGGAGGGATGCCGCCACATCAGTTCTCCGGAAGAGCTGACGGACGGGGCAGGGCAGAGGCCGGGCCTCGTGCTGGAAGCCGCAGGGCGGGAGAGTGTCGCCCCGTTTGGCCGCGCTGCTCTTGCAGCCGGAATGGACTTTGCCGTGTCCTCCACATCGGCCTTCGTGGAGGGGGATCTGCTGGACGAACTGCTGGCGCTGGCCACAGGCACCGGCGCCCAGATCCTCGTCCCCCCCGGCGCCCTCGGCGGCATTGATGCGCTGGCCGCAGCTTCCCGGCTGGGGCTCGATCATGTGCGCCACGAGATCATCAAACCGCCCGCGGCATGGCAGGGCACACCGGCCATGGCGGCCTGTGATCTGGACCATCTCACCTCGGCCCACACCTTCTTCACCGGCACCGCCCGGCAAGCGGCTGCCGCCTATCCGCAAAATGCCAATGTGGCCGTCATCTCCGCCATGGCCGGGCTCGGTCTCGACCGGACGGAAGTGGCGCTGGTGGCAGACCCGGCGGCTGCCGGCAATGCTCACCGCCTGACGGCCAGTGGTGCCTTCGGCAGCATGGAGCTGATGCTGACCAACAAGCCGCTCGCCTCCAATCCGAAATCCTCAGAAATGACCGCCCTGTCGCTGGTGCGCCTGATCGAAAACCGGGCGGGCGCGCTGGTGCTCTGACGCGAGCGGTGCCGCAGCTTCTGCTTGAAGGAATTGAGCCATGTCCGACGTTCCTGCCACTGCCACGACCTTGATTGCCGAAGGCGCCTGGCCGCGCGACCGGCTGGACGCGGATTACACCGCGAAAAACTGCGTCACACCCGAGCGGTTTGCGCAGATCATCGCGGAGTACGGTAACCGCTCCCGCCCGGCCAAGGCGATGGCCGGGGCAAGGCTCGATCTGGTCTATGACGGGCCGAGCGGGGAAAAGCTCGATCTTTACGGCACCCGTGCGGGCGAGCTGCGGCCTCTGCTGGTCTTCATCCATGGCGGCTACTGGCGGGCGCTGTCGAAGGACCAGTCGGCCTTCATGGCGCCGCTGCTGGCCGACCTTGGCATTGCCACCGCCGTGCCGGATTACACACTCGCTCCCACCGTTTCGCTCACCGAAATCACCCGGCAGATGCGCGCGGCCCTTGCCTGGCTCTGGCATCAGGCGGAAAGCCTCGGCATCGACCGCAACCGCATTGTGGTCACCGGCAGCTCCGCCGGCGGGCATCTGGCCGGAACACTCATGATGAACGGCTGGCAGAAGGACTTTGCTTTGCCGGGGCAGGTGCTGAAAGGCGCGCTGCCGCTCAGCGGCCTGTTCGAACTGGCGCCCATTGCAGGAAGCCATGTGCAGGACTGGATGAACCTGACCCCGCAGGAGGTTGAAGCCCTCAGCCCTTTGCGTGCTCCGGCAGGCGCGCCTGCCTCGGTGATTGCGGTTGCAGAGCACGAGGTTTCCGGTTTCCACCGCCAGACCCGCGCTTATGCCACGGCGCTCGCTGCTCCCGAACTGGTGGTGCCCGGCCGCAATCATTTCGACATCGTCTTTGATCTGTGTGATCCGGCGAGCGGCCTTTCCGCCGCATTGATGCGCCTGTTGCGGTAGCCTCTACTTCTTTTGGCCAATTTGCACCGCAGCATCTCACGAAGCCGCCACAAATCCGCTACAGTTTGCAATTGCAGGTGATGCGGGCAGGTGATTTGCGGCACGGCGCAGGGTGGGGGCATCCGGCGTCAGGCGAGGAGAATGACGGTGCGGCTGAGGCAGGTTCTGGCGGGTGAGTTTCTGAAAAGCGGATTTCTGGCGGGGACAGGGCGTGCGGCCTGCGGCGCCGTTGCGGCTGCGATGCTCGGCGGCTTTGCCGGCATGGGCGAAGCCCGCGCGCTCGGCAGCTGTCTGGAGCGGCTGAAGAGTGATGCAGTGGCAGCCGGCGTGCGCCCCGAGATCGCCTCCCGCATGCTCGACGGAGCCAAGACGGACGAGCGCGTCCTGCGCTTCTCCACCAGCCAGCCGGAATATGAAACGCCGATCTGGGACTATATGGCGACCCTGGTGGATGAAGAGCGCATCCGCGACGGCAAGGCCCTGCTGCTGCAGCACAAGACGGTGCTGGCTGCCGTTGAAAAGGCCTATGGCGTCGAGGCGCATGTGGTCGTCGCCGTCTGGGGCATCGAGAGCGACTTCGGCAAGTCCATGGGCGATTTCTACACGCCTCACGCCCTGGCGAACCTTGCCTGTGCCGGCAGCCGCCGCTCCAAATATTTCCGCGACGAGCTGATCAAGACACTGCAGATTGCCAGCCGGGGTGATGTGCCGCCGGAGAAATTCATCGGCTCCTGGGCCGGGGCCTTCGGCCAGACCCAGTTCATGCCCACCACCTATATCCGCCTTGCCGTGGATTTTGACGGCGATGGCCGCAAGGATCTGGTCGGCACCACCGCCGATGCGCTGGCGTCCACCGCCAATTTTCTCAAGGATGCGGGCTGGCAGCAGGGACGGCCCTGGGGCTATGAGGTGCGCCTGCCGAAGGACTACAAGGGACCCGTTGGCCGCCGGGAAAAGGCGAGCCTCGACAACTGGGCCCGGCGCGGCATCCGCCGCCTCGATGGCAAGCCCCTGTCAGGCAGCACGGAGGCGGGGCTGATCCGGCCCGCGGGTGCCAATGGCCCGGCCTTCCTCGTCACCCGCAACTTCGATGCGCTGTTCTCCTACAACGCCTCGCAATCCTATGGCCTTGCGATTGCGCTTTTGTCGCAGCTGATTTCGAGTGGAGAGCCTTTTGCGGCAGCCTGGCCAACGGATGATCCCGGTCTTTCACGGGCCAAGCGTTTGGAATTGCAGAAGCTTCTGGCGCGCGGCGGGTTCTATGACGGCGAAGTTGACGGCCGCGTCGGTCCGGCAACCCGTGAGAGCATCAAGAAAGCGGAACAAAACTTTGGCTTGCCTGTAACGGGCAGACCGGGTTACCGCATCTATCAGGCGCTTGGCGGCCAGTAGGCTGCTGCAGATTGCTTGCGCGGGGGCAGGAATGACGGGACATATTCTGACAGTCGCCCAGCAGAAGGGTGGATCGGGCAAGACCACCCTGACCGCGCATGTGGCATCCGGGTTCCTGAACGGCATCGTGACGGGACTGCCCAAGGGGCTGAGGGTCGCCATTCTGGATGTGGACCCGCAGGGCTCGCTCGGCACCTGGTATGAAGCGCGTGAGCGCAAGCTGGGTGAGGAGACGACCGGCATCACCCTGCGCACCGCCAGCGGCTGGGGTGCGCGGCGTGAGGCCAAGGCGCTCGCCCGCGACCATGATTTCGTCATCATCGACACGCCGCCGAAGACGGATGTGGACGCAAGGCCGGCCATTGATGCGGCCGAACTGGTGCTTGTGCCGGTGCAGCCGACCCCGGTGGACCTGTGGGCCACGGGCCAGACCTTTCAGATGGCAAAGCGCGAGGATACGCCTGCCTTCCTGATCCTCAACCGGGTGCCGCCGCGTGCGGCCCTGACGGTGGATGTGGAAGAAGCCATCCGGGCGCAGGGGCTGGAGCGGCTGGCGCCGATGCTCGGCAACCGCACCGGTTTTGCCGCTTCCATGGGCGAGGGGCTGACCGTGTTCGAGACCGATCCGCGCGGCAAGGCGGCGGCGGAAGCTGACAGCCTGATGCAGGCCATCGCTGCGCTGCTTGGTCCGAAGGCCGAATAACGGACGGACCCGTTCAGCCGGGCTCTTCGAGTGTCTCGCATCAGCCATGCCATCGCCCAAAATGTGATCTGCATCGCTTGACGCGGAGGGTGTCCTGCCGCGATGCTCCCGATGGATTTTTTGAGGTCATTTTGCCCCGCCTGGGGCGTCTGAGGTTTTGCTGTGCCGGCAGGTTTTGGCCGGCAGGCAATGTTGCGGCGGTTCGAACGGCCTGAAACCGTCAGAAACCGCCCGGGAGGCACTATCATGCGGATTTTGAAGCGGATGTTCACGCCGGAGGGATGGAGCGCGGCTCCGGTTCCGGCCTTCGTGCGGCACGGCTTCGCGGCCCTTCTGGCGGCATCGGTGATTCTGCCGCTGGCCGGAGTGGCCCCGGCGGCAGCCCAGCAGAAGCGTATCGTGCAGGTGCCCAATGCCGATTACTTCGGCGGCGACTACCGCACGGTCAAGGATGTGGACATCGCCACCTGCGAAAGTGCCTGCCTTGATGACCGCCAGTGCAAGGCCTTCACCTACAACACCTCCGCCCGCTGGTGCTTCCTGAAGAATGCACAGGGCGAGCTTCAGGCCTTCAACGGTGCCATTGCCGGCCGTGTGGTCGAGGTCCGGGCCTCTTCCACGGCCACCATCGCCGAGCGGCGGGCCGAGCTGAGCTTCGTTTCCAACTACTACATGGAAGAAGCCCAGCGTTATGCCTCGCAGGTGACGCGGACCAGCACGCCGGCCAGCACCCCTGTCGAGACCCAGTTGCAGCAGGCCGAACAGGACCTGTTGATGAGCTCCTATACGCAGGCGCAGGCGGCCTTCAGCTCGCTTCTGGCCGTGGATACGGCCAACAGTGCCGCATGGACCGGCCTGTCTCTGGCGCAGGTCAACCAGCAGCCGGACGACTGGGAGCAGCGCATGGCCCTGCGCCGCAACAGCATTTCGGCAGCGGTCAATGGTTACCTCAACGCCGCTGACAGCGGCCAGCAGGGCGCCGCGCTTGACGCGCTGTCAAAAGCCTTTGCCCTGTCGCAGGAGTGGAAACCGGCGATCCGCAGCCTGCGCAAGGCGCGCGATCTCAATCCGTCCGATCCGTCCCTGACACAGCGCTATGAAAAGATGGTCGCGGACCACGGCTTCCGCATTCTCGATCACCGGGTGGACGCGGATGCGGCCGAACCGCGTATCTGCGTCATCTTTTCCGATGAGCTGGAAAAGAACAGGGATTTCTCTGACTTCGTGAAAGTGCAGGGCGGCAACGGTACGGCGGTCACCTCCGAAGGCTCGCAGCTTTGCGTCACCGGTGTGCGCCATGGCCAGCGCTATGACATGCAACTGCGCGCCGGTGTGCCCGCCAACGATGGCGAAAAGCTGGAGAGGACTGCCAATCTGACGCTTTACATCCGCGACCGCGCGCCGTCCGTCCACTTCCTCGGCCGGGCCTATGTGCTGCCGAAGGGCAAGGACGCGACGATCCCGGTTGTTTCCGTCAACAGCAAGGAAGTGGCGCTGGAAATCTTCCGCGTCGGCGACCGCGGCCTTGTGGACGTGGTGCGCGACGAGCGTTTCATGCGCCAGCTGTCCTACTATGACAGCAACCAGCTTGAGGAACAGCTTGGCGAGAAGGTCTGGTCCGGCGTCGTGGAGACGGCCAGCCCGCTGAACGAGGACGTGACGACGGCGATCCCGCTCGAGGACATGGGCCTTGAGCTGAAGCCGGGCGTCTATGCCATGTCGGCCAAGTCGAAGCTCGACAAGACCGACGAGTGGAGCAGCAAGGCCACCCAGTGGTTCATTGTCTCCGAAATCGGCCTCAGCTCCTATTCGGGCACGGAAGGGGTGATTGCCTCGCTGCGCTCGCTCTCCGATGCCAAACCGATGGCAGGCGTGAAAGTGCGCCTCGTTGCCGTCAACAATGAGGTGCTGGGCGAGACCATCTCCGATGCCAACGGCCTTGCCAGTTTTGCGGCCGGCCTGTCGCGCGGCCGCGGCGGCCGGGCTCCGGCGCTGGTCGTTGCTGAAACAGAGCAGGGCGACTACTCCTTCCTCGACCTGCGCAAGCCGGCCTTCGATCTGTCCGACCGTGGGGTCGAGGGCCGTCCGGCTCCCGGGCCGCTGGATGTGTTCAGCTGGACCGACAAGGGCATTTACCGCTCGGGTGAGACGGTGCACGCCCAGGCGCTGCTGCGCACCGCCAAGGCCGATGCCCAGACGGATCTGCCGCTGACCTTCATCTTCATCCGCCCCGATGGCGTCGAATATTCCCGTACCGTGATCAATGACGGCGGTCTGGGCGGCTATCTTCAGGATCTGTCCCTGCCGGCCGGTGTGCAGCAGGGCTCCTGGACGCTGCGGGTTTATCTGGACCCCAAAGGCAACGCACTGGCCGAAAAGACCTTCCTCGTGGAGGACTATCAGCCGGAACGCGTAGACTACACGCTGAAAGCATCGGCCGATGCCCTGAGCCTTGCCCGGCCGGTGGACGTGACGGTGGAAGGGCGGTTCCTCTATGGCGCCCCGGCGGCCAACCAGACGCTTGAGGGCGAGATCATCGCTGCCCCGGTCCGCAACCTTGCGGGCTTCCCCGGCTATGTCTTCGGCCTTGCGGACGAGGGCATCTATCCGGAACGCGCCAGCCTGCCCGAAGGCCTTGCGACCGATGAAAATGGTGTGGTGACCTTCCCGCTCGCTCTGCCGCAACTGCAACCCACGTCGGGGCTCTACACCTCGACGCTGGTCACCCGTCTGGTGGAAACCGGCGGGCGCTATGTGGAGCGCAGCCTTGATCTGCCGGTTCTGCCCGGCGGTCCGCGTATCGGCGTGAAGCCGCTCTTCTCAGGCGGCGTCGATGAAGGCGGCCCGGCGGATTACGAGATCGTGCTCGTCGATGAAAACGGCAAGCAGATTGCAGGCAAGGGCATCACCTGGACCCTGTCGCGCATCGACCGCCGCTATCAGTGGTACCGCAGCGACGGCCAGTGGAACTTCGAACCGGTGACCTCCAGCGAACGGGTGTCCTCCGGCAAGATCGACATTCCCTCCGATGGTCCGGCGCGGCTCTCCCTGCCGGTGAACTGGGGTGAGTACAAGCTGGAAGTCTCGCTCGGCGGCAGTCAGCCGGCTGAGACCAGCGATACCTTCTCGGCCGGCTGGTACTCGGCCGGCGGCTCTTCCGATACGCCGGACCGGCTGGAAGTGGGCCTCGACAAGTCCGCCTACCGCCCCGGTGAAACGGCCATCCTGCGCCTGAAGCCGAAGACGGAAGGCGTTGCCGTGATCAACGTCTTTGGCGATGGCCTGCTGGAAACCAAAACCGTCGAGGTGGATGGTTCGGAAACCGAAGTCAGCCTGACGGTGACGGATGACTGGGGGGCAGGGGCCTATGTGACGGCGACCCTGCTGCGGCCGATGGACATCGACGCCAAGCGCATGCCCGCCCGCAGCATCGGCCTTGCCTGGGGCAAGGTGGAGCCGGGCGAGCGCAAGCTGGCGGTGGAGATCACCGCGCCGGACACCATGCGCCCGCGTCAGGAGCTGACCGCAACCCTGAAGCTTGCCAACCTGCCTGCTGGCGACAAGGCCTATGTGACGCTGGCTGCCGTGGATGTGGGCATCCTCAATCTCACGGGCTACAAGGCACCGGAGCCCAGCTCCTGGTACTTCGGCCAGCGCCGCCTCGGCATCGAGATCCGTGACCTTTACGGCCAGCTGATCGACCGCACGGCCGGCACACGCGGCACGGTGCGCTCCGGCGGTGACGGCGGCTCCGGCCTCAAGGCCCCGCCGCCCGACGAGGAGCCGGTGGCCCTGTTCTCCGGCATCGTTGAAGTCAGCGATGACGGCACGGCGGCTGTTACCTTCAACGTGCCGGACTTCAACGGAACCCTGAAGCTGATGGCCGTTGCCTGGTCCGCCAGTGGCGTGGGCGAAGCCAGCCGCGACGTGCAGGTGCGCGATCCGGTGGTGATGAGCACCAGCCTGCCGGCCTTCATGGCACCGGGCGACACCTCGCGCATCCTGATCGAGATCGACAATGTGGATGGTCCCGCCGGTTCCTATGAGCTGGTGACCAGCATCGATGGGCCGGTGGAGCTGGAAGACGGCCAGACCACCCGCACGCTGGACCTCGCCAAGGGCGGCAAGCTGGAACTGCGCCTGCCCGTAAAGGCCATGGAGGCGGTGGGTGATGCGGCCATTGATCTGGCCATGTCCGGGCCGGAAGGCACCACGGCGTCCAAGTCCCTTAAGCTGGGCGTGCGCGATACCCAGCCCTATTCCACCCAGACGGAGACGTTCGAACTGGGGGCAGGCGAGGAACTGGTGCTGGACAGCTCCACCCTCGATGGCTTCCATGCGGACACGGCATCCGTCAGCCTTGCCATCGGCGGCAAGGCGGATATTGACGTGCCCGGCCTTCTGGATGCGCTGGACCGCTATCCCTATGGCTGCACCGAGCAGACGACGAGTCGCGCCCTGCCGCTGCTGTATCTCAATGAGGTGGCGGCAGATGCCGGGCTCGGCACGGATCCGGAACTGCGTGAGCGGGTCGTCAACGCCATCGCCCGCGTGCTGGCGAACCAGAACTATTCCGGTTCCTTCGGCATGTGGAACAGCTATGGCGAAAGCGACACCTGGCTCGACGCCTATGTGACGGACTTCCTCGTGCGTGCCCGTGAAAAGGGCTATGACGTGCCGGATGTGGCCTATACCGCGGCGCTCGACAGCCTGCAGAACCGTGTCTCCTACGCCAATGACTTCTCGTCGGGCGGGGAGGGCATTGCCTATGCGCTTTATGTCCTGTCACGGACGGGCCGGGCCTCCATCGGCGACCTGCGCTACTATATGGATGTGAAGTTCGAGGACTTCTCGACCCCGCTGGCCAAGGCACAGGTCTCCGCCGCTCTCGCCCTTTACGGTGAACAGCAGCGCTCGGCCCGCGGCTTTGAAAAGGCTGCCGATGCCCTGCCGCTGGAGCGGGCCGGCATCTTCCGCGCGGACTATGGCTCGCCGGTGCGCGATGCTGCAGGCATTCTGACCTATATGTCGGAAGCCGGGCAGAGCAAGGCGAGCGGCCCGGTGGCGGACTTCATCGCCGCCAAGCAGGACGTGACCGCCTATAACTCCACCCAGGAAATGGCCTGGATGCTGATGGCTGCCCGTCAGGCGAATGAAGAGGCCCGCAAGGCCACCTTCACCGTGGACGGTCAGGAGCAGACGGACCGTCTGGGCTGGCGTTTCTCCGGCGAGGATGTCTCGGATGACGCTGTCACCTTCGTGAACACGAGCGGCAAGCCGCAGCGCGTCATGCTGACCGTGACCGGCCAGACAACCGAGCCGCTGCCGGAAGGTGGCGAGGGCTTTGCCATCTCCCGCAAGATCTATGATCTGGACGGGGCTGAGGTTGACCCCGCCGCTGTGCCCTACAACAGCCGCCTGGTGGTGGTGATCGAAGTGGAGCCGCTGACGGAAAACAACGGCCGGCTGATCGTGGTGGACCGGCTGCCCGGCGGCCTTGTCATCGACAATCCGCGCCTTGTCCGCTCCGGCGATCTGGGGGCGCTGTCCTGGCTCAACACCATCGACATGCCCGACCATGTGGAGTTCCGTCAGGACCGCTTCGTGGTCTCCGTCGACCAGCGCCGCTTTGGCGATCCGGTGCTGACCTTCGCCTATCTGGCGCGGGCGGTGACCCCGGGCTCCTATGCCCATCCGCCCGCCACGGTGGAGGACATGTATGTCACCAGCCGCTACGGCGTGACGGCCACAAGCCGGTTCGAGATCCTCGGGCCGGTGCGCTGAGCGGAGGAGGGGAGGCCCCCTCTCTTCCCTGCTGAAACGGCACTGTTCACTTTGGACACACGGAGAAGGATTGGGCCTTCGTTTTGCCGCAGCGCCCTTCTCCCCCCTTGAGGGGGAGATGTCAGCGCAAGCTGACAGAGGGGGGTAGCTGCGCCTCAATACGGCAGGCCCCCTCTTACAACCGGACAGGCTGCATACCCCCCTCTGCCCCCTGCCGGGGGCATCTCCCCCTCAAGGGGGGAGAGGAGCTGGAGCCTGACTGGCAGTCTGTTGTAAACACTGCCTGCTGAAACGGGATGAGCCAGTCATGACCGATGGCGAAGACAAGCTGGTTCAATCATCTGAACTTTCCGGGCGGGAGGCCTCCTGCCCGGACAATAAACCACCGCGCTGGCGCTTCAGGCGCCGCCGCTTCTGGCTAACGGGCTGCGTTGCCGGGCTGGTTCTTGCCGCTGCCGGGGCAGGGGCCTTGCGCGTGGCGCTCGATGTGGCGGCGGTGCCCTCTGCCCGCAAATATGATGACCTGTCCGTTTCCCGGACAGTGCTCGACCGCAATGGCGATCTGCTGCGCGCTTTCACCGCCTCTGACGAGCGCTGGCGCCTGCCGGTGGACGTCACCGCCGTTGATCCTCTTTATATACGGATGCTCATCGCCTTCGAGGACCGGCGCTTCCGGGACCATGGTGGTGTTGATCCTCTGGCGCTGGCCCGCTCCCTCGGCCAGATGCTGATGGCGGGGCGCATCATCTCCGGTGGGTCCACCCTCACCATGCAGACTGCGCGTCTTGCCCGCGAGGCGGACACGCGCAGCCTGTCCGGCAAATATCAGCAGATGGTGGCCGCACTGGCCATGGAGCGGGATCTGTCCAAGGACGAGATCCTGCGGCTTTATCTTCTGCGCGCACCCTTCGGCGGTAATCTGGAAGGCGTGCGGGCGGCAAGCCTTGTCTGGTTCGGCAAGGAGCCGGGCCGTCTGACGCCGGCAGAGGCTGCTCTGCTCGTCGCCCTGCCGCAGGCGCCGGAAGCCCGCAGGCCGGACCGCTCGCCGGAGGCTGCCCGTGTGGCGCGGGACCGGGTGCTGGACAGGGCCGTAGAGGCCGGTGTTCTGGATGAAGAAGAAGCAGAGGCCGCCAAGGGCGAATCTGTCCCTTCCGTCCGCCGTGCCATGCCGATGATCGCCCCGCACCTGACCCGCCAGGTGGTGAGCGCCAATCCGCAGGCTCTGGAGCAGCGCCTGACCCTTGACCGCAATCTGCAGCAGTCGCTCGAAGCCCTGCTGGCCTCGAAAGTGCGGGGCGGCAATTCCCGTCTTTCCGCTGCGGCCCTTGTGGCCGATCACACCACGGGCGAGATTCTGGCCTGGGTTGGCTCGCCCGGCCTTGAGGAAGAAAGCCGTCAGGGGCACGTGGACATGGTCACCGCCGTGCGCTCTCCCGGCTCGGCGCTGAAGCCCTTCATCTATGGGCTTGCCTTTGAGGAGGGGGTTGCGCACCCGGAAAGCTACATTGAGGACCGGCCCGTCCGCATTGGCGGCTACACGCCGACAAACTTTGACATGTCCTTTCAAGGCACCGTGACCGTGCGCGAGGCCTTGCAGCTCTCGCTCAATATTCCTGCTGTCCGGCTGCTGGATGCGGTGGGGCCTGCCCAGCTGACTGCGCGTATGCGCCGCGCGGGCGTCGAGCCGGTTCTGCCCTCAGGTGTTGCGCCGGGGCTGGCCATTGGTCTTGGCGGCGTCGGCCTCAGCCTCAAGGATCTTGCAACGCTCTATGCGGACCTTGCCAACGGCGGCACGGCAATGCCGCTGCGCTTCGACATGAAGGCAAGCGCCCGACCGTCTTCCCTGCCGCTGCTGGAGCCTGCGGCGGCCTGGTATGTGGGCGATGTTCTTCTCGGCGTGCCGCGGCCCGATTCGAGCGGTGAGGGCGAAATCGCCTTCAAGACCGGCACGGCCTATGGCTACCGGGATGCGGTGGCGGCCGGATTCGATGGCCGGCACGTGGTGGCCGTCTGGACCGGGCGGCCGGACGGCACGCCGGTGCCGGGCATGACCGGCATCAATTCTGCCGCACCGATTCTCTTTGAGGCGTTCCAGCGGCTGGGAGCCAAGCGCATTCCCCTGCCGCAGCCGCCTGCTGGCGTGCTGCAGAGCGCCAATGCCGGATTGCCGCTGCCGCTGAAGGAAGCGCGTGTCCGTTCGCTCGACAGCGGAGGGCCCGTTGCAGCTCAGTCTGGCGGGACACAGTCTGTTCAGAAGAGCGCAGCGCTGCGAATCGCCTATCCGCCCGATGGCGCAGAGGTCGAACTTGGCCTTGCATCGGACCGGAATGCGGCGCTGGTGGTGAAACTTCAGGGCGGCCGCGGGCCCTATGCCTGGTTTGCCAACGGGCGCCCCGTCGGAACCGGCCAGTTCATGACCAGCCTTGCCTGGGCGCCCGATGGTCCGGGCGATTCTGTCATTACGATCGTGGATGCGGATGGCCGCAGCGACCGGATCAGCGTCCGCCTGCACTGAACGGAACGGATTTAGAGGGCCTGACCTGAGGCCGGGAACGGCGGAAATGCCCCGCTGTTGCCCTTCCGCCGCGCCGAATCCGGCGTGAGAGACACGCTTTCAACAGGCCCGCAGCGGCGGATTAACCAGAGAAGAAACGGATTCGTAAGGGTTTTTCCGCCCAGATCTGGCCGCACTGGTTACGGGATTCTTAAGATCACCCCCAAAGTCGTGACTTTCGTGCAACACCGCATTTTGAAAGCGGCTCCGGACCGGGGCTGGAGGGTGTTTCGAGGTTGAACGAAAAACGCGGATGGGTATGGTCACTGTGCGAGCGGCCTCCGGGTCGCACTGGATTGCCGTCCAAGGATCATACCTCCGGCCGGTGGCAATATCAGAACAATTCGCGGGGATCGGTGGAATTCGATTGTAGCCCAAGAGGGCGGCGGCGATGAACACCATTGATTGACTGATTTGGAGGTCAGAAAATGAACCTTAAGAGCATTCTGCTCGGCGCGGCTGCTGCCGCTGCTGCTGCCACCACCGCACAGGCCGCTGATCTGCCGGTCGCTCCGGAGCCGGTTGACTACGTTCGCGTTTGCGACGCTTTCGGCACGGGCTTCTTCTACATCCCGGGCACCGAGACCTGCCTCCGCGTTGGCGGCCGTATCCGCGCTGACTTCTACTTCAACGACTTCGGCGACAGCAACAACAGCTGGGATGACCGTACCGACGCTGGTACTTCGACCCGTGCTCGTGCCTACATCCGTCTGGATGCCCGCACCAACACCGAATACGGTCTGGTTCGCGCTTACATCGACACCTACTTCACCTCCGACTCGCTCGGCGGCACGTCGACCACGCTGGACAAGGCGTTCATCCAGTTCGGCAGCTTCACCTTCGGCCGCACTGCATCCTTCTTCGACTACTACACCGGTTCTGCGTTCAACCGCATGAGCCAGGTGTTCTCCGACAAGGGTTCCACCTGGGTTGCTGCTTACACCGCTGCTTTCGGCAACGGCATCAGCGCCACCCTGTCGGTTGAAGACGGCACCTACCGTCAGATCGGCACCGTTGGCCACCGCGCTCCGGACCTCGTTGCCAACCTGCGCGTCGACCAGGGCTGGGGTTCTGCCCAGCTGATGGGTGCTCTGCACGAAGCTCGCCTGGCCGCTACGTCGTCCAAGACCAAGGTCGGCTACGCCATCGGCGCTGGTGTGACCTTCAAGCTGCCGATGATCGCAGCCAAGGACTCCATCACCTTCCAGGCTCAGTACGCCGATGGTGCTACCAGCTACATGGGTAACGGCAACAGCACCTATGCTGATGCTGTGTTCGATGGCAGCTCCACCAAGACCACCAAGGGTTGGAGTGTTTCCGCCGGTGCAACCCACTACTGGACCTCGCAGTGGTCGACCAACCTCGACGCTTCTTACGGCAAGCTCGACCGTCCGTTCGGTCTGGCTGACGTGACGCAGTGGAACGTTGCTGGTAACCTCGTATGGGAGCCGGTCTCCGGTCTCATCTTCGGTGGCGAGCTCGAGTACCAGAACGTCGACATCAAGGGTGGTGCTTCCAAGGACTCCATCGTTGGCATGTTCCGCGTGCAGCGCACGTTCTAATCAGATCCTCTGGATTTGATGGAAACCCCGCAGCGAAAGCTGCGGGGTTTTTCTTTGTTCAAGATGCTGTGCGATTACAGCGGTCGTTTTGCCGTGGTCTCGTCCAGTCTCTGGCTGTGGCTGTGGCATGACTAAGACCAACTCTCGATGAGCTTAACTCATCGAGAGTTGGTCAAGCCCGTGCGGCACCTGAGCAGTTTCAAGGCGTGATGCATCAGCATCTCAGCGCCTTGGTATAAGCTCTGCCGGTCTAAGGAGCTGCCGGTCTTTCGTGGAGGCGGGCTTCAAGCGGAAGACTTCCTGCGGCAGCCGCCCGATCAACCGTCCACTCTTGCCCGCAGAAAGTCCTCTATCGCCCTCTGGCTGAGGCTGTCCCACAGGAGCGGCGCGTGGCCTTCGTCCGGGATGGTCAGGCTTGAGAGGTCCGGATGTGTGGCCGCCATCTCCTGCAGGGTCTCCTGCGTCAGCAAACGGGAATTGGCGCCGCGCAGCACGAGCACCGGCCTGTCCAGCAACGGGGCGAACAGGGGCCAGAGTTCGGGCCAGGGCGTATCGGCGGTGATGGCTTCCATCGGCTTGTCCAGCGCGGGGTCGTGGTCAAAGATGACGCCCTCTTGGGTTGCCCTTCCGGCCTGCCTCGCAAATTTCAGCCAGCCGGCATCGTCGATCTTCGGGAAATCGCGGACGAGAGCGCTCTTCAGTGTGGCTGCCACGTCCTCGAAGCTGGCATAGACCCGGCGCGCGGCAAAGCTGTCGCGGATTTCGAGGAGCGCGCCGAGCTCGATTCGCGGCCCGACATCGTTGAGGATCGCCGCGCAGAAGATCTCACGCGGGATTTGCGCTGCCATCATCATGGCATGCAACCCGCCGCGGGACGTGCCCAGCACCGCAAAGCGGGGCAGGGCGGCCTGAGCCAGAAACAGGGCAATGTCAGAGGCTTCTATGGGCAGGCTGTAGTTGGTCCAGTTCGGATCCCAGTCGCTTCGCCCGCGCCCGCGATAGTCGAGCGCATAGACCTTGCGGCCATTGGCGGCGAGAGCCTGCCCCACATCCGCAAAATCCCGGGTGTTGCGGCTGAGGCCCGGAAGGCAGATCAGCGGCACGGCGCCGGGCACTTCAACAGGCGGATGCCAGACGCATCCGGCCAGTCTCAACCCGTCGGCGGCCGTCCAGTGGAAGTCTTCTGCCGTGATGCTCATGATCTCTCCCCGGCTGCCCGGCCGCTTGCTGCCGGTTTGCAGCCACCATTTGCGGATGCCGCAGGAGCAGCAATGCTACCTTGCTGCAACAGGTGTGCAAGGCCTGTCCGCAAGCGCAATCTGATGCCGTCTAAGCCATTGCCGCAAGGCCACTTGCACATTATTGTGCCGGACCATTCCCGCCTGAAATCTGCGGGAAAACAAAGTCCAACAAGGAATTCTGAAAATGTTCAAGGGATCGATACCAGCGCTGATCACTCCGTTCCGGAATGGCGCGGTCGATGAGAAACGCTTTCAGGATTTTGTGGACTGGCAGATCAAAGAGGGCAGCTCCAGCCTCGTTCCGGTGGGCACCACGGGCGAAAGCCCGACGCTGACTCACGACGAGCACAAGCGCGTGATCGAACTCTGCATCGAGGTTACGGCTGGCCGCGTGCCGGTGATTGCCGGTGCCGGGTCCAACAACACCACCGAGGCGATCGATTTCGCCCGCCATGCGGAAAAGGCTGGTGCGGACGCCCTGCTGGTGGTGACGCCTTACTACAACAAGCCGAACCAGGCAGGCCTCAAGGCGCATTTCCGGGCGATTGATGATGCTGTGGGCATCCCCATCATCATGTACAATATCCCGGGCCGCTCGGTCATCGACATGACGCCGGAGACCATGGCAGAGCTGTTCAGCACCTGCCGCAACATCAAGGGTGTCAAGGACGCGACGGCGAACATGGCGCGCGTCACCCAGCAGCGCAAGACTTGCGGACCGGACTTCCTCCAGCTTTCGGGCGAGGATATCACGGCGCTCGGCTTCAACGCCCACGGCGGGCAGGGCTGCATCTCGGTGACGGCCAATGTGGCACCGAAGCTCTGTGCCGAGTTCCAGGCGGCAACGCTGCGCGGTGACTATGCCGCCGCGCTCGCCATTCAGGACCGGCTGGGCCCGCTCCACAACGCGCTCTTCATCGAGCCGAACCCGACGGGCGTGAAATATGCCCTGTCGCTCCTCGGCAAGATCGAGAACGAAGTCCGTCTGCCGCTTGTGCCGGTTTCGCCGGAAACGCAGGCCCAGATCCGCGATGCCATGGTGCACGCGGGCCTGATCAACTGAGATAGAGTGACCGGAAGGGCCTGCAATCGCCCTTCCGGTCTGATTTTCGGGAAATTCTCTCCGTAGTCATCCCGGACGCAGCGAAGCGGAGATCCGGGACCGGTGGGCCAAGGCGCATCGGCTATGACACTGGAGAAAAACAACTTGCCCTCCGGCTCACCGGTCCCGGCTCGTGCTGCGCTTGGCCGGGATGACGAAGGAGGGGCGGGTTGTGTTGATAAACTGACCGGAAGGGCCGGGATGTGGCCCTTCCGCGTCCATGCAGGGAAGATGTGATCATGGCGCCCAAGTCTGGCGGCCCCGCCCGGACGGTTGTTTCGGACAACAGGAAGGCGCGGTTCAACTACGAGATCGAGGACGTTCTGGAAGTCGGCATCGAGCTGCGCGGCACGGAAGTCAAAGCCCTGCGCGGTGGCAAGGCCAACATTCAGGAATCCTACGCGGCGGAGAAAGACGGTCAGATCTGGCTCTATAATTCCTATCTGCCGGAATACCTTCAGGCCAACCGCTTCAACCACGAGCCGCGCCGCCCGCGCCGCCTGCTGCTGCACAAGCGCCAGATCGCCAAGCTGGCAGCAGCCGTGGCCAAGGAAGGCAAGACGCTGGTGCCGCTGAAGATCTATTTCAACGAGCAGGGCCGCGCCAAGCTGGAACTCGCCCTTGCCCGCGGCAAGAAACTGCATGACAAGCGCGAAACCGAGAAGGCCCGCGACTGGGCCCGCGAAAAAGGCCGCCTGCTGAAGTCCGGCGGCTGACTTGCCGGACGTGTTGAAACCTTCCGGAAAACCCTGTGCCCAAGTCTGTTGACAGCTTGTGAAAGAGCTGTTGGCAGGCTGTGGATATGTTGTGGGTAAAACTCATATGCGGCACGTTCATGAGCAGACGCAAGACGCCGCCGCCTGTCACTGACCACACCGTATTCGTCATCCCATGACTTGATCATGGGATCCATGCCGTTCCGTTTCAGCTTGCACCTTGTGCCATTCCAGTGCGATGCGGAAGGTCTTTGCTCTTGGATGGGTAATGGAATGGATGCCATGATCAAGTCATGGCATGACGGAGTGTGTGGCTGATGTGATTGGGCTGGTTGAAGCGCTGTTTCGGTCTTGCTTTTTCTGGATCTGGCTGGCTGAGAAGTGTCTGTTGCAGGCACGCCGGTCCACTCGCCACCTGTCACTGACCACGCCGTATTCGTCATCCCATGGCTTGATCATGGGATCCATGCCGTTCCGCTTCAGCTTGCGCCTGGTGTCATTCGGGTGCGATGCGGAAGATCTTTGCACTTGGATGGGAAGTGGAATGGATGCCATGATCAAGTCTTGGCATGACGGAGTGTGTGGCTGATGTGATTGGGCTGGTTGAAACGCTGTTTCGGTCTTGCTTTTTCTGGATCTGGCTGGCTGAGAAGTGTCTGTTGCAGGCACGCCGGTCCACTCGCCACCTGTCACTGATCACACCGTATCCGTCATCCCATGGCTTGATCGTGGGATCCACACCGTTCCGCTTCAGCTTGCGCGTTGTGTCATTCCGGTGCGATGCGGAAGGTCTTCATCCGTGGCTGGGCAATGGAATGAATGCCATGATCAAGTCATGGCATGACGGAGTGTGTGGCTATGGTGCTGGGGAGCTCTAATGCATCGGGGAGAAGCCTTGCAGCTTCTCCCCGTGCCGTTTCACACCAAGGCTTTCGATGCTGACGCATCACGCCTTGAAACTGCTCATGCTATCAAAGCTTGCCCGTGCCGAACTTGTTGGTGCGGGGGAAGCCGGTGGGGGGCAGGCGGCCAGCCTGGCCCCGGTCGCCGCGCCAGTCGGCGAGATCGTCCATGGAGCGGTTGAAGCTGCGGCCCGAGCTGTCGATCCAGACAAGACCGGCTTCGCCTGAGAAGACCACCGCATCGGCGACGCTGCCATCCCGGTAGCGCTGCAGGCGCACGCCGCGTCCGCGGCCCATTTCCGGCACCTGCGCCAGCGGGAAGACCAGCAGCTTGCGGTTCTGGCCGATGATGGCGACCTGATCGCCCTCCACCGGAATGCAGAGCACGGCCTCGTTCGGCGCGGTGACATTCAGCACCTGCTTGCCCTTGCGGGTGTTGGCGATGACATCGGCCTCCGGCACGATGAAGCCGCGTGCCTCGTCGCTGATCACCATCAGCTTGCGGCCCGGCTTGTGGATGAAGGCGCAGACGATGTCCTGGCCCTCGTCCATGTCCACCATCAGGCGCACCGGCTCTCCGTGCCCGCGCCCGCCCGGCAGGGTGGCGGCGGAAAGGGTGAAGAACTTGCCGGCGGTGGTCAGCAGCAGGATCTTGTCCGTCGTCTCGCCATGGAAGGAGAACTTCAACTTGTCGCCCTGCTTGAAGGCGACCGTTGCGAGGTCCTGCTGATGGCCCTTGAGTGCACGGATCCAGCCCTTTTCCGAGATGATGACCGTGACCGGCTCCTTCTCGATCATGGCCTGCTGGATGTCGCCGATGTCATGGTCCGGCGCTTCGGCCACATCGGTGCGGCGCTTGCCGAGCTCAGTCTCCGGGCCATAGGCCTTGGCGATTTCTGCCGTTTCCTTGGCCAGATGCGCCCACTGCTTGGCATCGGAGCCGAGCAGTGCGTTGATCGAGTCACGTTCGGCGCTGAGCTTCTCGTGTTCCTTGCGGATTTCCATTTCCTCAAGCTTGCGCAAGGAGCGCAGGCGCATGTTGAGGATGGCTTCCGCCTGCACGTCTGAGAGGCTGAAAGCGCGCATCAGCGAGGCCTTCGGCTCATCTTCCTCACGGATGATGCGGATCACCTCGTCGAGGTTGAGATAGGCGATCAGATAGCCTTCCAGCACCTCAAGCCGGTGCAGGATCTGCGCCAGACGGTGCTGCGAGCGGCGCACCAGCACTTCCTTGCGGTGGTCCAGCCACTCGCGCAGAACCTGCTTCAGGCCCATCACCATGGGCACCTTGCCCATGGACAAGACGTTGAGGTTCAGCGGGAAGCGGGTTTCAAGCTCGCTGAGCTTGAACAGGGATTCCATCAGAAGGGCAGGGTCGACGTTGCGCGAACGCGGCACCAGGACGACGCGCACGTCTTCGGCGGATTCGTCGCGAACATCGTCCAGCAGCGGCAGCTTGCGGGCGGTCAGCAGCTCGGCGATCTTCTCGATCAGGCGCGACTTCTGCACCTGATAGGGGATCTCGGTGACGACGACGACCCACTGGCCGCGCCCCAGATCCTCCACGGCCCAGCGGGCGCGGACGCGGAAACTGCCACGGCCGGTCTCATAGGCCTCCAGCAGCCCCTTGGGATCATCCACGAGAATGCCGCCGGTGGGGAAGTCCGGGCCCTTGAGATAGGCCAGCAGATCCCGCGTCTCGGCTTCCGGGTGCTTGATCAGGTGCTGGGCGGCAAGGCACAGCTCATGGGCATTGTGCGGCGGAATGGAGGTCGCCATGCCCACGGCAATGCCGGAGGAGCCATTGGCGAGCAGGTTCGGGAAGCCACCCGGCAGAACCAGCGGTTCGCGCTCCTCGCCGTCATAGGTCTCGCGGAAGTCGACCGCGTCCTCGTCGAGCCCGTCGAGCAGGCGCTTGGCCGTGTCGGTCAGGCGCGCTTCGGTGTAACGCATCGCCGCCGCGTTATCGCCGTCGATGTTGCCGAAGTTGCCCTGGCCTTCGATCAGCGGATAGCGCTGCGCGAAATCCTGGGCAAGGCGCACAAGGGCGTCATAGACGGCCTGGTCGCCATGCGGGTGATACTTGCCGATCACGTCGCCGACCACGCGGGCGCATTTCTTGAAGCCGGCACCGGGGTCCAGCTTCAGAAGGCGCATGGCGTAGAGCAGGCGCCGGTGAACCGGCTTCAGGCCATCGCGCACATCGGGCAGCGCCCGGTGCATGATGGTGGAGAGGGCATAGGCAAGGTACCGTTCTTCCAGCGCTTCGCGCAGGTTGACGCCTTCAATGCCGCTTGGTGGAATCAGCTCGTTTCCCATGCTGCGAGCCATAGCCCGGATTGGCCCATCCACACAATTCTGCAGGGGTGAAAATGGCAGAATTCTGCAGGTTTTTCCCCGGTCTTGAGCGGTTTATCCGCCAAAGCCCATCAGGCCCGCCTGCTCATAGGCCTTGGCGAAGGCCGCTGTCATGCCGGTGCGCGTGGTGGAGAGGTCAAGACCGGCGGGACCGGTGACATGCCGGTCGAGGAAGAAAGCGGTGAGCGTGAAGCCGCCGGAGAGGTCGGTGAAGTTGATTTCCGTGCCCGGCTGGCGCTCGCCCTCCACCAGAAAGGCGGGCAGAGGCAGCAGCTTGTCCCGGTAGGGTGCGCCAGCATCGCGGCTGACGGCACGGGCGCTTTTGGGCGAAACATAGGCCAGATCCCAGGCCTGACCGGTGGCTGCGCAGCGGCTGAGGTCGAGGCCGAAGCCGAGTTCCGTCAGCAGCGCCAGTTCGTAACGCACGATCAGGGGACCGGCGATCAGCGGCTCGTGCAGATGGTCCAGCACTACGGTCAGCGCCTGAAAGATGCCCTCATGCGCAGCGCGCTCCGGCAGCAGGCGGGTGAGGGCGGCCAGATGCTGCACGCCATAAAGAGCGCATGCTTCCTGCATCAGGAAACCGGCGCGTAACGACAGGCCTTCAACGGAAAAAAGGCCGAGCTGGCCGGGCAGCCGGGCGCGCCAGGTGAGGCGCAGCGTGTTGCCGGGCTGCAGCAGCGGCGTCATGCGGGGGGAGCGGGCGGAGCGGACAAGGCCGAGATGCCGGCCCTGATGGCGGGTCATCACCTCGGCGACAGCCGCGCTTTCCCCTTGCAGGCGGCAGGAAAGGAGAACGCCGTCATCTGTCCATTCCATCGGCGTGCCACCCGGTTTCCCTGTTCTGTGTCCAGCGCCGGATCAGCGCGGGAATTCCAGCCCCATTTCGCGGTAACGCTCCGGATCATCGGCCCAGTTCTCGCGCACCTTGACGAAGAGGAACAGATGCACGGGCCGTTCCACGATTTCCGTCAGTTCGGTGCGGGCGGCCTGCGAGATGATCTTGATGGTCTGGCCCTTCTTGCCCAGCACGATGGCCTTCTGGCTGTCGCGCTCCACATAGATCGTCTGCTCGATGCGCACGGACCCATCCTTGCGCTCTTCCCACAGCTCGGTCTCGACGGTGGAGACGTAAGGGATTTCCTCGTGCAGGCGCTCGAACAGCTTCTCGCGGGTGATTTCCGCCGCCAGCATCCGCATGGGCGCGTCGGAAACCTGATCCTCCGGATAAAGCCAGGGGCCGGGGCGCACTTCTCCGGCGAAATAGGCGAGAATGTCCGAAACGCCATCACCGGTCAGGGCCGAGACCATGAAGGTGCGCTCGAAGGTGACGGTTTCGTTCGCGGTGGTCGCGACCTTCAGAAGCTTCTCCCGATTGGCGACGTCCGTCTTGTTGAGGATCAGCACCTTCTTGCCGGGCATGTTTGCAAGGCGGCCAAGGATGCCTTCCACCTCTTCGGTCAGGCCCTTGCGCGCATCGATCAGCAGGGCCGTTACATCCGCGTCGCGTGCGCCGCCCCATGCGGTGTCGACCATTGCCCGGTCCAGCCTGCGCTTGGGTTTGAAGATGCCGGGGGTGTCGACGAAGATGATCTGCGAGGCACCATGCATCGCAATGCCGCGCACGATGGCGCGGGTGGTCTGGACCTTGTGGGTGACGATGGAGACCTTGGTGCCGACCAATTGGTTGATCAGCGTCGACTTGCCGGCATTCGGCGCGCCGATGAGAGCAACGAAGCCCGCACGGGTGCCGTCTGCGGTATGAAGGGCGTCCATGTCGGTCCCGGCGGTGCCGGGCAGGTCCTGATCGGTCAAATCTGTCGTCTTTCAAGGTGTCATCCGGCGTGGCGGACAGCGGTCCGGCCCCGGCGGGTCAATCATAGCGGGTTTGTTGGGTGAGGCGAAGCATCCCGTGCATGGGCCTCGGGCGTCAGTCGCTCCAGACGCCTTCCCGCCGCAGCATGGTTTCGGCGGCAGCCTGTTCGGCCACGCGCTTGGAGTTGCCGCGCCCTTCGGCGCTGGGGAATTTCTCCACCTGCACGGCAACGATGAATTCCGGCGCATGGTCCGGGCCGGTGCGGTCCACCACCTTGTAGAGCGGTGCCGGCAGGCTCTTGGCCTGCACCCACTCCTGCAGGGTGGTCTTGGCATCGCGCAAGGGGCCGGAGAAGGTCAGCATGCGCGGCTCCCACAGGCGGCGCACAAAGTCTTCCGCCGTCTCGAAGCCCGCATCCAGATAGATGGCGGCAATCACGGCCTCGCAGATATCGGCCAGCAGCGCCGTCTTCTGGCGCCCGCCGGTTTGCGCCTCGCTCTGGCTGATGCGCATGTCATCGCCCAGCTTCAGCTCGATGGCGATTTCGGCGCAGGTCTCGCGCTTGACCATGTGGTTCAGGCGCCGCGCCATTTCGCCTTCGTCGGCACGCGGATAGTGCCGGTGCAGCATGCTGGCAACCGCAAGCCCGAGCACCCGGTCGCCGAGGAACTCAAGCCGCTGGTAGCTGCCGCCGGACGTGTCGGCCCCGGACAGGGCGCTGGCATGGGTCAGCGCCTGTTGCAGCAGGCTGCGGTCGGTAAACTTGTGGCCGATGCGCGCCTCGACGGCGGAAAGCATGTCTGTCTTGCGGGAAATGGTCATGCCGTCTCCTGCCTCAGATCGACTGGAACAGCCGGTCCCAACGGACGGACCAGGGCCAGTACCAGAACTGCCAGGCAGGCTGACCACCATCCACCGAGAAGAAGATCACTTCGGCGCGGCCGACAAAGTTGTCGAGCGGCACATAACCGACACCGCCCAGTTCCACCGGCACACGGCTGTCGGTGGAATTGTCGCGGTTGTCGCCCATCATGAAGTAATGGCCGGCCGGCACCTTGAACGGGCGGGTGTTGTCGGACTGTCCGCGCGGGGTCAGGTCCAGCGTGTCGTAGCTGACGCCATTGGGCAGGGTTTCACGGTAGCGCGCGACGCGGCGCTCGTTGCCGAAACTGTCCTTGTCGATGAAGTCCTCGATGCGCTCGCGCGGGACGGCCTCGCCGTTGATATGCAGCACGCCATCGATCATCTGGATCTCATCGCCCGGCAGGCCGATGACACGCTTGATGTAGTCGGTCGAATTGTCATGCGGGGTCTTGAACACGGCCACATCCCCGCGCTCCGGATCCGAGCTCAGCACGCGGCCGGAGAAGGGCGGCATGCCGAAGGGGAAGGAGTAGCGCGAATAGCCGTAGCTGTATTTCGACACAAACAGGTAATCGCCGATCAGCAGCGTGTTCATCATCGACCCGGAGGGGATGTTGAACGGCTGAAACAGGAACGTGCGCACGACCAGCGCGATCAGCAGGGCCTGAACGATCACCTTGATCGTTTCGCCAAGGCTGCCTTCCTTGGCTTTTTTCTTGTCCGTCACGCTCATGTCGTCCTTCATTCGTGCCGCGAGGCGCCATTGGCCTCAGTCTGTTGCTGCGACTTTTAGCCGTTCATGCCGGGGCTGGCAACGCAAGGCTTGGCGCAAGGCCTGCCACAAGCCTTTCTTGCTGCCTGTGGAAGCCTCAGGCCTGCTCGCGCACGGGCGGGGCAGGGGGCTCCGGCCAGTCCTGCGGCCAGGCGGAAATCACCACGAAGGCCTGCGCCAGCGGGTAGTCATCGGTAATGGTCAGGTCAATGCGGGCCTTGAAGCCTTCGGGCGTCAGCCGGGCAAGCCGTCCGGCGGCGCTGCCTGTGAGTTCCAGTGTCGGCCGCCCGCTCGGCAGGTTCACCACCCCCATCTCACGCCATGCAACGCCCATGCGGATGCCGGTGCCAAGTGCCTTGGAACAGGCCTCCTTTGCGGCAAAGCGTTTGGCATAGGAGGCTGCCCGCTCGGCGCGCCGGTCGGAGCGCTGGCGCTCCCTTTCAGTGAAGACGCGGTTGGTGAAGCGTTCGCCGAACCGTTCCAGTGTCTGCTCGATGCGGCGGATGTCGATCAGATCGCTGCCGATGCCAAGAATCATGGCTGCCTTTCTCTGGCCCGTCAGAACGCGCAAGACATGGAATTAGGATGCCGGACAGACATCTTCAAGCTATTCGGCCTTGCGGCTTGCATCCCGGCGCTTTTCAAGGCGCAGGCGCTTGGCTTCCTGATAGGTGCGCACGCTCTGGAAAACGATGACATAGCACAGTGCACCGCAGACCAGTCCCAGCGGAATCCCGCCGATCAGCATGGGCTTGATCACCGGCCAGAGCGTATCGAACGACTGCTCCATCAGGTTGAAGCCATAGCGGGTGGCGCCTTCGCGGCGGGCAATCTCATGCTGGCTGGAGCCCAGGATCAGGTGGCCCAGTTTGTAGGTCGCAGCCCAGATGAAGGGAAAGGTCAGCGGATTGCCGACAGCCGTGCCAAGCGCCGAGGCCAGCATGTTGCCCCGGATTGCAAAGGCGCAGGCGGCCGCCAGCAGAAAATGAAAGCCCATCAAGGGGGTAAAGGAGGCGAAGGCGCCTGCCGCGAAACCTCTGGCGATTGCGTCCGGGCTTGCAGTCAGGCGCAGGACGCGCTTGCCGTAATAGCGGAACGACCGGGACCAGCTTTCCCGCGGCCAGACGGCGACGCGCATCTTTTGAAGCCGGGTTGGCGGTGTTCTGCGCTGAAACAGCATGCGGTCCTGTCTCCCTTTCCCGTTTTGCCCGCTCAGGCGAGGTTGCGGCTGCCCGGCTTCACGGCCGGAAGCGCCGCCAGTTCGGGCGGCAGCTTGTCCGGCTCATAAGCCGGCACCTTGTACTGTGTCAGCGATACAAGTGGCACGGTTGTGTCCGCCTCTCCGGCGGAGCGGTCAATCAGGCAGGCCACGGCCAGAACGTCTGCGCCAATGGCCCGCAGGGCCTCCACCGTCTCGCGGCTGGACAGGCCCGTGGTGACGATATCTTCAACGATGACGACGCGCGCGCCCTTTTCCATCTCGAAGCGGCGCAGGCGGAACTCTCCGCCCTCACGCTCCACCCACATGGCCGGAACGCCGAGGTGGCGGGCGGTTTCATAACCGGGGATCAGGCCGCCAAGGGCAGGGGAGACGACGGCATCGATCTTGCCAAGGCCGGCCGCCTCGATCTTCCGCGCCAGCGCCTTGCACAGGCGCTCGGTCTTCTCCGGATACATGAAGACGCGGGCCTTCTGCAGGAAGACCGGGCTGCGCAGCCCGGAGGAAAGAATGAAATGCCCTTCCAGAATGGCCCCCGCCTCGCGGAAAACGGCCAGGACTTCGTCCTGCGTCATCGTCCAAAGTCTCCGTCTTGTGCCGGGTCAGCCGTTGACACGTGTCACGCTCGACACGTTCGGCTTGGCCCGCAGCTGGTTGATGATACGGTTCAGATGTTTCAGATCCCATACCTCGAGATCGATGATCATCTGATGGAAGTCGGCCACCTTGCGGACCATCTTCAGATTGTCGATGTTGCCGCCATTGTCGCCGATCACCTGGGCGATGGCGGCGAGGGAGCCGGGCTCATTCAGCGCTGACACGTTGATGCGCGCCGGGAAACGCTCCGGATTGTCCACGTCGATGTCCCAGCGCACGTCGATCCAGCGGTCGCTCTGGTCGTCGAATTCCTTCAGTGCCGGCGACTGGATCGGATAGATCGTCAGCCCTTCCGAAGGCGTCAGGATGCCGACGATCCGGTCACCGGGCACAGCGCCGCCATTGGGGGCAAAGCTCACCGGAATGTCACCGGTCAGGCCGCGGATCGGCAGCGCCAGGCCATCGGTGCCCTGCGCGGCATCGGGAATGCGGAACTTGAGGCCCTGGCCCTTCTCAAGATCGAACCAGCCTTCACCAGGCTCCGGTTTCAGATGAGCTGTGCGCTCGTCCTGATAGTCCGGGTGCACTGCCTTGACCACCTGCTGCGCGCTCAACTCGCCGCGCCCGACGCTGGCCAGCAGATCGGCAATGGTTTCCTGATTGAGCAGGCCGAGCACGCCATCCAGCAGGCCTTCCGAATAAGGCTTGTCCGCACGGTTGAAGGCGCGCTGCAGCACATGCTCGCCAAGGGCGCCGTATTGCTTGCGGATGGATTCGCGCGTGGCCCGGCGGATCGCGGCCTTGGCCTTGCCGGTCACGGCAATCGATTCCCAGGCGGGCGGCGGCGTCTGCGCCTGCGAGCGGATGACTTCCACCTCGTCGCCATTCCGCAGTTCGGTCACCAGCGGCATGATCTTGCCGTTGATCTTGCAACCGACGCAGGTGTTGCCGATGCCCGTATGCACCGCATAGGCAAAGTCGATCGGCGTTGCCCCGCGCGGCAGGGCGATCAGGCGGCCCTTGGGGGTGAAGCAGAACACCTGATCGTGGAACAGTTCCAGCTTGGTGTTTTCAAGGAATTCTTCCGGCGTGTCGCCCTGCGACAGAAGGTCGATGGTGCGCCGCAGCCAGTCATAGGCGCGGCTTTCATCCGTGTGCCGGGCAATGTTGCGTCCGCCCGTCTGCCCGTCCTTGTAGAGGGCGTGGGCGGCAATGCCGTATTCGGCCACCCGGTCCATCGCCTCGGTGCGGATCTGCAGTTCCACGCGCTGGCGGCTGGGGCCGACGATCGTGGTGTGGATCGAGCGGTAGTCGTTCTGCTTCGGCGTCGAGATGTAGTCCTTGAACCGCCCCGGCACGGTCGGCCAGGTGGTGTGGATGATGCCCAGCACCCGGTAGCAGGCCTCGGTGGTGCCGACGATGACGCGGAAGCCGTAAATGTCGGAAAGCTGCTCGAAGCCCAGCGACTTCTGCTGCATCTTGCGGAAGATGGAGTAGGGGCGCTTTTCACGGCCCTTGACCCGGGCGGCGATGCCGCGCTCGGCGATCTGGGCGGTCAGCAGGCTTTCGATCTCGCCGATCAGCCCGCCATTGCGCTCGCGCAGGCCCGTGAGCCGCTCGGCAATCGTGGCATAGGCTTCCGGATTGAGCACCTGGAAGGACAGGTCCTCCAGCTCCTCGCGCATGTCCTGCATGCCCATGCGCCCGGCGAGCGGGGCATAGATCTCCATCGTCTCTTCGGCGATGCGGCCGCGCTTGTGCTCCGGCATGTGATGGAGCGTACGCATGTTGTGCAGCCGGTCCGCCAGCTTCACCAGCAGCACGCGCACATCATCGGCGATGGCGAGCAGCAGCTTGCGGAAATTCTCCGCCTGCTTGGTCTTCTGGGAGACAAGGTCGAGGCGCTTGATCTTGGTCAGGCCTTCGACAAGCTTGCCGATTTCCTCGCCGAAGACCGTGTCGATCTCCGCGCGGGTGGCATCCGTGTCCTCGATGGTGTCATGCAGCAGCGCGACGGCAACGGTCGCGTCATCCAGCCTGAGATCGGTCAGGATGGCAGCCACTTCGAGCGGATGGGAGAAATAGGGATCGCCGGAAGCGCGGGTCTGGGACCCGTGCTTCTTCATGGCATAGACATAGGCCTTGTTCAAAAGGCCTTCATCGGCATTCGGATTATAGCGGGTAACCCGTTCGACAAGCTCGTATTGGCGCATCATGGCCGCAGCAGACACCCTTGGACACAGATTGCAGCACCAGGGCTTGCCAACTCAGATGACCCGCCTCATGCCGGAAATCAGATGTCGTCCGAACGCTCCGGCGGCACAAGGCCTTCCAGACCGCGCAGCAGATCTTCTTCCGACATGCGGTCGAACTCAACGTTCGAATCGTCTACCGCATTGACCTGGGTGCCGCCAGAATTGCTGGACGGAACGAGCGGTACGGCTTCCGCCTCCGGCTCATCCACTTCCACATATTTCTGCAGAGAATGAATGAGGTCTTCCTTAAGATCTTCCGGGCTCACCGTCTCATCTGCGATTTCTCGCAGGGCGACGACCGGATTCTTGTCGTTGTCGCGATCGATGGTCAGCGGCGAACCGCTTGAGATCATCCGGGCGCGATGTGCTGCCAGCAGCACCAGCTCGAACCGGTTATCAACCTTGTCGATGCAATCCTCGACGGTCACGCGCGCCATAGGACTTCTCCATATGTTCTGGAAATCAAGTGATGAGCGTATATTAGCAACTGCACCTTAGCGCAACCCTCGCTGTTTCGTGATTGAGCATGAGGCGTCACAAGGGCGAAAAAATGGCTTGAGAACCTTTCACATGCGCAAATGGGGGCCATATTTACGATTGCGGAGTGCTGCGCCAATGTAGTACCCCAACTGTTGCGCCCATCAAAAGACGTCCAAATAATGGCGTTCAGTTAAAAGTTTAACTTTTGCTGCCTGGGAAGCAACGCAAACGAGCGAGTGATTGTTTATACAAGTCAATCAATTGCGCCCTGACAGGTTGAGTGCTGCACCAAAGCCCGCTGGTGCTGGAAAGGAATTGCTTTATGTTCGATTCAAGAGAAAAAATTGCTTTGTTTATTGATGGGGCGAACTTGTATTCGACGGCAAAGGCGATCGGTTTTGATATCGATTACAAGATGCTGTTGAAGGAGTTTCAAAGCAAAGGCTATTTGCTGCGCGCCTATTACTACACTGCGATCATTGAGGATCAGGAATATTCCTCAATTCGTCCGCTGATTGATTGGCTCGATTACAACGGTTACAAGGTTGTGACGAAGCCGGTGAAGGAATTTGTCGATTCCAGCGGCCGCCGCAAGGTCAAGGGCAATATGGATATCGAACTTGCTGTCGATGCCATGCAGCTGGTCGATAGCGTTGATCACATCGTCCTGTTCTCGGGGGATGGTGATTTCCGCTCGCTGGTCGAAGCTTTGCAGCGCAAGGGCCGTAAGGTAAGCGTTGTCTCCACGCTTCAGACCCAGCCGCCGATGATTGCCGATGATCTGCGCCGCCAGGCCGACCACTTCATCGAACTGGCGAGCCTTGCCAACCGCGTTGGCCGTGATCCCGCCGAGCGCCCCTCGCGTGCATCGGACCGTGACCGCGACATCGACGAAGACGACGACTACTGAGGCCTGAACCGCATATGGCTGATGTTGCTCTGGACCCGGCACGCGATTGTCCGCTGTGCCCGCGTCTCGTTGCCTTCCGCGAAGAGCACCGGCGCCTGTCGCCGGACTGGTTCAACGCGCCCGTGCCGTCCTTTGGTGACAAGGCACCGTCCCTGCTGATCGTTGGTCTTGCGCCGGGCTTGCGTGGTGCCAACAGGACAGGGCGGCCGTTTACCGGGGATTATGCCGGCGATCTTCTCTACGAGACGATGATCGACTTCGGCTTTGCCAGGGGCGTCTATGAGGCGCGTCCGGATGACAGCCTTGAGCTGGTGGATGCCCTGATCACCAATGCAGTGCGCTGCGTCCCGCCGGAGAACAAGCCGACCGGCCCGGAAATCAAGACCTGCCGGCCGTTCCTGATTGCAACGCTTGACGCCATGCCTTCGGTCCGCGCGGTGCTGGCGCTGGGGCGCATTGCCCATGACACGTTTCTGACCGCCCTGTCGCTGCCGCGTGCAAAATCCCCCTTCGTGCATGGGGCAGGGCATGACATTCAGCTGTCCGGACGGCCGGTGAAGCTTTTCGACAGCTATCACTGCTCCCGCTACAACACCAACACGGGACGGCTGACGCGGGAGATGTTCCGCAGCGTCTTTACTTCGATCCGCGCTCACGTGGATGAGACCAGCTCCTTGCGGGCCTGATCAGCCGTCAGACAGGCTTGCGGACGGGCCGGGCTGCGACCAGCCCTCCGGCCCCAGATGCTCCTGCGGCTGGAAGCGCTCCTTGTAGGCCATCTTCTGCGATCCTTCGACCCAGTAGCCGAGATAGACATAGGGCAGGCCGAGCCTGCGGGCACGCTCGATATGCTCGAGGATCATGAACGTGCCGAGGCTGAGGCCCTCGACGGCCGGATCGTAGAAGGAATAGACCATCGACAGGCCGTCGGCCATGCGGTCGGTCAGGGCAACGCCGATCAGCGGCCCGGTGCCGCGCCGGGTGAGGAACGTGTCCGGACCGCGGCGGCGGTATTCGATGACCATGGTGTCCACATGGGTGTCTTCCACCATCATCGCGTAGTCCAGAACGCTCATTTCCGACATGCCGCCATTTTCATGCCGGGCCAGAAGATAGGTGCGGAAGAGATCATATTGTTCGCTGGAGGGGGAGGGCGGCAGCTCGGCGCCAACCAGCCAGCTGCCCTTCTTCCAGGTGCGCTTGAAGGAATTGGTCCACTGGAAATCCGCCACCCGCACCCGCACCGAAACGCAGGCCCGGCAGGCCTCGCAGGCCGGACGGTAGGCGATGTTCTGACTGCGGCGGAAGCCGCCCTGCGTCAGCACGTCATTGAGGGCAGGCGCCTGATGACCGACCAGATGGGTGAACACCTTTCGCTCCTGCCGGCCCGGCAGATACGGGCACGGCGCAGGGGCCGTCAGGTAGAACTGGGGATGGTCGATCGGGTGCCGGGTCACGTCGGAAGATCTGCCTCTCGTTGCAGACAATGATATCCCGACAGGATGGCGCGGCAAGAGGGAACGTCAAGCTCCCATTTCCGGCAATTTCCGGTGCCGGAACGCCGCGCAATCCGGTCTGGCGTCAGAAACGGCGGTCCGCGTTGATGACGACGGTTCCAAGGATGATGTCATGCAGCAGGCGCTTGCGGTCCGACACGAGGCTGACCAGCAGCACCAGCGGCGTCAGCAGGGTGACGGAGAACCAGAACAGCAGCGCATGCATCGCTGCCAGCAGGGCATAGGGCTTGCCGCCGTGCCACAGGCGCATTTCGAGGCCCATGGCGCGCATGCCCAGCGTCGAGGCGCGTTCGCCGCCCAGAGTGATGGCGGTGTAGGTCAGCGCCACGCCCTGCCACAGGAAGGCATAGGCAAACCAGGCAAGGCCCAGCGTGAAAATGCCAAGGAAGAAGACGAGTATTCCCGCCATCACCGTGAAGAAGGCGATGATGGCCGTGTCGATCAGGAAGGCCATGATGCGCTTGCTGCGCAGCCCGCTGAAAAGTGCAGGATCATCGGTGGCGCCAAAGCCGCCGCGCCTGGGTTCCAGAATTTCAGCCTGATAGGACATTGCCGCCTCCGTTTCTGCCATTCATGTGGGAAGAACGGGACGAACAGTCAATTGTTCCGTTCCAGTTTGCCGTCAGGGTTTTTGGTATGCCCGCCAGCTTCACCGCGCAGCGTGCTGCCTCAGGCCATCACCTCGGCCACGTTCATCTGCCGCACCGCGTAGCCGCGCTCGCGCAGGGCTTCGATGATGGCCTGGCCGTGGGCGGCGTCGAAGGTCTCGAAGGTCACATCCAGCGTTGCGCCCTTGGCCGGCACGTTGAGGAACAGGCGGTGGTGCGACACGTCCACCACATTGCCGCCGCGCCCGCCGATGAGAGAGGTGATTTCGCCCAGTACGCCCGGCCGGTCCGGCGTGTCGATGCGCACCGAGACAAGGCGGCCATCGCGGGAGAGCTCGCGGATCACGATGGAGGAGACGAGGCGCGGGTCGATGTTGCCGCCGCACAGCACCAGCCCCACCTTCTTGCCCCGGAACAGCTCCGGCGCCGTCAGCAGCGCGGCAAGGCCGGCAGCCCCTGCGCCTTCCGCCAATGTCTTCTGCTGGGTCAGGAACAGGTTGATGGCCCGCTCGATGGCGCTTTCCTCGGCCAGAATGATGTCATCGACCAGTTCGCGCACGATCTTGCGCGTGAGGGCGCCGACGTCCTTGACGGCAATGCCCTCTGCGATCGTCGGGCCGCCGCAAGGCAGATCCTGGTCATGCACGGCACTCCACATCCCCGGATAGAGCCGCGATTCGACGCCCACGATGGAAATCCCGGGCTTCAGGCCCTTGGCGGCCACGGCCATGCCGGAGATCATGCCACCGCCGCCAACCGGAACGACGAGGCACTCAAGATCCGGCACGTCTTCAAGCATCTCCAGAGCGATGGTGCCCTGGCCGCGGATCACATGCGGATCATCGAAGGGATGCACCCAGACGAAGCCCTTTTCTTCCGACAGGCGCTGCGCTTCGGCCGTTGCCCCCACCAGCGTGTCCCCTGCCAGAACCACTTCGGCGCCATAGCCGCGCGTGGCGGTGATCTTCACGAAAGGCGTCGTCTCCGGCATGACGATGGTGGAGGGAATGCCGAGCCGGCCGGCGTGATAGGCGACAGCCTGCGCATGGTTGCCGGCCGACATGGCGATGACGCCGCGCCGGCGCTCTTCCGCCGTCAGCGACAGCAGCTTCACCAGAGCCCCGCGCTCCTTGAAGGCGTTGGTGACCTGCATGTTTTCGTACTTCACGAAAACCTCGGCCCCGGTCAGCGCCGACAGCTTGGGTGCGGGCAGGAACGGCGTGCGCAGCACGGCCCCCCGGATCAGGCGTGCCGCATCTTCCACATCGGCAAGGGAAAGCGGCAGGGTGCCAGAAGCCTGTTTTTCAGAGGTCTGGCGATCAGAGGGGCTGTGCATGTCACTGTCCGGAAAAGGGCGGCCTCTCAGAGGCCGCTTTTGAGAAGTTCTGCCACGCGGGGCGCGAAATAGGTGAGAATCCCGTCCGCTCCGGCGCGCTTGAAGGCCAGAAGGCTTTCCAGCATGGCGCGTTCGCCGTCAAGCCAGCCATTGGCGGCAGCGGCCTGGATCATCGCGTATTCTCCCGACACCTGATAGGCATAGGTCGGCATGCGGAAGGTGTCCTTCACCCGCCAGACAACATCCAGATAGGGCATGCCGGGCTTGACCATCACCATGTCGGCGCCTTCGGCAATGTCCAGTTCCACCTCGCGCAGGGCCTCGTCCGTGTTGGCCGGGTCCATCTGATAGGTGCGCTTGTCGCCGATCAGCGTCTTGGAGGTCCCCACCGCATCGCGGAAGGGGCCGTAGAAGGCCGAGGCATATTTGGCGGCATAGGCCATGATCTGGGTTTCGCGGTGGCCATTGGCATCCAGCGCCCGGCGGATGGCGCCGATGCGTCCGTCCATCATGTCGGAGGGGGCAATCACGTCTGCGCCTGCTTCCACCTGCGTCAGGGCCTGACGGCAAAGCTGATCGACGGTCTCGTCATTCAGGATTCGCTCGCCATGCATCAGGCCATCGTGGCCGTGGCTGGTGTAGGGGTCCAGCGCCACATCGGTGATGAGGCCGATGTTGAGGCCCGCCTGCTTGATGGCGCGGCAGGCGCGGCAGATGAGGTTTTCCGGATTGAGCGCCTCGTTGCCGGCATCATCGCGCAAGCCGGGATCGGTGTAGGGGAAGAGCGCCAGCGCCGGGATCGACAGGCTCGCCGCATATTCGGCCTCGCGCACGGCTTCATCCACCGACATGCGCTCGACGCCGGGCATGGAGGGCACCGGCTGGCGGATGTTGCTGCCATCCACGAGGAAGATCGGCCAGATCAGGTCATTCACGGTCAGGGCGTTTTCCTGCACCAGCCGGCGCGCCCAGTCGGCGCGGCGGTTGCGGCGCAGGCGGCGGCCGCCGAGAATGTCGTCAATGTGCTCGGGGGAAACGCTGTGGAACGGGCTGGACATGGAGCGGGTCCTGGAATTCGGAAGTTTTGATCATGCGTGATGGGCGCGGACTGTAACAACAGCGCCGCCGTGATGCCATAGGGAGGACTGCGGCATCATGGACTTTACTGCCTGAGCGGCGGCCGTTTGCGCCAAGCCATAGGCCAAAGAGACGATCTGCCACCAAATTGACGTTAAGGTCAAAACGGGCTACCCCGGAAGGACAAGGGTTGCAGAGCGGCAAGGGGCAGGCAGGAGGAGAACCGCCGCCCCGGACCGCCATCTGCGGCCATCCGTGCAGGCGGGAGGAGCCCCATGGACTTTGCCTTGAACGAGGAGCAGCGCGCCTTTCAGGAGGTGGCCGCCAGCTTTGCCCGCGACGAGATGGAGCCCCATGCGCGGGAGTGGGACGAGAAGTCCATCTTTCCGGTGGAGACCCTGCGCAAGGCGGCAGAGCTTGGCTTTGCCGGCATTTATGTGCGCGAGGATCTGGGCGGTTCGGGCCTGACGCGGCTGGATGCGGCGCTGATCTTCGAAGAACTCGCCAAGGGCTGCACCTCGACGGCGGCTTATATCTCCATTCACAACATGACCGGCTGGATGATCGACCGGTTCGGCTCGCAGGAGCTGCGCGAGCGCTACCTGCCGGATCTGTGCAGCATGCGCCGTTTCGGCAGCTACTGCCTGACGGAGCCGGGCGCGGGCTCGGACGCGGCAAGCCTCAGAACCCGCGCCGTGCGGGACGGGGACAGCTACGTCCTCAACGGCACCAAGGCTTTCATCTCCGGTGGCGGGGCATCGGACGTTTATATCGTCATGGCCCGCACCGGCGGCGAGGGCCCGGGCGGCATCTCCTGCTTCGTGGTGGACAAGGGCACGCCGGGGCTCAGTTTCGGGGCGCAGGAAATGAAGCTCGGCTGGAAAAGCCAGCCGACGGCGCAGGTCATTTTTGAAGACTGCCGCATTCCGGCGGCAAATCGCATCGGCGAAGAAGGCGAGGGCTTCAGGTTCGCCATGGCCGGGCTTGATGGCGGGCGGCTGAACATCGGTGCCTGCTCGCTGGGCGCAGCGCAGACCTGTCTTGAGCGCAGCATCGCCTATATGAAGGACCGCCAGCAATTCGGCCGTTCCCTCTCAACCTTCCAGGCGCTGCAGTTCCGGCTGGCCGACATGGCGACGGAGCTGGAGGCGGCCCGGCTGCTGCTGCACAAGGCGGCCATGGCCGTCGAGGAAAAGGCGGAAGGGGCCACGCGCCTTGCCGCCATGGCCAAGCGCCTTGCGACGGACACGGGCTTTCAGGTGGTCAACGAGGCGCTGCAGCTGCACGGCGGCTACGGCTACTTGCGCGACTATCCCATCGAGCGTTTCCTGAGGGATGTGCGGGTGCACCAGATTCTGGAAGGCACCAACGAAATCATGCGCGTCATCATTTCGCGCGATCTGATTGGCCGGTGAGAACAGCAACCCGGGAGGCAGAAGAGCATGAGCGAGAGCGCGGACGAGGACGAGGTTCTGTTCGAGGTGGCGGGGCAGGCGGGGCTGATCACCCTCAACCGCCCCAAGGCGCTCAATGCGCTCAGCCACGACATGGTCAAGGCCATCGCCGCCCGGTTGGATGACTGGGAAACGAACCCGGCCATCACCCGCATCGTGCTGCGCGGCAGCGGCGAAAAGGCCTTCTGCGCGGGAGGCGACATCCGCCAGGTCTATGACATGGGCGCAGTGCAGGGCCTGAAGAGCGCACCGGAGCAGACGAGCTTCTTTGCGGACGAATATATTCTCAACAGCCGCATCAAGCATTTCCCAAAGCCGTGGGTGTCGCTGATCGACGGCATCGTCATGGGCGGCGGTGTCGGCCTGTCGGTGCATGGCTCGCACCGGGTGGGGACGGAAAAGACGCTTTTTGCCATGCCGGAAACCGGCATCGGCTTCTTCCCAGATGTGGGGGGCAGCTACTTCCTGCCGCGCATGCCGCGCTGCACCGGCTATTACTGCGCGCTGACCTCTGCCCGGCTGAAGCAGGCCGATGCGCTGCTGACCGGCGTGCTCACCCACGCGGTGGCGTCCGCCTCAATTCCGGCGCTGACGGACGCGCTCTGCGCCGGGGAGCCGGTGGAGGCAGCGCTCGCCCGCCACGCGGTGGATGCAGGTCCTGGGCCGCTGCTTGAAGTGATGGATGAACTGGAGCGCGTTTTCGGGCTCGCCAGCGTTGACCAGATCTGGCAGGCGCTGGCCGCAAGTGATTCAGACTTCGCACGAAATTGCCTGGGGATGCTGGCCTCCAAGTCGCCCACCAGTCTGGCGCTGACCTTCGAGCAGCTGAACCGGGGCGCGGAGCTGGATTTCAACGGCTGCATGCGGATGGAATTCCGCATTGTCAGCGAGATCCTGAAGCACACGGACTTTTATGAGGGCGTGCGCTCCGTGCTGGTGGACCGGGACAATGCACCGCGCTGGCAGGCGGCAAGTCTGGCAGAGGTGGACAGGACGGGGCTGGCGGCTTATTTCGGAAGGCCAGAGGGCGGCGATCTTCCGCTGCCCTGAGTGAAGCGCGGGCACTGGCTGACAACGCCTGATGCCCCTTCCCGCAAGGCCGGCCATGATCACAAGCTTTCAGGATCTCCTCAAGAACCGCCCGCCCTGGAGCACCGTGCTGCTGTGGTATCTGCGCTGCATGGCGCTGCTGCTGATCGCGGGCGGGGTGATCCACTGGGCCCGCATCGTCGGCTTTGCGCCCTGGCGCGGCGCATGGTTCTGGGAAATGCCGATCGAATGGCAGACGGCCACCGTCTTCTTCGCCGTACTGGATCTGGTGGCGGCGATCGGCCTCTGGCTGGCGGTGTCCTGGGGCACGGTCATGTGGCTGTTCCGGGCTTTCAGCCAGATCGTCATGCACACGGCCTTTTCCGACATGTTCGGACGGCGGCCTTACGAGATCACGTTCTATCTGGCGACCATCGGCATCTACCTGCTGCTGGTCTATCTGGTGGAGCAGGAACACAGGAAGAAGTAGCCGGACCGCAGATGGCCCAAGCCTGGCACGGTTCCGGATGAGACTTTGCGAACCGGGAGGAGTTGCGTCATGGCATCAGTGGGTTTCATCGGTCTTGGCAACATGGGCGGCCCGATGGCGGCCAATCTGGTCAGGGCAGGGCATGCGGTAAAGGGGTTTGACCTGTCGCCGGAGGCCAAGGCCCAGCTGGAGGCCGCAGGCGGCAAGGCGGTCGCATCCGTCGCCGAAGCAGTACGCGATGCCGATGCGGTGGTTTCCATGCTGCCCGCAGGCAAGCATGTGCGCGCCGTCTACACCGGGGAAGAGGGCGTTCTCGCCAGCGCCCGGCCCGGCACGCTCCTGATCGACAGTTCCACCATCGACGTGGACAGCGCCGGTGCCGTGGCACAGGCGGCCGCTTCCGCCGGCATGGTCATGGTGGATGCCCCGGTTTCCGGCGGCGTTGGCGGTGCGGCAGCAGGAACGCTGACCTTCATGGTGGGCGGCGAGGATGCCGCCTTTGAGCGAGCCAAGCCCTTCCTTGAGGTGATGGGCAAGACCATCGTCCACGCCGGTGGCTCGGGCACCGGTCAGGCCGCCAAGATTTGTAATAACATGATACTCGGCATTTCCATGATCGCAGTTAGCGAAGCGTTTATCCTTGCCGAGCGGCTGGGCCTCGACGCCCAGAAACTTTTCGACATTTCATCCACAGCCTCCGGCCAGTGCTGGTCGCTGACAAGCTACTGCCCGGTGCCGGGTCCCGTGCCGTCCTCGCCTGCCAACCGGGATTACCAGCCGGGCTTTGCGGCGCAGATGATGCTCAAGGATCTCAAGCTTTCCCAGGAGGCGGCGCAGTCCTCCGGTGCGGCAACCCCGCTGGGTGCGCAGGCCGCAGCCCTCTATGCCCTCTTCTGCAATTCGGGCCACGCGGGCACGGACTTCTCTGGGATCGTCCGGTTCCTTCGTGGTGAATGAATTCTTTCGATGGATCGAAACAGACGAAAAGTCTCCGGTAAATTTTAAGAGATGATTCAGCGTATCTCTTAAGCGGATTTTAGAAGCGCCTCTGTATGGTCAGTCTCAAGGTGGAAAAAATAACCACCCAATGACAGGTAGAAATATAGAGGCGCAAACAAATGATCTCAGCTAACAGAGCTATGGATGCCGTTGCTCAGGCAGAAGAGGACACGGAACTCAAGCCGCTGTACCTGGAAGCACTGACGCTCGTCGAAAGACTTCACCGCCGTCTTCTTGATGTCATCAAGGACGAGTTCGACCGTATGGGCCGTTCCGACGTGAACAGCGTGCAGGCCCTGCTGCTGTTCAACATCGGCGACAGCGAGCTGACGGCCGGCGAGCTGCGCACCCGCGGTTACTACCTCGGGTCCAACGTCTCCTATAACCTCAAGAAGCTGGTGGAGACCGGTTACATTCATCATCAGCGTTCGCGCATGGACCGCCGTTCGGTCCGTGTCAGCCTGACGCCGAAGGGCCAGGAAGTCGCCAAGATCGTGAATGACCTCTATGAGCGTCACATTCTCTCGGTCGAGCAGGTGGGCGAGATCCACGCCGGTGACTTCGCCATGCTCAACAAGTCGCTGCGCCGCCTGGAGCGTTTCTGGACCGATCAGATCCTCTACCGTCTCTGATCCGCAGGGACGGCAGGCAGCACGAAATGAAAAGGCCCGTGCCGGACACCCGGCACGGGCCTTTCTGTTATGCGGGAGCCAGAAGGGATCAATGTGCCTTGATGACGTCAATCACGGCAGCGCTGATGTCCTGCAAGGCTCCGTTCCGAGTGGCAAAGTCGGCTTTGACATCGGACACGAAAATCACGGCGATCCACGGCGCCCGGTCCGGCGGCGTGATCATGGCAATGATGTTGCGGGTCTGGTCACCGCTGCCGGACTTGTCCGCAATGTGCCAGCCTTCCGGCGCGGTTTTGCGCAGGAGTGCGCCGGTGACGCCCCCGTGGCTCATCCACTCGATCAGCTGATTGCGGGATTGAGGGCTGAGGACATCGCCCAGAAGCAGTTTTTCCAAGGTGGCGGCCATGGCTGCCGGTGATGTCGTGTCCCGGGGATCGCCGGATTTGAACGTGTTCAGGTCAGGCTCCAGCCGGTCGAGACGGCTGACCGTGTCTCCGGTGCTGCGGAAGAATTCCGTCACCGCTTCCGTGCCGCCAAGGCGGTTGATCAGAAGATTGGCAGCCGTGTTGTCGCTCATGTCGATGGTGGCCAGGCACAGCTCGCTGAGCGGCATGGTCTGGCCCACTTTTTTCTCCGTCACCGGCGCATAAGACACGATGTCTGACTGGAGAACGGGAAGTTCCTCGTCGAGGGTCAGCGTGCCGGCATCGGCTGCGGAGAGGATGGCACCACAGATCGGGGTCTTGATGGTGCTGTTCATCAGAAACCGCTCGTCCGCCCGGTTGGTCCATGACCAGCCGCTGCCGGTGTCATACAGAACCACGCCCACGCGGGCATTCAGCCGGGACTCGGTTTTGGCAACAGTTTCAGCGAGCTGAGCAGCGTCCGCCGGGCCGGCTGCCGCCGGGGCTGCCAGCAGCAGGGAGACGGCAAAAACCTGAGCGGAACGGCGGAGATGGGAAAGCGTTTTTTGCATGATCAATCCTTGGAAATAGCGGGCGTATGAAAGCGCACTTGCGGCTCTCTGACATCAATTGATGTCATGCGTTCCTTCTATTTCGGCTTGCATTCCGCCCCCAAACGACAAATCTTCAGGTGCGACATTAGGAAAAGTAATGCGATGGACCGTCCCGATATACCCCTCAATGCGCTGCGTGTCTTTGAAGTCGCCATGCGGCAGGGCAGCTTTACGAAAGCGGCGGTTGAGTTGCGTGTGACGCAGGCGGCCGTCAGCCACCAGATCGCGCGGCTGGAGGATCAACTCGGCGTGATCCTGTTCCAGCGCACCTCGCAAGGCCTCGTGCCGACGGACGAGGCGAGGCTGCTTGCGCCGGTTCTGGAACACAGTTTCGATGTGATTGGCCGGACGCTCGACAGGTTTCACGGCAAGCGGCACGTCGAGGTGCTCAGCATCGGCGTCAACACGACCTTCGCCCTTGGCTGGCTGCTGCCGAGGCTTGAGGCTTTTCACAGCGTCCATCCCGAGATCGACCTGCGGATTTCGACCAACAACAACCGCGTGGAAATCCTGCGTGAAGGCCTGGATATGGCGATCCGTTTTGGTGCCAGCGGCTGGAGCGGGCATGATGCGCTGCCGTTGATGGAGGCGCCATTGTCACCGCTCTGTGCACCCCGGCTGGCTACACAACTCCGTGAACCGGCTGACCTTGCCAAGCTGCTGCTTCTGCGCAGCTATCGCAGCGCCGAGTGGCCGCAATGGTTCGAGGCAGCCCGGACGCCGCCTCCGCCGCTGAAAGGGCCGGTCTTCGACAGCTCGGTCGCATTGGCGGAACTGGCTGCCGAGGGTGTGGGGGCTGCGCTGCTTCCTGTTGCGATGTTTCAGCGTCAGATTCGTCAGGGGCGGCTCTGCCAGCCGTTTCCGGTCTCAGTCTCTGCCGGGCGCTATCTTCTGGTCTGGCCTTCGGACCGTCCGCAGACACGGGCAATGGCCGCCTTCGCGCAATGGATTGCCGGGGCCTGCCTTGAGGACCGGTCAGAGGCAGGTTGAGGCTGGGCCGTCCCCCTCCGGTCGCTGCGACACTCTTCGCCGCGCATGCAAAAAACGCAGTGTAGCTTTGCAGCACCAGTGTTCGCGTTTCTGGCGAAGATGTGTTTACTGGACATGTTTCGGCCATAAACCCCTGACTAATGAAACTCATGACTGCTGTGCCATGAGCGCAGGCAGGGGCTGACGATTGCGCAAGGGCTTTCACCGTTTGGGCATGCGGCGGCCGACCGGACCTAGGCTGCAATTTGTTAAGCCGCCGTGTGGTTAACTGGAAGTCACCGGCTGGCAGACCTTGCAGTATCTGCAGATCAGAACTGGTCAGGTGAACCTCCACGCGATGCGAAAGGGAGCGACGGGTGTTGTTGCGCAACGGGAATCAGATCACGAAAGTTTCCGCCACTCTGGCCCGCGCGGCTGTCTTGGCCGGCGCTCTGACGGGCGTTCTTGCCGGAACGGCGCTGGCGCAGTCGCCGCTGGAGGCACTGCAGCAGTATAACAAGCGCGCAGAATGGGAAGACCGTTTTGATGCCACGCTGCAGGACCTGCAGTCGATCAAGACCGCGACGCCGACCCTTGCGCCCCAGACAGCCGAATATGTGGCTTCGGCCATCGACCAGTATGCCATGATCGTGCAGCGCGGCGGCTGGGAACACGTCGCCACGCCGGGCAAGACGCTGCGCATCGGTGCTGAGGACAATATCGTTGCCTCGCTCCGCCGCCGCCTGATCGCATCGGGTGATCTGGAGCAGCAGGCCGGTGTCTCCACCACCTTTGATTCCTACGTCGATTCCGCTCTGCGCCGGTTCCAGGTGCGCCACGGCCTCATCCCGGATGGCACGCTGGGGCAGACCACGCTGGCGGCGCTGAACATTCCGGCCGATGTGCGCCTGCGCCAGCTGGAAACCAACCTTGTGCGCCTGCGGTCCCTGTCGGGTGATCTGGGCGCGCGTTATGTGATGGTGAACATTCCGGCGGCCGAGATCGAGGCCGTTCAAAACGGCCGCGTCCGCTCGCGCCACACCGCTGTCGTCGGCAAGATCGACCGTCAGACCCCGATCCTGAATTCCAAGGTCTATGAGGTCAATTTCAACCCCTACTGGACCGTGCCGGTTTCGATCATACGCAAGGACCTGATCCCGAAAATGAAGCAGGATCCGGAGTATCTGGCCAAGAACAAGATCCGTATCTTCGACTGGAAGAACAACGAACTTGCCTGGCAGCAGATCGACTGGAACTCCGACGAGGCAACGAAGTACCAGTTCCGGCAGGATCCGGGCGAGATCAACTCGCTGGGTGCCATCCGCATCAACTTCCACAACACCCATCAGGTGTATCTGCACGACACGCCGTCGAAGACCCTGTTCGGCACCGACAACCGGTTCCACTCCTCGGGCTGTGTGCGCGTTCAGAACGTGCGTGACCTTGTGTCCTGGATGCTGGAATCGACCACGCCGGACTGGAACCGCACCCGTGTCGACCAGACCATCCGCGATGGCCTGCGGGAAGACGTGAAGCTGAAGACGCAGGTGCCGCTGTACCTGACCTACATCACGGCCTGGGCCAACGAGGACGGCACGGTGCATTTCCGTGAAGACATCTACAACCGCGATGGCCTTTATGGCGACGTGGCAGAGCTGCAGCTGCCTGGGCAGTAATACGAACTCTCGATGAACCTTTCTCATCGAGAGTTGGTCAAGCCCGTGCGGCGCCTGAGCGACTTCAAGGCGTGATGCGTCAGCATCGAAAGCCTTGGCATAAGGCTTCGCAGCACGAGTTGAGACTGGAAAAGGGGGCTCAGGCTCCCTTTTTTCTTGCGCAGTCAACCATCATGCCCATCTGATCCCCTAGGGCGTGTCTTTGATGTGCCGCCCGTTCTTCTGTCTCTGGAGAAACCAGCATGACCGGCCATGCCAAGGGTGAAGTCTATCTGGAATTCGTGCCCATCGGCCGTCAGGTGAAGGTGGTGGCGATTGATGCGGCGACCGGCGTTGAAGTGTCGGTGATCGGCCCGGTCAATGCGGCGCAGTCGGACCTGCAGGCGCTGGCGCTTCGCAAGCTGGCAAAGCGCCTTTCGGAAGAAAACGGCACGCCCGAGGTGCCGCGCGGGGGCTGGACGGCTTAAATTTCCGCACCATTTCCGCTCCGGACCAGATCCATGCCGGATTTGCGGATCGCTGTGACGGTCTGCCACTTGGTTCACCGGAATGCCTATGCTAAGTGCAGGGCTCCCGAAAGGGCCAATGCCGGAGCAATGTCATTTGCCCGCGCTTGGGCGGAAGAAAGGGCGAAGGGGCCCTTTGTGAATCGCTGAAAAGGACCTAGCCATGTCGATGTCGGATACCTTGGCCGGCGAGCCGATCTACACCGGTTTCTTCACTCAATCTCTGGCTGATGCCGATCCGGATATCTTCGGCGCCATCCAGAAGGAAGCCGGCCGTCAGCAGCACGAGATCGAGCTGATTGCCTCCGAAAACATTGTCTCCAAGGCCGTTCTCGAGGCTCAGGGCTCGGTCCTGACCAACAAATATGCCGAGGGTTATCCGGGCAAGCGCTACTACGGCGGCTGCCAGTATGTCGACATTGTCGAGACGCTGGCGATCGAGCGCGCCAAGGAGCTGTTCGGCGCCAAGTTCGCCAACGTGCAGCCGAATTCCGGCAGCCAGATGAACCAGGCCGTCTTCTTGGCGCTGCTGCAGCCGGGCGACACCTTCATGGGCCTTGACCTGAATTCCGGCGGCCACCTGACCCACGGCTCTCCGGTCAACATGTCCGGCAAGTGGTTCAATGTCGTGTCCTACGGCGTGCGCAAGGACGACCATCTGCTCGACATGGAAGAGATCGAGCGTCTGGCTCACGAGCACAAGCCGAAACTGATCGTTGCCGGCGGCACGGCCTATTCGCGCGTCTGGGACTGGAAGAAGTTCCGTGAGATCGCCGATGCGGTCGGCGCCTATCTGATGGTCGACATGGCTCACATCGCCGGTCTTGTGGCTGGCGGCGCGCATCCCTCGCCGGTGCCCCATGCCCATGTCTGCACCTCGACCACGCACAAGTCCCTGCGCGGCCCGCGCGGCGGCCTGATCCTGACGAACGACGAGGACATCGCCAAGAAGATCAACTCGGCCGTGTTCCCCGGTCTTCAGGGCGGCCCGCTGATGCACGTGATTGCCGCCAAGGCTGTTGCCTTCGGTGAAGCGCTGCGTCCGGAGTTCAAGGCCTATGCTGCAGCGGTTGCGGCCAATGCCAAGATGCTGGCCCAGACCCTGCAGGAGCAGGGGCTGGATATTGTTTCCGGCGGCACGGACAACCATCTGATGCTGGTGGACCTGCGCCCGAAGAACGCCACCGGCAAGAAAGCGGAGGCCGCTCTTGGCCGCGCCAACATCACCTGCAACAAGAACGGCATTCCGTTTGACCCGGAAAAGCCCTTCGTCACCTCCGGCGTGCGCCTTGGCACTCCAGCCGGTACGACGCGCGGTTTTGGGCTTGCCGAGTTCCGCGAGATCGGCATGCTGATCACCGAGGTTCTCGACGGCCTGAAGGCGGCGAACAGTGAGGAAGGCAACGCGGCTGTGGAAGCTGCGGTGAAGGCCAAGGTGATCGAACTCACCAGCCGCTTCCCGATCTATCCGGCCTGATTGCCTGACTGACGTGTACAAGAACCGGTCCGCGCCCTCCGGCGCGGATCGTTTGCATTCTGAGCGGAATTCGAAGAGCTTACGGCCACCAGATTCTTCGCGCCCAAGCGGTGCTTGAGGCTTGGCAGGGCCCTGTATCTCAGGGCCTTGGTATAAGGAACGAATGACATGCGGTGCCCCTTTTGCGGCGGTGAAGAGACCCAGGTTAAGGATTCGCGCCCGACGGAAGACAACACGGCCATCCGCCGCCGCCGTGTCTGCTCCACCTGCGGGGGGCGCTTCACCACCTTCGAGCGGGTGCAGCTGCGCGAGCTGATGGTGGTCAAGCGCTCCGGCCGCCGCGTGCCGTTTGACCGTGAAAAGCTGATGCGTTCCGTCGAAATCGCCGTGCGCAAGCGCCCGGTTGACCCGGAGCGGATCGAGCGTATGGTCAGCGGTATCGTGCGCCAGCTGGAGAGCACCAGCGAAGGCGAGATCACCAGCGAGATGATCGGCACCCATGTGATGGAAGGCCTGAAGACCATCGATGATGTGGCCTATGTGCGCTTTGCATCCGTCTACCGGAACTTCCGCGAGGCGCGCGACTTCCGCGAGCTTCTCGGTGAACTGGGCGGCTTGCCCGGCAATGACGAACCCCAGGAGGATGCGTGAGCGAAGCTGAGGCTGAAGCTGTTGCGCCCGCCGCCGGCAGCAAGGCTGCCGTGACCGGGATTGACCGCCGCCTGATGCGCGCCGCTGCTGCCCTTGCGGCGCGCGGACAAGGGCAGGTCTGGCCCAATCCTTCGGTGGGCGCGCTCATCGTTCAGTTTGAGGACGGCGGGCCGGTCATCGTTGGCCGGGGTGTCACCTCCCGCCCCGGCGGCCCTCACGCAGAAGTGAGTGCTTTGCGGCAGGCAGGGGATCTCGCCCGTGACGCCACCTGCTACGTCACGCTGGAGCCCTGTTCCCACTACGGCCGCACGCCGCCTTGTGCGCTGGCGCTGCGCGAGGCAGGTGTCGCCCGTGTGGTGATCGGCTGCCTTGATCCCAGCCCGCGAGTGGCCGGGCGCGGTGTTGCCATGCTGGAGGAAGCAGGCATTTCCGTCTCCACCGGCGTTGAGGAAGACCTCTGCCGCCTGCTCCATGCCGGGCACCGGCTGCGCGTTACCGACCAGCGGCCGGATGTGGTGCTGAAGCTGGCGCTTTCTGCCGATGGCGGCATTGGCCGGGTTGGTGAGGGGCAGGTGGCGATCACCGGCCCGCTGTCACGCAATGTGGTGCATGGCCTTCGTGGCAGCTGCGACGCCATTCTCGTCGGCATTGGCACGGCGCTGGCCGATGATCCGGAACTGACCTGCCGGATGCCCGGCATGAAGGACCGCTCGCCCGTGCGCGTGGTGCTGGACAAGGATGCAAGGCTGCCGCTGAAGAGCCGTCTCGTTCAGTCTGCCGCCGATGTGCCTGTGTGGCTGGTGACGGGCAATCAGGCCGATCCCGAACGGGTGCAGGCGCTGGCTGATGCCGGTGTGCTGGTCATCCGCGTGCCCGCCAATGAAGAGGGCATCGAGCCGAAGATCGCGCTGACGGCGCTGGCCAACCGGGGCGTGACGCGCCTGATGGTGGAAGGCGGCGCCCGCGTTGCCCGGTCCTTCCTGCAGGCCGGTGTGGTGGACGAGACATGGATCTTCCACGGCGTGGCCGAACTCGGGGCAGGGCGCATCCTGCCGTTCGACGGCGGGGCAGGCGGCTTCACCGCCGAATACCCGGATTTCCGTCTGGTTGATACGGCCGTCTACGGGCCGGACAGGCTGCTGCGGTTCCGCCGCAAGGAGAGTTGAGATGTTCACCGGAATTGTCACCGATCTTGGCACCATTCTCTCCGTCACGGATATTCCTGCCGGCAAGCGCACCCGCATTGCCACGGTCTATGACGTGGACACGATCGACATCGGCGCCTCCATCGCCTGCGGCGGCCCGTGCCACACCGTGACGGCCAAGGGGCGCGATGAGACCGGCAACTGGTTCGAGGTGGAAAGCGGTGCGGAAACCCTGCGACTGACCACGGCTGTTGACTGGAAGGCGGGGCAAAAGCTCAATCTGGAGCGCTCCCTCAGTCTTGGCACGGAGCTGGGCGGCCATCTGGTGCTCGGCCATGTGGACGGGCTTGCCCGCATTGTCGAGCGGCGCGACCATCCGGACACGGTCTATTTCCGCTTTGACGCTCCGCGCGCCTTTGCTCCCTTCATCGCCCGCAAGGGATCGGTGGCGCTGGACGGCACGTCGCTGACGGTGAACGAGGTGGAGGGAACGGAGTTTTCCGTCTTCCTCATTCCGCACACGCTGGCGGTAACCACCTGGGCCGAAAGGCAGGTGGGAGACAACGTAAACCTTGAAGTCGACATGATGGCGCGCTATGCCGCGCGCCTTGCCGAATTCCGCGAGCAGGCCTGAGGGGCTCGCCCCCGCAAAAGGCTGGACAAAATCGGGCAGGCATGGTTCCTGACCGCACCTCTCAGACAGAAAGCGACACGACCGATGAGCTCCGCGCCTCACCTCCTGATCATTGAAGCCCGATTCTACGAAGACATCGCCGATGCGCTCTATGAAGGGGCCGCCAAGGCGCTGGACGAGGCGGGCGCGACCCATGACCGGATCGCTGTTCCGGGCGTGCTGGAAATCCCGGCGGCCCTGTCCATGGTGCTGACCTCCATGGAAAACGACGGCACCTTCTATGACGGCTTCGTGGTGCTCGGCTGTGTCATTCGCGGTGAGACGACCCATTACGACATCGTCGCCAATGAGTCGGCCCGCGTGCTGATGGATCTCATCGTCGATGCCGACCTTGCCCTGGGCAACGGCATCCTGACGGTGGAAAATGATGAACAGGCCTGGGCCCGCGCCCGGGTGACCGACAAGGACAAGGGCGGTGCTGCCTCGCGCGCAGCGCTGGACATGATCCGTCTTCGGGAACGGCTTGGGGTTTGATCTGACATGACCGGCGAAGCCGATCAGAACAAGGGGCCGGAAATCCGTCCGGCCAACAAGCGTGGTGCCGCCCGTCTCGGGGCGGTGCAGGCGCTTTACCAGATGGATGTGGGCGGCTCCTCGGTGACCGATGTGGTCAACGAGTTCACCGCCTTCCGCCTTGGCAAGGAAGTCGACGGCTACCAGTACCGCGATGCGGACGAGCAGTGGTTCAAGGACATTGTGCGCGGCGTGGTGGCCGAGCAGCTGCGCCTTGACCCGTTCATCCACACCGCGTTGGTGGAAGATTGGCCGCTGAAGCGCATCGACAGCCTGCTGCGTGCCATCCTGCGCGCGGGCAGCTATGAGCTGCTGCGCCGCCGCGATGTGCCGCCGAAGGTGATCATCTCCGAATATATCGACGTGGCGAAGGCCTTCTACGCCGAGGATGAGCCGCGTCTCGTCAACGGCGTGCTGGACCGTCTGGCCCATCAGTTGCGCAGCGCCGAGCTGGAGCCGCTGGAGCCTGCGGCTGATGCCGAAGAAGGTCAGGACGCGCAGGACGGCCAGTAACATGGGCGCTGAGGGGGCATATGCGGGGCTGGGCGAGTTCGACCTGATCGAGCACTTCTTTGCCCCGCTGGCAACCGCCCCCGGCAGCCTTGCGCTCACCGACGACGCCGCCGTGCTGAAGCCCTCCACCGGGCATGAGCTGGTCCTGACCAAGGACATGCTGGCGGCGGATGTCCATTTCTTTGCCAATGATCCGGCCGATCTGGTGGCGCGCAAGGCCTTGCGCGTCAACCTCTCCGACCTTGCCGCCAAGGGTGCAAGGCCTCTCGGCTATCTGCTGGGGCTTGGCCTTGGCGGGGAGATGGCCGGGAGCGGGGCCGCGCAATGGCTCACCGGCTTTGCTGCCGGGCTCGCGGCCGATCAGGCGGAATTTGCATTCCCGCTGCTGGGCGGCGATACGATCCGCAGCGGCGAGCGCATGGTCCTGTCCATCACAGCGCTTGGCGAAGTGCCGGAAGGCCGCGCCATTCGCCGTAATGGCGCGAAGGCGGGCGATCTCGTCTATGTGTCCGGCACCATCGGCGATTCTGCCCTTGGCCTTACCCTGCGGCTTGACCCGGAGCTGGCACGCAAGCTCGGGCTGTCTGAACCGCATGCAGAGTTTCTGCTGAACCGCTATCTGCTGCCGCAGCCGCGGGTGGCGCTGGCCTCTGCCGTGCTGTCTCATGCTTCTGCCTGCCTCGATATCTCTGACGGGCTCTGCGCCGATGCGGGCCATGTGGCGCGTCATTCGGGTGTGGATCTGGTCCTCGAAGCGGACGATGTGCCGTTGTCGGATGCGGCCCGTGCTGCGCTTGCGGCCGATCCGCAGCTTCTCGCCCGCGTGCTGACCGGCGGGGATGACTATGAGTTGTTTGTCTGCGTGCCGCAGGCGCAAGGGCAGGCCTTTGAGGCTGATGCGGCAGCCGCCGGTGTGCCGGTCGCACGGATCGGCCGGGTGGAAGCGCCTGCCGCTGACAAGCCAGCTGTCCGTCTCACATGCGGCGGTGTTCCTTTCGCGCTTGCAGGGCAGGGCGGCTTCCGTCATTTTTGAAGCCTGTCCCGGCTTCCCGCAGCGAAGCCATATCTGATCCCCGCAGATAGCCCTGCCAGCCAGTTCTGCCCGGACCCCGTCTGGAACCTGCCCATGTCATCTCACCCCTCCCTTTCGCCTGCGCAGGACACCGCTGCCGATGGCGACCGCATCGCGCGCCGCAACGCTGCGATTCTTGCCGCAGCACAGGCTCTCGGCGGGGCGACGGCCTCCATCGTCATCGCCACCGGCTCGCTGACAGCGGCCTCGCTTCTGCCGGAAGCCCCAGGCCTTGCGACACTGCCCATCTCCTGCATGATCCTTGGAACGGCCATCGGCACCCTGCCGGCCGGAGCGGTGATGAAGCGGGTGGGGCGGCGGACCGGTTTTCTGGGCGGCTCGGTTCTGGGCTTCCTCGCCTCGCTGCTGGCGGCCTGGGCCATCCTCATCGGCAGCTTCTGGCTGTTCACACTGGCCTGCGCTCTGGCTGGCACGGTGACGGCCTTCGTCCAGCAGTTCCGCTTTGCGGCCGCCGACACGGCGAGCGATGCCTTCCGCCCCAAGGCCATTTCCTGGGTGATGGCGGGCGGCGTCTTCTCCGGCATCATCGGGCCGCAGACGGTGATCTTCACCAAGGACCTCTTCGCGCCGGTGCTCTTTGCCGGAACCTATGCTGCCCTTGGCGGCCTGTTCCTGCTGATGGGCGTCATCCTCACCTTCCTCAAGGTGCCGCCCGTCCGGGAAAAGACCGTGGCGGATGCGCAGGCCCGGCCGCTGGGCGTCATCCTGCGCCAGCCGTCCTTCATTGTCGCCGCCGTCTGCGGCATCTGTTCCTATGCGCTGATGAGCCTCGTGATGACGGCAACGCCGCTGGCCATGATCGGGTGCGGCCTCAGCGAAACCGATGCTGCGCTGGCGATCCAGTGGCATGTGCTGGCCATGTTCGGCCCCAGCTTCTTCACCGGCACGCTGATTGCCCGTTTCGGCGAGCGGACCATCGTTCTCACCGGCCTTGCGCTGCTGTGCGGCTGTTCCGTGATTGCGCTCATGGGGCTTGAAGTGGCGCATTTCTGGAGCGCGCTGATCCTCTTGGGCGTCGGCTGGAACTTCGGCTTTGTCGGCGCCACCAGCATGCTGACGCGCTGCTACCGCCCCGCCGAGCGGGCGACGGTGCAGTCCTTCAACGATTTCCTCGTCTTCGGCTTCGTTGCGCTGGCGTCCTTCTCTTCCGGCGCGCTGCTGCACAGCTTCGGCTGGGCGACGGTCAATCTGCTCGTCTTCCCGCTTGTCCTCGTCTGCGTGATCCTCATGTTCGTGCTGGCCAGAGGCACACCGGAACCGGCGTTGTCTTGATTTGTTCCAAGTAAAAACAACCCTTGCGCAACCTGTTTTGCGTTGCGGTATTTGCCGCGTCAGCATCTGCTGCGTTGCGGTGCATGTTTTCGTGTCTCTTGCGAAAATAAACGAGGGCAAGGACTTGACCGGCCCCATGTTCATTCTGTTAACGTGACGTCGTTGCGCCTTGCTGCGGAATGAGAGTGGACTTGCCGGAGCCCTGGCGCGCGTCGCAGCCCGTTGGAAGTCAAGATAAAATGCTGTCATAGAACGATCGGATTGCCGGGCTGCCCATTCATTGGGAGGACTCATGACCGAGCTTGTCGTCGTCATTGCCTGTGGCCTTCTGGGGCTGGCTTACGGGGGCTGGGCGATCCAGTCTGTGATGGCATCCGATGCGGGCAACGCCCGGATGCAGGAGATCGCGGGGGCGATCCAGGAAGGTGCGCAGGCCTATCTGACGCGCCAGTACACAACCATCGCCATCGCTGGCGCGGTCATCTTCGTTCTCGGCGCCTGGCTGCTGGGCCTTGCCGTCGCCATCGGCTTTGCGGCGGGCGCCATTCTCTCCGGCCTTGCCGGTTTCATCGGCATGATGGTGTCGGTCCGCGCCAATGTGCGCACGGCACAGGCCTCCAGCCAGAGCCTTGCGGCCGGGCTGGAGATTGCCTTCAAGTCCGGCGCAGTGACCGGGCTGCTGGTGGCAGGCCTCGCGCTGCTGGGCGTCACGGTCTATTTCGTCATCCTGACCCGTGTTCTCGGCTATGATCCGACGAGCCGCAGCGTCATCGACGCGCTGGTGGCGCTCGGCTTCGGTGCCTCGCTCATCTCCATCTTCGCCCGTCTGGGCGGCGGAATCTTCACCAAGGGTGCGGATGTGGGCGGCGATCTTGTCGGCAAGGTGGAGGCGGGCATCCCGGAAGATGATCCGCGCAACCCGGCCACCATCGCCGACAATGTGGGTGACAATGTCGGCGACTGCGCCGGCATGGCGGCGGACCTGTTCGAGACCTATGCGGTGACGCTGGTCGCCACCATGGTGCTGGCGGCGATCCTCTTCGCCGGAACGGCGGCGACGGCTCCGGCCATGCTCTATCCGATGACCATCGGCGGCGCCTGCATCCTGACCTCGATTGCAGGCACCTTCTTCGTCAAGCTGGGGGCCAACAATTCGATCATGGGCGCGCTCTACAAGGGCTTCATCGCCACGTCCGTGCTGTCGCTCATCATCCTGTTCCCGGTCACGTCCTTTGTCTTCGGCGGCATGGGCGTGGTGCTGACCACCAGCGGCGGGCTCTCCTTCACGCCCATGTCGCTCTATTTGTGCGGTGTCGCCGGTCTGGCCGTCACCGGGCTGATCATCTGGGTGACGGAATATTACACAGGCACCGGCTACCGCCCGGTCCGCTCCATCGCCCAGGCATCCGTCACCGGCCATGGCACCAACGTCATTCAGGGCCTTGCCATCTCGATGGAGGCAACGGCTGTTCCGGCGCTGATCATCATCGCGGGCATCATCGTCACCTACTCGCTGGCAGGCCTCTTCGGCATCGCCATTGCGGTGACCACGATGCTGGCGCTAGCCGGTATGGTCGTGGCGCTGGATGCCTTCGGCCCGGTGACGGACAATGCCGGCGGCATCGCCGAAATGGCCGATCTTCCGGCAGAAGTGCGCGTGACGACGGATGCACTGGATGCGGTGGGCAACACCACCAAGGCCGTGACCAAGGGCTATGCCATCGGCTCGGCCGGGCTCGGCGCGCTGGTGCTCTTTGCGGCCTATACGGAGGATCTGCGCTACTTCATCAGCAACTCGGACCAGTATCCCTATTTCGCCGGGCTGACGCCGGATACGCTCGATTTCTCCCTGTCGAACCCCTATGTCGTCGTCGGCCTCTTCTTCGGCGGGATGTTGCCTTATCTCTTCGGCGGCATTGCCATGACCGCTGTGGGCCGGGCCGCCTCTGCCGTGGTGGAGGAGGTGCGCCGCCAGTTCCGCGAAAAGCCGGGTATCATGGCCGGCACCGAGCGGCCCGACTATGGCCGGGCGGTGGACATGCTCACCCGCGCCGCCATCCGCGAAATGGTCATCCCCTCGCTGCTGCCGGTGCTCTCGCCGATTGTCTGTTTCTTTGCCATCAACGCCATTGCCGGCAAGGCCAATGCCTTTGCGGCCGTGGGGGCGATGCTGCTGGGCATCATCATCACCGGGCTGTTCGTCGCCCTGTCGATGACCTCCGGGGGCGGGGCCTGGGACAATGCGAAAAAATACATCGAGGACGGCCATCACGGCGGCAAGGGCTCCGATGCCCACAAGGCCGCGGTGACCGGTGACACCGTGGGCGACCCCTACAAGGACACCGCAGGTCCGGCGGTCAATCCGATGATCAAGATCGCCAACATCGTCGCCCTGCTGCTGCTGGCCGTGCTGGCGCATTGATACTGAGGGCGGACAGCAACCCGCAGTGATGCGCCTGCATGGTTGCAGGACGCCTCCGCTCCCCTCCCCCTCGTGGGGAGGGGTAAGGGGTGGGGGGATCTGAGCCTGCAAGGGTTTGAAAAATGGATCTTTTCCTGATGAGGCATCAGGAGGAGAAGCTGTCTGTAACCAATGGATACTCTGCCAGGCGGAAAGGCCTTCCCCCCACCCCTACCCCCTCCCCACCAGGGGGAGGGGGGCTGAAACGCCGTGCCGGAGTGACCAGACTGCAGCCTTTCACCAAACCGTCTCTGGCTTCAACCAAGATGTGTGCATGCAGTAGCTCAAGGGGGGAGGGGGGGCTGCGGCAAAAGGAGAGTGCGTTTCTTCTCCTTGCGTCCCTTGTAAACACTGACCGGAAGGGTGGGAAACCTTCACCCAAACAAAAATCCCCCGGAATGCTCTTCCGGGGGATTTGAACTTTTGACCTTGCCGTTTAGGCTCAGAGGCCCAGCGAGGGGTTGGCAGCGCCGCGCAGGATCTGCGTCAGGAAGCCATAATCGGAGCCACCGGTGCGGGTCTTGCGGCCGATGAAGTCGAAGACCTTGCCGTCCTGCATGCCGTAGTTGGCGATGTCCTTCACAAAGCCATCCTTGTCGAAATAGATGGCGACCACCCGCTGCTCGACGATCTTCGGCTTCATGAAGGCGGTCGTCTCGGCGGTCTGGGAAATGTAGTAATAGGCGAGACCGTCAATCTCGGACGTGGTGGATGGCGACCCGAGGACCAGCTCGACATTCTCCTTGCTCGACCCCACCTGCACCTGCTGCAGCATGTCGGGGGAGATGGAATGGCCGTGATTGTAGGTCTGGGTGAAGCATCCGCCTACGGTCAGCCCGAGGAGAATGGGAAGCATCAGCACATGCGCCTTGGTCTTCATTCGTCGTTCCTGTCCCGTCTGAACCGGCCTTGCAGTCCGGTGCGTATTTGAATTCGTTCCTTGGCAAAGCAAGTAACCTGCGTTAGGGCACAAGGCAACACCGTCCGCTCGGGACCAGTCGAGGCATTCCATGGTATTTGGCCTTTTCCGCCGCCGTACCCGGCCATCCGAATACGCTCTTTATGGCGCTATCGTGGCTCAGGCGCGTCAGCCTGCCTTCTACGCAGCACTTTCTGTGCCTGACACCGTGGATGGCCGGTTCGACATGATGATCCTGCACGCTGTTCTGCTTTTCCGCCGTCTGCAGGGGGAAGGCAAGGAGGCTGCTGCCACGTCGCAGGCGGTTTTCGACCTGTTTTTCCGCGATATGGACGCTTCCTTGCGGGAAATGGGCATCAGCGACAACCGCGTGCCGAAGAAGGTACGCAAGATGGCCGAGGCCTTTTATGGCCGTGCCGCCGCCTATGGCGAGGCGCTGGACAGCGGCAATGCCCAGGATCTGGCGGCAGCCATCGGCCGCAACATCTTCACCGAAGCCGCCAATCCGCCGGCTTGCGACAAGCTGGCGCTTTACATGATGGATGCGGTCAAGACACTGGCGGACCTGCCGCTGGATGACATCATGACCGCCAAACTCGCCTGGCCCGATGTGCCGGCGCTTGAGGGAACCCCGAATCATGACTGATGTGCCGACACCCTTTTCGCACCGCTTTCAGGTGTCGCGTCTGGGCAACACGCCGAAGACCGTCGAACTGACCGCTGATGCGGAGGCGCTTGCCCGCATTGCCGAAGCCTATGGCCTCGACAGTCTCACCCGTTTCACCGCCACGCTGGAAGTGCGGCCCTGGAAGAAGGCCGGTGTCTTTGTGACGGGCGATCTGGAGGCCGAGGGCGCGCAGCGCTGCGTCGTCACGCTGGTGCCGTTGCCGATGCATGTGAAGGACCACTTCGAGCGCGCCTATGAGCCGGAACTTGATCCGCGCCGCCGCAACCCGGACCTTGGCGAGGATGGCGAGATCGAAATCGATCTGGAAGCCCCGGAGCCGCCCGATGCGATCGAGGACGGAATGATCGACCTGGGCGCGCTCGTCTGCGAGCAGTTCGTCCTGGCTCTGGACCCGTTCCCGCGCGCAGCTGATGCGGAACTGGAGTTTGCAGCACCCGCAGACGTGGAAGAGGAAGAAGAAAAGCCTTCGCCCTTCAAGGTGCTTGAGCAGCTCAAGAACAAGGACAAGCCATAAGGGGGAGTGGGCGAGGGGCGAAAACGGTTGTTTCCCGCCCCAAAACCGTTATGTTCGCCGCGCTGTACCTGCAAGATGGCGGACTGACCCTTTAGCCACCCCGGCTTGCTGTGGCGGATCTGCCAGCATCGGAGTGGCAGTCTCGAGATGCTTTCACGGCCTCCGGCCCTGATGAGCGCTCCCAAGCGAATGGACGACAAGAACCTTCAGATGGCAAAACCCATTCATATTGCCCTTGATGCCATGGGCGGCGACGCCGGTGCCGAAATGGTGTTGCCGGGGGCGGAGATTGCGCTGCTGCGCCACCCCGGCATCCGGTTTCTGATTTTCGGGCAGGAAAAGATTGTCCTGCCGCTTCTGGAAAAATACCCGCGCCTGCGCGATGCCTCCACCTTCTTCCACTGCGAAGTGGCGGTGTCCATGGACGCCAAGCCCAGCCAGGCGCTGCGCCAGGGGCGCTGGCGCTCCAGCATGTGGCGCGCCATCGAGGCCGTGAAGAACGGCGAGGCTGACGTGGCCGTGTCGGCGGGCAACACCGGCGCGCTGATGGCCATGTCCACCTTCTGCCTGCGCACCATGGCCAATATCGACCGCCCCGCCATCGCCGCCATCTGGCCGACGGCACGCGGGGAAAGCGTGGTGCTGGATGTGGGCGCCACCATTGGCGCCGATGCACAGCAGCTGATCGATTTCGCCATTCTGGGCGGGGCAATGGCCCGGGCCCTCTTCGGGGTTGAAAAGCCGACCGTCGGCCTGCTCAACATCGGCGTGGAAGAAGTGAAGGGCCTTGAAGAGGTCCGCACCGCCGGCCGCATCATGCGCGAGGCGCCGTTCCGCTCCTTCTCCTATGCCGGTTTCGTTGAAGGCGATGATCTGGGCAAGGGCACCGTCGATGTGGTGGTGACCGAAGGATTCGCCGGCAACATTGCGCTGAAGACCGCAGAAGGCACTGCCAAGCAGATTGCAGGCTATCTGCGCGCTGCCATGAACCGGTCGCTGTTCTCCAGGCTCGGTTATCTGCTGGCCCGCGGCGCCTTCAACCAGCTGCGCGAAAAGCTTGACCCGCGCAAGGTCAATGGCGGCGTGTTCCTCGGCCTCAACGGCGTCGTGATCAAGAGCCATGGCGGCACTGACGCCGAAGGCCTTGCCAGCGCCATCGCCCTTGCCCACGACATGGTGCGCAACGAGCTTCTGCAAAAAATCTCCCAGGACCTGGTCCACTATCACCGTGGCCGTTTTCCCGTGTCCGCTGAAACTCCCGAAGGTGACGAGTGACCACCATCCGTTCGACCGTTCTCGGCTGCGGCAGCTATCTGCCCGAGAAAATCCTCACCAATGAAGACCTCGCCCGTATGGTGGACACCACCGACGAGTGGATCGTGCAGCGCACCGGCATCCGCCAGCGCCACATCGCCGCCGAGGGCGAGTTCACGTCCCATCTGGCGATCAAGGCCGCCGAGCGGGCTCTCGCCCATGCGGGCCTCACGGCGCAGGATATCGACACCATCATTCTGGCAACCGCAACGCCGGACAACACCTTCCCGTCCACGGCGGTGCAGGTGCAGGCGGCCCTCGGCATGCGCCACGGCGTGGCCTTCGATGTGCATGCGGTGTGCTCGGGCTTCGTCTTCGCCCTGACGACGGCAGATACGTTCATCCGCTGCGGCCAGGCAAAGCGCGTGCTGGTGATCGGTGCCGAGACCTTCTCCCGGATTCTGGACTGGAACGACCGCACCACCTGCGTGCTCTTCGGTGATGGCGCCGGGGCGGTGATTCTGGAAGGGCGTGAAGCCTCCGGCACCGTGGCCGATCACGGGATCTTGACCTCGCATCTGCGCTCGGACGGCCAGCACAAGTCCAAGCTCTATGTGGATGGCGGCCCCTCCACGACCCAGACGGTCGGCCACCTGCGCATGGAAGGCAAGGAAGTCTTCAAGCACGCGGTGGGCATGATCACGGACGTGATCGAGGATGCCTTCAAGGCCACGGGCCTGACCGGTGAAGATCTCACCTGGTTCATCCCGCATCAGGCCAACCGGCGCATCATCGACGCCAGCGCAAAGAAGCTTGATATTGCGCCGGAAAAGGTGGTCGTCACTGTCGATCTTCACGGCAACACCTCTGCCGCGTCTATTCCCTTGGCACTTGATGCTGCCGTCAAGGATGGCCGCGTGAAGTCCGGTGACCTCATCATGCTCGAGGCCATGGGCGGCGGTTTCACCTGGGGTTCGGTCCTGTTGCGCTGGTAGGCAGTTTTGACGGGGCTGTGTCATCACCTTGCGTGAAGCTGACAGCGCTCATATCTGCGGTTGACCCTCGTTTACGGACGCAATACCGTACGTCCGGAAAAGAAGTTCCACTGCAAAATCAGCCGGATCACGCTCCGGGCGAGGAGGAGGCATGGGTAACAGGACCATCACGCGCGCTGACCTTTGTGAGGCCGTCTACCAGAAGGTAGGTCTGTCCCGCACGGAATCCTCCGAACTGGTGGAGCGGGTGCTTTCTGAGATTTCGGATTGCCTGGTGACGGGCGAATCCGTCAAGCTCTCTTCCTTCGGGTCATTCCTTGTCCGCTCCAAGGGGGAGCGGATCGGGCGCAATCCGAAAACCGGCGAGGAAGTGCCGATTTCGCCGCGCCGGGTGATGGTTTTCAAGCCCAGCAACATACTCAAGCAGAAGATCAACGAGTCGCTGGCAGGCAACGGCAGCGACTGAGCTTCCGAACCGGTGACGCAGCATGAGCATGTCTGAAAAAAGCCCGGACGCCTTCCGGACCATCAGCGAAGTGGCGGAAGATCTCGATCTTCCCCAGCATGTGCTGCGCTTCTGGGAGACCCGCTTCACCCAGATCAAGCCGCTGAAGCGCGGCGGCGGGCGGCGCTATTACCGCCCCGATGACGTGGAGCTGCTGCGCGGCATCCGCCATCTTCTTTACGGTGAAGGCTACACGATCAAGGGCGTCCAGCGTATCCTCAAGGAGCAGGGACCCCGTTTCGTCATGCAGATCTGGCGCGAGGACGCCATTCCGCTGGCGGCCGCTCCGCGCATGGATGACATGGACGACGAGGACGGTGCAGCCGTGCCCGCGCCGCCTCAGCGCAAGCCCCAGGTGGTGATGCAGGAGCCGGAGCCCCCGCGTGATACGGGCGGCCTGCCGAGCGAGGTTCTGCCGCGCGGGCTTCTGGCGGACAATGATCCGCGTGCTCACGCCGCACAGGGCAAAGGCTTCCGCTTCATGGAGCGCTTCCTCTCCGACCGCACCGAAGAGGCGGGCCTCTCCAAGGACGACGTGCGCCGGCTTCAGGCGACGCTGTTCGAACTGCTGGAATGCAAGCGCCTGCTGGATCAGGCGCGGTAGGGCGCCGGATGTGCTGAACGCGGCCGGACTGATCAGTCCGGCGCAGGGCACGCGCAGCTTTTGCTCAAGCTTTAACCCCACACTCCGCCCTGCCATGACTTGATCATGGCACCCATTCCCTTGCCTTTCCGCATGGTTTGCACGTCGAGTAGGGCGGCGAAATGTTTGTCCGGGGCGGGATGAGGGGGCACGGCATGGATGGCATGATCAAGTCATGCCATGACGAAAATGGATGGGTGAGGGGGCTGGAGAGGGGCTGAGACGAGCGGGATGGGCACGGCGTTGATGTTGCATCCACCGGAGTGCAGCGTTCTTCGGCAAAATCCGCCCCGCACTCCGTCCTGCCATGACTTGATCATGGCACCCATCCCTTGCCTATCCGCACGGTTTTCACGTCGAGTCGGGTGGCGAAACGCTTGTCCGGGGCGGGATGAGGGGGCACGGCATGGATGGCATGATCAAGTCATGCCATGACGAAAATGGATGGGTGAGGGGGCTGGAGAGGGGCTGAGACGAGCGGGGATGGGGCAAGGCGTTGATGCTGCATCCACCGGGGCGCCAGCGTTTTTCCCGCCAAATCCGCCCCAACTCCGTCATGCCATGACTTGATCATGGCATCCATTCCCTTGCCTTTCCGCATGGTTTGCACGTCGAGTATGGCGGAGAAAAGCTTGTCCGGATCGGGATGAGAGGTCACGGCATGGATGGCATGATCAGGTCATGCCATGACGAAGAGGGATGGGTTGAGGGGACAGGAGAGGGGCTGAGACGGGCGGGGATGGGCACGGCGTTGATGTTGCATCCACCGGGGCGCCAGCGGTTTTCCCGCAAAATCCGCCCCACACTCCGTCATGCCATGACTTGATCATGGCACCCATTCCCTTGCCTTTCCGCACGGTTTGCACGTCGAGTAGGGCGGCGAAACGCTTGTCCGGATCGGGATGAGAGGGCACGGCATGGATGGCATGATCAGGTCATGCCATGACGAAGACGGGAGGCCTGACGCTTTGAAGCGCCTGCCAGTCATCTCACCATGTCAGAAAAAATGTCGCCGGTGCCACTTGCCATGCTCCGTGGAGCTTTCGGCTTTAAGTGGTCGGGCAGGCCGGATTCGAACCGACGACCCCTTGACCCCCAGTCAAGTGCGCTACCAGGCTGCGCTACTGCCCGACGACAGGGCTCTCTCTATCCGCTTCCTTTGCCCGGCGCAAGACTTGCCTTGCATTCAAATCCACAGTCCGCTGTTTTTGCTCAAGCTTGTGGATGGCGATGAGCCCCCAGGCGAGGCCGAGCAGCAGGAAATAGTGGCGCCAGTGGTCGATATCGATGATCACGCTCATCAAGGCATGGCCCACGAGCACCGCAAAAACGCAGTGGGCAAAGCCCGTCCACGGCCTGTGCTGGAAGAGCAGGGGCACGAGAGCGGCAACCGTCCAGATCACCAGCAGCGGATAGACCACGCCGCCGAGCCAGCCATAGGAGGTGAAGGCCTTCAGGTAGACGTTGTGTTCATCTTCGGGGAAATACTTGTTGAACTCCAGCGGTCCGAGACCGAAGGGGCGTTCCATCACCATCTCGAAGCCCATGCCATAGCGGGCAAAGCGGCCGAGACGGGCGCCGTCATAGTCCTGCACAAGTCTTGCCCGCTCGCTGAACATGGCGGCGACGCTGTCGATGGACAAGGCGGCCGCAAGAAGCAGCAGCACGGCGGCAAGGCCGCCCGCGCCCACCAGCACCAGCCGCAGCCGTTCCCGGGGGCGGCGCTCATGGATGAGGCTGAGCAGGTAGACGAGGATGCCGGACAGGGCCAGGAGGCCCCAGGCGCCGCGCGAGAAGCTGAGGAAGATGCCCAGCACCAGCACGGGCAGAATCAGCAAGGCGGCAGGGCTTGAGAACAGGCCCCGCGTCAGCAGCCGGTGGACCAGCAGCACCGTGGGCAGCACCAGGAACGGGCCGAAGACATTGGGGTCCTGAAAGGTCCCGCGCGCCCGGCCGTAGAGCGTGAACACCTCGCTGCCGGGAAACAGCCGGAAATAGGCGGCAACGCCTATGGAGGCGCAGAGAAGCGCGCTTGCAACATAGGCCCGCTCGATGAGGAACAGCCGGCCGGGATCGGCGCTGACAACGGCGGCGTAGAATATCGCCGTTGCGGCCAGAAAGCCGGAGACGGCCATATACATGGCTGCGGTGGGCACATCACGGGCAAAGGGCACCGCCATGGTGCCGCCGGCCATGAAGAGGATGAGAAGCACGGTCAGCGGGCCGAATTCAGGCCGCAGGCGCAGCCCGAACAGAAGCCACAGCACCAGAAGCCCGGCCATGAACAGCTCGTAAGGGGCGGGTTCCTCGATCACGAAGCCGCCAAGGAACACGGCCACCCACAGGGCCGCCGCGCTGATGCGTGACACAGGGATCAGCAGCCTGCGGCCGCCGCCCTGTTGTCCCGCAATGGCGGCCCCGGTGCTCAATAGGCGTTCTCCGTGTTCAGCAGGCGGATGGGCGTCAGGGCGAGGATCTTGATGTCGAAGAAGATGGACCAGTTCTCGATGTAATAGAGGTCGAACTCGACACGCTTCTGGATCTTCTCCGGCGTATCCACCTCGCCGCGCCAGCCGTTGATCTGGGCCCAGCCGGTGACGCCCGGCTTCACCTTGTGGCGGGCGAAGTAGCCGTAGACCACCTCATCCCACGTCTGGTCATTGGTGTGGGCATTGACCGCATGCGGACGCGGGCCGACGAGGGAGAGGGTGCCTGCCAGCACGTTGAAGAGCTGCGGCAGTTCGTCGATGGACGAGCGGCGGATGAAGCGGCCCACCTTGGTGACGCGCGGGTCGCCCTTGGTCACCACCTTCTTTGCGGCCGGGTCGGCCATGTCATGGAACATCGAACGGAACTTCAGCACGTCGATGATCTCGTTGTTGAAACCGTAGCGCTTCTGGCGGAACAGCACCGGGCCGCGGCTGTCGAGCTTGATGGCAATGGCGGTCGCCAGCATCACCGGGGACAGGGCAATGATGGCAAGGCTTGCCACCACCACGTCGAATACCCGCTTGGCCACCATGTCCCAGTCGGTGATGGGCTTTTCAACCACATCGACGAAAGGCACCGCCCCGATGAAGGAGGAGGCGCGGTTGCGGAAACGCATCTTGTCCGTATGAGCGGAGAGGCGGATGTCGATGGGCAGCACCCAGAGCTTGCGCAGGAGCTCAAGAACGCGCTTTTCGGCGCGCAGCGGAATGCAGACGATCAGCATATCGATGCGGGCGCGGCGGCCAAATTCCACCAGTGCATCGATGTTGCCTAGCTTCGGATACCCGGCCACCACTTCCGGCGAGCGGTCATTGGCGCGGTCGTCAAAGATGCCGCAGATGCGGATGTCGTTGCCGCTCTGGCTTTCCAGCTCATGGATAAGATCAGCGGCGGCCTGGCCTCCGCCGACGATGACCGCGCGCCGTTCAAGCCGGCCTGAGCGGATCCAGGAACTGACCAGCCTGGAGAGAATGAGGCGGCTGACAACCAGTCCAAACAGACCCGAAGCATACCAGAGACCGGCGGCCTGCGGCGCGATGTGGCGCGGCAGGTCGGTGGTGACAAAGGCGATGGCGAACATTGCCAGGACCAGCGTCCAGCCACCGGCAATGCGTCCGGTTTGGGCAAGGCCCGAACGCAGGACGCGGACCTGATAGGCATCAAAGCCCTGAAAGAAGGCAAGGGTGAAGAAGAGCGCGGCCGCGACGGCGCCGAACGTCAGCGCGGTGAAGGGCGTGCCGGAAAAACTGAGGCTGGCAAAGCCCGTTGCGGCGACGATGATGACATCGAGTAGCCGGACCGAGCCTTCGAGGACTGGCTGGGAGATGCCGTCACTGCGCAGGCTGCGGGCGATTTCTTCGGCCGCAGGCGAAAGCGCGGTGCCGGGGCCGCTGCTGGCCCGGCTGCCGTCTGCGGCGGTATCCGAGCGCCGCAGCTCTTCTGCGAGCCGCTTGCGCAGGCTCTCGGCATCATCTGCGGCTCTTGCCGGCCCTTCCAAAGGGGCGGCGGCGGCCTGGGACAAGGGGGGAGTCGTGGAATCGGTGGTCATTATGATCCCTGCTTGCTCGATCTCGCCAAAAGCGATGCGCCTTGGGTGAGGGAGGAAGTGGCTTCCGTGCTGGTGACAGTGGGAAGGCCAAGTAATTGATGATAAAAAGAAATGACAAGCTCACCCATACGCGGTGCGGTGAAGGTGCTCATAATGCTTTGCCGCACTTCTGCGGTCTGGGCGCGGGCCCGCTCCGGACTGGCCATGACCGCGCGCATGGCGCTGGCAAGGCGGCTGCTGCTGCCGGAATCGACGAGGCGGTCTGCATGAACGCCAAAAATCTCGGGAATGCCGCCGACCCGTGTCGCGACGATGGGCATGCCCGCGCCGATGGCCTCCAGAACCACATAGGGCATGGCCTCTGCACGGGAGGGCACGACGACGCAGCGGCCCATGGCAAAGGCGCGGCGCGCGGGCATGGCACCTGCGAAGGTGATGCAATCTGCTAGGCCCAGTTGAGCGGCTCTGGCCTCGAATTCGGCTCGTTGCGGGCCTTCCCCTGCGATGATGGCGCTGATCCTGCGTCCGGTCTGCAATGTCAGGTCGTAGATGGCGTCTATGAACAGGTCCGTGCCCTTGAGCTGGCGGAGCATACCGACATAGACAAAATCCGCGGCATTGGCCTGCTGGGCAACCGGCTCGAAGTCTTCGCGGAGCAGACCGTTGTAAACAACCCTTGAGGGAACGCGCAGGGCGCCGATCTTGCTTTCATAGGCAGCCTTCTCGTAGTCGGCAACGAACAGCAATCCATCGGTGAAGCGGTTCTGCAGGCGCTCAATGGCGTGATAGATCCGCCCTTCGCACCTGTTCGGATCGTAGTGGAGGCTGCCGCCATGCGGCGAATAGACCCGCACCGGCCGGTGCTTGCGCCCGCGCAGCAGCGAGCCGATCAGCCGCACATAGGCCCCGCCCTTTGCGCCATGCCCATGCAGCACATCCGGCGCAAGCGCGCGCACGCTGCCGTAGAGACGCGCTGCTGCAGCGATATCCTGAATGGTGAGGTGACGGCGCATGGCGAAACGGGTGACACCGAGTGCAAGATGCGGGCGAAGCCTGTCGAGAATGGCAAGGTCAAAGGCAGAGCCGGTGGAGGAATCGCAAACGAGCCCAACCTCGTGGCCGGCTGCGGCCTGGGCTTTTGCCAGATCATGAATATGCCGGATCGTCCCCCCGATCGGAGACCGGAGGCAATGCACGATCCGCAGCGGCTGCGAATTCATCTGAAACTCCCTGACCTCACACGGGCTCTCTTTACGGAACTCTCGTGTGGACAGGAAGCAAACTAGATCAAAGGGATGATTTCCAGGTTAATCCGCACCCGCCTCAGAACAATCTTTCGCGGACATGGATTGTGTCGCCCGGACGTACGGGATCGGTGATGGGAACGCGGCCATTGAGGATCTCGCCATTGATCTGGCGCGTCAGATCTGCGCTGGCCTGTTCTGCCCGGGCCGAGAAGCCGCCGGCGGTTGCGATGGCGTTCTGAACGGTCATTCCGGGAACATAGGCGTATTGGCCGGCAGCCTGCACTTCGCCCATAACGAAGATGGGGCGGTACTGGTCAACCTCAACCGACACATTCGGATCGCGCAGGAAACCCTTGCGCAGTGAAGCTTCAATGGCCTTGGCAAGCTCCTGCTGCGTCTTGCCGCGGGCGGGAACGGACCCGATCAGAGGCATTGAAATATAACCTGCCTGATCAACCACATAGGTGTTGGACAGGTCATTCTGGCCAAAGACGATGATACGCAAGCGGTCGCTGGAGTCGAGCCTATAGGGCTGGGTCAGGATTTCGTGAAAGGCAGACGGCGGGCGCTTGTAGCCGCTGCACCCCGCAAGGGTGAGGGCAATGGCAAAAGCTGCGAACAGGCGCGCGTACATGACTTACTCCAGGCTGACACAGAGGCACATTCGCAAAACGTGGTTAATGGCACGTGAACGAATAAGCCTGCCGTCAGGGTGATTAACTTTCATTTATAAAGGTTAATTTTCATTTAGACTGGAAGGAGGGTTGTTTAATGGTTCACTTACCATGTTTTGTCATTGTCACTCTAACAAGTGTGGAGTGAGGTGCATGGGCGGGTCGAAGGACATCTATCAGCCGCAGGATATGGCGCTGGATCTCGGCGGCCTGCTGCGCGCTATTGCCCGGTCCTTGCGCTGGCTGCTGCCGCTGACGCTGATTGTGGCGGCGCTTGTCTTTGCCGGTTTGCAGTTCGTCCCGGAAAAATTCAAGGGCGAGGCACGGGTTCTGATCGAGTCGGCCGATGCCCTGTTTCCCGGCGCCGCCCGCGGGGCGGAAGACGAGCGTGCATTGCTGGACAGCCAGGGCGTTGCCAGCCAGGTGCAGCTTCTGACGTCTGTGGATCTGGCCCGCCGCGTTGCGCAGCGGATGAACCTGGCATCCGTGCCGGAGTTCAAGGCCGAGACGCAGGCCGGAACCTTGCAGCAGCTGCTGATCAGCATCGGCCTGTCTCCCAGCCCGTCGCGCATTTCGGCCGAAGAGCGCCTGCTCCGCCATTTTGCCCGCAATCTTGACGTCTACCGGGTGGAAGGGTCGCGGGTGATCGCGGTCGAATATTCGGCCAAGAGCGCGGTTCTGGCAGCTGAAATCGCCAATGCCGTGGTGGACGAGTATCTGCAGATGCAGTCTGCCGCCAAGCGGGAGAGCCGCGCCGCTGCAGCCTCCGCATTGGAGCCGCAGATCCGCCGCATGACACAAGAGGTGCAGACCGCACGCAAGGCCGTGGAAGACTTCCGGGCAAAGGCTGACCTCCTGACCGGCGCAGGCGACCGGACGCTCAACGAACTTCAGCTCTCCGAGATCAGCTCCCAGCAGTCGTCTGCACAGGCTGCTGAAGCCGAGGCGGCCGCCAAGGCCGCGCAGCTGCGCAGGCTGCTGGACACCGGCGGCTCGCTGGAAGGGGCGAGCGAGGTGCTCAATTCAGGCCTGATTCAGCGTTTGCGGGAGCGGCAGGTGGAAATCCAGTCGCGGGTTGCCGAACTGTCCACGACGCTTCTGCCCGGTCACCCGCAGATCCGCGCGCTGACGTCGCAGCTCGCTGACTATGACGCGCAGATCCGCTCCGAGGCACGCAAGATCCTGACCGGACTGGAAAATGACGCGGCGGTGGCAAAGCAGCAGGCGGCTGCCTTGAAGAGCCGGGTTGAGGAGCTGAAGGCTGCGGCTGCGCGCTCCAGCGCCGATCAGGTGCGCCTGCGCGAGCTGGAGCGCGAGGCTGATGCGCGGGCGGTGCAGCTGGACGCGCTCATGGCGAGCTATCGCAACGCGGACACGGGCCGCAATGCAGAGACGCTGCCGGCCGACGCCCGCGTGATTTCGCGGGCAGGCGTGCCCATCGAGCCCTATTCGCCGAAGATCGGGCTGTTCACCTTCATCTCGGCTCTCGCCACCTTCCTGCTGGGCTGTGCGATTGTCATCCTGCGTGAGTTCCTCTCCGGGGAAGCGCTGAAGCCTGTGAACGAGGCCGAAGCCTACACGGCTCCTGTCATCCTGCGTGGCCCGGAGGCGGAGCCGGAAGACCTGCAACCGGAAGACCTTCGGCAGGGTGAGTTGCCGGAGACGGAATCTGCCGCGGAAACACAGGAGCAGGTGACAGCGGAAGAGCAGAACGAAGACCTTTCTGCTGAAACCGCTTCAGATGAGCGGCTGATGCGCTCTTCGCCGGATGACGAAGGTCAGGGCAGCGAGGCCGGAGCGGCTGAAGCTGAGCGAACCCGTCAGGCTGAGGCCGCCGGCAGCCTGCGTGCCGCCGCCAGTGCAGCATCCCTTGCCGCAACGCCGGTGATGGGCGGGGCAGACGCTGCTTCTGAGGATGACGCCGCAGATGCAGCGCCGCGCCGTGTTGCCGTTGTTGCGCTGACGGATGCGGAACTGTCCCACGATTTTGCCTTCCGGCTGGTCCGGGATCTGGCGGGTCATGCCGAAGAGCGCGCTCTGCTGGTCGAGGTTTTTCCCGAGAGCGAAGATCCCGGCGCCGCGCCCGGCTTTGCCGATCTGGTCTTCGGCAAGGCGTCTTTCTCCTCGGTGATCTACCGGGATGCCGGATCTCGCGCGCATATCATCGAGGCGGGCCGTCCGGCTCTGAGCGATGACGTGGTCGACGAACGCTTCCCGCTGGTGCTGGACGCCATCGACGCCACCTATGACCGGATCGTTGTTGATCTCGGCAAGTTTACCGAAACGGCGGCAGCTGCCCATATGCTTGGCTTTGCCGACGAGGTGGTGGTGACGGTTCCGGCGGACATTCAGCCGCGCATTCTGGCTGAAAGACTGGATCTGATCGCCTCGCAGACGGACGCCGACGTGAGGGTGAAGCGTATCCGCCGGCGCAAGGGCTCCGGCGAGGCTGCTGCCTGATACGCCCAGCCGGAAGGCGGCCGTGAGCCGTCAGCCCTTCAGGCGGCGGAGCGCAGCTGCAAACCGCCGGACAGCCCGGACGCCGGCCCACAGCGCGGGGGGTTGACGCAGCCGCCTCAGCACCGTGCGGCGGGCATCCAGAACCAGCCTGATCAAGCGCCCGCGCATGTCCGCCGCCAGAACAAGATCGCAGAGCGGCTCTGGCTGGGCCCAGGGGTGCTTGTAGCGCTCGTCTCCAAGCCCGAGGTCGAGTGTCCGGATGGCTGGATTCTCGCAGCACGCCGCAATGAGGCTTGAGAGAAGAACGATGCCGGGACTGAACTGGGAGTGGCTGCCAGTGCCGATGCTGTTGGCATAGGCGTAGCATGTGTTTCCGGAAAGGCCCGAAAGATAGGCCGCAAGAACCTCGCCTTCTGCCTCCAGCACCTTGATCTGCAGTGCGGGCAAGGGTTTGCCCGTCCCTTCCAGCAGCAGCTTGCGCAGAAAGGCCCGCTGGCCCGGGGCGGAAAAGCCGCTGGGGATGCCGGTCTGCCGGGCGCGTTCCTGCCGCTGGCTGATCAGGGTGTCGAGCCCGGCCTCGATCTCTGCGGCCGTCTCCAGCGTGCGGATGGCAAAGCCGGGCAGCGCTTCCAGCGCCTTCTGCTTGCGCGCGTCCTTCTTGCGGCTGTCCTTGGACTGCAGGCGCGTCCGCAGCGTTGCGAAAGGTTCTGCCACCGCGCCACGGAAGACAGCATCCTTGGCAGGCGTGCCCTGCTGGGCGAGCGGGTGCGGGCGGCCCTCCCAGGTGAGGGGAAGGTTGCGCAGGTCAACCAGACTGGCTCCGGCCTCCCTTGCTGCCTGCAGCAGCAAGCGGGATAGCTCAACCGGATCAGCGGCGGCATAGGCATCGGCCCGCCACAGGCCTGTGTTCTGGTTGCCCTGCTGCCAGCCCATCCATTCCAGCACCGTGGCTCCGCCGCGCCTGTTGAGAGCCAGCGGAAGGATCATCGCAGGCCCTGAGGCGTCTTCGCTGATGATGATCAGGGGCCTGACGCCCAGGGCGCTGCCCACATGCACATGCCAGGCCTCAAGCCAGTCGAAACGCTGATAGTGGCCGTAGATCCCTGCCGCCTGAAGTTGCAGCCAGCGGCTGCGGGCTTCTCCGAGGTTCTGGACAACGGTCAGGGCCAGAGAATTTGCGGGCACAGGCAATGGTGCAGCCGGAGAGGTTGGGAACTCCGTCCGGTCAATGGATCTTGCTGCTGTTCCGGCTGACCGGTGCATGCCCATCGGCCTTCTGTCTGCGTCATGTTGCCTGAGCCGTAGCATTGCACCAAAGGCTGAAAAAAGTGTACCAAAGGCCGGAAGGCCGAAGCGGCCGGGAGAACGGCAACGGGAATGAGCCAGCGGCGGCAGTTATTCGACACAGGGTTCTGGCTGCTTCGCCGCAGCAGGCTTGGCCATGTGCTTGCCCCCTTCACGCAAGGCTGTGGCCTGATCTTCACCCTTCACCGGGTGCGTCCGGCCAGCCAGGACCCGTTTCAGCCGAACCGTCATCTTGAAATCACTCCGGAATTTCTCGCTCAGGTGATCGAGCGTGTCCGCTCCCGCGGCTATAAGTTCGTGTCCATGGAAGAGGCCGTCGACCGGCTGAAACTCTGCTTTGGGCAGGAGCGCTATGCGGTGCTGAGCTTTGATGACGGCTACCGGGACAATCTGACGGTGGCCTATCCGCTGCTCAGGCAGATGGGGGTTCCCTTCACCCTGTTCCTGACATCGGGCTTTCTTGACCGGACCTCGGAGCTATGGTGGATCGCGCTGGAGCGGATGATTGCCGCTCAGGACGTGCTGCATTTTGCCGCGAGGGGGGAGGCCTCGCTCATTCCCTGCGCCACGCTGGAGGAGAAGCAGGCCTGCTACGCGGCGCTTGTGCAACTGTTGACCGAAGACCTGGACGAAACCGGCCAGCGGGCTATGGTGCGCGAGCTTTGTGCGCTGAACGGCTTTGATCTCGAGGCGCTGGCCGATGAAGAGATGCTGAGCTGGAACGAAGCGCGCAGCCTGGCACGTGATCCGCTGGTGAGCATCGGTGCCCATACGCATGATCACCACGCACTGGCCCGCCTGCCGGAAGCCGGGGCGGAAGCCGATATCCGCCGGGGAATCGAGCGGATCGAGGATGAGCTGGGCCGCAGGCCCGCCTTCATCGCTTATCCCTATGGCGGAGCGGAGACTGCAGGCCTGCGCGAGGCGGCGCTGGCCGCAGGGGCTGGCCTCAGGGCCGGGGTGACGACTGTTCCGGGCGTGCTCAAGTCCATTCACGCGCGCCAGGCCATGCTGCTGCCGCGCGTCTCGCTCAACGGGCATTTTCAGGGGCCGGAGGTGATCGACGAATATCTGACCGGCGCGCCTTTTGCCCTGTACCGGGCGTTCCGGCGGGTCAGCCGGGCTTTTTCCCGCCGCGCTCCATCCACCAGATGATCGCGCCTGCCGGAATGACCCAGACCAGACCGGCAATGACAAAATAGATCATCCGCACCGTGTTGGACGACTGCTGCAGCGTCATGTCGCCGATGACCATGGCTGTGAGCGCATAGACGACAACGAAGATCACCAGCAGCACCATGCCGATGAATTTCCGCAATGAAGGCATGAACCGGTCTCTCCTCTGGCCTGCGCCTGCGTGATCCTTGCAGCGATTGCGCGCAGCGTCGCAATGTCGCAATAAGGAAAACCCCGCAGGCCGCAGCTTGCTCTCCTCAGGGCGGACCTATATCCCAAGCGGTCAAAGGTCAAATCCGGAAGGCGACATGTCCACCTCACAGATGGTTTCACCCCTTGCCCAGACCCCGCAGATGGCCGCACGCCACCGCACCCAGATCCGCATCTGGCTCTATGGCATCTGCCTTCTGATCCTCGCCATGGTCGTTGTCGGCGGCGCCACACGGCTGACCGAGTCGGGCCTGTCGATCACCGAATGGAAGCCCATTCATGGCATGATCCCGCCGCTCAGCGAAGCGGAATGGCTGGAGGAATTCGACAAGTACCGGCAGATCCCCCAATATCAGCTCATCAACAAGGGGATGAGCCTTGAAGAATTCCAGTTCATCTTCTGGTGGGAATGGGCACACCGGCAGCTGGGCCGCTTCATCGGTGTGGCCTTCGCGCTGCCGCTGGTCTTCTTCTGGGCCACGGGGCGCATCGAGGGCTGGCTGAAGCCCTGGCTGGTGCTGGGCCTGGCGCTTGGCGGGTTGCAGGGCGCGGTCGGCTGGTGGATGGTGGCCTCCGGCCTCGTGGAGCGCACGGATGTCAGCCAGTACCGGCTCGCCGTTCATCTGACGCTCGCCTGCATCATCTTCGCCTATATCTTCTGGCTCGCGCGCAGGCTTGCGCCGCACACGGAAGCAACGCCTCAGGAGGGGCAGAGACTGTCCCGCTTCGGACAGGTGGTGATTGGTCTGGTCCTTGTGCAGATCTTCCTCGGCGGCCTGGTGGCCGGACTGAATGCGGGTCTCACCTTCAACACCTGGCCGTTGATGGACGGGCAGATCATCCCGGCAGGGCTGCTTGCCATGGACCCGGCCTGGCGGAACGTCTTCGAGAATGTCATGACCGTGCAGTTCCAGCACCGTCTGGGCGCCTATGTGCTGGTGCTGGCCGTGGTGGCGCTTGTGGTCATGACGCTGCGCACCAATGCCCACAAGGGCCTGCGCGGCACCGCTCTCCTGCTCGGCCTTGCCGTGCTGCTTCAGGCCGCCATCGGCATCGCCACGCTGCTGCTGCATGTGAAGCTGGACGTGGCGCTGACCCATCAGGCCATGGCGGTGATCGTGCTGGGCCTTTCGGTGGAATATCTCGTCCGCCTGAAGGGCGAGGCACCGTTCCGCAGTTGAATCAGTTTGTTTGAATCAAGGTGCGAAGCAGCTGAATCAGCCCCGCACCTTTTCCGCCCAAGTGATTCTTTTCAAAACCAAAATCCCCGCCGGAGCGATCCGGCGGGGCGTGGACAGGCCCCCTCTTTCGCGAAGAGGAAAGTGGGCAACGGACACAACCGTTTTCGTCATGCCATGACTTGATCATGGCATCCACCCCGTGAAGTGTCATGTGTTGCAGGCCCAGAATATTGGCCATTCTCTCTGCACGGCTTGTGCCGGAAAGCTGCGGCATGGATGCCATGATCAAGTCATGGCATGACGGTGGGTGGGGAGACGTCTGTGGGGATGGATGGCTTGCGGCTGTGCTGGGTTTGGAATGCGGGCCAGCTCTTTCGCATCTCCCCCTCTTTCGCGAAGAGGAAAGTGGGCAACGGACACAACCGTTTTCGTCATGCCATGACTTGATCATGGCATCCATCCCGTGAAGTGTCATGTGTTGCAGGCCTTGAATACCGGCCATTCTCTCTCCGCTGCGCATGCCGGAAAGCTGCGGCATGGATGCCATGATCAGGTCATGGCATGACGGAGAGAGGGAGCAGGTCTGTGGCGAAAATTATGGCTTGGTCATAAACAAAAACCCCGCCGGAGCGATCCGGCGGGGTTTTCATTTTGTGCTTCAACCAGCCCCGGTTCAGTCCGGCAGCTTGGCGAGGGCCTGTTCGAGGTCGGCGATGATGTCGCTCGCGTCCTCGATGCCGATGGACAGGCGCACCACATCCGGGCCGGCGCCGGCCCGGGTCTTCTGCTCGTCGGAGAGCTGGCGGTGGGTGGTGGAGGCCGGGTGGATGATCAGGCTGCGGGTGTCGCCGATGTTGGCGAGGTGCGAGAACAGCTCCACACCGGACACCAGCGCAACGCCCGCGTCATAGCCGCCCTTGACGCCGAAGGTGAAGACCGCGCCTGCGCCCTTCGGGCAGTATTTCTGCTGCAGCGCATGGCCCGCATCGCCCGGCAGGGCGGCATAGGACACCCAGGCCACCTTCGGATGGTTCGACAGGAATTCGGCCACCTTCAGCGCATTGTCGCAGTGGCGCTGCATGCGCAGCGGCAGGGTCTCGATGCCGGTCAGGATCATGAAGGCATTGAAGGGCGAGATGGCGGGCCCAAGGTCACGCAGGCCAAGCACGCGGCAGGCAATGGCGAAGGCGAAGTTGCCGAAGGTCTCGTGCAGCACCATGCCCTGATATTCCGGGCGCGGCGTGGAGAGCAGCGGATAGCGGCCGCTCGCCGACCAGTTGAACGTGCCCGCGTCGACGATAACGCCGCCCATGGAGTTGCCATGGCCGCCCATGAACTTGGTCAGCGAATGCAGCACCACATCCGCGCCATGCTCGATCGGGCGGCAGAGATAGGGGGTCGCCAGCGTGTTGTCGACGATGAGCGGCACGCCCTTCTTCTTGGCAATGGCCGAGATGCCTGCAATGTCGGTGACGATGCCGCCCGGATTGGCAAGGCTCTCGATGAAGATGGCCTTGGTGGTCTCATCAACGGCGGCCTCGAAGGCGGCAAGGTCCGACGGGTCGGCCCAGATGACGTTCCAGCCGAAGCTCTTGAAGGAATGGTTGAGCTGGTTGATCGAGCCGCCATAGAGCTTGGTGGAGGCAACGATGCTGTCGCCCGGCGTCATCAGCGTGTGGAAGGCGAGAAGCTGGGCCGCATGGCCGGAGGCCACGGCCAGCGCTGCGGTGCCGCCCTCAAGCGCTGCGACGCGCTCTTCCAGAACGGCGGTCGTCGGGTTGGTGATGCGGGTGTAGATGTTGCCGAAGGCCTGAAGGCCGAAGAGCGAGGCGGCGTGGTCTACATCGTTGAAGACGAAAGAGGCCGTCTGATAGATCGGCGTCACGCGCGCGCCGGTGGCCGGATCGGGCTGCGCGCCCGCGTGAATGGCCAGCGTCGAGAAGCCGGGTGTTCCTGCAGTCATTCCATCCTCCCAGGATTTTATGCGGTTCGCCTTCACGGGAAGGCACGATCCGGCGCTGAGTGTGCCCGCGCCGGAGCAGAAGGTCAAAGACGGGATTTGCGGCGCAAGTGTCCGCCGGAGAAAGGATTTGCGCGGGGGCCGGAAAAGCCCCTGCGTCAGCTTCCATGCGCGCGCCTTGCGCAATCTATCCGTGATTATGCCCGCAGCCGGAGTGGCCGTAGACATCGGCAGGATCATAGACCTTGTGGTCTTCCATCAGGCGCAGGGAGACCGAGCCATCCTCATGGCGGGTGAGGGCGCGGTGAAAGCAGGAGCGGTAGCCGGTGTGGCAGGTGGCGCCGTTGCCTTCCACCTCCACGATCAGCCAGATGGCGTCCTGATCGCAATCGGTGCGGATTTCCCGCACCTTCTGCACCTGGCCTGAGGTTCCGCCCTTCTTCCAGTACTCCTGCCGCGAGCGGCTCCAGTACCAGGCTTCGCCCGTGTCGATGGTGCGGCGCAGGCTTTCGGCATTCATGTAGCCGACCATAAGAAGATCGCCGCGCGTGGCATCGGTGACCACGGCGGCGATCAGGCCGTTTTCGTCAAATTTGGGCTGGAACGACAGACCGTTCTCAATGTCGCTCTTCGATCCGCGCGGATCAAATCCGGTCTTGCTCACGTCTACTCTCCGCCGGGGTGGGCGGAGATTAACGGTCTCCGCCGCGAATGAAGGTCATGAAGCGGGCCTGTTCGGCCGGATCGTCCTGGAACACACCGGTGAACTGGGTCGTGATCGTGGACACGCCCGCCTTCTGCACGCCGCGCATGGTCATGCACTGATGCTCGGCTTCGAGCATCACCGCGATGCCGCGCGGCGCCAGATGCTCGTCAATGGAGGAGACGATCTGCGAGGTCAAGTTTTCCTGCGTCTGAAGCCGGTTGGCATAGATATCGACGACGCGGGCGAGCTTCGACAGGCCGACCACACCGCCGGACGGGTAGTAGGCGATATAGGCCTTGCCGATGAACGGCAGCATGTGATGCTCGCAATGGGAATGGAACGGGATGCCCCGGACCATGATCATGTCCTCATAGCCGCCCACATCCTCAAAGGTGCGCTCCAGATGCGCCTTCGGGTCCTCCGCATAGCCGCTGTAAAGCTCGGCATAGGACTTGACGACGCGCTTCGGCGTATCGAGCAGGCCCTCGCGCTCCGGATCTTCGCCGATATAGGCAAGGAGGGTACGGACAGCGGCCTCGGCTTGCTCACGGCTCGGACGCGCAATCTCGTGCGGTGCGCGGCGTGGGGCCTTTTCGTCAGCAGGCTTCAAGATGGCGTCCATTGGTTTGGTCCTTGAGACAGTGGATGAACAGCCAATCTTACGTTGCCTTGACTGCTCCGGATCACGGCAGGGGAAACTTGCCGCAAACCTCTCACACCTGCTCCTGCAGCTTCAGCCCGGGGCTGAACAGAAGCAAGTCTTGCTCTATATAGGAAGAAGACCCGCGCCGCAAAGCGCCCAGTGGTCCGATTCCGTCTTTTGCTGTCACCTGTCTTCCGTGGCCGGGTGCCGGCAGCAAGGCACGGGCCGCTGTCATGAGGATATGGCACGCATGCTTGACGACATCTACAACACCCGCATCCTTGAGCTGGCGGGCAATATTCCGCACCTTGGGCGGCTGGCTTCGCCCGATGCCAGCGCCAAGGCGCATTCCCGGCTCTGCGGCTCGACCGTGACCATCGATCTGGTGGTGCGCGATGGCAAGGTGAGCGAGTTCGCCCATGACGTGAAGGCCTGTGCCCTTGGTCAGGCCTCGTCCTCACTGATGGCCCGGCACATCATCGGCTGCACGCCGCAGGAGCTGCGGGACCTGCGCCGCACGGTCACGGCCATGCTGAAGGAAAACGGCCCGCCGCCGGAAGGCAAGTTCGAGGAGTTCCGCTTTCTGGAGCCGGTGCGCGACTACAAGGCGCGTCATGCCTCCACCCTGCTGACCTTTGATGCGGTTGTGGATGCGCTCGACCAGATCGAGGCAAAGGCCCCGGCTGCCTGAGCAGGCAGGGCTTGGAGTTTGTTTGATGTGCGGTGGGTGCGGCAAGGACAGTGTCGAGGGGGAGGTGAGGTGTGAGCCTGCATCCCCACTGCCGCCGCGCCGCCTGTCTCCGGCTGCCCATGCGGCGCTGGGGCTGATCTGGATCTACCGCCACTCGCTGTCCCTGTTCATGGGGCGCGGCTGCCGCTACGCGCCGACCTGTTCCGATTACACCAGTCAGGCCATCCGCCGTTTCGGCTTCTGGGGCGGCGGCTGGCTCGGCCTCTCCCGCATCCTGCGCTGCAACCCGCTGGGATCCTCCGGCTATGATCCCGTGCCGGAAGCGCTGAACCCTTCCGCCCGCTGGTATCTGCCCTGGCGCTATGGCCGCTGGTCCGGCAAACATATTCCGCAGGACCAGCGGCTGGACAGTCAGGACCGGTGAGGGGCCTGGCTATCTGTTTCCCATCACAGACAGGTGGTGGGGAAGTACTGGTTCCGGTTCGTGGATGATTTCTTGAACACGTGGCACACCCTGACGCCATTGCTGACGGTCACATGCTGGTTGCTCGGGGTGCCCGCAGGGGCCATGCCGCCATTGTGCTGTCCCTTGAGGTAGACGCAGGTGCCGTTGGCATAGGCCGCGCGCAGCGTGGCGTCCGCCGAGTTCGCGACTCGCGCCGGCCATCCGCTCATGCCGCCTTCTGCCTCGTAGTTCCTGGAGTAGGTGCAGGCTGCGAAAGATGCATCGGTGAGGGCGAAAAGGCCGATACCGGCGAGCGCTGCGAGAGCTAGGATTTTCATGATTGCCTCCAATACTCGTTACTTGGGTGCTGCTCTTCGCCAGGATGAAGGATTGCGAAGGGCACTTCTGTCGACGTCATGGGATGGCCTCCGTGAGGCTCTGCCTGTGATCATGGTAAAGACGGATGGGAGGTTGCGCCGCAGAGGTTGTTCCTCACGCACAAATCCCTTATTCAGGCCCAGTCGAAAAACACAAAAGCTTACCTGCCTCGTCTGCAGGAGTGAGCAGGAGATGACTGATGATCAATCTGACTTTCCCCGACAATTCCGTGCGCTCCTATGAGGCTGGCACCACCGGTGCCGCCGTTGCCGAGGGCATTTCCAAGTCGCTGGCGAAGAAAGCCGTGGCGATGACCCTTGATGGCGAGCTGCGCGATCTTTCGGATGCCATCACCGCCGATGCGCGCATCGAGATCGTGACCCGCGAGGACCCGCGCGCCCTGGAACTGATCCGCCACGATGCGGCCCATGTGATGGCCGAGGCGGTGCAGGAAATCTGGCCGGGGACGCAGGTCACCATCGGCCCGGTGATCGAGAACGGCTTCTACTACGACTTCAAGCGCGTCCATCCGGACACCCGCGAGGACTGGCCCTTCACGCCCGAAGACCTGCCGGTCATCGAGAAGAAGATGCGCGAGATCATCGCGCGCGGGGCCGCCTTCACCAAGGAAATCTGGTCCCGCGAGGAAGCCAAGCGCTACTTTGCCGCCAAGGGCGAGACCTACAAGGTCGAGCTGGTGGATGCGATTCCCGAAGGTCAGGACCTGAAGATCTACAAGCAGGGCCAGTGGCTGGACCTCTGCCGTGGCCCGCACATGGCCTCCACCCGCCAGATCGGCGACGCCTTCAAGCTGATGAAGGTAGCCGGTGCCTACTGGCGCGGCGACAGCAACAACGAGATGCTGACCCGCATCTACGCCACCGCGTGGGCGAACGAGGCTGATCTGAAGGCCTATCTGCACATGCTGGAAGAGGCGGAGAAGCGCGACCACCGCAAGCTCGGCCGCGAGATGGACCTGTTCCACTTCCAGGAAGAAGGCCCGGGCGTCGTGTTCTGGCATGCCAAGGGCTGGAGCCTGTTCCAGAGCCTTGTCTCCTACATGCGCCGCCGCCTTTCGGGCGACTACGATGAGGTGAACGCGCCGCAGGTGCTCGACACCTCGCTGTGGGAGACCTCCGGCCACTGGGGCTGGTACAAGGAGAACATGTTCTCCGTGCAGTGTGCCGATCCGGAAGCCGAGGACGAGCGCATCTTCGCGCTGAAGCCGATGAACTGCCCCGGTCACGTGCAGATCTTCAAGCACGGGCTGAAGAGCTACCGCGATCTGCCGCTGCGCATGGCGGAATTCGGCGTGGTGCACCGCTACGAGCCTTCGGGCGCCATGCACGGGCTGATGCGCGTGCGCGGCTTCACGCAGGACGATGCCCACATCTTCTGCACCGAAGAACAGATGGCGGCCGAATGCCTCAAGATCAACGACCTGATCCTGTCGGTCTACGAGGACTTCGGCTTCAATGAGATCGTCGTCAAGCTCTCCACCCGCCCGGAAAAGCGCGTCGGTTCGGACGAGCTGTGGGATCACGCCGAAGAGGTGATGACCCGCGTTCTCAAGCAGATCGAGGAGCAGTCCGGCGGACGCATCAAGACCGGCATCCTGCCGGGCGAGGGCGCCTTCTACGGTCCGAAGTTCGAATACACGCTGAAGGATGCCATCGGCCGTGAGTGGCAGTGCGGCACCACGCAGGTGGACTTCAACCTGCCGGAACGCTTTGGTGCCTTCTACGTGGACAAGGACGGCGAGAAGAAGACGCCGGTGATGATCCACCGCGCCATCTGCGGCTCGATGGAACGCTTCCTCGGCATCCTCATCGAGAACTTCGCCGGTCACTTCCCGCTGTGGCTTGCGCCCAAGCAGGTGGTTGTCGCCACCATCACCTCGGAAGCGGATGACTACGCCCGCGAGGTGCATGCGGCGCTGGGCAAGGCAGGCATCCGGGCCGATCTCGACCTGCGCAACGAGAAGATCAACTACAAGGTCCGCGAGCACTCGCTGGCCAAGGTTCCGGTCATTCTCGTTTGCGGCAAGCGTGAGTCGGAAGAGCGCACGGTCAACGTCCGCCGCCTCGGTTCGCAGAACCAGACGCCGATGAGCCTTGATGAGGCGATTGCCGCCTTCATCGAGGAAGCAGTGGAGCCGGACCTGAAACGCGCCCGCGGCTGAGTGCTGCAGCATACGAACTGACATGAAAAAAAAGACCGCCGTGGCGCAAGCCGCGGCGGTCTTTTCATGTCTGCCGGGGTGTGCCTGTCAATTCTGCGGCAGCTGGCTGACGTTGGAGGTTTCCGTGCGGGCCAGCACCTCGACTTCCTCGTTCTCACCGGAGACGACCATGAAATTGCGGCTGTAGTTGACGCCATTGTTCCGGGCGACCACCTCATACTCGCCTGCCGCGAGGACGAAGGAGGGGAAGGCGCCGTTGCCTTCCACCACCGTGTCACCGCCGGGGGTGAGAATGGTCCAGGCCGTGTTGGCAATCGCCTCGCCGCCCGGATCGTTGACGAGCTTGAGCGTCACACTGGCCGCATTCTGGAAAAGTGTCGCCGACGTCAGCTTGCCCGCTTCCACGGAGATATCCGCCCGCACGATGGCGTTCACATCGCCATAGCGGCTGACCACATGATAGGTGCCCGCATTGAGGCGCACGATGGCCTCCGGCTTCACGCCGGAAACGATGACCTCGCGTTCGCCGATGGCGTTGAAATTCATGCCCAGAATGTCGAACCGCAGGTCATCTGGCGGCAGCGGATCATCCGGGCCAAGGGCTGCGTTCAGCTTTACGCCCCCCGCATTGAGCACCACGGTCTTGGAATAGACGCCGCGGCCGACGACAAGCCGGTTGGTGGAGCCTGCAAAGCCATAGGACGTGTGGATGAGATAGGCGCCCGGATCGAGCCGGAACTCCGCATCCCCGCCCATGGCCGTTGCCACCAGTTCCAGTTCGCCGCTGGCATTCGGGGTTTCGCCATAGACACGCCAGATAAGGCCATCGGAGATCTGCGCTGTTCCTTCCGTCAGCCGGGCAACCAGATAGACCGCGCCTTTTTCGAGGCCGGACTGGGTGCCATCCGTCAGCGTGTTCGACGGGGCATAGGGCACGAGCGCATCGTTGAAGCGGCTGGCGGGATCCTCAGGCGACAGGAGCGGGGGCGCCGCTGTGGCTCCCTGCACCTCGGACGGATCCGGCGAAGTGCCTTCCGCGGGGCCGAAACCATGCGGCTTGCCCAGAGGCGTGGGAGGGGAGAGCGGAGCCGAGAAAGCCGTGCCGGCATCCAGAGAGGGGGGCTGCTGGTCCGCAGGGGTGGCCGTGGCTTCCTGGGCCGCCGCCGCCGTCTGCATCACAAAAAGAGCCATAAGGGCTGCTGTCAGAGCACGCCTTGAAGCACGTGCCAGTCCTGCGCTGCGGTTGTTTCCCGTCATCATTTTTCCTGCGCCGGCCTTCTGCCACTCGCCGCGGATCTTCTGTCAGACCCGCCAAGGCCACTGGATATTCAACGGCAGCACCAGCCATGGGCTGCCGCATCCGTTTCCATTTCGTTAATGGCCCGGAAAATCGGGCGAATTCAAGTCGCATGCAAGCCCGGTTGACAAGTGAGGTTAAAAGCTTACCACTTTCGCCAGGATTTCACCCCACCGTTTCAGAGGCTCCGATGAGCGAATTTGCCAAGCCGCATCCGCATGTTACCGACTTTTTGCTGACCCGCCGGTCGCATCTGGCCATCACCCTGTCCGAGCCGGGCCCGGATGCGGAAACCTTGGAAAAGATCCTCACCATTGGTGCGCGCGTGCCGGATCACGGAAAGCTCGCGCCCTGGCGCTTTGTCGTCTACGCAGGGGAGGCGCGCAGCAGAATCGGTGAGCATCTGGCCGCGCTGGCCGAAAGCCGCAACGGGCCGCTCTCCGAAGCTCAGAGAACGCAGGAACTGAACCGCTTCATCCGCTCGGCAGTCGTGATCGGCGTTTTGAGCCGCGCTGCCGTTCATCCGAAGATCCCTGTGTGGGAGCAGGAACTGTCGGCCGGTGCCGCTTGCATGAACCTTCTCACAGCCGCCACGGCAGCCGGTTTCGGCGCGCAGTGGATCAGCGAGTGGTACAGTTTCGATGACGAGGCAGCGCGTTATCTGGGCGCAGCCGAGGGCGAGCGGTTTGCCGGCTTCATCCACATCGGCACGCCGACGCAGGCGCCGTTCGAGCGTCCGCGCCCGGAGCTTGCCAGCATCGTCAGCCACTGGGCCGGGGAGTAAGCCGTTGTTCTATGACACCGTTTCCAATGCTCATGGGCTGGCCTTCAACCCCTTCAAGGCCCTTGTCGCGCCGCGGCCCATCGGCTGGATCTCGTCGCTGAGTGCAGAGGGTACGGCGAATCTCGCCCCCTACAGCTTCTTCAACGCCGTGGCCGATGCGCCGCCGATCGTCATGTTCTCCTCCTCCGGCTGGAAGGACAGCGTGCGCAACATCGAGGCGACGGGCGAATTCGTCTGCAACATCGTCAGCCATGATCTGCGCGATGAGATGAATGCGTCTTCTGCGCCCGTTGGTCCCGATGTGTCCGAATTCGAGCTGGCCGGCCTCGAAATGGCGCCTTCCAATCTGGTCAAGGTGCCGCGTGTGAAGCGGGCCAAGGCGGCGCTTGAGTGCCGGATGCTGCAGATCCAGCAGTTGAAGGACCTCGATGGCAATGCGGTCCAGAGCTACATGGTTCTGGGGCAGGTGATCGGCGTTCATATCGATGACAGCGTCATCGAGAATGGCCGCGTCGTGCCCTCGCGGCTGGAGCTGCTTTCCCGCCTTGGTTACAAGGATTATGACGTCACCCGTGACGTTTTTGAGCTCACCCGCCCCAAAGGGTGAGTCGCTTTTGCCGGATCGCGGGAGCCTCAGGCTTTGCGATCCGGGTTCTTCCGGTAATTTATCGGTATATCTCTCAGGGATTTTGCCCGCTTTCCCGTTGAAAATGGCGCTCGTTAACCGGCTTTGGATGCTTGTTAACTTTTTGTTAACCATTTGGGCCAGATCTTAACCGCGTGGTAATCTTTACATCGGGGAGACGGGTTCATGCGTGTTGCAGACTCCACCTCGATCGCGTCGCGGATCGAGCAGGCCTTCCAGACCGCAAGCACAACGACGGGGACGTCCTTTGACTACCTGCTGAAGACGGCTGCGCGGGAATCCTCGTTCCAGCCCGCAGCGCAGTCGAAGACCTCCAGTGCGACCGGTCTGTTCCAGTTTGTCGAACAGACCTGGCTTGAAACCGTCAAGGACAGCGGCGGCAGGCACGGCTTGCAGTCCTATGCCGATCAGATCGAAAGAACCGCCACCGGAAAGTACCGGGTCAGCGATCCCGATATGCGTCAGGAGATTCTGGACCTGCGCAAGGATCCGGAGATTTCCTCCCGCATGGCTGGCGAATTCACCCGCAAGAATGCCGAGTTTCTCTCCAACCGCCTTGGCCGGGATCCGAACCAGGGTGAGCTTTACATCGCTCATTTCCTCGGCGCGCAGGGGGCTTCGCGGCTGATCAATTCCGCGCAGGTGAACCCGGAGAGTTCCGCCGCCCAGATGTTCCCGGCGCAGGCCAAGGCCAACCGGGCCATCTTCTATGATGGCGCCGGATCTCCGCGGACGCTGGCGCAGGTCTACGATGTCCTCGTCAGCAAGCACGATGGGGCCGCCGCGGTGATGGTGGCATCTGCCACCGGACAGGGAACGGATGACTTGCCGAAGAGCCGCATCCTCACCGGCTTTGCCGAAGAGGCGGGCTCGGGCGATCCTGTCGGGGCACGGGTGGACAGCGCCTTCCGGGCTGCGGAAACCAGCGCGCCCTTCGAGGCTCTGTTCCGCGATGATGCAGGCTCGCGCACGGCCACCATGTCCGGCAGCTATCTGGCCGCCTTTGCCGGGGTGAAGGATGATCACGTCTTCTCGCGCGCCGTTGGTGGCACCCGTGTGGTGGCCCAGCTTGCGGGCGGGGAAGGGGCGATTGCGCAGACGCAGGAAGGGCCTCTGGACCTCACCGGCTTCCTCAACTATGCGCCGCTTGGCGTGAAGCGCGATCTGCTGCCGCCTGCCTGAGCGGGCGGTATGAGCCACGGCAGGCCTCTGCCTCATTTATGGTGAACCGAACGTTAAGCCTTTGCGTGGCAGTGTGATTTGCACCTTGTTGAGGTGCATTGTGTGTTCGGGTCACGCGTCATGATCATTCGTCAGTTTCTGTCCTGGGCCGGTACGGCAGCGCCTGCTGAGCGCGCCGAGGCCACCGCTGCGCTTGCACGCGCCTTCCTGCATTCGCCGATGAGCGAGGCAGAGCGGGGCGATTGTCAGGCTGCATTGACTTATCTGCTGGATGATCCGGCGCCTGAAGTCCGCTTTGCCCTTGCGGATGTGTTCGCCCGCCGGGAGGATGCGCCGCGCCCTGTGGTGCTGGCGCTGGCCCGTGACACGGCGCTGGTTGCCGCCCCCATCCTCGAATTTTCGCCGCTGGTGCCCGATTGCGATCTGATCGATCTGGCCGCCGAAGGCTCTGACGCCGTGCAATGCGCCATTGCCCGCCGCCGGAACCTCTCTGCCCCCGTCGCTGCCGCGCTGGCGGAAGTCGCAGGGCCGGAAGCCTGCGCCGTGTTGCTCGACAATCCCGGCGCCGTGATCGTCTCCTTCAGCCTGTCCCGCCTTGCCGAACGCTTTGCCGATGACGCCGCCGTGCGCAGCCGTCTGCTGGCCCGGCCGGGCCTGCCTCTGACCATCCGCCACACCCTGCTGACGGCCTTGACCGATGGCCTCAAGGCGCAGGCGCTGGTGCTTGCGGGCGAAGCGCTTCCCGAAAGCGCAGAGACCTATCTTGAAGAGGCCCGCGAGCGCGCAACCGTCGTGCTGGCAGCCGGTGCCACGGATGCGGAACTGGGCGGTCTCGTCGAGCATCTGCGCGCGCGCGGCCAGCTCACGGCACGGCTGATGCTGCGGGCTGCCGGCATGGGCCGGCTGCGGGTTCTGTCCGCCTGCCTCTCCGCCCTCTGCGGCCAGCCGCAGGCGCGGGTGGCGGATCTGCTGGCCACCGGACGGGCCGGAGCCCTGCGCTCCCTGCTCATGGCCACCGGTCTGCCCCAGCGCACGGTCGCGGTGTTTCAGCTGATGGTGGAAGCCTACCGGGCGGCAGATTGCAGCTTCCTGCAGGATCAGCCCCCCGCCACGACCCGCGCGGTGATGGAAGAGGTCAGTGCCGGGCTTGAGGAGATGGCTGTCAGCGGCGGGGTGGAGGATGTCTTCGCCCTGATGCGGGTGCTGGTCCTGGAAGCGGCCCGTGAGGAAGCGCGGCTGCTGGTGAATACCGAGCTTCTGGCCGCCGCGTGAGGGCAGAGCCTGGGTGCAGGCTCAGTCCCTGACAGGCACCGTGCGTTCGATATAGTCCTGCGTCACCTCCTGCAATTTATGCAGAAGCGCTGCGCCGGTCGGGTTCGCCTCGTCGCGGGCTTCTTCGGCCACGATGGCGCGGATCGCGTCCACATGCTGGCGCAGAAGTGTCAGCGGCAGGTGCTCCGGTGTGCTCACGGCCTCAATGAGATGGCAGAGACTGGCGGCGACGGCTCCGGCCAGCGGATAGCCCAGCGTCTGCGCCTGTCCCTTCACATTGTGGGTGGTGTTGTAAAGCTGCGCGAGGGTCGTCCCGTTCAGCCCCTCCTCCTCGATGGCGCTCCAGTCGGCAAACAGCTGCTCGGTCTCCCGGTGCATCCAGCCGTCGAACTGGACGGAGAGCCGCTCCAGCGCCGCTTCCGCCGCCTTGATGGGATCGAACTTGGCCGCCTCGCGCGGGCTCATCACCCGCACCTTCTTGCGCAGGTCCGTTGGCGGCTTGACGAACTCCACGTCGCTGCCCTGAAGATCCTCGTCGCTGATCATGATCGGTGTCCTTGCCCTGCCGCCAATACCGGAAGATTCCGCTGATGCCCGCGTAAGGTCAATAGCGGAACATTTCACTTAAGATTCGCTCGTCCCAGCCATGGCCTGCGTCGGACATGATCAGACAGGCGGAGCTCTTGTCCTCGCGCACGCTCACCTTCGCCACATTGCGGATTTCCGTGTGATCGGCAGCGGCGCTGACCGGGCGCTTGGCGCTCTCCATCACCTCGATTTCCACCACCGCATGATTGGGCACCAGCGCGCCGCGCCAGCGGCGGGGGCGGAAGGCGCTGATCGGCGTCAGCGCCAGAAGCGGGGCTGAAATCGGCAGGATGGGGCCATGGGCGGACAGATTGTAGGCGGTGCTGCCCGCAGGGGTCGCCACAAGGCAGCCGTCACAGATCAGTTCTTCCAGCCGCTCACGTCCATCAACGGAAATGCGCAGCTTGGCCGCCTGATAGGTCTGGCGCAGCAGGGAGACTTCGTTGATGGCGCGGGCACTGTATTGCACGCCGGCCTGATCGATCGCCTGCATGTAGAGCGGGTGGATCGTCGTCACATCCGCGGCCGCCAGCCGCTCCAGCAGGCCATCCTCCTGGTACTCGTTCATCAGGAAACCGACGGACCCCCGGTTCATGCCATAGATCGGAATGCCGGAATTCATGAAGCGGTGTAGCGTCTGCAGCATCAGGCCATCGCCGCCGAGAGCGACGATCACATCCGCTTCGCCCGGTGTGGCATTGCCATAAAGCGCCGTCAGCGAAACGAGGGCCTGATGGGCTTCCTCCGTGTCGCTGGCAACCAGCGCGATGCGGCCGGGGCGGATTTCTCTCTGGGTCATTGGCTCTGGAACTCGGGTGCTGCATCTGCCGCGGCTCCGCGCCGCCCGCCATTCATCCGCCAGATTGCCCGCCGCTGCAAGGCGCGATTGCCGGAATGGGGAAGTCCCCCGGGCGTTGATCCGGTTTCAGAAATCAAGCCGGGCATTGTCGACCACTTCCTTGATGACGAAGAAGGTCCGCGTCTGCCGCACGCCGGGCAGAGCGATCAGCTGCTCCGCATGCAGGCGGTTGAAATCGGCCATGTCGCGGACGCGGATCTTCAGGAAGAAATCGAAGTCCCCCGCCACCAGATGGCAGTCGAGCACGACAGGCAGCTTGCGGATGGCCTCCTCGAAGGCGGCAAAACTCTCCGGCGTCGAGCGGTCCAGCTCCACCCCAACCATGACCAGCGCTCCCCGGCTGACCTTCTGCAGATCGATCACCGCCCGCACGTCCCGCACATATCCCTCGTCAAACAGCCTCCGGATGCGCCGGTGGCAGGTGGCGGGACTGACATTGACCGCTGCGGCAATATCCGCGTTCGACATGCGCCCGTCCTGCTGCAGCAGATGCAGGATCTTCCGGTCGATGCGGTCGAGGGATTCAGGGGTGAAAAACTCTTTCATTACAGAGATCAAATCCGGAATAATCGTTATCTGAAAGCTCTATATCTGCAATCAGACGATCATTGAAGGCCCAAGATTGCAAGCACCTTTCATAACCTTCCTGCTAGCGTTCCGCCACCTTTCAAGAGTGGAGCAGGCAATGCTGAAACTGGATAAATTCGAACGTTACCCCCTGACCTTCGGCCCGACCCCGATCGAAAAGCTGGACCGCCTGTCGGCGGAACTGGGCGGCGCCGTGGAGATCTACGCCAAGCGTGATGACTGCAACTCCGGCCTTGCCTTCGGGGGCAACAAGCTGCGCAAGCTGGAATATATCGTGCCGGACGTGCTGGCCTCGGGGGCCGATACGCTCGTGTCCATCGGCGGCGTTCAGTCGAATCACACCCGCATGGTCGCCGCGACTGCTGCCAAGCTCGGCCTCAAGTGCGTGGTGGTGCAGGAAAGCTGGGTGCCGCATGAAGATGCCGTCTATGACCGCGTCGGCAACATCCTGCTCACCCGCCTGATGGGTGCGGACAGCCGCATCGTTGACGATGGTTTCGACATCGGCATCCGCAAGAGCTGGGAAGACGCGCTGCAGTCGGTGAAGGACGCCGGCGGCAAGCCCTACGGCATTCCGGCAGGCGCCTCCGTCCATCCCTATGGCGGTCTTGGCTATGTGCGCTTTGCCGAAGAAGTGCGGGCGCAGGAAGCCGAAATGGGCATCCGCTTCGACTATATCATCGTCTGCGTCGTCACCGGCTCCACCCAGGCCGGCATGATTGTCGGCTTTGCCGCCGATGGCCGCGCCGACCGGGTGATCGGCATCGATGCCTCCGGCACACCGGAGCAGACCCGCTCCCAAGTGCGCGAGATCGTCGACCGTACCGCTGATCTGGTGGAGCTGGGCCGTCCGGTGCGCGAGGACGAGATTGTCATCGTCGAGGACTATGCCTATCCGGCCTATGGCGTGCCGAGTGCAGAGACCAACGAAGCCATCCGCATGGCCGCCCGCACCGAGGCGATGATCACCGACCCGGTCTATGAGGGCAAGTCCATGCAGGGCATGATCGATCTCATCCGCAAGGGCAAGATCCCGGCTGGTTCCAAGGTGCTCTACGCCCACCTCGGCGGCGCCCCGGCCATCAACGGCTACAGCTACACCTACCGCAACGGCTGAGTTCCCCATCGACCAGTCTGCGTGCGAAGCGGCAGCTCCCACTCCCCGGGAGCTGCCGTTTTCTTTTCCGGAAGCGTCTTTACGGAAGAATGGCCAGCAGCCCGCCGGCGCTTGCCGCACCGGAGATGGCCGTCAGATTTTATGGGAAGGTGGTGCCGACAACAGGGTTCGAACCCCCAGAAACATTCAGAATATAGCAATCGGCAAGGTTAGCGTGTCTTTTGAGTAAAACTAGAATTCGTTAGGCTCATCATGGCGTGGCCTCTGCAGTCGACACTTCCTGCAGGAGATTGCTGCAGTTGCCTAGGGCAATATCACCACAAGGCCACCTTGGATAGGAAGTCGGCCAACCGCATTTAGCATAGTGGATGCCGGACGCATTGGCTTTTTGAAATTTTTTGGATACTATTTCAAAAAATCAGATTTCTTCGATAGAATTTTAGTATTTCTCGAACATGGAATCTTCGTCAGTGAAGGGGTCAACATAGCCAAAATCTACATCGAAGCGCTTGCTTCCAACTACGACTTTGATGTTTTCCAAGTCATCTACGCCGTCTTCGTACTCAGCTGTGATTGTTGCTTCAATTTGGACCTGAGACTCTTTGCTTGTGCTTGAGCTGCCGATTATGACTTCGTCACCGTCGACGTGGTCGGTGACATAGAAGTTGAAGTCCGCGAAGAAATCCAAAGTGACCGATAGCCGTACCGTGAAGGTGATCTGTCTCCCTCCAAAGTTGACAATTATAGGGTCGCCGATTTCGTCAATAGTTCTGAACTGCACATCTTGGTAGTCAACATAGCTGGACGCCGGGCCATCTCCACTGGCTTCAAATTGAAGATCGGCGCACCAATACTCGATCTGAGTGGTGACTTCGGCTGCGAAGTTTGCGAGGGCCTCATCCCGCCATAGGCGAACTATCTCCGACACGAAATCTTCGCCCGCTTGATTGAACAGCGACAAAGCAACTGCCAAGTCATCTACGATCACCAGATGATTGGATTGTGCAGCGAACGATTTCCAACCTCCGTCGTTGCTAACGCAGATCAAAATGCCTTCGTTACCCTTGACATGAGCTTCAAGGCTCAAAAGCGCCAAAGCGTCAGGAAACTCGAACTTCTTGGATTCCTTAGACTCGAACGGCGGCATAGCTGCAAAATACCGCTTCACCAACTCCGGTGCGATTCCTACGTTATCCTCGATATCAACCGAGGTGCCGTTCACGTACTCAAGAAATTTCGCTAGTTCATCCTTGGCGTGGTCGGCCGGGGCGACTGACAAGGACAACAATTCGTCAAGTGGGGGAGTCTTGGTTAGATGCCAGCGCCGCAGATGAACCTTGAGAAATTTTCGAAGGTTTCGTTGGCTCTCCTCTGCTTTATCGATCAAATGTGAATTGATCTCAAGAACTACAACTTCGGATAGCAGAAGTTCAACGTTATTTTTTTTGAGCTGGGACAGGCCGAGCAAAACAGGATGCTCAAGATTACTTCCATACTTATCGAATATGTTGGTATCAACGGTAAGGGCTTGAATCTGTCCGCTGACGATCTTTTGCTTGATCTCCTCTAGTGTGAGCTCTGGCATTTCCGTCTCCTTCTTCTCAGAAACGAAATAGGCAAACCGATTAGCACGTCGCCGCGCCGTCACTTGCTTCAAAATCGTCCGATATCGAAAATGCAAAACCCCTGGCTTCCCAAGGGAAGGTGGTGCCGGCAACAGGGTTCGAACCCGTGACCCCCTGATTACAAATCTCATTTCTTATGTATCACCTGATGCGTTCAACTGCGATAAGTTACGTAAAATCAAATAGTTAGTATGTATGGCTTGCGATGCCCTGCGATGCAATTTGACACCTTCTGATTATATCCCGTTTATATGGAAAGCCCGCAGAGGGTGGGTGGTTCGACCTGGAGGCGGGGCCGGGTGCGACGTGTGAGCTTGCGTGTATGTAGTATATGGGAAAGGTCGTCATCGCCGTCATGGTCGTCATTATTGTTGTTTTACAATGGCTTAAGGTCGTCACTGTTTTTACAGGAGTTGTCATGGCCGTCATGGGGCGGGAAGGCCGGGAGCTGCGATGCCGAACCTAACGAAACGTGTCGTTGATGCGGCCAAGTCTCAGGAAAAGCTTCGCTTTTTATGGGATGACGCCCTGAAGGGCTTCGGCTTGCAGATCACTCCGGCGGGCGTGAAGAGCTATGTTATCGCCTATCGGACAGAGGCGGGACGGACGCGGCGCATGGTGATAGGCCGCCACGGTGAGCTTGCGCCCGATCAGGCGCGCAAGCTGGCGGCTGCAAAGCTGGGTGAGGTCCGGATGGGCCGTGATCCGGCAGCGGAGCGGCAGGCACTGCGGGCAGCTGAAACCGTTGCTGACCTGCTAGACAAGTATCTATCTGAGCATGTCGAGGTGCATAACGCTGCTACCACGCTCGTGCATGCGCAACGGATCGTGGAGAAGGTGCTTAAGCCCCGAGTCGGCAAGATCAAACTGGCAAGCTTTGGCCGTGCGGATGTGGTCAAGCTGCATCGGGCCTTGGCGGACACGCCGCGACAGGCGAACCTTGCCCTCGCGATCCTGTCCAAGGCATTCAATTTGGCGGAAACTTGGGGCATCCGTCCCGAAAACTCTAACCCGACACGGCTGGTCAAGCGCTACGCTGAAACCCAACGTGAGCGTTTTCTGAACATGGAAGAACTGGCCCGGCTGGGGGCGGCGCTGGACGAGGCGGAAGCCAAGGGTTTGCCCTGGAAGGTCAAAGCTGAAGGCGATGCGCTCAAGCATCTTGCAAAAGACACCGAAGCCCGGCGTGCCGCCGTGAGCGCTCCCGGCATCGCGGCTATCCGGTTACTCTTGCTGACCGGTGCGCGGCTTTCGGAAGTGTTGGAGCTGAAGTGGAACCACGTTGACGCAGAAGCCGGGACCGTTGCCTTTCCGGCTCGAAAGGGCGGCGGGCGGCGGGCGCATCCGGTTGGTGCGGGCGCGCTGGCCGTCCTGGCCGGGCTGCCCCGGCGCGGACCGTGGGTGCTGCCACGCGATGCAGACCCTAAGCGCCATGTTTCGAAAGAGGTGGTCGAGAACGCGTGGCAACGTATCAGAGCCCATGCGGGGCTTGATGACGTGCGGCTGCATGACCTGCGGCATACGGTCGGAACCTTCGCCGGACAGGCAGGGAGTAACGCCTTCATGATCTCCCATTTGTTGCGGCATTCTAACCTGACAATGACGAACAGGTACGTCAGCCCCGATGCGGACCCGATCCGCCTTTTGTCCGATGCGGTTGGGGCGCGGATCGAGGCGGGATTGAAGGGGGAAAAAGCGCCGGCTGAGGTGATTGACCTGGCTGCCGCAAAGAGGAACCGGCCCCCAAAACGGGAGCCGGAACAGGGATAGCAGCCCTTCAGGCGGGGCGGCTCAAGGCGCGTTACGCGCCCTTGTCCATGATGAGGAACACTTCGGTAAAGGTCGCGCCTTCGCGCCATTCGGCAAGGCTGTCGTCTGCCAGAATGGCGGCAAGGTCACGGGGAGCCGGGATCACTTCGCCATAATCGCGCATGACCTCGGCATGGAAGCCCAGCGCTTCGGTGCCCATTCGAATGGCCTCTTCAAGCGTATCGCCCGCGCTGATGCAGCCGGGAAAATCCGGGAATGAGATGCCGTAGCCGGGGCCCTCGTCCTGATGTAAAAAGGCGACGTAACGTATCATCTGAGTTCCCCGTTTGCCCTGGCACTACCCTTGGCGTCAGCTTCGACGTTTCAGAGGTCGCAGAAGATGCCGCTGTCCTCTGCCGGTTCGGCCTCAAAATCGCTGTCACCGTCGAGCCGGTCAAGCAGCGTGATGAGAATTTCAATCGTGTCTTCGATACCCGCACGATAAACGGCGACCAGTTCTGACAGCTGATCTGTGTGCTGTGTCATGGCGCGATCCTTTATTGCGAGACGAGAAGCTGCCGCAGCTCGTCGGGTCTCTGTGAGTGGCGCTTGATGTGCTCTTCGTCGCGGTCGAAAAAGGCGACTTCCGGCCCGGCATGGGGCCGGAGGAAGTCGAGCAAGTGGCGGATGTTTCGCTTCAGGCGGCGGTCAAGCTCCGCCCGCTCTGGGCCGGTTCTGTCCGGCCAGTTGGTCAGGTCGTTCAGGTCCGCGACGATCAGCAGAACCTTGAAATAGGCCCCCGCCGCGCTTTCCGGGATGCGGTGAGAGGCGAGGTGTTCGATTGCGGTCATCGCGTCGAGTAGCCCGGCTGCCCCGTCGCGGGCCTCGGGCTGGGCGAGCCGTCCGGCCTCGTCGAGTTGATCGTAAAGCGCGCTTAGGGTTCCTGCTTCAAGGCCAAGGGCCGTCACCGGGCAAGCGTTGTGCCTTTGCATGGGTTCGATCTCCGTTCAGTTGAGGGCTGCGAGTTGGGCGGTGAGGGCAGCGCGGCGGCTGGCGATCACCGCAAGAGGGGCGTCTGAAAAGGCGAGCCGGGCCAAGGCGTCATGCGCTGCGGCGGCAAGGCGGGCCCGCTCTGCGACTGGCAGTGCCGAAACGGCTGCCCGTGCCGCCTGCTTGGCCTTGGCCTTGGCGGCTGCGGCCTTGGCCGTCGCCCATGCCGCCCGCAGCGCCTTGCTGAAGCAGGACTGCAAGGATGGTGCAGGGCCGAAGACTCGGGCGTTCCGCGTGAAATTTGCGTGAACCTCGCGGGCGTCGGTCCATGCCTGGCGGAAGATGGTGGAACGGTTAAACAGCATCGCTTTGCGCCTCAAATTGATTATGATAGATATCATAATCATTCGTAACGAAGTGTCAACCTGATAGCTACGATGGTAGTTATCAAAGCTATTCGGAGTATGGAATGCTATCGACGGGAAACCAGCTGAAGGCAGCGCGGGCGCTTGTGGGCATGGAGCAGATCGCTCTTGCCACGGCAGCAGGCGTCAACGTTGGGACGATCCGGAAAATGGAAGCACGGGGCGGCAGCACCCTCAGCAGCGGGCTGGATACGATCCAAGCCGTGCAAGGTGCCCTTGAAGCCGCCGGGGTCGAGTTCCTAGCAGCCGATGCAGCCGGAGGTGTTGGGGTGCGGCTGAGGCGCGATGCGGCTGCGGGGTGATGGCTGGCTGATGCGCGGATCAGCTTTGACGCAATGAGGCATATTTCATGATGGACCTTACAAGCCGGTATTCAGATGAGACGGTGCGCAAAGTAATTGATAGCTTTGTTGTGGGCTACGAAAGCAAGATGGGTATGCCTGAACCAAATGGCGCACTAAGTCTGAATGAAAGTGATCTGGATCAATATTCGTTTCTTGTCCGCCAACGTGCTCTCTGGGGTCGAATGTTTGGGCAGGTGATCAGTGTTCAAGAATTTGACAAGTTTGCTTTGTTTCCCTTGCCGCCGGGTTGGGGTGCTTTCCGGAGGCCGTCGAAACCTTACCCGCAAAGCGATGCGCTCAGTGAATTGGATAAATGGGTCGGCCAGTTGCTTGACCGTATGAGCGGAAGAGCAGAGCAAGCCCGTCTTGAGCACCTGTGCCAGTGTCCATTTTTCTGGGTGCGCTGGGCTATCTATTACGCCTATGGTGCTCCTGGGTATGGTGTTGAGCAATTCTATAGGAATAAAACTTCAATTCCTTATAAAGAAATGCGGCGTGGTATCGCGGAAATACAGAAGCTTGCAACTGATACTGTAGATTTGCTCGAAAGCATTCATGGTATTATCTGCGAGAATGGCATAGGAGAGTATCTAGATGATGATGAAATATTTGGTGGGGGGGTTGTTGAGACGATTAAAGTTGAGCGTGGCGGATATGAAGACGGATTGAAGTTTGAATTTCTGCCTTTCAAGCGAAGCGAAGTCTTTCAGCTTGATGCAATTCGGGAGAAAATGGATTTCCTGCAAGGGCTGGCCTGCCATGCTGCGAAGTGGCGCGATGATCTCAGGGATTCCGGAGGTGCGCCTCCCGTCTGGCGGAGGCGTGCATTTGCGGCCCATATGGCGGCGGCATATTTTTTCCTGACTGATGAACTCCCAACAAGCACGCCGACTGGTGATTTCGCCGTCTTTCTGGATGCTGCGGAGCAGGTCTATTGGGATGACATGGACCCTTCAGCTCATTTGCCGGAACAAAGCCGTGGCCGCAATCAGCCGTTACCAACAAAAGACATTCTGGCCGACACGGTAAAGCTCTTCAAATCCATCGACTTCAAGAAAGAGCAAGAACTGCGGGGGAGCGGTTGGGATGTGAAATCCTATGAACGTGGCATTCTCCCGGTCACAATGGATGCTCTTTACAAAGCTCTTTAGGCTTTAATTTAATCCGGTCAACCCACGGCGTTTTGCCTATTGGCTGGCCGGATGACTCTAGGTCGATGCACGGACATCTTCATCGCACATCGCGCAAATCAGCGCGTTGGTTTCGATGAGGCATAGATGACCGAACAAAATCTTTCCCCCGATCCTTCCGCTCTGCTGACTGAAACTCAGGCAGCAGAGTTTCTTCATGTCTCGCGCCGCAGCCTGCAAGCCTGGCGGGTTCGGGGCGGCGGCCCGCGCTTCGTCAAGATTGGCAAGCTTGTTCGGTATCGGCGCGCTGATCTGCTGGCTTTTACTGCTGAAACTTTCGAGACGACGACTGAAGCAGACGCCCAGCGCGGCGCGGCAGGTGCGGCATGACTGACGGTGAAGGTTTCCAGCCTCTGGCGCGCTTTGTCGAGAGCGCCGGGCTTGACCTGGTGGCCGTGCCGGTTGGCAAGTCTCTGGTTGTCCAGCCTTGCCCAGCCTGCGGCGCGATCCATCGCCATGGTGGCCTTGAAGGCGGCTACTACGTGCCGCATTGCGCCGACGATCTGGCGCGGTCGATGCGGTTGACTAGCTACCGGCTGTGGACCGCGCCGGAGCAGATGGCGGACGAGCGGGCTGCCGTGCGCTCGTTCGGGCCGCTGGCGGATGCCCGGTTAATTGCACGGCTGCACGCGGCGGATCGGCAATTCGCGCCGCTGATGCGGGCTTTGCTTCTCACCGCGCTGCCGGGTGGACGGATCGTCAAGGCCGCATGGCGCGTGCCATCTTATGAGGTGGCGACGGTCTGGGGACGGCTTGAAGTTAGCCACCGGGGCGGTTGGGATGTTTATCCCGATAAGGGTGGGCTGCCGCGCTGCGGGGCAAATCTGCTTTCCCTGCTGCCGGTGGTAAGCGGATTTACGGCTGGTACCTACGCGGCACGTGTGTTGTCTGCTGCGACCGGCTGGCGGGTGTCTGGCCTGACGCGGCACGCCTTCCGCGATTTTTTCGACACATTGGCCGAAAAGGAACCGGCCACGGCGCGACATTTGACATTTGATCAAGGCGGATTAACTCGCCTGACGGCGAGCGGGCGTCCGCGCTCCGTCGCCCTGGGGCCGCTGATGGCGGCGCTTCTTGTGTCGGTTTTTCCCCGTGGTGAACTGCGGGACAGCGGCTTCGTCTATGTCCACGGCAAACGGGATGTACGCCTGTCGGTTCTGGCCGGTGGGCGCTGGGCGGGACGTTTCCGCGTGCATGGCGAGGCGGTTGCCGCCCATGGTCATGACCTTTTGTCCTTGCTCGCCCTGGTGTCGGGCATAGAAGGCGGCTGGTGGGCAGAACGCATCCTGACCACGGCGTTGGGCCTACCGCTCGACGGGATGGCGCGGGCCACGCTGGCGGATGGCGTTGGCGAGGCGATTCGTCCCGCGACGGTGGTGCCTGCTGCGGAGGCGGCAGAATGAAGCGGCGGCGTATCAATTTCGAACGGGTGGCGAGCGCTGCGCTGGCAGCCGCGCCGGGGATCGTCAGCCGGTGGCTGCCGGACGGACGGCGCGAAGGTGTCGAGTGGGTCGCGCGCAATCCGAAGCGGGGCGACCGGCGGCACGGTTCGCTCAAGATAAATCTTTCGACCGGTAAATGGGCCGATTTCGCCACGGGAGATGGCGGGCGCGATCTTGTCGCGCTGGCGGCGTTCCTTTTCGACCTGAAACAGCCGGAAGCGGCGGAAAAGGTGGCCGGTATGCTGGGGGTTATGGCCTATGACGATTGACCCCTTTGCCCCGATCTCCGGCAGCGCCAGCCCGGCCCCGGCCCCTGCCGCCCCGGCGGCGGTGCCTGCCTGGCTGCCGGTGCTGCCTGTGCCGCCCAGCGCACCGAAGCCGCCGAAGGAACACCCGACCAAAGGCAAGCCGTCCGCAGTTTGGACTTACCGGGATGCTGCGGGCGCTGTTCTCGCCCTTGTCGCCCGGTTCGAAAAGGCTGATGGCGGCAAGGACGTGATGCCGCTTACCTGGTGCCGGAATACCGCCGGGCGTGAGGGGTGGCGCTGGGCGGCAATCCCCGCAAACCGGCCCCTATACGGCCTCGACCGGCTCGCCCAGCGCCCGGACGCGCCGGTCATTGTGACGGAAGGCGAGAAGGCAGCAGACGCGGCGGCGGCGCTCTGTCCGGACCATGTAGCCACCACGTCCAGCGGCGGCGGCAAGGCGGCAGCGAAGTCTGACTGGTCGCCCTTGGCTGGGCGGGCGGTGGTCATCTGGCCGGACGCCGACGCGCCGGGCCAAGCCTACGCCGACGAAGTGGCACGGCTCGCCCTGGCGGCGGGGGCTATCTCGGTTCGTATGATCGTGCCGCCACAGGGCGTAACGAAGGGGTGGGACGCAGCAGACGCTAAAGAAGAAGGGTTGAACCCGGCTAAAGTTCTCGATCTCATCCGGGCCGCTAAAGAAGTAGCGCCCGCGCCATCGGGGAATGATTTTGCGCCAGTTGATGCAGCCATGCGCCCAGCGCCGGAGACGGCTCCCGAAACGGCCCCTGACAACCTTGCCGACACCGGGAAGCGAGGGGGGCGCGGAAAACGCCGGGAACGCAAGAACCCGCCGAAGCGGGATGCCTTCCTTGCGTCACTGGATGCGGCGGAGCTGTGGCACTCCCCGGAGAAGGTGGGTTTTGCAACGGTCCCGGTGAATGGGCATTTGGAACATTGGAGATTGGACAGCTCGGCCTTTGCGCGCTGGGCTGCCGGACAGTTCTACCGCGCCACCGGCAACGCGCCTGCGGGGCAGATGCTGGCCGATGCGCTGCGGGTGCTTCAGGTGCGGGCCATCGAGGAAGGCCCTTGTCATCGGACGTTCCTTCGGACGGCATGGGATGGTGAGGCGTGCTGGCTGGATCTCTGCGATAACGCTTGGCGTGCTGTCCGGATAACGGGCAATGGCTGGGAAGTGGTTGCCCGTCCTTCGGTCAAGTTCCTGCGGGGCGAAACCATGCACGCCCTACCCGAACCCGAAGCCGGGCATTTGATTGAGGAACTGCGTGGTTTCATCAACGCTGATGACGGTGACTTCAGGCTAATCGTTGCCTGGCTCGTCGCGGCCCTCTGGGGGCGCGGCAGTGCGTTTCCGGTGCTTGCCCTGGGTGGTGAACAGGGTTCCGGCAAATCGACAATGGCGCGTCTGCTGCGGGGCTTAGTAGACCCTTCGGCAGTCTCCGGGCTGGCACAGCCGAAAGACGAGCGCGATCTCTTCACGATGGCGATATCGTCGCACGTTTTGTCCTTTGACAACCTCTCCAAGGTCGAGAACTGGTTTTCGGATTCCGTCTGCCGTCTGTCCACTGGCAGTGGCTTTCTGACGCGTAAGCTGCACTCCGATGCTGAACCGTTCTGGTTTGCCGGATCGCGACCGGTACTCGTCAACGGTATACCCTCGCTTACCGGGCGGGCCGATATGGCGGACCGGTCGCTAACTGTGCGCCTTCTCAGGATTGATGAGACCGCCCGGCAGTCTGAAGATGATTTCTGGGCGGCGTGGGAGGCCGTGCGCCCTGGCATTATCGGGGCGTTGCTCGATGCGGTCGCGGCGGCTGTCCGGCGGTACGATGCAACCAAGCTGGAACGTGCGCCGCGCATGGCAGACTTCGCCCGGCTGATGGCGGCTGCGGAACCGGGCTTGGGCTGGATGGCTGGCGAGTTTATGGCCGCGTACGAAGCGAACAGGCGAGAAACGGCTGAAGCCGTTTTTGAAGGTGACCCTGTGGCCGTGGCGATTGAGCGCCTGATGCGGGAGGAACACCCGACCGGGCGTTGGGAGGGGACGGCAACGGCTTTGCTTGCTGCCCTGACGCGGCTGGGCGCGGAAGATGCCACGGGAGGAAAGTTCCTGCCGGTCAAGCCGAATACGCTGGGAGATGCCGTCGCCCGCGCCGCCCCGCTCCTGCGGGCAAAAGGCATTGCAGTCGAGAAGCGCCGGGCGGCTGGAAGCCGGACAATTGGAATATGGTGGCTCTGACGGCTCTGTTCAAAAAGGGTATACTATTTTTGCACCATGCAAAGCGCTGGTGCAAAAAGCTACTTGCGTAACCCTAAATAGACCGATACATATTGAACCATACAAAATAGACCGATGGGGGTTCTTATGTTGGTCCGGGCTTATCTTCGTGCATCCACCAAGGAACAGGACGCCACCCGCGCCCGCGCTGCCCTTGACGCCTTTGCAAAGGAACGCGGTCTGAAGATAGCCGCCCGCTACATCGAGAACGAAAGCGGTGCCAGCTTGGACCGTCCAGAGCTCTTCCGCTTGCTTGCGGACAGTGAGCGCGGCGATGTGTTGTTGATTGAACAGGTGGACCGTCTGTCTCGCCTGTCTGGTGAAGATTGGGAACGCCTCAAGGCAGAAATCGCGGCTCGCGGGGTGAAGGTCGTTGCCCTGGACCTGCCGACGAGTTGGACGCTAGCCAGCGCTACGGCAACCGATGAATTCTCCAGCCGCATGGCTGAGGCGATCAACGGGATGATGTTGGACATGCTTGCCGCAATTGCCCGGAAGGATTACGCAGACCGGCGGCGGCGGCAGGCGGATGGCATCGCCAAGGCCAAGGCTGGTGGCCGATACACGGGGCGTCCGGCCAATGACGCACGGAATGCCGCGATTGCGCGGATGTTAGAGCGTGGCGACAGCTGGTCAATGATCATGGCCGCGACCGGTGCCGCTAAAGGGACTGTCGCCAAGATCGCCAAGAACCTGAAGGCGGCAGATTGAGCCTAACACTCTTTCGCCTTCCTCATGGCCCGCGCCTCGCCAAGGCGTGGGCCTTCTGTTTTTTGGGCCTCCCTTCTCCCGCGCCCCCTTCCACTCATTGCAGCACGCTGCGGCAGGGGGAGGAGGCGCTAGTAAGGCCCCCCACCTTTAGGGACCGTACAAAGTTCTGAGGCTCCCACGGGCGGAAAGACCCCGAGCCGCCGCCAGCCTCACACTAAACACAAAGCCTAAACTTCTAAAGAAACCAACGGCTTATTCTGTCGTCGGCGCTAAAGTTGCAACCCATGAGCGAGGCGCTGGGCTGTTTTGTGCGCGGCGCGATGACGACCGAATGACGACCGATGACAACCCCTGTCAATTACTAAGCGTTTGAAATCAAACGGAAATGACGGCCATGACGACGATGACGGCCTTTCTTTATTGAAATAAAGAAAAGAGAGAATCAGCGTGAAGGGGGAGGGGAGAGGGAAAGGCCGCGCGGTGTTTATATACTGCTTATACTGGCTGTCGGGGTATGAGTTGGAATATCGCTAAGTCATTGAAAAATATGGTGCCGGCAACAGGGTTCGAACCCGTGACCCCCTGATTACAAATCAGGTGCTCTACCTGCTGAGCTATACCGGCATCTTTTGCGGCTTTTAGCATGGGTTTGGCGGATGTGCATCCGCCTTGATGCAATTTTTCCACTGATGAGGAATGGCCGGAAAGAAGAGGAATACCCGGCGGGGTGGAATGTGGCCCCGCCGGTGATGATGTCAGGCTGCGGCACGGCCCCAGGCGGGGAAGGGGTCCTTCAGATTGCGCCAGCTGGCCGGGGCAAAGGACGATGCGGGCACGAGGCAGGCGGAGAGGTCGCGGCGCAGCGCTTCCTCATCCATCGGGTCCGTGCCGATGAACACCAGTTCCTGCCGCCGGTCACCCCACACGGCATCCATGTAGGGCGCCATGGCGTTGTGCCAGTCCTGATGGTCCGGCCAGTGGGTCTTGGGCACGGCGGACCACCACAGGCCGCGCTTTTCGGTGCGCACCTGCGCGCCGGCCATGCTCAGTTCACCGACGAATTCCGGCCGGGTCGCCAGCCAGAAGAATCCCTTGGCGCGCACGACGCCGGGCCAGCTGCGGTTGATGAAGGCCTGCAGCTTTTCCGGATCAAAAGGCTGACGGGCGCGGTACACGAAGGAGCGGATGCCATATTCCTCCGTCTCCGGCACGTGATCGGAAAAGCCGTTCAGCTCCTTGTACCAGAGCGGGTGGGTGTGGGCGTGCTCGAAGTCGAAGCGTCCGGTGCCCAGCACATCGGACAGCAGCACCTGGCCATGGTCCACCTCGATCACGCGCGCCTCGCTGTTGAGCGAGCGGATGATCTTGCGGGCAGCCTCCAGCGCCTCCGGTGTAGCGCTCGACACCTTGTTGAGCACGATGACATCGGCAAATTCCATCTGGTCTACCAGCAGGTCGATCAGGGTGCGGGTGTCGTCCTCGCCAAGGGACTCGCCCAGATCATCCAGCAGGCTGACCGAGCCGAAATGGCTGAGCAGGCTCGCCGCATCCACCACCGTCACCATGGTGTCGAGCCGGGCGATGTCGGACAGGCTCTCGCCGTTCTCGTCGCGGAACTCGAAGGTGGAGGCAACGGGCAGCGGCTCGGCAATGCCGGTCGATTCAATCAGGAGATAGTCGAAGCGGCCAGCCTCTGCCAGGCGCCGCACTTCCACCAGAAGGTCGTCGCGCAGGGTGCAGCAGATGCAGCCGTTGGTCATCTCGACGAGGGTTTCCTCGGTGCGCGACAGGTTGGCCCCGCCATCGCGCACAAGGGCGGCGTCGATGTTCACCTCGCTCATGTCATTGACAATGACAGCAACGCGAAGGCCTTCGCGGTTGGAGAGGATGTGGTTGAGAAGCGTGGTCTTTCCGGCGCCCAGAAAACCGGACAGCACGGTGACGGGAAGGCGTTTGGTCATGGTTCGCTCGTGTGGGTCTGGAGTGGCGTTCTTATAATGTAATAACATTACATGCGATCTAGCATGGCCCGCCCGCCTTGCCAAGGGGCAGGCAGGTTCTCCACCGGCGAAACCGTCTTGCGCGGCGGCAGGCCGCAGGGCCGGGGCTTGACCTACGGCCTGCCTATAAATATGAATTATCTACTCAGGTATTTTGTGCCACCCGCAAAAGGCTGTCCGGGCGGCTGCGCAGGGAGAGATGCATGTTTGTGGCAATGAACCGCTTCAAGGTGAAGGCAGGTCAGGAAGAGGCATTCGAGACCGTGTGGAAGGGCCGGGATTCGCGCCTCGACGAGATGAAGGGCTTCAGGACCTTTCATCTGCTCAAAGGGCCTGCCGATGAGGACGAGGGCATCACGCTCTATGCGTCCCACACGGTCTGGGAAAGCCGTGAGGATTTTCTGGCTTGGACCAAGTCCGAGCAGTTCCGCGAGGCGCACCGCAACGCCGGCTCCAACAAGGACCTCTACGCCGGTCCGCCGCGCTTCGAGGGCTTCGAGGCCGTGACCGGCGCCTGAGGCCGGGTCATTTCACCGGAAACGAACGCCGCGTGCCGTGAAGGCTGACGCGTGACAAGGCAGAAAGCACCATGAGCACCGAGCCCCGCAAGACCGCAGACGCGCACCCGCAGGCCCCTTCCTGTCCGGGCGGGGCGGTCAGTGTGCTTTCGTCCGACGAGCAGACGGTGGTGCAGGTGCTGCGGCTGATCTGCCTGTCCTATGCCCGGCCGCAGAGCCAGGCCTGGGAGCAGGCGCTGCTGACAGCGCAGGCCGGGTTCGGGGCTGGGCTCGGCGGAGAGGTTGCGGTGGCGGTGATGCGGCTGATGCGGGCGATCCGCGCCGTGCGCCAGACCACGTTCCGCTTCCGCGATCCGGGCTGCCCCTGCTGCCGCACCAGCCTGTCCGATCAGGAGGGCAGGGTGCTGGCCATGGTGCGTGCCGCGCTGGCCGACCCGGTGCATCCGGCGCTGATCGATGCAATGATCCTGTGCGAGGGCGGCCCGGCAAACCGGGTGCTGCTGGAGGCGGACCGGCTGGCCGGTCTCCTGCACAGGCGCAGCGCGGCCCATCAGCAGGCTGCATAAGATAAGGTGCAGAGTGTTTGCGCGGGAGAACCTCCCGCGCACGACGATCAAAGCCCCATCTTGCTCCGGGCCAGATAGAGCGACAGGACGGCGGCATTCGACACGTTGAGCGAGCGGATCTCGCCCGGCATGTCGAGACGGGCCGTGGTGTCGCAGGCGGCGCGCACGCCGGGGCGCACGCCCTTGCCCTCAGAGCCCAGCACCAGCACGGTCTTGCTGCCGAAGGTGGTCTCTTCCAGCGTCGCCGGGCCATCGCTGTCGAGGGCAACGCAAAAAAAGCCCTGCTCGCCCATCTCTTCCAGAAACTTGGCGAGGTTCTTCACCCGCACGTGCCGGATCATGTCCAGCGCGCCGGACGCGGATTTGGCGAGCACGGAGCCTTCCTCCGGCGCGTGGCGCTCGGTGGTGACAACGGCATCGGCGGCAAGCGCCACGGCAGAGCGCAGGATCGCACCCACATTATGCGGATCGGTCACCTGGTCGAGCGCCAGCACCAGCCTTGCGCCCTTCAGTTCCTTCACCCCATAGGCGGGCAGGGGATCGGCTTCCAGAATCATGCCCTGATGCACGGCATCGCGGGTGACCATGCGGTCGAGCGCGCGGGGCATCTGGATATCAACGGGCACGTCAATCTTGACGCCGCGCTCCTCGAGCCGGTTCACCGCATTCTCCGTTGCATAGAGACGGATGCGGCGGCGGTCCCGGTTGCGGAAGGCGGCTTCCACGGTGTGCAGGCCGTAAAGCAGCACGGGGCCCTCCGGCGGCAGGCCGGGGCGGCGCGGGGCTGGCTTGATGAAGCCCTGTCCCTTGCCGGGACGGGCCTTGCTGGTGAAGGGGCGCCCGCGCTGCGGGCCGGAAGAATGTTCGCTCATGCCGCTCTCCTACTCTCTATATGCGGGAGGGGGAAGAGGGAGGCGGCTGACACGATAGAATGCGGTTGCAGATTCTCGGGCAGTGACAGCCGGAAGGCTTCATCCACAGGCGCCCGGGAGACTGGCGCCGCAATGCAGCAAAGACGGCGCATATCCGGCCAAGCCTGTGCAAAACTTCATGAAACCGCCGGAAGCGCAGGGAAACCCTAGGGCGGCGGGAGCCGTCCCGCAGAGCCGGCAAAGCGGAAAAACGGCTGGCGGCGAATTTTCTTGAAAGAAATCCAAATCGGCGTTGACAGCAGGGAACCCTATCTGCATAACACGCGCCACAGGACACCCCGGCCGGTTGGACGGGGCGGTCTGTGAAGCCATCCTGACTGCTTCGGACAGAGGCTCGACGGAATGGAGGAGTGCCCGAGTGGCTAAAGGGGACGGACTGTAAATCCGTTGGCTAAGCCTACGTTGGTTCGAATCCAACCTCCTCCACCATCGTCTCCCGAAGTCCGGGTCAGCGGGTGTAGCTCAATGGTAGAGCAGCAGCCTTCCAAGCTGATGACGAGGGTTCGATTCCCTTCACCCGCTCCATCACTGGGTGCCGATCAGATTGACCGGTGCGGGCTTCGCTCGCTCAGGGTCCTGGAAAGAACGGGAAGCAATTCGTATTGGCCGCGGCGCCTGGAATGGCTGCCGGTGCCGCCGGAAAGCGTCCCGCCTCGAACCTGACGACTGAACTGCGTAACAGATAGAGAGCGACGCCGATGGCGAAGGAAAAGTTTGAGCGCACGAAGCCGCACGTGAACATTGGCACGATCGGCCACGTTGACCACGGCAAGACGACGCTGACCGCGGCGATCACGATGACGCTGGCTGAGACTGGCGGCGCGGTTGCCAAGGCCTATGACCAGATCGACGCAGCGCCGGAAGAAAAGGCGCGCGGCATCACGATCTCGACGGCCCACGTTGAGTATGAGACGGCAAACCGTCACTACGCTCACGTTGACTGCCCGGGTCACGCCGACTACGTCAAGAACATGATCACCGGTGCTGCCCAGATGGACGGCGCGATCCTGGTGTGCTCGGCCGCTGACGGCCCGATGCCGCAGACCCGCGAGCACATCCTGCTCGCCCGTCAGGTCGGCGTGCCGGCTCTGGTGGTGTTTATGAACAAGGTCGACCAGGTCGACGACGAAGAGCTTCTGGATCTCGTCGAGATGGAGCTGCGCGAGCTGCTCTCCTCTTACGACTTCCCGGGCGACGACATTCCGATCGTCAAGGGCTCGGCTCTGGCTGCGGTTGAAAACCGCGACGCCAACATTGGCCGTGACGCCATCCGCGCTCTGATGGACGCCGTTGACGCGTACATCCCGACGCCGGACCGTCCGATCGACATGCCGTTCCTGATGCCGATCGAAGACGTGTTCTCGATCTCCGGCCGTGGCACCGTGGTGACCGGCCGTGTCGAGCGCGGCATCGTGAAGGTGGGTGAGGAAGTCGAGATCGTCGGCATCCGCGACACCAAGAAGACGACCGTGACCGGCGTTGAGATGTTCCGCAAGCTTCTGGACCAGGGCCAGGCAGGCGACAACATCGGCGCGCTGATCCGTGGCGTTGGCCGTGAGGACGTTGAGCGTGGTCAGGTTCTGTGCAAGCCGGGTTCGGTCAAGCCGCACAAGAAGTTCAAGGCCGAAGCCTACATCCTGACGAAGGAAGAAGGCGGCCGTCATACGCCGTTCTTCACGAACTACCGTCCGCAGTTCTACTTCCGCACGACGGACGTGACGGGCATCGTTGAACTGCCGGAAGGCACGGAAATGGTGATGCCGGGCGACAACATCTCGGTCGTCGTGACGCTGATCGTTCCGATCGCCATGGAAGACGGCCTGCGCTTCGCTATCCGCGAAGGCGGCCGTACCGTCGGCGCCGGCGTGGTGGCATCGATCATCGAGTGATGATGGCGGGCGCCGGCTCATCCGGCGCCTTCCTCTCCGGACTTGAACAACCCCTTGCGGGTTGCCTGAACCGGAGATAAGAACAGGTTTGGACGGAACTTCAGGTCCCGTCCGTGCAGGGGTATAGCTCAGTTGGTAGAGCGGCGGTCTCCAAAACCGCAGGTCGCGGGTTCGAGCCCTGCTGCCCCTGCCATTTTGTTCTTGAATATTGGCCGCCGAGGCCTTATTGAGGACCACTCGGGCGGGGCGCGCGGATGATTCTGCGCGCCCGCTCGTCGTGACAAGACCGGAACCGGAATGGCCAAGAGCAATCCCTTTACGTTTATCCAGCAGGTTCGCTCCGAAGCTGCCAAGGTGACCTGGCCGACCCGCAAGGAAACGGCCGTGACGACTGTCATGGTCTTTGTGATGGTGGTGCTTGCCTCCATCTTCTTTCTTCTGGCGGATCAGCTGATGAGCTGGGGCATTGGCTTGCTCCTCGGCGTGGGCGGTTGACGCCTGCAAGGTTTCACGAGACAGGAAACGGAACTGAGGTCATGGCCAAGCGCTGGTACATTGTGCATGCCTACTCCAATTTCGAGAAGAAGGTAGCCGAGTCCATCCGCGAGAAAGCTGCCCAGAAGGGGCTTTCTGACCTGTTCGAGGAAATCCTCGTTCCGATGGAAAAGGTCGTCGAAGTGCGCCGCGGGCGCAAGGTCGATGCCGAACGCAAATTCTTCCCGGGCTACGTTCTGGTGAAGATGGACATGACCGATGAGGCGTTCCATCTGATCAAGAACACCCCCAAGGTCAGTGGCTTCCTCGGTTCCGAGCAGAAGCCCGTTCCGATTTCGGAAGCCGAGGCGCGCCGCATCCTGAGCCAGGTTCAGGAAGGTGTCGACCGGCCGAAGCCGTCGGTCAGTTTTGAGGTTGGCGAGCAGGTCCGCGTATCTGACGGCCCGTTTGCCTCCTTCTCCGGCCTCGTCGAGGAAGTGGACGAAGAGCGCGCGCGCCTCAAGGTTGCCGTGTCGATCTTTGGCCGCCCGACGCCGGTCGAGCTGGAATTTGGTCAGGTCGACAAGGTCTGATCAAGCTGGCCGCCCACGGGCGGCCAAAGCTGCATGGAGGCCATCATGGCGTCCGCGCAGAAGAGGGTGGCAGGTAAGGCGCGCCTACGCCGGGCGTGTCAAGCCAGACCACCCGCTCCTGAATGCCGGTTTATCTGGCTTACTCGCTAGGAGAGTATAATGGCGAAGAAAATCGAAGGTTACATCAAGCTGCAGGTGGCAGCCGGCTCCGCAACGCCGTCGCCCCCGATCGGTCCCGCGCTGGGTCAGCGCGGCCTCAACATCATGGAATTCTGCAAGGCGTTCAACGCGCAGACCCAGGATATCGAGAAGGGCGCTCCGTGCCCGGTCGTGATCACCTATTTCTCCGACAAGTCCTTCACCTTCCAGATCAAGACCGCTCCGGTCAGCTTCTTCCTGAAGAAGGCTGCTGGTCTGAAGTCCGGTTCCAAGACCCCGGGCCGCGGCACGGTTGGCAAGGTGAACAAGGCGCAGGTGCGTGAAATCGCCACCGCCAAGATGAAGGACCTCAACGCGAACGACGTGGAAGCGGCGATGCGCATGGTTGAGGGTTCTGCCCGTTCGATGGGCCTCGAGGTCACGGAGTAAGATCATGGCGAAGATTGGCAAGCGTATCCGTGCTGCTCGTGAAGGCATCGACAGCAACAAGACCTACGCCCTCGGCGAAGCCCTGACCCTGCTCAAGGACCGCGCCAAGGTGAAGTTCGACGAAACCATCGAAGTTGCGATCAACCTCGGCGTTGACCCGCGTCACGCTGACCAGATGGTTCGCGGCGTCTGCGTGCTGCCGAACGGCACGGGCAAGACCGTTCGCGTCGCCGTGTTTGCCCGTGGCGACAAGGCTGAAGAAGCCAAGGCTGCCGGCGCAGACATCGTTGGCGCCGAAGAGCTGGTCAACGAAGTGCAGGGCGGCAAGATCGACTTCGACCGCTGCATTGCAACCCCGGACATGATGCCGCTGGTCGGCCGTCTTGGTAAGGTGCTTGGCCCGCGCGGCCTGATGCCGAACCCCAAGGTCGGCACCGTGACCCCGGACGTGGCTTCGGCCGTGCGTGACGCCAAGGGCGGCGCCGTGCAGTTCCGCGTCGAGAAGGCTGGTATCATCCACGCCGGCGTTGGCAAGGTCTCCTTCACCCAGGACGCCCTGGTCGAAAACATCCGCGCTCTCGTGGATGCCGTCCAGAAGGCCAAGCCGAGCGGTTCCAAGGGCCAGTACATGCGCCGTGTTGCCCTGTCGTCCACGATGGGCCCGGGCGTCAAGGTCGACCTGGCTTCGATCAACGGCTGATGCTGCAGACCCGGCAGGGCATACTGCCGGGTTTCGCGCTGGCCGCAGCGGCGTGACCGGCCTGGAGTTGACGCTCCGGCCCGCGCCGCATCCAAGAGGTTCCTCCCGGTTCTGCCGGGAGGCACTGGTCTGGTCCCGTACCGGATCATCCCTGTCCGAGACTGCAGGTGCCGGGAAACCGGTCTAAGCCGAATGGGCCTGCATAGATGGGTGAGAACCAGTTTGTTTCCGGCTTGCCGGGTTCTGCAACGGTTCGAACCAGATGCCTTGCCGCGCTCCAAGCGAGGTGAGGGGACAGGAAACCCTGAGCGTCGCCTGTGACGCAGTACGGGGCTTCCCCGCACTGCCAAGCTGGCGGCAAAGGCAAACCGGTGGCGGAAACGCCATCAAATGGAGTAGGCAAGTGGAAAGAGCGGAAAAGCACGAGTTCGTGACCGCCCTCAACGAAGAGCTGGGTAGCACTTCGGTTGTGGTCGTCGCGCACTATGCGGGTCTCTCGGTTGCACAGATGACCGCGCTGCGGTTGAAAGTGCGTGACGCCGGCGGCACCGTAAAGGTTGCAAAGAACCGCCTTGTAAAGCTTGCCCTTCAAGGCACTGACCTTGAGCACATCAATGGCCTCTTCACGGGCCCGACCCTGATCGCCTATTCGGAAGATCCGGTCGCGGCTCCCAAGGCCATGGTGGAATTCGCCAAGACGACGGACAAGTTCGTCATCCTCGGCGGTGCTCTCGGCAAGACCAACCTGAATGCGGAAGGCGTCAAGTCTCTCGCCACGATGCCGTCGCTCGATGAGCTGCGCGCAAAGCTGGTGGGCATGATCCAGACCCCGGCATCCCGCATCGCCCAGGTTGTCAACGCACCGGCCGGGCAGCTCGCCCGCGTTTTCGGCGCGTATGCCAAGAAGGACGAGGCCGCATAAGGCGCCCCCTAAGCAATACACTGTCTGTAACCAAGCATTTGGTTCGAACGTAAGGTACATAAGAAATGGCTAACCTCGAAAAGCTCGTTGAAGATCTGTCCGCCCTGACCGTCATGGAAGCTGCTGAGCTGTCCAAGATGCTCGAAGAGAAGTGGGGCGTGTCCGCCGCAGCTCCGGTGGCTGTTGCTGCCGTTGCTGCTGCTCCGGCTGCTGCTGTTGAAGAGCAGACCGAATTCGACGTCGTTCTCGCTGACGCTGGCGACAAGAAGATCAACGTGATCAAGGAAGTCCGCGCCATCACCGGCCTCGGCCTGAAGGAAGCCAAGGAGCTCGTCGAAGGCGCTCCGAAGGTTGTCAAGGAGCAGGTCTCCAAGGCTGAAGCCGAAGACCTCAAGAAGAAGCTCGAAGAGGCTGGCGCCAAGGTCGAGCTCAAGTAATAGGATCGAAAGATCCAAGGCGGTCCCGGGCAACCGGGACCGTTTCCTGGCCCCGGCGGGTATAACCCGTTTCCGGGGCATTAGTCCCGAATAGGGGACGGTTATCCGAAGCGCCCGGGCGAAGCTGCCCGATTGGACAAGGGGCGTTGCGGACAGCCGTCACCCAAGGCGATACGAACGAGGAGCGACAATGACCCTAACGTTCAACGGTCGCAAGCGTGTCCGGAAATTCTTCGGATCGATCCGCGATGTAACGGAAATGCCCAACCTCATCGAGGTTCAGAAGGCATCCTACGACCAGTTCCTGCAGGTTGAGGAGCCCAAGGGCGGCCGTCCCGATGAAGGCCTCCAGGCGGTCTTCAACTCTGTTTTCCCGATTTCCGATTTTGCCGGAACGGCCCTGCTTGAATTCGTCAAGTTCGAATTCGAACAGCCCAAGTACGACGTCGAGGAGTGCCGTCAGCGCAGCATGACCTTTGCTGCCCCGCTGAAGGTGACCCTGCGCCTGATCGTGTTCGATGTCGATGAAGACACCGGCGCCAAGTCCGTCAAGGACATCAAGGAGCAGGACGTCTACATGGGGGACATCCCCTTCATGACCGAGAACGGTACGTTCGTCGTGAACGGCACCGAGCGCGTCATCGTGTCCCAGATGCACCGTTCCCCGGGCGTGTTCTTCGATCATGACAAGGGCAAGACCCATTCCAGCGGCAAGCTGCTGTTTGCTGCCCGCGTGATCCCGTACCGCGGTTCCTGGCTCGACATCGAGTTCGACGCCAAGGACATCGTCTATGCGCGTATCGACCGCCGCCGCAAGATTCCGGTCACCTCCCTGCTGATGGCCCTCGGCCTCGACGGCGAAGAGATCCTGAACACCTTCTACCAGCGCATCGAATATTCGCGCGCGGGCAAGGGTTCCTGGCGCATGCCGTTCGACGGCGACCGCCTGAAGGGCAACAAGGCTTCCTACGATCTGATCGACGCCGACACCGGCGAAGTCGTGATCGAAGCCGGCCGCAAGGTCACCGCACGCACGATCAAGCAGCTCACCGAAAAGGGCGTCAAGGCCCTGAAGGTGACCGACGAAGACCTGCACGGCCAGTATCTGGCCGAGGACGTCGTCGACTTCGTGACCGGCGAGATCTACGCTGAAGCCGGTGACGAGATCAGCGCCAAGCTGCTCGACGAACTGATCCAGCGCGGCTACGAGGACCTGACCGTTCTCGATATCGACCACATCAACACCGGCGCTTATGTCCGCAACACGCTTGCTGCGGACAAGAACGAGAGCCGTGAAGATGCGCTGTTCGACATCTACCGCGTGATGCGCCCGGGCGAGCCGCCCACTCTGGACTCCGCTGAAGCGATGTTCCAGTCGCTGTTCTTTGACGCCGAGCGTTACGACCTGTCTGCGGTCGGCCGCGTCAAGATGAACATGCGCCTTGACCTGACCTGCCCGGACACCGTGCGCACCCTGCGCAAGGAAGACATCCTGGCCGTGATCCGGCTGCTGCTCGACCTGCGCGACGGTAAGGGCGAGATCGACGACATCGACAACCTCGGCAACCGCCGTGTGCGTTCGGTCGGCGAACTCATGGAGAACCAGTACCGCGTCGGCCTGCTGCGCATGGAACGTGCGATCAAGGAGCGCATGAGCTCTGTCGACATCGACACGGTCATGCCGCAGGACCTGATCAACGCCAAGCCGGCAGCCGCTGCCGTGCGCGAGTTCTTCGGCTCCTCGCAGCTCAGCCAGTTCATGGACCAGACCAACCCGCTGTCCGAAGTGACGCACAAGCGCCGCCTGTCGGCTCTTGGACCGGGCGGTCTGACGCGTGAGCGCGCCGGCTTCGAAGTCCGCGACGTGCATCCGACCCACTATGGCCGTATCTGCCCGATCGAGACGCCGGAAGGCCCGAACATCGGTCTGATCAACTCGCTGGCGACCTTCGCCCGCGTGAACAAGTACGGCTTTATCGAGAGCCCGTACCGCAAGGTGCGCGATGGCATCGTCTCCGACGAGGTCGTCTATCTCTCGGCCATGGAAGAAGCCAAGCACTACGTCGCCCAGTCCAACGCTGTCCTCGACGAGGGCAACCGTCTGGTGGAAGAGCTGGTCACCTGCCGTCATGCCGGTGAAAACATGCTCGTTCCGTCCGACCGCGTGGACCTGATGGACGTGTCGCCGAAGCAGCTGGTTTCGGTCGCTGCCGCGCTCATTCCGTTCCTGGAAAACGACGACGCCAACCGCGCTCTCATGGGCTCGAACATGCAGCGTCAGGCCGTGCCGCTGGTGCGCGCCGAAGCGCCGTTCGTCGGCACCGGCATGGAGCCGATCGTGGCCCGTGACTCCGGCGCTGCCATCGGTGCCCGCCGCGGCGGTGTGGTCGACCAGGTGGACGCGACCCGTATCGTTATCCGCGCCACGGAAGATCTCGATCCGTCCAAGTCGGGCGTCGACATCTACCGCCTGATGAAGTTCCAGCGTTCCAACCAGAACACCTGTATCAACCAGCGTCCGCTGGTCCGCGTCGGTGACGTCATCTCCAAGGGTGACATCATCGCTGACGGCCCGTCGACGGATCTGGGCGATCTGGCCCTCGGCCGCAACGTGCTCGTCGCGTTCATGCCTTGGAACGGCTACAACTTCGAGGATTCCATCCTCCTGTCCGAACGCATCGTGTCCGATGACGTCTTCACCTCGATCCATCTGGAAGAGTTTGAAGTCGCCGCCCGTGACACCAAGCTCGGACCGGAAGAAATCACGCGCGACATTCCGAACGTCTCGGAAGAAGCGCTGAAGAACCTCGACGAAGCTGGCATCGTCTACATCGGCGCCGAAGTGAAGCCGGGCGACATCCTCGTCGGCAAGATCACGCCGAAGGGCGAAAGCCCGATGACGCCGGAAGAAAAGCTTCTGCGCGCCATCTTCGGTGAAAAGGCTTCGGACGTCCGCGACACCTCCCTGCGTCTGCCGCCCGGCGTTGCCGGCACGGTCGTGGAAGTGCGCGTGTTCAACCGTCACGGCGTCGAGAAGGACGAGCGTGCGATGGCCATCGAGCGCGAGGAAATCGAGCGCCTGGCCAAGGACCGCGACGACGAGCAGGCAATCCTTGACCGCAACGTCTATGGCCGTCTGGCCGAGATGCTGCTGGGCAAGACCGCCATTGCCGGCCCGAAGGGCTTCAAGAAGGACACCAACCTGACCGGTGACGTCCTTGGCGAATACCCGCGTTCGCAGTGGTGGCAGTTTGCCATGGACGATGAAAAGTTCATGAGCGAAGTGGAAGCCCTGCGCGGCCAGTATGACGAAAGCCGCAAGCGCCTCGAGCAGCGTTTCATCGACAAGGTGGAGAAGCTGCAGCGCGGTGACGAGCTGCCCCCGGGCGTCATGAAGATGGTCAAGGTCTTCGTCGCCGTGAAGCGCAAGATCCAGCCGGGCGACAAGATGGCCGGCCGTCACGGCAACAAGGGCGTGGTCTCCAAGATCAACCCGAACGAGGACATGCCGTTCCTGGCGGACGGCACGCATGTCGACATCGTGCTCAACCCGCTGGGCGTGCCTTCGCGCATGAACGTGGGCCAGATCCTCGAGACCCACCTTGGCTGGGCCTGCGCAGGCATGGGCCGCAAGATCGGCGAGCTCTATGATGAGTACCGCAAGACGGGTGAGATCCAGGCTCTGAAGGGCGAGATCCACGAACTCTACGGCGACAACATCAAGGGCGATGCGGTCAAGCGTTACGATGACGAGAGCGTCCTGCGTCTTGCCGAACAGCTGAAGAAGGGCGTTTCGATTGCAACGCCGGTCTTCGACGGCGCGCATGAGCCGGACATCGTTGAGATGCTCGACGCAGCTGGCCTTGATGCCAGCGGCCAGTCGACCCTCTACGACGGGCGGACGGGTGAAACCTTCGACCGCAAGGTCACCGTGGGTTACATCTACATGCTCAAGCTGCACCACCTCGTGGACGACAAGATCCACGCCCGTTCGATTGGACCTTACTCGCTCGTGACCCAGCAGCCGCTGGGTGGCAAGGCGCAGTTCGGCGGCCAGCGCTTCGGTGAAATGGAGGTGTGGGCCCTTGAAGCATATGGCGCTGCCTACACGCTGCAGGAAATGCTGACCGTGAAGTCGGACGACGTCGCGGGCCGCACGAAGGTCTACGAGGCAATTGTCCGTGGTGATGACACGTTCGAGGCCGGCATTCCGGAGAGCTTCAACGTTCTCGTGAAGGAAATGCGGTCGCTGGGTCTCAACGTGGAACTTCAGCAGTCTGACCTTACCGCAATTACCGACGAGCCCGCGGCAGACGCGGCAGAGTGATCTGCGGGCATGAAAAAGACTGAAACAGGACGTACAGTGCAGGAAAAGGGGAGTGGGCACGGCCCGCTCCCCATCCGTGCATCGAAGGAGAGAGCCCATGAATCATGAGGTCATGAACCTGTTCAACCAGCAGGCTCCTGCGCAGACCTTCGACCAGATCCGGATTTCTCTCGCCAGCCCCGAGCGGATCATGTCTTGGTCCTATGGTGAGATCAAGAAGCCGGAGACGATCAACTACCGCACGTTCAAGCCTGAGCGTGATGGTCTGTTCTGCGCCCGTATCTTTGGCCCGATCAAGGACTACGAGTGCTTGTGCGGCAAGTACAAGCGCATGAAGTACAAGGGCGTCATCTGTGAGAAGTGCGGCGTCGAAGTGACGCTGAGCCGCGTGCGCCGTGAGCGCATGGGCCACATCGAGCTGGCCGCCCCGGTTGCGCATATCTGGTTCCTGAAGTCGCTGCCCTCCCGCATCGGCCTTCTGCTGGACATGACGCTGAAGGATCTGGAGCGCGTGCTCTATTTCGAGAACTATGTTGTTCTCGAGCCGGGCCTGACCCCGCTGAAGCAGAACCAGCTGCTGAGCGAGGAAGAATATATCAGCGCCCAGGACGAGTACGGCGAGGACGCCTTCACGGCGATGATCGGCGCGGAAGCCATCCGCGAGATGCTGATGTCGCTGGATCTGGTGCGCGAAAGCGAGAAGCTGCGCGTCGAGATCGCCGAAGCGACCACCGAGCTGAAGCCGAAGAAGCTGGCCAAGCGCCTCAAGGTCATCGAAGCCTTCACCGAGTCGGGCAACCGTCCGGAATGGATGATCATGACCGTGATTCCGGTGATCCCGCCGGATCTGCGCCCGCTGGTTCCGCTGGACGGCGGCCGTTTCGCGACGTCGGATCTGAACGATCTGTACCGCCGCGTGATCAACCGCAACAACCGCCTGAAGCGCCTGATCGAGCTGCGTGCACCGGATATCATCATCCGCAACGAAAAGCGCATGCTGCAGGAGTCCGTTGACGCCCTGTTCGACAACGGCCGCCGCGGCCGCGTCATCACCGGTGCCAACAAGCGTCCGCTGAAGTCGCTGTCCGACATGCTCAAGGGCAAGCAGGGCCGCTTCCGTCAGAACCTGCTCGGCAAGCGCGTCGACTATTCCGGCCGTTCGGTGATCACCGTGGGTCCGGAGCTGAAGCTGCACCAGTGCGGCCTGCCGAAGAAGATGGCTCTCGAGCTGTTCAAGCCCTTCATCTATTCGCGCCTCGACGCGAAGGGCTTCTCCTCGACCGTCAAGCAGGCCAAGAAGCTGGTGGAGAAGGAGCGTCCGGAAGTCTGGGATATCCTCGACGAGGTCATCCGTGAGCACCCGGTTCTTCTGAACCGTGCGCCGACGCTGCACCGTCTCGGCATCCAGGCGTTCGAACCGACACTGATCGAAGGCAAGGCCATCCAGCTGCACCCGCTCGTCTGCTCGGCTTTCAACGCCGACTTCGACGGTGACCAGATGGCCGTGCACGTGCCGCTTTCGCTGGAAGCCCAGCTGGAAGCCCGCACGCTGATGATGTCGACCAACAACATCCTGCATCCGGCCAACGGCGGCCCGATCATCGTTCCGTCTCAGGATATCGTTCTGGGTCTCTATTATCTGTCGATCATGGCAGAGAAGGAGCCGGGCGAAGGCATGGCCTTCGGCAACATGGGCGAGATCCAGCACGCGCTGGCCAACAAGGTCATCACGCTGCACACGAAGATCCGCGGACGCTTCCGCTCGATCGACGCTGACGGCAACCCGACCTCCGGCATCTTCGAGACGACGCCGGGCCGCATGATGATTGCCGAACTGCTGCCGAAGCATCACGAGGTTCCCTTCGACACCTGCAACAGGCTGATGACGAAGAAGGAAGTCTCGCGCATGATCGACACCGTCTACCGCGCCTGCGGTCAGAAGGAGACGGTCATTTTCTGCGACCGCATCATGCAGCTCGGGTTCCGCAATGCGTGCAGCGCCGGCATCTCGTTCGGCAAGGACGACATGGTGATCCCGGACACCAAGCAGAAGCTGGTGGGCGAGACGGCCGCAATGGTTGCCGAATACGAGCAGCAGTACAACGACGGCCTGATCACTCAGGGCGAGAAGTACAACAAGGTGGTTGACGCCTGGGCCAAGTGCACCGACCGCATCGCTGACGAGATGATGAAGCGCATTCAGGCGGTTCAGATCGATCAGGAGACGGGCCGTCAGAAGCCGATGAACTCGGTTTACATGATGTCCCACTCGGGTGCCCGTGGTTCTCCGGCCCAGATGAAGCAGCTTGCCGGCATGCGCGGCCTCATGGCCAAGCCGTCGGGCGAGATCATCGAAAACCCGATCATCTCGAACTTCAAGGAAGGCCTGTCGGTTCTGGAGTACTTCAACTCCACCCACGGCGCCCGTAAGGGTCTGGCTGACACCGCGCTCAAGACGGCGAACTCGGGTTACCTGACCCGCCGCCTCGTGGACGTGGCTCAGGACTCGATCATCCTTGAGGTCGACTGCGGCTCCGAGAACGGCATCACCGTTCAGGCGATCGTGGACGCCGGTCAGGTCATCGCAAGCCTTGGCCAGCGAGTTCTCGGCCGTACGGCGGCAGAAGACGTCTACAACCACGCAACCGGCGAGATCATCGTGCCGAAGGGCCGCATGATCGACGAGAAGGACGTGGAGCTGATCGAGGCTGCCAAGGTTCAGCAGATCAAGATCCGTTCGGTTCTGACCTGTCAGACCATCACGGGCGTCTGCGGCACCTGCTATGGCCGTGACCTTGCCCGTGGTACGCCGGTCAACATCGGTGAAGCTGTCGGCGTCATCGCCGCTCAGTCGATCGGTGAGCCGGGCACCCAGCTGACCATGCGCACGTTCCACATCGGTGGCACGGCACAGGTGGTGGACAGCTCGTTCATCGAATCCAACGTCGATGGCACGATCAAGATCCGCAACCGCGCCGCCACCCGCGACAGCGATGGCAACCTGATTGCCATGGTGCGCAACATGTCGCTCATCGTCGTTGACAGTGACGGCAACGAGCGCGCTGTCCATCGCGTCACCTACGGCGCCAAGCTGCTGGTGGACGATGGTGATGCGGTCAAGCGCGGCCAGCGTATCGCCGAGTGGGACCCCTACACCCGTCCGATGCTGTCGGAAGTGGATGGTGTGGTCGACTTCGAAGACCTGGTGGACGGCGCTTCGGTGCAGGAAACCACCGACGAGGCGACCGGTATCACCAAGCGTGTCGTCATTGACTGGCGCACGTCGCATCGCGGCCAGGATCTCAAGCCGGCGGTTGTCGTCAAGGACGCCAATGGCTCGATCTGCAAGCTGGCCCGTGGTGGTGACGCCCGCCTGCTGCTTTCGGTGGACGCCATTCTGTCGGTGCAGCCGGGCAACCGGGTGAAGGCTGGTGACGTGCTCGCACGTATCCCGCTGGAAAGCGCCAAGACGAAGGACATCACCGGTGGTCTGCCCCGCGTGGCGGAACTGTTCGAGGCGCGCCGTCCGAAGGACCACGCCATCATCGCGGAAATCAGCGGTACCATCCGCTTCGGCCGCGATTACAAGAACAAGCGCCGCATCATCGTGGAGCCGCATGACGAGGCACTGGAGCCGGTCGAGTACCTGATCCCGAAGGGCAAGCACTTCCATCTGCAGGAAGGCGATGTCATCGAGAAGGGTGAGTACATCCTCGACGGCAACCCGGCGCCGCACGACATTCTGGCGGTCAAGGGCGTGGAAGCGCTCGCGGCCTATCTCGTCAACGAGATCCAGGAAGTCTACCGTCTGCAGGGCGTGGTGATCAACGACAAGCACATCGAGGTGATCGTTCGCCAGATGCTGCAGAAGGTCGAGGTCACCGATCCGGGCGACACCGAGTTCTTCTCGGGCGAGCAGGTCGACCAGCTCGACTTCGACGAGGCGAACGAGCGTGCCATCGACGACGCCAAGACCCCGGCCAAGGGCGTGCCGGTTCTCCTGGGTATCACCAAGGCGAGCCTGCAGACCCGGTCGTTCTTCTCGGCAGCCTCCTTCCAGGAGACGACGCGCGTCCTCACCGACGCCGCCGTCAACGGCAAGATCGACCCGCTGGTCGGCCTGAAGGAGAACGTCATCGTCGGCCGTCTGATCCCGGCCGGTACCGGCGGCGTGATGAAGCGCATCCGTCAGATCGCGACCCACCGCGACGACCTGATCCTCGACGAGCGCCGCAAGCGCTCGGGCGACAGCGCCGCAGAAGGCCTGCTGGAGGATCTGTCCGGCGCCGCCGAGTAAGCGGCCCCGGACCCATGAACCAGAAAGGCCGCCACCCGTGCGGCCTTTCGTTTATCAAGAAGGAGGCCGTGATGGCTGGCAATGACGATGATGCTCCGCTGGAGCCGACGGTCTTCCTGGTGATTGGCCGGGTCTGGGACAGCGAGGACGGCGGGCCGGAAGATGCGGTGCCGATCCATGTGATGCTGACCGCCCCCGATGACGATAGCGCCGTGCGCAAGACGCTGGAAGCGCTGGCAGGGGAGGGCTTTGCCGAGGCCGAGCTCGACCAGATCGGCGTGCTGGAAGGCGAGCCGGATGACCCGACCTATGAAGGCGCCTATCAGGACGCTCTGTCGGGCAACGTGGCGGTGATCACCTTCCGCGATTGACGCAGCAATCGCAGTCAGAAGACCGGGGACGGCAGAGGGCAACAGGCCAGCTGCCGTCCCTGTGCATTTGAGGGAACGGGTTTGCACCGTGTTTACCGTTCCCGCAGGAAGGGTTGGCAGCCCTGCCAGGCTGCAGTGGCCTGATTGGTCCCGCAAGCGGCACGGGGGCAGGGCAGAGTGGTTTGATTCCCTTGTTCTGATTCCTTAACGGGCAAACAACCGGCTCACCGTGCAGTGAGTCCCGGTTTTCGGGAAATCCGCCGGGGATTCGGGGCTTCTGCGGCTCAGCAGGCTGCAGGACAGCCCTGCAGGATTCGCAAGGCACGGTTAACCGGCATAGGACCAGGCCTTGCAGGATGCCAGGGCTGTATAATTTAATTACAATTCTGCGCGCATTGGCGTTACAAAAGATGCGGAAATGCGCGGATTCAGGCCTTGCCGCGGCCAAGGCGCAGCAGGGCAGGGCAATCCCGCAGAAATCCGAGATTTCCCTTGACGGCAGGGGGCGCCGTGAGTAGTGTCCGCCCATCCCAAGGGCAGGCGGTAAGTCCTGATGTGTTCCAGCGGTCTACGCAAGGAACCTGAATACTTAAACGCTGCCGGGTTCAAAAAGGCGAATAAGCGTCGATTGCACGACCGCGATTAACCTCGTGGTCCTCTGGTTTTCGCAGCGCCTCCCATGTGCGAACATGGCTGAGGCGCGATTACGTTTGTCACGTAGTCAGTGAAAAGCAGGGTAGCGTACGAATTTTTGGATGGCAGAGGTAAAGGGCACAGAATGCCGACCATCAACCAGCTGATCCGCAAGCCGCGGAAAGACCCGCCGAAGCGGAACAAGGTGCCGGCCATGGAGGCCTGCCCGCAGAAGCGTGGTGTTTGCACCCGCGTATACACCACGACGCCGAAGAAGCCGAACTCGGCACTTCGTAAGGTTGCCAAGGTGCGCCTGACGAATGGCTTCGAAGTCATCGGTTACATCCCGGGTGAAGGCCACAACCTTCAGGAACACTCCGTGGTGATGATCCGCGGCGGCCGCGTCAAGGATTTGCCGGGCGTTCGCTACCACATCATCCGTGGCGTGCTCGACACCCAGGGCGTCAAGAACCGTAAGCAGCGCCGGTCGAAGTACGGCGCCAAGCGGCCGAAGTAAGGAGCGCGCGGCATGTCCCGTCGTCACAGCGCAGAAAAGCGCGAGATCATTCCGGATCCCAAGTTCGGTGATGTCGTCGTTACCAAGTTCATGAACTCGATCATGTATCACGGCAAGAAGTCCGTGGCCGAGCGCATCGTTTACGGTGCCTTCGACATCATCGAGAAGAAGACCCGTGAGAACCCCATCGAGGTGTTCCATGCGGCTCTCGAAAACGTCATGCCGCAGGTGGAAGTCCGCTCCCGCCGCGTCGGTGGTGCGACCTACCAGGTTCCGGTGGAAGTCCGCACGGACCGCCGTCAGGCACTGGCGATCCGCTGGCTGATCACTGCAGCCCGCAACCGCAACGAAACCACCATGGTGGACCGCCTGTCGGGTGAAATGCTCGACGCCGCGAACAACCGTGGTTCCGCAGTGAAGAAGCGCGAAGACACGCACCGCATGGCGGACGCGAACCGCGCCTTCTCTCACTATCGCTGGTAATCCTGGAAAAGGGCTGACGTCATGTCTCGCACGCACAAAATCGAGGACTACCGCAACTTCGGCATCATGGCTCACATCGATGCCGGCAAGACCACGACCACCGAGCGCATCCTGTACTACACAGGCAAGAGCCACAAGATCGGTGAAGTCCATGATGGCGCTGCCACCATGGACTGGATGGAGCAGGAACAGGAACGCGGCATCACGATCACGTCCGCCGCGACCACCGCTTTCTGGAATGAAAAGCGCCTGAACATCATCGACACCCCGGGTCACGTGGACTTCACCATCGAGGTGGAGCGTTCCCTGCGCGTGCTCGACGGTGCCGTTGCCCTTCTCGACGCCAACGCTGGCGTTGAGCCCCAGACTGAAACCGTGTGGCGTCAGGCGGACAAGTACCGTGTGCCGCGCATGATCTTCGTCAACAAGATGGACAAGCTCGGTGCGGACTTCTACCGCTGCGTCGAGATGGTCAAGACCCGTCTGGGTGCCAAGGCTCTGTGCGTACAGATCCCGGTTGGCGCCGAGAGCGAGTTCGCCGGCGTTGTCGATCTGATCAAGATGAAGGCGCTGATCTGGCGCGACGAAAGCCTGGGCGCTGCCTGGGACGAAGTCGAGATCCCGGCTGACCTGGCTGACAAGGCACAGGAATTCCGTGATGCCATGATCGAGACGGCTGTCGAAGTCGATGAAGCTGCCATGGAAGCGTATCTGGAAGGCAACGAGCCGGACAACGACACGCTGAAGGCACTCATCCGCAAGGGCACCATCAGCGGCGAGTTCATTCCGATCTTCGCTGGCTCGGCCTTCAAGAACAAGGGCGTTCAGCCGCTGCTCGACGGCGTGGTGGACTACCTGCCGTGCCCGCTCGACGTCCCGGCCATCAAGGGCATCGATCCGAAGACCGAGGGGGAAATCCTCCGCAAGTCGAGCGACGAAGAGCCCCTGTCCATGCTGGCGTTCAAGATCATGAACGACCCGTTCGTCGGTTCGCTCACCTTCTGCCGCATCTACTCGGGCGTTCTGAACAAGGGCACGTCCCTGCAGAACACCGTGAAGGACAAGAAGGAACGCGTCGGCCGCATGATGCAGATGCATGCCAACAGCCGTGAAGACATCGACGTTGCCTATGCAGGCGACATCGTTGCCATCGCCGGTCTGAAGGACACCACCACGGGTGACACGCTCTGCGATCCTGCCAAGCCGGTCATTCTGGAGCGCATGGAATTCCCCGAGCCGGTGATCGAGATCGCCGTCGAGCCGAAGACCAAGGGCGACCAGGAAAAGATGGGCCTCGCGCTCAACCGCCTGGCAGCCGAAGATCCGTCCTTCCGCGTCAAGACCGACGAGGAAAGCGGCCAGACGATCATCGCCGGCATGGGTGAACTTCACCTCGACATCATCGTCGACCGCATGCGCCGCGAGTTCAAGGTGGAAGCCAATATCGGTGCTCCGCAGGTGGCCTATCGCGAGACGATCACCCGCCGCGCCGAAGTGGACTACACCCACAAGAAGCAGACCGGTGGTACCGGCCAGTTCGCCCGCATCAAGCTCGTCATCGAGCCGAACGAAGTGGGTGCAGGCTATGCCTTCGAGAGCCAGATCGTCGGTGGTGCTGTTCCGAAGGAATACATCCCGGGCGTGACCAAGGGTATCGAGAGCGTGATGTCTTCGGGCCCGCTCGCCGGCTTCCCGATGGTCGACATCAAGGCGAGCCTGACCGACGGTGCCTACCACGACGTGGACTCCTCGGTTCTGGCCTTCGAAATCGCTGCCCGCGCCGGCTTCCGTGAAGCCATCGCAAAGGCCGGTCCGAAGCTGCTCGAGCCCATCATGAAGGTCGAGGTCGTGACCCCGGCTGACTACATGGGCGACGTGATCGGCGACCTGAACTCCCGCCGCGGCCAGATCAACGGCACGGAAGACCGTGGTGTTGTGACCGCGATCACCGCGATGGTCCCGCTTGCCAACATGTTTGGCTACGTGAACAACCTGCGGTCCATGTCGCAGGGGCGTGCGCAGTACTCGATGGTGTTCGACCATTACGAGCAGGTGCCGCAGGCCGTTGCTGACCAGGTTCAGGCGAAGTACGCCTGAACCACCGACCGACATTAAAGAACTAGAGAAAGCGGAGTAATCCGATGGCGAAGGAAAAGTTTGAGCGCACGAAGCCGCACGTGAACATTGGCACGATCGGCCACGTTGACCACGGCAAGACGACGCTGACCGCGGCGATCACGATGACGCTGGCTGAGACCGGCGGCGCGGTTGCCAAGGCCTATGACCAGATCGACGCAGCGCCGGAAGAAAAGGCGCGCGGCATCACGATCTCGACGGCACACGTTGAGTATGAGACGGCAAACCGTCACTACGCACACGTTGACTGCCCGGGTCACGCCGACTACGTCAAGAACATGATCACCGGTGCCGCCCAGATGGACGGCGCGATCCTGGTGTGCTCGGCCGCTGACGGCCCGATGCCGCAGACCCGCGAGCACATCCTGCTCGCCCGTCAGGTCGGCGTGCCGGCTCTGGTGGTGTTCATGAACAAGGTCGACCAGGTCGACGACGAAGAGCTTCTGGATCTCGTCGAGATGGAGCTGCGCGAGCTGCTCTCCTCTTACGACTTCCCGGGCGACGACATTCCGATCGTCAAGGGCTCGGCTCTGGCTGCGGTTGAAAACCGCGACGCCAACATTGGCCGTGACGCCATCCGCGCTCTGATGGACGCCGTTGACGCGTACATCCCGACGCCGGACCGTCCGATCGACATGCCGTTCCTGATGCCGATCGAAGACGTGTTCTCGATCTCCGGCCGTGGCACCGTGGTGACCGGCCGTGTCGAGCGCGGCATCGTGAAGGTGGGTGAGGAAGTCGAGATCGTCGGCATCCGCGACACCAAGAAGACGACCGTGACCGGCGTTGAGATGTTCCGCAAGCTTCTGGACCAGGGCCAGGCAGGCGACAACATCGGCGCGCTGATCCGTGGCGTTGGCCGTGAGGACGTTGAGCGTGGTCAGGTTCTGTGCAAGCCGGGTTCGGTCAAGCCGCACAAGAAGTTCAAGGCCGAAGCCTACATCCTGACGAAGGAAGAAGGCGGCCGTCATACGCCGTTCTTCACGAACTACCGTCCGCAGTTCTACTTCCGCACGACGGACGTGACGGGCATCGTTGAACTGCCGGAAGGCACGGAAATGGTGATGCCGGGCGACAACATCTCGGTCGTCGTGACGCTGATCGTTCCGATCGCCATGGAAGACGGCCTGCGCTTCGCTATCCGCGAAGGCGGCCGTACCGTCGGCGCCGGCGTTGTCGCTTCCATCATTGAGTAATCGGCGGGTGCCCCCGCCGCCGCTTCAGGCGGACGGCGGGGCCCAGTCTTATCGGGAAATCTGAAATGAACGGTCAGAATATCCGGATCCGCCTCAAGGCATTCGATCACCGTATTCTCGATGCTTCCACCCGGGAGATCGTGAACACGGCGAAGCGGACCGGTGCGCAGGTACGGGGTCCCGTGCCGCTGCCGACGCGGATTGAGAAGTACACCGTGCTTCGTGGTCCGCACATCGACAAGAAAAGCCGCGATCAGTTTGAGATGCGCACTCACAAGCGCCTCCTCGACATCGTCGATCCGACGCCGCAGACCGTCGACGCTCTTATGAAGCTCGACCTGGCAGCTGGCGTGGACGTCGAGATCAAGCTCTGAGTCGGATCGAAAGGTTTACGCCAATGCGTTCTGGAGTGATCGCTCAGAAGGTGGGCATGACCCGCATTTACAACCAGGCTGGCGAGCATGTGCCGGTCACTGTACTGCGGCTCGAAAACTGCCAGGTTGTTGCTCACCGCACTGAAGAAAAGAACGGCTACACCGCACTGCAGCTTGGCTCCGGTGTTGCCAAAGTCAAGAACACGCCCAAGGCGATGCGCGGACATTTCGCGGTTGCCAAGGTTGAACCGAAGCGCACGCTGGCTGAGTTCCGCGTGAGCCCGGACAACCTGATCGAAGTCGGGTCCGAGATCACTGCCGACCACTATGTGGAAGGTCAGTTTGTCGACGTCACCGGCACCTCGATCGGTAAGGGCTTTGCCGGTTCCATGAAGCGCCACAACTTCGGTGGTGGCCGCGCTTCTCACGGTAACTCGGTGTCCCACCGCGCGCACGGTTCGACCGGCCAGCGTCAGGACCCGGGCAAGGTGTTCAAGGGCAAGAAGATGGCTGGCCACATGGGTGATGCCCGTGTGACCACGCAGAACCTCAAGGTTGTCCGCACGGACGTCGAGCGCGGCCTGATCATGGTCGAAGGCTCTGTTCCCGGTGCCAAGGGCGGCTGGATCCTGGTTCGCGATGCCGTCAAGAAGGCGCTGCCGGAAGGCGTGCCGGTCCCGGGTGCTTTCCGGGCCGTTGCCGAGGCAGCCACGGGCAAGGAGAGTGAGTGATGGAACTTGAGGTCAAAACCCTCGAAGGTTCGGCCGCCGGTTCGATCACGGTGTCGGACGAGATCTTCGGTCTCGAGCCGCGCACGGATCTGATCCACCGAGTTGTGCGCTGGCAGCTTGCCAAGCGCCAGGCTGGTACCCACAAGGCCAAGGGCCGTGCCGAAGTCTCCGGCACGACCAAGAAGTTCGTCCGTCAGAAGGGCTCCGGTGGCGCCCGTCACGGCAACCGCAAGGCTCCGCAGTTCCGCGGCGGCGGCAAGGCGTTTGGTCCGGTTGTCCGTGACCATGGCCACGACCTGCCGAAGAAGGTTCGCGCCCTGGGCCTCGCCCATGCGCTGTCTTCCAAGGTGAAGGCCGGTTCGCTGATCGTTGTCGAGGACGCCAAGGCCGCTGAAGCCAAGACCAAGCTGCTGAAGGAAAAGTTCAGCAAGCTGGGCCTCGCCAACGTGCTGGTCATCGATGGTGCAGAGGTGGATGCGAACTTCGCACTCGCCGCCCGCAACATTCCGGCTGTTGACGTGCTCCCGGTTCAGGGCATCAACGTCTACGACATCCTGCGCCGCAACACCCTGGTTCTGACCAAGGCTGCTGTGTCGGCTATCGAGGAGCGGTTCAAATGAGCAAGATCGCTCACTACGACAAGATCGTCAGCCCGGTGATCACCGAGAAGGCGACCATGGCCTCGGAAGAGAACAAGGTGGTCTTCAAGGTTGCCAACTCGGCAACCAAGCCGGAAATCAAGGCAGCGATTGAAGCCCTGTTCGGCGTCAAGGTCACTGCGGTGAACACTCTGGTCCGCAAGGGCAAGGTGAAGCGTTTCCGCGGCCGCATCGGACAGCAGTCCGACTACAAGAAGGCCATTGTGACGCTCGCCGAGGGTCACTCGATCGACGTGACGACCGGACTCTAAGGCTGGGACGACAATTATGGCACTCAAGACCTTCAACCCCACGTCCCCCGGCCGGCGCCAGCTGGTTCAGGTGGACCGTGCCGATCTCTGGAAGGGCAAGCCGGTCAAGACCTTGACCGAAGGCCTGAGCAAGACCGGCGGCCGCAACAACCGCGGCCGTCTGACGGCACCGAACCGCGGTGGTGGCCACAAGCGCTCCTACCGTCTGGTGGACTTCAAGCGTCGCAAGTTCGACGTTCCGGCGACTGTTGAGCGCTTGGAATACGATCCGAACCGCACCGCTTTCATCGCGCTGATCCGTTACGAGGATGGCGAGCTGGCCTACATCCTGGCCCCGCAGCGTCTTGCTGCCGGCGACATGGTTGTGGCTGGTGAGTCCGTCGACGTGAAGCCGGGCAACGCAATGCCGCTGGCTTCCATTCCGGTCGGCACCATTGTCCACAACGTTGAGCTGAAGCCGGGCAAGGGCGGTCAGATCGCCCGTTCCGCCGGTGCTTTCGTTCAGATCGTCGGCCGTGACCAGGGTTACACGATCCTGCGTCTCATGTCCGGTGAACAGCGCCGCGTTCTGGGCACCTGCATGGCGTCCATCGGCGCCGTGTCCAACCCGGACCATGGCAACATCAACCTGGGCAAGGCCGGACGTTCGCGCTGGCTCGGCATCCGCCCGCACACCCGCGGTGTGGCCATGAACCCGATCGACCATCCGCACGGCGGTGGTGAAGGCCGCACCTCGGGTGGCCGTCATCCGGTGACCCCCTGGGGCAAGCCGACGAAGGGCAAGCGCACGCGCAGCAACAAGGCAACGGACAAGTTCATTGTTCGCAGCCGCCATGCTCGCAAGAAGTAAGAGGTACGGATCGTGACACGTTCGATCTGGAAAGGTCCGTTTGTCGACGGGTATCTGCTGAAGAAGGCGGACAAGGTTCGCGAAACCGGCCGGAACGAGGTCATCAAGACCTGGAGCCGCCGCTCGACGATCCTGCCGCAGTTCGTTGGCCTGACCTTCGGCGTCTACAACGGACAGAAGCACGTTCCGGTGCTGGTGTCTGAAGAAATGATTGGTCACAAGCTCGGCGAGTTCTCGCCGACCCGGACCTACTATGGGCACGGCGCCGACAAGAAGGCGAAGAGGAAGTAACGATGGGCAAGCCGAAGCGTGAGCGGACGCTCGCCGACAACGAGGCCAAGGCGGTCACGCGCATGCTGCGCGTTTCCCCGCAGAAGCTGAACCTCGTGGCGGCTGCAATCCGCGGCAAGAAGGTAAGTTCCGCTCTGGCGGATCTGACGTTCTCCCGCAAGCGCATCGCTGGTGACGTCAAGAAGACCCTGATGTCCGCGATTGCGAATGCCGAGAACAACCACGACCTGGACGTGGACAGCCTGGTGGTTGCCGAAGCCCATGTGGGCAAGGCTTTTGTCATCAAGCGGTTCCATGCCCGTGCACGTGGCCGCGCTGGCCGGATCGAGAAGCCGTTCTCGAACCTGACCATCGTTGTTCGTCAAGTCGAGGAGACTGCCTGATGGGACACAAAGTTAACCCGATCGGCATGCGCCTCGGGATCAACCGCACCTGGGACTCCCGCTGGTTCGCCAACAAGGGCGAATACGGCAAGCTGCTTCATGAAGATTTCCGCATCCGCGAATATCTGATGAACGAGCTGAAGCAGGCTGCGGTTTCCAAGATCGTGATCGAACGCCCGCACAAGAAGTGCCGTGTGACCATCCACTCCGGCCGTCCGGGTGTGGTCATCGGCAAGAAGGGTGCGGACATCGACAAGCTGCGCAAGAAGCTTGCCGCGATCACCGACGCCGAAGTGCACATCAACATCGTTGAAGTGCGCAAGCCGGAAATCGACGCGACCCTGGTTGCCGCTTCGATCGCCCAGCAGCTGGAACGCCGTGTTGCATTCCGCCGCGCCATGAAGCGTGCCGTTCAGTCGGCCATGCGTCTGGGCGCCCTTGGCATCCGCATCAACTGCGGCGGCCGTCTGGGTGGTGCGGAAATCGCACGCGTCGAGTGGTATCGTGAAGGCCGTGTGCCGCTGCACACCTTGCGCGCCGACATCGATTATGGCACAGCGACCGCTCACACCGCCTATGGCGCCTGCGGCGTCAAGGTCTGGATCTTCAAGGGCGAGATCCTCGAGCACGATCCGATGGCGTCTGAACGCCGCGCGACCGAAAGCTCGGATGCGAATCAGGGTGATCGCGGCCAGCGCCGTGATCGTGGTCGCGAGCGCGCTGCCTGAAAAGGCAGCGCCCGTGTAACGCAAGAACGAGAGAAGAACGATGCTGCAACCGAAGCGAACTAAGTTCCGCAAGCAGCACAAGGGCCGCATCCACGGCATGGCGAAGGGCGGTACTGACCTGAACTTCGGCGAATTCGGTCTGAAGGCCGTGGAGCCGGAGCGTGTCACCGCCCGCCAGATCGAGGCAGCCCGTCGTGCAATGACCCGTCACATGAAGCGTGCGGGCCGTGTTTGGATCCGGATTTTCCCGGATGTGCCGGTGTCTTCCAAGCCTGCGGAAGTCCGCATGGGTAAGGGTAAAGGTGCCCCGGACTACTGGGCTTGCCGTGTCAAGCCGGGCCGTATCATGTTCGAGATTGACGGCGTGCCGGAAGACGTTGCCCGCGAAGCAATGCGCCTGGCTGCTGCCAAGCTGCCGATCAAGTGCCGGTTCGTACAGCGGATCGCCGAGTAAGGCAGTCGAGGAGAGTTGAGCCATGAAGGCAAATGATGTAAGGGCAAAGACCCTCGACGAGCTCCGTACGGAACTCGAGGCACTGAAGAAGGAGCAGTTCAACCTGCGCTTTCAGAAGGCCACCGGTCAGCTCGAAAACACTGGTCGTTTCCGGCAGATCCGCCGGGATATCGCCCGGATCCAGACGATCATGCGCGATAAGCGCATGACCGCAACCGCGTAAGGAGGCCTCAATGCCGAAACGCATTTTGCAGGGCACCGTGGTCAGCAACGCGAATGACAAGACGGTGACGGTGAAGGTGGAGCGTCGCTTCACTCACCCGCTGCTCAAGAAGACGGTGCGCCGGTCCAAGAAGTACCGGGCGCATGACGAAGCGAACAAGTACCAGGTCGGCGACACGGTTCAGATCGAAGAGTGCGCGCCGATCTCCAAGACCAAACGTTGGACCGTGGTCTCCTGAGACCACGGCTCTGTTGAGCATCCGGCGCCCGTGGCAGGTGCGCCGTAGAGAGAACAAGGCGGCCAAGTCATGATTCAGATGCAAACAAACCTCGACGTGGCGGATAATTCCGGCGCCCGTCGTGTCATGTGCATCAAGGTGCTCGGCGGCTCGAAGCGGAAGTATGCCCGCGTTGGCGACATCATCGTCGTCAGCATCAAGGAAGCTATCCCGCGCGGCCGCGTCAAGAAGGGCGACGTGATGAAGGCGGTCGTCGTGCGTACGGCGAAGGACATTCGCCGTCCCGACGGCAGCGTGATCCGGTTCGACCGCAATGCGGCGGTCCTGGTCAACAACAACAAGGAGCCGATCGGCACCCGTATCTTTGGGCCGGTGCCGCGCGAGCTCCGTGCAAAGAACCACATGAAGATCATTTCGCTCGCGCCGGAGGTGCTCTGATGGCTGCGAAAATTAAAAAAGGCGACACGGTTGTCGTGCTCGCCGGTCGTGACAAGGGCAAGACCGGCGAAGTGCTGCAGATGCTGCCGACGGACAACAAGGCTCTCGTGCGCGGCATCAACGTCGTTCGCCGCCACCAGCGCCAGACGCAGACCCAGGAAGCAGGCATCGTGGCAAAGGAAGCCCCGATCCACGTTTCCAACCTGGCTGTAGCCGATCCGAAGGATGGCAAGCCGACTCGCGTCGGGTTCAAGGTGCAGGAAGACGGCCGCAAGGTCCGTGTGGCCAAGCGTTCGGGAGACCTGATCGATGGCTGAGACCTACGTGCCGCGGTTCAAGACGCACTACGATGAAGTGGTGCGCAAGCAGCTGCAGGAAAAGTTCAACTACACCAACCCGATGCAGATCCCCAAGCTTGAGAAGGTTGTTCTCAACATGGGCGTCGGTGAGGCAGTTGCAGACAGCAAGAAGGTGCGCATCGCTGCGGACGACCTGGCGCTCATCGCCGGTCAGAAGCCGGTGATCACCAAGGCTGCGAACTCCATCGCCACCTTCAAGGTGCGTGAGGGCATGCCCCTCGGCGCCAAGGTGACGCTGCGCCGCGAACAGATGTTCGAGTTTCTCGACCGTCTGATCACCATCGCGCTTCCGCGCGTTCGTGACTTCCGCGGTCTGAACCCGAAGAGCTTCGATGGCCGTGGCAACTACGCCATGGGCATTAAGGAACACATCGTTTTCCCCGAAATCGAGTACGACAAGGTCGACCAGATTTGGGGTATGGACGTGGTCGTGTGCACCACGGCCAACACCGATGAAGAGGCGCGCGAACTGCTGCGCGCGTTCAACTTCCCGTTCCGCAAGTAACGCGGATATACGGGAAAGGAACGAGGAAAAACGATGGCGAAGAAGAGCGCGATCGAGAAGAACAAGCGGCGCGAGCGCCTTGTGCTGAAGTACGCTGCAAAGCGTGCTGCTCTCAAGGCCGCAGCCAAGGATGAAACGCTGTCTCTGGAAGAGCGTTTCGCCGCCCGTCTGAAGCTCGCGGCCCTGCCGCGCAATTCGGCACCGAACCGCGTGCGCAACCGGTGTGAAGTCACCGGCCGTCCGCGCGGCTTCTACCGCAAGCTGAAGATGTCGCGCGTTGCGCTGCGTGAGCTGGGCTCCCTGGGTAAGATCCCGGGCCTGGTCAAGTCGAGCTGGTAAGGAGAGGCTGCGATGGCAATTTCCGATCCGTTGGGTGATATGCTCACCCGCATCCGGAACGCGCAGCTGCGCCGCAAGAACAAGGTGTCCTCACCTCATTCGAAGCTGCGTGCGCATGTGCTTGATGTTTTGGCCAAGGAAGGTTACATCCGTGGCTACACGACGGTCGAATTCGAGGACGGCAAGTCCGAGCTTGAGATCGAACTGAAGTATTTCGATGGTGTACCGGTGATTCGTGAGATCGAACGTATCTCCAAGCCGGGCCGCCGCGTGTACTCGTCGGTAAAGAACATTCCGCATGTCGCGAATGGCCTTGGTGTGTCGATCCTGTCGACGCCCCGTGGTGTCATGAGCGACCATCAGGCGCGGGATGAGAATGTTGGTGGTGAAGTGCTCTGCCGCGTCTTCTGACGCGGCAGTGACCTTCCTATTTATGTGACAAGGTTGATCAGATGTCTCGTATTGGCAAAAAGCCAGTCCCCGTGCCGAGCGGGGTAACGGCAACGATCAACGGCCGCACCATCGAGGTCAAGGGACCGAAGGGCCAGCTGTCCTTCGTGCTCAACGATCTGGTGCTCGCCGAAATGACGGATGCCGGGATCCAGGTTGATCCCCGTAATGACAGCAAGCCGGCACGCTCCATGTGGGGCATGACCCGGACCATGATCCAGAACCTGATCACCGGCGTGAGCCAGGGCTTCGAACGCAAGCTCGAGATCACCGGTGTGGGTTACCGTGCTCAGATGCAGGGCCGCAATGTCCAGCTCGCCCTTGGCTTCTCCCACGACGTCGTTTACGAGGTCCCGGAGGGAATTGAAGTCAAGTGCCCGAAGCCGACCGAGATTCTTATCTCCGGCATCGACAAGCAGGTCGTCGGTCAGGTCGCGGCTAACATCCGCGAATACCGTGGCCCCGAGCCGTACAAGGGCAAGGGCATTCGCTATGCGGGCGAGTTCATCGTTCGCAAAGAAGGCAAGAAGAAGTAACGGACCCGGATCATGGCGAACAGCAAAACTGCTTTCGAGCGTCGTCGCGACCGCGTGCGCCGTTCGATCAAGAAGGTGGCGAACGGTCGTCCGCGCCTTTCCGTATTCCGCTCGTCGAAGCAGATCTATGCCCAGATCATCGACGACGCCAAGGGGCATACCATTGCCTCTGCCTCCACGCTTGAAAAGGACGTGCGGGGCGCATTGAAGACGGGCGCCGATGTGGCTGCGGCTGCAGCTGTCGGCAAGCTTGTCGCCGAGCGCGCTGTGGCCGCTGGCGTCAAGCAGGTCGTGTTCGACCGTGGCGGGTACATGTATCACGGGCGCATCAAGGCGCTTGCAGATGCAGCCCGCGAGGGCGGACTTGAATTCTGACCAGCGCTTGGCGCTCTGAAGAACGGAAGACGAATAATATGGCGAGACAGGACACACGGGAGCGCGATCGCGAAGAGCGCGACAGCGAGTTCGTCGACAAGCTCGTACACATCAACCGCGTCGCGAAGGTGGTCAAGGGTGGCCGTCGTTTCGGCTTTGCCGCGCTCGTCGTCGTGGGTGACCAGAAGGGCCGCGTCGGCTTCGGCCACGGCAAGGCTCGCGAAGTGCCGGAAGCGATCCGCAAGGCAACGGAAGCTGCCAAGCGTGCTATGGTTCGCGTGCCGCTGCGCGAGGGCCGTACGCTGCATCACGATGTCGAGGGCCGTCATGGCGCCGGCAAGGTGATTCTGCGTGCAGCTCCGGCTGGTACCGGTATCATCGCGGGTGGCCCGATGCGCGCCGTGTTCGAGACGCTCGGCGTCCAGGACGTGGTTGCCAAGTCGCTTGGCTCCTCGAACCCGTACAACATGGTGCGCGCAACCTTTGCCGCCCTGACCAAGGAAGACAGCCCGCGTGCTGTCGCGGCCCGTCGCGGCCTCAAGGTCTCGGTGCTTCAGGGCCGCCGCCGCGACAACGACGAAACGGTTCCGGCAGGTGCCGAGGCTTGAAGCCCGGCACCCCGGTAACCAGTTGAACGAGGGGTAGTTCCATGGCGAACACCGAAAAGACCGTAACGGTCGAGCAGATCGGCAGCCCGCTGCGCCGTCCCAAGGAGCAGCAGGCAACCTTGATCGGCCTCGGCCTGAACAAGATGCACCGCCGCTCGACGCTCAAGGACACTCCGGAAGTGCGCGGCATGATCCGCAAGCTTCCGCACCTCGTCCGCATCGTTGACGAAGCGTGAGGGCAGGAGAGAAGACTATGAAGCTCAATGACCTGCGGGACAATCCTGGTTCCGTTAAGGACCGTACCCGCGTTGGCCGCGGTATCGGCTCTGGCAAGGGCAAGACTGGTGGCCGCGGCGTGAAGGGTCAGAAGTCCCGTTCCGGCGTGGCGATCAAGGGCTTTGAAGGTGGTCAGATGCCGCTGCATCGCCGCCTGCCGAAGCGCGGTTTCACCAACATCTTTGCCAAGGACTTCAACATCGTGTCGCTCGGCCGCGTGCAGGTTGCTCTCGACGAGGGCAAGCTGGATGCCAAGGCTTCGATCACGGTTGAGGCTCTCAAGGCTGCCGGCATCGTCAAGCGCGTCAAGGACGGCGTCCGCCTCCTGGCCGATGGCGAGCTGAAGGCCGCAGTGACCTTCGAAGTTGCTGGCGCTTCCAAGACGGCTGTCGAGGCTGTCGAGAAGGCCGGCGGCAAGGTCGTGATCCTCGGAGCTCAGGCCGAATAGGCCTGGGCTTCGCCCTTTTTCTCGGACAGCAACCTCCGGAGAACGGCATGGCATCCGCTGCCGAACAGCTGGCATCAAATCTCAATTTCTCGGCTTTCGCGAAGGCTGAAGAACTCAAGAAGCGCATCTGGTTCACGCTGGGGGCGCTTTTGGTTTATCGGTTCGGCACTTACATCCCGCTGCCCGGGATCAATCCGGCCGCTTTTGCACAGGCCTTCAGCCAGGCTCAGTCTGGTGTGATCGGCATGTTCAACATGTTCGCCGGCGGTGCCGTCGAGCGTATGGCGATCTTTGCCCTGGGCATCATGCCCTATATCTCCGCTTCCATCATCATGCAGCTGATGACGACCGTCGTTCCGACGCTCGAGGCGCTGAAGAAGGAAGGGGAGCAGGGCCGCAAGGTCATCAACCAGTACACCCGCTACGGCACGGTGCTTCTGGCGATTGCGCAGTCCTACGGCATTGCGGTCGGGCTTGAGGGTTCGGCCAATGTGGTGACCGATCCGGGCTGGTTCTTCCGTCTTTCCGCTGTTCTCAGCCTGACGGGCGGCACCATGTTCCTGATGTGGCTGGGTGAGCAGATCACCTCGCGCGGCATCGGTAACGGCATTTCGCTGATCATCTTCGCCGGCATCGTGGCCGGTCTGCCGACAGCGCTCGTATCGCTGTTCGAGCTGGGCCGTCAGGACGCCATCGCGGGCTGGCTCATTCCCGTGCTTCTCATTCTGGCAATCGGCGTCATTGCGCTGATCGTGTTCATGGAGCGGGCGCAGCGCCGGCTTCTGATCCAGTATCCGAAGCGCCAGGTTGGCAACAAGATGTTTGAGGGCAACACGTCGTTCCTGCCCCTCAAGCTCAACACCGCGGGCGTCATCCCGCCGATCTTCGCCTCGTCGCTTCTGCTCATTCCGGCAACCATTGCCGGGTTCTCCGCGGGCAGCGGTCCGGCCTGGCTGACGACGGTGACGACGCTGCTTGGTCATGGACAGCCGCTGTACATGATCTTCTACGCGGCAATGATCGTGTTCTTCTGCTTCTTCTACACGGCCATCGTGTTCAGCCCGTCGGAAACGGCGGACAATCTGAAGCGGCACGGCGGATTCATTCCGGGAATTCGTCCGGGCGAGCGTACGGCTCAATTCATTGACCATGTGCTGACCCGCATTACGGTACTGGGCGCCATCTACATCACGGCGGTCTGCCTATTACCCGAATTCCTCATTTCCGCGACGGGCGTTCCGTTCTATTTCGGAGGAACCTCGCTGCTGATCGTTGTGAGCGTCACGATGGATACCGTTTCCCAGATCCAGGGCCATCTGCTTGCGCACCAGTACGAGGGACTGGTGAAGAAAGCAAAGCTCAGGGGGAAGCGTAGATGAGGTTGATTCTGGTCGGACCTCCCGGTGCAGGGAAGGGTACTCAGGCGGCCCGGCTTGTTGCCAAACATGGCATTCCGCAACTGTCGACCGGCGACATGCTTCGTGCCGCCGTCGCAGCCGGAACCGAGGTTGGCCTCAAAGCCAAGGCGGTGATGGACGCTGGCGGACTCGTCTCCGACGAGATCGTTGTCGGCATCATCCGTGACCGGATTGGTGAAGCGGACGCACAGAAGGGGTTCATCCTCGACGGCTTCCCGCGCACGCTGGCCCAGGCCGAGGCTCTGGACCAGATGCTCGCAGAAAACCGCATCGGTCTCGATGCGGTGATCGAGCTGCGGGTGGACCAGTCCAGGCTCGTGTCGCGAATCATCAACCGTGCGGAAGAGGCCAAGGCCGCCGGCCAGCCGGTCCGCAAGGATGATGATCCGGAAGTCTTCAAGCAGCGTCTTGAAGCCTATAACCGCGATACGGCCGTGGTCATTCCCTACTACGAGAAGAACGGTCTTCTCACGGTCATCGATGGCATGCAGCCGATCGATGATGTGACGGCTGCCATTGCTGCCGTTCTTTCGAAGCTTGACGAACGGGTTGAGAGCCGGTAAACACCGCGCTCTAATCCTCAAGATTATGTGCCGATCCCGGAAACACCGGGGCCGGCACATTCTGTGCTGGTCAAAGCCAGCCAACAAACTCCCGCAAGGGCCGGGCTCCACCGGACGCGGGGAAATGCAACCGCGGCTTACAAGCCGCAAGATATGGAGACGCACGTGGCACGTATTGCTGGCGTTAACATCCCGACGAACAAGCGCGTTGTCATCGCGCTTCAGTACATTCACGGCATTGGTGCCAAGTTCGCGCAGGAAATCATCGAAAAGGTGAACATTGCGCCGGAGCGCCGCGTGAATCAGCTGTCTGACGCCGAAGTGCTGGCGATCCGCGAGACCATCGACCGCGACTACCTCGTGGAAGGTGACCTGCGCCGCGAGACCGCGATGAACATCAAGCGCCTGATGGACCTTGGCTGCTACCGCGGCCTGCGTCACCGCCGCGGCCTGCCGGTCCGTGGCCAGCGCACCCATACGAATGCGCGGACCCGCAAGGGCCCGGCAAAGCCGATCGCTGGCAAGAAGAAGTAATCTGCCTCATCGGCTGGTGTAGCCGCCGGTATTACGGCGGTGCAGAGATCAAACCAAGGAATCAAGAATGGCTAAGGACACGACACGCGTGCGCCGCCGCGAACGCAAGAACATCTCTTCTGGCGTGGCACACGTGAACTCCACGTTCAACAACACCATGATCACCATCACCGACGCGCAGGGAAATGCGATTTCCTGGTCGTCCGCTGGTGCTCTCGGCTTCAAGGGTTCGCGTAAGTCGACCCCGTACGCAGCTCAGGTTGCTGCAGAAGACGCAGCCCGCAAGGCTTCCGAGCATGGCATGCGCACGCTCGAAGTCGAAGTTCGTGGTCCCGGTTCGGGCCGTGAATCGGCTCTGCGCGCCCTGCAGGCTGCCGGCTTCCTCATCACGTCGATCCGCGATGTGACGCCGATCCCGCACAACGGGTGCCGTCCGCGCAAGCGCCGCCGCGTCTGAGGTCTTTTGACTTTCAGATACCTGGTTTCCTCCAATGGCGAAGAATGGCCGGCGAGCTCCGGCGGGACAGCCGACGAGGTAAGAACGTGACGATTCAGAAGAACTGGCAAGAGCTGATCAAGCCGAACAAGCTGGAAGTGAAGCCGGGTGAGAACCCGCGCACGACCGGCACCGTGGTCGCCGAGCCGCTTGAGCGCGGCTATGGCCTCACGCTCGGCAACGCCCTGCGCCGCATCCTGCTGTCCTCGCTGCAGGGTGCTGCTGTAACGGCTGTGCAGATCGACGGCGTTCTGCACGAATTCTCGTCCATTCCGGGCGTGCGCGAAGATGTGACGGACATCATCCTGAACATCAAGGAAATCGCGATCCGCATGGAAGGCGAGGGGCCCAAGCGCATGGTTGTGCGCAAGCAGGGTCCTGGCGTCGTGACCGCTGGTGACATCCAGACGGTTGGCGACGTTGAAGTGCTGAACCCGGAACTCGTGCTCTGCACCCTCGATGAGGGCGCGGAAATCCGCATGGAGTTTACGGTCAACACCGGCAAGGGCTACGTGGCAGCCGAGCGGAACCGTCCTGAGGACGCTCCGATTGGTCTGATCCCGGTCGACAGCCTGTACTCCCCGGTCAAGAAAGTGTCCTACAAGGTGGAAAACACCCGTGAAGGCCAGGTTCTTGACTATGACAAGCTGACGCTGACGGTCGAAACCGATGGTTCGGTGAAGCCGGAAGATGCGGTGGCTTACGCGGCACGCATTCTGCAGGACCAGCTTTCGATCTTCGTCAACTTCGAAGAGCCGAAGCGCGAGATTGCAGAAGACAGCGTTCCGGAACTGGCATTCAACCCGGCCCTTCTCAAGAAGGTCGACGAGCTCGAGCTGTCCGTTCGTTCGGCAAACTGCCTGAAGAACGACAACATCGTTTATATCGGCGATCTCATCCAGAAGACCGAGGCGGAAATGCTCCGCACGCCGAACTTCGGCCGCAAGTCGCTTAACGAGATCAAGGAAGTTCTCGCACAGATGGGTCTGCATCTGGGCATGGACGTGGCCAACTGGCCGCCGGAGAACATCGAGGACCTCGCCAAGCGCTACGAGGACCATCAGTACTAAGGGGCGGTTTCGCCCCTGGCAGAACAACAGGGCGGCAGTCCCGCAGAGGATGCCCGCTTAACGTCTAAAGGAGAAGGCCATGCGCCACGGTAAATCCGGCCGCAAGCTCGGCCGCACCACGAGCCACCGTACTGCGATGTTCGCCAACATGGCGGCCTCGCTGATTGAACACGAAGCCATCGTCACGACGCTGCCGAAGGCCAAGGAAATGAAGCCGATCATGGACAAGCTTGTCACCCTCGGCAAGCGCGGCGACCTGCATGCCCGCCGTCAGGCGATCTCGCAGGTTCGTGACGTTGCCATGGTCCGCAAGCTGTTTGACGTGCTCGCCAGCCGTTACAAGGAGCGCAACGGTGGCTACACCCGCGTGGTCAAGGCTGGCTTCCGTTACGGCGACAGCGCACCGATGGCTGTGATCGAGCTGGTTGACCGTGACATGTCTGCACGCGGCGCTGCCGACCGTGCCCGTCACGAAGCGGAACAGGCTGCTGAAAACGCAGCGTAAGGTTTCGGAAGTATAAAAAACGTGAAAGGCGGGCCCTGTGCCCGCCTTTTGCTTTTTGTCGATATTTTCTGCTGAATTTGTGTGTCTGCTCAGATCACTTGTCAAAATTATCTTGTTCTTAAGATCATTAAGGAGATGCTGCGTCCACTTTTCCTTTCCATGGAGCTGGGTGCGCTATGAGCGGAAGTCAGAATGCCGGCGTCAAGAGCCGGGGCTTTTTACGTCTTTCCACGATTATACCTGCCGTCACTGTTGGCCTTGCATTGGTTTCCTGTGCAGTGGTTGGGGTGATCGGTTATACAACCGGCCGCGACGGCCTTGAAAAGGCGGGCGTTTCCGAGCTCAGCCTGATGGTTCAGTCCCGTCACGCTCTGCTGTCCGCCAAGCTCGATGGTATTCAGTCGGATCTGTCCAATCTGGCCTCGGGCGCTGCGGCGACCCTGGTCATGAAGGATCTGGCGAGCACGCGTGCGAATCTGACCACGGATATGGATTCGATCCGCAGCTACTATCAGGCTGCCGGCAGCGCCGCCGCCGATCGTGCCGAACTGAACGGCAAGACCAACAAGACCATGTATTCCTGGCGCCATGGCGAGCTGCATGGCTCGTTCCTGTCGGCCTGGAAGGCTGGCGGCTACGGCGATATCTACGGCATCACCAATGACGGCCTCGTTCTCTATTCCGTGACCAAGGGCGACGACTTCCTTCAGTCCGTCACCGACGGTTCGCTGGCCGCGACCGGTCTGGGCGAGGCGTTCAAGCTGGCTGCGGGCCAGCCCGCAGGCACTCAGGTGGCAACCGGCTTCAGTGAATATGGCGCCGATGCCATCCCGTCGATGTTCCTCGCACAGCCCGTCTATGTGAACGAGTTTGGCGAGAGCAAGTATCTGGGTGTCATCGCCATGCGCGTGACCTCTCCGATGCTGGACAAGGTTCTGGCCGACCGGAAGGGCCTTGGCGAAACGGGTCAGACCTATCTGGTCGCGCAGGGCGGCATGGTGCTGACGACGATGCCGGCCCTGGACTATCCGACCGCCCTCAAGTTCCAGGTTTCTGGCAAGCCGATTGAGGACGCCCTGCGCGGGGGAGGATCCACCGGCGTGGTGACCGGCAAGGATGGGCTGGACCGCATGGTTCTCGCCGAACCGATCAACTTCATGGGCCAGACCTATGCCGTTGTGGCGGACAAGACCGTTGAAGAAACGCTGAGTGCCGTCACGGCCATGCGTGACCGGATGATCATGCTGACGCTGATCACGCTGGGTATCGTGGCGGTCGTGGCCCTGTTGTTCTCCCGCACCATCACCAAGCCGCTGCAGGTGCTCGTTCAGGCCCTGACCTCCATTGCCAACGGCAACCTGTCGCAGGACATTTCTGCGGCCCGCCGCGGTGATGAAATCGGTGAGATCGGCCGCGCGGTTCTGCAGATCCGCGAGAATGCGGCTGCCGAGCAGGAGCGCCGTGCGCAGGAAGAGGCGATTGCCGCCCGCTCGCAGGCTGAACAGCGCAAGGAAATGCTCTCAGGTCTGGCTGCCGAATTCGAGGCATCCGTTGGCCGCGTGGTGGAAACCGTCTCCCGTTCGGCGCAGAGCCTGCAGTCCGCGGCCCGCGAAGTGCAGGAAATGACGCAGTCGGCTGGCGACAGCGCGTCTCGTGCGGCTGACATGTCCAACCAGGCCATGGAAGAAGTGCAGTCGATCGCTTCGGCTTCGGACCAGCTGTCGAGCTCGATCCGCCAGATCTCCGAACTGATCGCCCGCTCGTCCAGCGTGGCCCAGACGGCAACGATCCGTGCTCAGGCCACCAACACCACCGTGCGGTCGCTGGCGGAAGCTGCCAACCGCATCGGTGAGGTGGTGACGCTGATCTCCGATATCGCCGATCAGACCAACCTCCTTGCCCTCAACGCCACCATCGAGGCGGCGCGTGCAGGCGAGGCCGGCCGCGGCTTTGCGGTCGTGGCATCGGAAGTGAAGGAACTTGCCTCGCAGACCGGCAAGGCAACCGGCGAAATCCAGCAGCAGATCGACGCGATCCGCAGCGCCACGGATGATGCCGTCGCCGCAATCGCCGAGATCCAGGAGACCATCGGTGAGATCACCATGTCGGTGACCGAGGTGTCTTCCGCTGTCGAGGAGCAGAGCGCCGCAACGCAGGGCATCGCCGACAACACGCAGCGTGCAGCGCGCGGCACCGAAGAGGTGACGAGCAACATCCGCCGCGTGAACGACGTGACCGAGCGCACCGGCACCGCTGCCGATGGCTTCGTGGCCTCGGCCAGCGAACTGACCAGCCAGGCCCGCCACCTCGACGAGGAGGTCCGCTCCTTCCTGTCGCAGGTCCGCTCGGCCTGAGCCGGTCAGACTGCAATGCCGGGCTGCAAGGCTTGGCATTGCGGGACAGGCTTCCTATCTGGCATGTATCGAATCCGGCCTTCGGGCCGGATTCTGCATTTTGAGGGAGCTTTGATGATGGCCTTGTCCCACAGCCATGCCCCGTTCGCGGGCCACAGCCTTCGGGCCTGTTTCACCCGCTTGCTGGCTTGCACCCTGATTCTGGGGGCCATTGCCGTGCCCGGCGCTGCCGGCACCGCCATTGCCCAAGAACGGCAGGTTCCAAAGAGTGAAGCGGAAGTGACGCTGTCCTTTGCCCCGGTCGTGAAGAAGGTGGCGCCTGCAGTCGTCAACGTCTATGCGACGCGCATGGTGGAACAGCGGCAGGTTTCGCCCTTTCTGGATGATCCCTTCTTCCGCCGTTTCTTCGGTGTGCCCGACAACGCTCCGGGCGGCCAGCGCAGGCGGGTGCAGTCTTCCCTCGGGTCCGGTGTGATCATTGCCCCCGAAGGCATCATCATCACCAACAATCACGTCATCGAGAATGCCGACGAGGTGCGCGTGGCACTCAGCGACCGGCGCGAGTTCGATGCCGACATCATCCTCAAGGACGAGAGGACGGATCTGGCCGTGCTGAAGATCCGTGAAGGCGGCAATTTCCCGACGGTTGAATTTGCCGATTCGGACGGGCTGGAAGTCGGTGACATGGTGCTGGCAATCGGCAATCCCTTCGGTGTCGGCCAGACGGTGACGCAGGGCATCGTCTCGGCTCTGGCCCGCACGCAGGTGGGCGTGACCGACTATCAGTTCTTCATCCAGACCGATGCCGCCATCAACCCGGGCAACTCGGGCGGCGCGCTGGTCGACATGCACGGACGGCTGGTCGGCATCAACACCGCGATTTTCTCCCGTTCCGGCGGTTCCATCGGCATCGGCTTCGCGATCCCCGCCAATATGGTGAGCTTCGTCGCCACATCGGCGCAGACGTCCGGCAAGGTGCAGCGGCCCTGGCTGGGGGCGACGGTTCAGGTGGTTGGGGCGGAAATTGCCGAAGCCCTTGGCCTCGACCGGCCGCGCGGCGTGCTGGTCACCAAGGTGTTCCCGGGCTCCCCGGCAGACACGGCGGGGCTGAAGGTCGGTGATCTTGTGACGGCGGTGGATGGGGCCGAAGTGCTCGACCCTGATTCCTTCGGCTACCGTTTTGCCACCCGGCAGCTGGGCGGTGCGGCGAAATTCACCTTCCTGCGCAACGGATCGGAATTGCAAGCCGATGTGCCGCTGACGGCCGCGCCCGAAACTCCGGCGCGCGATGCCCGCCAGATCGAGGCCTATTCGCCTTTTGCGGGCGCGACCGTGCTGAATCTTTCCCCGGCCGTCTCGGATGAACTGCGCCTCGACACCATGGACGAGGGCGTCGTGATCAGCGAAGTGGCACAGGGCTCGCCTGCCAACCGGGTGGGCTTGCGGCCGGGGGATATCATCGTAGGTGTGAACGAACAGAAGGTCACCACCACAGCAGAGCTTGACCGGATGCTGCGCCGCCCTGCAAGGTTCTGGCTTCTCGATATCAAGCGGGGCGGGGAGACGACACGTCTGGCCCTGCGCGGCTGACCATGCAGTTGATCCGTCATGAGTGACCTCTTTTCCGCTTCCGGGCAGATGCTTGCCTCCCAACCCGCCGGGCCGCGCCCGCTGGCGGACAGGCTGCGCCCGAAGCGGCTTGAGGATGTGGCGGGGCAGGACCATCTGCTGGGCCCCGATGGCACCCTGTCGCGCATGCTGCGCAACCGCAGCCTTGGCTCGCTAATCTTCTGGGGGCCTCCGGGTACCGGCAAGACCACCGTCGCCCGGCTGCTGGCGGCGGAAACGGATCTGGGCTTTGAACAGATCTCGGCGATCTTTTCCGGCGTTGCCGACCTCAAGAAAGTATTTGAGGCCGCCCGTGTCCGGCGCATGGGCGGGCGGGGCACGCTGCTGTTCGTGGACGAGATCCACCGCTTCAACCGCGCCCAGCAGGACAGTTTCCTGCCGGTGATGGAAGACGGCACCATCACCCTGGTGGGGGCGACGACCGAGAACCCGTCCTTCGAGCTCAATGCCGCGCTCCTGTCGCGCTCGCACGTGATGACCTTCCGCTCGCTCGACCGGGAGGCGGTGGAGCGTCTGCTGTCACGGGCCGAGCAGGAGGAGGGCAAGCCGCTGCCGCTTGATGAAGAAGCGCGCGGCGTGCTGATGCGCATGGCCGATGGCGACGGCCGTTCTGCCCTGACGCTTGCAGAAGATGTCTGGCGTGCGGCAGGAGAGGGGGAAGTCTTCACCGCAGCGCGCCTGCAGGAGATCGTCCAGCGCCGGGCGCCGATCTATGACAAGAGCCAGGACGGCCACTACAATCTGATTTCCGCCCTGCACAAGTCGGTGCGCGGCTCGGACCCCGATGCTGCGCTCTACTGGTTCGCGCGCATGCTCGATGGCGGCGAGGACCCGCTTTATCTCGCCCGCCGCCTGATCCGCATGGCGGTGGAGGATATCGGCCTTGCCGACCCTCAGGCGCTGACGCAGGCCAATGCGGCGCGCGATGCCTATCAGATGCTCGGCTCCCCGGAGGGCGAACTGGCGCTGGCGCAATGCGTGGTCTATCTGGCGACCGCGCCCAAGTCGAACGCGGTCTATACGGCCTACAAGGCGGCGGTACGGGCGGCCAAGAGCCATGGCTCGCTGCTGCCGCCCAAGCATATCCTCAACGCCCCGACCAAGCTGATGAAGTCCGAAGGCTATGGCGACGGCTACGCCTATGACCACGATCAGCCGGATGCCTTCTCCGGTCAGGACTATTTCCCCGAAAGCATGGGCCGCCAGGTGTTCTATGACCCGGTGGAGCGCGGCTTCGAGCGCGAGTTGCGCAAGCGGCTCGAATACTGGTCGAGGCTCCGCCGTGAGCGCGGCGGCGGGTGAGACGGTAACACCCTCCTAACTTCGCCTTGCCGTCGGAGGGCGGCTGCGCGATGCTGGCGGCCTGTCGGTCCGGGGATTCGCCCATGAAGCAGATCGAGATCCGCCTCGCGCTCGTGTTCTACGGCGGCGTTTCCCTTGCCATCTACATGCATGGTGTCAGCCGGGAAGTCCTCAATCTCGTGAAGGCTTCCAGCCTCAATGCCTCGCGCGATCCGATGGAAGCGGCGGAGGAGATGGCAGCCGGAACCCTGTCCCCGTCCACACTCGCCTATCTCGACCTGCTGCGGGCCTATGAGCCTGACGTGAATGTCCGCGTGGTGGTGGATGCCATTGCCGGGGCATCGGCAGGTGGCGTCAACGGGGTGATGCTCGCCCGTGCCATTGCCCATGATCTGCCGCTCGATGCCCACCGCGACCTCTGGCTTGAGAACGCCGATGTGACGCGCCTGGCGCAGCCGCAGGACGGCATCACCCGTTACCTCAAGAGCGGCATGTCGCCGGTGATCGACCGGCTGATCACCTCGGGCCTCAGGGCGCAGATCGACAGCCCGGAAACACGGGAAAAACTGCGGTTGCTCACCCAGTCGCGCTGGTTCACCCCGCCGTTTTCCGGTTCGCGCTATTGCGGCTGGATGCTGGATGCCTGCCACGCCATGGACGCCAGCTGGCGCGAGGGGGCGACGCTGGTGCCGCGCGGACAGAAGCTGGAGCTGTTCGTCACCCTGACCGACTATTACGGCCGCCGGCAGCGCATCCACATTGATGAACCGGCCTTCATCGAGGAGCGCGAGCACCGGCGCATCCTGCGCTTTTCCTGTCATCACCGCATGCCGGGCGTTCTGGACAGCAGCTTTACGCCCCGCCACATTCCCGGTCTCGTCTTTGCCGCCCGCGCCACCTCTTCCTTCCCCGGCGCTTTCCCTCCGGCAACCGTTGGGGAAATGGACAAGCTGCTGGCAGAGCGGAGCGAGACCTGGGAAACGCGGGAGGAATTCCTGCGCGGCACGATCGGCGGGTCAGTCGAAGATGTGGAGCGGCGCTGCTTTGTCGATGGCAGCGTGGTGATGAACAAGCCCTTCGGCCCGGTGATCGAGGCGATAGACGAGCGGCCCGCCACCCGCGAAGTCGCCCGGCGGCTGGTCTATGTGGACCCGGTGCCCTTCAACGGCAAGGGCGTCGGGCCGAACGGGGCAAATGATACGGTTCCCGGCTTCTTCCGGGTGATCCTGTCCTCTCTTGCCCATATCCCGCGCAACGAACCCGTGGGCGATGACCTCAAGGCCATCGAGGCGCGCAACCGGCGGGCACGGCGCCTGGCCGAGGTGATTGCCGCCACCGATCCGTTGGTGGAGGCGGAGGTCGGGCGCATCCTGCCGGCCGCCTCCAGCCAGCCGCTGACCATCGATGAGCTGACCCGCTGCCGGGTGAAGGCGAATGAGGCAGCCCATGTGCAGGCCGGCTATGCCTATCTCAGCTATCAGACCCTGAAGGTGGAGGCGCTGGCCGAGCGGCTGGCGGGGCTGATCTGCGAACTGGCCGCAAGGGCAGGGGCGGAGCTGGATCTGGACGGTGTGCTCTCCCGCCTCAAGGCAGGTCTGCCGGAGGCCATGGAGGCGGGCAACTTCGGTTCCTCGCAGGCCATGATCAGCCTGCTGAAGGGGCTTGATGTTGATTACCGCATCCGCCGCCTGCGCTTCGTGGTGCGGCGCCTCAACAGCTTCTACCAGTCCCGCAGCCATGACGTGGCGGTGCAGAAGCCGGATGATCTGGATGCTCTGAAGCGGGAACTCTACGAACAGATCGACATGCTGCTGCGCTGCTGGAACGCGGCGGCCTATCCTGAGAGCTTGTGCGATCTGGCGGCTGTGCTTGCCACGGATGACGGGCCTGAGGCCATGGAGATGGCCCTTGCTGCGATCCGTGCCCACATGCGGCTGGGGGATCTCGACCGGCTGCAGGATGACATTTTCGCGGTGATGACCTTCACCTATCTGGTGCCGGGCCTGCGGCAGGATCTGACGCGCGCCTATGTCGGCTTTGCCTTCTATGATCTGGTGACGCTGCCCGTCTTCCAGCGCACGGATTTTTCGGAAGTCAACGAAACGCTGATCGACCGGATCAGTCCGCGGGACGCCAGTTCCCTGCTGGATGAGGGCTTCGTGCTGAAGGGATCGGCGCTCAACACCTTCGGTGCCTTCTTCAACCGCTCCTGGCGCGAGCATGATTATCTCTGGGGCCGGCTGACGGCGGCGGACCGGTTGATGCGCATCGTCCGCTCCTCCATCGGCAGCCGGGTGCTTGCCCCGGCCGAAGAACAGCGGCTGAAGCGCAATCTGTTTCTGGCCATCGTCGATGAAGAGGCCGCGCATCTGAAAGCGGATCCCGAATTGATTCCAGCGGTGCGGCGCCTGATCGAGGAACGGATCAGTGAGGCCGGCGTTACGGAAGCGGAGGAGCCGCTTCCGCAGGAAGGTTGAAAGAATGAGCAGTTTTCTGATCGTCGCGCTCGGCGGCGGTATTGGTGCAGCGCTCCGGCACGGGGTGAACCTCCTGACTCTGCGCTGGCTCGGGCCGAATTTTCCCTATGGCACGCTGACGGTGAATGTGGCCGGATCGCTGATCATGGGCCTCTTCATCGGCTGGCTGCTGCGCTACAATCCCGGCACGTCGGCCGGGCTGCGGCTTTTCGTGGCGACCGGAATTCTCGGCGGTTTCACCACCTTTTCCGCCTTCTCGCTGGACATGGCGCTGCTGTGGGAGAAGGGGGCCGTGCATATGGCGCTGCTCTATGTGGTCCTGTCGGTGCTCCTGTCCATCCTCGCGGTCTTTGCCGGTCTTGCCATTGCCCGCAGTGTCGGAGCCTGAAACTCCGGCCTTTCGGGCATTGTGACGCGCCCGGGGTGCGAAATCTCTTCCCTTGCGGGCCAAGGACGCTTAAGAGGAGCACAACAACAGCTGCGCCCTGCCGGGCCGGTTTGACGTGCCGCGATTGGCCGTCCCGGATACCCGCTCCAAGCCGGGCAAGCGCCAGAACGAGACCCATATGTCCGCTATTGAACTCAAGACCGTGTCCGCCGATGAGGCTGGCATGCGCCTCGACCGTTGGTTCAAGGTCCATTTCCCCGGCCTTGGCTTCGGCCACCTGCAGAAGCTGCTGCGCACCGGTCAGGTGCGCGTCGACGGCAAGCGCGCCGAAAGCGCCACGCGCCTTGCTGCCGGGCAGAGCGTGCGCATCCCGCCGCTCGGCATCGAAATCGAGGCGGACGACCGCAAGAACGCCCGGCCGAAGTCCACCAAGCTCATCGATGACGACCGCAAGGCCATCGAGGACATGATGCTGTTCGAGGACAGCATGGTGATGGTGCTGAACAAGCCCGCCGGCCTTGCCGTGCAGGGCGGTTCGGGCCTGCGCCGCCATCTCGATGGCATGCTGGATGCCTTCACCGACAGCAAGGGCAACAAGCCGCGCCTCGTGCACCGGCTGGACCGGGAAACCTCCGGCATCATCCTCGTGGCCAAGACCCGCCTTGCCGCGCAGGAGCTGACCAAGTCCTTCCGCCACCGCAACACCCGCAAGATCTACTGGGCGATGCTGGCCGGCGTGCCGAAGCCCAAGCAGGGCCGCATCTCCACCTATCTCGCCCGTGACGAGAGCGAGGAGCGCATGCGCATTGCCCGTCATGGCGAGGACGAGGCCCAGCACGCGGTGTCGCTCTACAATGTGGTGGAGCAGTCGGCGCAGAAACTGTCCTGGGTGACCATGAAGCCGGTGACCGGCCGCACCCATCAGCTGCGCGCTCATGCCGCCCACATCCATCACCCGATCATCGGGGACGACAAGTATTTCAACGTGGAGAACTGGGAGCTGCCCGGCGGCATCCAGAACCGCCTGCACCTGCTAGCCCGGCGCATCATCATTCCGCACCCCTCGGGTCACGGGAAGATCGACGTCTCCGCGCCGCTGCCCCCGCACATGCAGCAGACCTGGAACCTGCTCGGCTTCGATGTGGCCGATTATGTTCCGGAGCTGGACGAGGAAGACTGATACCAGGTCTCGATGAGCCTCGCTCATTGAGACCTGGTCAAGCCCGTGCGGCGCATGAGCAACTTCAAGGCGTGATGCGTCAGCATCAAAAGACTTGGTATGAGGACCCTGCCTGCCCATGTATCTTGTGATCTTTGACTGCGACGGCACGCTGATCGACAGCCAGGAGACCATCCTGCACGGGCTAGAGGTCGGCTTTGCCGCCGCCGGCCTGCCGATGCCGGGCCGCAAGGAGGCGCTGTCCATCGTCGGCCTGTCGCTGGAACAGGCCTTCGCCCGTCTGGTGGGCCCCGGTCACCGCAGCAAGGTGGGGATGATGTCCGAGGCCTACCGGGCCTCCAAGCGCAGCCGCCGTGAGGCGGGGCTGGATCATGATCCGCTCTATCCGGGCGCCCGCGAGGCCATCCTGCGCCTTGGCGCGCGCGAAGACGTGCTGCTGGGCATCGCCACCGGCAAGGCCCGGCGCGGTGTGGACCACATGCTGAAACTGCATGATCTGGAAGGCCGCTTCATCACCATCCAGACCGCCGACACCAGCCCCTCCAAGCCGCATCCGGACATGGTACTGCGGGCCATGGGCGAGACGGGCGCCGAGCCCCTGCGCACAGTGATGATCGGCGACACCAGCTTTGACATGGAAATGGCCCGGGCCGCCGGTGCGCTCGCTGTCGGCGTGTCCTGGGGCTACCACACGGCAGACCTGCTGCATGGGGCAGGGGCCCATGCGGTGATCGACCAATTTGACGAAATCGACGGCGCGATTGCCCGCTGCCTCGGCTGGACACTGGAGACGCTCTGATGCGCGATATCTTTGAAGAGATCCACGCGGACCTTGCCAAATATGATCCGGTCGAGCGGGCCAAAGAGCTCTCACGCCGGGAACTGCCCAAGCGCTTCTATGATGTTGCTTCGTCCGCTCCCGCTGAAGGTGGCCACGCAGTGCTGCTGGATGGCCGCGCGGTGAAGACACCGGGCCGCAAGCCGCTGCTCCTGCCCGATGCCAGACTTGCTGCCGCAGTTGCTGCCGAATGGCACGCGCAGGAAAAGGTGATCAACCCCGGCATCATGCCGCTGACCCGTATCGCCAATGCGGCGATCGATGCGGTCGGGGACCGCTTTGCGGAAGTCGCGGGCGAGATCGCCCGTTACGCCGGCAATGATGCCCTGTGCTACCGTGCCAGCGAGCCGGAGCGGCTGACCGAACGCCAGCGCCAGATCTGGGACCCGCTGCTGGCCTCAGCAGAAGCCGAACTCGGCGGCCGTTTCCGCCTGTCCGGCGGCATCATGCATGTGCCGCAGGACGAGGCGCTGGTGGCTTCCTTCCGCAAGGCGCTGGATGGTTTTACGGCGCTGGAACTCGCCGCCCTGCACACGGTGACCAGCGTCACCGGTTCGGCCGTCATCGCCCTGCTTCTCGCCCGCCGCAACCATGGCGCCGAAGACCTCTGGGCCGCAGCCCATGTGGACGAGGACTGGAACGCCGAACTCTGGGGCGAAGACACCGAGGCCCGCCGCATCCGCACCTACAAGAAGACCGAGTTCGACGCCGCCGCGCTGATCCTTGGTCATGGATAGGAAAAAATGTTTTATTTCAGTTGGTTGAGGGGTTAAGCGGAATCAAGTTCGCAGCACGTTGAATCAGTTTTCGAGCGTGTTGAATCTGATTGCCGCGGAGTTGAATCAGTTTCTCAACCGCTTGAATCTGTGTGTGAGTGGCGCGACATCGCTCCCCACCCTCTCGCGCCGCCCCGGACGGAGCGCAGCGAAGATCCGGGGTGACTCAGTGCCGGGGGCGTCGGGCTGCGGCTTCAGGACTTGCAGCTGCAGAGTAAAGCACTGCCTCTCCCCACACTCCGCGCCGCCCCGGCCTTGTGCCGGGGCCTGTGATGGGCGCACTTCCGGTCAAGTTCTTCTATTTTCAATCTGATGCCAGTCGTCCCTGACAGGCCCCGGCACAAGGCCGGGACGGCGCAGGAAGATAGGCAGAATGCCCAAGGCACAGCCGGTACGGTCCGGCTTCCGGCGCCTCAGATCTCGAATTCCGGAATTTCCGTGAACGCCTTGCGCAGGGCGTTGGACCATTCCGAGGAGAGGGCCTGGAAATAGGGATCGTCGCGGTCGATGCGCTTCTGGCGGTGGGCGGTGAAGCTGTCGGTGTTGTAGAGCATCAGGTCGATGGGCAGGCCCACCGACAGGTTCGAGCGCAGGGTGGAATCGAAGGACAGCAGCGCCATCTTGGCAGCTTCACCAAGGCGCATGTCGCGGCGGGAGACGCGGTCGAGGATCGGCTTGCCGTACTTGTTCTCACCGATCTGGAAGAACGTTGTGTCCGAGGTCGCCTCGATGAAATTGCCGGCCGAGTAGATCTGGAACAGGCGGGGTTCCTCGCCCTTGATCTGGCCACCAAAGATGAAGGTGACGAAGAAGCTTTCCGCATTGGCCGCCAGTGCCTCGCCATCCAATGATCGCACATCCCGCACGGCCTGGCCGACAAGCCGGGCTGCCTGGAACATGGTTCCGGCATTCATCAGATTGGTCTTGCTGAGGGTGGGCGAGGCGATCTGTTCGGACAGGATCGACACCACCGACTGGGTGATAGCCAGATTACCGGCCGTCAGCAGGGTGAAGACACGTTCGCCCGGCTCTTCCCAGACATGCAGCTTCTTGAAGGTGGCGATATTGTCGACACCCGCATTGGTTCGGGTGTCGGCGGCAAACACAAGACCACGGTCAAGTTTCAGGCCAACGCAGTAAGTCACGGCAAGGGGGTCCGCTTCATCTTCCGGCCGCTTCGGCCCGTTATTGTTGCTGCTGGCTTCCGGCGCGGGTGACATCAACCTCGACATTGAGGTTTTCTTCCATGCCGCCGAACCGGATGCCGCGTATCGGAGCAGCGGAACGCGAGTCCAGCCCGGCCGTCAAGCGGATATAGCGCTCGGTCGGGCAAATCGCATTGGAAACGTCAAAGCCGACCCAGCCCAGCCCCTCGACATAGGCCTCGGCCCAGGCGTGATGAGCTTCGGACTCCTGATCCTCGTCCAGCAGCAGATAGCCCGAGACATAGCGGGCGGGCACCCCGGCCGCACGGGCGGCAGCGATGAAGATGTGGGCATGGTCCTGGCACACGCCTTCCCCGGCGGCGAGCACCTGAATGGCCGTGGCATGGGTTTCCGTCACGCCCACCTTGTAGGCCACCTTGTCGCGGATCGCATGCATCAGGGCATGGCAGCCGCCGATCTGGTCTTCCGGCGTCAGCAGGCCAGAGAGCTTGCGGATGGCGTTGTTGGCCTCTGTCAGCGGCGTGACGCGGGTGTAGATCCGCACCGGCGTCTCCACGGGTTCCTCACCCAGAACGCCGTTGAGGTCGGTGGTCTCAACCGTGCCGGAGGCGGTGATGGTGACGGCCTCCAGCGCTTCGCGGCTGGAGATCATATGCACCAGATTGCCGAAGGCATCGCGGTAGGTGGTGGCCCGGTCCATGCCCGGCGCCTCGATGCGCCAGTCAAGGATCGTCTGGCCCGCGCAGGATGGCGGGGTCAGCCGCAGCTGCTGCATCGCATTGGCAAGCGGGGTGTCATAACGGTAATGCGTCGTGTGGCGGACTGTCAGGCGCATCGGATGCTGTCTCCTGGCTTCGGCCTTCTTCTTCGGTCAGGCGAAATTGTAATCACGGGCGACCCGATCGGCGAAAGCGTTGTTCCGGAGGGTGAAGTCCACCAGGAACTCATGCAGGCCCTTGCTGTAGATATCCCGCATGTGCCCGGTCCTGAGCTGTTCCTGCATCGTGCCTGCGAGGGGAGCGCTCGGCATCTGCTCGCCGTAATAGGCGGTCAGATCATTCATCGTGCTGTTGAGCCAGTCGTAACTGTGCGCCAGCGAGCGCGGCATTTCCCGGCGCAGGATCAGGAACTCGGCGATATTCGCCGCCTTCAGCTCTGCATTGGGGAAAGCGAAGCGGTAGCTTCTGAGGCCGGACATGACGCGCAGGATCGAGGACCACTGGTGATGATGCCCCTTGCCGGCCATGTCGGTCACGGGCAGCAGGATCCAGTACTTGGCATCCAGCACCCGGGCCGTATGGTCCGCCCGCTCGACGAAATGGCCAAGCTGCGAGAAGGAATAACCGTCGTCGCGCAGGAGCGTGCCCAGCAGCGCGCCGCGGAACAGCATGGCGCGCTGGCCGATCCAGGCGAGGAACTCCGGCAGCTTGTCCTGCGCCAGCGTGTGGGGCTTGACGTCGCTGAACTCGATCCAGGTGGTGTTGATCGCCTCCCAGAGTTCGGACGTGATGCCGGTGCGCACGGCGCGGGCGTTGTTGCGGGCCATCTCCAGGCTGTTGCGGACGGAGGAGGGGTTCTCCTTGTCGAACAGCATGAAATTCGTCACCGCGCGTGAGGTCACCTCGCCGGATTTCTCCATGAAGGCCGCTTCGCAGCCCGAGCCTGCCAGCGCTGAGCGCCAGTCTTCGGCCTCGTTCATGCCCTGTTGCGGGATCATGGCGGTGCGCCATGCCGCTTCCAGCAGGCGTGCGGTGTTGTGGGAGCGCTCCTTGTAGCGCGACATCCAGAAAAGGGAGGCGGCTGTGCGGCCGAGCATGATGATCAGTCCTCCAGAACCCAGGTATCCTTGGTGCCGCCGCCCTGGCTCGAATTCACGACCAGGGAGCCCTTCTTCAGCGCCACGCGGGTCAGCCCGCCGGGGGTGATCCGCACCTGATCACCGATCAGGACATAGGGGCGCAGGTCCACGTGGCGGGGGGCAACCCCGGAGGCCACATGGGTGGGGCAGGCGGACAGCGACAGGGTCGGCTGGGCGATATAGTTCTTCGGATTGGCCTTCAGGATCTCCCGGAAGGCGGCAATTTCGCGCTTGGACGCGGTGGGGCCGATCAGCATGCCGTAGCCGCCCGAGCCATGCACTTCCTTGACGACGATATCGGCGAGGTTGTCGAGCACATAGGCAAAGTCGTCCGGACGCGAGCAGTTCCAGGTCGGCACGTTGTTCAGGATCGGCTTCTGGCCGGTGTAGAACTCGATGATGTCCGGCACATAGGCATAGATGGCCTTGTCATCGGCAATGCCGGTGCCCGGCGCGTTGCAGATGGTGACCGTGCCCGCCCGGTAGGCATCGAAGAGCCCCGGCACGCCCAGCATGGAATCCGGACGGAAGGTGAGGGGATCGAGGAAGGCATCGTCAATGCGCCGGTAGATCACGTCCACCTGCTTGGGCTGGCGCGTGGTGCGCATCCAGACCTTGCCATTGTCGACGAAGAGATCGCGCCCTTCCACCAACTCCACGCCCATCTGGTCGGCAAGGAAGGCGTGCTCGAAATAGGCCGAGTTGTAGATGCCCGGCGTCAGGATGCAGATCGTCGGCTCCTTGCGCGTCGTGTCGGGGGCAACGCTCTCCAGCGTCTGGCGCAGAAGATCCGGATATTGCTCGATTGCCGCCACCCGGTGCATCTGGAACAGATCCGGGAACATGCGCATCATGGTCTCCCGGTTCTCCAGCATGTAGGAGACGCCGGAGGGCGTGCGCGTGTTGTCTTCCAGCACGTAGAAGTCATTCTCGCCGACGCGCACCAGATCGGTGCCGATGATGTGCGAATAGACGCGCCGGGCCGGAGTGAAGCCCACCATTTCCGGCAGGAAGGCATCGTTCTGCAGGATCAGTTCGGCCGGAAGCCGCCCGGCGCGGATGATTTCCTGCCGGTGATATATGTCATGCAGAAAGGCGTTGAGGGCACGCACGCGCTGCTCGATGCCGGCCGACAGGCGGCGCCACTCGGCGGCGGAGATGATGCGCGGGATGGGGTCGAAGGGGATGAGGCGTTCCGTCGCCTCCTGGGCGCCATAGACGGCAAAGGTGATGCCAAGGCGCCTGAAGATTGTTTCTGCTTCCCGGCTTTTGCGCGTCAGGAAGTTTTTCGGCTGGCTGTCGAGCCATTCGGCCAGTCTTGCGTAGGCCGGCCTCGGCCGCCCGTCTGCCCCCAGCATCTCATTGAAGACCTCCCGCTCTGGCGCCATTCCGTACCCCGCCGTTATTGCTGTTCATTTAGGCAAGCATGGCAAATCCGCGCAGGCTGCAAAAGAACAATCTTCACGCTCATGTGCCTAGAAGTTGTGCAATGTCCCCGGCATTGACGGCAAAGGTCCTTCTTTGTGCTGACTTCTCGCCTTTGGCTCTGACGTGGTAGACCCTGCGGCAGATGTTTTTTTCTGAAGAGGCGGATGATGAAGGATATCCTGGCCGAACTGGAGCACCGGCGCGAGACAGCGCGGCTGGGAGGCGGGCAGCGCCGCATCGACGCCCAGCACGGGCGCGGCAAGCTGACGGCGCGCGAGCGGATCGACATCCTGCTGGACGAAGGGTCCTTCGAGGAATTCGACATGTTCAAGCAGCACCGCTGCACGGACTTCGGCATGGACGAGGCGCATATCCCGGGCGATGGCGTCGTCACCGGCTGGGGCACCGTAAATGGCCGTGTCGTCTATGTTTTTTCCAAGGACTTCACGGTCTTCGGCGGCTCGCTGTCCGAGACTCATGCCCAAAAAATCATCAAGATCCAGGACATGGCCCTGAAGAACCGCGCGCCCATCATCGGCCTGTTCGATGCCGGCGGCGCGCGCATTCAGGAAGGCGTGGCAGCGCTGGCCGGTTACGGCGAGGTGTTCCAGCGCAATGTCACCGCCTCCGGCGTCATTCCGCAGATCTCGCTGATCATGGGCCCTTGTGCGGGCGGTGACGTTTACTCCCCGGCCATGACCGACTTCATCTTCATGGTGCGCGACACGTCCTACATGTTCGTCACCGGCCCGGATGTGGTGAAGACCGTGACCAACGAGACGGTGACCTCCGAGGAACTGGGAGGTGCCAGCATCCACACCACCAAGTCCTCCATCGCGGACGGCGCCTTCGAGAATGATGTGGAGGCGCTTCTGGAAATGCGCCGCCTCATCGACTTCCTGCCGATGAACAATCTGGCCGATGTGCCGGAGGTGGATTGCCATGACGATCCCTCCCGCATCGACATGAGCCTCGACACGCTGGTGCCGGACAATCCGAACAAGCCCTACGACATGAAGGAGCTTGTGATGAAGACGCTGGACGAGGGGGATTTCTTCGAAATCCAGGCGGGTTTTGCGAAGAACATCATCACCGGCTTCGGCCGCCTCGAAGGGCGCACCGTGGGCATCATCGCCAACCAGCCGATGGTGCTGGCCGGGGTGCTGGACAGCGACGCCAGCCGCAAGGCCGCCCGTTTCGTGCGCTTCTGCGACTGCTTCAACATTCCGGTCGTCACCTTCGTCGATGTGCCGGGCTTCCTGCCGGGCACGGCGCAGGAATATGGCGGGCTGATCAAGCACGGCGCCAAGCTGCTGTTCGCCTATGCGGAGGCAACGGTGCCGAAAATCACCGTCATCACCCGCAAGGCCTATGGTGGGGCCTATGACGTGATGAGTTCCAAGCACATCGGCGGCGACATCAACTACGCCTGGCCGAGCGCTGAAATCGCGGTGATGGGCGCCAAGGGCGCGGTCGAAATCCTCTACCGCTCGGAATTGTCCGACAAGGACAAGATCGCCAAGCGCACCAAGGATTACGAGGACCGTTTCGCCAATCCCTTCGTCGCAGCCGAGCGCGGCTACATTGATGAAGTGATCATGCCGCATTCCACCCGCAAGCGTGTCTCCCGTGCCCTTGCCCTCCTGCGCTCCAAGCAGGAAGAGCTGCCCTGGAAGAAGCACGACAACATTCCACTCTGAACAACAGACGCGAGCCCCAATGGGGCTTGCCCTCTGGCCGCAGGCACTGGGTCACCCCGGCCAAGCGGAGCGCGAGCCGGGGGCTACTCGTTTCCGGAGAGGTGCCGTTGTCTGAAGCTTTGCGGCAGCGGGACTGTTTCAGCCTCTCTGCCGCAAAGATGTCTCACCGCTCTGCGAGCGAGTGGTCCCCGGGTCTGCGCTTCGCTCCGCCCGGGGTGACGCAGAGTGGGGGAGGGGCTGAGCCCCTCAGCCCCGCCGGTAGATCAGCAGCTGGTTGTTGGCCGGCATCGCATGGTCGGCGAGGAGCGTCAGGCCGATGGCGCGGGCGAGGGCGTCGACTTTCTCAAAGTCGCGCAACCCGCTTTTCGGGTCCTTCTTGCGCAGGCTCTGGTCGAAGGCCTCGTTGCTGGGGGTGGTGAAGGCCCCGCCATATTTGAAGGCGCCATAGATGGCGAGCGTGCCGCCTTCTGCCAGCGTTTCGCCAACCCCTTCAAAGAACGCTTCCACGCCCTCCCAGCTGACGATGTGCAGGCTGTTCGAGGTGTAGATGGCGTCGAAGGCGTCGTCTGCCTCCCGGTCCGGCGTCGGCCAGGGCAGGTCGAGCACGTCGAGTTCCAGCGGGTCCTCGATGTTGTCGAGGTCGGTTTCAACGATCCGCTGTTCAAGACCCGCCAGATGCTCGGGCAGATCGCTGGGCTGCCAGACGAGATGCGGCAGGTTCTTGGCGAAATGCACCGCATGCTGGCCCGTGCCGCTGGCAATTTCCAGCACACGGCTTGACCCGGCAAAGGCGTCTTTCAGGATTTCGAGGATGGGGGTCTTGTTATTCTCGGCAGCTGCGGAAAACGGGATCATCTCACGGTCCGGCCAGTGTTTTCATGGATCATGGCATCAGGATAATGCCAGAGCCATGATGAGAAGCAGCAAAGCCTCGATTGCGCAAGCCCCTGCAAGCACATGCAGGGCCCGGCGGATGTCGGCTTCGCCTGCATCCTTGCGCCCCTCAGGGTTCATGAAGGGGTCTTCCACCCGGTAGGTGGCATAGGCGCGCGGGCCCGCCAGTGCGACGCCAAGGGCACCGGCCATCGCCGCCTCCGGCCAGCCCGCATTGGGAGAGCGGTGCAGCCCGGCATCCCGGCGCACAGTGGACAGGGCACGGAATGGCGAGCCGTGAACAAGGGGGGCAGCTAGCGCGATGAACAGCGCCGAAAGCCGTGATGCGGGCAGGTTGATCAGGTCATCAAAGCGGGCGGAAGCCCAGCCGAAATCCTGATGCCGGGCCGTCTTGTGGCCGATCATGGAATCGGCCGTGTTGACGGCCTTGTAGGCGATGAGCCCCGGCAGGCCCAGTACGGCGAACCAGAAGACGGGAGCCACAACGCCATCGGAGAAGTTCTCGGCGCAGGATTCGATGGCGGCGCGGGAAACGCCGCTTTCGTCCAGCTGCTCCGGATCGCGCCCGACGATCATCGACACCGCCCGGCGCCCGCCCGCCAGTCCGCCGTTACGCAGGCCATCGGCGACGGCCTTCACATGCACATAGAGGCTGTTCTGGGCGAGGAACACGGCGGCGATGACAATGATCCCGGCCTCGCCATAGGGCAGGGCGGAAAAGCCCGTCTGCAGCAGAAAACCGGTGCCCGTCCCCCCGGCCACCAGCACGACAAGCGTCAGGAGGCCAGCCATACGGCGCAAGGCGGCAGACCAGCTTTCGCGGTTGAGGCTGCGGTCCAGCCGGCTGATGAGCTTGCCGATCCACACGACCGGATGCGGCAGGCGCCGCCACAGCCAGCCCGGATCGCCAATGACGGCATCAAGGGCAATGGCTCCCAGCAGCAGCCAGAGCGCCAGCGGATCACTCAGCACGATGTTGCCTCTTCGCGTGATGCCATGGCTTCGGTGAGCGCCAGCCGCAGACGGGCGAGGCCTTCCGGCGAGCCGGGCAGACCAAAGCGCAGCCAACTGGGGGCGTAGTCGAAGGCACGTACCCAGATGCGGCGCTGCGCCAGCGCCTGATGCAGGCGGGCAGCACCCGGATGCTCTGTCAGTATGTAAAGCGAAGTGCCGCCATGGATCGCAAGGCCTGCGGCCCGCAGCACGCCTTCAAGTGCGGCCATTTCCTGCGCCAGCGTCTTGCGCATGGCGGCCTGCCAGTCCAGATCCCGCAGGGCCTGCGTACCGACTTCCAGCGCCGGACCGCTGACGGACCAGCTTTCCAGGCGCCGGGCGAGTACATCCGTTATGTTCCGAGGCCCCGCCAGAAAGCCGAGGCGCAATCCGGCAAGACCGAAGAACTTGCCGAAGGAGCGCAGCACCAGCACCGGCTCTTCCGTCAGATGCGGCAGCAGGCTGCGGGCCGGATCCACGTCGGCAAAGGCCTCATCCACCACCAGAAAGCCGCCGCGCTGCTGCATGTCTCTGGCAAGGTTCAGAAGCGCCTCCGGTTCATGCCAGCGGCCATCGGGATTGTTGGGGCTGACGATGAGGGCAATCCGGCTGCCTGCTCCGGCATGGAAGATATCAGTCACTTCCTGCACATTGCGCCCCGCCGCCCGCCAGGCATCGCCGTGGCTGGAATAGGTGGGGCCTGCGATGGTGACGCCGCCTTCGGGCAGAAGGGTCGGCAGATGCGGCAGGATCACCTGCGTGCCCGGCGCCGCGGCAAGGCCGAGATGCGCGGGCACCTGATAGGCCGCACGGGCTGCATCCAGCAGGCTTTCATGCGCGGCATGCGCGGGCAGGCGGGTCCATGCGGAGGCCGGCAGGCTGGCAGGCACCGGATAGGCATGCGGATTGATGCCGGTGGAGAGGTCCAGCCAGTCCTCCTCCGCCCCGCCGTAGGTTGCCATGGCCTGAAACAGATCGCCGCCGTGTTTCATCATGCTCTCTTGATTGGATTGTGGCCCTGCCGGTGGAGCCTTCGTGAGCTGGAGATAACCCGATCGGAGCGCCCGGCAAAAGTTTTTTTGCCCTGACGGCCGCCCTCGGCCCTTGTCTGAGTGTGCTCCTGTCACGGCTCCGGAACTTATACCGGCGATCGATGAGTCAAGCTCATCGAGCGCCGGTCAAGCCCGTGCGGCGCCTGAGCAATTTCAAGGCGTGATGCGTCAGCATCGAAAGCCTTGGCATTGAGTCTGAATTTATACAAATTGACGTCACCAAGTTGATGTTTTGCGGTTCATTTAAGTTTATGAATTTAGGTTGTCGATGATGCTGAAGCATGACTCGGATTGCCTCAGGGGAAGTATTATGAATTCCAAATGGAATCCTGTAATTTCTGGGCGTGGTAATTTTGACAGTACTGACCACGCAGAGATGTCCGGTTTGCTGGAAACTCAGCCGGAGCAGGACGGTTCCATGCACAAATCCGGCTTGCAGGTACGGGAAAAATTTCTGCAGGAGCATGTCTGGCTGCGCACCATGTTTGATCAGGTGGCTGACTACCTGTTCGTCAAGGACGCCCGCTGCCGGTTTGTGCTCGCCAATCGTGCCATTGCAGCCGATCTTGGGCTGGAGTCGGCGGACAGCCTGATCGGCAAGACGGATCTCGAGCTGCATCCCTTTCCTGTGGCCATGGGCTTTTTCAGGGACGAGAGGCAGGTTTTGCGCACCGGCATTCCCTTGATCGACAAGGAGGAATGTATCATTCAACCCAATGGTGCCCGCCGCTGGTTTGCGTCGTCGAAATATCCTCTCCGGGACGATGACGGGAACATCGTTGGCCTCTTCGGTGTCTGCCGCGACATCACCGAGCGGCGCAAGGCCGATGGCCTGCGCGATGCCCAGGCGCATGTGCTGGAGATGATTGCCTCCAGCGCCCCTCTCTCGGATGTTCTGGAATGCATGGTCCGTCTGATCGAGGGGCAACTGGACGGTGCCATCTGTTCCGTCCTGCTTCTGGATGAGGATGGCCGCCATCTGCGCCACGGTGCGGCGCCCAGCCTTCCGAAGGCCTATTGCGATGCGATTGATGGTGTCGAGATCGGCCCCAGCGTCGGCTCCTGCGGCACTGCGGCCTACACATGCAAACCCGTGACAGTTGCCGACATTCAGGCCGACCCGCTCTGGGCTGACTATCATCCGCTCGCCACGAAATTCGGGCTGCGCTGCTGCTGGTCCACACCGATCATGTCGCTGGACAATCGGGTGCTCGGCACATTCGCCATTTACAAGCAGACCCCGGGCGTGCCGGGCCCCGTGGAAGACCGGTTGATCGCCGATACGGCCCGGATCGCAGCCATTGCCATTGAACGCAAGCGGGCCGAGGAGAAGATACGCTTTCTCGCCCACCACGATCCGCTGACCAGCCTGCCGAACCGCAGCCAGCTGGAGAGCTTCATCGACGCGGCGCTGGCCAGGGTGCACCTGCCGGATGAACGTGTGGCGGTGGTCTTTGTCGATCTCGACAATTTCAAGACCGTCAATGACAGTCTCGGCCATGCCGCCGGTGACCGGCTTCTGCTGTCCATTGCAGCAAGGCTGAGCGATGAGGTCCAGGACCGTGGCAAGGTGCTGCGCCTTGGCGGCGATGAGTTTGTGCTGATCCTGGAGGGTTCGATTGCCTCGTCTGAGGAATTGCCCCCATTCCTGCGCGGTCTGCGGGAAAAGCTGTCTTTGCCGGTGCATTTGGCCGGGCAGTCTTTTCACGTCACCAGCAGCATGGGTGCTGCCTGCTATCCAGATGATGCGACGGAGGCTGCCGCGCTGGTACAGTGTGCCGATACCGCGATGTACACGGCCAAACGCGCCGGACGGAACACGTTTCACCTGTATTCTCCCGTCGAAGGGCAGACGTCGTCCTGCAAGCTTCAGATGCTTGAAGGGATACGCCGTGCGCTGCGCAACAATGAATTCATCCTGCATTACCAGCCGCAGGTCGATCTCATGGAGAACCGGATTACCGGTTTCGAAGGGCTGGTGCGCTGGGAAAATCCCTTCGAAGGCCTCATCATGCCGCGCTATTTCGTGCCGCTGATGGAGGAGGCGGGGCTGATTTGTGAACTTGGCCACGTGGTTCTGGGCCAGGCCGTGGAGCAGGCGCGGCTCTGGCAGGAGCAGGGGTTCTCCGGCTTCAAGATCAGCATCAACATCGCGCCGCAGCAGTTCAGTGATCCGGACTGGACCCAGACCGTCATGGGCGCCCTGAAACAGGCAGGTTTGCGGCCGGGGCTGCTGGAGCTGGAAATCACCGAAGGCGTTCTGATGCAGAACGTGGAGCGGGCGGTGGCCGTCATGGCCGAGTTGCACGCGCTGGGCGTTGGTCTCGCCATCGACGACTTCGGCAAAGGGCACTCCAGCCTTGCTTCACTCAGACGTTTCCCCGTCTCCCGGCTCAAGATTGACGAGGCCCTTGTCCGCCACATTGACAGGGACGAAAGCGACCGGGGGATTGCCGAGACCGTGGTGACACTCGGGCAGAAGCTGAAGCTGCGGGTCATCGCCGAAGGCGTCGAACGGGAAGCACAGGTTGAGGCACTGCGGGCAATTGGCTGCCCGGAGGCGCAAGGCTACTTTCTCGGTATGCCCATGACAGCTGACGAAGCCACGGCTCTGCTCGAAGCGCAAGGCTGAGCGCTGTAACCTGACTGTCTTTTATGAGGTGTAAAGGGGGATGGAGGCCTCGCCCGGAATCGAACCGGGGTGGACGGATTTGCAATCCGCTGCGTAACCACTCCGCCACGAGGCCTTGGCGCGTCTTTTCGACTACCGCCTCTTTCCTGTCAAGCGGCCTCTTTGCGTTTTCCCTTCCTTGATCAGTTGCATCTGTGCCGGCGGGCAGGGCTGCAATCGGCGGAGAACGCAGGGTGAGGCGCATCATGGCCCCGGCCCCATGCAGAAGAGGCTGGTTTGAATGTCTCGAGAAGGCAGGGGGCTGCGCCGATCTGCCCCTTGTCACGCCTGCCTGCGCCCGGTAATGGATCAGGCAAGAAAGTTGGAGAGGCTTTCGCCAGAAATCGAAAGAGGCACGCGATGGGTGACTACGCGCAATCCCGCACGCGAATGGTGGATAACCAGCTCAGAACCAATGATGTCACGGATCTGCGGATCCTCGACGCGATGGAATCCGTCCCGCGTGAGCTGTTCGTGGCAGGTTCAAAGAAGCCGGTTGCCTATATCGATGAAGACACGCTCGTGTCCGACACAGGGGCACCGCGCTATCTCCTGAAGCCGCATGTGCTTGGCAAACTGATCCAGCTTGCCGAAGTGAAAGCGGATGACGTTGTGCTCGTTGTTGGCGGAGCGTCCGGCTACAGCACCGCTGTGCTCGCAGGGATCGCCGGAACGGTTGTCCAGGTGGAAGAGGATGCCGGGCTTGCGGCCCGCGCCAGCCAGACCCTCGTCAGCCTGGGCATTGAGAATGCCGCCGTCGTGGAAGGCAAGCTCGCTGAGGGCTGCGCTTCGGAAGGCCCTTATGACGTGATCCTTCTGGATGGCGCCGTTGACTTCATTCCGGAGCAACTGGCCAGCCAGCTGAAGGAAGGCGGGCGGCTCGTGGCCATCGAAGGGCGTGGCGGGGCCGGCCTTGCCCGTGTCTATCAGAACTCCGGGTCGGTGATTGGTGCCCGCTTTGGCTTCAACGCCAGCGCGCATACTCTGCCCGGCTTCGGTAAGGCCCCCGAATTCGTCTTCTGAGAACACACATATCTGAACGCCGTTCAAGTCTCGCGCCCGGAAGCTGCTGAAAATCTGCAGTTTTCGGGCGCTTTACGTATGGCGTTACCTGTTGCAACGCTGCCTCAGCCGGACAGAAACAGATTCTTAATTTTCGGTGAGGGGTAGGCAGGGCGTTGCAGCTGGGTATACTCCCCGCCAAATGACAGCACGGGTGGGGGCCCGTACATACAAGGGGCGTTTTCAGTGCGTTTTCGTATAACCCTTTCTGCTGCTTTGCTTGGTCTCAATGCCTTCGCGCTTTCTTCCACGGCTCAGGCTGAGAGCATTTCCGAGGCACTGGCGCTGGCATATGCCAACAATCCGACCTTGAACGCAGCCCGCGCGACCCTGCGGGCAACGGATGAGCGTGTGCCTCAAGCTCTGGCCAACTGGCGTCCGACAATTACGGCCAATGCCTCCGTTGGCTCGACCCGTACCTCTACTGGAATTGGCCCCGACAACATCCGCAACAATGCGTCCATGTCGCTGTCGATTCAGCAGGCCCTGTTCCGCGGTTTCCGGACGGTGAACTCGACCAAGCAGGCCGAAGCTCTCGTCCGTGCACAGCGCGAAAGCCTGAACGCGACCGAGCAGGATGTGCTGCTGTCCGCAGCACAGGCCTATGTGAATGTGATCCGCGACACGGCGCTCGTTGCCCTGCAGCGCAGCTCGGTTGAGTTCCTGCGTGAGCAGGTGCGCGCGTCCAAGGATCAGTTCGAGGTGGGTGAGGGCACCCGCACCGATGTGTCCCAGGCGGAAGCGCGTCACGCGGAAGCTCAGGCCAACCTCAACTCGGCCATCGCAAACCTGAATGCCAGCCGCGCCGTCTATGAGCAGGTCGTGGGCATCGAGGCCCGCAACCTTTCGGCCTCGACCCCGGTCGGCAGGCTGATGCCGCGTTCAGTCGAAGAAGCGATCCGCTTGGGCGAAGAGTATCAGCCGCTTCTGCGCCAGGCGCAGCATCAGGTTGATGCGGCAGCTTTCAATGTGAAGACGATTGAAGGCGAGCAGCTGCCCACCGTCACGCTGGAAGGCTCCATCGGCCGCGACTGGAAGCCGTCCCAGTCGGTCAGCACCGTCAATTCCGCCTCCGTCCTTGGCCGCGTCTCCGTTCCGCTCTATCAGGGGGGCGCCCTGTCTTCCCGCGTGCGTCAGGCCAAGGAAGAACTCGGCCAGGCCGAAATCCAGCTGGACGTTCTGCGCAATCAGATCCGTGCCAACGTGATCACTGCCTGGGGCGATTATCAGGCGGCCGAGGCTTCGATCACTGCGGCTCAGGCTGCCGTGGAAGCGCAGCAGCTCGCCCTGCAGGGCGTCATCGAGGAGCAGCGCGTCGGTCAGCGCACCACGCTCGACGTGCTCGATTCCCAGCGCGAGCTGATCACGCAGCGCTCAAATCTGGTGACCGCGCAGCGTAACCGCATCGTCAGCGCCTATCAGCTGCTGTCCGCCATGGGCCGTCTTGATGCGGAATTCCTGAACCTGCAGGTGGCCCGCTACGAGCCCACCGAACACTACAGCAAGGTTCGCGACAAGTGGTTTGGCATGCACACGCCAGACGGCCGCTGATGATTCGAAACTGATTTGCTAAATCGCCAGGAATTCAGAGAACGCGCCCTTCCGGGGCGCGTTTTCCATTGAGAAGGCTGGTCAACCCGGCAAGTTTTTCCTATTAAAAGGGGATAAGCTGGCTGTGCTGAACTGGTGACCTATGATGTTGACAGGCGACTCAGCATAATATCCTTAACCGAATCGTAACTTTTGGAACTTCGGTCCAGTGCGTTTGTAACCAGTTCTGGGGGAACTCATGTCGAAGGCCAGTCAGGCACAGGAACCCTCGATGGAGGAAATTCTCGCCTCCATTCGCCGGATCATTTCCGACGAGGAAGCCCCTGCCGCCAAGAAGACTGCACCAGCAGCCCCGGAGCTCGTAGCCGAAATGCCGCAAGTCAATGAAATGCCCGAGGAAGAAGAAGCCGGCATGTCGCAGGATGACCTGGACAAGCTGTTCGACATGGCGGGCGATGATGATGATGATGACGGCGATGCTGCCATCGATGATGACATCGCGGCCTTCGAAGCCGACGAAGACCTTGCCGATGAAGATGTTCTGGAGCTGACCGAGGAACTGGCCGTCGAGGAAGAAGAGGAAGACGACCCCTTCGCCATGGTTGAGGGCATGCCCGATACGATGGACGATGACGCCGGTGACATCGCTTTCATGGAAGACGGGGATCAGCCTGCTCCGGCACCAAGGCTCGCGCCGCAGCCGGCCCGCTCGTCTGCTGCCGAAGGCCTTTCGCCCGTTTCCATGGACAATCTCGATCCGCTGGACGAGGAGACGCCGCTTGTCTCGGACATGGCGGGAGCAGCCGTCAGTGCCGCTTTCGAGAACCTGTCCAGCACCATCCTGTCGGCCAATGCCCGCACGCTGGAGGATCTGGTGAAGGAGATGCTGCGCCCGATGTTGAAGAGCTGGCTGGATCAGAACCTGCCTGTCATGGTGGAACGTCTCGTTCGCCAGGAAATCGAACGCGTGGTACGCAAGCGCTGATCTGCGGCGGCTTGTTATGTGCCATGCATGACCGGAACGCCGCCTGCGGGCGGCGTTGCCATTTCTGCCTCTCTTCAGGCCCCATTCCGCTCAGGATGTTGACTCGCTGCCCGCCATCCGATTTACACAGGCCCAGATAACGGAAAGTCCCGAGAAGCCCTCATGCTTGACAAGACCTATGACGCAGCGGCCGTCGAGCCGCGGATCACCGAAATGTGGGAAAAGGCCGGAGCCTCGCGCGCCGGTGCCGGTGCCGCCGATGGCGCCCCGTCCTATACGATCGTGATCCCGCCGCCGAACGTGACGGGCTCTCTGCACATGGGCCATGCGCTCAACAACACGCTGCAGGACATCCTCATCCGCTTCGAGCGCATGCGCGGCAAGGACGTGCTGTGGCAGCCGGGCATGGATCACGCAGGCATTGCCACCCAGATGGTGGTGGAGCGCCAGCTGGCCGAGCGCAAGGAGCCGTCGCGCCGCGACATGGGCCGTGACGCCTTCATCGAGCGCGTCTGGAGCTGGAAGGGCGAATCCGGCGGCATGATCTTCAACCAGCTGAAGCGCCTTGGCGCATCCTGTGACTGGGACCGCGAGCGCTTCACCATGGATGAGGGCCTGTCGGCTGCCGTTCTGGAAGTCTTCGTGTCGCTCTTCCGCGACGGCCTGATCTACAAGGACAAGCGCCTCGTCAACTGGGACCCGAAGCTGCTGACCGCGATTTCCGACCTGGAAGTCGTGCAGCAGGAGATCAAAGGCAATCTCTGGCACTTCCGCTATCCGCTGGAAGGCGGTGCCACCTATCAGCATCCGGTGGCCTTCGATGACGAAGGCAATGCGACGGAATATGAGACCCGCGATTACATCGTTGTGGCCACCACCCGTCCGGAAACCATGCTGGGCGACACCGCCGTTGCCGTGAACCCGGAAGATCCGCGCTACAAGGACCTGATCGGCAAGCACATCATCCTGCCGCTGGTCGGCCGCCGCGTGCCGATCGTGGGTGATGACTATGCCGATCCCACCGCCGGGTCCGGCGCGGTCAAGATCACCCCGGCGCATGACTTCAACGATTTCGAGGTCGGCAAGCGCCACGACCTGCCGATGATTTCGGTTCTCGACCGCGAGGCACGCGTCATTCTTTCCGAGAATGCCGAGTTCCTTGCCGGCGTTCCGGCGTCCGGAATGCTGGATGCGACTGTTGCCGCCTTCCACGGGCAGGACCGTTTTGCCGTGCGCAAGGCGCTTGTCGCGCAGATGGAAGAGCAGGGGCTTCTGGACCGCATCGAGGATCACACCCACATGGTGCCGCATGGCGACCGTGGCGGCGTACCGATCGAGCCGATGCTGACCGATCAGTGGTATGTGGATGCCGCGACGCTGGCCAAGCCTGCGATTGCCTCCGTCCGCGAGGGCCGCACCAAGTTCGTGCCGTCCAACTGGGACAAGACCTATTACGAGTGGATGGAGAACATCCAGCCCTGGTGCATTTCGCGCCAGCTGTGGTGGGGTCATCAGATCCCGGCCTGGTATGGTCCCGATGGCAAGATCTTCGTCGAGAAGACGGAAGCCGAAGCGCTGAAGGCGGCCGCGGCCCACTATGGCAAGCCTGTTGAAATGGCGGCCATGGAACAGGCGCTGGCCGCCTGGGAAGCCGGGGCAGGGGAGAGCGTTCTGCTCTACCGCGACGAGGACGTGCTCGACACCTGGTTCTCGTCTGCGCTGTGGCCATTCTCGACGCTCGGCTGGCCGGACAAGACGCCGGAACTGGCCCGCTACTTCCCGACGTCAGTGCTGATCACCGGCTTCGACATCATCTTCTTCTGGGTCGCCCGCATGATGATGATGTCGCTGCACTTCATGAAGACCGAGCCTTTCGAGACCGTCTACATCCATGCCCTCGTCCGTGACGAGAAGGGGCAGAAGATGTCGAAGTCCAAGGGCAATGTCATCGACCCGCTGCAGCTGATCGACGAGTTCGGCGCCGATGCGCTGCGCTTCACGCTGGCGGCCATGGCAGCGCAGGGCCGTGACATCAAGCTGGCCACCAGCCGTGTCGGCGGCTACCGCAACTTTGCCACCAAGCTGTGGAATGCGGCCCGCTTTGCCGAGATGAACGGCTGCAAGCGCGTCGCCGGGTTCGATCCGGCACGCGCCACCCATACGCTCAACCGCTGGATCGCCACGGAAGTCGGCCGCTGCGCCGAGGAAGTGCGCGAGGCGCTGGAGGCCTACCGCTTCAACGATGCGGCCAATGGCGTGTACCGTTTCGTCTGGAACACCTATTGCGACTGGTTCCTGGAGCTGGCCAAGCCCGTGTTCAACGGCACGGATGAAGCCGCCAAGGCGGAAATCCGCGCGACCGCAGCCTGGACGCTGGACGAGATCCTGAAGATCCTCCACCCCTTCATGCCCTTCCTGACCGAAGAGCTGTGGGCGCGTCTCGGCGAGGAAACCGGCGCACCGGACCAGATCCTGATGCTGACCCGCTGGCCGGCTCCCGCGCTGGCCGATGCGGCGGCGGCTGAAGAGATCAACTGGCTCGTCGGCCTCATCTCCGAAGTCCGCTCCGTGCGCTCGGAAATGAACGTTCCGGCTGGTGCGCAGATCCCGGTGGTGATGGTCGGTGCAGGCGATGTGACGGTTGCGAGGGTGAAGACCCACGAGGCCGCCATCCTGCGCCTTGCCCGCGCCGAAAGCCTGACGCTGGCAGACGAGCTGCCGAAGGGCGCCGCTCAGATCATCGTCGGCGATGCCACGGTCTGCCTGCCGCTGGCCGGTGTGATTGATCTGGGGGCCGAAAAGGCGCGTCTTGCCAAGGAGCTCGGCAAGCTCGAGGACGAGATCGGCCGCATCGAGAAGAAGCTCTCCAACCCGGCCTTTGTCGAGAAGGCAAAGGAAGAGGTTGTCGAGGGCGAGCGCGAGAAGCTGGCCGAGCTTTCCGCCCGCAAGACGCAGGTGCAGACGGCCGTCAGCCGTCTGGCGTCGCTGGGCTGATAAACAGTCTTGCGCGGCGGCTGAAACCGTTGCCGCGCAAGGGCTTGCCTTCCGGCAGCCGCAATCGGGTGTTACGCCCGCCAAACTCAGGGACTTGCCAGGGACAATCATGCGGCAAATCAACAGGATGAAGAGCAGGCCGGTCTTCGGCACAGCCCTTGCTGGCGCCCTTGTCTGCGCCCTTGCCGCTGTGCCCGCCCGCGCGGATGTCATCGAGAACCCGGTGGCTGTCTTCTCCGGGCTCGACAAGATCACCGGCCGCATCACGTCTTTTGATGTCTATATCGGCGAGACGGTGCAGTTCGGCGCGCTTCAGGTGACGCCGCGCGTCTGTCACACCCGGCCGCAGACCGAAAATCCACTGACCACGGCCTTCGTGCAGGTGGATGAAGTGACGCTGAACAACGAGATCCAGCGGATCTTTTCCGGCTGGATGTTTGCCGCAAGCCCGGGTCTGCATGGCGTTGAGCATGCTGTCTATGACGTGTGGCTGACCGACTGCCGCCAGACCTCCACCGTGCCGCCTCCGGCCGGCTATTCCGGTCCCCCGGTCACTGTGGTGGAAGAGGGCGCAGACACACTCGGCGGCGGCGCGGCAGGCACCGGCGAACAAGCTGAGGGCGCAATGGGCACCGTGCCCGCCCCGCGGCCCAAGCCGCCGCTGTTCTGATCATGCTGCCTGCCGGAGAGGATCCGGCAGGGCCACAGACTCTGTCAGCTCAGACGGCAACCGTATCCACGATCCAGTTCCAGGCAACGCGGACCGAGTCGGCTGCGCCCTGGAAGAAGGCAACGATGCCGTGCCACACGGATTCGCCGGCCTTTGCCAGCTGCAGCAGAATGGACGGCTGCTGCGGCGGGGTCTGGACCAGCTCGACGGCAGTCTTGCCTTCCTCATCATCCACCACGCGGCGGGTGATCATCTGGCCGGTTTCCGAAGGGACACGCGATTCGTCCTTGGCCACGGCAAGCGTGCCTTCCGGCGCATTGAGCGGGCTCACGACGATGGCGCGGCCATCGGGAAGGAGATGGGTTTCGTTCTGCGCGACTTCTGACGCGTAGATGACTTCGCCCTCGGAGTCGATCAGTTCGACCCAGATGACCTTGCGGCCCTGAATGTCGACCGGTCCAACCCAGATGGACGTGTCCTCACCGGCCGCAGGCCCGGCGCCAAGGCTGGCGAGCGTGACGGAGAGGTTATCCTCGGGCAGCAGATGCCGTTCCGACTTGGGGGCGGCAAGCGCGAGCGGGGCGGCAGAAAGCATGATGGCAACTGCCGGAATGATGGCTTTCTTCATGAGACGATGCGTCATTTTTGCCTCCCTCGGCATGACAGTCACGTCTGAACACAGATCACGGCACCGGTTTTTTTAAGGTCTGAAGTACACCTCGTCTTTTTGACAGGTGCCTTGCTCATCCGGTTGCTGTGATGCAGCCATTATTACGCCATTTCCCTTAAGATAGATGTTATCCGAATCACAAAATGACGTGGTTTCTGATCTTTCCTGATTGGCTGCAGCCGGGGCTTCATGCTTCCGGTCTGGCTCAGTTCCTTGATTTTGCTCCTGTTTTCAGCGGTGCTGTTATTTCTGGCCGGGAAAAGACGTGAGCATCAACTTGCCGTGATGCCCGGCTTGTCCCAGATCAAAGTGTTAACGCGGGCGGGAGGCTAAGGTTCCGGAACAATCGCCGGAAGAGAGGGCGGCGGGGCAGGTGTCTCAGAGTTGACCGGCCGGGCTCTTCTCCTAAAAAGAATTCTGTAACCCGGAATTAGAATAATGACAGCCTGCGGCATTTTAAACTATGTGTTAGGGCGCTACCTTGCGCTACATGGTGCAAGGTCTCGAGGCTGTCAGGCTTCGGATCACAGGACGCGTGAGTGGGGCGGGGCAACTTCCCCTTATCAGATCCGCCTGGGAGGGCTGGCCAGATGATGACCGGCTCCGGACACAAGGGCTTGCAGGACGCCAATGGCGGACGTGGAATGCGTCTGCTTGAGAAGAAGAGGGAATACGCCATGGACTTCGAGAGCTTCTTTGCGCAGGCGCTGGACGGCTTGCGGGAGGACGGCAACTATCGCGTATTCGCTGATCTGAAGCGTCATTCAGGCGAGTTTCCCAAGGCGACCCGTTTCCGCGAAGATGGCTCCACCCACGAAGTGACCGTGTGGTGCTCCAACGATTATCTTGGCATGGGCCAGCATCCGGATGTGGTTGCCGCCATGAAGGATGCGATCGACAGCTGCGGCGCGGGCGCTGGCGGCACACGCAACATCTCGGGCACCAACCACTACCATGTCCAGCTTGAGCATGAGCTCGCGGATCTGCATGGCAAGGAATCGGCGCTCATCTTCACCTCGGGCTATGTGTCCAACTGGGCAGCCCTCGGCACGCTGGCCTCGAAGATCCCCGGCTGCATCGTTTATTCCGATGCGCTGAACCATGCCTCGATGATCGAGGGCATCCGCCACAGCCGCGCCGAAAAGCGCGTGTGGAAGCACAACAGCCCGGAAGATCTGGAGCGCAAGCTTGCCGCCGATGATCCGGCGGCTCCCAAGCTCGTTGCCTTCGAGAGCGTCTATTCGATGGACGGCGACATCGCCCCCATCAAGGAAATCTGCGACGTGGCCGAACGCTATGGCGCGATGACCTATCTGGATGAGGTGCATGCGGTCGGTCTCTACGGCCCGCGCGGCGGCGGCATTGCCGAGCGCGAAGGTCTGATGGACCGTCTGACGGTGATCGAAGGCACGCTTGGCAAGGCCTTTGGCGTGATGGGTGGTTATATCACCGGCTCGCGCCAGCTCTGCGACTTCGTGCGCTCCTTCGCTTCGGGCTTCATCTTCACCACCGCGCTGCCGCCGTCACTGGCCGCTGGCGCCACGGCTTCGATCCGTCATCTGAAGCAGAGCACGGCCGAGCGTGAGGCGCATCAGGACCGCGTGGCCCGTCTGCGCAGCCTGCTGGACCGCCGCGGCATCCCGCATATGGACAATCCCAGCCACATCGTTCCGGTGATGGTGGGCAATGCGTCCAAGTGCAAGTGGATCTCGGACATCCTGCTCGACAACTACGGCATCTATGTCCAGCCGATCAATTACCCGACCGTGCCGAAGGGCACCGAGCGGCTGCGCATCACGCCGACGCCGTTCCATTCGGATGCCGATATCGACCATCTGGTCGGCGCGCTGAATGCCCTGTGGTCGCGCTGCGCGCTGGCCCGCGCCGTCGCCTGACCGGGCAAGGGAATTGAACACTACGGAAAGCGCTGGCTGCAAGGCTGGCGCTTTCTGCTTTTGGACTGGCCGGTCCGGCGGTGCTAATCCTTGGCTCTGGGCTGTCCGGATGCTATGACGGCTCCGGCGCTGCATATTTTGCTGCTGCTTTCAGCTTTTTCTTCAAAGGGTTTCAATCATGCGTACTGCGCTCGTGACGGGTTCGGCCGGCTTCATCGGATATTTTCTCTGCACCCGGCTGCTGGAAGAGGGGTTCCGCGTTATCGGCCTCGATGCCATGACGGATTACTACGACGTGCGGCTCAAGGAGCGCCGTCACCAGATGCTGCTGCAGAACGAGCACTTCACCGCCGTCACAGGCCGCGTCGAGGATGGGGACCTGGTGCGCTCGCTGTTCGAGGCCAACCGCCCGGATGTTGTCGTGCATCTGGCCGCCCAGGCGGGTGTGCGTTACTCCATCGAGGCGCCGCGCTCCTATCTCGACAGCAACATTGCCGGCACATTCGAGATGCTGGAAGCCGCGAGAGCCTTTCCGCCGCAGCACCTGCTGATTGCCTCCACCTCTTCGGCCTATGGCGCCAACACGGACATGCCGTTTCAGGAGACGGTGAAGGCCGATCACCAGATGTCATTCTATGCGGCTACGAAAAAGGCCTGCGAGGTGATGGCCCATTCCTATGCCCATCTCTATGGCACGCCCATCACCATGTTCCGTTTCTTCACGGTCTATGGCCCCTGGGGGCGCCCGGACATGGCGCTGTTCAAGTTCACCAAGTCGATCCTCGAAGGCAATCCGATCGAGGTCTATAACTACGGCGACATGAGCCGGGACTTCACCTATGTGGAGGATCTGGTGGAGGGCATCCGCCTCCTGGTCGATGCAGCTCCCTTGAGACCCGAAGAGGGCGCAGCCGTACCGGAAGGCGACAGCCTGTCGCCAGTCGCTCCCTGGCGCGTCGTCAACATCGGCAATTCGGAAAGCGTGCAGCTGACCGAGTTCATCGCCGCCATTGAGGAGGCGACCGGCCGCACGGCGGAGCGCAAGCTGATGCCGATGCAGGCAGGTGATGTGCCCGCCACCTGGGCCGATGCCAGCCTGTTGCAGACGCTCACCGGCTACCGCCCCCGCACGGGCGTGCGCGAAGGCGTGGCAAAATTCGTGAAATGGTACCGTGAGTACTACAAGATCTGACCGCAGTGCCGCAGTCAGGCCCTGATGGCGTCAGGCTGCCCGTGTCTCGCGGGTTTCGGCACCTGCGCTGTCCGGGGCAAGGCCGCGCAGGGCCATCTCGGCTGCATCACGGATCAGGCTGCACGGATCGCCAAGATCCAGGTCCTTCACGTTGAGCAGCAGCACGACGGCACCATGCACCGCACTCCAAAGGAGATGGGTTGCATGGCCCGGATCCATGCGGCGGATGGCTCCCTCCTCCATTGCGATCGCCATCCGTGCTTTCAGCAACTCGTAGCCGGTCAGCTTATCGTCAGCAAAGGCGATTTCCATCTGGTGGCTCATCTCCAGATCAAGGAACATGAGCCGGAACCTGTCGGTATCTTCCAGGGCAAATTCTGAATAGGCCATGATCAGTTTGCGCAGGATTTCGACCGACGGAAGGTCCATGCCATGAATGGCAAAGGTCCGCTCGTTCAGCGTCTCGATTGCACTGGAGCAATAGGCGATCATCAGATGCTGCTTCGTCGGGAAGTAGCGGTAGAGCGCTCCTGCCGTCAGGTTGAGGCCTTCGGCCAGCTTGCGCATGGACAGGGCGGCATAGCCCTCGGCAGCAACGATGCGTGCGGTTTCAGCCAGAATGCGGGCCTGAACGGCTGCAAGCTCTTCATCAGTCATTGCGGGTCTTGGCATGATGTTACCTGATCGCGTTTAATGAATTAGTTCATTAAACGCGTTTACAGTTGGGCCGGTAGGCGGTCAATCGGAAAACCGTGTTGACTGAATTTTTATTGAACGCGTTCATACTAAGCTTCAGGTGAGTACCCGGTGATTGCGGCCGCTCTTCTGTGTCAGCTTCCGCTGCCGGATACAGGCGAGACCTTCAGGAAAGCGGCGCCCTGTATCAGCGCAACTCCGGCCACCACGAGCAGGATGCCGATGAGACGCGAGGGCGAAATATCGCGGGCGCTGAAGCCCATGAGACCATAGGCATCGACCAGAAGCGAGGCGGCGAGCTGCCCGGCAATCACGGCGGTCATGAAACCGGCGGCCCCAAGTTTCGGTGCAACCAGAATTGCGGCCGTGATGTAGATGACCCCGGCAAGGCCGCCGGTCCAGATCCATTTGGGCTGTCCGGCAAGGTTGCCAAGGCTGGGGAACGGAACCTTCATGGCCAGCATCACCGGAATGACGCAGAGCATGCTCACACCAAGGGAAACCACCGTAGCCCAGAGCGGATGGCCGAGGGCCCGGCCCATCGCGGCATTGGCTCCGGCCTGGAAGGGGACGACTGCCCCTGCCAGAAGGGCGGCGCCAAGAAGGGTGAAGGGGGCTGGAAACTGCATCGGACTGTCCTTTCTGATGAACTTCGGCCCCGGTTTAGATATAGTCCTTGCGAATGTGAAATTCGTATCAGGCGGATAGACATGCATCAGCTGCATAATCTGAGGTCGGTTGATCTCAATCTTCTGGTGGTGCTGGATGCGCTTCTGACGGAGCGCCATGTTTCGCGCGCCGCCGCCCGGCTGAACATGAGCCAGCCCGCCGTCAGCCACGCCCTTGCGCGGTTGCGGGAGCTGCTGGGGGATCCGCTGCTGGTGCGCCAGGGTGGCGGCCTTGTTCCGACCATCCGGGCGCTGGAAATCGCCCAGCCGCTGGCCGATGCGCTGGCCGGGGTGCGCGGCGTGCTGGGGCCGCAGGGTTTCGACCCGCAAGGCACCCGCCACCGGTTCCGCCTGTCCATGTCGGATTATGGCGGGGCCATGCTGCTGCCGCATCTGGTGCGCGATCTGCGGCAGCATGCGCCGGGCATCGATCTTGCGATCAGCCAGTTCAGCCGTGAAGCCATGGCGGCTGGTGTCTGCGATGGTGATCTGGATCTCGGGCTCGGGGTGTTTCCCGTTCTGCCGCCGCAGGTCAGGTCGGAGCTGATCATCAACGATGACTATGCCTGCCTGCTGGACCGGCGGACGCTGGAGGGAAAGCCGTTAGATGCTGCGGCATATTTCTCGCGGCCTCATGCCATGGTCGCCATGCGTGATGACACCATCAACGAGGTGGACGAAACGCTGGCCCGTTCCGGCCACACCCGCCGGCTGGCGCTGGTGCTGCCGCACTGGGGCGTCGCACCGGAGCTGATCGCGGGTACGGACCTCATTCTCACGGTCGCCAGAGGCAGCCTGCGGGACCTTGTTCTGGACGATCATCTGATCATTCTGCCGGCGCCCATTCCGCTGCCGCCCGTGCCCTACGTTCAGATCTGGCACAAGAGCCGCGACAGGGACCCGGCCCTGCGCTGGCTGCGCGCGCGGATCCTGCAGGCCGCAGGGCAGGGGGCAGAAACGCAGCGGAAAGATGGCTGAAGGGGCTGAAACACCCGTCATGCGGACTTTCCCCGCAGGTCTGTTCAACAGTCCCCATGCAGCTGCTTATAAAACTGGATTTTTAAAGTAGACTTTTGCTAAAGACGGGACACGGCGGCGTCGGGCTTCATCCCGCATGCTGCCGTGAGAGATTTCTGTCCGTTCGGGCCTGTGCGTGAGCGGCGAAGCTCCTGACTGGTTCCTGCCCCGATTGGTTCCTGCATGGCCGAAGACAAGAAGAAGAGTATGCTTGACTGCTTCGTGTCCAGTTACACGGAGCTGTCGCGCCATCTCTCGCGCCGCTTCGGCCGTGATCTCGATCCGCAGGATGTGATGCAGGATACCTATCTGCGGCTTGAAGCGATTCCCGCCGAGAGCGACATCCGCAATCCGCGGTCCTATCTCTTCCGCATGGCGAACAATGTTGCAACCGACCGGCTGCGCGGGCAGCGCTCTGCGGTGGGCTACGCGCCCAGCGAGGAACTGGCCGCTGCCGTGGATGACAGCGCCTCGCCGGAGCAGATCACCGACTACCGCCAGCGCCTCGTGCGCCTGCAGGAAGCCATCGCCGAGCTGCCGCCGCGCCAGAAACAGGTGCTCCTGATGCACAAGTTCGATGGTCTGACGCACACGCAGATTGCCGCTGAACTGGGCATCACGAAAAGCGCTGTCGAGAAGCTGGTCATGAAGGCGCTCGCGCATCTGCGCGACCGGATGGGTACACTCATTGACTGAATCCGGCAAAAAGATGCGCGATATGGGTGAGGTGAGACGCTACCGAATCCGTCTATGGGAAGGATATGCGCGCAAGGGCGTGCCGTGCGGCCGCGCACGGGGAAACAGCCGGTGGCCATGATGGGTTCAACGAATACAGACAGACAGCAGAGAGCTCGCGATGAGGCTCTGAGCTGGTTCGTCCGTCTCAACTCAGGTGATGCGGGAGAGGGGGACCGCGCCGGCCATGCAAGCTGGATGGCCGCCGATCCGCTGAACCGGGCCGAATATGCGCGGCTCGGCGGCATCTGGCAGGATCTCGGCCGGATAGCGGATCCGCGCGAGGCCTTGGACCTGTCCGGAGCCATGGTTCCGCCCTCCGCCCGGAAGGGCTTTGCCTCGCGCCGTGCGTTCCTGTCCGCTGGTGCCGCAGCGCTGGCTGCCGCCGGTGTGGTGGCGGTTGCCGGCCCGCCGGATTTCCTGACAAGCGATCATTTCACTGGCACCGGTGAGCAGCGAAGCCTGATGCTTGAGGACGGCAGCCGGGTGGACCTTGATGCCGACACCGCCATTGCCCTGGATTTCAGCGATACCCTTCGCAGCATCCGCCTGCTGCGCGGGCGCGCCTTCTTCGATGTGGCCAAAGATCCCGGCCGCCCCTTTACCGTGCTGGCGGCCGCCGGTTCCACAACCGCGCTGGGCACCCGTTTCGTTGTTCATGAATGGGGCGGGGCCGTCACGGTTTCGGTGGAGGAAAGCGCCGTTTCGGTGGTTGGGCCGGACAAGTCGGATACCGTCGTGAAGGCAGGCGAGCTTGTCACCTATGACGATGTGCATCTGGGCCAGATCCGTCCCGTCGACATGGAAGCGGAAATCGCCTGGCGGCGCGGCAAGCTGATTTTTGAGGACAGGCCGCTGCGGCAAGTGCTGGCGGATGTCAACCGCTACCGGTCCGGCACGATCCGGGTGACGGACAGCCGCCTTCTGAACATGCGTGTCAGCGGCATCTTCGACATCCGCAATCCGGACGGCGTTCTGGAGGCGATCCGCCAGACGCTGCCGGTGAGAAGCTTTCAGATCTCGCCCTGGCTGGTCGTGTTGCACCCGGTCTGACCGGGTGGACACAGCGGGAAAAGAAACCTGATAATTATTTTCCACTTTGGGGGTGAGGTGTCTGGCCTTTGAAACCGTCCTTGCATCAGACGGGTGCGTTCGCGCCCGGACAAAATGCAAATGCAAGAGTTGGACAGGGGTCATGGCAAAGCAGTTTGGGCAAAGGGCATCCGGGGCGCGGGCAGCGCGGATGAGCGGTTTGGGGTTGGCGCTTCTGGCGTCAACGGCGGTTTTCACCGCAAGTGTGATCTACACCGGCCCGGCAGCGGCGCAGGAGGCGGCCACTGTCAGTTACTCCGTTCCGGCAGGCCCGCTGGGCACGGCTATCTCCCGTTTTGGCGACCGGTCCAATCTGCAGGTGCTCTATCCGGCAGCTCTCGTGCAGGGCAAGACGTCGCCCGGCGTTTCCGGCACGCTGACGCCCTCCGAAGCGCTCAACCGGATTTTGGCTGGAACCGGCCTGTCCTACCGCTTTACCGCCGCCAACACGGTGACCATTGTTGATCCGGCCGCAGCCGCTGCCACGGGCGCCACGGTGGATGGCGCGACGCAGCTGCAGACGGTGACCATCGAGGGCGAAAACGCCTGGGGCCCGGTGAATGGCATCGTCGCCACCCAGAGCGCGACGGCGACCAAGACCGGAACGTCACTCAGGGACACGCCGCAAGCCGTCAATGTCGTGACCCGTGACGAGATGGCGGAGAAGGGCGCTGCGACCATCACGCAGGCGATGCGCTACACGCCGGGCGTTGTCGCTCAGTACGCCGATACGGATGTGCGCCACGACTGGCTGACGGTGCGCGGCTTCACGCCGGGGCGCTACAAGGACGGCCTGCGCCTTCCCTTCGGTGCTCGCGGCTATTCGCAGCCGAGGATCGAGCCCTATGGGCTGGAGCGCGCCGAAGTGCTGAAGGGGCCAGCGTCGGTTCTCTATGGTCAGGGCCAGCCCGGCGGCATGTTGAACATGGTCAGCAAGCGGCCCCGGAACGAGGAAATCCGGGAGGTCGAGCTGCAATATGGCAGCCACAACCGGTTCCAGACCGCTTTCGATTTTGGCGGAAAGCTGGATCAGGACGGTGCCATCCTCTACCGCATCGTCGGCGTGGGGCGCCTCAGCGACACCCAGTATGACCACGTGGAAGAGAAGAAGGGCTACATCGCCCCGTCCTTCACCTTCAAGCTGTTCGATGCCACGACACTGACGGTCCTGGGCGAATACCAGAAGATCGACTCCCCCGGCGGCGGCGGTGCTCCGGCTCTGCCTGCCAATGGCACGCTCTACACCGGCACCTATTCCGCCCTGCCGCGCAACGCCTTCGTCGGCGAACCGGGCTATGACAAGTTCGAAAACGAGCAGGCCTTCATCGGCTATGAATTCAGCCATGAGTTCAACGACACATGGTCGTTCAGGCAGAACCTGCGCTATGGCTTCGTCGATACCGATACACAGCGCGTGCAGGCCTTCTGCCTGTCTGCGGCCAGCTGCAACCCATCCTCGCTGCTGCGCTATGCCTGGGCCTTCCCGGAAACCTCGAACCTCTTCACGGTGGACAACAACGCCATTGCGCGGTTCAGCACCGGCAGTGCGAAGCACACGATGCTGTTCGGCTTCGATTACTCCTTCGAGGACAGCTCGTTTGAAGAATCGGCGCTTTCGGTGATCTATACGCCCTTCAACGCCTATAATCCGGTCTATGGGGCAACCAGCATCTCCCGCCCTGCGACGGCGACCTGGATCGACCAGCAGCGCTCGCAGGCAGGGCTTTATGCGCAGGACCAGATCGAGTGGAACAACTTCGTCCTGTCGCTTGGCGGGCGCTATGACTGGGCCAACACTGACACGCGCACCCGGACAGCCACAACCAACACCCCGGTGAACCAGCAGGACGGCAAGTTCACCTGGCGGGCGGGCCTCGTCTACAATTTCGACAATGGCCTGTCGCCCTATGCCAGCTACTCCACCTCGTTCAACCCGGCAAGCGGCACGGACCGCAGCGGTTCGCCGTTCAATCCGACCACGGGCGAGCAGTTCGAGGCTGGTATCAAGTTCCAGCCCACTGGCATGAACAGCTTCATCACCCTGTCGGCCTATCAGCTGACGCAGCAGAACGTGCTCACGCCCGATCCGGTGAACACGAGCTTCCGCGTGCAGACCGGTGAGGTGCGCATGCGCGGCATCGAGCTGGAAGGCAAGGCCGAACTCGCCTCCGGCCTTTCGCTCACGGGGTCCTATGCCTATACGGACAGCGAGATCACCCGCGACAATGCCACCTCCAGCGGCACCAGCAACAAGGGCAAGCGTCTGGCCTTCGTGCCCGAGCACCAGGCATCGCTCTGGCTGGACTACACCGTCCAGTCCGATCAGGCCTGGGGTGGGCTCAGCTTCGGCGGCGGCGCCCGCTACATGGGGCAGACCTTTGGCGACAACGCCAACGCCTTCGATGTGCCGGACTACACCCTGTTTGATGCGGCGCTGCGCTATGACTTCGGCAAGGTGGATCCGAAGCTCGCCGGGCTGAAGACCTCGCTCAATGTCAGCAACATCTTCGACAAGAAGTATGTCTCCACCTGTCTCAGCACGACGGGTTGCTACTGGGGCGAGGGCCGCACGGTCTATGCCACGCTGAAATACAGCTGGTAATGCCGGAGCGGATGATCTCCGGACCGAATGCTCTGACGCGGCGGCAATTTGCCGCCGCGTTGCTTGGGTTTGCCTCCCTGCCGTTTCAGGGCCGGACCGGCCGGGCAGGGGAGGAGCTGCCGCGCATCGCCGTGCTGGACTGGGCCTGGGCCGAAACGTTGCTGGCGCTGGGCGTGGCGCCTGCCGCGGTGGCGGAAGCTCCTCTCTATGGCGTGCGTGTCGTCAGCCCGGCGCTGGCGGAGGGCACCATCGATCTGGGCCTGCGCTCCTGGCCCAACATGGAACTGCTGCGGGCCTTCCGGCCGGACCTGATTGTCACCCAGACCGGCTATGGCGTTCCGGCGGCCATGCTGGAGCCTGTGGCGCCCGTGCTGTCCCTGCCGCTTTACACGCCGGAGCGCCAGCCGCTGAAACGGGCTGAAGAGGGACTTGAGGCGATTGCCGCCCGCCTGCAGCTTCAGGAAGCGGGGCGCGCCTATCTGGAACAGGCCGAGTTCCAGTTCACAGCCTTGCGGAACGAGCTTCAGTCCTATGATGGCCGCCCTCTGCTGATCCTGAAATTCGCCAGTGACCGGCTCGCCGATATCTACGGCCCCGGCAGTCTCTTTCATGACGTGCTGGACCGTCTGGGCCTGCCATCCGCCTGGCAGCACAGCGGCAGTCATTGGGGCTTCTCGACCGCAGGCCTCGACGCGATTGCCGCCAACCCGGAAGCACGCATCGTCATCATCGAGCCTGGTCCGCCGGAAGCGCTCGCCGCCAGCGGGTTGTGGCGGGCCATCCCGGCGGTGCGGGCAGGGCGCGTTGTCAGCATTCCACCGGTCTGGGTCTTCGGAGCTTTGCCGTCCGCCCTGCGTTTTGCCGGTATTCTCACCAAGGCCCTGCAGACCTCATGACGCTTCGTCTTCCCTTGCTTCTTGCGGCGCTGCTGGTGCCTGCCGCCGTCCTGACCCTTGTGGCCTACAGTGCCCATGTGCCCCTGTCTGCGCTGAGCGCGGCGCTGCTTGATCCGGACCCGGCTGTCTTCGGGGAAATCTATCTGCATTATGCGCTGGTGCCGCGCCTTGCCGTGGCAGCGCTGGCCGGGGCCGCGCTGGCGCTGGCGGGAGTGGTGTTTCAGCAGGTGCTGAAGAACCCGCTGGCGGAACCGGCAACCCTCGGCCTTCTTTCCGGTGCGCAGCTTGGCATCATGGCGGCAACGCTGCTCGTGCCCGCGCTCGCCATGTGGCAGCGCGAGGCGGCGGGGCTGGCGGGCGGCTTTGCGGCGCTGGCGCTGGTGGGGATGCTTGCCTCCCGGCACGGTTTTTCGCCGGTGACCCTGCTCTTGTGCGGCATGATCGTCAGCTTCTTTGCCGGATCGGCTTCCGTTGTGCTGGCCCTGTTCCAGCATGAATATCTGCGCTCGGTCTTCATCTGGGCCAGCGGCTCGCTGGTGCAGAATGATTTTTCCGATGCCTCTGCCCTGTCCGTCAGGCTTGCGGTCTGCGTACCGCTGCTGGCGCTGCTGCTCAGGCCGCTGACGGTTGCCGGGCTCGATGATGCCAGCGCCCGCAGCCTGGGCCTCTCCATCCGCACGATCCGGCTTGTTGCCCTGTCGCTGGCCTGCTGTCTCTCCGCGCTGGTGGTGGTGCGCGTGGGGGTGATTGCCTTCGTTGGCCTTGCCGCGCCGCATCTGGCAACGCTGACCGGTGTCCGGAGTTTTGCCGGGCGTTTTGTCTCTGCGCCCATCATCGGCGCGGCGCTGCTGCTGCTTGCCGACAGCATCGTGCTGGCGCTGTCCGGCGTGATTGCCGAAGTGCCCACGGGAACAGCCACGGCCATGGCCGGGGCCGTTCTGCTGCTGGTGCTGCTGCGCCGCATGCCTGCGAGCACGCGCATCGGCGGTTCACACCTGCCGGCGCCATCCGTTCCGGCCGCCAGCCGTCAGCGCCTCGTCCTGCTGCTGGCTCTGGCCTGTCTTGCCGCGCTCACGGTCTTTTCCCTCACCAGCCAGCTGCATCCCGGTGGCCTCTCCGCCGGAGAACTGATGGCTGGGCGCTGGCCGCGGGTGCTGGCCGCAGCCGCTGCCGGGGCGATGCTGGCGCTGGCCGGAGGTCTCATTCAGGCGATGACCGGCAATCCGCTCGCCAGTCCCGAAGGGCTGGGCGTCAGTTCCGGGGCAGGGCTCGGCATCACCGGGGCGCTGCTTTTGACCGGTTCCTTCTCGCCGCTTCTGCTGCTGGGGGGCGGAGCGGGCGGGGCGGTGTTCGCCTTCCTCTTCGTGCTGGTCATTACCCGCAAGTCCGGCCACGCACCGGGGCCGGTGCTGCTGGCCGGTGTTGCCATCGGCACGTTTGCCGCCGCGCTCATATCCTTCATTCTGGCCAGCGGTGATCCGCGTGCGGTCTTCGTGCTGGCCTGGTCCATGGGCCCGACCTACCGTGCCGCCGGACTGACGGCCCTTGCCGCGCTGGGCATTCTGCTCGTTGTGCTGCTGGTGCTGCCGCTGATGGGGCGCTGGCTCGACATTCTGCCGCTGGGCGATACCACAGCCCGCGCGCTGGGCCTTTCGCCCCGCCGCTCGCGTACAGTGCTTCTGGCGTTCTCGGCCCTGCTGACGGCTGCCGCCACGCTGATCACCGGTCCGTTGAGCTTCATCGGCCTCATCGCGCCCCATATTGCAGCCTCTGTGGCGCCGGGGCGTGCGCTGCTGCGGATCGTCTGTGCTGCTGCCATCGGCGCAGCGCTGATGGTCAGCGCCGACTGGCTGGGCCGCACGCTCGATTTTCCTTACGAGATCCCCGCCGGCATCCTCGCCTCCTTCATCGGCGGGCCGTATTTCCTCTGGCTGCTCTACCGCAGGCCCGCGTGAGGCGCAGTCTGCCGCGCAAACGCAAAAAGCCCTGCCGTTGCGGGCAAGTTTGACATTTTATCCAGGGAAGAGAGAAGGTTGGCTCCGCGAGCAGGACTCGAACCTGCGACCATTCGATTAACAGTCGAACGCTCTACCAACTGAGCTATCGCGGATCACCAGAAGGGCAGTGCCCTTTGCGGTGGCGGCTGTGTGCGCCGCCGTCGGTGAGAGGCGTATAACAAAGGCCTTGAGCATTTGCCAAGCCCTTTCTTCAAGAAAGTTTTCCACAGGGGTGGCTTTGGCAGAAATCTGCGGTCTTTCAACGGCTTGGGCCAGTGGATAACCCATCCGTGCCGGTCCTTGCACCCATTGCCCGGGATGCAGGGGCGGCGATTGCGCCGCAGAGGTGCCCAAAGGGCGTCCTTGCTGCGGTGCCGCCAAGCCGTTACAAGGAGAGGATCAGGTTCCCCGGCGGGCCAAGCCCAAGGGGATGAAACGGGAATGCGGTGCGGAGCGACTCAATCCGGGGCTCCAAAGCCGCAGCTGCCCCCGCAACTGTCAGCGGAGAATCTTGCCGCCTCATGCCACTGCAAGGCCAGCCCTTGCGGGAAGGCGCGGCAAGGTGAAGACCCGCGAGCCAGGAGACCGGCCTGATGTGGTGCAACCCCAAGGCCGCCGGGTGGGCGGACCGGAGGACCTGACATGATTTCTACTCCCCCAGACTGGGCGGATGGCAGGGCGCATTGCGCCCGCGCGTCCGCAAGAGAGCCCGACGCTGCCATGCCGCAAGCCTGCGGCTGACCCATGGCGCAGGCTGAAGGGCAGGGGGCCGCATCTTCCGTTCTGGTGACGGGGGGGGCACGCTCCGGCAAGAGCAGATACGCAGAGCAGCTGATCCTCGGAAGCGGGCTTGAGCCTGTCTATGTGGCGACCTCCGCCGCATGGGACGGGGAAATGGAAGCCCGCATCGGCCTGCACCGTGCCCGGCGCGGGGCGGACTGGCGCACCATCGAGGACAAGGCCGGCATCGGCGCGGATCTGACGGACGTGCTCCGGCGCGAAGCCGTTCCCGGCCGGGCTCTGCTGGTCGATTGCCTGACGCTCTGGCTCACCAATCTGATGATGGCCGAAGCAGACCTTGCCGCTGCCACGCAGGCGCTTTGCGCGCTTGTGCCCAATCTGCCTGCGCCTGTTGTTTTTGTTTCAAATGAAGTGGGCCTCGGCATCGTGCCGGACAACGCCATGGCGCGTCAGTTCCGCGATGCGCAGGGCCGTCTCAATCAGGAGCTTGCTGCCGTCTGCACCCGGGTGGTCTTCGTGGCCGCCGGTCTGCCGCTCGTGCTCAAGCCCTCCTCCCAACCGGATATCTCCCTATGACCGATTTTCAGACCCCTGCCGTGGCCAAGATCCCGGCCACCATCGTCACCGGCTTTCTGGGCGCGGGCAAGACGACCCTCATCCGCAATCTCCTGACCAACGCGGGCGGGCGGCGCATTGCGCTGATCGTCAACGAGTTCGGCGACATGGGCTTTGACGGCTCGCTGCTGGATGGCTGTGCCGATCCGTCCTGTTCCGCCGATGATGTGGTGGAGCTGACCAACGGCTGCATCTGCTGCACCGTGGCCGATGATTTCCTGCCGGCGATGGAAATGCTGCTGGCCCGCGAAACGCCGCCGGATCACATCGTCATCGAGACCTCGGGCCTCGCGCTGCCCCAGCCGCTGGTGCGGGCCTTCACCTGGCCCAGCGTCAAGACGCGGGTGACGGTGGATGGTGTTGTCACCGTGCTGGATGCGGCAGCTCTCGCAGAAGGGCGCATCGTGCTGGACGAGGAAGCCCTTGCCGCGCAGCGCGCTGCCGACGAAACGCTGGACCATGACAATCCGGTTGAAGAGCTTTTCCACGATCAGCTCGCCTGCGCCGATCTGGTGGTGCTGAACAAGGCCGATCTGGTGGATGATCACGCGCTGGAGCATATCCGCGAGCATATCGCCGAAGATGTGCGCGCCGGGGTGGAGATCATTGCCGCTGAAAAGGGCTCGCTGCCCATCGACGTGCTGCTGGGCCGCTCCTCTGCTGCCGAGGATGATCTGGCTGCCCGCCGTGCGCATCATCATCACCACCATCATGACGATGATGATCACGATCATGATCACGATCACGATCATGATCACGATCACGATGATGACCATGACCATGACCATGACCATGACCATGATGATCATGATCACCACCACGATGATTTCGAGAGCTACGTGGTCACAGCGCCCGAGTTTGCCTCGCTGAAGGACGTCGAGGCGGTGGTGAAGCAGGCGATGGCGCTGAAGGGCGTGCTGCGCATCAAGGGCGCGGTGGCGGTCTCCGGCAAGGCCGCGCCTGCGCTGGTGCAGGCGGTTGGCCCGCGTGTCGAGGCCTGGTTTGCCGCTGGCGCCAAGGCGCCCGGCAAGCTGGTGGTGATCGGCCTCAAGGGGCTGGATCTCGCCGCCGTCACGGACGCACTCGCTTCCCTTCAGGCAGGCCGCGCAGCCTGACCCTTCGCGGTGTGGACCCCCGCCGCCCCGCTCCTGACGCAAGTTGCGCAAGGGGCGGGACGCGGGGATAGGCACACCCAGTCTGAGCCTATTGAAGGCGTGCCAGATGCATATCCTCGCAAGTCAAACCCGGCGAATTGATGACGGCGGCGATGCCGTGGACCTCGCGCAGGACCCGGCGGATCTCGTGTTCCTGTCGGCGGCCGATACGGAACTCTCGGCTTTCGCCGCCGCGCATGCCTCCCTTGGCGGGGATGTGTCACTGCGGCTGGCCAGCATTCTGGCGCTGACCCATCCCTATTCCGTCGATCTCTATGCGGAAAAGACGCTGGCCGGTTCAAAGCTTGTTGTGCTGCGCCTGCTGGGCGGAGCGGGCTACTGGTCCTACGGGCTCGACCGGCTGCGGGAGGAAGTCAACCGCAACGGATTGCAGTTGGCCGTCTTTGCGGGCTGCGACAAGTGGGATGAGGATCTGGCCGCTCTCTCCACCGTGCCGGTGGACGCCGTGCGGCGGCTGTGGCGCTACTGCATTGAAGGCGGTGCAGAGAATTACCGCAATGCGCTGAGGTTTTGCGCTCATCTCATTGGCAGGGATCAGGAGCCGCCGCTGCCTGCGCCGCTGCCGCGTGCGGGCATCTTCCTGCCCGGCCACACCGCACCGGGGCTCGATGATCTGACGGCCCGCTTCGCAGATCCGGCAAGGCCCGTGGCGGCGCTGGTCTTCTACCGGGCGCTGGTGCAGGCGGGCGAGACGGCGCCTGCCGAGGCGCTCTGCCGTCATCTGGAGGGGCAGGGGCTCAACGTGCTGCCCGTCTTCGTGGCCTCGCTGAAGGATGCGGAATCGGCTGCGGTGCTGTCGGCCCTGTTCGAGGCGCTGCCGCCTGCCGTGGTGCTGAATGCCACGGCCTTTGCCGTGTCCAGTGGCGGGCGCGTGCATCAGCCGTCACCGCTGGATGCTCCCGGCCGCCCGGTGCTGCAGGTGGTGTTCTCCTCTTCGTCCCGTGCGGGCTGGGCCGAAAGCACGCAGGGCCTTTCCGTGCGCGATCTGGCCATGCATGTGGTGCTGCCGGAGCTGGACGGCCGGTTGATGACGCGGGCGGTCTCCTTCAAGGAAGAAGGCATCCTTGATCCCGCCACCCAGTTCCGCCCTGTGCTCTTCAGGCCCGAAGAGAGCCGCATGGCCTATGTGGCAGCGCTTGCGGCAAGCTGGGCGAAGCTGGGCGGCAAGCCCGCTGCCGCGCGCAAGGTGGCGCTGGTGCTGGCGAACTATCCCAATAGCGACGGGCGCATTGCCAATGGTGTGGGGCTGGATACGCCCGCCTCCTGCGCGGCGCTGATCGCGGACCTGCGGGATGCGGGTTATGACGTCCCGGTTGATGCGCCGGTTACTTCCGAAACGCTGATGGCCCATCTGACGGCGGGGGTGACCAATGATATCCATGGGCGGACCGGGCGCCGGGTGGATGTGCGCTTTGCGCTTGCAGATTACCGCAGGGCCTTTGCGTCCCTGCCAGAGGCGGTGCAGGCGCAGGTGACCGCGCGCTGGGGCGGGCCGGAGGGTGACCCTGCCGTGCGCGATGGCGCTTTCGAGCTGCCGCTGACCCGCTTTGGCAGCGTCTATGCCGGCATTCAGCCCGCGCGCGGCTATAACATCGACCCCAAGGCGACCTATCACGATCCGGATCTGGTGCCGCCGCACAACTACTTTGCCTTCTACATCTGGCTGCGCGAGGTGGCCGGTATCGATGCCGTCGTCCATCTCGGCAAGCACGGCAATCTGGAATGGCTGCCGGGCAAGGCGCTGGCGCTGTCCGAAGAATGCTACCCGGAAGCCGTGCTGGGGCCGGTGCCGAACGTCTATCCTTTCATTGTCAATGATCCGGGTGAGGGCATGCAGGCCAAGCGCCGGGCTTCTGCCGTTATCGTCGATCACCTGACGCCGCCGCTAACGCGGGCCGAAAATTATGGCGTTGCCAATGAAATGGAAAATCTGCTCGATGAATATTACCTTGCGAGCGGCGTCGATCCGCGCCGGCAGAAGGTGCTGACGCGGGACATTCTGGAGCTTGCTTCCGTTCACGGGCTTGATGCGGATATCGGCCTGACGCCGGACATGTGCGAGACGACACGGCTGGCGCGGCTGGATGCGCATCTGTGTGACCTCAAGGAATTGCAGATCCGCGACGGGCTGCATGTGCTGGGCGAGAGCCCGCAGGGGCGGCTGTTGCATGATCTGCTGGTGGCGCTGGTACGCGTGCCGCGTGGAAGCCGGCCGCAGGATGAAAGCCTGATCCGGGCGCTGGCGCGTGATCTGCTCGCCGATGCGCCGGACTTCGATCCGCTGTCCTGCGATTTCTCAATGCCCTGGAATGGGCCGAAGCCGGAGCTTCTGGCGGGCATGTCCGATGCCCTGTGGCGCTCTTGTGGTGACACGGTGGAGCGGCTTGAAAAGCTGGCGGTCAGGCTTGTCTCCGGGGAAATGAAACGTCCAGATCTGCTTGTAACCTCTTTTGTTCTTCAGGAGATTGAGTCCACTTTGCTGCCTGCCGTCGCCGCCTCCGGAGCCGCAGAAACAGCGGCGGTGCTGGCGGCGCTGGATGGCCGTTTCGTACCGCCGGGGCCGTCCGGCGCGCCGACGCGGGGCCGGCCGGATGTGCTGCCGACGGGGCGGAATTTCTATTCGGTCGATGTGCGCGCCGTGCCGACCGAGATTGCCTGGCGGCTGGGTCAGGCCTCGGCGGCGGAAGTGGCGTTGCGCTATTTTCAGGACGAGGGCGAGTGGCCGAAGGCGCTGGTGCTGACCTGCTGGGGCACCGCCAACATGCGCACCGGCGGCGATGACATTGCCCAGGCGCTGGCACTGATCGGCGCAAGGCCGGTGTGGGAGCCGGGCTCGGGCCGTGTCACCGGCTTCGAGATCATCCCGCTGTCGGAGCTGCGCCGGCCGCGCATCGACGTGACGCTGCGCATCTCCGGTTTCTTCCGCGATGCCTTCCCGCATCAGATGGACCTGTTCACCAGCGCCGTGCGGGCGGTGGCGGCGCTCGATGAGCCGGAAAGCGCCAATCCGATGGCCGCGCGGGTGCGGGCCGAGCGGGCGGAACTGCAGGCGAGAGGGCTTGCCCGGGATGATGCCTTTGCCGAGGCTTCCATCCGTGTGTTCGGCTCCATGCCGGGCGCCTATGGTGCTGGTCTTCAGGCGCTGATGGATGAGGGCATCTGGCAGGAGCGGGAGGATTTCGCCGATGCCTTCCTCGCCTGGGGCTCCTATGCCTATGGCGGCGGGGCGAAAGGCGAAGCTGTGCGCGAGCGCTTTGAGACGCGCCTGCGCGGCGTCGATCTGGTGCTGCACAATCAGGATAACCGCGAGCATGACCTGCTCGACAGCGATGATTACTACCAGTTCGAGGGCGGCCTTGCGGCAACGGTCGAAGCGCTGACGGGGGAGGCGCCCGTCAGCTATCACACGGATCATTCGCGTCCCGAACGTCCGGTGGTGCGGGCGCTGTCGGAGGAGATTTCCCGCGTGGTGCGGGGCCGGGCGGCGAACCCGAAGTGGATCGCCGGGGTCATGCGCCACGGTTACAAGGGCGCCTTCGAAATTGCCGCGACGCTGGATTATCTCTTTGCTTTCGCGGCGACGACAAGGGCGGTGGGCGAGCATCATTTCGATCAGCTTTACACCGCCTATATCGAGGATGCCGCCGTGCGGGAGTTTCTGGCCCATGCCAATCCCGCCGCCTATGAGGACATTCTCCAGCGCTTTGACGAAGCCATCCGGCGCGGGCTCTGGACGCCGCGCCGCAACTCCGTCCATGCTGGCCTTTCGAGCCAGCTCACATCCCAAGCCATGAGGGCCTGACCGCCGTGACCGAGACCGACACCGAAACCGAGATTCAGACCGAAGAAGACCTGAACGCCCGCCATGCGGAGAAGATGCGCAAGAAGAAGGCGGCGCGCGACAAGATCATGGCCACCAAGACCATCGAGAAGGGTCTGACCATCGTCCACACCGGCAAGGGCAAGGGCAAATCCACCGCAGGCTTCGGCATGGTGTTCCGTTCGCTCGGCCATGGCCACCGGGTCGGCGTGGTGCAGTTCGTCAAGGGCCGCCTCGACACGGGCGAAACGCAGGCGCTGGAGCGCTTTGCCGATCTCGTCACCGTCAAGCGCATGGGCGAGGGCTTCACCTGGGAGACGCAGGACCGCCAGCGTGACATTGCTGCAGCACAGGAAGCCTGGGATGCGGCCAAGGAGATGATCACCAGCGGTGACTACCGGATGGTGCTCTGCGACGAGTTGAACATCGTGCTGCGCTACGATTATCTCGACATTGCCGAGGTGGTCGCCTTCCTGAAGGATGAGAAGCCGGAAGACGTGCATGTCGTCATCACCGGCCGCAACGCCAAGGATGAGCTGATCGAGGTGGCCGATCTCGTCACCGAGATGGAGCAGGTGAAACACCCCTTCCGCTCCGGCGTGAAGCCGCAGGCGGGGGTGGAATATTAGGAGAAACCATGCCCGTTATTCGCCGTCCTCGTCCGGAAGAAGCCGAAGCGGTTGCGGAGTGCCTGCGCCGGTCCATCGTCGAGCTTTGCCATGCGGATCATGGCGGCGATCCTGACAAATACACGCCATGGATTGCCAACAAGACGGCCGAGAACATGGTCCGCTGGATGGATCAGGCTGAAGGGTTCCTCATCGCTGAAGACGGAGCAGGCGGGGTCGCGGCGGTTGCGCTGGCTTCTGGCGCAGGGGAGATCCATCTGAATTACGTACATCCCGAGCACCGCTTCAAGGGCTACTCCCGCGCGCTGATGCGGGAGCTTGAAACGTGGGTCCGGGACTTGGGCCACACCCGAATACGGCTGAACAGCACACAGACGGCGAAGACATTTTATCTCGCCCTGGGATATCGCGAAGACGGAGAGAGCTTCGAGCAGGGCGGCATGCACTTCCTGCGCCTCGCAAAGGATCTGACGTGACAGGACTGCCGCGCAAGCCCGCCCTGATGGTGCAGGGCACGGGATCGAATGTGGGCAAGAGCCTGATCGTCGCGGGCCTGTGCCGCCACTTTGCCAATCAGGGTCTGACGGTTGCTCCCTTCAAGCCGCAGAACATGTCGAACAACGCTGCTGTCACAGTTGATGGCGGCGAGATTGGCCGGGCGCAGGCGTTGCAGGCCATGGCCTGCCGCATGCCGGCCACCGTGCACATGAACCCGGTGCTGCTGAAGCCGGAGACGGATACGGGCGCTCAGGTGATCGTGCAAGGCCGCCGCTTCGGCACCATGCGGGCGCGCGAATATGGCTCGCGCAAGGCCGAGCTGCTGCCGAAGGTGCTTGAAAGTTTCGCCCTTCTGTCGCAGGAGGCGGATCTGGTGCTGGTGGAAGGGGCAGGCAGCCCGGCGGAGATCAATCTGCGCCAGGGCGACATTGCCAACATGGGCTTTGCGCAAGCCGCTGACCTGCCGGTGCTTCTGTGCGGGGATATCGACCGGGGCGGGGTGATTGCCGCGCTGGTCGGTACTCATGCGGTGCTGGCGCCGGAGGAGCAGGCCCGTATCCGCGCCTTTTTCATCAACCGCTTCCGGGGGGATCCGTCGCTGTTCGATGATGGCCTTACAGAGATTGTCCGCCGCACGGGCTGGGCCTCTGCCGGGGTGGTGCCGTGGTTTGCAAAGGCCGGGCTGCTGCCGGCCGAAGATGCGCTGGGGCTTGAGGATGGGCTTGGCAACGGGCCGGTGAAGATCGCCGTGCCGGTTCTCGCCCGCATCGCCAACTTCGATGATCTCGACCCGTTGCGGCAGGAGCCGGGGGTGACGCTGGTGCTGGTGCAGCCCGGCCAGCCGCTGCCGGGCGATGCGGATGTGGTGCTGCTGCCCGGCACCAAATCCACCATGGGGGATCTCGCTTTCCTGCGGGCGCAGGGCTGGGACATCGACCTTGCCGCCCATCACCGGCGCGGCGGGCGTATCATCGGGCTGTGTGGCGGCTATCAGATGCTGGGCCGCACCATTGCCGATCCGGACGGGATCGAGGGCCGGGCGGGCACGGTCGAGGGGCTTGGCTTCCTCGATGTGCATACGGTGCTGACGGCGGACAAGAAGCTGCGCGAGGCACAAGGCACCTTCCTGCCGGCGGGCGTGCCTATCTCCGGCTATGAGATCCACCTTGGAGAGACCTCAGGCCCGGATTGTGCAAGGCCGGTTCTGAGCCTTGAGGACAGCGCAGGCGGCTTGCGGCACGATGGGGCGCAGAGTGCCGATGGCCGGGTGCTCGGCACCTATCTGCACGGGCTGTTCACGGGAGACGCCTTCCGCGCCGCCTGGCTGTCAGGCCTCGGGGCGGCAGCGGAAGTCTCCTACACAGCGTCCATTGACGCGGTGCTGGATGAACTGGCCGGGCATCTGGCCCGGCACATGGACATGGACCTGATCCTGCGCCTTGCCCGGTCACGGGTGTGAAGGCAGATCAGTCATCCCAGCCGAAGCGGTTGTTGAAGGCCGGTTCCTGGCATTTGTAGGCCACAGGGCACTGCGGCGTGTCGCGCGTGGCGGCGGTCACCGGCACCGCCTCTTCCCAGCGGTCGCAATAGGAGTGATTGGCGACGAAACGGTCATAGGTGTAAGGCCCGGTGGTGAAGACCACGGCACCATTGCGCAGCACGGTCTGCTGAGCTTCGGCGCAGGTCATCTGCCGCAGGTCGGGCCTTGCTGCGGCAACGCTCGTGCCAGCTGCGAGGACCGTCAGCGCAAGGGCCGCATGTCGCATGAATCCAGACATCATCATCTCCATCAAGACGCACCCGATCCTTCTGCTCCCTCAAGGGAAGCGGCAAGTCCGGGGAAACACCTGCCGGTTTGAGATATAACGGCCCGGTGGAACCTAGGTTCCCGCAGACGGGCGGCAAGGGCAGGGCAGCCCGCACGCCTTAACGATCGCGTGTGCGCTCCAGCTCGACACTGGCGCGCCCCTGCGCAATGGGAAGAGGCGCACCCGGCTTGTGCACCCGCACCCGCACCTTTTCGATCCTGCTGTCGGCCGCCAGAATCGCCTCGATGATCGCCCCGGCCAGGCGCTCGATGAGATTGAAGCGGTTGTTTAGCACCACGCCTTCGATGGTCTTCACCAGCATGCCATAGCAGACCGTAAGGTCATACTCGTCTTCGCGGCTGGCGGGCCCGAGATCGAGCCAGCAGCTCATGTCGACGATGAACCTCTGGCCCAGGCGCATCTCCTCCTCGTAAAGCCCGTGATAGGCGTAGAAGGCAAGATCTTCGAGGTGAATGGCATCCATGGAGGGCTCACAGGCTGGTGCCGCAGCAGACAGGGGCGGCAGGCCAGCGGGTGATAGGCGATTGGCGGGGGAAAATCCAGCGCCGGGCTTTGAGGCCGCAGATGCCTGCCGGCTGGCAATGCTGCACCGGCTCATCCTTTGGTGATATTGCGCCACAGGTACAGCCCGCCTAAAACCCAAGGAAGGCTGACAAATATCGCTGGCAAACCGTTCATCACGCAACGGAACGGGCCAGATGGACGCGGGAGCAGGCGAGGCATGTTTTCAAAGATCCTGATCGCAAACCGGGGCGAGATCGCCTGTCGGGTCATCAAGACCGCGAAGCGCATGGGCATCAGGACCGTAGCCGTCTATTCCGACGCCGACCGGGACGCCCTGCATGTGGAGATGGCCGACGAGGCAGTGCATATCGGCCCGGCTGCGGCCTCCGAATCCTATCTGGTGATGGACAAGATCATCGCCGCCTGCAAGCAGACCGGCGCCGAGGCCGTGCATCCGGGCTATGGCTTCCTGTCCGAGCGCGCCGCTTTTCCGGCAGCGCTGGCAGCGGAAGGCATCGTCTTCATCGGTCCCAACCCCAAGGCCATCGAGGCCATGGGGGACAAGATCGAATCCAAGAAATTCGCCAATGCCGCCAGGGTCAGCACCGTGCCGGGCTATCTGGGGGTGATCGAGTCTCCCGAAGAGGCCGTGCAGATCGCGGAGGAAATCGGCTATCCGGTGATGATCAAGGCCTCCGCCGGTGGCGGCGGCAAGGGCATGCGCATCGCCTGGAACGCCGGTGAAGTGCATGAGGGCTTTGCCCGCTCCAAGTCGGAAGCCGCATCCTCCTTCGGCGATGACCGCGTGTTCATCGAGAAATTCATCCAGAACCCGCGACATATCGAAATTCAGGTGCTGGGCGACAAGCATGGCAACGTGATTTATCTGGGCGAGCGCGAATGCTCCATCCAGCGCCGCAACCAGAAGGTCATCGAGGAAGCCCCGTCGCCGCTCTTGGACGAGGCCACCCGCCGCGCCATGGGCGAGCAGGCCGTGGCCCTCGCCAAGGCCGTGAACTACGACAGCGCCGGCACGGTGGAATTCGTCGCCGGGCAGGACAAGAGCTTCTTCTTCCTGGAAATGAACACCCGCCTGCAGGTGGAGCATCCGGTGACCGAACTGATCACCGGCATCGATCTGGTCGAGCAGATGATCCGCGTTGCCGCCGGCGAAAAGCTCTCCATCAGCCAGCCTGATGTGAAGCTGAATGGCTGGGCGGTGGAAAGCCGTATCTATGCGGAAGATCCGTACCGCAATTTCCTGCCCTCCATCGGCCGGCTGGTGCGCTACAGCCCGCCGGAGGAAAAAGTGAGCGATGGGGTGACCGTGCGCAATGACACGGGCGTGGTCGAGGGCTCGGAAATCTCCATGTTCTACGACCCGATGATCGCCAAACTGGTCACCCATGCGCCGGACCGGGCCGGGGCAATCGAGGCCATGTCCGAAGCGCTTGATGCTTTCTATGTGGATGGCATCCAGCACAACGTGCCTTTCCTCACCTCGCTGATGAACCATCCGCGCTGGCGTGCCGGAACCCTCTCCACCGGCTTCATCGCCGAAGAGTATCCCGAAGGCTTTGCTCCGGCGGAGCCGGATGCGGCTGCGCTGGAAACGCTGGCGGCCGTGGCGCTGACCATGGAAACCCTGCGGCGCGAGCGGCTGGACCATCTGCCGGGCCGCCTGCGTCCGCATTCGGGTGCGGTGCGCGAGGCATGGACCGTGAAGGTCGGCAAGGCCTACATCCCCGTGCGCCTCACCGAAGGCTATCCCGGCACGCCCATCGAGATGGACATTGCCGTGGGCGAGGGTGCGCCGGTGACGGTCACCTCCAGCTGGGTGCCGGGGGATGCGTTGTGGAACGGCACGGTGGGCGGCAAGCGCGTCACGGTGCAGGTGCGCCCGGTGCGCAGCGGCTACCGGCTCGACTGGCAGGGCTTCTCCGTCATCGCCCGCGTCATGACCCCGCGCACGGCGGAGCTGGATGCGCTGATGCCGGAAAAGCTGCCGCCGGACACCTCCCGCCTGCTGCTGTGCCCGATGCCGGGCCTCGTCGTCTCCATCGCCGTCGCCGAAGGGCAGGAGGTGAAGGCGGGTGAGCAGCTGGCCATCGTCGAAGCCATGAAGATGGAAAACGTGCTTCGCGCCGAACGTGACTGTGTTATCTCCTCGATCAAGGCCAAGCCCGGCGACAGCCTGGCGGTGGATGCCGTGATCATGGAGTTTGAATGACGCAGTCCTCTGGCGGGATCGATACGGTCCTGTTTGATCTGGACGGAACCCTCACCGATCCTTTTGCCGGGATTACGCGGTCCATCCAGCATGCCCTCGCAGCCCTGGGTGCCGTTGTGCCACCAGCCGAAGAACTCGGCTGGTGCATCGGCCCGCCGCTGTGGGACAGCTTTGCCATACTTCTGAGCAGCAGCGACAGGGCACTCCTGGACCGTGCCGTGGCGCTTTACCGCGAGCGCTACACGGCCACCGGCCTTTTCGAGAACGAGCTGATCACCGGCATGGCGCCGCTGACCCGCCAGCTGGCGGCAGCCGGTTTCACCCTCTATGTCGCCACCTCCAAGCCCCATGCCTATGCGGGCAAGATCGTCGAGCATTTTGGCCTGATGCCGGATTTCGTCCGCGTTTATGGCTCGGAGCTGGACGGCACCCGTTCGGCCAAGGCGGAGCTGATCGCCTATCTCCTGGCCGAAGAGGGGCGCGAGGCCGGGCAGTGCGTCATGATCGGGGACCGCAAGCATGACCTGATCGGCGCCAATGCCAACGGGTTGCGCAGCATCGGCGTGCTCTGGGGCTATGGCTCGCGCGAGGAGCTGGAGGCGGAAAAGCCCGCGCTGATCGCCAGCGAGCCAGCCGATATCGGCAGCTGGCTTTCAGTCTGACTGAAAAATCCTGATCTGCCCTCTTGCGTCAACAGGGCAGGCGGGTCTATGCCTTGGCACAGAAGTTCTCGGGGCGGGGTGCAATTCCCCACCGGCGGTATCGGGCGGTGTTGTTTCTGCCCGGAGCCCGCGAGCGCCTCTCCGGCTTGCCGGAGAGGGTCAGCAGATCCGGTGCGATGCCGGAGCCGACGGTATAGTCCGGATGAAAGAGAGCTTGTGCGCCAGCTGGCCCGCCCGCCGCAAACGGGTGCGGCTTGCCATGTGCATGATTGTCCCCGGGGACATGACGACAGCGTTGGAGCGCCGTGCATGTCCGCAAATAGCTTTTCCCGTCAGCCGCTTGCGGCCGCCGCCTGCATGGTGGGGGCAGGGGCATCCTTTGCCATCGTCAATCTGTGCCTGCAGGGCGCGACGATGCTGCACGGGCTGCCCGCCTCAAGTGCGGCTTTCTGGCAATACTTCGTCGCCTTCCTTTTTGCCCTGCCGCTGGTGCTGCGCGGCGGGTTGAGGCGCTTCACCATGCGCCGCCCCGGCCTGCATGCGCTGCGCGTCGTGCTGGCCGTCGGCGGGGTGCAGGCCTGGGCCTTCGGTCTGGCCCATGTGCCGATCTGGCAGGCCATTGCGCTGGTGATGACCTCGCCCTTCTTCGTCATCGCCGGAGCGCGGCTGTTTCTGGGAGAGGCCGTCAGTCCGCTGCGCTGGCTGGCAACGCTCACCGGCTTTGCCGGCGGCATGATCCTGCTGGCGCCCTGGTCGGATGACTTCGTGCTGGCCAGCCTTCTGCCGGTTCTGGCGGCTGCCCTCTGGGGCGGGGTCTCGCTCGTCACCAAGCGCCTGACCGGTGAGGAAGAGCCGGAAACGGTGACCCTCTTCCTCCTTATGCTGCTGACGCCCGCCAACGCGCTGATGGCGCTGGCCGACGGCGGCACGGTGCTGCCGCAGGGCTGGGGCATTGGTCTGGCGCTGGGCGCCGGGCTCTTCACGGTCAGCGCCAATTATCTGCTGACGCTGGCCTATGCCCGCGCCGACGCGGCCTTCGTGCAGCCCTTCGACCACCTGAAACTGCCGCTGAATATCCTCGCCGGCTGGCTCGCCTTCGGCTTTGCCCCGGAAGGCTACCTCTGGCCAGGCGCTGCCCTGATCCTTGCCGGTTCCTTCCTCGTTCTGGCCGACGAAAAGCGTTCAGGCCGCCTGACCGCACAGGCGGTGTGAGAGCCTGCAGGCCTCAAGCCACCGTCCCCTCCAGCTCCGCAACGCTGCCCGGCTCCATGCCCTTTGCCAGCGCAAAGCCCTCGTCCAGCCAGCCGGTGACGCCGCCGATGAGTTCCTTGACGGGCAGGCCGAGCCGGGCGAGGCGGACGGCGGCCTTGTTGGCGCCGTTGCAATGGGGCCCGGCGCAGTAGACGACGAAGAGCGAGCCTTCCGGAAACTCCGCCATCCGCCGCTCCGTCATCTTGCCATGCGGCAGGTTGAGCGCGCCGGGCAGATGGCCGCTGCCGTACAGCGCGGGGCTGCGCACATCCAGGAGCACGAAGTCCTGCTGTCCCGTGGCAAGGGCGTGATGCACGTCCCAGCAATCGGTCTCAAAGCCGAGCCGTGCCTCGAAATGGGCCAGAGCTTCAGCCGAAGGGGCAGCGGGAAACTGGGTCACGGAACTGGGCATCGTCTCATCCTCGTGTTTCTCCGGCGCGTCTGACTGCGGCAGGGCCGGGCTGGGATGGGCTGAAGATTGCCGGAAATCCGTTTCGCCACCATTGGCCTGAATGCCATTGTTCGGTAGGATCGTGCCATGTGATCAAAGAGGGCATTATGGGTGTTCAGGCGCAGGCCATCAGCCGCAAGACGGCAGAGCAGACGCCGCTCGCGGTGGCGCTGGTCTATGAGGGGCTGAGCCTTTTTGAATTCTCCATCTGCACGGAGGTCTTTGCCTCGAAAAAGCCGGAGGTGGCGGGGCCGTGGTACCGCTTCGCCGCCGTGGCGGTGGAGATGGAGACTGTCTCGGCCAGCGGCGGCGTTTCGGTGCGGGCAGATGCACCGCTGAGCCTCATTGATGAGGCGGATATCATCCTCGTGCCCGGCTGGCCGGGGCGGGATCACCGGCTGCCGCACGGCCTCAAGGACAGGCTTCAGGCGGCGCATGGACGCGGGGCGCGGCTCGTCACCTTCTGCAGCGGTGCCTTCCTGCTGGCTGCGGCGGGATTGCTGGATGGCCGCAGGGCGACGACGCACTGGCGCTACATTCCGGACCTGCGCCGTGTCGCGCCTGCCTCTGACATCGTCGAGGACGTGCTGTTCGTGGAAGATGGCACCGTGCTGACGGCGGCAGGGTCTGCGGCCGGGATCGATCTGTCCCTGTCGCTGGTCCGCCGGGATTTCGGCTGGCAGGCGGCCAATGCGCTGGCCCGCAGCCTTGTGGTTCCGGCGCAGCGGGAGGGCGGGCAGGCGCAGTTCGTGCCAAGGCCCGTTGCCCGTTTTCCTCAAGGCTCGCTGGCGCCCCTGCTGGAGCAGATCGAGCGGGAGCTTGATCAGGAGTGGGACTTGCCGCGGATGGCAGAAGTGGCCTGCTGCAGCCTGCGCACCCTCAGCCGCCGCTTCCGCGATGCCACGGGTCTGGCCCCGCTCGACTGGCTGATCCGCGCCCGCATCCGCCATGCCTGCCATCTGCTGGAGGCAAGCAGCGAGAGCATCGATGTCATCGCCGCCCGTTGCGGCTTCGGCGCGCCGGAAACCTTCCGCCTGCATTTCCGCCGGATCATGACCGTGCCGCCATCCCGCTACCGGTCGGAGTTTCAGGGCTCCACTAGTCCAATATCAGAGGAAGCTTCTCAGAACGCCTCGCTCCGCTCCACCAGTTCGCGGCCATAGGCACTAGTCAGCGCACCGGCCTTCAGCGCAGAGACCGGCGCGATTTCCTCCAGTTGGCCATTGCGGAGCACACCCAGCCGGTCGCAGAGGAAGGAGACCACCGGCAGGTCGTGGGTGACGAGCAGATAGGTGAGGCCGCGCTCCTCGCGCAGGGATTTCAGCAGGTTGAGGATTTCCGCCTGCACCGACACGTCGAGCGCCGAGGTCGGCTCATCCAGCAGCAGCAGCTCCGGCTCCAGCATCAGGGCGCGGGCGATGGCCACACGCTGGCGCGTGCATGATCACGGAATGCCTGCTAGTCAGGGCGAACTGCTGCGCGATATGAAAGGTTGGTTCACAGGCCGGGAGAGTTTCCCGCCGCCCGACGAGCGGGCGATGAGGTGGAAAGTTCCGGCGATCTGGAGGGGGATGAAGCGTGTATAGGGTGCTGGATTATGCGATTTGCTGAGAACGGCCCAGAAATTCCCCTTGATCTGGTTCTGGCTCAAGAAAAGGGTCAGACCATCTTCGTGTGCGGCGCTGGCGTGTCGCGCAGCGTCGGCTTGCCGCTGTTTAGGGGCCTCGTTGAAGGCGTGTATAAGAGCTTGGGCGAAGATTGGAATCTGCATCCAGCGGAACGGGAGGGGATGCGCGAAGGGGGAGCGCTGGAGGGCCAATATGACCGAGTACTTCGATGCCTAGAGCGGCGGCTGGTGGCATCGGACGCGCCTCGAAACCGCGGTATGCGAGATCGTATTAGGTCCGCCGTCCGAGATGTTCTGACGCCACCCGACAATGTCGATCTCGCCAATCATTTAGCTTTGCTGGAACTGTCGCGAGACGCAGAAGGGCGCAACCGGATTCTTACAACCAACTTTGACACGTTGTTTGAAAGAGCGTGGTTTGAGAAAAATCGATCTGCTATGGCCAGTCATGCTGGTGTGGCGATTCCGCAACCAAAGGTTGCTGGGTGTGCTGGCGTATTGCATCTTCACGGGAGGCTGGGCGATCCTCGACCCGAGCTTCACGCGATCGACACGGACCTGGTTCTGACCAGTGCAGAGTTTGGCGACGCTTATCTGCGCACCGGATGGGCCTCTCGTTACATTTACGATCTGGTGCGGGCGTACACCGTTGTGCTGGTCGGCTATCAAGCTGACGACCCTCCCATGCGGTATTTGCTCGAAGCTCTGGAGGCTGACCGCGAGCGATTTCCCGATTTGCAGAAGGTCTATGCCTTCGCTTCTTCAGAACCCGGAAATGAAGAGCTGGTTCGGGCGCTCTGGGCCGCGAAGGCGGTCGAACCGATTCTGTATAGGGCTGCAGGCGACGATCACTCGGCACTTTATGATTCCCTCCGGGAGTGGCGGAATTACGCGGAAGACCCCACTGAGTGGCGCAGCGGGCAACTGCGTCCCATTCTGGCGGAGACTCCCTCCGCCGTATCCGAGGGCCCCCTTCAGGAGTGCGTGGCGCTGCTGGGGCATGGCGACGCCTGTCAGTTGCTCGGCGATCTATCGCCAGCTGCGGAATGGCTACCTGTCCTTGTCGAAAAGCGCGTATTCGATCGAGATAGGTTGCTGCCGGGCGAATGGATCGCAAAACGCATCAACGACCCCTCAATGATTAGAGCCTGTGCGGGGCTCCCTACGCTCGACGAGCAGGCACGCTGGCATATTAACCGCGCGCTGGAACGCGAGCGGGCGGCTCTAACGCCTCTGCGTGCGAGAGCGTGGCGGCTTTTGCTTGCCGGCAAACGGACGACGCGCGCCGACTTTCTCGACGACAGCTGGTTTCTCATCGCACCGAACATAAAGCGTGGCGAAGCGGACTTTGAGGCGCGCCGTCTCATAAGCCGGATTCTGCGTCCGCGGCTGCAAATCAGAAAGGCGTTTCGCTGGGCCGAGGAAGTACGTGACGTTGATGCTCCGGAGGCTCTTCACGATCTGCTACATTTTGAGTTTGATTCTGCCAAACACCCGCCGGCCGATGAGATCCTGGCCGCCTGGCCGCAAGATGCCGATCAGGAAATCGCGCTTTTCCGTACGCTGGACAGGGCGCTGCTGGATGCGCTCGAAGAAGCTCAAGATGTTGGCCTTCTAGATGGCTGGGATGCGACAAATTTCGACGTGCCTTCCGTCGCACGGCATCCGCAGAACGCTCACCGATCGGGGTTCTACCCCATCACACGGGCGCTGGCGGATGTCTGGCATCGTTTGGTTGCTCGCGATGCCAATCGGGCTCGCGCGCTGGTTCAACCGTGGGCGGATTCGCCGTTTCTGCTGGTCCGCCGGCTTTCACTGTTTGCGCATGAGCACGCAGCGTTCACGCCTGCAGAGGCAGCGGCTGCCGTGATCAAACTCGACGATGAAGTGTTCTGGGGCAACGCGCGCGTGGAAATCATGCGCCTGCTCGCCACACGGTGGGCGCATTTCGGCAATCCTGACCGGCTGGCCATCGAAACCCGGATTCGTCAAGGCGCACCGCGCGATCTCTATTCCGCCGACGCCTTCGAGAATGAGGAGGAGTGGCGCTCCATACAAGACTCGTCGATTTTCAGACGTTTGAAGCGCATTGAGCTCGCGGGTGGGGCGCTGACAGCTGAGAGTCAGCAGGCAATTGGGGAGATTTCTGCGCGACATCCGACTTGGAGGCCGAGCGCAGGGGACCGTGACGATTTCCATTTCTGGCATGAAATGCGTTCAGGTCCGGACGGACAGCCCGAGCTGCTTGCGGATGTTGCCGACGAGGCGTTGGTGAAGGAGGCGATGCGCCTACAGCGCGAAAGGCACTTCGAACAAGGTGATGTTTGGCGTGTGTTTTGTTCCGCCGATCCGGAGCGTGCCCTGCGCGGGCTTCGGCTCGATGCGGACGACGGGCAGTGGGACGCAGAGGCGTGGCGCAGCCTGCTATGGGCCGCGAATGACAAGGGCGACGTCCCTTTTCAATTCGCGCTCGCCGATCTGATGTTGAGGATGCCCCAAGCCTCGCTTATCGATTTACTGCCTGCAGCAGCCTCCTGGTTGCAGCGGCAACGAGAGGCCTTGTCGGTGCCGGATCTGCCCGGCGGTCCCCGGTTCTTGCCGCTTTGGGATCTCTTCGCCGATCGAGCCTATGCACCTCAAAACGGCGCGGCCGAGGTGGAGCGCGACGACGACCTTCTAACGGAATCGCTGAATAGGCCCGGCGGTATGTTGGCTTGGTCCTTGCTGGATGCTCTCACTACATCGAAACCACAAAGGCACAGCGGGCTTGATGCTGAGCTCAAGCCTCGCTTTGATCGGCTTGCTAATGCACCTGGAAGGCCGGGCCTCTTGGCGCGTGTCTATCTCGCCCGTTCGCTAGCCTATCTTGAAGCGATCGATCCTGCATGGACTGAAATGAGCCTACAGCCACGTCTCAATTGGGACCATCCCGAAGCGTTATCATTGTGGCGTTCCTTTGCGCATGGCGGCGTTGGCTCGGCGCGTCTGTTCAATGCGCTCAAGCCCGCAGTGTTGGCAGCTTTCGAACGCCAGGACCTCTCCGACAATGAACTCGAAGGGCTGATGTCGAATTTGCTCAGTGTCGCCATTTGGCACCAGCGTGGAGAATCACCTGAGTACAACCTCACCACCGCAGAAGTCCGCCGTGCTCTCACCGTTGGGCCTGCCTCCGCGCGTCGGAATGTTTCATGGAATTTCTGGCGCATGATGGAGAAGGCTGGAGGCGGGAATGCTGAAGACGAAGATGCTGATGTTGACGTCCCCGACAAGCCAGCACGCTGGCGAACATTGGTTGGGCCGCTGTTCCGGCAAATCTGGCCACTTGATGTTCGCCTGCGCTCCAAGAGTACGAGTCAGAATCTCGTCCTGATGGCGCTTGAATGCGGTGACGCTTTCCCGGAAGCCGTCGATGCAATTCTTGATGTGATAGTCCCTTACCAACTGTACCAGATTTCGCATTCTCTGCGGCTGGAGAACCGGCACGGCGAGCTCGTTCGCCTGCATCCGCTGGCCTTCGTGAAGCTGACCAATGCACTGATCGACCCGACGCTATTTCCTGTTCCGAATGATCTCGCTGGGCTACTTGGTGAGTGTATCGCGGCCTGTCCCGACATTGCGCGTGATCCAGCATATCTCCGACTTCACGGGCTGCGGCGGCAACGAAACGCATAACCAATGCAGAGCTCCATTGTAAGATGTGACTTCAACTCTGCTAGTCGCGTATACTCCAATGTGGGGTTCAGGAGTTGATCCACATGTTCCACCTTGGCGCGGAGAGGTTCGTCGAGCAGGTGGGCGTAGCGTTGCGTTGTCTGAATTTGCAAGTGGCAGAGGAGCTTGCCGATCATCGGCAGCGTCATGCCGCCGGAAACTTGCAGCGATGCGAAGGTGTGGTTCAGATCATGGATGCGGACGCTGGGCAATTCGGCCTTCGCCCGCCAATCTTCCCAAAAAAGCTTAACGTTCTGCAAGTGCTTGCCTTCGGCGTCCCCCGGGAAACACCCTTTCGCAATCTTCGGGAGGCCTTGGTCGAAGAGCACCGGGTTGCCTTGCTGGAAGCCATGGCCCGCGTGCCGATGGGCGCCTGATGCCGGTTTCCGGCGGCTCCGAAAACAAAAAGGGCGGCTGATCGGGCCGCCCTTTTACGTTCAGGTCTGCAGCGTGTTTCAGGCTGCACGGATCTCGGCGAAGAAAGCCTCGCTGCGCTCCACCAGTTCGCGGCCATAGGCACTGGTCAGGGCGCCTGCCTTCAGGGCGGACACAGGGGCGATTTCCTCCAGCTGGCCATGGCGCAGCACACCCAGCCGGTCGCAGAGGAAGGAGACCACCGGCAGGTCGTGGGTGACGAGCAGATAGGTGAGGCCGCGCTCCTCGCGCAGGGACTTCAGCAGGTTGAGGATTTCCGCCTGCACCGACACGTCGAGTGCAGACGTGGGTTCATCAAGCAGCAGCAGCTCCGGCTCCAGCATCAGGGCGCGGGCGATGGCCACACGCTGACGCTGACCGCCGGAGAGCTGATGCGGCAGGCGGAAGCGGAACTTGCGGGCAAGGCCGACCGCATCCAGCATGGACAGCACCCGCTGGTCCCGGCCGCCAAGCCCATGGATTGCCAGCGGTTCGCTCAAGGTGTCATCCACCGTCTTGCGCGGATGCAGCGAGCCGTAGGGGTCCTGAAACACCATCTGCACGTGGCGCATCATCGCCTTGGTGCGCTTGTGGCCGAGCGGCAGGCCGCTCAGCGTCAGTGCGCCGGACCAGTTGTCCACCTGTCCGGCCAGCGCCTTCAGGATGGTGGACTTGCCGGAGCCCGATTCCCCCACCAGCGCGAAACTCTCGCCCGTGGCGACGGAAAAGCTGACATCCCGCACCACCGCCGTGTTGCCATAGACAACCGTGAGGCCTTCAACGCCGATCATTTGAGTTTCTCCAGTGCGGCGCGGTCGAGCACGGGCAGGCGCTCGCGGGTCTCGTTGAGGCGGGGCAGGGAGGCGATGAGCCCCTGCGTGTAGGGGTGCTTCGCCTCATGCAGCTTGCCTGCGGCGCATTCCTCGACGATTTCGCCGTTGAACATGACGAGGATGCGGTCGCACCAGTGCGAGACCATGTTGAGGTCGTGACTGATCAGCATCAGGCCCATGCCGCGGCGGCGGACGAGATCGTCCATGATTTCCAGCACCTGCGCGCGGACGGAGACATCCAGCGCCGAGGTCGGCTCGTCGGCGATCATCAGGTCCGGTTCCAGGATCACCATCATGGCGACCATCACCCGCTGGCCCATGCCGCCCGAAACTTCATGCGGATAAAGCGCATAGACCCGCTCCGGATCATTGATCCGCACCGCTTCCAGCGCTTCCAGAACCTTGGCCTTGCGCGCCTTTGCGCTCATCCGCGCATGGAAGGCGAGGGCTTCGCCGATCTGCTCGCCGATGCGCATCACAGGGTTCAGCGAGAACTTCGGGTCCTGCATCACCATGGACATGCGCGCCCCGCGCAGGCGCCGGTATCCGGCCTCACCGGTTTTCGTGAGGTCAATCCCGTCAAACATCATCCGGTCTGCAGTGACGCGGCCCGGATGGCCGATCAGGCCCATGATCGACCTGCCTGTCATCGACTTGCCGGAGCCGGACTCGCCCACGATGCCAAGCCGCTCGCGGCCCAGCGAGAAGCTGATGCCCTTGACCACCTCCACCTCGCCGCGCTCGGTGGGGAAACGGACCTTGAGGTTCTGAACGTCGAGAAGCGTGCTCATGACCGGTCCCTCATTTCGTGCGCTGGCGCGGATCAAGCACGTCGCGCAGACCGTCGCCGAACAGGCAGAAGCCGAGGCTGACGATAACGATGGCAAAACCGGGCATGGTGGCCACCCACCACTGATCCAGAATGAAAGCCCGCCCGCGGGAGATCATCGCGCCCCATTCGGGCAGCGGCGGCTGCGCCCCAAGGCCGAGGAAGCCGAGGCCTGCGGCGGTCAGGATGATGCCCGCCATGTCCAGCGTGACGCGGACGATGGTGGAGGACATGCACAGCGGCAGGATGTGGCGCAGGATGATGCGGCCATGGCTCGCGCCCTGCATCCGTACGGCGGCGATGAACTCCGCCTTGCGGATGGTCAGCGTTTCAGCGCGGGCAAGGCGGGCATAGACCGGCCAGGCGGTGATGGCGATGGCGATCACCGCATTCTCGATGCCGGGCCCGAGGGCGGCGACAAAGGCAAGGGCGAGAATCAACCGGGGCATGGAGAGAAAAATATCCGTGAGCCCCATGATGATGCGGTCGGCCACGCCGCCGAAATAGCCGGAGACGGCGCCGATGATGAGGCCGAGCGGCGCGGAAATGATCGCCACCAGCAGCACGATGAACAGTGTGATGCGGGCGCCATGGACAACGCGGCTGAAGATGTCGCGGCCCAACTCGTCCGTGCCCATCCAGTGCGCGGCGGAGGGGGGCAGCAGGCGTTCGGTCAGCTGGCCTTCAATCGGGCTGTAGGGGGCGATCCATGGCGCGAAGGCGGCCGTCAGCAGCAGGGTGAGGATGATCACCAGCCCCACCACCGTCAGCGGATTGCGCAAGAGCGCGCGCAAGGTGCGGTAGGCCTGGCCCAGCTGGGCCTGCAGGCGGGTGGCGGGTGTTTCGTCCAGCAGCCAGTCGCGGGTCGAGCTCATGCGCGGGCCCTCGGGTCGAGAAGGAGATAAAGCGCATCAGACAGCTTGTTGATGCAGATGAAGACGGCGCCGATCACCAGCGTTGCGCCCAGCACCGCGTTCATGTCGGCATTGAGCAGGGCGTTGGTGAGGTAGTTGCCGATGCCCGGCCAGGAGAACACGGTCTCGATCATCACCGAGCCCTCCAGCAGCCCGGCATAGGACAGGCCGATGACGGTGATCAGCTGCACGCGGATCGGGCGGAAGGCGTGGCGCCAGATCACCACCCGCTCCGGCGCGCCCTTGACGCGGGCGGTGGTGATGAACTCCTGCCCCAGCTGCTCCAGCATGAAGGAGCGCGTCATGCGGGCGATATAGGCGAGGGCGAAGAAGCCGAGGATGGTGGCCGGCAGGATGATGTGGGCGAAGGCGCTTTTGAAGCTGTCCATGTCGCGGTCGATCAGACTGTCCACCAGCAGCAGCCCGGTGCGCGGCGTCACCATGCCATCAAGGAAAATGTCGATCCGCCCCGGCCCGCCAACCCACTTGAGCTTGGCGTAAAACAGCACGAGGCCGACAAGCCCGAGCCAGAAGGCAGGAACGGCATAGCCGGCAAGGCCGATGACGCGGATGATCTGGTCGATGACGCTGCCCTGCCGCGCGGCGGCCCACACACCCAGCGGCACGCCAACGGCAACGCCGATGATGATGCCGAGCGTTGCCATCTCGAAGGTGGCGGGGAACACCCGCGCCAGATCCTCGATCACCGGATTGGAGGTCGTCACCGCCCGGCCGAGATCGCCCTGCAGCACATCGCCCACATAGCGGACGAACTGGACGGGCAGCGGATCATCGATGCCCATCTGCAGGCGCACCGCGTCATAGACTTCCTTCGGTGCCCGGTCGCCGACGACAGCCAGCACCGGGTCAATCGGCACGACGCGGCCGATGACAAAGGTGATGGCGAGCAGGCCGAGAAAGGTCAGCGCAATCGTGGCGGCAAACCACAGCAGGGAAGCGAGCCGGGCAGGAAGGGCGCCCCGGCGGCCGGTCAGGGTGGCGTTGCTCACGGCGTTTTCCTTGCCAGTTAAACTTCTTTTGACGTAGCAAAATTTTTTTACTAGCGTCAAAGAAATTTTGGAGATCCGTGATGAGCAACGCCCTCAAGGACGCTGAGGAGACGCAGGCCAGCGCAACCGTTGCGCCGACGCCGCATTTTGGCGGCCGCATCCGCGAGCTGCGCCGTAAGGGGGATCTGACCCTGCAGCAGCTGGCCGATCAGGCAGGCATCTCCGTCGGTTTCCTGTCGCAGGTGGAGCGCGGCAAGGCAACGCCCTCGCTGGGCACGCTGGCCGCCATTGCCGATGCGCTGGGCGTCGAGATCGACTGGTTCGTGGCGACACCCCGGCCCGCCAACAGCGTCACCCGCGCGGGCGAGCGCGAGCTGTTCTCGCTGGGCGAGGGCGCCTTGTCCTACGAGCGGCTCAACACGGTGCTGCCGGGCGGAGGGCTCTCCTCGGTCATCGTCCACATCCCGGTTGGCTATGCCTCGGAGCAGACTTCCCATACGGGCGAGGAGCTGATCGTCGTGCTGGAAGGCACGCTGCGCCAGACGCTGGGCGAAGCGGTCTTCACGCTCAACGCCGGAGACAGCCTGCATTTCATGGGCGACACGCCCCATTCCTTCGCCAATGCCGGAGACCGGCCCGTCCGCATCTTGTGGACCGGCAACACGCCCCGGCTCATTGGCCGAACCCCCGAACAGCCGTAGGGGGGCATGCCTGCGGCCAAGACAAACCTGCCTTCCTTCAGGAGAAGACAATGAAGCTTTTCAGAACCGCGTTTGCCGCCGGTCTGTTGTCGCTGACGGCCCTGACCACGCTGACCGCGCTGCCGGCCCAGTCCGCAACACCGGGCACGGCCCTCGTCGTCGCGCAGAACATCGATGACATCGTCACCATCGATCCGGCGACCGCCTATGAGTTTTCCTCCGGCGAATATGTCGTCAACGTCTACAACCAGCTCGTCCATTACGACGCAACGGACACCACGGCGCTGGCGCCGGGCCTTGCCAGCGAATGGGCCATCGACGCGGATAACAAGACCATCGTCTTCACGCTGCGGGATGGCGTGAAGTTCCACTCCGGCAATCCGCTGCGTGGCGAGGATGTGCTGGGCTCGTGGAAGCGCGTGCTGGTGCTCAACAAGGCGCCCGCCTTCATTCTCGCCAATCTCGGCTGGACCCCGGAAAACATCGAAGAGATGGTGACCGTGGACGGCAGCAAGATCACCGTCCGCTATGCCGGTGACTTCTCGCCGCTTTTCGTGCTCAACGTTCTGGCCGCCCGTGTTGCCTCCGTGGTCGACATGGAAACGGTCATGTCCCATCAGGAAAATGACGATCTGGGCAATGCCTGGCTGAACAAGAACTCCGCCGGCACCGGCCCGTTCAAGCTGCGCGCCTACCGGCCTTCCGAAATGCTGTCGCTGGAGGCCAACCCGGATTACTGGGGCGGCGCACCGGCCATGAAGCAGGTCGTCATCCGCCATGTGGCGGAAGCCGCCACCCAGCGCCTGCTGCTGGAATCCGGCGATGTGGACATGGCCAAGAACCTGACCCCGGATCAGGTGTCCGGCCTTGAAGGCAAGTCTGACATCAAGGTCGAGACCTATCCGCAGGCCGCCGTTCACTGGATTTCCTTCAACCAGAAGACCGAGGCCCTGACCAACAAGGCGCTGTGGGAGGCTGCCCGCTATCTCGTCGATTATGACGGCATGGCCAGCACCTTCCTGAAGGGTCAGATGATGGTGCATCAGGCCTTCTGGCCGGAAGGCTTCCCGGGTGCGGTCAATGACACACCGTTCAAGTATGATCTGGAAAAGGCAAAGCAGATCCTCGCCGATGGCGGTGTCACGCTGCCGCTGACGATCCAGCTTGATGTGATCAACTCCAGCCCCTTCACCGACATGGCGCAGGCGCTGCAGTCGTCCTTCGCTCCGGCGGGCATCAACTTCGAGATCATCCCCGGCACCGGCGCGCAGGTGATCACCAAGTACCGCGCCCGCACCCATCAGGGCATGCTGCTCTACTGGGGCCCGGACTTCATGGACCCGCATTCCAACGCCAAGGCCTTTGCCTATAACGCGGACAATTCGGACGACAAATATGCCTCGACGACCACCTGGCGCAATGCCTGGATGCCGCCGCAGGAGATCAACGAGAAGACCATGGCCGCGCTGACCGAAAAGTCGCCGGAAAAGCGCCTCGAAATGTATGGCGAACTGCAGCAGGCCATGCAGGCGGAATCGCCCTACGTCATCATGTTCCAGGCCGTCAAGCAGGTCGCCATGAACGGCAAGGTGCAGGGCTACGTCAACGGCGCCACGTCCGATTTCGTCTACTACCGTCTCGTGACCAAGAACTGAGGCAGTCTGCCTGAAAGATATTCCGGAGGGCGGCATGACTGCCCTCCGGGCACTGGAAAAGCCTTTCCATCGTCATCCCGGACGAGAGCGAAGCGGAGATCCGGGACCGGTGAGCCAAGGCCTGCCGGCTGTATCTCCTTGAAACAACTTCCACCCCGGCTCACCGGTCCCGGATCGCGCAGGCGCGTCCGGGATGACGATGGAGGGGCGGGAGGATTTCACCAGCCACACCACCACCGCTCCTCAATCCTCTCTCATCCCAACGCCCCGGAAGTCCATCATGACCTCATCCCCCGATACCGTCTTTGCCGCCCTGCATGAGGCTGCCCGCACCGCCGTGGGCGCGCGCCTCTTCACGGTGACGGTTCTCGACCGCAAGGCAGGCCTCAGCCGCCGCGCCTATACCTCGCATCCGGCCGAATACCCGGCGTCCGGCACCAAGCCGATGCGTTCGGATGGCTGGACCGATCTCGTGCTGGGCGAACAGAAGAGCTTTATCGCCAACACCACGCCGGAATTTGCGGTGTATTTTTCCGATCACGCCCTCATCAACCAGCTCGGCTGCCATTCGGCCATGAACATTCCCGTGCCGGACGGCGGAATGGTCGTGGGCACGGTCAATATTCTGGACGCTGAGGGGCATTTCACGCCCGAGCGGGTGGCGAAGCTGGAGGCGCTGGTGGAAGAGCACCGCGCTGCTCTGCTGGACGCCATGGCCCGCGTGCCGATGGAGGCGTGAATGACGCAAGGATCCGCAAAGCCGCAGGCCGCAGAGCGTCTGGCGCGCCTGCGCCGCAAGATGGCAGATACAGGCACCGATCTGGTGGCGCTGGCGCCCGGCGCGCATCTGCGCTGGCTGCTGGGCTTTGTCCCGGCAGCGGACGAGCGCGCCTCGCTGTGCCTCATCGGCCAGAAGCAGGCCTGCTTCCTGATGCCGGCCCTCAATGCCGAAGACAGCCGCCAGCACACGGATCTGCCCTTCTTCGAGTGGAAGGACGACACCGGCCCGGACAAGGCCCTGGCCGAAGCACTGGCTTTTGCCGCGCCCAAGACCGGCAGTTTTGCGCTGGATGAGACCATGCGTGCCGACCACGCGCTGATGCTGGTGGATGCGCTGCCGCGCGCCACCCGCAGCTTTGCCTCCGCCACCGTTGGCGCACTGCGCATGGTCAAGAGCGCCGCAGAAATCGCGCTCTTGAAGGAAAACGCCAAGATTGCCGACTTTGCCCAGGCCGCTGCCCGTGCGGCCTTGGCCGAAGGCGTGAGCGAGAGCGAACTGGCCAAGGCCGTGCAGGCTGCCTTTGCCGCCAACGGTGCGCAGCCCACCTTTGCCATCCTCGCCATCGGCCCGAACAGTGCCTATCCGCACCATCACTCCGGCGAGGCACGGCTGAAGCGCGGCGATGTGGTGCTGGTGGACATTGGCGGCCTGAAGGACGGCTACAATTCCGACATCACCCGTATGGCAAGCCTCGGCGAGCCGCCGGCCGGATACCGGGAGGTGCATGAGGTGGTCGATGCCGCCGTTCAGGCGGCCATCGCCTCGGCCCGTCCGGGCGTGCCCGCCCGCAGCGTTGATCTGGCGGCGCGTCAGGTGATCATGGATGCCGGCTACGGGGAGTTTTTCACCCACCGCACCGGCCACGGCCTTGGCACCGAGGTGCATGAGCAGCCCTATATCACCAGCACCAGCAATCTGATGCTGGAGGAGGGGATGGTCTTCACCATCGAGCCCGGCATCTATCTGCCCGGGCGCTTCGGCATCCGGCTGGAGGAAGTGGCGGTGGTGACGGCAACCGGCTGCGAGATCCTCTCCGGCCTCAGCCGCGATCTGGCGGTGGTCTGAATCAAAAAAGGGCGGCCCGGTGAGGCCGCCCTTTTCATGTCTTGCCTGTGCCTGTCTCAGGCGGCGCGGATCTCGGCGAAGAAGGCGTCGATGCGCTGGCGCAGGTTGCCGGTCTGCTGGGTCAGCTGGGTGGCGACATCAAGCAGCACCTGCGCGCTCTCGCCGGTTTCGTTGGCACCGCGTGACACATGGCTCAGGGTTTCCGAGACATTCTGCGTGCCGGTTGCCACTTCATGTACCGAGCGGGAGATTTCGGTGGTTGCGCCGCTCTGCTGGGTCACGGCGGCGGAGATGTCGGTGGAGATGTGGCTCATCTGGCCGATGACATCGGCGATGCTGCCGATGGCCAGCGCCGCCTGATTGGAGACGGCCTGCATCGCCTGGATCTGCGTGGCGATCTCTTCCGTGGCCGAAGCGGTCTGGTTGGCCAGCGACTTCACCTCCGTGGCAACGACCGCAAAGCCCTTGCCCGCATCACCGGCACGCGCTGCCTCGATGGTGGCATTGAGCGCCAGAAGGTTGGTCTGGGCGGCAATGTCATTGATGAGCTTGACGATCTGGCTGATCTTTTCCGTCGTCTGCACCAGGCTCTGAACCGTCTGGTTGGTCTCGCTGGCGGCATCCGAGGCGCGGTTGGCGATCTCGTTGGAGTGCTCCACCCGGCGGGCGATCTCGGCAATCGAGGAATTCAGCTCTTCGGAAGCGGCGGCCACCGAGCGGACGTTTGCGGCAGCTTCCTCAGATGCGGCAGCGGCGAGATTTGCTCCTTCCGAACTGGACTCGGACGTCTGGGTCAGCTGGCGTGCGGTGGAAACCACATTCTGCGTGGCGGAACTGACCGTCTGCAGGGCCGAGCCCACTTCAGAGGCAAAGGCGTTGATCATCCGGTCGACGGCCTCGGCGCGGCGCTGCTTGGCTTCCTGCTCGGCGCTCTGGGCTGCTTCCAGACGCTCGCGTTCCAGGGAATGCTCCTTGAAGACGTGGACGGCACCGGCGATGGCGCCGATCTCGTCATTGCGGCCAAGGCCGGGAATGGCAACGCTCAGATCACCGTCGGCAATCTGGCTCATGGCGCCGGTGATGCTCGACAGCGGACGGGCCAGCCAGTTGCGGAACAGGGTACCGATGAGCGCCAGCATGATGAGCACGGCGGCGAGGGTCGCAATCAGCGTCGACCGGCGGAAGTCGGACAGCTCGGCAAAGGCAACGCCCTTGTCGATGGACATGGCCACATACCAGTCCACGCCCGGCAGACCGGCAATCGGCTGGAAGCCAAGCAGGCGCGCGCCCTCTGCGCTGTCCACGTCCTGCATGACACCGGTGGAAACCTGCGCGCCGGGATAAATATCGGCGAGGGTCTTGCCGATCAGGTCCTGATTGGCGTGGATCAGCACCTTGCCGGAGCGGTCGGTGATGAACAGGTAGCCGAGGTCGCCCAGATTGGCGTCCTTCAGCATCTGATCAAGCATCTGGATGGAGAAATCGGAACCGACAACGCCCACCAGCTGGCCGTTCATGTAGCGCGGGGCGGCAGCGGTGATGTTCAACTCGTTCGAGGAAGCCGCGATATAGGGCTCGGTCAGCGTCAGCTTTCCAAGATCCGCAGCGGCCTTGTACCAGGGGCGCTTGCGCGGGTCATAGCCTTCGGGAAGCGTGGACGGCGGCCACTGGAAAAACTCACCTTCCGTGTTGCCGTAATAGGTCATCAGGAAGGTGGAGGTCAGCAGCGGGATGTTGAACTGCTCGGGTGCCATTTCGGAAGCCGGCTTTGCCCCCAGCGACTGCATGGCGAATTCGGTCAGCATCGTCCGGCCCGTCAGCCAGTTCGACACGCTTTTCGCAACGGAACTGCCAACCATGGACAGGTTGCTGTTCACGCGCTCTTCCGTCTGCTCGCGCATGACGACGTCGTTGTAGAGGGCGAAGATGGCGAAAATCCCAAGGATCGAGGCGGCCGTCGCCGCAAGGATCCTGGTCATGAGACTGCGGCGGCGGCCTGAGCGGGCGGTCTGCGTCATCGTCGAAGTTTCTTTCTGGCTGGTGGATGAGGCTATTCCACTTCTTTCCTCCCCGATGGTTTTTATCGGTGGATGCTTAAAACGCTCTAAACGATGAGCGATTTTCCTGTTGTTCTGGTGAAGATGATATCCGATTTGTAGTATTTATTAGCCAGATATGCGGATGGTGCTGCATGAAACTCAGCGGCATACGGGAATATGCTGATACGGCTAATCTTGGAAGCTGGCCGTCAGCTCTCCGGCGCTGAGGATCGCCGATCTGAGCCACCGGTGCGCTGGATCCTCATCCAGATAACGCGGCCACACCATGACCTCACAGAGTTGTTCCATGGCAAAGGGGGCAGGGAACAGTTTGACTGCAAAGCGGCGGCTCATTTCTTCCGCCATGCGCCGGTGCATTGTCACGATGCGTTCTGTTCCGGTTACGAGCAGTGGTGCGACGCTGAACTGGTCCACTGTGCATTCCACGCGGCGCTGGCGGCCGTAGCGCGGTAGAAACCACTCCTCAAAGGCAAGTGTCCCGTCATCTCCCAGGCGGATCGCCACGTGGCCTCTCTCGAAGTATTCCTCAAGTGTCAGCGTTTCGATGCCGCGGGCGGCCTCTGCGCACATCATGCAGACGTGCTCATCCCGCAATATCTCGGCCTGAGGATGCTGAAGGCGGCTGGCATATTGCTCGGGCATGATCAGCAGATCGATCGCACCCCGCTCGAAAGCTTCCATCACGTCATATGGAGTCCGTCTGATGTTCAGCCTTATGCCGGGAGCCGTGGAGGCGAGGCTGCGCACGGCTGTGGCGAGCATCACATCCAGCATGTAGTCGGAGGCGGCGATCGAAAAGACCCGTTTGAAAGCGGCAGGCTCGTACTCCGGCCGGATGGCTATGGCGGTGCGGGCGCTCAGCAGCGCATCGCGGACCGGCTGCGCGAGGCTTCGGGCAAGCGGTGTCAGTTCCATCCGGCGGCCGACCTGAACCATGAGACTGTCGCCGAAATAGTCCCTGAGGCGTCCAAGTGCCGCGCTGGCGGCCGACTGCCCGATGTGCAGGCGCTCGGCTGCCCGCGTGACGTTGCGTTCCTCCAGCAAGGCATCCAGCACAACGAGCAGATTGAGGTCGAACTTGTCCAGTCTCATGGCCGCCCCGGCAATTTCGTAAGTATTGATCCTATCGATGATTTATATCAATGCAATCTGTTTTGTTGGTGGTTTGGGCGAGCCTATCATCGCCGTGCTGATGCAGTTGAGACCTCTCCGCAGGGAAGAGAGACACGTCAGGCTGCTGCCGGAGAGAGACCCCTGGGGTTGGCGGCAGGCCTGATGGTCATGCGGGGGGATTGGATGCTTCAGCCCTGAGCGGGGAGGGGACGGAAGCTTCTTCGCTCGGGAGATATCCCGCACGGCACGCCTGTCAGGGCCCCTGCCGCTGCGTGGTCACATCCTGGGAGGGGAATTATGACCAGACTGAACAGTGTGGGCGGCTATCTGACGCTCAGCATTTGCCATATGGCGGGAATGATCGATCTGGCTGCGCTGCCGCTGTGGATCGGCGCTCTCATGAGCCACTACGGCCTTGAGCCGCAACAGGCCGGATTGACGGTCACCGCCTTTCTCGCCGCCGCCGTTCTTGCCAGCATCGTCTTTGCGCCGCGCTTCACCCGCCTGCCGCACCGCAGTTTTGCAGCCGGCGGCTTTCTGCTCTCGGCAGCCGCATTCGCCGGTAACTCGGTATTGCCGGTCGGGGCGGAGAGCCTGCCGCTGTTGATCGTATTGCATTTTCTGGCCGGTTTCGGCGCCGGTTCGGCGCTTTCCGTGACCCACGGAGCCATTGGCCGGACAAACAATCCGCACCGGCTGTTCGGCATCGTCAATGTGGCCATGGGTGTGCTGGCGATCGCGATGTTTGCGGTGCTGCCGGGCATGATTGCGTCCATCGGCGGTCCGGTGATCTTCCGGGCTTTCGCCATCACCATGGCCGTGGCAGCCGCTGTTTCCCTGTTGTGCTTTCCGAAGGTTGAGGGCGGACGGGAAGAGGCGCATGCCCGTATTGCTGCCGCAGGCGGGTTTCCACGGGCGGCCTGGTTTCTGATCGGCGCCATCATCTGCCTTGCCCTCAGCCAGGCAACCGCCTTCGCCTTTGTCGAACGGATCGGCGTTGCCGGCGGTTATGGTGAGGGGCGGGTCCAGTCGGTTCTGATCGTCATGGGCTTCGTCAATCTGGCTCCCGGCATCCTTGCTGCCCTGCTGCAGCACCGCCTGCCGCCGCTGGCAGTGGGCATCGCAGGCCCCATCCTGCAGGCCGTCTTTGCCCTGAGCATCACTTCGGCGGCTGGCTTCTATTTCTACGCCGTTCCCGTCGCCTTCTATGTGTCGCTGGTGATCTTCAGCCACACGTTCCTTTTCGGCCTGCTGGCGCGGGTGGATGCCAGCGGCAGGGCTGTGGCCGCAACTCCGGCGATGATGATGTCCGGCTCCGCCATGGGCCCGGCGCTGGGCGGAACGGTGGTGATGGCTGCCGGATATTCCGGCCTTGCCTGGGCGGTGATGGGCATTGCCGCAACCGCCGTCACGCTGCTGCTTCTGGCGCAGCGCGAGCTTGCCCGCAGGGCGCAGGAAACTGCCCCTGCCGTGGCCTGATCCCAAAAACATGTTCCAGATGGAGAGAGACCATGAACCAGCATGTCATGACATCTACGGGCCTGCAGTTTCCCGATGATGTGGTCTTCAACGGCTATGCCGCGCCGGTCCGCATCGAGGGCGAAGTGCATGATCTTGAAGTGATCGGCCGGATACCGCCCGAGCTTGAAGGCATGTATATCCGCAACAGCGCCGACCACGCCTATCCGCCGCTGCATGGCAAGGACATCTTTCTGAATGGCGACGGGATGGTGCATTCGGTCCGCATCCAGAACGGCCATGCCGATCTGACCATGCGCTATGTGCGGACGCGCAAGTTCCAGCTTGAGCGCTCCGCCCGCCGGGCGATGTTCGGAGCCTACCGCAATCCGTTCACGGACTCTCCCGAGGTAGCCGGTGAGGATGCCAACACGGCAAACACTTCAGTGCTATGGCACCACGGCAAGCTCTATGCCCTGAAGGAATCCGGCCGTCCCTATGAACTCGATCCGAATGACCTGACGACGCGCGGCGAAACGGATTTCGGCGGCCAGCTGAAGAGCCGGACCTTCACCGCCCATCCGAAGATCGATCCCCTGACGGGAGAGTGCATCGCCTTTGCCTATAACTGTGAAGGCGTCGCCAGCGACGAGATCGAGGTCTACCGTATCGGCAAGGACGGTGAGTTCCTGAAGACCGAGCGGTTCAAGGCGCCTTACTGCTCGATGGTGCATGACTTCCTCGTGTCGCGCAATTTCATCGCCTTCGTCATCTGCCCGATGGTCTGCGAGTGGGACCGGGTGAAGAAGGGCGAATCCTACTGGCACTGGGACAGCCAGAAGCAAACCTACATTGCCGTCATCCCGCGCGATCAGGGGGTCTCCGCCATCCGCTGGTACACCGCGCCCAAGATTGCGATGCAGACCCACACGTTCAACGCCTGGGACGATGGCAACCGGCTGGTGCTGGATCATTTCGTCAATGAATCGGGCTGGCTGAGCCAGTTCCCGGACATTCACAATCCGGATGCCGATGAACTGCCGCCCTTCGGCGAGCGCTGGATCGTGGACCTGTCCACGGCGGGCGGTGATGTCCAGATCGAACGCTTCATCAACCACATCGGCGAGATGCCGGTGGTCGATGGCCGCTTCTCCATGCGCCGCACGCGCCACTTCTGGTTCGGCACCAATCATTCGGCGAAATGGCCGATGCTGCCGGCGGGTCCCAAGGGCCCGCCCTTCACCTGTCTTGGCCACTTCGACGAGCACACGGGCAAGATCAGCCTGTTCTACGCAGGGCCCGATTCCTCTCCGGAAGAGCCCTGCTTCGTGCCGCGGAACCCCGATGCGGAGGAGGGTGACGGCTGGCTGATGACCATGGTGGGGCGCCGCGCCGAAAACCGCACGGATCTTGTCATTCTCGATGCCCGCAACCTGTCGCAGGGGCCGGTTGCCATCCTGAAATTTCCGTGCCGGGTGCATGAGGGCTTCCATGGCATCTGGGTTCCGGGAAGCGCGCTGGGCGCGGACCGGGGCTTCTGAAACATCACGGCGGCCGCATCTTGCAGGTGCGGCTGCTGCCCCTGAGGAGGAGGAGCAACAAGCATGATCACGCTCTATGGCGATGTGAGCCGGACCCGCGCCAACCGATGCAGCTGGATGCTGGCGGAACTGGGCCTTGCCCACGAGCGCCAGCCTTTCGCCTTCCGGCCCGGCCAGCCGAAGCCGCCCGAGTTTCTGGCCCTCAACCCGAACGGCAAATGCCCCACGCTGACCGACGGCGGCTTCACGTTGTTCGAATCCCTCGCCATCAATCTCTATCTGGCCAAGAAGCATGGCGGCCCGCTTGCCCCCCGCAGCCTTGAAGAAGATGCGCTGATGACCCAGTGGTCGTTCTGGGTGGTGACGGAGATCGAAAAGCCGCAGCTGCTGGCCGCAGCCCTGCGCGTCCTGTTTGATCCGCACGAGCCGGATGGCGAGGAACTGGAACTGGCGCTCGCCAAGCTTGCCCAGCCCTGGACGGCCCTTGACGGCTATCTTCAGGACCGGGAGTTCCTGGTTGGAGAGCGGTTCACGGCGGCGGATCTGAATGTGGCTGCCGTGATGCACATGGTGCCCGTTGCCGGTATCGATATTTCACGATGGCCATCCATGGCGCGCTGGCTGGAGGCATGCCTTGCCCGTCCGGCTGCTGCCGATTGCCTGAACGTCAATTTCAAGGTGCCCCGGCCAGCCTCCCAACGGGACATTCTGGCCATGTTCCTGTGACGAACCTGGCAGTGGCTTACCGTGCCGCTGCCGCCTTTATTCTCCTCAAAGACAAGGAAGACACATGCTCAGGCTTTCACAAGCGGATGCCATCATCGCCGCAGCTCTGACCGAAGCGCGGGCGCGGAACCTTGCGCCACTGGCCGTCGCCGTTCTGGATGCGGGCGGACATCTTGTCGCCTACAAGCGCGAGGATGGTGCCGGTATCGTCCGGTTCGAGATCGCCTTCGGCAAGGCCTGGGGCTCTCTCGGAATGGGCTTCGGCTCCAGGGAGCTGACGGAAAGGGCGAGCGGAAACCCGGTTTTCTTCTCGGCTCTTGTCCCCGTCAGCGGCGGGCGGATGGTGCCTTCGCCCGGCGGGGTTCTCATCCTGAATGCCGAAGGAGAGGTCATCGGGGCTGCCGGTATTTCCGGCGATCTTGGCCCGAATGACGAACTTTGTGCCGTTGCCGGCATCGAGGCCGCCGGGCTGCGGGCGGCGCCCGGCGCGGTTGTGTGAAACGAGGAGGACGAAATGGACCAGATCACCCGCAATGGGTCATTCGACAGGCTGAACCCGGTCACAGGCGCTGTGGCCAGCACCTGCGAGGCAATGGATGTGGCAGCTGCCTGTGCGATTGCCGAAAAGGCGCAGGCCGCCTTTCCGGCCTGGTCGGTGACAGGGCCCGGCGAGCGCCGCCGTCTCCTCCTGAAGGCCGCTGATGCGCTGGCCGGGAAGATGGACGATTTCGTGCGTCTCATGGCGGCGGAAACCGGTGCGACGGCCAGCTGGGCCGGCTTCAACGTCACGCTGGCGGCCAATATGATCCGGGAAGCTGCATCCCTGACGACGCAGGTGGGCGGCGAGGTCATCCCGTCCGACAAGCCGGGCTGCTTTGCCTTTTCCGAGCGCCAGCCCAAGGGCGTGTGCCTCGGCATTGCGCCCTGGAATGCCCCGGTCATTCTGGGCGTTCGTGCCATTGCCACGGCGCTCGCCTGCGGCAATACGGTGATCCTCAAGGCATCCGAGCGCTGCCCGGCGACCCATGCGCTGATTGCGGACGCTTTCGGTTCGGCCGGTTTCCCGGAAGGGGTGGTCAATGCCGTCACCAATGCGCCGGAGGATGCGGCGGAGATCGTCAACGGCCTCATCGATCATCCGGCGGTGCGCCACATCAACTTCACCGGCTCGACCGGCGTCGGCAAGCTGATCGCTGTGCGGGCTGCCACCCAGCTCAAGCCGGTTCTGCTGGAACTGGGCGGCAAGGCGCCGCTGATCGTGCTGGATGATGCCGATCTGGATGCGGCCGTTGCTGCTGCTGCCTTTGGTGCCTTCTTCAATCAGGGCCAGATCTGCATGTCGACGGAGCGCATCATCGTCGTGGATGCGGTGGCGGATGCCTTCGCTGAAAAGTTCCGCGCCAAGGCTGCCACGCTTACGGCGGGCAATCCGGCGGAGGGCAAGAACCCGCTCGGCGCCGTCATTGGCCTTGAAACGGTGGAAAAGCTCCAGAGCCTTGTTGAGGACGCCGTGTCCAAGGGGGCCCGTCAGCTCACCGGAACTCCGGCGGATGGAGTGCTGGTTCCGGCAACCGTAATCGCGGATGTCACGAAAGACATGCGTCTTTACAGCGAGGAAAGCTTCGGCCCCGTTGTCGCGCTGATCCGTGCCCGTGATGAGGAGCATGCCATCGAGCTTGCCAACGATTCGGAATACGGGCTGTCGGCTTCCGTCTTCACCGGGGATGCCGCACGCGGCCTGCGGGTGGCGCGGCGCATTCAGTCGGGCATCTGTCATATCAACGGCCCGACCGTGCATGACGAGGCACAGATGCCCTTCGGCGGCGTCAAGGCCTCCGGCTATGGCCGCTTCGGCGGCAAGGTAGGGCTCGACGAGTTCACCGACCTGCGCTGGCTGACGATGGAAACCCTGCCGGGCCGCTATCCGATCTGAAGCTCTCCAAGGGGCAGGGTCTCACAGGCCTGGCCTGTTCTTGTGTGTCCAGAGGGATAAGCGGAGCAGGCCGGCCCATGATGACCTTCAGGGGACCGGGAATCCCGGAGCCTTGGTCAAGCCCGTGCGGCGCGTGAGCAATTTCAAGGCGTGATGCGTCAGCATCGAAAGCCCTGGACCTTACGCGTCTCCGACGCTCTGTTCGCGGATTGCGCGGGCTTTCTTGGCGATGGCGGTGAGGTTGTCTTCGTCCTCGTCGCCTTTGGCTGCACGGCTGGCGCGGGGCTGCCTCACCTCGATGAAGCCGTTGTCCTCCTGTTCCGCCATGGAACGGGCGGAGCGGGGCAGGCCGAAGCGGTCACGCAGCTGCGTGATGATTTCTGCTGTGCCGCTGCCGGTTTCGAAGCTGCGGTAGGTGAGGGGAACGCGCTGGCCCGCAATGATCATCACCGGACGCTGCCAGACCTTGCGGGACATGAAATTGTGCAAGGGGCCGGCCTTCTCGGCCACGACATTTTCCAGGCTGGACAGCTCGTACCGGCCACTGCCCAGCAGCCGGCCCGAGGGAGTGCGGTGTTCCAGCAGCAGCTTGTTGCCATGGGTATCGAAGATCACCCGGGTGCGGGCTGTCTGGAGGTGCAGCCGCAGAATGATGGAGCCGGAAATCAGACTGGCGAGAGCCGCCGGCCAGATGCTGTTGGCCATCAGGCTTCCCACGACACAGGCAGCCGCTCCGAACCCGATGATAACCATGGCGACGCGCGTCTGGGTCCGGTCATCATGGATGTATTCGGTACGCGTGGGGCTTGGTGACACCAGGTCCATGAGCGGCAAAGATCTCCGTAAAGAGGTCGCAGGCAGCGTAAATTTGTGCCCGCCCCCAAAGGTCCGGAACAAGATTCAGCAGACCCTTGCTATATATGCTGATGAACCTTGCGGCAGGCTTGCGCCGCAGCCCGGATTTCCGGTGTTTTGCACAAGGGCATGCTTTGTCCGGTGCAGGCCCGAAGGGCCGGGCGCGAGGGCATCATGCCCTGAGAGCGATGAGGCGCCGCAGGTGCTGTCCGGGGGGCTCCCGGACAGCTTGTTGGAATGCGGGGCTTGAGCATTTCAAGGCCCGATGCGTCAGCCGATGGCAAGCCGCCCGTCAAGGCGGGCGCCGGTTTCCGCTGAAATGACCTTCAGATCACGGATATGGGCAATGATCTCGTTGCGGTAGACGAGGCCCGTATGGTCGTAATCGAGCTTGCGCAGATCCATGCTGGGAATATCGCCGGGAACGCCGCCGGAGACCGGCTTGCCATTCCAGGCTTCCCCAAAGGCTCCGAGCGAGACATAGGTGTTGAATGCCACCTTGTATGTCTTGTCGAGCACCTCCCCGATGGGTGTGCCGGCGATCGTGACATCCACGGCCTTGGCCTGCGCGGCCGAGGCCCCAAGGTCAACCCGGTAGCGCAGGGCGCTGGAGAAATGCAGAAGACCGCGGGACACGAACTGGGTGAGGTCCAGCGTGCCTGCCGCCAGTTCCTCTGGCCGGACGAAGCGCTTGGCATTGTTGTCCAGCATCTCGAGGATCTGCGCACCCGTCATGGTGGCCACATGCACATTGTCGGCATAGGGCATGACATCATACCAGGCCTTGAACGTCAGCGGCCCCTGGCTGATGCCGGTCTGCAGGCCGGTGGCATTGAAGAGAGCAATGTCGATCTGGCCTCCCGGGAACGTCGAGGAGCGCTGGACCAGAGCGTCATTCATGAAATTGGCGATGGCCACTTCACGGATATAGCGGTCTGCGAGGGTGCGCTCGGTCGAGACGAGTTCATCGCTGGCAACCTGACCGATCTCCTCGGCCAGTTTGGAATCGAGGGCCTTCAGCAGCGGTGCAATGGTTTCTGCCTCAAAGGCTGCGTCATAGTCCCCCTCATGCTCCAGAGCGGCATAGGACGGCTCATCCGCCTTGACCCGGTCGTCGCGGTTCTTGACCGGATGCAGGCTGACGGATGAGAACCAGGCCTTGCGGCCGTTCTCGGCCGCGATGGACATGCTGATGTCGCCCAGGAACTTGCCGTTGGCTTCGGCCTGCGCAATGAGAACGCCCTCGACAACATTGTCCGTGTCGATGCCGCCGCTGTTGAGCATTGTGTGTGAGTGGCCGCCCAGCAGTACAATCGGCTTGCTGGTCAGAGGACCGGCCGCAGCCGCAATGTCCAGGTCGCCTTCGCCGATCATGCGTGCCGCACCGGCCTTGCCCGAGCGGTGCGAGCCTGAGCCAAAGCCGCAGTGAGACAGGATCACCACGACGTCACAGACTTCGGCGACAGCAGGCAGCACGTTGCGGATGGCCTCCACCGGGCTTGCGACGGCAAGGCTGGGGTCGGAGGGCTGGCCAACGCGGGTGTCCACGGCGGTGGTCAGGCCGATGAAGCCGACGCGCAGGCCCTTGGCCTCGGCAATGGCGGCGCAGACATAGTCCTCATCGCGGGCGAGGAAGGCCGAGCCATGCACATTGGCCGAGAGCACTGGGAAGGCGGCATCGCGCTTCAGCCCCATGCGCAGCAGCTCCGCGCCACGGTCAAACTCGTGGTTGCCAAGAACGGCGATGTCGAGGCCGGCGGCGGAATAGGCGCGGTATGCCGGATCGGTGACGAAGTCTTCCGGGGACCAGCCGACAAGTTCATCAAACACCGAGCCGGTGTGATCATCGCCAACGGATACGAAGAACACAGCTTCCGAGTCGCCGGCTGCGGCGCGGGTCTCGCGAACCATCTTGACCATCTGGGACAGGCGGTGGGTGTCGCCCTTCTTGCTGTGCTGGTCGGTCAGGTGGTTGTGCATGTCGTTGAAATGCATCAGGCGCAGCACACGGCGTTCGCCCGGAGCGAGCGATGGGGCAGGCACCGGATTGCCGGCTTCCGTGACGATGGCGCGGACAGGACCGGCCAAGGGATCGCCCTTGAGCAGGAACAGGCGCTCGAATGCGCCCTGAGGGTTCGGAGTCGCCGGGCTCATCAGCAGTTCGCCGGGACCCGCAGCGGCATTGGCGCGGAAGACGATCATCGTGGACAGTGCGGCAAGGCCTGCCGCGGCCGTTGTCGACTTGAGGAAGTCACGGCGGCTCATGTTTTGTTCAGTCGTAGACATGAGATCTACTCTCCTGGGTAGTACTCGCGAAATAGCGGGCCGCGAAGAGCTATGATCTATGATTGAACTTAATGTGACAGGTTTGCTGAAGTTCTGGGTTGCTAATATATTTTTCTAATTAAATAAATATCGCATCTCTGTGGTCGATTTATTTGGTTAGACGGCTTTCAACTCGCCGGATGCGCTGGCTGAAGCGCCAAACAGCTTTTCGAATTCCTGCCGCAGGACAATATCGACCTCGGGAAGCGTCACCGGCAGGCCCAGATCGACAAGGCTGGTCACGCCGTGCTGTGCCACGCCGCAAGGCACGATGCCGGAAAAATGCTCCAGATCCGGGTCGACGTTCAGGCTGATGCCGTGGAAGGTGACCCACTTGCGCACGCGGATGCCGATGGCCGCGATCTTGTCCTCCACCTCAGGCCCCTTGTCCGGGCGGCGCACCCACACGCCCACCCGGTCTTCCCGCCGCTCGCCGCGCACATGATGCTGCCAGAGCGAACCGATGACCCAGGCTTCCAGCGCCGCCACGAAGGCGCGGATGTCCTGCCGCCGGCGCTTCAGATCCAGCATCACATAGGCGATGCGCTGGCCCGGCCCGTGGTAGGTATATTGCCCGCCGCGCCCGGCGTCATAGACGGGGAACCGGTCCGGCATCAGCAGGTCCTCGCGTCTTGCGCTGGTGCCGGCCGTATAAAGGGGAGGGTGCTCCAGCAGCCAGACGCATTCATCCGCCTCGCCCGCCGCAATCGCCTCGACGCGCCTTTCCATGAAGGCCATGGCCTCTTCATAGGGGACGGGCTCGTCAGAGATCCGCCACTCCACTGCCGGGCTGCCGGGCAGGGGATGAAAATCGGGGACGAGTTCGGAACGGCCGGTGATCTGCATGGGGTCAGGCTGCATTGGCGGTGGCTTTGCGCCCTGTGGTCAGGCTAAACTGAGGGAAAGGCAAGATGCCGGAGGAGCCTGAACAGGTCCACGGCGTCAGGATTGCAGACTTGTACAGGCGGAAGGCCGGACGGAAAAGCAAAATGGCCACATTTGATGACATTACCGTCGACATTTCCGTGGTGCTGGGCACAACACAGATGCCGGTGCACCAGCTGCTGCGCATGGGGCGCGGCGCGGTGATCGATCTGGATGTCGCCGAAGAGGATGACGTCAGCATCTATGCCAATAACACGCTGGTGGCCAAGGGGCAGGTGGTGCTTCTGGGGGAGCGGATCGGCATTTCCATCACCGAGGTCCTGATGCGTCCGCCCGAAGCCCGGCCCATGCGCACCGACGGGCCCCTATAAGACTGGCCCCTATAAGACTGGCGCCTATAAGACTGGTCCCTGTAAGATCGGCCCCTCTAAGATTGGTACTTGTAAAGCGCCCTTGTGAGGCGGGCCCGTCACCGGGGCCGTTTCTGTTTGCCGGGTCTTTGGATCTGTCCGTGAAATCCCTTGAGTTTCCGGGGCTTGGGTAAAAAGTTACCCACAGGCCCGCGGCATTTTCGGGGAGTTTCAAAATAAAGCGGAGAAGCCCCTTGCGCCCCAGAATCCGATTTGCTACATGGGGCGCCTCGACGCTGATTGCGCCGGGGAAATGAAGAAATCGCGGTCGTGGCGGAATTGGTAGACGCGCAGCGTTGAGGTCGCTGTGGGGCAACCCGTGGAAGTTCGAGTCTTCTCGACCGCACCATTTCTTCAAGAAGACGCTGCAAGCATTTGCCGCTCTTCAACAAAAGGCTGACAGCCGCCGGTGGGAAACCTCGGCGGCTTTATGCTTTTCCGGCTGGTGCAACGGTCCCTCCTTGTCTTTGGCTGCCGCCGCACCCTTGCCATAAAAACTGTGTGTCTGGACGGGTAACCGGGCAACAGGGGAGGTTCTCCATGCGGCGCATAGGCTTTGCCATCCTGATCGTGGCGCTTGGCGGCATGCTGGCCGGATTTGTTTCGGCCGAGCAGCGGCGCAACATGCAGAAGTCCCCCGAGGAGCTGGAACGCCTTGCCTGCGATCAGCTCTGGTATCTGCGCGAGAAGATCCGGGCCGATGGCGGCATCTGTCCGCGCGGCGAGCGCGAGCAGCGCGCCTTTTTCCGCAACAGGAGATGTCTGTCGCCGGATGAGGGGATTCTGCCCTCTCAGGTGCGCGATTATCTGGCCGCGGTCCGTCAGGTGGAAGCCCTGAAGGGCTGTCAGCCGGGATGAGTCTGCCGCCTGCGAAGCCGTGATGGTGCGGTGCCGCAACCGGCATGTGAAAACTCGTGCCGGGAGGCCGGAAGCGTCCGGTTTTCAATAGCCAAAGCAGCATAAGACAGCTAGGTGTGAGGCGCGGGCCGCTGCCTCCGGCCCACTGGGTGCGCATGACAGGAGGGAGCCATGACTGACGCCGGCAAAAACGACGCAGGACCTGACCTTGCCCCTGTTGCCCCGCACCCGATGACGCCGGGCGAGGGGCCAGAAACACCTCAGCCGGCGGAAGCCGGAATCCCCATTCATGGTGAAGATGGCTGGCTGAACGAGGCCTTCATCCGGGCTGTTGCCGAAGCTGTTGCGGCGCAGGATGAGGGTGCGGTGCGAACGCTTGCCGGGGATCTGCACGAAGCAGACGTGGGCGAACTCATCGATGCTCTGCCCGAGGCCGAGCGCCCTGTCTTCGTCCGCCTCATGGGCGATCTCTTCGACTATGCCGCCCTGACGGAAATGGACGAGGCGGTGCGCGTCCGCCTGCTGGAAGAGCTGCCTGCTGCCGACATCGCCGAAGGTCTTGGCGAGCTTGATTCGGACGACGCGGTCTACATTCTGGAAGACCTTGATGCGGAAGATCAGGCGGCGATCCTTGATGAGCTGCCGCTGTCCGAACGTGTCCAGCTGGAACGCGCCCTTGATTACCCGGAAGACAGCGCCGGCCGGCGCATGCAGTCCGATTTCATTGCCGTGCCGCCGTTCTGGACGGTGGGGCAGACCATCGACTATCTGCGCGAGGACAAGGATCTCCCGGACACGTTCTACGAAATCTATGTGGTCGATCCCGGCTTCCGGCTGGCCGGTGCCGTGTCGCTGGACAGGATCCTGCGCACACAGCGCGCTGCAAAGATCTCCGATATTTTCGAGGAAGATCTCAAGCGCGTGCGCGCCACGGATGATCAGGAGGAGGTGGCCCGCCTCTTCGAGCGCTACAATCTGGTCTCCGCCGCTGTGGTGGACGAAAGCGGCCGGCTGGTCGGCGTGCTCACGGTCGATGACATCGTGGACGTCATCCAGGAAGAAGCCGAAGAGGACATGCGCGCCCTTGGCGGTGTGGGTGATGAAGAGATTTCGGATACGGTGATTACCATCGCCCGCTCGCGCATTGTCTGGCTGATCGTCAATCTGGGCACGGCGCTTCTGGCGGCCAGCGTGATCTCCCTGTTTGAAGATACCATCGAGGCCATGGTGGCGCTGGCGGTGCTCATGCCCATCGTTGCCTCCATGGGCGGCAATGCGGCCACGCAGACCATGACGGTTGCCGTGCGCGCGCTGGCCACCCAGGAACTGGACACCCGCAACATCTGGCGCGTGCTGCGCCGTGAGGTGATGGTGAGCGTCCTCAATGGCATGGCGCTGGCGGCCCTGATGGGGGCCACCGCAGCCATCTGGTTCGAGATGCCCGGCCTTGGCGTCGTCATCGCGGCCGCCATCATGGTCAATCTGGTCTGTGCGGGGCTGGGCGGCCTGCTGATCCCGGTCACGCTCGACAAGCTGAAGGCAGATCCTGCCATCGCCTCCAGCGTGTTCGTCACGATGGTGACGGATGTGATCGGTTTCTTCGCCTTCCTCGGCATTGCTGCGCTCTGGTTCCGCCTGCCACTTTGATTTATTTTAACTAACTGAAAAATATAGATATAAATCATCTGATTGACTTTAACGTAAAAGTCTATGAAGCTGGCCGCAGGATGGAGGCTTCATGGAACCGCGGCTCTATACGATCACCCAGCTGACGCAGGAATTCGGGATCACCACTCGGACCTTGCGCTTTTATGAGGCGCAGGGGCTGATCACGCCGCAGCGGCGCGGCCGCCAGCGGCTCTACAAGCCTGCGGACCGGACGCGGCTGAAGCTGATCCTGCGCGGCAAGCGCCTCGGCTTCTCGCTGACCGAGATCAGCGAGATCATCGGCATGTATGGCAAGGCGCCGGGGGAGGCGGGGCAGCTGCAGCTGCTCATGCGCAAGATCGCCGAACGGCGCGCCGAACTCGAAGAAAAGCGCAATGACATCGAGCTGACGCTGGCCGAACTCGCCGACGTCGAGCGCGGCTGTCTGGCGCGGCTGGATGAACTGGGTGTGCCGCGGGAAAACGGCTGAGGCGCTGCACCGGGGAGGAGGGAACCATGACAGCATTCGAGCCGCGTGATCCGAACTGGGAGGAGAGGGTCCGCAGAAGCTTCGCCCGCCAGCCCTTCATGGGCCATCTGGGGGCAAGCCTCAGCCATCTGGCCCCCGGCGAGGTGGACATCGAGATGCCGCACCGGGCCGAACTGACCCAGCAGCACGGCTTCTTCCACGCCGGTTCCACCACGTCGATTGCCGACAGCGCTGCCGGCTATGCCGCCCTGTCGCTCTATCCGGCCGGCACCGGCGTGCTCAGCACAGAATTCAAGATCAACCTGCTCAACCCCGGCAAGGGCGAGAAGCTGGTGGCGCGCGGCCGTGTCATCAAGCCGGGCCGCACGCTGACCATCTGCCGCTCGGATGTCTATGGCGTGACCGGGGACAGGGAAATCCACGTGGTCACCGGCCTGTTCTCGATGATCTGCCTTGAGGGCGTCGAGGACTGAAGATCTGCAAGGCAAGTGAGGACCCATGACGCAAGCAGCCATCACCATCCGCCCGCTTCAGCCGCAGGACCATGCCGAGTGGGCGGCGCTGTGGAAGGCCTATCTCGTCTTCTACGAAACCGAAAAGCCCCAGTCGCAATATGATCTCAACTGGTCGCGGCTGATGACCCCGGATGAAGATCCGCATGGGCTCTGCGCAGTCGATGAGACCGGCCGGCTGGTCGGCATCGTCCACTACATCTTTCACCGCTCCTGCTGGACCGAAGGCCCTTACTGCTACCTGCAGGATCTTTATGCCGACCCGTCCGTGCGCGGGCGCGGCGTGGGCCGGGCGCTGATCGAGGCGGTCTATGCCGCGGCCGATGCGAAGGGCGCGCCTTACGTCTATTGGCTGACGCAGGAATTCAACGCCACGGCGCGCCAGCTCTACGACCGTGTCGGCAAGGTTACCCCTTTCATCAAATACACCCGCTGAACGGCCGGGAGGGCCGGGCGACTGGAGGAAAAGCCCATGATCCGCAATGACTTTCCGTCATTCAACTTCAACCTCGGCGAAACGGCTGACATGCTGCGCGACAGCGTGCGCTCCTATTCGCAGGACCGCATCGCGCCGCTGGCCGCCCGCATCGACCGGGACGACTGGTTCCCGCGTGAACTGTGGCCCGAGATGGGGGAGCTCGGCCTGCACGGCATCACGGTGGAAGAGAACTGGGGCGGGGCAGGGCTTGGCTATCTGGAGCACTGCATCGCCATGGAAGAGGTGAGCCGGGCCTCCGGCTCGATTGGCCTCTCCTACGGCGCCCATTCCAATCTCTGCGTCAACCAGCTGCGCCGCTGGGGCAATGAGGATCAGAAGAAGCGCTATCTCGGCAAGCTGATCAGCGGCGAGCATGTGGGCGCGTTGGCCATGTCCGAACCGGGCGCCGGTTCGGATGTGGTGTCGATGAAGCTCAGGGCCGACAAGAAGGGTGACCGCTATGTACTGAACGGCACCAAGATGTGGATCACCAACGGTCCCTGCGCCGACACGCTGATCGTCTATGCCAAGACCGATCCGGCAGCAGGGTCACGCGGCATCACGGCTTTCCTGATCGAGAAGGGCTTCAAGGGCTTCTCCGTGGCCCAGAAGCTGGACAAGCTGGGCATGCGCGGCTCGGAGACCGGCGAACTCGTTTTCGAGGATTGCGAGGTGCCGGAGGAAAACGTGCTGGCCGAGGTTGGCAAGGGCGTCAATGTGCTCATGTCCGGCCTTGATTATGAGCGCGCCGTGCTGGCGGCAGGCTGCATCGGGCTGATGCAGGCGGCGATGGATGTGGTCATTCCTTACGTCCACGAGCGCCAGCAGTTTGGCGCGCCCATCGGCACCTTCCAGCTGGTGCAGGGCAAGGTGGCGGACATGTATGTGACCATGAACGCCACCAAGGCCTATGTCTATGCGGTGGCGCAGGCCTGCGACCGGGGCGAGACCACGCGGGAAGACGCTGCAGGCGCCATCCTCTATGCCGCCGAAAACGCGACGAAGGTGGCGCTGGATGCGATCCAGCTTCTGGGCGGCAACGGCTATATCAACGACTATCCGACAGGCCGGTTGCTGCGCGACGCCAAGCTCTACGAGATCGGGGCAGGCACCAGCGAAATCCGCCGCATGCTGATCGGCCGCGAGATCTTCAACAAGACCGCCTGAGCGGTTGAGACCGGGGCGCCCGCATTTGGGAATATTCAGAAAGCGGGCGCCCGGTCTTGAAACACCGTGTGATGAAAAAACCTCAAGCGACTGAACTGATTTAACTTCCCGCTAAATCCTGTCAGCCTAACGTGGCTTCGGGGAAGGTGCAGGGGATTGGTTTGACCATTGATACTCCATCAATGCTGGCTGTGTTCGCCTGCCTTTTTTTAGCCGGCGGGCTTCAGCTCTTCCGCCAATGGCGGCTTGAGCGAGAGCACGCCGGCATTCTGCTCTGGTCCGTCAGCCTGCTTGTGCGGGTGCCCGGCTTTGTCTTGCTGGCCTCGCGTGAAAGCCTCACGGGGCTCTGGGTGCTGCATCTGGGCCATTCCCTTCTCTGTCTGGGGGCAGGTCTTGGTTACGCTGCGACCCGCCATTTTTCGGGCCGCCACACTTCTCTGCTGGCCATGCTCACCCCGATCATCCTGTGGAACGGGCTCTGCATCGTCCCGGGTTTCCTCGAAAACACCACGCTGCGCCTGACGTCCCTGTCTTTCATTCTCATGTTCGTGTCCGCCGTCACGGCCTTCGAGTTCCAGCGTGCACTGCTTCTGTCAAAGCCGGTGCGGCTGGTCTTCGCGATTCTTTTCGCTGGTGCCTCGCTGATGCACGCCTCCCGCATGGTGCTCCTGATCAGCGCGCCGGAGACCACGGAGTATTTCTCCAGCCTTGGCGCACAGGGCAGTGTCCTGCAGTTTCTGGTGGCGATCCTCCTGTCCTCCGCTGCCATTCTGGCCAGCGCAATGCTCTTCCGCGACGGGCAATTGCAGAATTTGCGGCGTGAGGCGGAGGAGGACGTTCTCACCGGCCTGTTGAACCGGGGGGCATTCCGCAGTGCTGCCGCGGTTGCCCTTGAGACGGCCCGCCGGGATGGCACGCCTGTCTGCATGATCCTGTGCGACCTCGATCACTTCAAGGCCGTCAACGACCGTTTCGGCCATGCAGGCGGAGATTCGGTGTTGCAGGCCTTCAGCCAGCTGATGCGGGACCGTCTGGGGCCGCACGGGCTGACCGGCCGGATCGGCGGCGAGGAATTTGCCTGCCTGCTGACGGGGGATGCCGCACTTGCAGCATATGGCCTGGCCGAAGGGCTTCGCGTGCATACGCGCGTTCTGTCCATGCTTGGCGGCAACCCCGATTTCAGGATCACCGTCTCCGCCGGAATAGGCATCATGCCGGTGACCGCCGCCGATGTGGATGGGCTGCTGCAGCGCGCGGACTGGGCGCTTTATGCCGCAAAACGCAAGGGGCGCGATTGTGTCGAGGTGGAGGGCCTGCACGGCAAAGATGCTGCAGGCGGCAAGGGCGCCGCGCCGTCCCCAGCCATCGCCGCGGCCGGTGCCGGTGACTATGCGCCAGGCGCGCAATCCTGAAGACGGCCGCTGTTGTTGCCCAGTTGATAACCCTTGTGTGTCTAAATGCGTGTCTTCATTGCGGGGCGGCAGCGCTTCGCTTAAGTATGGGCCTATGAGAACCCGTGCCGGCCTTGCCGGCGCACCGTGACAATGGAGCTTTCCTGCGCATGAGCAATTATATGAATCCGGTGCCGGCCCGCCTCGATGACGACGAGGACGAGAAGACCAAGACGCCGCAGTCGGTTCAGGTCGACAAGCATCTGTTCGATGCGCGCACCGTCCTCATCACCGGGCCGATCACCCAGGAACTGGCCCGTGACGTCTGCGCACGCCTGCTGGCTCTGGCTCAGGTTTCCGGCGACCCGATCACGGTGATCGTCTCTTCGCCCGGCGGCCACGTCGAATCCGGCGACATGATCCACGACACCATCCGCTTCATCCGTCCGCAGGTGCGTATCCTCGGCATGGGCTGGGTGGCAAGCGCTGGCGCGCTGATCTACGTGTCGGTGCCGAAAGAGCGCCGCTACTGCACCAAGAACACCCGTTTCCTGCTGCATCAACCGTCCGGCGGTGCCGGCGGCATGGCGACCGACATCGAGATCCAGGCCCGCGAAATCATCAAGATGCGCGACCGCCTGAACCAGATCTTTGCCGATGCCACCGGCCAGCCGATCGAGCGCATCGAAAAGGACACCGACCGCGACTACTGGATGAGCCCGGAAGAGGGCATCGCCTATGGCCTCGTCGGCAAGGTCGTCAGCAGCGCTGATGAAGTGAAGTAATCTGGCTTATGCCCCTGACATGCGAAAGCCGCCGGTTCTACCGGCGGCTTTTTGCATTGCGGACAAAAGGTCAGAAGGATCGCGCCTGAAACTGCGGCCTCTCCTGCGCACGCGCTGGATGCGGCTGGCGCACGGCATGATGGCGGATCTGTTCCAGCGCGGCATGCACCTGCGGCCGCAATCCGGCCGTTTGCGGGCGCAGCGTCAGCTCCCGCGTGAACAGGTCCCTTACCTCATCGAAGGCCGCATGGGACGTGCAGAGGCAGGAAAAGGACAGATGAATGGCCGGACCTTCATAGAATGGCGAGCCGCCGAAGAGAAAGGTCAGGAACTCGGTCAGATCTTCGCTGGCCTGCGCAGTCTGCTGTGGCGTGAACATGCCGCTGATGCCTGACTGGCTCCCGCTGCGTGCGTTCACGACCTGCCGCACCGCGCGCTCGATGACGGAACGTCCGCCCAGTTCGATATAAAGTGTCATGTCTCTGCCCCTTGCTGAAATGCCCTGTCTCCAGCCGGGTGTCAGAGTGCGTCAGGTGGCTTCACGGGCCTGTGATCTGGGTCACGGCTTGCAGCAATCCATCGAAATTGTAAGAAATGACAGGCTGAGACGCGCCGGGGCCGGGGATCACCCCTCGTCTTGAGGTTTTTGCCATGCAGCGGCCGGTGTGATGCGCTACAAGCGGCGCGGGGCGGTCAACAGGAGCGAGGCGGACGCGGACATGGAACTGGCTGAGAACGTATTTTTCTATCTTTCCAAGATTGCCTTCTTCTTCATGCGTCCGTCGAATTTCATCCTGCTCGTTTTCGGCGCCGGTTTTCTCTGCCTGCTCGTCTCCCGCCTGCGCAAGTTCGGGATTTTTCTCAGCGGAACCGGCATCCTCCTCTATGTTCTGGTTGGCCTTTCGCCCTTCGGCAACATGATCACCGTTCCGCTGGAGGACAGATTTCCCGCACCTGAAACGTTGCCGGACGAGGTGAGCGCCATCATCGTTCTGGGCGGTGCCCTCGACACGACGGTTTCCAGCTCCCGGCCTTATCCGGGCATCACCATGGCGGCGGAACGGCTCACTGTGGTGCCGGAACTGGCGCGGCGCTATCCGCAGGCGAAGGTCGTCCATTCGGGCGGGGAGGGCCTGCTCTTTGCCAGTGCCACCACCGAGGCCGTTGCGGCGGAGCGTGTGTTTGAAGGCTTCGGCATCGATCCGGAACGGATCGTGATGGAAGACCGTTCGCGCAACACCTGGCAGAACGCGGTGGAAACGCGCGCTCTGCTGTCGCCGCAGCCGGGCGAAAAATTCCTGCTGGTGACGTCAGCCTATCACATGCCGCGCGCCATGGGCGTGTTCCGGCAGGCGGGCTGGGAAGGTGTCATCGCCTATCCGGTCGACTGGCGCACCCGTGGCCCGCAGGATATCTGGCGCCCGTTCGGGTCCTCGTCCGAAGGGTTCCTGCGGGTGGATATCGCCGTCAAGGAATGGGTTGGCCTCGCCGTCTACTGGATGAGCGGGCGCAGTTCGTCCCTGTTCCCCTCGCCTGAGGATCTGTAGAGCCGGTGTGAACGCACTGGTAAAGCACAAGCCATCTTCCCAACGCGGCCCCGGGCTCCTATCTTCAAGACTTGATAGCCGGATACGGAGACTCCGATGTCTTTCGAGGCGCCGCTTGCTGCGGCTGACATCATTCAGTGGCTTTATGGCGAAGCGGTCGAGGTGCAGGACAGCCAGGAGCTGGTCCGCCATCTGGGCCAGCGCCTGCAGGAAGCGCGCATTCCGGTCGACAGGATCAGCACCGGCATTGCATTGCTGCATCCCAATGTGCGGGCGGAGAGCGCCCTGTGGACCAGTGACGGCCAAACGGAGCTGCGCCGCTACATGGAAGCGCCGGATCTGCAGGCATCCTATGACCGCAGCCCGCTGAAGGTTGTCTATGTGGAAGGCCGTTCCGTCCGTATCCGGGTCACGCCGGAGCCGGAAGAGGGCGAATACGGCATTCTTCCCGAGCTGCGGGACGGGGGCTTCAAGGACTACATCGCCATGCCGCTGCCCTTCTCGGACGGCACCAACAAAGCCCTTACGCTGGCAACGCGTTCTGAAGCCGGGTTTACGCCCGCCCATCTTGCCGTGTTTGAGTCCATCGCCCGGCCGCTGGGGCTGATCTGCGAGCTCAACACCCTGCGCCGCACGGCGTCAACGCTGCTCGACACCTATGTCGGGCCGCGCGCAGGATCCCGGGTGCTGCAGGGCAGTATCAAGCGCGGCGGCGGCGAACTGATCTCCGCCGTGATCAGCTTCGCCGATCTGCGCGGCTTCACGACCCTTTCCAACCGGCTGCCGGGCGAAAAGCTGATCGAACTGCTCAACACCTATTTTGGCGCGATGGCATCTGCCGTCGAGGCGCAAGGGGGTGAAGTGCTGAAGTTCATCGGTGACGAGGTGATGGCGATCTTCCCCTATGAGTCCGCGGATGAGGCGCAGGAGGCCTCACGGCGTGCTGTCTTTGCGGCACAGGAAGCCGTGATGCGCATTGCCGAAGTGAACCACAACTGCTGCGCCGAAAATCCGGAAATCAAGGTGGGCATCGCACTGCATGCCGGTGATGTGTTCTTCGGCAATGTGGGCAGCGAAACGCGGCTGGATTTCACTGTCGTCGGCCCGGCCGTCAATCTCGCCTCGCGCATTGCCGGCCTTGCCAAGGCTCTCGACCGGGAAATCCTCGCCTCGGAGGCGGTTGCCGGAATGCTGGGGTGCCAGAGCGGAAAGGTCGGCACCTATTACGTGAAGGGATTCGACGAGCCGGTGTCGGTCTTTTCTCCGCCGTTGGGCGGTTCGCCCTGTGCCAGCCCTTGCAGCGATGCCATGACGGCCGTGCGGGCATTCGACGCGAACTGACGGCGCAGCAGCACCGCGACAACGGACAGGGTGGTGATGATCAGGCCCCACGGGCCTGCCAGCCAGCCGAGAAAGCCGATGGAGAAAAACAGGGCCCGCTGACCCCGGTTGAAATGCCGTCCTGCCAGCGCATTCAACCGGGCGGCCTTGTAGGAGGTATTCAGGATTACGTCCTTGTCGCCCGTGACCGCGTCCGGCACCGACCCCATGACGATGCTGGAGTAGTTGAAAAGTCTGTAGGCCCAGCCGAACTTGAAGAAGGCATAGGCGAAGATCAGCATCAGGCCGATCACCTTGATTTCCCAGACGGTGCGATTGTATTCGATCGGCACCGAGAGATCGCCTGCGACCTGCAGGATACGCTCCGTGCCATTCAGCAGAGTGAAGGAGCCGCCGATCGCCAGAAGGGCGGTGGAGGCAAAGAAGCTGGTACCCTGCTGCAGCCCGGTCAGGATCGCCGTGTCCATGATCCGCACCTGCCGCAGTGCCATGGTCCGCATCCAGGCGAAGCGGTACTCTTCCATCATTTTGGACAAGGTGCGTTCCCGCAAGGGGGACAGTTCCACAAGGATGTTGAAGCTGAGCCAGGTGGCCAGAAAAATGCCAAGGGCGATGAGATCCATTGTGGACAGCGCTGCCATGAAATTTTCCTAAAAGTTTCCGGAACCTTGCCAAAACCTTACCGGAATCAGACAGCGGTCCGGATTATCCAGAACTATCAGATGCATGAGCGGGCGGTGCAAGTCCATGGCCCGTCACGGAAATTCCCAGGAATGCATAGCCGGCACAGCAGCTATGGCGATTTTGCGCTTGCGAAGGCGTTAGCCCTTCATTAAATATCATGCCGCAAAGACGCCATATTTGAGGCAAGTGCTTTATGGCGTTCCCACAGACAAGGGTTTTCATGGACGAAAACGTACAGAAGTCCTGCTGGGGCGTCACCGCGTGGACGGTGATCGTTCTCGGGGGCATGCTGGCTTTGGTCATGCTGTTCGCTGATGCAGAAACTGCCAAGACGGCGGTCGCAATCGCGGGATAACAGCCCCAGATGTCCAGGAAGAAGGCGCGGCTCAACACCGCGCCTTTTTTCATGGGTACTCTTTCATGAGCACTCCATGTGCCTTGCATTCAGCCGGTGGCCGGCCCGGACGTCTCCCGCCTTGGCAGCGGGGAGGGCAGGGGACCTGCCGCAATGCCGACGAGGCTTTCAAGGCTGGTGCGTTTCGGCGCCCAGCCCAGCATCTTGACCGCTCTTGCGGGGGAGACGGTCTGCGAGCGGCCATAGCCTGCCTGCCAGTCGAGCCGCGGGTCCTCCGGGGTCCCGCTCAGCGCCTCAAGCGTGACCGGTGCTCCGCAGGCTTCGCCCACCAGTCCGGCAATCTCGCCAACCCGGGCCGAGCCGATGCCAGCACCGAACAGGCTGAGGCGGAACTGGGTTGAATCGAGTGCCAGCAGGTAGAGCTCCGCCAGATCATCCGCATCCACAAGCGGCCAGAGCGTGTCTTCCGTTGCCTTCGTGCGGAAGGGCTCTGAGCTGCAGGCCGCCGCAGCCATCTCCGCCAGGGGCCCGGCATCCGGGCCGCAGACGAGAGCGGGATGAATGACGGCGACACCCATGCGCTGCACGTTCTGCAGGGACCGGATGATCTCGGCGGAATGACCGAAGGCGGGCAGCGGTTCAAAGGCGGTGCTTTCGCTCAGCACCGCTTCACCGGAGGGCGGAAAAAGCCAGATTCCACCCGTGTAGACCAGCCGCGGCGGTGCTGCGGCCTGCAGGCAGGCCTGCCGCATGACGGCAGCAAAGTGCCGCTCCGCAGCCGCAGGGCCGCCAGCCGCGTGAATGATTCCCTTGCAGGACAAGGCGCTGTGGATCCACGTTTCCGGTTCTTCAAGATCACCCGGCACGGGAATGGCGCCGAGGCTGTCGATTTCTTCCGCGCTGGCGCTGGAACGCGCAAGTGCCGCAACACGTCTCCCGTCCTGGCGGAGACGCCGCAGGATCGCGCTGCCGATGAGGCCGGTCGCACCGGTAAGGAACACATCCATGTGAACCAGTGAAGCTGCTTCGCCGGGGGATGGCAAGCCTGTTCATCCTGCCTGTGCAAAAGCCCCTCTTTGGCAGCCTCTTCCGGCCATGCTCCCCGGCGGTGGTTTTTTGCCTCTTTACCGGGGGCGGGAGGCTCTGCTAGGCACGGGGCATGGCACTTCATCTGGTAAAGCTCTGTGTCGGCGCCGACAGCGTCGAGGACCTTCAGGCGTGGATCGATTTCCGCATGGATCAGCTGCGCGCAGCCGGGCTGCCGGCCGAGCAGACCCATACGACGCGGATGATCCCGACCAGGAAGGAAGAGCTGCTGGACGGCGGCTCGCTTTACTGGGTGATCAAGGGCTTCGTCCAGGTGCGGCAGATTCTGACGGATATCCGCCCCTTCACGGACGAGGCAGGTGTCAACCGCTGCGATCTGGTGCTGGAGCCAAGGCTGATTCTGACCCAGATGCAGCCCCGCCGCCCGTTCCAGGGCTGGCGCTATCTCAAGGACAACGAAGCCCCCGCCGACATCAAGGGCACCCGCACGGGCGGCGACATGCCCGAGGAAATGCGCCGGGAACTGGCCGAACTCGGGCTCCTCTAGGTCATCGCGGCAGTTGGGCTTGCGGGCTCCGGGCTTGCGCAGGCGGCAGAGGGTCTTGCAGGATGGGGCAGGGCCGGATAGTCCGGCAGTGACGCACCCGGGATCCCTTTATGCCGTATCTGCTGCTTGGCCTTCTGCTGCTCGCTGTTTTCCTGCTGGCCGGAAAATCCTTCACCTCGGCCTCGCCGAAGCTTCTGGCGCGCAGAACCCGCGCTGTGGGCGGCATCACCTTGCTTGCCATTGCCGTTATCCTGGCGCTCACCGGGCGGATCGGGCTGGCGGCTGTTGCGGCCAGTCTGGGCGCCCCGTTGCTCGGCTGGGCCTTGCCCTGGCAGAGGGGCGGCCTGCGCATCGGACGGCAGGAAACGCCCTGGCTCGTCATGGAGCGGGATGGGCAGAGCGGGGAGGTGCGGGGGGCGGTAAAGGCCGGGCGGTTCGCCGGACGCGCCCTGAACTCGCTTCAGTCCGGCGAGCTCAGGGACTTGTGGGCAGAGCTGGCGGCAGATCCCGCCAGCCGCAGATTATTTGAAGCTTACCTCGACGGCCGGCTGCCCGGCTGGCGTGTACACTTCGAGGCGGATGCCGCAAACCGGCATCGCGGCACGGCGGGCCCGGGCGCCATGACAGATGAGGAGGCCTACCAGATCCTGGGGCTTGCGCCCGGCGCCGGCGAAGCGGAAATCCGAGCTGCGCACCGCCGGCTTATGAAGCGGCTCCATCCCGACCACGGCGGGACGAGCTTCCTGGCTGCGAAACTCAACGAGGCTAAAGACAAGCTTCTCAGAGGACATTGATCCCACCCCACGCAGTTACTGATAGATGGTGTAGCAATTGAATTTCGCACGCTTGAGCGACTGGCAGGCGGCTTGTGCCTGGTTCTTGTCCTGGAAGCCGACAAAACGTGCACGGTACATGGTCTGGCCTTTCGCGGTCACTTCCTCGGTGTAAGGATCCCGGTTGCGCAGGGCAGAGCCCGTCGCCGCCTGTGCCTTCTTCAGCAGGCCGATGGCCGCCGTTTCCGACACGGCTGCACCGATCTGAACCTGCCAGCCGGGAGCGGCATCAGCGGTGTTGTTGGTGGCCACGGTCACGGTCGTCTTTTCCGCGGCAGTGGCGCGCGCCGGAGTGTGGGCAACCGTTTCAGGCGCCGGCACGGTTTCCACCGGAGCTGCCTCGATCACGGCAAAGGCAGCGGCCACGCGTGGAGACGGCTTGGGGCTGATGCCCGGCGTGATGGTCGAGGTTTCGACGACAATCGCAGGGGCCGGTGAGGGCAGGGCGACATTGCCATCGGCCGATGCGATCTGGATCTCCTGCTGCGGCTGCACAACCGTGCGGGCTGCGGCGACAGCCGGAGCCGGGGCGGGAACCGGTACAGGGGCAGGGGCAGGGGCCGGAGCTGCAGCAGCGGCCTGAACCGGTGCCTGCGGCGCAGGTGCCGGAACTGGCGCCGGAGCATCTGCGGCAGAGGCCACGGCAAAGGGCAGGACGGCCGGCTCGGAGTCAGGCTTGCTGTTGGGCACAGGTGCGCGCAGCGGTGCGTTGACGCGGATCGGAGCCGTCGGCTTGGCGTCGGCCACGATGGCCGAGGAGGTGTTGTGCACCAGGAGCGGTGCCGTCCGCGGGCCGCGGCTCGCCTTGGGCATATATTCGTTGATCAGCTTCACCATCTGCGCATCGCGCGAGCGGCCCGTGTTGCCGCCCATGACAACGGCAACGATCTGACGGCCGTCACGCTCAACCGAGGTGACCAGATTGAAGCCGGAGGCGTTGATGTAGCCGGTCTTGATGCCGCTCACACCCGGAACCGCGCCCAGCAGGCGGTTGTGGTTGCCGTGGGTGCGGCCCTGGTAGGTGAAGGAACGGGTCTTGAACAGCTCGAAATGCTTCGGGAAACGGTCCTGGATGGCGCGGCCGAGGGTTGCCATGTCGCGCGCGGTGGTGCGCTGACCGGCATTCGGCAGGCCATGCGGGTTCTTGAAGGTGGTCTTGCTCATGCCGATCTGGCGGGCGGTGCGGGTCATGCGGTCGGCAAAGCGCGCTTCGGAGCCGCCGATATTCTCCGCCACAACGGCCGCCACGTCATTGGCGGATTTCGTCACCAGCGCCAGGATCGCATCCCGGACCTGAATCGTGGAGCCCGGCCGCAGGCCAAGCTTTGAGGGCGGGCGGGCCGCCGCATAGGCCGAGACCTTGAGGGGCGTGTCCATGCGCAGGCGCCCCGCCTCAAGTTCCTCGAACACGATATAAAGCGTCATGACCTTGGTCAGCGACGCAGGGAAGCGCAATTCGTCCGCCGAGGCGGAATAGAGCGTCTTTCCCGTTTTGGCGTCGACCACAATCCCGGCATATCTCGGATTCTGCTGGGCTGAGGCCGGAGTGACCGAAAGGCTCAGTGCAATGGCAACTGCACCAAGGGCTCGTCTTGCAAATCTCATGAAAGAGGATGCTGCGTGCAAATCAGGCATACTAACCGAACTCTCAACTTCCCGTTCTGGGTTTAACCAAGCCGGAAGGGATCGGTCCCCGTCACGCAGCATCTCTGCGCATGACGCGAGCAATCGTCCCAACGCTCCCCGTGAAGCCACCTTGCCCGGAACGCGGTTACAAATCAGTAAAGCAGGGTCAATTTTAATCGCTCGTGAACCCTAACGGCGCGTCTACGTAGTCTCCGTTATATTGCGGTGCAAAAAAGAACGTTGACATTCTTGTGCATTGCGTCATTATTAGGCAACCCGACGCGAAACGCGCCGAGCAAGATTTCCCATAGCGGGTTCACGAGCGAGGGCAGGACATGATGAACAATTTTGACGACATCCAGAAGCTGGGCAAGGAAAACATGGACCAGGCCATGCAGGCTGCTGGCAACATGAGCAAGTCCCTGCAGGCGATTGCTGCCGAGATTGCAGACTTCCAGAAGAAGTCTTTCGAGGAGAGCTCTGCCGCCATGGAAAAGATCGTGTCCGCCAAGTCCCTCGACAAGGCTTTTGAAGCTCAGAGCGAGTTCTTCAAGACCAGCTACGAAGGCGTTGTCAGCGAGATGACCAAGATCGGTGAAATGTACACCGACATGGCCAAGGATCTGTACAAGCCTTACGAAGGCATGTTCTCCAAGCTCGGCAAGTGAGCTTTCCGGCGCTTTGAAGCGCCGCGCCTGTGAAATATGAAAAGGCCTGACTGCCCGGCAGTCAGGCCTTTTTGCATTGCAAAAAATACCAGGGGTCCGGAGGCGGCCGCCGCTGCCTTTTTGCCTGTTCTTTGCGCAGGTGCCAGGGAGGGCACCCAGGAACATGTCCGCATGTGCGATGGTTTCCGCACGGGCCGCGCTCCAGCCTGGCGCAGGCAGCCTCTTCCATAATGCGATGCCATCCCTACATTGGTTAAGACCGGCGCTCGATGAGCTTGACTCTTCGAGCGCCGGTAGCCCGTGCGGCGCTTGAGCATTTTCAAGGCGTGATGCGTCAGCATCTCAGAGCCTTGGTATAAGACCGGAGGCCGCTGCAGGGCTTGACAGGACCGGACTTGGCGCCATCTGCAAAACAGGCCATTGCACGGGCGCCGTAACGGCGTCAGGATCAGGATCTGTTATGGGGCTCTGGCATGAGTCATTATAGTATGGGGCACATGGCCTCCTGCCCGGTGTGGCGGTGAGACTGTGGTAACATACGGCGGTGTAGGCTGATGGACATCATGGTCCGGCAGGCCTTGGTACAGGGTTTGCAGAGAGCTGCATTGGGATTGAATGACAGCTGCTCACAATGCCGTGAACCGGCCTGCTGGGCAGCCCGCTCCTCCGCAGGGAGTTGAGCGGCAGAAAAGACAAGATGGGCACGGGAATGGCAAGCGGATCGCGCCGGAATGAGGATGGAGATGCCGGGACGGTCGTCGTCACAAAGACGAAGACGGTCACAAAACGGCCCAATCTGTACAGGGTGCTGTTGTTGAATGACGACTACACCCCGATGGAGTTCGTCATTCATGTGGTCGAGCGCTTCTTCCAGAAGAACCGGGAGGAAGCGACACGGATCATGCTCCACGTGCACCACCATGGTGTCGGGGAGTGCGGAATATACACCTATGAGGTGGCCGAGACGAAGGTGACCCAGGTCATGGACTTCGCCCGCAAGCATCAACATCCGCTGCAATGCGTGATGGAGAAAAAGTAAGGGAACCAGACACGTGCCGTCATTCTCCCGAAGCCTCGAAAAAGCCCTGCATCAGGCTCTGGCCTTCGCCAACGAGCGGCAGCAGGAATATGCGACGCTTGAGCACCTGCTGCTGGCGCTGGTTGATGATCAGGACGCGGCAGCCGTGATGCGCGCCTGCAGCGTTGACCTCGATCTCCTGCGCCGCAATCTTGTCGACTATATCGAGACCGAGCTGGAAAACCTCGTCACGGGCGGCGAGGAGGATGCCAAGCCGACGGCCGGCTTCCAGCGGGTCATCCAGCGTGCCGTCATCCATGTCCAGTCCTCGGGACGGGAAGAGGTGACGGGAGCCAACGTGCTTGTCGCGATTTTCGCCGAGCGCGAGAGCCATGCCGCCTATTTCCTGCAGGAGCAGGACATGACGCGCTATGATGCCGTCAATTACATCTCTCACGGAATTGCCAAGCGGCCGGGGCTGTCTGAGCCGCGCCCGGTCCAGGGCGTGGAGGATGAAGCTGCCATGCCGGAAGAAGCTGAATCCAAGCCGAAGAAGAAGAATGACGCGCTCGAGGCCTATTGCGTCAATCTCAACGAGAAATCCAAGGCCGGGAAGGTCGATCCGCTGATCGGCCGCAACGCCGAAGTGACGCGCACGATCCAGATCCTGTGCCGCCGCTCGAAGAACAATCCGCTCTTCGTCGGTGACCCGGGCGTGGGCAAGACCGCGATTGCCGAGGGCCTGGCGCGGCGTATCGTCAACAAGGACGTGCCCGAAGTGCTGCAGGATGCCACCATCTTCTCGCTCGACATGGGCGCGCTGCTGGCCGGCACCCGCTATCGCGGCGACTTCGAGGAGCGCCTGAAGCAGGTGGTGAAGGAGATCGAGGAGTATCCGGGCGCGGTGCTCTTCATCGACGAAATCCACACGGTGATCGGTGCGGGCGCCACTTCAGGCGGGGCGATGGATGCCTCCAACCTGCTGAAGCCGGCGCTGGCCTCGGGCGCGATCCGCTGCATGGGCTCGACCACCTACAAGGAATACCGCCAGTTCTTCGAGAAGGACCGGGCCCTCGTGCGCCGTTTCCAGAAGATCGACGTGAACGAGCCCTCGGTGCCGGATGCCATTGAGATCCTCAAGGGCCTGAAGCCTTATTTCGAGGACTTCCACAAGGTCAAGTACACCAACGAGGCCATCAAGACGGCGGTGGAACTGTCGGCCAAGTACATCAATGACCGCAAGCTGCCGGACAAGGCCATCGATGTGCTGGATGAAACCGGCGCCTCGCAGATGCTGCTGCCGGAAAGCCGCCGCCGCAAGACCATCGGCGTCAAGGAAATCGAGACGACGATTGCCACCATGGCCCGCATCCCGCCCAAGTCGGTGTCGAAGAGCGATGCAGCCGTGCTGTCGAGCCTGACAGAAGACCTGAAGCGCGTGGTCTATGGCCAGGACAAGGCCATCGAAACGCTCTCCAGCGCCATCAAGCTCGCCCGTGCGGGCCTGCGCGAACCGAACAAGCCGATCGGCAGCTACCTGTTCTCCGGCCCCACCGGCGTCGGCAAGACGGAAGTCGCCCGCCAGCTCGCCGCCTCGCTTGGCGTTGAGCTGCTGCGCTTCGACATGTCCGAATATATGGAGCGCCACACGGTCAGCCGCCTCATCGGCGCGCCTCCGGGCTATGTCGGCTTCGATCAGGGCGGCCTGCTGACCGACGGCATCGACCAGCATCCCCATTGCGTGCTGCTGCTGGATGAAATCGAGAAGGCCCACCCGGACCTCTTCAACATCCTGCTGCAGGTGATGGACCACGGCAAGCTGACCGACCACAACGGCAAGCAGGTCGATTTCCGCAATGTCATCCTCATCATGACCACCAATGCCGGTGCTTCCGACATGGCCAGAGCCCCCATCGGCTTCAACAAGCTGAAGCGGGAAGGGGATGATCAGGAGGCGATCAACAAGCTGTTCACGCCGGAATTCCGCAACCGTCTCGATGCGGTCATCCCCTTCGGCAATCTGCCGGTTCAGGTGATCCATCAGGTGGTTGAGAAGTTCGTCATGCAGCTGGAGGCGCAGCTCGCCGACCGCGGCGTAACCTTCGAACTGACGCCGGAAGCCGTGGCATGGCTGGCGGACAAGGGCTACGACAGCCAGATGGGCGCGCGCCCGCTTGGCCGCGTCATCCAGGAGCACATCAAGCGGCCGCTGGCCGACGAGGTGCTGTTCGGCAAGCTGCAGAAGGGCGGCACGGTCAAGGTCACCGTCAGCGAGGACGGGGCAGGGCTTCTGCTCGAAACCGTCGAGGAAAAGCGCAAGGCGGCTCCCGCGCCGGAACCCGAGACGCTGCCGGCCAAGAAGAAGCGCAAGGCTCCCGCCGCCAAGGCCGCCGAGCCTGCGGCAAAGCCTGCGCCCAAGGCCGGCCCGAAGAAGTCCAGCGTTCCCAAGGTGCCGCTGGCCGACTGACCGGTCCTGTAAAACAATGCGCCCTGCAGCTCCTGGATAAGGAGCTGCAGGGCGTTTTTCATTTGGGCAGTGGCAAGATGTATGGCTGGATGATCAGCCCATGCGCTCGGATACATATTCGTTCGGGCTTGCCGGGAACACCACGGTCTTGTCGCCGCTGATGAAGACGCGGCGGTGGATATGCGCGTGGATTGCCCGGGCGAGAACCTGGCTTTCGACGTCACGTCCGAGGCTCACATAGTCGTTGGCGCTTTGCGCATGGGTCACGCGCACCGTGTCCTGCTCGATGATCGGACCTTCGTCCAGATCGGCCGTCACATAGTGGCTGGTTGCCCCAATCAGTTTCACGCCGCGGTCAAAGGCCTGCTTGTAGGGGTTGGCACCCTTGAAGCTGGGCAGGAAGCTGTGATGGATGTTGATGATCCGGCCGGACATCTTGGTGCACATCTCGTCCGACAGAACCTGCATGTAACGGGCGAGAACCACCAGCTCGGCGCCCGTATCGCGGACGATCTTCATCTGCTCGGCTTCGGCCTGTGTCTTGTTCTCCTTGGTCACCTTGATGCAGTGGAACGGAATATCGTGGTTCACCACCACCTTCTGATAATCCATATGGTTCGAAATGACGGCCGCGATGTCGATGGGCAGGGCCCCGATCCGCCAGCGGTAGAGCAGGTCGTTCAGGCAGTGCCCGAAACGGCTGACCATGATGACGACCTTCATCTTCTCGTTGAGATCATGGAAGGAATGGACAATGTCCGAGCCCGCTATCTCTGCGCGGAATGCCTCGTCCAGCTCCTCGCGCGTGCGGCCCTGCTCGGAGACGAAGCTGAGCCGCATGAAGAAGCGGTTGTTCTGCACGTCGGTGAACTGCGAACTGTCATGGATATTGCAGCCCGCATTCGCCAGGAAGGACGAGATCGTCGCGACAACCCCGATCCGTACGGGGCAGGATAATGTCAGGATAAGCTGGGACATCGGCAATTTCCTTTTCGCGGCCGCTGAACAGGGGACGGGGGCCGGGGAAGTTGCGAAGAGGGCTCCGGCCTGTTTGTTAGCCGTAGCCGTTGCGGCAGGTCCGGGCGTGAAGATTTGCGACGCAGGACCAGCAGCTTTGCGTCAGGCCGCCATGGCCTGCTGGTCTCGGCAAGCTCACAAGGCGGAACGCCTTTCGGTGTATTATCCGCAGGACGCAATACTACTGGTGGAATGTCGTTCCCGTTCTGCGGAACTGCGTCACTTCGACCCATAACCGTACGGGTACCAGTTGCTTGTCTCGTCTCTCGTTCGAGCCAGCCGCAAATCGCATGAAAAAAACGCCGGAGGGTTTTCCTCCTTCCTGAACGGGCGGTGCTTTGCGCTCCGGCCGCAGGGGACGCTTTGTTTCATGCCAAAAATCAAGACGGCGTTCGTCGGCGAGACTCCCCTTCAGGCAGGCACGGTGCCAACTTCAGGAGGATGGAAGCTTGACCAATGTGACAAAGAACGGCGAACACGCCGGAGAGCGGATTAGAAATCATCCGCCCGAAAGTGCAATACAGACCGGCTACGAGGTCGGTCAGGACAATATAGACGGGCGGCTGGGGCCGTTGGGCTACAGTGTTCACAATCCCGTCTTTCTGATCTCCGCCCTTTGCGTCATAGCCTTCGTCGTTTTCACTCTGGCGCTGCCGTCGCTCGCAGGGGATGTTTTCTCGGCTGTTTTTTCCAGTGTAACGAAGGGCTTCGACTGGTTCTTCATCGGGGCGGCGGATGTTTTCGTCATCCTTTGCCTCGTGCTGGTGGTCAGCCCTTTTGGGAAGATCCGGCTTGGCGGGGCGGCCGCAGTGCCTGATTTTGGCTATCTGAGCTGGTTCTCCATGCTTTTTGCCGCCGGCATGGGCATCGGTCTGATGTTCTATGGCGTCAGCGAACCGCTCAGTCACTTCGGTTCGGCGGCAGGCGGCATGCAGACAGGCGCAGACGGGGTCCGCACGGACTGGTCACCGCTTGGGGCTGCGGCGAGCGAGCAGGAGGCGATCCGGCTGGGCATGGCTGCCACAATCTTCCACTGGGCGCTGCACCCCTGGGCGATCTATGCGGTGGTGGGGCTCAGCCTGGCGCTTTTCAGCTACAACAAGGGTCTGCCGCTGACGATCCGCTCTGCCTTTTATCCGATCTTCGGCGAGCGTGTCTGGGGCTGGCCCGGGCACGTCATCGATATTCTTGCAGTCTTTGCGACCTTGTTCGGGCTGGCGACCTCGCTCGGCCTGGGTGCCGTTCAAGCCAACGCCGGCTTCAACAAGCTGTTCGGGATGCCGGTCAATGAGACATCTCAGGTCATTCTGATCATCGGGATCACGGCAATCGCGCTCTATTCGGTGATCCGGGGGCTCGAAGCCGGGGTGAAGCGCCTGTCCGAATTGAACATGGTTCTGGCCTTCGGGCTTTTGATGTTCGTTCTCTTCGCCGGGCCGACGCTGCTGCTGATGACGGATATGGGCGATTTTCTTCTGGCCTATCTTCAGTATCTGCCTGCCTTGTCGAACCCGGTTGGGCGCGATGATGTGAACTTCATGCAGGGCTGGACCTCGTTCTACTGGGCCTGGTGGATCAGCTGGTCACCCTTTGTCGGCATGTTCATTGCCCGTGTCTCGCGCGGCCGCACCGTGCGTGAGTTCCTGATCAGTGTCCTGTTGATCCCGTCACTCGTTTGCGTGATCTGGATGTCGATCTTTGGCGGCACGGCGATCAGCCAGCTGGTCCGTGACGGCTATGGCGCCGTTCGCGACTCTGCTCTGCCGCTGCAGCTGTTCACGATGCTAGACGGACTGCCGCTGGCCCAGATCACCTCATTCATCGGGATCGTGCTGGTGATCGTCTTCTTCGTGACGTCATCGGACTCGGGCTCGCTGGTGATCGATACCATCGCCGCAGGCGGCAAGGTGGATGCCCCGGTCCCGCAGCGCGTGTTCTGGTGCGTGTTCGAGGGGATCGTCGCGATCGTGCTCCTGATGTCTGCGGGAGGCCTGTCTTCTCTGCAGTCGATGGTCATCTCGACCGGCTTGCCCTTCACGGTGCTGCTGCTGCTGATGTGCGTCGCAATCTGGAAGGGCCTGGCCAGCGAGCCGCGCTGAACTTCTGGATCGCAAGAGAAAGCGCCCGCACATGCTGCGGGCGCTTTTTTGTCAGCTCCGTGCCTGCCGCAAGCCCTGCGGGGTCTGCCCGTAGCGGCGGCGGAACATCCGGCTCAGATGCGAACTGTCGCAGAAGCCGCATTCCAGCGCGATCTGGGAGATGGGCCGCTCGCCGGTGACGATCAGGTGATGGGCGAGAGACAGGCGCATGTCCAGAAAGGCTGACTGCGGCGACGTGCCGAGCGCAGCCTGAAAGTGCCGTTCAAGCTGGCGCTTGCTATGACCGATCCGGCTGGCGATCTCGGCCACGGTGAAGGGCTGCTCGATGTTCTGCTGCATCATCAAAAGGGCGCGCAGCACCATCGGATCGCGGGTCTTGAAGTCCATCGTGATCCCGGGCTGCGGTTTGTCCGCCTGAAGCGCCTCGTCGATGATCATGATGTGCAGGCTCTTGCTGGCCTGGGCGCGGCCGACATGCTTGTCGACCAGATAGGCCGCCAGATGGGCGGAACTGACCCCGCCGGAGCAGGTCAGCCGGTCGCGGTCGACGACGAAGATCTGGTCCGTGACGGGGTTAAGCCCTTCGAATTGCTCGAGGAAGTCGGCATGGTGAAACCAGCTGACGCAGCAGCGGTAGCCATTCAACAGTCCTGCCTGGTGCAGGAGGAAGGCCCCGGTGCAGACGCCGGCCAGCGGCACGCCCGCCGCAGCCGCCTCGTGCAGGAAGCGGTGATAGCCCGGCGGCAGCACCGCTTCATCCTCCATCAGGCCGCCAATGACGACGATGTAATCGAAGCGGGCCGGGTCACCCAGACGCTCCTTGGGCTGGACACTGATTCCGCAGCTTGAGGTGACTGGCTCCATCGTGTCCGACAGCACTGTCCAGTTGCACAGGATCGGACGGCTGCGGTCGCCCTCGTCGGCGGCAAGGCGCAGAACGTCGACGAAGTTGGCAAAGGCACAGAGCGTGAAACGCCGGGCCAGAATGAAACCGACGGAGAGGCGCGCGTTGCCCTGCGGGCGGCGCAGCGGGTGGGAGGCCGGTTGTGGCGGCACGGCGCGAGGTACGGCGGGGGCAAGGCTCATGATGGGGCCTGTGGTTCAAAGTGTCGCACTCATGTCGTAGCTCTAATCCTTTGATGACGCAAATGTCCTGTTGCGCAGAGCATCGATCCGGCAAAGTCGGGCATAAGCAGAAGCGCCTGCTGCCATCTCTTGCCCCTGTCACAACCGGGCGGGCGGAGCGGCGGCAGGGGCCGCAATCGGACATGCCACTCCTTTAGGTGGCTGACAGAAGGGAAGCGCCATGAAGATCCTTGTCCCGGTGAAGCGGGTGGTTGATCACAACGTCAAGATCCGCGTCAAACCCGATGGTACGGGCGTGGATCTGGCCAATGTGAAGATGTCGATGAACCCCTTCGACGAGATTGCGGTCGAGCAGGCCATCCGCATCAAGGAAGCCGGGCAGGCCTCGGAGATTGTCGCGGTTTCTGTCGGCCCGGCGCAGGCACAGGAGGTGCTGCGCACCGCCCTTGCCATGGGCGCCGACCGGGCAATCCTGATCCTTGCCGAGGGCCGCGTCGAGCCTCTGGCTGTCGCAAAGATCTTGCAGAAGGTGGCGCAGGCTGAGGCGGCGGGGCTCGTGATTCTGGGCAAGCAGGCCATCGATGACGACTGCAACCAGACCGGCCAGATGCTGTCGGCACTGCTGGGCTGGAGCCAGGCCACCTTTGCCTCGAAGATCGAAATGGCGGACGGCAAGGCCATCGTCACGCGTGAGATCGACAGCGGCCTTCAGCAGATCGAAGTGTCGCTCCCCGCCGTCGTCACCGCTGACCTGCGTCTCAATGAGCCGCGCTATGCCAGCCTTCCCAACATCATGAAGGCCAAGAAGAAGCCGCTGGTCCAGCAGACGCCCGAAGAACTGGGCGTGGACATTGCCCCGCGTCTTCGTGTCCTGCGCGTCGAAGAGCCGGGCACCCGCGCCACCGGCATCAAGCTCGCCACCGTCGCCGAGCTTCTCGACAAGCTGAAAACCGAAGCCGCCGTCATCTGAACCCGGGAGACAACGACATGGCCATTCTTCTCTTTGCCGACCACGACAATGCCTCCTTGTCCGAACACAGCGCCCGCGCCCTGAGTGCCGCGCTGCAGATCGGCGGCGAGGTGGATATTCTGATCGCGGGCCAGAACGCCGGGCCCGCACCGCAGTCTGCTGCAGCCCTTGCAGGCGTCCGCCGTGTCCTTCTGGCGGAAAGCGGCGCGCTGGCAGAACGGCTGGCGGAACCGGCTGCCGCGCTCCTCATCTCGCTCGCCGGCGGCTATGACACCATCCTTGCCCCCGCGACCAGCAGCGGCAAGAACGTGCTGCCCCGTGCCGCCGCGCTTCTCGATGTGATGCAGGTCTCCGACGTGACCGCCATCCTTGCGCCGGACACCTTCAAGCGCCCGGTCTATGCCGGCAATGCCATCGAGGTCGTACAGGCGCCGGGGCCGGTCCGCGTGCTGACCATCCGCACAGCCAGCTTCGCACCGGCCGCCTCCGGCACTGTTCCCGTTCCGGTGGTTCCCGTCGACATGCCTGCCGCACCGGACCTGTCCGTCTTCCGCGAGAATCTTCTGTCGGTCAGCGACCGTCCCGATCTCTCCTCGGCCAGGATTGTTGTGTCGGGCGGCCGTGCGCTTGGCTCCAAAGAGCGGTTCGAGCAGGTCATCAATCCGCTGGCCGACAAGCTGGGCGCCGCTGTGGGCGCAAGCCGCGCTGCGGTGGATGCAGGCTACGCTGCGAACGACTTCCAGGTCGGGCAGACCGGCAAGGTCGTCGCGCCGGATCTCTACATTGCCTGCGGCATTTCCGGTGCTATCCAGCATCTTGCGGGCATGAAGGACAGCCGTATCATCGTCGCCATCAACACCGATGCCGAGGCGCCGATCTTCCAGGTTGCCGATTACGGCATTGTCGGTGACATTTTCGACGTCCTGCCCGAGCTGGAGCGCGCCCTGTGAGCACCATGACTGCTGCCGAACACCAGCCGGCAAGGGCTGCGATCATTGACGGTCGGGCCCATGCCGATGCGCTCGGCGCCCGCATCGCGCAGCAGGTGCAGGACTTCGCCCGGCATACCGGCCGCAGGCCCGGCCTTGCCGTGGTGCTCGTCGGCACGGATCCCGCCAGCGAGGTCTATGTCCGCAGCAAGGGGCGCATGGCCCGCAAGCTGGGGATGGAGAGCTTCGAGCATGTGCTGCCTGAAACGGTGTCTCAGGCTGACCTTCTTGCTCTGGTGGCGCAGCTGAATGCGGATGATGCCGTCGATGGCATTCTCGTGCAGCTGCCCCTGCCGCAGGGCCTCGACAGCCTCGCCGTGATTGAGGCGATTGACCCGGCGAAGGACGTGGACGGTCTGCACCCCGTAAACGCTGGTTATCTTGCCTCGGGCCTGCCGGGGCTGGTGTCCTGCACGCCACTCGGCTGCCTGATGCTGCTGAAGGACAGCCTCGGGGATCTCGACGGGCTGGACGCGATCGTTGTCGGCCGTTCGATCCTCGTCGGCAAGCCGATGGCGCAGCTTCTGCTGGCTGCAAACTGCACCGTCACGCTGGCGCATTCCCGGACCATTGACCTGGCCGGCAAGGTTGGCCGGGCAGATATCGTTGTGGCCGCCGTCGGTTCAGCCGGGATGATCCGCGGAGAATGGATCAAACCGGGCGCAACGGTGATCGATGTCGGCACCAGCCGCGTTCCCCTGAACGGTAAGAACCATCTGGTTGGAGACGTCGATTTTGCCGGTGCCAGCCTCCGCGCACGGGCGATCACGCCTGTACCGGGCGGGGTCGGGCCGATGACCATCATGACACTGATGCACAACACGCTGATTGCCGCCTGCCGCCGCGCAGGCCTTCCTGCGTTCAACTGACACGACGACTTTCCTGCCGCCTTGGGCGGCGGGACCATGACCCAGACCCATGACCCGCGGCCCCGCCGTATGGCCGCAGCCTTTGAGGATACAAGAACATGTCCACGTTTCCGTCCCGTGCCCGCGTTGTCATTGTCGGTCTTGGGGGCATTGTCGGTGCCTCTGTCGCCCATCACCTGATCGAAAACGGGTGGGATGACATCGTGGGGATCGACAAGTCGGGCATCCCGACGGACATCGGTTCGACCGCCCATGCCTCCGACTTCTGCTATGCGACCAGCCATGACTTCCTGTCCTGCTGGACCACCATGTATTCCATGGACTTCTACGAGAAGCTCGGCAACTACCAGCGCATCGGCGGGCTTGAAGTCGCGCGGGTGGGCGATGATGCCCGCATGGCCGAACTGAAGCGCAAGGTGGACTCCGGCCGCGCCTTCGGCACCAACGTGACCATGATTTCGGCGGCGGAAGCCAAGGAGAAGTTCCCGCTTCTGGAGGAAGACCAGATTCAGGGCGCGCTGTGGGACCCTGATGCCGGTCTTGTCGTGCCGCGTTCGCAGACGGTTGCTGCAAAGCTCGTGGACATGGCCGAGGCGGCGGGCAAGCTGAAGATCTTCGCCAACACCCCGGCGCTGGAGCTTCTGCATGAGAACGGCCGCGTCACCGGCGTGCGCACGTCACGCGGCACGATCATGGCCGACTATGTCGTCGTCTGTGCCGGCCTCTGGGGCCGCCTGATTGCCGGATTGGCAGGCGAGGATCTGCCGGTGATGCCGGTCGATCATCCGCTGACCTTCTTCGGTCCCTACAATGAATTTGCCGGCACCGGTCTTGAGATCGGCCGTCCGCTGCTGCGCGATCAGGGCAATTCGGCCTATCTGCGCGACACCGGTGATCCCGACACCACCGAAGGCGGCCAGATCGAGTGGGGTTATTATTATGAAAAGGACGTGCGGATGGTTCATCCGCGCGATCTCCTTGAAAAGCACGAAGCGCGGCTGTCGCCCTCGCAGCGCGATCTGGTGCTGGAAGATGTGATCGAGCCGCTTGAGCGGGCGATGGAGCTGACGCCGATCCTGGCCGAACTGGGCTTCAACGAGAGCCATTCCTTCAACGGTCTTCTTCAGACGACGACCGACGGCGGACCTTCCATGGGCGAAAGCCGCAAGCTGCGGGGCCTGTGGTACGCCGTCGCGATCTGGGTCAAGGACGGCCCGGGCATGGGCAAGCTGATTGCAGACTGGATGACCAAGGGCCGCACGGATATCGACCACAACCGCATCGACTATGCGCGGTTCAGCGACTTCCAGCTGACCGAGGACTTCATCTGGGGCCGCTGCGAGGAAACTGCGGCCAAGATCTACAACCCGCCGGTTCATCCGCGTGAGCCCTTCGCCAATGCCCGCGGCATCCGTCGCTCGCCGTTCCACGAGCGTGAGAAGGAGCTGGGCGGCTATTTCATGGAGCTGGGCGGCTGGGAGCGTGCTCATGGCTACGCGGCCAACGAGCACCTTCTGGAGAAATATGCAGATCAGGTTCCGCTGCGCGAGAACGAATGGGACAGCCGCCATTTCTGGCGCGTGTCCAACGCCGAGCAGCTGGAGATGAGCGCCGATTGCGGCATCATCAACCTGTCGCATTTCCACATGACCGACATCTCGGGCCCGGACCATGTGGCCCTGATGGAATGGCTCTGCGCGGCCAGGATCGGCGGTGACGCCAATATCGGCAAGGGCATCTACACCCATATGCTGGATGAGGAAGGCATGGTCCGCGCCGACTTCACCGTCTTCCGCATGGAGGACCGCTGCCGTCTGGTGAACGGCGCCGATGCGGGCCCGCGCGATCAGATGTACATGCGCCGCGTGGCGCAGGACAAGGGCTTCGACGTCACCATCACGGATGTGACCGAGGATTACACCACCATCGGCATCTGGGGCCCCAACGCACGCGAGAACCTCAAGAAGGTCGTCGCCGATCCTGATGCGCTGGATGTGGCGAACTTCCCCTTCGCGGCCATCCGGCAGATCGAGATCGCGGGCTGCAAGGTCATGGCCTTCCGCATCTCCTACGTGGGCGAGCAGGGCTGGGAACTGCACATGCGCTATTCCGACGGTCTGGCCGTCTGGGACGCGCTGCGCGGGGCAGGGGTGATGGCCGTCGGCGTCGAAACCTATGCCAACTCGCGCCGGCTGGAAAAGTCGCTGCGCCTGCAGAACGCCGACCTTCTGACGCAATACAACCTCTTCGAGGCCGATCTTGCCCGTCCCAAGGTCAAGGAGCCGGATTTCGTCGGCAAGGCAAAGCACGTCGAATACCGTGCCCGCGAGCATCAGCCGGCGATGCTCTGCACGCTGGTGATGACCGAAAACACCGACAGCACAGGCACCGCCCGCTATCCCGTCGGCACTCTTCCGGTGATGGATCCGGATACGGGCAAGGTGCTGGTCGATGCGCTCCGCCGCCGCTCCTACACGACCTCGATTGCCTATGGCCCGACCGTCGGCAAGAACATCGCGCTGGCCTATCTGCCCTGGGACTACTGCCAGCTGGGCCGCAAGCTGCAGGTTAGCTATTTCGACGAGCTCTACCCCGTCGAAGTCGCCGGCATCGGCTACGCGCCCCTCTATGACCCGGAGAACCTCAAGCCCAGAAGCTGAGCGGAGGGGCGCTGTGCAAAAGTCATTGACCTTACGCCTGCGGGCGCAAGGTCAATGATGCTGCTCTTGAACCCCTGAGAGCGGCTTGATCAGGGCTTGCGCTGTTCAGGGTCTGCTGCGGCGGACCCTGCCGGAAACTGAGGAAATGCGGGGGATTCGCGTCCTTTTCCAGTGCCCTGATGCGGTGGCTGGCCACTGGCTTGAGACGTTTGCGGTCCGGACGGGGCGTGCTTGAAATGCAGGTGCCGGACCGCAGCCTCAGGGCAGGCAGGACCGCCGGATCGGGGAAGGTTGCAGGGCCTGGGAATGATGTCGCATCCGGCACAGGAACGGTCGCTGTTGTGACGATGCGGAAAGCCCTTAACAGGGCTAACTCCAGTTGAGATTTAATCCTCTTGCCAAGAAGCCGCCGGACTGGCTTCGCCGCAAATGATCAACCTGCCGGCTTTTCAGGATGCCATCATGCCAGGACATTCCCAGCCCCTTTCCGATCTGATCGCCCAGCACAAGCCCGGCTATGGCCTGCCGCAGGCCTTCTACACTTCGGCCGAGGTATTTGCCGAGGACATGGAGACGATTTTCTACCGCGACTGGCTCTTTGCCTTTCCGGCCTGCTTGCTGGACAGGGCAGGCAGCTTCCAGCGGCTGCGGATCGGCGCCTATGATGTTGTCGTGCTGCGCGACAACCAGGGGGAGATCAGGGCATTCCACAATTCCTGCAGGCACCGCGGTTCGGTCATCTGCACGTCGTCGAAGGGGCGTTTGGCCAAGCTGACCTGTCCCTATCATCAGTGGACCTATGGCCTCGATGGAAAGCTGGTCTGGGCGCGCGACATGGGCGAGGAGTTCGACCCCTCCCAGCACAGCCTGAAGCCTGTTCATTGCCGCGTGGTGTCGGGGCTGGTCTATATCTGCCTTGCGGCCAATGCGCCCGATTTCGATGAATTTGCCAGCACCGTGACGCCTTATCTTGGCGTTCACGATCTGAGCGATGCCAAGGTCGCGTTCCAGTCCACGATCATCGAGAACGGCAACTGGAAACTGGTCTGGGAGAACAACCGCGAGTGCTATCACTGCGCGGGCAACCACCCCGACCTTTGCCGGACCTACCCGGAAGACCCCTCGATCACCGGCGTGAGCCCGGATGGCACCTTCCCGGAGAAGGTTGAGAATCACTTCAAGCGCATGGAAGGCGCCGGCGCCCCCTCGCGCTTCAAGATTGCGCCGGACGGGCAGTTCCGGGTGGCGCGGATGCCGCTGCTTGATGGGGCGGAAAGCTACACGATCAACGGCAAGATCGCTGTGCAGAAGCGGCTTGGCCGGGTTCCGTTCCTGGATGCCGGCACGCTGCTGCTGTTCCACTATCCGACGACCTGGAACCACTTCCTGACCGATCACTCGATCACCTTCCGCGTGACCCCGATCAGCCCGATGGAAACCGAGGTCCAGACGACCTGGCTCGTCAACAAGGATGCGGTTGAAGGCGTCGATTACGACCTGAAGAACCTGACCACGGTCTGGGAGCACACGAACGACGAGGACCGCCGCGTCGTCGAGCATAATCAGCAGGGCATTTGCTCGCCTGCTTACGAACCGGGTCCCTATTCGACCCTGCACGAGGACGGTGTTATCCAGTTCGTGAACTGGTACCTGGACCGCCTCAAGGCCCGTCAGCCGGGCCTTGCAGTCGCGGCGGAGTGAGATTGACATGATTGATGCCCAGCAGACCGTGACGGCAAAATGGACCGATGACGAACCTCTGGAGTGCGTCTCGATCCTGCCGGAAGCCCCTGATGTCGTGACGGTCTGCTTTCAGGCTCCGTCGGGCCGCCCCTTCGAATTTCTGGCCGGCCAGTTCCTCACGCTGGAACTGCCGGTCCCGGGTGGCCTGGTTTACCGGACTTATACGATCTCATCCTCGCCGACGCGGCCAAAGTCGCTGACGATCACGATCAAGGCACAGCCGGGCAGTGTCGGCACACGCTGGATCATGGACAATGTGCGGCCCGGGACAAGACTGAAGGTCAGGGGGCCGGCCGGACGCTTCACGTCCACCCATTTCCCGGCGAAGAAGTATCTCTTCATCTCGGCGGGCTCGGGCATCACGCCGATGATGTCGATGACGACCGAGATCTATGATCTTGGCCGGCACTGCGACATCGTCTTCGTCAACTGCGCAAGGCGCCCGTCCGAGATCATCTTCAAGCGCCGGCTTGAGCACATGGCCTCCCGGATCGAGGGCCTGGACCTGAAATGGGTGGTGAGGGAGAGCGACATCTATCAGCCCTGGACCGGCTACCAGGGGCGCTTCAACCAGCTGATGCTTGGCCTGATGGCGCCTGACTACCTTGAGCGGGAGGTGTTCTGCTGCGGGCCGGACGGCTTCATGCAGGCGGTCAGCGAGGCGCTGGCAGGCCTTGGCTTCGACATGGCGCATTACCATCAGGAGAGCTTCGGCGCGCCTGAGGCTGGTGAACTTCCCGTGGTCGAGACCGGCACGAGCGCCGATACGCCGGTTGAGACGGCAAAGCTGGTCTTCGAGGAGTCCGGTGTCACCCACGACTGCAGTTCCATGGACACAGTGCTGCACGCGGCGCGCGCGGCCGGTGTGGCCATTCCCTTCGGCTGCAGCATGGGCGTGTGTGGCAGCTGCCGCATCCGCAAGCTGTCGGGCGAGGTGCACATGGTCCACAATGGCGGGATCAGCGACGACGAGATCGAGGAAGGCTACATCCTTGCCTGCTGCTCGAACCCGCGTGGCACGGTCACTCTTGAGGCGTAGGACCAGCGTCTGCCAGCCTGCCGCTGCGGATCTCACCGGGCGTGAGCCCGCGCTCGGCCTTCAGCGCACGCGCCAGATGCGGCGCGTCGCAGAAGCCGCAGGCGAGTGCAATGTCGGTCACTGACTGCTCGGTCCGGCGCAGCCGGGCCGAGGCGCGGTCCAGCCGGATTTCCAGATAGATGCGCCGGGGCGACTGGCCCAGATCCGCCTGAAACCGGCGCTCCAGCGTGCGGCGGGCGGTCCCGAGGGCCGATGCGATCTGGTCGATGCTCAGCGTCTGCTCGATATTCTGCTGCATCTTCAAGACGGCACGCTTGACCAGCTCGTCCCTTGCCTGCCTTGCCAGCATCTGGCCGGGCTGGGCGCGCTGGCCGCTGAGCGCATCCTCGATCATCATGATGTTGAGGCTTTTCGTGGCGGCAGACTGCCCGACGTGGCGCTGGACCAGAAAGGCCGCCAGATGCGCCGCACCGTGCCCGCCCGAGCAGGTCAGCCGGTCCCGGTCCACCACGAAGATCTGATCCGAAATCGGTGTTTCATTGTCGAAGCGGTCGATGAAGTCCTGATGGTGGAACCAGCTGACGCAGCACCGGTAGCCCTGCAGCAGACCCGCAGCCTGCAGCGTGAACACGCCGGTGCAAAGCCCGACCAGCGGCACGCCCTGCGCCGCCGTTTCCGCGATGAAGTCGAGCGCCTGCGGGCCGAAGGCCGCCCGGTCGCTGATCAGCCCTCCGACCACCACCAGGTAATCGAAGGCCGCCGCCCGGCGCAGCGGCGTGTCCGGCTGCACCCGGACACCGCAGCTGGAGCGGATCGGATCCATCTGCTCTGCCAGCACGGTCCAGTCGCACAGAATCCGCCGTGACTTGTCCGCATCATCCGCCGCCAGCCGCAGGACATCCACGAAATTGGCAAAGGCCGACAGGGTGAACTGGTCGGCCAGCAGGAAGGCAACACGCAGGCGGGCAGGGGGGATGGTGCGGGCAGCTGTCATGACGCGATCCTACATGACACCTGGCGCAAATCTACATTCAAGGTGCGATCCAAGACCATAATGTGACACTCAGCTGCGATTGAGAGGATCCCGCCATGCAACGTTTCTCTGCCTTGTCCCTGCTCAAGAACGCTCTGACAGGCCACAAGAACTGGCGCGAACAATGGCCGGACAGCCAGCCCAAGGCCGAGTATGACGTCATCATCGTCGGGGCAGGCGGGCATGGTCTGGGCGCGGCCTATTACCTTGCCAAGGAACACGGCATCACCAATGTCGCGGTGATCGACAAGGGCTGGCTGGGCGGCGGCAACACCGGACGCAACACGACCATCATCCGCTCCAACTATCTCTATGACGAAAGCGCCCGGCTTTACGATCATGCCCTGGACCTGTGGGAGAACCTCAGCCAGGAACTCAATTACAACGTCATGTATTCCAAGCGCGGCGTGATGATGCTGGCGCATAACGTTCATGACGTGCAGTCCTTCCAGCGCCACATTCATGCCAACCGGCTCAACGGGGTGGACAACCGCTGGCTGACGGCGGCCGAAGCCAAGGCCTTCTGTCCGCCGCTGAACATCAGCCCGGACGCACGCTATCCGGTCATGGGTGCAGCGCTGCAGATGCGGGCGGGCACGGCGCGGCACGATGCGGTGGCATGGGGCTATGCGCGGGCGGCGGCAGCGCGCGGGGTGGATATCATCCAGAACTGCCCGGTGACCGCGATCCGCCGCGGGCCGGATGGCAGCGTCATCGGGGTGGAAACCGCCAAGGGTTTCATCAAGGCAAAGAAGGTCGCCGTGTCGGCCGCCGGTCACACCAGTGTCGTCATGGACAGCGCCGGTGTGCGGATGCCGCTGGAAAGCTACCCGCTGCAGGCTCTGGTCAGCGAACCGGTGAAGCCCATTTTCCCGTGCGTTGTCATGTCGAACACGGTCCACGCCTATATCAGCCAGTCCGACAAGGGCGAGCTGGTGATCGGCTCCGGCACTGACCAGTACACCAGCTACAGCCAGCGCGGCGGCCTGCCGCTGATCGAGCACACGGTGGCGGCAATCTGCGAGGTCTTCCCGATCTTCAACCGGATGCGGATGCTGCGCAAGTGGGGCGGCATCGTGGACGTCACGCCCGACCGCAGCGCCATCCTCGGCAAGACGCCGGTCAAGGGGCTCTATGTGAACTGCGGATGGGGCACCGGTGGCTTCAAGGCGACGCCGGGCGCTGCCCACACGCTGGCCTGGACCGTGGCCAAGGATGAGCCGCATCCGGTCAATGCACCCTTCACCCTGGAACGCTTCACCACCGGCCGTCTGATCGACGAGGCCGCTGCCGCCGCCGTCGCGCACTGAGAGGTTTCCGATGCTTCTGATCCATTGTCCCTACTGCGACGAAACCCTGCCCGAGCTCGAGTTTGCCTATGCGGGCGAGGCCCATATCGCGCGCCCGGCAGACCCCTCCGTCCTCTCGGACGAGGAATGGCGTGATTTCCTCTTCATCCGCACGAATGCGCGCGGCAAGCACTTTGAACGCTGGCGCCATGTCCATGGCTGCGGCCGCTTTTTCAACGCCTGCCGCGACACGGTCAGCGACAGGTTCCTGAAGACCTACAAGGCCGGCGAAGAGCGTCCGGCAGAGACCGAACTGGAGGGCGTGGAATGAGCCGCTATCGCGTCCCCGGCCTGGGCCGGACAGATCCTGCCGAGCCTGTCAGCTTCACGTTTGACGGCCGCCGTTATGAAGGTCTTCGCGGTGATACGGTTGCGTCGGCGCTGCTGGCCAATGGCGTGCATCTGATGGGCCGTTCCTTCAAGTATCACCGGCCTCGCGGACCGGTGAGCGCCGGTTCCGAAGAGCCGAACGCCCTGATCGGCACATCGCGTGGACCGGGCCGGTTCGAGCCGAACACCCGTGCCACCGTGCAGGAACTGCGCCAAGGGCTGGTGGCGGAAAGCCAGAACAAGTGGCCGTCGCTGAAGTTCGACATCGGGGCGGTGAACGACCGCGCCTACATGCTCTTCTCCGCGGGCTTCTACTACAAGACCTTCATGTGGCCGCGCAGCTTCTGGGACAAGGTCTACGAGCCCTTCATCCGCGCGGCCGCCGGCCTCGGCAAGTCGCCGTCCGAGCCGGATCCGGACAATTATGCCTCGCGCTATCTGCATACGGATGTGCTTGTCGTCGGTGGCGGTGCGGCCGGTATCGCGGCAGCACTGACCGCAGCGAAGTCCGGCGCCAAGGTCGTGCTGGTGGACGAAAACCCGGAAATGGGCGGCTCTCTCCTCTCCGATCCTTCCGTGCAGATCGAGGGTCTGAGCGCCTGGTCCTGGCTCTCCGGGCAGCTTTCGCAGCTGCGTGCGGCCGGCGTCACGCTGATGACGCGGACAACGGCCATCGGCTACTATCATCAGAACATGGTTGGTCTGGCCGAGCGGCTGACCGACCATCTGGACCAGCCTCCGCAAGGGGCTCCCCGCGAGCGGATGTGGCGGGTTCGCGCCCGTCAGGTCGTGCTGGCGCAGGGCGCGCTGGAAAAGCCGCTGGTCTTTGACGGAAACGACCGCCCGGGCGTCATGCTGGCAGGCGCTGCACAGACCTACCTGAACCGCTATGGCGTGAAGGTGGGCGATTGCGCCGCCGTGGTGACCAGCCACGACAGCGCCTGGTATGCCGCCTTCGATCTGGCGGACGCTGGCTGCCGGATTGCCGCCATTGCCGACACGCGTGACCAGATCCGTCCCGACCTTGTCGAGGCCGCCCGCCGCCGTGGCATTGAGGTGCTGACCGGCCACACCGCCACCGCCACCTATGGCCGCCTGCGCGTCAGCGGCGTGCGCGTGAACCCGGTCCACAATGGCAAGGCCGGAGCTGGCCGCAAGATTGCCTGTGATGCCCTGCTGATTTCAGGCGGCTGGACGCCCTCGCTGCATCTCTTCTCCCACACCAAAGGCTCGCTGAGCTGGGACAAGGAGAGCCGCACCTTCCTGCCGGGCCACAAGACCGAAGCCTGCCAGATCGCAGGTGCGGGACGCGGGCTCTGGGGCTACGGCCCGGTGCTGGAAGACGGGGTGCGCGCCGGGCTTGCCGTGGCAGAGGCGCTGGGCCGGACCGGCCAGCCCCTGGCGGCAAGGGTCGAGGGCGACCGCCCTGGAACAGGTTCCAGCCAGACCGAGCTTCCGACCGACCGCAGTGCGGGCAAGGCCAAGGCTTTCGTTGACTACCAGAACGACGTGACGGCCAAGGACATCCGTCTGGCCGTGCGCGAGGGCATGCGCTCGATCGAGCATGTGAAGCGTTACACCACGAATGGTATGGCAACCGATCAGGGCAAGATGTCGAACATCAACGGCCTGATGATTGCCGCCGATGCGCTGGGCAAGGCGCCACCCGAGGTGGGTCTGACCACCTTCCGTCCGCCCTACACGCCGACGAGCTTCGGTGCCTTTGCGGGCTATCACAAGGGTGACACCTTCGAGCTGACCCGCAAGACGCCCATCGATCCCTGGGCCGAGGAGAAAGGCGCGGTGTTCGAACCGGTCTCGCTGTGGCGCAGGGCCTGGTACTTCCCGAAAGCGGGCGAAGACATGCACGCCGCCGTCGCACGCGAATGCCGTGAGACACGGGCCTCCGCCGGCATGTTCGATGCCTCGACCCTCGGCAAGATCGAGGTCGCAGGCCCCGATGCGGTGGAGTTCATGAACCGCATGTACACCAACCCCTGGACCAAGCTGCAGCCGGGCCGCTGCCGCTATGGCCTGCTGCTGGGCGAGGATGGCTTCATCCGGGACGACGGCGTGATCGGGCGGCTTTCGAATGATCTGTTCCACGTCACCACCACCACGGGCGGGGCTGCCCGTGTGCTGAACATGATGGAGGACTACCTTCAGACCGAGTGGCCGGACCTGAACGTCTGGCTGACCTCCACGACCGAGCAATGGGCAACCGTTGCGGTCAACGGCCCGAATGCCCGCAAGGTGCTTGAGCCGCTGGTCAAGGGACTGGACATGTCCGAAGCGGCTTTCCCGCATATGTCGGTGGCCGAATGCACCGTCGCAGGCTTCCCGGCGCGTCTTTTCCGCGTCAGCTTCACCGGCGAACTGGGGTTTGAAGTCAACGTTCCCGCCCGCCACGGGCTGGCGCTCTGGAAGGCGATCTTCGACGCCGGGCAGCCTTACGGCATTTGCCCCTACGGCACGGAGACGATGCACGTCCTGCGCGCCGAGAAGGGCTACATCATCGTGGGGCAGGACACGGATGGAACGGTCACGCCGCAGGATGCGGGCCTCGACTGGGCCGTTGGCAAGGCCAAGAAGGACTTTGTCGGCAAGCGCTCGCTCGCCCGTCCCGACATCGTCGCGCCGAACCGCAAGCAGCTGGTCGGTCTTCTGACCGAGGACCGCTCCAGACTGGAAGAGGGCGCGCAGATCGTGCTGGATCCGAACCAGAAGCTGCCGATGACGATGGTGGGGCATGTCACCTCATCCTACGACTCGGTTGCGCTCGGGCGGCCCATTGCAATGGCACTGATTGCGGGCGGGCATGGCCGTATGGGTGAGACGGTGCATATTCCGATGCCGCATGGCACGGTGCGCGCTACGATCACTTCGACGGACTTCTACGACCCTGAAGGCGAACGGCTGAAGGCCTGAGGAGCGCGACATGACCATACAACGCCATGACTTCACCAACGGGCCTTTCCTGCTGGAAGAGCTGGGCTCGTCTCCCCGGTTCTCCCTGCGGGTCAAGCAGGAGAACCGCGCCGCGCTGGCTGAGGCTCTCGGGCTGGAGCTGCCGGACCGTGTCAGCCACAAGTCCGGTGCCGGGGGAACCGAGGTTCTGTGCACCGGCCCTGACGAATGGGTGATCCTTGTGCCCGAAGCCGGCCGCCAGGTCCTGATTGCCGCAGGAGCTGAGGCCTATGCCCGGATCCCGCACAGCCTCGTCGAGATCAGCGACCGCGAGATCACGCTGCGCCTGTCCGGGCCGCAGGCGCTGACCGCACTGACGGCGGCCTGTCCGCGTGACGTGGATGCGCTGCCGGCCGGCCGCGCTGTGCGCACGCTGTTCGACAGCGCGACCGTGATCCTGTGGCGCGACGGGCCGGACAGTTTCCGCATGGATGTGTGGCGCAGTTTCCTGCCCCATGTCCGGGCGATCCTGGCGAAGGTCTCGGCCGAGCTCAAGGCCGGCCTCTGAGCCGCACCACATTGACATGTGCTTCTGCGGCCTGCCGGCCGCGGGCCATCACGCTCTCTAGAAAGGATTTCGCATGTTCGACACCAATATCCAGGCGATTTCGGACAAGGCCATCGCCGGTGCCATTTCCCGCGAGCTGGTGCGCCAGCAGGATCAGATCGAGCTGATCGCCTCGGAGAACATTGTTTCGCCTGACGTTCTGGTGGCTCAGGGATCTGTTCTGACGAACAAATACGCCGAAGGGTATCCCGGCAAGCGCTACTACGGCGGCTGCGAATTCGTGGACGAGGTCGAGGATATCGCCCGCGACCGCCTGAAGCAGCTGTTCGGGGCCGCGCATGTCAACGTGCAGCCGCATTCCGGCGCTCAGGCCAACCAGGCCGTTTTCCTTGCGCTGCTGCAGCCGGGTGACAAGATCATGGGCCTGTCGCTGGCCCATGGCGGGCATCTGACCCACGGTTCGCCCGTCACCATGTCGGGCAAGTGGTTCAACGTCGTGTCCTACGAGGTCGAAGAAGACACGCATCTCATCGACATGGCCAAGGTCCGTGATAAGGCGCTGGCCGAGCGGCCGAAGCTGATCGTGGCGGGTGCTTCTGCCTATCCGCGCCACATGGATTTCGCCGCCTTCCGCGCCATTGCGGATGAGATTGGCGCCTATCTGATGGTGGACATGGCCCATTACGCAGGTCTGATTGCTGCGGGCGAGTACCCGAACCCGGTGCCGCACGCTCATGTGACCACGTCGACAACACACAAGACCCTGCGCGGCCCGCGCGGCGGCGTCATTCTGACCAATGACGACGATCTGGCGAAGAAGTTCAACTCCGCCGTATTCCCCGGCAATCAGGGCGGCCCGCTGATGCATGTGATCGCGGCCAAGGCCGTTGCCTTCGGCGAGGCGCTGCAGCCCTCGTTCAAGGACTATGCGAAGGCGGTCATCGCCAACGCCCGTGCGCTTTCTGATACGCTCATTGAGGGTGGCGTCGGCATCGTTTCGGGCGGAACGGACTGCCACATGGTCCTGTGCGATCTGCGCCCGCTTGGCGTCACCGGCAAGGCGGCGGAAATCGCCTTGGAGCGGGCGGGCCTGACCTGCAACAAGAACGCCATTCCGTTTGATCCGGAAAAGCCTTTCGTGACCTCGGGCATCCGTCTCGGCAGCTCGGCCGGCACCACGCGCGGCTTTGGCGAGGCCGAGTTCCGGCAGATCGGGCAGATGATCCTGCGTGTCCTGCGCGCTCTGGGTGAAAATCCGGAGGGGGACGCCGCGCTCGAAGCTTCCATCCGTGCCGAAGTCAAGGCAATGTGCGACCGCTTTCCAATCTACGGGGCATGAATGTTCCTCTCGGTCTTTGACATCTTCAAGATCGGCATTGGCCCGTCGTCCTCGCATACGATGGGCCCGATGGCTGCCGCTGCGCGCTTCCTTGACGACCTGCGCGGCGGGGCCGGGAAGATCTCCGGCACGGCCCGGCCGCACCGGCTTTATGCAAGCCTGCATGGCAGCCTGGCCTTCACCGGCAAGGGGCATGCGACGGACCGTGCGGTGATCCTGGGCCTGTGCGGGCTGCGTCCGGACACGATGGACCCCAACAGCGCCGACGGGATTGAGGCCGGGGTGCGCAGCACTGGCCGTGTCAGCCCCGAGGGGCTTGGCAGCCTGGTCTTCGAGCCGGATCGCGATCTCGTCTTCGACTATGGCCCGGCACTGCCGGGCCATCCGAACGGCATGATCCTGAAGGCCTTTGATGCTGAGGGGGAGGTTTGCCACGAGCAGACCTATTACTCGATTGGCGGCGGCTTCGTCGTCACCAGCGCCGAGCTGGAGGCGGTCCAGGCGGGGCAAGCGCCCGTCCAGGACGGTGCTGCCGTGCCATTCCCGTTCGAGACGGCGGCGCAGATGCTGGAGATGGGCGCCGCTTCCGGCCGGACGATCGCCCAGATGAAGCGCGCCAACGAGGAGGCGCAGCTGGGCGCGCAGCTGGACGAGAAGCTCGACGTGATCTGGGCCGCCATGAACGGCTGCATCACCCGTGGGCTGACGCAGGAGGGCATCCTGCCGGGCGGCCTCAAGGTGCGCCGCAGAGCCCGTTCGATCCACCGGCAGCTGGAAGGGGAGCGCGGGCAGAACCTCAGCCAGCCCCATCAGGCAAATGATTGGCTCAGCGTCTATGCCATGGCCGTCAATGAGGAGAATGCGGCCGGTGGCCGGGTTGTGACCTCGCCCACGAATGGTGCGGCCGGCGTCGTGCCTGCGGTGGGACGCTACTATATCGACCACTGCGTTGGGGCAGATCAGGAGAAGATCCGCGACTATCTGCTGGTGGCAGCCGCCATCGGCGGCCTGATCAAGCACAATGCCTCGATCTCGGGCGCCGAGGTCGGCTGCCAGGGGGAAGTCGGATCGGCTTCGGCCATGGCGGCGGCGGGGCTTTGCGCGGTTCTGGGGGGCACAAATGCGCAGATCGAGAATGCGGCGGAGATTGCGCTGGAGCATCACCTCGGCATGACCTGCGATCCAGCTGGCGGTCTCGTCCAGGTTCCCTGCATCGAGCGCAATGCCCTCGGCGCGATCAAGGCCGTCTCAGCCGCAAGCCTTGCCTTGCGCGGCGACGGCACGCATTTCCTGCCGCTGGACAATTGCATCCGGGTGATGCGTGACACCGGCCGGGACATGAACGACAGATACAAGGAAACATCTCAGGGCGGCATCGCCGTCAACTTGCCGGAATGCTGACCGGCTGATGGCTTGCAGTCTTCCGGTTCCCGGCCGCGCTTGCGTCCCGGGAACCGGCATCTTCTTGCGGCTGTGAGCCTTTGCGAGGCGCTATCCTTCAAGGCCGGGAGTCTTGCCATCCCTCATGTGTGGAAACTTGAAGCCTGCCATATGCGGTGGTAATCTTTACCACCAATTCAACGGCGAGATGCTTCATGGCCAGTGTCGAAAAAATCAGCGTTTCCATGACGCCGCAGCAGGCCGACCTGCTGCGCGAGGCCGTTGCCAGCGGCGCCTATGCCAGCGGCAGTGAGGTCATCCGCGAGGCCCTGCGCGACTGGTCCGCCAAATGGGCACAGCGGCGCGGCGATATCGAGCACCTGAAAAGCCTTTGGCAGGAGGGGATGGCCAGCGGCAGTGCCTCTGACATGGACTTCGACGGCATGCTTGCCGAGGCCCGCGAGGAACTGGCTCTGAGCAAGCGCCATGGCGGCTAGGCTTGTCTGGACACCAAAAGCCCGGGCCGCCTGAACCCGCTTCAAAACGCGGTATTGTCAGGTGAATACCATTTCTGCACATTCTGGCGTTTTCTAAGAACACTCGCGCCTTCTCCACACCGAACCCTTTTTCGCCCTCCCGGCCTTGGCTCATGCAGCTTGGCGGTGTTACCAATAGGCCTCCTGCCGCACACTGCTTCCGTGTGTGCCAATGTTCTGCAAGCGGGTGGGCTGCCGTGGTCCGGGGTGCTTGGCTCCGGCCGGGGTCCATCCGGACGGATCACGGATCATGACGCAATCAGACATGCCGCCTCCCGGAACGGGAACAGGGGCAGCCCCTGCACCGGAGACTGAGGCGGTTCGTCCGGCGCGGGTCTGGGCTTTCAGGGGCGCCCGGGCCGCCATTTCCATTCCGGGCTTCATTCTGGCGGCTGCCTTCGTCGGCTATGCGGGGCTGGCGCGGGAAAGCGGCCTGACGCTGCCGCAGACGCTGATGATGGCCGGCCTCGTCTGGGCGCTTCCCAGCATCGTGGTGCTGACCGGGGCGATTGCCTCCGGCGTGGGCCTCATCCCGGCGGCCATCGCCGTGGCGCTGGCCTCCGTGCGCCTGATGCCCATGACCGTCGCGCTGATGCCGGTGTTGCGGGCGGAGAAGAAAGCGCCAACCTGGCTGCTGCTCTTTGCCTCGCATTTCGTCGCCATCACCGCCTGGGTCTTTGCCATGCGCAACCTGCCGGATCTGCCAAGAGCCGGGCGGCTGCCGTTCTTCCTCGGCTTTGCCTGTTTCCTCACCGGCACGGTGACGGTGGTGACCGGTGTTTCCTATGTGCTGATCGACGCGATGCCGCCGATGGTGGCCGGAGCGCTGTTCCTGCTGACACCGGTCTATTTCCTCTGCTCGCTGTGGACGGCGGGGCGCCTGCCCACCGACAAGCTGGCGATGATCCTTGGCCTCGTGCTGGGGCCGCTGGTCTATTGGCTTGTGCCGGGGCCGGATTTGCTGATCACCGGCGCGGCCGGCGGTACCACGGCCTATCTTGCCGTGCGGATCGCCCGCCGGGCAGGGTGGGGGGCGGAATGATGGCGGCAGATACAGCCTTCATGCAGGGCGTGACAGCGTGGTGGCCCTATGTGATGATCATCTTCGCCGGATGGCTGGCGACGGATATCTGGCGCTGGCTCGGCGTTCTGGCGGCGGGAAACCTGCGCGAGGACAGCGAAATCCTGATTTTCGTGCGCTCCATCGCGACGGCTCTGGTGGCAGGAGTGATCTCGAAGCTGATCCTTTTCCCGAGCGGAGCGCTGGCCGAGACCTCCGCCTGGCTGCGTGTGGCCGCCGCAGTATGCGGCTTTGCCGCCTTCCATGCCGCCCGGCAGACCGTGTTCGCCGGTGTTCTTGCCGCCGAAGCTGTTCTCATCGGCGGCTGGCTTCTAACAGGCTCCTGACAGAAACTGTCAGGAGGGAGCTGCTACAAGAGGCAATCCGCCGCCTGGCAAGACAACAGGAACCCGACATGTCCGACAGCAAGCTGATCCTTCATTATGCCCCCCGCAGCCGCTCCAGCACCATCCGCGTGCTGATGGATGAGCTCGGCATGCCCTATGACCTCCATGTCCTCAATATGCGGGCCGGTGAACTGAAGTCGCCGGCCTATCGGGCGATCAATCCGCTGGGCAAGGTTCCGGCGCTGCAGCATGGCGATACCATCGTCACCGAAGCCATTGCCATCGCGCTCTATCTGGCTGATCTCTATCCGCAGGCCGGACTGACGCCGGCGCTCACCGATCCGCGCCGCGGCGAATACATGCGCTGGATGGTCTTCTATGCCGCTTCCTTCGAGCCGGCTGTCGTCGACAGGGCTGTGGGCAATGTGATCCCGCCGGAAACGGCGCCTTACGGCTCATATGACAAGGTGATGGAGATCCTTGCGGCGCATCTGGAAGGGGCGCCCTACATGCTGGGGGACCGGATCTCGGTGGCCGATATCATCTGGGGCGCAGCCTTCCGCTGGCTCCTGATGTTCAAGCTGGTGCCGGAGCTTCCGGTCTTCACGGAATATGCCGCACGGATCACCAGCCGTCCGAGCTTCCAGGCCGTTTTGGCCGATGAGATCCGGCTGGACGCCGAGCATGAGGCAGCTGCTGCGGCCCTTGCCGCGGCGCGCGCAGGCTGATCCGGCGGACCGCTGAGATCCCATAAGGGGCCGGAGGTGAGGTCTTCGCCTCCGGCCCTTGTTGTTCAGATCAGCCGTCCGTGCCTCAGGCCAGCGCAGCGCGGATCTTGTCTGCCTGTTCGGCCAGCACGGCCTGATCGGCCATGGCGCTGGTGTGGGGGCGAAGGGCGACCCCTTCAAAGCGCGGGATGACGTGGAAGTGGGTGTGGAACACCACCTGGCCGCCGGCGCTTTCGGAAAACTGCTGGATGGTTGCGCCATCGGCGCTGAAGGCCTTCATCACGGCCTGTGCCATCTTCTTCACGGTGGCCATGACGGCGAAGAGGTCTTCCTCGGCGATATCGAGAATGTTGCGTGACGGCGCCTTGGGGATCACCAGCACATGGCCGTCGCCACGGGGCATGATGTCCATGATCACCAGCGTCTTGCCGTCTTCATAGAGCTTGTGGCTGGGCAGTTCGCCGCGCAGGATCTTGGCAAAGACGTTGCTGTCGTCATAGGCAGGGCTGGTCATCAGTCTCTCCGTGCAAGGGTGTTTGCGGGCACCCTAACGGCACCCTTGCAGCCGGGCAACGGGCATTTGCGGGGCATTGACTCTGTTTGTGAAGCCGCTGACTCAGTGTGTGAAACGCGGTTCTCAACTCTCTGAGGACTCTGCGTCACATCCAGCAGTTCCGCCCGGGTTCGGCCCACCCTTCCGGAAGGGGGCGTGTTCGCTGAGGATGGCGGCATCCATCTCCACCGCCCGCCGCTCCCGCTCCAGATAATCGGCGACGGCGGCCCGAAGGCCCGGATGGGCGATCCAGTGGGCGGAGCGGGTGAGGCGGGGCAGGTAGCCGCGCGCCAGCTTGTGTTCGCCTTGCGCGCCTGCTTCCACCACCTTCAGCCCGTGGGCAATGGCAAAGTCGATGGCCTGATAGTAGCAAAGCTCGAAATGCAGGAAGGGGTGATGCTCCGTGCAGCCCCAGTTGCGGCCAAACAGCGTGTCCGAGCCGATGAAATTCAGCGCCCCGGCGATGTAGCGCCCCTCGCGCTTCGCCATGACCAGCAGAATGCGCTCCGCCATGCGCTCGCTCACCAGCGAGAAGAAGCGCCGGTTGAGATAGGGACGGCCCCATTTGCGCGCGCCCGTGTCCATGTAGAAGGCGAAGAAGGCATCCCAATGGGCCTCGGTCAGATCGCGGCCCGTCACCCATTCCACCTCGATGCCGGCAGACAGGGCTTCCTTGCGCTCCTTGCGGATGGCCTTGCGCTTGCGCGAGGCAAGCTCTTCCAGAAAGCCGTCAAAACTCGCGTAGCCACGGTTCTCCCAGTGGAACTGCTGGTCGGTGCGAAGCAGATAACCGGCATCGCCCAGCTGGTTCCATTCCGGTTCCGTCAGGAATGTGGCGTGGACGGAGGACGCGCCCGACTGGCGGCAGACCTCCACCAGCCCCTGCGACAGGGCAGCGATGCCGGTCTCCCGGTCAAGATCCGGATGGGTGAGGAAGCGGCGGCCCGTTGCGGGCGTGAAGGGCACGCTGACCTGGAGCTTCGGGTAATATTCCCCGCCCGCCCGGTGAAATGCCTCGGCCCAGCCGTGGTCGAACACATATTCACCCTGCGAATGGCTCTTCAGCCAGGCCGGAACCGCCCCCAGCAGCGTGCCGTTTGCCGCTTCCAGCAGCAGATGGCGCGGCGCCCAGCCGGTGCGGGCCGAAGCGCAGCCAGATTCCTCCAGCGCCTGCAAAAAGGCGTGGCAGATGAAGGGGTTGAAGTCCGCGCCGGACTCAGTTTCTGAAGGCTTGAGGTGGCCGCCTGGACCCAAGCTCCAGCCGGGATTGGCGAGCCTGTCCCAGTCCTCTGCCGCAACGCCGCCAAGGCCATTGGCAATGCGCAGCGTCACCGCAAGGCCGCCGTCCTGATCTGCCGGTGTGTTGCCGCTCATGCGACTGCTATCCTCAAGGCTGGCTGGCGCGGGAGGTTTGCGCCCCGCTCAAAGGGTAGAGCCTGTAGAGCGCGGCGCAAGGGGGAGGGCGCAGATTTTGCGGGTGTCCGGGTCCGGCCGGAGAAGGCCTTGTATCAAGGCTCTGAGATGCTGACGCATCACGCCTTTGAAATGCTCAGACGCCGCAAGGGCTTGACCAAAACCCGATGAGTCCAGCTCACCGGGTTTTGGTATCACACCTTGTCGGTGTCAAAGCCCTCGAAAATGATCTGATCGGCAAAGGCGAGGGCGCGCTGGCGGTCGGCCGGGTCGCGCACGGTCCAGGTCATGATCGGCAGGTTGAAGAACTTGCGCAGGATGCTCGGCCCCATCATCGGCAAGTCCTTGTAATGATAGGAGATGAAATGCGGCCGGGTGCGCGGGGCGTGCAGCAGGTGGCGGTGGATGAAGCGCTGCATGCGCGTCAGCTGGCGGTATTCGCCCTTGTTGGGGGTGCTGTCGGCAACGATGCCGCGCGGGATTTCCGGGGCGTGCTCACGCAGCACCGAAAGCATGTCCGGATCGAAGGACTTCAGCACCAGCGGGCCTTTGTAGCCGCGCACCGTATCGGCGACACTGCGCACGAAATCCGCCTGGGCATCCGGTTTCATCAGGGATTTGATCTCGACGACCAGTGTCACCTTGCCGTTCACCTGTTCCAGCAGCTCTTCCAGCAGCCACAGCCGGTCCGTGCCCTTCTGCATGCGGATGGCGGTCAGCTCGGCAGCGGTGCGGGCGAGCACAGGCCCCGTGCCTTCCGCCAGCCGGTCCAGATCATCATCATGGAACACCAGTGCCCGGCCGTCGGCGGTTTCCTGCACGTCCACCTCGATGGCGTAGTTGCGCGTCATCGCCTCGGCAATGGCGGTGGGGCTGTTTTCCATGATGCCGGCGGAAGCCGTATGGAAGCCGCGGTGAGCGATCGGGCGGGAGACGATCCAGGAATGATCGGTCATGGGGAATGATCCGGAATGGCGGCAATGGCCGCAGCAAGGGGGAAACAAGGTCCGGGCGGGCAGCCCGCCCGGAGCTTTAGCCGAAGATTATTCGACTTCGATGACAGCCTCGACCTCGACGGCAACGCCGAAGGGCAGGGAGGCGACGGAGACGGAGGTGCGGGCATGGCGGCCCTTGTCACCGAACACGTCGACGATAAAGTCGGAGCAGCCGTTGACGACCTGCGACTGCTGGATGAACTCCGGCGTGGAGTTGATCATGCCGGTCAGCTTGACGACACGCACGACCTTGTCGAGGTCACCGATGGCGGACTTGGTCTGGGCGAGGATGTTGATGGCGCACAGGCGGGCGCAGGCGGCGCCTTCCTCAACGCTGAATTCCGCGCCGACCTTGCCGACATATTCGATGCCGTTCGGGCCGATCGGAATCTGGCCGGCGATGAACAGCAGGTTGCCGGTGCGTACCACCGGAACATAATTGGCCTGCGGCGCGACGGGAACCGGCAGGGTGACGCCGAGTTCGGCAAGGCGGGCTTCGATGGTACCAGACATGGAATCTTCCTCTGAAAAGGGGCGGGAACCGGCGCCAGTGATTGCGCAAATTTGCACGCCCGGCAAGGGCTTCCGGGCCTTCGGCCGTCCGAAACTGAGGGCGGGAAGCTGACTTGCAGCATCTTTGGGGGCAAACTTGTTCCGCGCTGCTTCAAACTTGCCCGAATTGCCAGCGAGTGTGCTAGGGAAAGGGCTGTTGGCTGACAGTTCATGGGTTCGATGAGGAGTGATTGATGTCGGGAAAACGAGCTGCCGTTCCTATCTTCAAGGGATCCTGGCGCGCCTGGCCAATCTTTCTGTCCGGCATGATCGGGCTTGCGGGGGCGGGCAGTGCCGCAGCTTCCGCCCAGTCCGGACCACTGCCGCTGATGCCGCACCGCGCCGTCTATGACATGAAGCTGTCGGATGCGGGGGATGGTGTCAGCATTTCCGACATCACCGGGCTCATGGTCTATGAAATGACCGGTTCGGCCTGCGAGGGCTATGCGGTCAATCTGCGCATCGTCACCCGCTTTGTGGATGACAGCGGCACCTCCAGCATCACCGATCTGCGCAATTCCACCTTCGAGGAACCGGACGCCAACACGCTGGAGTTCCTCAGCCAGACCTATTCCGGCCAGACGCTGACCATGGAAACCCGTGGCACGGCCGAGGAAAAGGACAACCGCCTGACCATCAGCCTCACCGAGCCTGAGGAGAAGAAGGTCGAGACCGGTAAGGATGTCTATTACCCGATCTCCCACATTCAGGCGCTGATCAACGCGGCCAGAGAGGGCGGCTCCTTCTTCGAGGCGGATGTGTTCGACGGGGCGGAGACGGGTGAAAAGGTCTATGGAACCGCGGCCGTCATCGGCGCGCCGCAATCAGGTGAGGATGCGCCGGGCGAGGAAGAGGCCAAGGCCGTGTCCGGCATCGGGGCGGGCCAGCGCTGGCCGGTGACCATTGCCTATTTCGATCCAGAACTCGATCATGGCGGCGAGGCAACGCCCGTCTACCAGATCAGCTTCCTGCTCTATGAAAACGGCGTCAGCCGCAAGCTGAAGCTCGACTACGGCGACTTCAAGCTGGAAGGCAAGCTGACGAATTTCGAGGCCCTCCCGGCGGCCGCTCCCTGCAAGAAGTGAGCGCGGGGGAGAGCCGTCTGCGAGGCAGGTACAACCTCTCCTTCGTCATACCGGACGAAAGCGAAGCGAAGATCCGGTACCGGTGAGCCAAGGCCTTTCGGTTCTGGTCCGTCGAAATCCAACCAACGCCCCGGCTCACCGGTCCCGGATCGCGCAAGCGCGTCCGGGAAGACGATGGAGAGGGGCTGGGTGCTTTGTTCAGGCAGGAGGAAAGGGCGGGTTTACTCCACCTCCGGCCGCCGTTTCAGCTTGGCTGCGTGGGTCAGGCCCGTTTCGACGGCGGTGAGGCCGAATTTCTCGCGCAAGGCGTCGATGGCCCGTTCGGCCTTTGCCTGACGGCCGGCTTCCTGATCGACAAGATCGGCCGGATCGGCAAGGTCTGCATCGCACAGATCCGACAGGCCGATGCCGATGAGGCGGAAGTGCTGGCCCTTGGCGGCGTCCGCCAGAAGCTCGTCCCCCAGCGCGAAGATGCGTCCGGCCAGCTGCGTCGGGCTGGACAGCTGGCGGGAGCGGGTGATCGTGCGGAAGTCGCCCGTCTTCAGCTTCAGCGTGACGGTGCGTCCGGCAAAGCCCGCCTTCTTCATGCGCCGCGACACCTTTTCCGACAGGTCGCGCAGGATGGGGCGCAGCACCGGCACCTGGGCGATATCCTTGTCGAAGGTGGTTTCGGCGCTGATGCTCTTGGTCTCCCGCTCCGGCGAGACGCTGCGGTCATCCACGCCTTGGCACAGCTTGGCGAGCCGCAGGCCCATGGTGCCATAGCGGCGGATGAGGTCCGACGGGTCCATTCCCTGCAACTGGCCGATGGTGGTGATGCCGTCGCTGGCGAGCTTGCCCTGAAACACCTTGCCGACGCCCCAGATGAGGCCGACGGGCCGTTCCGCCAGAAAGCTCTTGGCCTCAGCCGCGCCGATCACCGAAAAGCCGCGCGGCTTGTCGAGGTCCGAGGCGATCTTGGCGAGGAACTTGTTGGCGGCAAGGCCAACGGAGGCGGTGATGCCCACCTCGCTTTCCAGATCGCGGATGAAGCGGGCCAGCACTTCGGCGGGCGTGGCGTGATGCAGCCGGGTGGTGCCGGTGAGATCGAGAAACGCCTCGTCGATGGACAGCGGCTCCACCAGCGGCGTCAGCGCCAGCATCCGCTCGCGTACCAGCCGCCCGGTTTCGGCGTATTTGGCCATGTTGGGCTTGATCACCACCGCATCCGGGCAGGCTTCCAGCGCCTTGTACATGGGCATGGCCGAGCGCACCCCGTGGATGCGGGCGATGTAGCAGCAGGTGGAGACAACGCCGCGCTGGCCGCCGCCGACGATGACGGGCAGGTCGCGCAGCTCCGGATTGTCGCGCTTTTCGATGGAGGCATAGAAGGCGTCGCAGTCGATATGGGCGATTGCGAGCTGGTCCAGCTCCGGATGGCTGACAAGGCGCGGGCTGCCGCAGGCCTTGCAGCGCTGGCGTCCGGGCTCCGGCCTTGCGCCGCAGTCACGGCAAAGCGGCCGGGGGCGCTGCCCCGCCGCTGCTGCGTCTGTGCTGCCCGCTTCACCCATGCCTTTGGCCCTGATCCTACCGGGAGGCGATCATAGTCCTGATATGGGCTTCTGTCTCAAGCCAGTCGCCGGAGACAAGATCAAGGCCGGGCAGGGGATCGAGCGCTTGGCGGAAACGGGCATCGGCCACGAACTGGATCAGCCTCGCCGAGGGCAGCGCCTGCGCCACCGACTGAAGATTCTGCGGGCTGTCATCGATGAAGACGACCGGCTGGCCGCGCCCGGCAGAGAGCGCCGCGACAGCTCCGCCCTTGGGGCCGGAATTGGTGACGACCGGAAAGGTCAGCCCATGGGCGGCCAGCAGCTTTTCGCGCAAGGGTTTGTTGGCAACGCCCGGCAGATTGGTGAGAAAGACGATCTCGAAGGCTTCCGACAGGCGGGTGAGGGCCGGGGCTGCACCATCGACGATGGTCTGCCGGTCCGAGATATCCTCGAAAAATCCCTGTACCAGCCGGTGCACTTCGTCCGCGCCCAGCAGCCGGCCGGAGGCCTCTTCGGCAATGTTGCCGGTCAGCCTGTAGCTATAGGCGAGGAACACGAGCCCCCGCGCGGCAAGGAATTCCTCCAGATGCAGGATCATGTGCAGTACCACCTCGTCCACGTCGCAGATGATCAGCGGGCGGGGAGAGCGGGGCAGCAGGGCAATCTGGTCGAGGACACCCCGGCCGGGGGCGGTCAATGTGGACATGGGGCGCTCAGGCGTCCGGGTCGCCGGCCAGCACATAGCGGGCGGCGGCGATCATGGTGGGGCGGACGCCGGAATTCTCGCAATAGGCCAGAAGCAGCGGCTCATCGGTCATGAAAAACTCAAGAACACCTGCCAGAAATCCAGGCTCCGCAGCCGCAGAGCGAATCGATTCCGGCCCGATACCGGAGAGGGCAAGGAACCGGCCCGTCAATTCCGGGTCGCGCGTCAGGTGCAAAAGCGCGTCCAGGGCCATTTCTTCTGCTTTTTCAAAGCTCATGCTCCGAGACTCAGGAATTGCCATTGCATTTTTGCCTTTCCGAAACGAATCCGCGCTACCATTTGTTCTTAAGTAATGCGGGCAGGGGAGAGACGCCAGCCAATCGGTGCTGCGCCGTCATCTCTCCTGTTGCCGTTTCCCTCCGTGCCGTGACCGGCGAAGGCTGTTTTGCATGTCCAAGACCGTGCTGATCGTTGAAGACAACGAACTCAACATGAAGCTGTTTCACGACCTTCTGGAAGCACATGGCTATGGCACGCTGCAGACCCGCACCGGCATTGAAGCGCTGGAGCTGGCCCGCAAGTACCGGCCGGACCTGATTCTGATGGATATCCAGCTGCCCGAAGTGTCGGGGCTGGAAGTGACCAAGTGGATCAAGGAAGACGACGACCTGTGCACCATCCCGGTCATCGCAGTCACCGCCTTCGCGATGAAGGGCGATGAAGAGCGCATCCGGCAGGGGGGCTGCGAGGCCTATATCTCCAAGCCGATCTCCGTGACCAAGTTTCTGGAGACGGTGCGTTCCTATCTGGGAGAGGCGTGATCCTCACGCCTTTCTGCACCTTCTGCGGAGCCTCACGGGTTTCCGCAAGGGCTGTTGCGTGAATTAAGGTTACAAGTTTACTAACTTTTTACGATTTCATTGGCGCGGCAGCTGCGCTGATTGATTTCCCGTGCCGATTCGCTACTGTAATTCCTGTATTTAAAGGGCATCTGCGGGAAAGCAGGGCACATACTTCAAGTCTTTGATCTGAATACCCTACGGGACGCCTGGGTCCGCCGCATCTCCTGGGTCCGTGGGGCAAGGCCGGCGCGGTGTCTGCCCGATGAGTGGCCTCCTCGGATTGGCAGTCCCGCGCCGGCCGCCACACCGTGCCTTCTGCAAGTCTCCTTTGATCAAGGTCTCCTGAGCGGGCTGTGTCTCTCCGCCCGCAGGATTGCCTTGAAACGGCCTGCGACAAGTGTCACCTTGTTAGTGACACATGGCGACGGGAGATCCTGATGACGGCCACAGTCCTGCAAGACACACCATCCCCAAGAGGCCGCGCCCCCAAGTCCGGGAGCGGAACGGTCCGCGCCTTCCACCTGCTGGGCGGCCGCAGGATCATGAAACGCGCAGTCCATGACCAGCTTGATGCCCATGACATGATCGTGGAGGGGATTCCGGCAAGGTCGCTGCTTCATCTCGTCGATGGCGTGCGCGTGCTGTCGACCGGGGACGTGCTCAACAAGGCCATCGGCATCAGCATCCGCACCCTGCAGCGCCGGAAAGCGGATGCGCAGGATACGCTGCTGTCACCGGAACAGAGCAGCCGCGCGTGGCGGTTTGCCGAGATCCTGGCACAGGCAACGGACATTCTGGGCAGTCAGGACGCGGCAGAAATGTGGCTTGTCGAACCTGCCATCGGGCTCAACAACCGTAGGCCGGTGGATCTGCTGGCCTCGGCCGCAGGAGCAGAGGCTGTCGGCACCTATCTGACGCGGCTGGAATACGGGGTCTATACCTGATGCGCTTGCCCGCTCCCTTGGGGCCGGGTGAGCTGCGTTTCTGGCGGCTGGACCATGAGCGGCATGCCGGCAGCTGGAGCTCGGGCGAGGGGGCTTTTCTGGCCGGTGGGCGCTGGAGTTCAAGGGGCGTTCGGGCTGTCTACACCTCGGTTGATCCCTCGACCGCCATTCTTGAAGTCGCGGTTCACAAGGGTTTCAAGGCGCTGGATACCGTGCCGCATGTCCTGACCTGCGCAAGGGTAGCTGACCTCTCCAGCGTCCATGTTGTCCAGCCGGATGATGTCCCCAATCCCAACTGGCTCGTGCCAGGAAGCCACGGGCCGGGGCAGCAGGCCTTCGGTGACAAGCTGCTGCGTGAGCATCTGTTCTTGCTGGTGCCCTCCGCTGTGTCCCGCCATAGCTGGAACCTGATTTTTGACGCTGTGCATGCGGCCGGCCATTTCGAGGACGTGCAGCAGGAGCGCTTCGCGCTTGATCCGCGATTGCATGTCTGAAATGGCGCTGGCCATCAGAAAGTCCCCCATCACATTTCTTGTGTGCGGGGGACTTCCTGTCATGTCCCGTGCGTGCTGTTTAGCCGAGCGGCATCCAGACCGCACCGGCTGCCGGAATGTGGTGCCCGGCGAAGTGGACCGGTTCCGGGCCGTAGTTGAAGAGGAAGCGGTGCGTGGCCGTGTCGCGCTGGCGGATGCCTTCCGGCATGTCCGTAAACTCAAGCCCGGCCTCGATGACGGCGCTGCGCAGGATGCGGTCGAGGGCTTCCTCGTCCGGCCAGCCGCCGAGATAGGTCATGTTGCCTGCGCGCATGGCGGCAGGCGTGCCGTCCACGGCCTCTTCCACCACTTCGGCACTGCCTTCCAGCACCTCGCGCCAGCCGGTGAAGGCACCGCCCGCGACAAGCGGAACCGGCGCCGTGGGTGGCAGGCTTTCGACGCGCGCCACAAGGCAGTCCAGCCCCGGCAGGGCGGGCGGCAGCGGCACAGGAATGGTGAAGTCCGGGGTCTTGGAATTGAAGCGCGGGCCTGCGATGACGGCGGCACCTGAAGCGGTGAGCGCCGTCTTCAGCGTCTCTGTCAGGGTGAAAAGCCCCGGCACCAGCACAAGGCTGTAGCCGCTGAAATCCTGTGCCGTAGGCGGCAGGATATCGACGGAAAGGCCAAGGCGGCGCAGGCCCTTGTAGATATGGAACAGCAGGGCGAAGTAATCGAAATCCTTGCCCTGCGGCTGGATGGTCCAGGCCCAGGCGCTTTCGTAGTCGAAGACGAGAGCCACCTTTGCCTTTGCCACGGCGGTGACGGGCAGGGCCTTCAGCTCTTCGGCCACCTTTGCCGCCTCGTGATAGGCGGGGGCAGCGGCGCTGTCCGGGCGCAGCAGGCCGGCATGCATCTGCTCCTGCGCGAAAGGTGCCTGCCGCCAGCGGAAATAACACACGGCTTCCGCCCCATGGGCAAAGGCTTCCCAGGCCCAGAGCCGCGCCATGCCCAGCAGCGGATCGGGGTTGTAGGGCGCCCAGTTCACCGGGCCGGGCTGCTGCTCCATGATCCACCAGCGGCCCTTGCCGACGGCGCGGTAGAGATCGTGGTGGAAGGCCTGAAAGTCCGGGTCGCCTTGACGCAGATAGCGGCGCTTGTGCTCGGGGCTGGCTTCCAGCCGGTCGGACAGGAAGCCGATCGGATAGGCATCCCAGCTGGCGATATCGAGGTCGGCGCCGACGGCGAAATGATCGAATTCGACGATGCGGCCCATGTAGTTGTGGGCAATGGGCGCATCGGAGTGGCGGCGGATGATGTCCGTCTGCTGCCGGTTGAAGCTGACCACCTGATCCGAGGAAAAGCGGCGGAAGTCCATGACATGGGCCGGGTTCGGCTCGGTCACGGTCAGGTTCGGCAGCTCAATTTCCTCGAAACCGGCATAGTCCATGGACCAGAAGATGTTGCCCCAGGCCCGGTTCAGCGCCTGCGGCGACTGATATTTGCGCGCGAGCCAGTTGCGGAAGGCATCGCGGGCGGCGGTGGAATAGCTGAGGATGGTGTCGTGGCAGCCGTATTCATTGTCGGTCTGCCAGGCGGCCACATGTTCGTTGCGGCCATAGCGCTCGGCCATCAGCGCGACGATGCGGGCGCATTCCTGCCGGTAGCCCTCATGGGAGAAGCAGTAATGGCGGCGCGAGCCGAAGCCGCGTGGACGGCCTTGCGCATCCAGCGCGATCATGTCCGGATGGCGGTTCAGCACCCAGCGCGGCGGCGTTGCGGTCGGCGTACCCAGCACCACCTTGAGGCCTGCCTTGCCCAGAACCGCGATGGCTTCGTCCAGCCAGCTCCAGTCGAGCGCGCCGGGCTCGGCCTCGATGCGCGCCCAGGCGAATTCGCCAATGCGCACATAGGTGAGGCCGATCTCCTTCATGCGGGCCGCATCTTCGGCCCACTGGGCAGCGGGCCAGTGTTCGGGATAGTAGCAGACGCCAAGGGCGCGGATATGGCCGGTCACAGGTTCACTCGATGCTCTTTCTGGCCGCGCGCCCCGCTGGCGGCGGCAAAGGTCATGCCGGAAAGCGGCTTTGCAGCCCTCGCGCTGGCGCCGAGGCCCTGACGGGCGCTGCTGCAGAACAAGGTGCCAAGGTCATCTCCGCCAAAGGCCGGGCAGCTGGTATGGGGCGCATCAAACGTGATGGCACGCACGAAGCTGCCGTCCGGCGCATAGGCGGCAACGCGGGACGAGCCCCATTCCGCCAGCCACAGAAGACCGCTTTCATCCACCACGGCCCCGTCGGGATTGCGGCCTTCGGAGGTCAGGTCGAGGAAGACCTCCGGCTCGCCCTTCGGCCAGCCGGCCTCATCCAGCGCCACGCGCATGACGCGGCCTGTGACCGTGTCGGAGAAGAAGGCCGTTTCGCCATCGGGGGCAAAAGCGATGGAATTGGAAATGGTGATGGGCGCAAACAGCTTGCGCAGTGCGCCCCGGTACCAGCGGTAGATGGCACCGGCATCCTTTTCGGCGTTCTTGCCCATGGTGCCGATCCAGAAGCCGCCATAGGGGTCGGCGCGGCCATCGTTGGAGCGGGTGGCCGGATTGTCCGCTTCCAGCGCGCAGACCGTGCGGGCCGCGCCCGTTTCCACGTCGAAGGAGAACAGCTCCCGGTCGCTGGCGATCAGCAGCTTGCGCTCATCCACCCATGCAGCCGCAGACACCAGCGTCTCGAAACGGTAGATGCGGGTGTGGTCGTTTTCCTGGGTCAGCAGGCTCTTGTTCAGAATGTCGAACCAGAACAGCTGGCGGCGCAGCGGGTGCCACAGCGGGCCTTCGCCCAGTTCGCAGACAGTGGCATCAAAGACGGTGGCATCGAAGACGGGGGAAGCTGCAGAACTCATCTTGCGCCCCCCTTGGCAATGTCGAAGGCCTGCACCATGGCGCGGGCTCGGGTTTCAACGTCTCCGACCGTCAGCCCCGGCACATAGAGTGCGGTGCCGATGCCGAAGCCATCAACGCCCACCTTCAGCCAGTCGGCGAAATTGTCCGGTCCGGCGCCGCCCACCGCATAGAGCCGGGTTTCCTTCGGCAGCACGGCGCGGATGGCCTTGACCCCCTCAGAGCCCAGAAGACCGGCCGGGAAGAGCTTCAGCCCGTCAGCGCCCGCCTGCAGGGCGGCGAAACATTCTGTCGGTGTCATCACGCCGGGGAAGGATTGCATGCGGGCAATCTTGGTGGCGCGGATGACGGATGGATCGCAGTTCGGCGACACGGCCATGCGGGCGCCGGTGTCGGAGAGCTTCATCACGTCCTCCACCGTCAGCACGGTGCCTGCGCCGATGATGGCACTGTCGCCGAACTCGCGCACCATGGCGGCGATGCTGGTGAAGGGATCGGGCGAGTTGAGCGGCACCTCGATGCGGGTGAAACCGGCAGCGATCAGGCGCTCACACACCGGCAGGGCTTCGGCGGGGGTGATGCCGCGCAGAATGGCAATCAAGGGACGCATCAGTCAGCCTTTCTGGTTTTCCGTGAGGACCCGGCGCGCAAGCCCAAGTCCAGCCAGTGTCAGGCTTTCGCCCGCCGTTGCGCGCGCGTCAAGGCCCGCCAGTTTCAGCGCCTCCAGATAGTGTGCCGAAAGCGCCGGGGCGCCGATCAGCATGACGTCCCCTGAGACGTCCTGCCGCACCGCTGCGATCTCCGCACCGATGATGAGGCCGGACAGGCGCGCACGGGCAGATGCTGCGCCAAGGCCATGCAGCAGCCCTTCGGCCCGCAGCGAAAAGAAGGCGGCAGCCAGTATGTCCGGCCGGGCAAGGATGGCCGTCACGCCGCCTGCAAAGGCCTCCGCATCCCAGCCATCATCCGCCATGCCATGGCGCAGAACGGAGGATTTGGACAGAAGCGCGAAGAGTTCGCCCGTCATGAAGGTGCTGAAGGACGTGACCGTGCCGCGCTCGATCCGCACCCATTTGCTGTGGGTGCCGGGCAGGCAGAGCGTCCCGGAAAAGCCGGGATTGCCGGCCAGAAAACCGGCGATCTGGGTTTCCTCACCGCGCATCACGTCGGCGGGCATGGTCTGGCTGAGGCCCGGAATGATCCAGACCGACAGGCGCGGGTCAGCAACGGGGGCCTCAACCATGGCGCTGGCCTGCAGCGGCGGGCAGGGCACGGCGGCATAGGGCGCTTCCACCCAGCCCTGACGGCTGCCGACCATGCCGCAGGCGATCACCAGTGTCTTTCGATCCTCTGGCAGCCAACCGGCGATCAGTTCCAGCAGCGCCCCCTCGAACTCGTCTCTTGCAAGGCTTGCCATGCCCTTGGGCGAAGAGGCCTGCGCCAGAACGCGTGCCCCTTCCATGGCGAAGACGCGCAGATGTGTTGTGCCCCAGTCAGCGGCAATCCACCCGGGGGAAACCTCTTCGCTCATCCCGTCACCACCACGCCGCCGTCAATCACAAGCGCCTGTCCGGTCATCATCTTCGAGGCGGAGGAGGCCAGGAACAGGCAGCTGCCGGTGATGTCTTCCGGCGCCAGCGTGTCCTTCAGGCACTGGCGCTCCACGTGGCCTGCGAGGGCTTCGGGCGTTACCCAGAGGTCCTTCTGCTTCTGCGTCAGCACCCAGCCGGGAGCAAGCGCATTGACGCGGATGCGGTCGGGGCCGAAATCGCGGGCAAGGCTGCGGGTCAGGCCGTTGATGGCGGAGTTGGCGGACGTATAGGCCGGGAAGCCGCCGTTGCCCATCATGTAGCTGATGGAGCTGAAATTGATGATCGAGCCGCCGCCAGCCTTCTGCATGCCGGGGATCACCGCCTGCGCCGCGAAGAAATAGGCCTTCAGGTTGATGGCCATCGCCCAGTCCCAGTATTCCGGCGTCACGTCCAGCGTGTTGTGGCGCTGGTCGTTGGCGGCGTTGTTGACGAGCACGGTGATCGTGCCATGGGCTTCCGCCGCCTTGGCAATCGCGCCCTTCAGGGCGTCGATATCGGTGATGTCGCAGGGCAGGAACAAGGGTCGGCTGCCGGTTTTTGCTTCCATCTCGTCACAGAAGCCGGAGGCATCGGAGCGCTGCACGAAGGCCACCTTGCAGCCCTGCCGCAGGAAGGCTTCCGTCAGGCTGGCGCCAATGCCGGAGCCGCCGCCGGTGATGAAAACGGATGCGCCCTTGAGATCTGGAAAGACCGGCTGTGCGTTCATGATGTAGCCCCTTCAGGTTCCTGCAGGCGGGCTTCGCTGCTGCGTGTGCCGCCGCTGATATTTCAGTGTGTGCCTTTATGCCGATGGATCGGGTGACCGGACAAGCCGTCCGGCCTCACAGACGGGTTCCTTCCACCGTGAAAAGCGTGCCCGGCCATGCCACGGGCAGCATGATGCCCTGTTGCATCAGCGCGGCCCCGGAGAGCGTCACCGGCCCGCTCTTCAGGGCGCAGGCCCCGCGAGACTGGGGCGGCACATCTTCCGGGTTGAGCAGCACCAGCCGGTAACGCGCCGCCGGATCCAGTCCGGTCAGCTTCAGCGGGCGGGGCAGGGCCTGTGCGGGCGCTGCCGCCTGACCGGAGGACAGCACGAAGTGGCTGCCGTCCCGCGCCAGCTGCAGTTCGGCGGTGACGGACGGGTCCGCCGCATCAAGGCGCAGGATGTCCGCACGCATCAGCCAGTCCCGGTTGGCCTTCCACCAGCCGGTGACGGCGGTCAGAACGGCCGTCTCTTCCGGATCGAGTTCGCGCAGGTCCATCTCGAAGCCCATGTGCCGCTGGGCGGCCACGCGGGCGCGCAGGCTCATGGACAGAACCCGGCCCGAGGTGTGGCAGTGGCGAGGGCCCACATGGCTGCCGGTGACGGAAGCGGGCAGGAACAGCGCCGCATCATGCTGGATGCGCAGGCGCTCAAGTGCGTCGTTGCTGTCCGACAGCCAGACCCGCTGGGTGTGGGCGAGGATGCCGGCATCGATCCGCCCGCCGCCGGAAGCGCAGCTTTCGATCTCGACCGCCGGATGAGCCGCGCGTAGCTGCTCCAATAGTGCCAGTGTGCCCCGCGCCTGCGCTGCGTCCACCACGGGAAGCAGGCGGTTGTGATCCCACTTGATGTAGTCGATGGCGTAGGTGGAGAGCAGGGCGGAGATCGCCCCGAACAGGTGATCGCGCACCGGCTCCAGCGCCATGTTCAGCACCAGCTGGTTGCGTCCGCGGGTCTGGTTTGCGGGGCCAAGGATCCAGTCCGGATGGGCGCGGTAAAGGTCGCTGTCCTCGCTCACCATTTCCGGCTCGAACCACAGGCCGAAACTCATTCCCAGCCTGTGAACGGCCTCGATGAGCGGCGTCAGCCCGTCCGGCCATTTGCGCCGGTCCACGGTCCAGTCGCCAAGGCTTGTGGTGTCGTCATCGCGCCGGCCGAACCAGCCGTCATCCAGCACGAAACGCTCCGCCCCGATGGCGGCCGCCTTGGCGGCGATTTCGGTGAGCGCGGAAAGTTCGTGGTCAAAGTAGATGGCTTCCCAGCAGTTGTAATGCACGGGCCGGGGGCGGGCCGGATCTGGCCATTTGACCACCCGGTCGTGGATGTCGCGCTGGAAGAGCGTGGCGATGCCGTTGAGGCCGGACGTGGAAACGGCGGCGATGAGGTCCGCCGTTTCAAAGCAGGTTCCAGCCGCATGTTCGCTGTTGCTGGCATGGCCGAACTGCACCTGCCTGCGCCCGTCGTAAAGCTCTTCGGCCACAAAGCGGTGCCCGCCGGGCCAGGCGTAATGCAGGGCGCGGACTTCGCCTGAGGTGTTGCGGCAGCCCGGTTCCGTGAACAGCGCATAGGGCGGGTGTTCCTGACCCGAACGGCCGGTGCGGGCCTCGCGCTGGCGGATGCCTGTGGTCCAGGGTGTGGACTGCATGCGGAATTCGCCGATCCACTTGCCGGCCGGATCAAGGATCTGGTCTGCACTCTGCGGCACCGGCAGCACGGGCGCGGCGAGCCAGTCGATGCGCACGGGCGCAAGGGACTCCAGCCGGGTGCGCAGCACGAAAACGCCGGTCTCTGCCGCCTCGATCACATGGGTGAGGGTGAGGCCTGTTGCAGTGGAGATCAGTTCCAGCCGTCCGGCGCTCTGGCGGGCCTCACGGAAGGCAAAGCGGGGCTGCAGCAGCTCACCATCGGCAGAGCGCAGCACGAGGCCCGGCTGGCCCTGCCAGTCATTGCCCTGCACCGGACAGAGGCTGAGCGGGGGCAGGGCATCCAGCATGCCGCCGGTGAGGTCTGACCGGCTGGCGGTTACAAGAGCTTCAAGGTCTTCATCCTGCGGCAGAGCCGGGCCCCAGTAGATGGCCTCCGGCACACCGCCGGAGGAGGTGAGGACAAGGCTCTGCCCTGCGCAATCAAGGCGCCAGTGCTGTGCGGTGTTCCCGGTCATTTCACGGCTCCCAGCGTCAGGCCGGCGATGAAGTGCTTTTGCATCAGGAAAAACATCAGAACGGGCGGCAGGGCGGCGATGATCGACCCGGCGGAAACGAGGTGCCAGGCGGCAATCCACTGGCCGTTGAGCGAGTTGAGCCCGGCGGTGACCGGCTGGGTGTCGGCGCCGGTGGTCAGCACCATGGCCCAGAAATAGTCGTTCCAGATGAAGGTGAAGATCAGCACCGACAGGGCGGCAATGGCCGGGCGCATCAGGGGCATGACCACGTACCAGAAGATTCTCACTTCGCTCACGCCCTCCACCCGCGCCGCCTCGATCAGCTCATAGGGCAGGGCCTTGATGAAGTTGCGCATGAACAGGGTGCAGAAGCCGGTCTGGAAGGCGATGTGGAACAGGGCAAGGCCGGTGATCGTGTCGTAAAGCCCCATCTGCAGCGTCAGGTCGCGCACCGGCACCATGAGGATCTGGAAGGGGACGAAGTTGCCCGCCACGAACAGAAAGAAGACCAGCAGGTTGGAGCGGAACTTGTAGATGGCGAGCGCAAAGCCCGTCATGCAGGACAGCGCCACAGCGCCGATGACAGTGGGGATCGTCACCTTGAAGCTGTTGAGGATATAGGCCGCTATCGGTGAGTTCTGGAAGATGGTGACATAGTTCTCGAAGGCGATGGCCGAGGGCATGCCGAAATAGTTGCCGGACGCCAGATCGGAGGAGGGGCGCAGCGAGGTGAGCGCCACGCCCAGAAGCGGCAGCAGCCACAGGACGAGCGCAACCGGCAGGGCCGCCTTGTAAAGCGCACGGGCCGGGGCCGGGAGTTGCTGAATGGGACGGGGAAACATGCTCAGTGTTCCTTCTCGTCGCGCCACATCTTCCAGATGAAGCCGGAAATGAAGATCATCATGATGGCGAAGAGGACAACAGCAATGGCCGCGCCATAGCCCATGCGGAAGCCGTATTCGGACAGGGCCTGCTCATACATGTAGAAGGAGAGCACCCGCGAGGAGCCGAAGGGGCCGCCGGATGTCATGATCGACACAAGGTCGAAGGAGCGCAGCGCGCCGATGACGGTGACGATGACGGCGATGAAGGTGGCCGGGCGCAACTGCGGCAGGATGACGTACCAGAGCATCTTCCAGCCCTTGGCCCCGTCCAGCCGCGCCGCTTCGATCTGGTCGGGCGCCACGTTGTTGAGGCCGGTGAGATAGAGGATCATCACATAGGCGATCTGCGGCCACAGGCCTGCAGCGATGATGCCATAGGTGACGAGGTTCTCTTCCGCCAGAATGGCAACGCCCTGACCGGTCACCGCCTCGATCAGCTTGTAGAACAGGCCGAAATTGGGGGCATAGAACCAGGAGAACATCAGGCCGACAACCACCTGGCTGATGACGAAGGGAAAGAAGAACAGGGACTTGTAGACCCGGATGCCCCAGACCGTCTGGTTCAGGAAAATCGCGATCATCAGGCCTGCCGGAATGGCCAGCATGTAGAGCGCAAGCCAGATGACGTTGTTCTTCAGAGAGACATAGAAGGCCTCATCATCCAGCAGCTCGGCGTAGTTGCCGGCGCCAATCCACCGGGCCGTGCCGATGCCGTCCCAGTCATAGAAGGAAATGCTGACCGACTGGAAGACCGGCGCAATCACGTAGAAAACGAACATCAGGGCGCCGGGCGCAAGGAAAAGCCACGGGGCAAGCATGCGCTGGCGCGCTTTCCAGAAGGCGGTCATCTCGGCCTCGGATCTTTCGGGAACATGTCCTCCGGATCAGCTCCGGAGGACGTTTCTGGGAGGGCCGCCAGCAAGGGGCGGCGGTGCAGGGCTCAGTAGACGCGCTGGCGCACCTTCTCGAGGCGGTCGAGGATCCGCTCCAGCCGGTCGGGCTTGACCATGTATTCCTGGAAGCCTTCCATGGCAGCCTTGGCCATCTCGGCCGGGGCGTCCCGGTCGAAGAACTGGGCAACGGCCGAAGCGGTCGACACCGTTTCAAAGCCCTGGCTCAGGAACGGATCCGCCGCATCCACCGTGGCCTCGTTGTTGACCGGCAGCTGGCCGAGGCGCTTGTTGAGGGCGGTCTGCACATCGGCACGGGTGACGAAGGCGAGGAACGTCTTGGCGTCCTCCGCATTCTTGGCGCCGGCCGGAATGTGGATCGTGTCCGTCGGGGCTTCTTCAGCACGCGGCAGGCCCGGGGTGATCTCGGGGAAGACCATGAAGCCGAGATTGTCATTGGTCATGCCGCCATCCTTGAAGGCGGCGACGGCAAAGTTGCCCATGACATAGTTGGCGGCCTTGCCCTGAACCAGAAGGGAAACGGCATCCTGCCAGTCGATGGCCGTGTGATTGGCGGTGACATAGCCCGGTTCCACCAGCTTCGCCCATTCGGCAAAGACGGCCTTCACCCGGTCATCCGTCCAGGCAATCTTGCCGGAGGTCAGGTCCATGTGGAATTCATAGCCGTTGGTGCGCAGGCTCAGATAGTCGAAGATGCCTGCAACCGGCCACAGGGCCTTGGAACCGGTGGTGACGCAGTCGATGCCTGCCGCCTTGAACTTGGCGCAATTGGCGATGAACTCGTCCCAGGTCTTCGGCTCGGAAACGCCCGCCTGCTTGTAGACATCCTTGTTGTAGTAGATGCCCCACTGATAATAGGTATAGGGCACGCCCCACTGCTTTCCGTCGATGGTCATCGAAGCCTTGGAGGCCGAGAGCTTCTGGCCGAGGCCGTTCTTCTCCCAGACATCGCTGACATCCATGAACTGCCCGGCCTTGACGAAGGGCGCCATGCGGTTGCCGGCGTACCAGCTGGCCAGATCCGGCGCATCTGCAGTCATGAAATTGCGGATGGCGGTCTTGTAGCCCTCATGGTCGAAGATGTTGACCTTCACCTTCACGTCCGGGTTTTCCGCCTCGAACATGGTGACCAGTTCTTCCAGCGCAGCCTTCGGCGCCGGGTCCGACATGTCGGTGTTGAAAACGAGGGTCCTCTGTGCGGCCAGCGCCGAACCGGACATCATCAGCGCAGCGGCAAAGGCCGCCAGCTTGAGCGGTGTAACAGTCATCTTGTCTCCTCCCGGACTGCGTTCTTTGGCAAGGAGGTTCCAAATAATGAAACCAAGTCTTGCATATTGAAAACTATGATGCGAAGCTTTAGGACTGTCAAGCAGCAGGCGCACCCCGGTGTGCCGGGCGAGGGTTTGCAAGACGATGAGCACGAAACAGCCAAAGGCGGATGGGCCCGGCATCAGCGGGGCGGATGCGGAGCAGGGCGGTGATGGCACCGTCGGCAAGGCTCTGGCCGTGCTGGATCTTGTGGCGCAGGCGGGCCGCCCTGTGCGCTTTACGGATATTCTGGCCATCAGCCCCTATCCGAAGGCCACGCTTTACCGCCTGCTGCAGACCCTGACCCATCAGGGCATGCTCGCCTATGACGCGGACAGCCAGAATTATGCCCTGGGTGTGCGGCTTGTGCGGCTTGCCCATGCGGCCTGGTCGCAGAGTTCTCTGGCACCTCTGGCACGCCCCTGGCTCGACAGGCTGTCGGCAGAGCTGGGCGAAACCCTGCATCTGGCGCAGCTGGATCAGGGGCAGGTGCTTTATGTGGACAAGCGCAACGCCGCCCGGCCGGTGGAAATGTTCAGTCAGGCCGGCAAGGTGGGGCCTGCCTATTGCACCGGTGTTGGCAAGGCCATGCTCGCCTTCCTGCCGGAGGCGGCAAAGCAGCAGGCCGTTGCGCGCCAGTCCTTTTACCGTTTCACGCCGAAGACCCTCGGCTCGCGCGAGGAGCTTCTCGCCGAGCTTGAGGAAATCCGCAAGAGCGGCCACGCCTTTGACCGGGAGGAGCACGAGCCGGGCATCATCTGCCTCGCCGTGCCGGTTCTGTCGTCGGGTGGCAGCGTGCTGGGCGCGCTTTCGGTCACATCCACAACAACCCGGAACAGCCTCGACGGGCTGGAGCAACTGGCCCCGCAGCTCAAGGCCTGCGCCTGCGCCATTGCTGCAGACGTGGAGGCCTGGCGGTTTCCGGAACGCAAGCAGATCTGAGGGAGGAATCCATGTCTGGCGTCTCGTTCGAGAACGTGGTCAAGAAGTTCGGCGAAGTCGGTGTCATCCACGGGGTGGACCTGACCATCGAGCATGGCGAATTCTGTGTTTTCGTCGGCCCCTCGGGCTGCGGCAAGTCCACGCTGCTGCGCATGGTGGCGGGGCTGGAAAGCACCAGTTCCGGCGCAATCCGGATCGGCTCGCGTGATGTGACCGCCCTTGACCCGGCCGAACGCGGCGTGGCGATGGTGTTCCAGACCTATGCGCTCTATCCGCACATGACGGTGGCGGAAAACATGGGCTTCGGCCTGAAGATGACCGGCCATCCCAAGGCGGAAATCGAGGCGAAGGTGGCGGCGGCCGCGAAGATCCTGAAGCTGGAGCCGCTGCTGGCGCGCAAGCCCAAGGCGCTCTCCGGCGGCCAGCGGCAACGCGTTGCCATCGGCCGCGCCATCGTGCGCGGGCCGGAGGTCTTCCTCTTCGATGAGCCGTTGTCGAACCTTGATGCCGAACTGCGCGTCGAGATGCGCGTCGAAATCGCCCGTCTGCACCGTGAGATCGGCGCGACGATGATTTACGTCACCCATGATCAGGTCGAGGCGATGACGCTGGCCGACAAGATCGTGGTGCTGCGTGCCGGGCGCATCGAACAAGTCGGCAAGCCGCTCGATCTCTACAACGACCCGGACAATCGCTTCGTCGCGGGCTTCATCGGCTCACCGGCCATGAATTTCCTCGACGCCAGCGTCAGCGGCGAGGGGCTCAAGGTTCCGGGGCTTGGCGATGCCATCTTTGCCCGTCCGGCGGTGGCGGTTGCCGATGGCCCGGTCACCTTCGGCCTGCGCCCGCAGCATCTGCGCATCGAGCGCTCCGGCACCACGCACAAGGTGGACATGGTCGAGGCGCTGGGCGGCGTTTCCTACGTGCATCTGATGGCCGCCAACGGCAGCAAGCTGATTGTCGAGCAGCGCGAGGACATGGGCCTTCGTGCAGGCGATCAGGCCGGTATCAGCTTCGATCCGGCGCAGGCGATGTATTTCACGGCAGATGAGGCAGGCAGACGGATCAGGTGAGGGGAAGAGAATGTTTTTCATGAAAGACCTCCTTCCTCTCAGCTCCGTCATGCCATGACTTGATCATGGCATCCATGCCGTTACCTCTCGCTTTTCACCTGCTGGAGATTGAAGGCGGGTCCTTGGAGTGAGTATTCAGAGACCGTTTTTATGGATAGATCAGGGAATGGATGCCATGATCAAGTCATGGCATGACGAAGCATTATAAGCTTGTGAGTGGATGTCCTTCCGGGAAGCCGGCAAGACCAATGCCGCCTCTCCCAAAAACAAGGGCCGCAATCGTTTGCGGCCCTTTTGTGATTCTGTCTGTCAGCTCGCAGCCCGCCGCGCTTCTGCGCTGGCTGAGGCGAGCCGTTCGGCATAGGCCATCATCAGCGCGCCGGTGCCCTTGTGGTCGTCGGGGCGCAGGGGCTCGCTGAGGTAATAGGCGGGGGAGCCGTCGCGCACACGGCCGCCGAAGCCGCCGAGACCGGCCATCTCGCAGACATTCTGCAGACGGATGATGCCGTCATCCCCGGCGTAAAGCTGGGTGGTTTCGAGGCTGGCAAGTGCCTTCAGGCCGGGCGCCGCGAACTGGTGCCCCAAACCCAGCCTTGCGGCCTTCATCAGCGCATAGGCGAACATGGCGCTGGCCGAGGATTCTTCGTAGTTTCCGGAAAGCTCCGGCTGGTCGATCACCTGCAGCCACAGCCCGCTTTGTGGCCGGGCAAGGGCGGCGATGCGGGTGAGCAGGGCGGACGCCCGCTCTGGAAGCCCGGATGAGGCGGCTTTTTCCGGCCCAATGAGGCCGGTCACATCCACCAGAGCCATCGTCAGCCAGCCAAGGGCGCGGGCCCAGTGGGCGCGGGAGAGGCCGGTTTGCGGATCGGCCCAGCCCTGCGCCCGGGCTTCATCGATGGCATGGGCATAGAGGCCCGTTGCCGCCACGTGGGTCAGGTCCAGCGCGCGATTGAGCTGCGCGAGGGCGTCCTCCACCAGGTCCGGCCTGTTGCGGGAGAGGCCGTATTCGATCTGGAACGGCAGACCCATGTAGAGGCCGTCGAGCCAGACCTGCTGCGGATAGCGCTTCTTGTGCCAGTAATTGCCGCCGTCCGTGCGCGGGTGACGGGTCAACTGCCCGGCCAGATGCTCGATGGCAAGGCTCCAGTGGGCACCGGGGGCTGCCTTTTCGAGGAAGAACAGCACGCGCCCGGCCAGAATGTGGTCGATGTTGAACTCATCCTGTGTGTAGCCTGTGAGCGCGCCATCCTCGCCAACCTGCGGTCCGATCAGCCGCAGCAGCTCATCCCGCCAGATCTCCTGCGGCTGCTGGTCATGCAGCAGCGCCAGCCCGCGGTAGACACAGCCGTCCTCGTAGCACCAGCTGCCGTCCTTGGCGTAGGTGTAGCGGGCGAGATATTCCTTGAAATAGCGCGGGGTCATCGGGCCGTCCTGACTGCGAGGGAAAGCATCCGGGCACAGCATCCGTGTCCGTCTTTCCGGTTGGAAGTGTCATGCAGGCCATCCGGCGCTGCGAAATCTGTGGCCAGCCTTCGCGGGGCTGGCGGGAAGGGGCAGCTAGGCCGCCGGGCTGGCGCGGGCAGGGCGCTGGCGCAGGTCCTCTACATGCGCGCCCTCGAACACCAGATCCTCGTGGCGCATGGGCGGCACATGATCGGCCATCACCGGCACGTCCGCTTTCGCCGCAGGATCATAGGAGGCTTCGACGCTGGAGATCCGGACAGGTCCCATCGGCGCTTCGGGCAGGCCGAGGAAGACGCCAAGCGCCAGACGCAGGTTCGTGACCTTGATGTTCTCGATGGTGATCGCGCCAATGGACGGCGTTTCGCCGGTGACGGGGTAAGGCTTGCGGGACTGCACCAGGTCCGAGTGCCCGTCCGCATCGCAGAAGTAGAAGGCATTGGCGGCGAAGGCCGTGTCCACGCCGTCCATGTCGCAGTCGGAGAAGCGCACATTGCCGACCGCCCCGCCGCGCCCGCGCCGGGTCTTGATCCTGAGGCCCCGGTCCGTCTGGCGGAAGCTGCAATGCTCCACGGTCACATCATGCACACCGCCCCCCATTTCAGAGCCAATGACCAGACCGCCGTGACCACGTTCCATGAGGCAGTTGCGGACGGAAACATTGCGGGTGGGGGCAAGGTGATCGCGCGCGCCGCTTTCCGGCTCCGGCTTGCCGGCCTTGATGGCGATGCAGTCGTCGCCGACCGAAAAGTGCACGCCCTCAATCCGCACGTCCTCACAGCTTTCCGGGTTGAGACCATCTGTGTTGGGGGAGTCGGACGGGTTCCAGATCCTGAGGTCTGACGCGGTCACGCCATTGCAGAACAGCGGGTGCACGGTCCAGGAGGGGGAGTTGCGAACCGTGATTCCTGCCAGCGTCACATGGGTGCAGCGGCTGAGGAAAAGCGTGCGCGGGCGCCGCGCGCCGTTGCGGGTTTCCTTCGGCCAGCTCCACCAGCCGCCTTCCGCACCGCCGCCATCAAGAAAGCCTTCGCCGCAGATGGTGAGGTTATGGCAGCCGCTGGCGGTGATGAGGCTGGCGTAAGCTGCTTCCGGCACGCCCTCCCAGCTGGACAGGGGCAGGCCGTCTTCATCGCGGGCAGGCAGAATGGGCCAGTGGCTGCGGTCATGGATCGCGGCAAGGCCTGCATCTGCATCGATCTCAAGGGTCATGCCGGACTTCAGCATGAGCGGCGAGGTGCGGTAGGTGCCGCCGGATATGCGTAGCGTGCCGCCGGAGGGCGTTGCTGCAATCGCCCGGGCAAGGGCAGCGCCGTTGTCCGCAAGGGCCGGGTCGGCGCCATGGTCGCGGGCGTCGACCAGACCGAAGCACTTCGGCATGGGGATGGCCAGAGGCTCTGCGCCTTCAATGGCAAGAACATAGTCTGCGCCGGGTGTAAGGCCGAAAATCGAGAACACCGCCCGGTCGGTCATCCCTTGCCGTATTTCGCCGCTGCCCTGGTCCGTCAGAACCCAGGCAGCAGGCTCCGGCAGGTGATAGCGCGCACCCGGCACGTGATAGCGCAGCGTGATGTGCCGCGGGGAAATCGCGCTGAGGCAGAGGGAGCCGGTTGCGGGTTCGGTAGACATGGCGGGCGTATTCCTGCGTTGTGGAGGCCGGGAGACCTGATGCCTCCCGGCAGTTTTTGGGATGGAGCGCGGCTTTACCGGCGGCCGGAGCTTTTTCCGAAGCGCCCGCCGTCTCGCCGCAGCGCCCCTCTCCCCCCTTGAGGGGGAGATGTCTGCGTCAGCAGACAGAGGGGGGGTATCAGCGCTTCAGCAAGGCTCTGCTTCTCGTATGAATGGACAGTCCGCCACCCCCCTCTGCCCCCTTTCGGGGGCATCTCCCCCTCAAGGGGGGAGAGGAGTTGGAGCGTGACTGGCAGTCCAGGGGAGCTAACTCCCGGCGGCATTCCCCCTCAGGACCGGAACTTCTTCAGGGCTCCGTTGATGCCGTCGATGATCTCTTCGGCTGCGGTCTGCGCATCGATCTGGCCGTAGGCGAATTCCTCCAGAGCGTCGATGAAGATGCTGCGGACTTCCGGGTGCTCGTTGAAGGGGGAGACCGTCGGGCCGGCGCCTGCGGTGACGATTGCGTTGGCGACGATCAGTTCCATCTCGGTCGAACCGGCATCAGCCAGAGCCTTGGCGGCCGTCTTGCTGGCGGGCAGGCCGCGCGAGCTGCCAAGGGCCTTGATGCCTTCCGGCTCGTTCAGAAGGCAGTTGACGATCTGGGCGGCCGCCTGCGGGTTCTTCGAGTTCTTCGAGATCGCAAACACCATGGAGGGCTTGCGGTAGACGCCTTCGGTCTTGGCGTCCGGGCTGGTCAGCAGCTTGACGGCCTCAAGCTTCTGGCCCTCCTGCAGCGGGTCAGCAAACTTTGAATAGGTGGAATCCCATTCATAGGAGCCTGCGATCCGGCCGTCGGCCCACTTCGGGCTTTCAAACAGGTTGATGTTACCCTCTGCCGCCGCATCCTTCTGCGACATCACCACGCCGCCTTCGACCATCTTGCCGTAGAAATCGATGGCCGCGGCCAGCTCTTCCGGCGTCCATGCGACGGTCGTTGTCTCCGGGTCGATCAGGTCCTTGCCCGTCGCCTGAGTGGCGCGCAGCGAGACGAGCAGAACGGCCGTCTCCTTGATGGCGTTCATCGGATAGGCGTCCGGGCCAATCTTTTCCTTCAGCACCTTGGCGGCGGCGAAGAGATCATCCCAGGTGGCGGGCAGGGGCAGCCCGGCCTTCTGGAACGAGGTGGTGTTGAAGAAGAACACGCGGCCCGTGGTGGAAACGGGCAGGCCGTTCAGCTTGCCGTTCATGCTGCCCGACGCCAACTGGTCTTCCGTCCAGTTGCTGAGGTCGATATATTCGCTGAACTCGTTCAGGTCGGCGAAACCGTCGCCCTTGATCGAGAACAGCGGCAGCCAGGGCCAGTTCACCTGCATGATGTCGGCTTCCGTGCGGCCGGCGATCTGCGTCATCAGCTTCTCAAGGTGCCCGTCAAAGCCGGTGAACTCCGGCGCAATCGTGTGGTCGTGCTTTTCGCCGCAGACTTTCAGCGCTTCCTGCGTCGCCTTGTGGCGGCTGTCCCCACCCCACCAGGACATGCGCAGGTCTGCCGCCAGCAGGGGCGTGGCAAAGGTCGAGGCGAGCGCAAGGCTCACAAGGGCAGTTGCTGTCTTTCTCATGGTTTTCTCCTCCCGTTTTCCACCGGAGCAGGGCGTCTGAACCGCGCTCCGGAAAGGCTTGATCACTTGCTGCGGCCTCAGCCGAGCGGGGCCAGCGAGACGTTCTCGCCGCTGTCCGCATCGAAGATGTGCAGGTTGCTCTCGATGGGCCGCACCGCCACCGCATCGCCGCGCTTCAGGCCCTGCGGTACCTCCGCCGCAGGAAGCACGGCCACCAGCGTGGTGCCGCCAAGGTCGATGTGCAGGTTCATTTCATGGCCAAGGAACTCGATGGTCTGCACTGTGCCCGTTACGGCATTCTCCGTGCCGGCGGGCAGCAGGCCGAGATGCTGCGGGCGCATGCCGAGGGTGACGGACCCGGCCTTGGCCGTCAGGCGGCGGGCGAGCTCCGGCCCGAAGCCGAGCGTCTGGCCAGCCAGCGTCAGCGTCACCCCATCGCCGCTGCCGCCGAGCGTGGCAGGGACGAGGTTCATTTCCGGCATGCCGATGAAGCCGGCGACGAAGGCATTGGCGGGCCGGTTGTAGAGCGTGTGCGGATCGGCCACCTGCATGATGTGGCCGTCCTTCATCACGCAGATCCGGTCACCCATGGTCATGGCTTCGGTCTGGTCGTGGGTGACATAGACCACTGTCGAGGACAGGCCGTTTGCCTTCAGCTGCTTGTGCAGGTCGGTGATGCGCACCCGCATGGAAGCGCGCAGCTTGGCGTCGAGATTGGACAGCGGCTCGTCGAACAGGAAGACTTCCGGCTTCTTGATCAGCGCCCGGCCCACGGCCACACGCTGGGCCTGACCGCCGGACAGCTGCTTGGGCAGCCGCTCGAGCAGCTGGCCGATTTCCAGAATGCCGGACACCTCGTCCGTGGCCGCATCGATTTCCGCCGTCTTCTTCTTCTGCAGGCGCAGGCCGAAGGAGAGGTTCTTCTTCACCTTCATATGCGGGTAGAGTGCGTAGTTCTGGAACACCATGGCGATGCCGCGCTTGCCCGGGGGCAGGTCGTTGACGGTCTGGCCGCCGATGCGGATGGCACCGCCCGTCACCGTCTCAAGGCCCGCGATCATGCGCAGGGTGGTGGACTTGGCGCAGCCCGACGGGCCAACCAGCACCATGAACTCGCCGTCCTCCACGTCCAGGTTGATGCCATGGACCGCCTTGAAGCCGCTGCCATAGACCTTTTCCAGGTTCTGGATCTGCAAACGTGCCATTAGCCTTTCACCCCACCGCTGGAGATGCCTTCAATGAAATGTTTCTGTGCGAGGAAGAACACGACGAGCGCGGGCGTGATCGCCAGGACCGACATGGCCAGAATGCGGTTCCAGTCGAATGCTTCCGAGGTGTCGATGGACAGTTTCAGCGCCAGGCTGATCGGGTACTTGTCGATGGAGGACAGGTAGATCAGCGGGCCGAGGAAGTCGTTCATCGTCCACATGAACTGGAACAGGCAGACCGATATGAGCGCCGGGGCCAGCATGGGCACGACGATATAGACGAGCACCTGCAGGGAGTTGGCGCCATCGACGCGGGCCGCCTCTTCCATGTCGCGCGGGATCGCCCGCAGGAACTGGATCAGCATGAAGACGAAGAAGGCGTCTCCCGCAAAGGCCGAGGGCACCCACAGCGGCAGGTAGCTGTCGAGCCAGCCGAAATCGCGGAACAGCAGGTACTGCGGGATGCGGGTCACCACATTCGGTAGCAGCAGCGTGGCGATCAGCGTGACGAACAGGATCTTCTTGCCCGGAAAATCGAAGCGGGCAAAGCCGTAGGCCACAGCTGTGCAGGACACCGCCGTGGCGATGACCTTCGGGATGATGATCCAGGCCGTGTTCAGGAAGAAATGGCCGAAGGTGTAGGGCGTTGATGTCTGCCAGCCCTTGATGTAGCCATCAAGGGTCGGGTTCTGCGGCCAGAACCCGGCGCTGGAGAAGATCTCGGAATTCGGCTTGAACGAGGCCCCGATGAGCCAGATCAGCGGGTAGAGCATCAGCACGCCGACCAGCGTCAGCAGTGTGTAGCGGATGATCGCAGAGACCCGCTGGCGGCGTTGCTGGCGGGCGGCAAAGGCGGCCGCGCCTGCATCGGGGGCGACGAAGGACGGGGACATCTCAGCTCCTCTTGTCGCCGGCGTAATAGACCCACTTCTTCGAGGACCAGAAGGCCACGAGGGTCAGCGCCATGATGATGATGAACAGGACCCAGGCGACAGCGGAGGCATAGCCCATGTCGAACTTCTTGAAGGCCAGCTCGTAGATGTAGAGCGGCAGGAAGTAGGTGGCCTTGAGGGGGCCGCCCTGGGTGATGATGTAGGGGCCGTTGAACTCCTGAAACGCCTGGACCATCTGCATGACCAGATTGAAGAAGATCACCGGCGTGATGAGCGGCAGGGTGATGTGCCGGAAGGTGGACCAGGGGCCCGAACCATCGATGGCCGCTGCCTCATAGAGCGACTTGTCGATGGACTGGAGCGCGGCGAGGAAGATCACCATGGCCGAGCCGAACTGCCACATGCGCAAGAGCGTTATGGTGAAGAGCGCATTAGCCGGGTCGCCGAACCAGTTGACCGGACCAAGCCCCACCACCGCCAGCGCCATGTTGACGAGGCCTTCGGTGGAAAAGAGATAGCGCCACAGCACCGCGATGGCGATCGAGCCACCCAGAATGGACGGCACGTAATAGGCCGTGCGGAACAGGTTGATGGCTTTCAGCTTGTAATTGAGGATGACCGCGATGAAGAGCGCAAAGGCCAGCTTCAGCGGCACCGTCAGCCCCACGTAGAGCAGGGTGACATTCAGCGAGCGGGTGAAGGTGCGGTCACGGGTGAACAGCTTTTCGAAATTGTCCATCCCGACCCAGTTGGGGCTGCTGACGAGATTGTAATCCGTGAAAGCGAGATAGAGCGACGCGCCGAAGGGCACGGCCGTGAACAGCAGCAGGCCGAAGACATAGGGCGTGACATAGGCCAGGCCGAGGAAGCGGTTCTCTCCACCCATGTCAGATGGTCTCCGCTCTGGTTGTGGCCCGATTTGCAAGACCTGACGCTGCATCTGCTGCCGCAAGAGCGGTCAGATTCGCGCCGGAACAGGCTGTTCTGATAGGGTTTTCTGATGTTTTCAAATGCCGATCCGGCGAAGGGGCAAGGCTGCGCAAGGACGCAGGGCTCCCGCCCGCAAAGCCGCCTCCTCCCATGGTGCGTCTCGCAAGGGTTGCGATAGTCATTTTGTGACAGAGACGATATTCTAACCGGCAAGCTGGCCGAAATTGACGGACTGAAATAAAAAGATGGACAAAAACGTAGGTGATGTGCTCGCCGGTCTGTCGCCCGCCGCGCTGACGCTGGCTCTGGCCCGTTCAGCCATCAAGATGCAGCATTCGCGCGCCTGGCGTGTCGACAAGTCCAACGCGGTGCATGATCTTGTGATCTGCCTGACCGGGTCTGCGCGCTATGAGCTCGACGGGGTGGAACAGTCGCTGGCGCCGGGCATGGCCATGCTGATCCCGGCCGGCAGCCGCTTCGTCGGCGAGTCGCTCTCGGACGAGCTTTACACCGGTGTCGCCCAGCATTTCACGCTGACGCTGTTCGGCTCGGTGGATCTCATCGGCCAGATGAATCTCCGGCCCGTCGCCGCCTTCCGCCAGTGGGAGGTGATCAGCGCCATGGTGGCGCATTACCGCGACATGGCGCCGCTTTCGATGACGACGCTGGCGCAGCATCACCTCTTCATGGTGATCCTGCTCGCCTATATCGAGAGCGCGTTTCTCGGCTGGAAGGAAGGAGCGGGCGGGGCGCTGGACAGTCCCGATCAGCTGTCGGTGCAGATCATGCTGGTGGCGGCCCGCATCGCCGCCGATCCCTTGAGCGCTGCCGCGCTGGAAAAGGCGCTCGGCTCCGTGCCTTTCAACGGCGATTATTTCCGCCGCGCCTTCCGTGCCCGCATCGGCCTGACACCGCAGAAATTCCAGGAGCGCAAACGCATGGAAATGGCCATGAACCTGCTGTCTTCCGGCCGCAAGGTGAAGGAAGTGGCGGCCATGGTCGGCATCGCCGATCCCTACTACTTCTCCCGCCTGTTCAAGAAGCACCTCGGCGCCAGCCCCTCCTGCTACCGCCTCGACAGCCGCGACGGGCCGGACGAGGTCTATGTGGATGATCCGGAGATTCTGGTGATTGATTGAATTGGTAGGGACCGGATTGAGCGGGATGTGAGAAACTACGCGGATCGCCGGGGGTGTCTGGAGCTCTGCTTTGCGGCATTTCATCTGCCCTGCTTCCTCTCCATCGTCATCCCGGACGGAGCGAAGCGGAGATCCGGGACCGGAGAGCCAAGGCCTCTCGCCTGCTTTAATCCTTTGAAAAATTTATGCTGTGGCTCACCGGTCCCGGCTCGCGCTACGCTTGGCCGGGATGACGATGGAAAGGGAATGCCGGATGGAGAGGTCTCTGGCTGCTCTCCGGCTGGCACTGATGATACATCGACTGCCGGGTTCGCCGATCATCGGAAAACACCTCCCCACCTTGCCTTTGGTATTATTTTGGTATTATCTCAACTCATCAAATCTGGAGACGGCAGCATGTATCTTCTGGGTGTGGATGGCGGGGGAACCGGGTGCCGGGTGCGGCTGGCGGCGGCGGATGGCACGGTGCTGGGGGAGGCTTCCGGCGGGCCGGCGAACATCGTCAGCAATCCGGAACAGGCCCGCGCCAACATTCTGGCGGCTGCTGATACGTTGCTGGCACCGGTGCTGGGCCGGAGTGTGATAGATGCCGAGGCGCCGCTGCCGGTCTGTGCCGTGCTTGGCGTTGCAGGGGGCGGGGTGCCTGCGGCAGCGGACTGGCTGCGGGAGCGGCTGCCCTTCACCACCGTCCGCGTCGTCAATGACGGCATTGCCGCGATAAGGGGCGCGCTCAGGGGCGGCGACGGCATTCTGGCGGCGATCGGCACCGGCTCCATCTTCGCCGTACAGCGGCAGGGCGTCATCCGGCAGGTGGGCGGCTGGGGCTTTTACGTGATGGGCGACGAGGGCGGCGGTTCCTGGCTCGGCCGCCATGCGGTGCTGCGGGCGCTGAAGGCCATCGACGGTTTTCATCTCATCACGCCCTTCCTGCGGGACATTCTGGAACATGGCGGCGGGGCGCAGGCGATTGTTCGCAACGCGCCCTCAACGCGCCCGGACGAATTTGCGGCGCTGGTGCCGCTCATTCTGGCGGCAGCGCGGGCGGGTGATCCGGCGGCTGAGGCGGTGCTGGCGGCCGGTGTGGCTGAGGTTCGCGCCGCGATTGCCCTGCTGCAGCAGGGCGGCGAGGTGCCTGTGGTGTTCCTCGGCGGGCTGGGTGTGACCTATGCCAAGGCGCTGGCCGGTGAGTGGCCGCAGGCCCAACCGCTGGGCTCGGCACTCGACGGGGCCATGTGGATGGCGGCGGAGGATCTGGCCGCGCATGGATGACGTCTTCACGCCTGTTGCCGGAGCAGGCCCGCTTTATGCCGTGCTGCAGGGGCGGATCGAGGCGGCTATCCGCGAGGGCAGGCTGAAGCCCGGTGACAGCCTGCCGGCGGAGCGGGAAATTGCCGCGCGCACCGGCCTCAGCCGCGTGACCGTGCGCCGCGCCATTGCCGATCTGGTGCGTCAGGGGCTCCTGGTCCAGCGGCGCGGTTCGGGCACCTATGTGGCCCGTCCGGTGGAGCGGTTCGAGATGGGCCTGTCGCAGCTCACGTCCTTTTCGGCCGACATGGCCCGGCGCGGGCGCGATTCCAGCTCGCAGATCCTCTCCGCCGCAACTGGCCCGGCAGCGCCCGAAGAGATGATGGCGCTGGGGCTGGGCGCGGCGGAACAGGTGGCGCGGATCGAGCGCGTGCGCTGGTCCGGCGGCATGCCGATGGCGCTGGAGCGCTCGGTTCTGTCTGCCGAAGTCCTGCCGGACCCGTCAGCCATGGGCGGCTCGCTCTATGCTTACTTGCGCGCCCGGGATCTTCTGCCCGTCCGTGCCGTGCAGCGCATGTCGGCGGTGAACCTGACGGCGGCCGAGGCTGACCTGTTGCAGATGGCGCCCGGCGCGGCAGGACTGAAGATCGAGCGCGTGGCTTATTTGCCCGGCGGCAAGGCGGTGGAATTCACCCGCTCCCTGTTCCGGGGCGATTCCTATGATTTTGCCGTTGAGCTGAAGGCGGGAGACGCATGATGACCAGCACGACCCACATGGCCCGCGAGGTCGCCGAAATTCCCGTAGCCGCCGAGCGTTTCCTGCGTGAAGCCCGTGACAGCATTGCAGCGGCTGCGGCGGCGCTGCGGGAGCGGGATCCGGCTTTTCTTGTCACCGTGGCGCGCGGCTCGTCCGATCACGCCGCTTCCTACCTGAAATATGCGGTGGAACTGCAGGCCGGGCTGGCGGTGGCCTCGGTCGGGCCATCCATCGCGTCCATCTATGGCCGCACCTTGCGTCTGAAGGGGGCGGCGGCCATCGGCATTTCCCAGTCAGGCCGCAGCCCGGATATCGTCGAGATGCTGCGCCGGGCGGGTGGGGGCGGGGCGCTGACCATCGCCATCACCAACGATGCCGCCTCGCCCATGGCGGAGACGGCGGATCATTCCCTTGCGATCTGCGCCGGGCCGGAGAAGAGCGTCGCTGCCACCAAGACCTATGTCACTTCCGTTCTGGCCGGTCTCGCGCTTCTGGCCGAATGGCAGAGAGATACCGCGCTGCGCGAGGCAGTCGCCCGCTTGCCGGAGCAGCTTGCCGCCGCGCTGCAGCTGGACTGGACGCCCCTGTCCGACCGTCTGGTGCGGGCGCAGTCGCTCTATGTGCTGGGCCGCGGGCCTCTCCTTGCCATTGCCAATGAAATGGCGCTCAAGTTCAAGGAAACCTCCGGCCTTCACGCCGAAGCCTACAGTTCGGCCGAAGTGCTGCACGGCCCGGCGGCGATTGCCAGCGGCCGCTTCCCAGTGCTGGCGCTTGGCGTTGACGATGCCGCGCTGCCTCATGCGCGGGCAACGGCGGAGCGGCTGGCGGGGCAGGGGGCGGATGTGTTCGCAACCGGCTTTGATGCGCCCGGCTGCAACCGCCTGCCGGTTCTGGACGGCGTGCATCCCCTGACAGCGCCGCTGCTGCAGATCGCCGCCTTCTACCGGTTTGTGGAAGGCTTTGCCCTTCGGCGCGGCTTCAATCCGGATGTGCCGCCCCATCTCAACAAGGTCACGGAAACGCACTGATGCGGACAGTTCTTCACGGCGCCCGGATTTTTGACGGCACCCGCCTGCGGGAGGGGATGAGCCTTGTCCTTTCCGGTGAAACAATCGAGGCGCTGGCGCCGGAGGCGGAAGCGCGGTCGCTGGATGGCTCCCATGTGGAACTGCCCGGCGGTATCCTGTCCCCCGGCTTTCTCGATCTGCAGGTCAATGGCGGCGGCGGGCTGATGCTGGATGGCTCTGTGGACGAGGGCAAGCTGACCCGCATTCTCGATGCCCACCGCCATCTGGGCACTGCGGGCCTGCTGCCGACGCTGATCACGGACACGCGGGAAGCCACACGGGCGGTGATCGAAACCGGCATCCGGGCGGCGCGCAAGCAACTGCCAGGGTTTCTCGGCCTGCATCTGGAAGGCCCGCATCTCGATGTGCGGCGCAAGGGTGCTCACGACGCTGCGCTGATCCGCCCGATGGATGACGCCGATCTTGAGCTTCTGTGCGATGCCGCCCGCCATCTGCCGGTGCTGATGATCACCATTGCGCCGGAGGCGGTGCGGATGGACCAGATCGTCCGGCTGAAGGAAGCCGGTGCCATCCTCAGCATCGGCCACAGCGATTGCGCCTATGAAACGGCGCTTTCGGCCTTCGACCATGGCGTCACCTGCGCAACGCATCTGTTCAATGCCATGAGCCAGCTAGGCAACCGGGCGCCGGGGCTGGTGGGGGCCGTGCTGGACCGGCCAGTGGCGGCCGGTATCATTGCCGATGGCGTCCACGTCAGCGCGCCGGCCCTGCGCATCGCCCTTGCGGCGAAGCAGGACGAGGGACTGTTTCTGGTGACCGATGCCATGGCCGTGGCCGGGACGGAGCTTGACAGCTTCACCCTCGGCGGGCGGAAGATCCTGCGCCGTGATGGCCGCCTGACGCTGGAGGATGGCACGCTGGCGGGGGCTGATGTCAGCCTGCCGCAGGCGCTGCGTTATCTGAATACGCATACGGACCTGCCGCCGGAGGCGCTGCTCGCCATGGTCACGAGCCGCCCTGCAAAGGTGGCGGGGCTTGGCGCCAGCCATGGTGCGCTGGCAGCGGGCCGCCGCGCCGATGTGCTGCATCTGACGGATGATCTCAGCCTTGCCACCGTCTGGCATGGCGGCGCTCTCCTCCAAAGGGAGTAGGGTGAGGTGCAGTCATTCCCTTGACGTAAACGGAAATCCGCAGCACTCTCGCTCTCCCATCCGATGCGAAAGGTGCTGCCATGCCGTTGCCCGCAAGTCTCCAGGGCCGTCTCCAGATCCCGGCGATTGCCTCGCCCATGTTTCTGGCGTCCGGCCCCGATCTGGTGGTGGAAACCTGCAAGGGCGGCATGATCGGCACGTTTCCGGCGCTGAACCAGCGCACCACGGAAGGCTTTGCCGCCTGGCTCGAGGAGATCGCCTCGCGGCTCGACGGCGTGGAAGGTGCTGCGCCCTTCGGCATCAACCTCATCGTCCACCGGTCCAATTCCCGTGTCGAAGCAGATCTGGCGAAGACGGTGGAGCACAAGGTGCCGTTAGTCATCACCTCGCTGGGTGCGGTGAAGGACGTGGTGGATGCGGTGCATTCCTATGGCGGGCTCGTCTTCCATGACGTGATCAACGCGCGGCACGCGGAAAAGGCGGCGGCTGCCGGGGTGGATGGCATCATCGCGGTCGCCTGCGGCGCGGGCGGCCATGCAGGCACGCTCAATCCCTTTGCACTGATTTCCGAAATCCGCTCGGTCTGGTCCGGCACGCTGGTGCTGGCCGGTGCCATCAACACCGGCGCGCAGGTGCTCGCGGCCCGCGCCATGGGTGCCGACATGGCCTATCTCGGCACCCGCTTTCTGGCGACGCAGGAGGCGACGATCGAGCCGGACTTCAAGAACATGATCGTCGAAAGCGATGCCAGCGATATTCTCTATACGCCCGCCATCAGCGGCGTGAATGCCAACTTCCTCAAGCCCAGCATCATCCGCGCCGGGCTCGACCCGGACAACCTGCCAGCAGCGGGCAAGATGAACCTCGACCATGAAGCCAAGGCCTGGAAGACCGTCTGGTCCGCCGGGCAGGGGGCTGGCGGCATTCACGACATTCTGCCCGCAGGGGACCTCGTGGCGCGGCTGATCCGCGAGTATGACGAGGCGAAACGGATGATCGCCGGCTGACGGGCTCTGTACTGCAGCTCAGATTGGCTCGGCTTTCGCCATGAGGCGGACCAGCGCCAGCACCGACACCGTGGAGACGAGCGCTGCCAGCACGAGGGCGGCAAGAGCGGCGGATGTGCCAAGCTGCTCCTTCAGGAAGATCACGGTAAAGGGCGCCGCTGCGGACAGAACCATGCGGATGCCCGAGAGCGTGCCGGTGCGCCGGCCATAGCCTTCCGGCCCGAAATAATGCAGCGGCAGCATGCCCCGGACGATGGATGTGAGGCCCTGGCCGGCACCATAGGTGATGGCAAAGGCAAAGAGCAGGACTGGCGCCGGCGCGAACACGGTTCCGGCGAGAAGCACAAGCCCCAGCGTCAGGGCAAAGGCGGCGATGACGGCGGTCGCTGGCGGTGAAAACAGGTTGCGCCGGAGATATTCAATCAAACGGGCGGCCACCTGCGAGGGGCCGATGCAACTGGCCGCCGCGATGGCCGTCGCCGTTGCAAAGCCAAGGTCGCCCAGCAGCACCAGCAGCGCCGCTCCGACGGCGGACATGACGAAGCCGCCGCTGGCAAAGCTGATGGCCAGAAGCGCCATCGGGCGGGGACCCGGCCGTGGAGGGGCCGCCTGCAAGATCTGCGGAGCCTGAGGAGGGGAAGAGGAGGCCAGCGGCTCCGGCCGGTCCGGCTGGCCCTGTCTTCCCTTCGGCCCCTGTCTTCCCTTCGGCATGGTCAGGTGAATCGGCAGTGCGATGACGAGGTTCATCGCGGCCAGCACCAGATAGACCTCCCGCCAGCTCATCAGCGTCAGCAGCCATTGCAGCAGCGGCCAGAACAGGGTGGAGGCAAAGCCCGCGATCAGGGTGACCAGGGTGATTTCGGCCCGGGCATTGCGGCCATAACGCTGTGCAAGGGCCGCAAAGCCTGCATCATATTGCACGGCAATGGCCACGAATTCGGCGAGCAGGGCGATGACGATGAATTGCCAGGCGTTTTCCATCACGGAAATCAGGGCAAGGGTCAGTGCCGCAAAGACCGACCCGAGGCTCATCACCGGTCGGGCGCCATATCTGTCGATCATCCGGCCAATGACGGGGGCGGACACGGCCCCGGCCAGCAGCCCGGCCGAGAAGATCGCAAAGACGAAACTCTCCGTCCAGCGGAACGCGCGGGCTATCTCGGGCGCCAGAACGGAGAAGGAGTAATAGAGCGTTCCGTAACCGATGGTCATGGAAACACCCAGACCAAGGGTCGAGGGAGAGATTTTCATGAGAGCCGCGAATAGCCGAGTCCTGTTTCGCCAGCATGACAGCGGTCCATGCCGGCGTCACCTCTCTTCAGAGCCAGGGGCGGCTGTAAAACTCAGATCCCCTGCAGCAGGTCGCGCAGCATGTGGGTGATGAGGTCGATGCGGCCGAGGGCTTCGCGCAGTTCATCCTGATCCCGGTGGTTCAGCCGCGCAACTTCCACCCGGTTGCACGGCGCGATGCCCGCTTCCAGATCGTTGATCTGCTGGGTGAGGATCAGGCGGATGAGGAAGCCGTGGATATTGGCGAGGATTTCCGCGTCTGCCTGCGAGCGTCCGGCGTGATGTGCGGCCTGCAGGATACGTTCGGGCGTGGAAAGGGCCGTCACCCCGTGGCGCAGCGCAATCGCCCGGGCCCCGGCGACGATGGGTAGAAGCCCGCCGGACTTGAGATCGACCCGCCCCTGATCGTCCTTGCGGATGCGCCCGAAGAGGCCCAGCGGCGGGGCATGCGAGGCGGCGGTTTCGCCCAGGGCCCTGACCAGCGCAAGCGAGCCGCGCGCGGTATCCGCCGCAAAGTGGCGCAGGGTCTCCGCCAGCCGCGCGCCGGTGCTGCCGGACACATGGGCGGGGGTGAAGTCGTAGAAAATATCCACATTGAGCAGCGCCTGCGGAGAAGGGTGATGGGCCCATTCCTCAACCTGGTGCTGCCATTCTCCCAGGCGGCGGCGCCACTGGCTGTTGCGCGCCATCACACCGCCCTTGCAGTAGGGAATGCCCGCCCGGTCAAGGATCTCGTTCAGCCGTGTCGCAAAGCGGAAGAACCAGTCATCGGGCGAGGTCAGGTCGCCGGTGTAGTCATCGGCAATCAGCAGGGCATTGTCCTGATCGGGGGCCAGCATGCTTTCCCCGCGTCCGCCGGAGCCCAGCATCAGCACCGCATAGGCGGCGGGGGCAGGGCCCGCCCCGGCAGCCTCCAGCTCGGCTTCGGCTATTTCGGCGGCGCGGGCGGTCATGGCCTTGTTCTCGGCCGAGATGATGGCGCAGACCTGCCGCGCATCCTGCCCGTCGGCGAGAAGCCCGGTTGCCAGAGTGGGCAGGGCGGATTGCACCTTGGCAAGATCGCGCGGGCGCCCGGCCATAGCGATCTCGTCGCCCACGGTGAGTGTTGCCAGCGCCCGCTCGCGCAGGAGCGTGCGCAAGGTGAAAATGCCGGCCAGACGTCCGCCGTCATCGCTCACCCCGAGATAGCGCAGGTTCTTGCGGGCCATCAGCCCGAGGGCGCGGTAGAGAAAGGTGTCTGCCGGGGCGCTGATCACCGGAAAGCTCATCAGGGCGCCAACCTTCAGCTTGCCCGCTTCCGCACCGCGCGCCGCCAGCGCATGCAGCACGTCGCGTTCGCTCAGGATGCCCGGCTCTCCGCCCTCCCGCGTCACGATCAGGCAGCCAATGTGGCAGGCCGCCATCAGCTGGGCGGCACTGTGCAGATCGGCGGTCTCGCTGATCGAAATCGGCGGGCTGCTCATCACGTCGCCCAGCCGGTTGCGGTAAAGATAGCTGTCGATGGCCCGCTGGGTGCCCTGCTTCAGGGCGAGGCGGGAGAAGTCGTGCTGTTCGCGCGGCCGGTCGAACCAGCCGGCTTCCTCCTGGCGGGCAATCAGGCTTTGCGGCTTGCGGCAGAGGTTTTCGGCCTCCGCCAGCGTGCGGATGCCGCTGGCCAGCAGCCGGTTCTGCAGGCCCGCATAGACGTGGGCCGTCGCCATCGCATCGCCCAGCGCCGTGTGGCGGCCCTCAATGGCAATGCCGAGACTGAGGGCAAGGCTGTCCAGCGAGGTGTCGATCAGGGCGCGGTCGAGGCCGGCGACGATCAGCGCCACATCCAGCGCCTTGGGCTCTGTCCATTTTACCCCGTGCCGTTCCGCCTCGTGACGCAGAATGGCCAGGTCGAAATGGATGGAATGACCCACCACCACCGCATCGCCGATGAAGGCGGCCAGTTGCGGCAAAACCTCGGCAATGCCGGGCTTTCCGGACACATCCGCATCAGACAGGCCATGGATGCGCCGGGCGACCTCCGGGATCGGCATATGCGGGTCAACGATGACGTTGAAGACCGCCTCGTCCTGGATCTCCTGGCCGTAGAGCCGGACAGCCCCGATCTGCACCACCCGGTCGGAACGCACATCCAGTCCCGTGGTCTCGGTGTCGAGGACCACGGTGTTGAGTGCGATGAGCGGCGTGACCGGGCTGACGGGCTGCTTCAAGCGGCCTTCTCCCCGGTGAGGGCGCAGAGCTGCCGGGCAAAGGCAGGAAGGTCGATCCGTTTGCGCAAGGTGGCCTGATAGTCGATGAAACGGAAGGCCACGTTGTTGACCACCATCATCTTGTCCGCTGCGCGCACATCATCGGTGATGGGGGCATGCTGCAGCAGCCGCAGCGCCGTCGCCGTGGTGATGGCGTCGGGCGAAAGCGGCGTCTTGTCCATCAGGTGGGCAAGCCGGGCGTCAAACTCTGCTTCCACATCTCCCCAGCCCCGGTCCTTGCGGTGCTCCGGCAGGTCTTCGCTGGCCAGCACCTCGCGGTAGAGGCGGGACAGGATGGCGGCCCGCTCCTGCGGCGGCGCCGGCAGCAGGGGGCGCACCTCCGCCTCGATGATCAGGATGATATCCTGCGCTGCAACGGCAAAGCCTTCCCATTTGCAGATCTGCAGCGCGAATCCGAAATCCGCATCCTGGAAAAGTTTCGGCCCTGCCAGCAGCGAACGGGCCCGCAAGTAGGAGTAGCTGGCACCTTGCGCCAGGAAGGCGGCGCCTGCCCGGATGGCTTCCACTGCGGAAGCCCAGTCTGAACGCTGCCGTTTCGGCAGGATGGATCCAATGAAATCAAGCACTTGAATGCGATCCTCCCGTGTTTCAGCTATTGTTTACCTGCTGAATTAGTCTTTAGGATAACTTCACATGATGAGTGTGAAGGGAATAGTCTCAAGGTGCAAGTATCTCCGCACTGCAATATAGAAAATTGCTGCTCTTGCGAAAAGCTTGAAGTATTAGACTTTAGTCTAGGGGAATATTGCGTGAGGGGTACGGGCCGTTCCGGCATGCTGGCTGTGGCGGCCTCTGATGCGTTTACGGGAGGAATGACCTTGACCGACAAGCTGCCGCCGGAAGTTGCAGCAGCCCACTGGAGCAAGACACGCGGTCTCATGTGGACCACGCTTGCGATCTGGGCTGTCTTTAGCTTCCTGATCCACATCTTCGTAACGTCGCTGAACAGCGTCGTGATCCTTGGGTTCCCGCTCGGCTTCTACATGGCTGCGCAGGGCTCGCTCATCATCTTCGTCGTGCTGATTTTCTGGTTCTCAAGCCGCCAGAACGCCATCGACGAGGAATTCGGCGTCGCCGAAGACTGAGGGGGGCTGCACCATGGCATTGAGCATGAAAGGTGACTTCACCGACAACCTCGGCAAGATCTATTCGGTCTATGTCGGCGGCTTTGCGTTCTTCGTCGTCCTGATGGCCATTTTCGAGGCGCTGGGTGTTCCCGACCGCTTCATCATGTGGAGCTACATGGCGGCGACCATCGGCATCTATGCCTTCATCGGCATCATGTCGCGAACGGCGCAGGTCTCGGAATATTACGTCGCGGGGCGCTCCGTTCCGGCCATCTACAACGGCATGGCGACCGGCGCCGACTGGATGTCCGGCGCCAGCTTCGTCGGCATGGCCGGCACGCTCTTCGTGCTGGGCTATGACGGTCTTGCCTATGTTCTGGGCTGGACCGGCGGCTACGTGCTGGTGGCCGTGCTTCTGGCACCCTACCTGCGCAAGTTCGGCGCCTACACGGTTCCGGACTTCCTCGGCACCCGCTACGGCGGCAACGCGGCACGCCTCGTCGGCATCGTCGTGCTGTTCGCCTGCTCCTTCACCTACATCACCGCACAGGTCTATGCCTCCGGCATCATCGCCTCGCAGTTCCTGGGCATTGACTTCCAGTACGCGGTGTTTGCAGGCCTTGCCGGCATTCTCGTCTGCTCCATGCTGGGCGGCATGAAGGCTGTGACCTGGACGCAGGTGGCCCAGTACATCGTGCTGATCGTGGCCTATCTGCTTCCGGCCGTGTGGATGTCGACGGTGCAGTTCGGCATTCCGCTGCCGCAGCTCACCTATGGCGGTGCCCTGACCCAGATTGCCGAGTACGAGGCGATCCTTGGCGTTGCCAAGGCGCACGTGGCACCCTTCGTCAACCTGACGCCGCTCGACTACTTCAGCCTGATCTTCTGTCTGATGGTCGGCACGGCCTCTCTGCCGCACATCCTCATGCGCTTCTTCACGACGCCGACGGTGCGTGAAGCACGCAAGTCGGTGGGCTGGTCGCTGTTCTTCATCTTCCTGCTGTACTTCACGGCACCGGCCTACGCTGCCTTCTCGAAGTTCAACCTGATGGGTCTCTTCGTCGGGGCAGGGGCGGAAGCACAGTATCAGCTGGCCTATTCCGCCATCCCGGCGTGGATGCTGGAATGGGGTTCGATCGCCGGCCACCAGCTGGTGACGATCTGCGGCGTGAAGGCTGAAACGATCGCAGCCATCCAGACGGCCTGCGAGGCCAAGGGCTTTGCCAACGGCTTCCCCTATGGCGAACTCCGGCTCAACAACGACATGATCGTGCTCTCGACCCCGTCGATTGCCGGCATGCCGGTGTGGGTTGTCGGTCTCGTCGGTGCCGGCGGCTTCGCTGCAGCCCTGTCGACCGCCGATGGCCTGCTGCTCGCCATCGCCAACGCCCTGTCCCACGACGTCTACTACAAGATGATCGATCCGAAGGCCGACGCAAAGCGCCGCCTGATGATCTCCAAGATCCTTCTTGTCGTCGTCGCTCTGGCTGCTGCCTTCCTGGCACGCACCAAGCCGTCGAACATCCTGTCCATGGTGGCCTGGGCCTTCTCCATCGCCGCTGCGGGGCTCTTCGCGCCGCTGGTGCTGGGCGTCTGGTGGAAGCGTGCGACCAATCTGGGCGGTATCATGGGCATGATCGCCGGCTTCGGCGTCACCATGTACTACCTGATCGGCAACGTGTACGGCTTTGACTTCGTCAAGGGCACGGGCGACGAGATCAGCTGGTTTGGCGTCAAGGCCATCTCGGCAGGCATCTTCGGTGTGCCGGTGGCCTTCGTCGTCACCTATGTGGTGTCGCTGGTCACGCCTGCCCCCAGCCAGGAGATGCAGGACTTCGTTGACCGCTTGCGTCTGCCGAAAGGCGGTACCATGATGGTCTCAGGGCACTGATCTGCCAAAAGAGAAGATGGCGCAGGGTCTTTGGACCCTGCGCTTTTTTTGTCTCTGCCGCTCGCCTTTGCGGCAGGACGCAGGAGAATCGGGAAGCACTCATGCAGCAGCAGGCAACCGCCCTTAACGGCGTCCTCTATCTGACCGGCACCTATCTTCTGGCGGTCGTCACCTTTCTGGCGGGCGGGGCGCCCGGCATCGTCGCCGTCTATCTCGGGGGCACCTACGCCCTGTCGGCGATCGCCGCATTCCTGTTTGCCAGGGGACTTCTGGAGTTTGTGTTCGGCGAGCGCGAGATCACCTTCTTCGTGGTGCTGCGAAAGGTCACCAATCCGTTTCTGGCTCTGGTGGCCCCGATCACGCCAGGCTTTCTGATGCCCTTTGCCGCCGCGCTCTATGGGGCGTTTCTGTTCTTCTTCCTGAAGATCATGCTGTTCGGCGATGCCTTCTTCGGCCTGCCGCCGCTCTTCATCCCGGCCTATCTGACGATTGCCTCGCTCTTCGGGGGCTGAGGCAGCCTCAGGGCTGTTCCATGGCCGCGTTCCATTCCTCCAGAAAGCGGGCGCGCGTCAGCTTGTCGAGCTGGGCCAGCAGGCCGGGATCCAGGCGGATGGGGCGCAGATGCGGGCGCTCGGCATAGACGCCCGGATCAATCGGCGGCAGCCCGGTCCGCTCGGTCAGCAGGCTCTGGCCTTCGGGCGAGACGAGAAAGGCGAGGAAGTCCTGCGCGAGGCCCGGCTGGCGCGCGTTGGCAGGCACCAGCGCCGTGCGCAGTAGAGTGATGGTGAAATCCTGCAGCTCGATCACCTCGAAGCCTTCGCGTTCCATCTTGTCACGCGGCAGGTAGCTGCCCAGCACATTGTAGGCCATGAGGATCTTTTTCGTCTGCACATCCGTGATCATCTCGCCCGAACAGCAGTAGAGCTTTGCGTCGAGCCGGCCCATCACCTCGGCAAGGCGCCAGAAGGTGTCGCTCATGCGGGCGTCCTGAGCCGCGAACATATAGCCGACGCCCGCAACGGCCGGATCATAGGTGCCGATGCGCCCGCGGAAGCGCTCCGGATTGTCGCGCAGCAGGTTGATCAGGTCCCGACGGGTGCCCGGCAGGGGCATGCCGCCCGCCAGGGCTTCATCTGCCAGGAGCACGACGGCCGGCTCCTGCGCCACGCCCACCAGCCGGTCCTGCCAGCGCGCCCAGGGCGGACGGGCGGCTATGATCTCCTCGTGCAGCGGCTGCGCGAGGCCATCATTTGCCAGTTTCATCTGCAGATCCATCGCGGAAGAGATGACCAGATCAAACCTCTCCTTCTCCGTCGCCACCGCATCGTAAAGCCCCTGGCTGGGCGAGACGATATAGTGGATCGCCACGGTGGGATGCTCACGGACATAGCCCTCGATCACCGGCTGGAACACCTCGATGTCCGTGCTTGAGACGATGCGGATTTCATTGGGCGCCGAGGCCGGTCCGAACCGGCGCTCCGCTTCGATGGTCATCGCCTGGGCCTGACTAAGCGGCATCAGAAAGATTGTTGCCACCGCAAGGAGTTGCAGTCCTGCTCTCATGAGGCGCTTGAGCTCATCGCGGGAAGCCGCAGCATCAGGGACAGCTGTCATGATCTTTCCTCCTGCTGCGCCAGAAGCGGCAGCTGCAGCGTTGCCAGCGCGCCGCCTCCCTCGGCTGCCTCAAGGCTGAACTGGCCCTCCATGACAGCCGCCGCCTCGCTGACAATGGTCAGGCCGAGGCCCGAGCCTATCACGTCATCGACATTGGTGCCGCGCTGGAAACGGCCGGAGAGAGTGCCGCCGCTCTGGCCGTCAAGGCCCCGCCCGTGGTCGCGGCAGGTCAGTTCGGCCATCTCGTTTTTCCGTTGCAGCGTCAGGTGAATGTCCGTGTCCGGCGGAGAATATTTGATGGCATTATCGATGAGATTGCGGATGGCGGCCTCCATCAGCACGGCGTCGCCAAAGGTGGGCAGCGGTTCTTCCGGGCAAGACAGCCGGATGTGAATATCCTTGAGATCCGCCGCCGTCCGGTACCGTTCGGCCAGTGCAGCGGTCACCCGGCCGAGGTCGACTTCACTGAAACTCTGCTGGCCGGCGCGGTAGGCGACGGTCGCATGGTCCAGCAACTGGCCGGTCGAGCGGGAGCCCTCGTCAACGGCACGGATGAGGCCGCGCATGCGCTGGCGCATGGCTTCATCGGAAGCAAGGCGCAGGGCCAGTTCCGCTTCGCTGCGGATGGTGGCCAGCGGCGTGCGGATGTGATGGGCGGCCTCGGCAATGAAGGTTTCCGTCTGTGCCAGCGTGCCGCGCAGGCGCGTGATGAAGCTGTTGAGCGCAGAGATCAGCGGCACAAGCTCGGCCGGGGCAGGGTGGCGCACCGGACGCAGGTCGCGCGGGCCGCGCCGCTCCATGGCTGCGGCGAGCTTTTCGATGGGCCGCAGCAGGCGCGAGGCTGCCAGCAGCGACAGGGGAATGGCGGCGAGAAACACGGCAAGGCCAAGCGCGGCTGCCCGGTTGGCAAGCCGCGCGGCAATGGCATTCTGCGCTTCCCGTGTCTGCCCGACCATGACCAGCAGCCGGACCGGCCCCTCGTCAATCACCAGATTGCGGGCGACAGCCGCGATGCGCAGTTCGGCATCGCGGTAGAGGGTGGTGTAAAAAACCGGCTCCAGCGAAGACGGGGTGTGGCTGGGCTGGGGCAGATCCTCGTAGCCCGTCAGATCGCGCCCGCCGATCATGATCCGGTAGAAGATCCGTTCCTCGCCCATGGCCGAGAGGATGGAGAAAGTGCCGGAGGGCAGTTCCACCAGCGGGCCGCCATCGACGCTGCGCAGTTCCTCGGCAATGGCGATGGTCGCCGCGCCCAGAATGCCGTCAAGAGTTGCTTCCGAGGCCTGTTCGGAACTGATGCGCACGGCAAAAAAGAGGGCGATGGCGAGAATGGCGGAAAGACCCAGGAGCTGGGTGACCAGCCGGCGCCGCAGGGAAGGGGAGTAAGGGGCCGCGCTTTGCCCGCCTGCTCTGCCTTTGCGGGGCCGGTTCATGGGCTGGTCAGCCGGTAGCCCAGGCCGCGCAGGGTTTCGATGCGCAGGCTGCTGCCCTGCAGCTTCTTGCGCAGGCGTCCCACATAGACCTCGATGGCATTGTCCGTGACCGGTTCGGAATAGGAGAACAGCCGGTCGCACAGATGGTCTTTTGACAGGATGCGCCCGGGCGCGGCCAGGAAAACCTCGAAAAGCCGCAGTTCGCGGCTGCGCAGTTCCCGGCTCTCGCCCGCAACGATCACTTGGCCGGCCATCGGATCGAACACCACATCGGCAAAGCGCTGCTGCGCATTGGGCGTGCCGCCGCGGCGGCGCAGAACCGCCCGGCACCGGGCTTCCAGCTCGGTGAAGTCGAAAGGCTTGGTGATGTAGTCATCGGCGCCCATGTCGAGCGTGCCCACCCGGTCGGAAACGGCGGACCGTGCCGTCATGACGATCACCGGTGTCGCATCGCCTTTCTGGCGCTGTGCTGCGAGAAACGCCCGGCCGTCTCCATCAGGCAGCATGATGTCGAGAAGGATGAGATCGTAATCGGCTGACGCCAGACAGGATCTCGCGGTTTCGAGATCCGGGGCGTGATCGACGGCGTGGCCCTCCAGCGTCAGGCGCTCGCGAACAGAACGCGCAAGGTCGCCATTGTCCTCGACAAGCAGGAACCGCAAGGCCATCCCCCCAGAATTTATACCTGTGACAGGTTTGTGTCAGGTTTGGACGAAACTATGGCCGGGCGCAAGAGGTCCGGATCGGCCTTGCGGACTGATACCAATGCCCCAGGGAGGAGAACCAGGGATGAAAACTACGCTTAAGGCGCTTGCACTCAGCGTCATGATCGGTGCTGGCATGTCCACCGTTGCTGCTGCGACGGAATGCATTGCACCGGCAAACCCCGGCGGCGGCTGGGACTTCACCTGCCGTCAGGTCTCCCAGATCATGTATGAGATCGGCGTTGTGCCGAACCCCATCCAGGTCACCAACATGGCCGGTGCCGGTGGCGGTGTGGCCTACACCCATGTCGTGGGGCAGCGTGACACGGATGCCGACCTCCTCGTGGCCGCTTCCTCGGCAACGACCACCCGTCTTGCCCAGAACGCCTTTGCAGGCATGACGGCTGATCAGGTCCGCTGGCTCGGCACCCTTGGCGGCGATGCCGGTGTCATCGTCGTGGCAAAGGACAGCCCCTATCAGACCCTCAATGATCTGATCGAGGCCGTGAAGGCCAATCCCGCCAAGAACGCTTTCGCAGGCGGCTCGGCCGTGGGCGGCTTCGACCATCTCAAGGTGCTGATGATGATGGACCGTGCCGGCTTCACCGACGCACGCGCCATCAAGTACATCGGCGTGGATGGCGGCGCCGATGCCATCACCCAGACCGTGGGCGGCTTTACCGCTGCGATGACCGGCGACATCTCGGAGATCTCCGGCTTCATCAAGTCGGGCGATGTGCGTGCGCTGGCCGTCTTTGCCGAAGAGCGGGTCGAGGCGTTCCCGGACGTTCCGACGGCCAAGGAGCAGGGGCTTGATCTCGTGGCCATGAACTGGCGCGGCTTCTATGTCCCGAAGGGCATCTCCGACGAAGAGTTCAACGTCTGGGTCGATCGCCTGCAGAAGGTCGCCGAGTCCGAGCAGTGGAAGAAGGTCATGGCTGACAACGGCCTTGCTCCCTACGCCCTGATCGGCGGCGAGTTCGAAGGCTGGGTTGCCAACAATATCGCGGAAATCCAGGAGATTTCCCGTGAGATCGGGATCATCAAGTAATGAAGGGTGACCGGATCTTCGGTCTGGTCATGATCCTCGTGGCGCTGGGGTATCTCTCCAGCGCCACACAGATTGAGACCAGCTTCATCTCGGACCCGATCGGTCCGCGGATTTTTCCCTACATGATCGGCGGCGTGACCATTCTCGCCTCCCTCACGATGATGCTGCGTCCGGACCCGGACGTCGAGTGGCCCTATGGCCTGATGCTCGCAAAGCTGGGTTTCACGCTGCTTCTGCTGATTGGCTATGCAATGATGATTCGCCCGCTCGGTTTCATCATTCCGACCTTCATCGTTGCCGGCATCATCAGCTATCAGATCGAGCCCCGGCCTGTCCCGGCACTCCTGACCGGCGCAGGGCTTTCCATCGGCCTCTTTACACTCTTCAAGTTCGTGCTCGGTCTCGGCCTCGTGGCGTTTCCGCGCGGGTTGCTTGGGTGAGGGGACAACATCATGGATATCCTGTCTAATCTGGCGCTCGGATTCTCCGTGGCGCTGACGCCGACCACGCTGTTCCTGGCGATCGTCGGCTGCTTCCTCGGCACCATCATTGGTGCGCTGCCGGGCCTTGGCCCCTCAAACGGCGTTGCGCTGCTGATCCCGATCTCCTTCACGCTCGGCCTTGACGCCATGTCGGCGCTGGTGCTGCTGACCTCGGTCTATTACGGCTGCATGTATGGCGGGCGCATTTCGTCGATCCTGCTCAACATCCCCGGTGACGAGCCGGCGATGATGACCACGCTGGACGGCTACCCCATGGCCCGCAAGGGCCGGGCAGGGGATGCGCTGGTGATTTCGGCCGTGGCCTCCTTCGTGGGCGCTTTCCTTGCCACCGTTGGCCTCATGGTCATGTCGCCGCTGCTTGCACGCGTGGCTTTCCAGTTTGGCCCGGCGGAGTATTTCGCCCTCTATCTGCTGGCGTTCTGCACGCTCGGCGGTCTGGGGTCGAACAACCAGGCCAAGGCGGCCCTTGCCGCTGCCATGGGGCTGGGTATTGCCATGATCGGCCTGGACAAGACCACGGGCATGCCGCGCTTCACCTTTGGTGAACTGCATCTGATGGATGGCATCGATTTCCTCGTCGCCATCGTCGGGCTCTTTGCCGTCTCGGAAATCTTCTTCTTCATCGAGAGCCACGGCAAGAACAGCGCCATCGGCGTGAAGCTCGGCTCCACCCGGATTCCGTGGGCGGACATCTGGCTGACCCGCTGGACCATGCTGCGGTCGACTGTCATCGGCTTCGTTGCAGGCGTTCTGCCCGGGGCTGGTGCGTCTCTTGGCTCCTTCCTTGCCTATGCCGGCGAAAAGGCCATTGCCAAGGACAAGCACACCTTCGGCACCGGCAATCCGAAGGGCATCGCCGCACCTGAAGCGGGCAACAACGCCGCTGCCGGTGGTGCGCTGATTCCGATGCTGACCCTCGGCGTTCCGGGCTCCGGCACCACGGCGGTGCTGCTGGCCCTGCTGCTGACGCTCAACATCACGCCGGGGCCGCTGCTGTTCACGGATCGTCCGGAAATCGTCTGGGGCCTGATCGCCTCGCTCTTCATCGGCAACTTCGTGCTCCTGGTCCTCAACATCCCGATGGTGAAGATCTTCGTGCGGATTCTGTCGGTGCCGAGCTACATCCTGCTGCCCGGCGTGACGATGATTGCCTTCGTCGGCATCTTCTCGCTGACCGGCTCGTCCTTCGACATGCTGATGATGGTTGCCTTCGGTGCCCTGGGCTACATCCTGCGCAAGCTGGACATCCCCACCGTGCCGGTGATCCTGGGCATCCTGCTGGGCAACCAGATGGAAGACAACCTGCGCCGCGCCATGGTGCTGTCGGATGGGGACTGGACTTACCTGTTCTCTTCAGGCATTGCCATTGGCCTCTGGACTGCGGCCGTGCTGGGCTTCGTTGCCCCCATCTTCCTGCGCCGCTTCCTCAAGAAGCCGCTGCCGGACAGTGAAACGGCCGTTGCTGACGCAGCAGCGGCAGACAAGGACTAAGACATGACCACCCGCGTGCTGGTGCCTTCAGGCGTCCTCGGACTGGGGTTTGACCGGGAGGCGCTGGCTCGCGGCGTGCGTCTCCGCCCCGACATCATCTGCATTGATGGCGGGTCCACCGACAGTGGCCCCTTCTCACTCGGGGCGGGGGTATCCAAGTACTCCCGCGCCGCCACCAAGGCCGAATGGCGCGACCTGATGAAGGCCCGCGCCGAGGGGGGCGTTCCTCTCGTCATCGGCACGGCCGGCACCTGCGGTGCCGATGCAACCGTGGACTGGATGTATGAGATCACCTGCGAACTGGCGGCCGAACTTGGCCAGAGCCTCAAGATCGCACGGGTCTATTCCTCCCAGCCGAAAGAGCGCATCCTCAAGGCGCTGGCAGAGGGCCGTATCCGGCCGCTCACACCGGCGCCGGAGATTTCCGCAGACCTGATCGGATCGCTCTCCAACATCGTGGCGCTGGCCGGTGCCGAGCAGATCCAGGCCGCGCTTGAGACCGGCGCCGATATCGTCATCGCCGGACGCACCACCGACACGGCGACCATCTGCGCGCTGCCGCTTGCCCGCGGTGAACATCCGGGCGGGGCCTGGCATGGGGCAAAGATCGCCGAATGCGGCGCGCTCTGCTCCACCAATCCCACCTCCGGCGTGATCATGGTGGACTTCGACAAGGATGGTTTCACGGTCGAGCCGCTGGCGGACAATGCCGCCTGCACGCCCCATTCCGTTTCCGCCCATATGCTTTACGAGAATTCGGACCCCTATCAGCTCTATGAGCCGGGCGGTTATCTCGATGTGCGCGGTTCGCGCTACACGGCGCTGGATGAGCGAAGGGTGCGGGTCGAGGGCTCGCGCTGGGTCGAGGGGCAGTACACGGTGAAGCTGGAGGGCGCCCGTGTGGCTGGCTACCAGACCACCATCATGGCCATTTTGCGCAATGACCGTTATGTGCGCGAGGCCCGCGCCTGGGTGGACCGTCTCACCGGTTTTCTCACCGGCGAAATCCGCTCCCGCATGGGACTGGAGCCGGGCGCCTATGACCTGCAGTTCCGCCTCATCGGTGTGGACGGCGCGCTGGGGGCCATGGAAAACCGCAAGGGCGATCCGGTCGAGATCGGCGTTCTGGGTATCGTGACCGCTGAAACGCAGGCGATTGCCTCTGAAATCGGCAAGCTCATCAACCCCTTCGTGCTGCATTATCCGCTGACAGACAACGAGGAACTGCCGACGTTTGCGTTTCCCTATTCTCCGGCCCAGTCGGACCGCGGCGCGCTCTACGAGTTTGCCCTCAACCATGTGCTGGAACTGGACGACCCCATGTCCGCCTTCCGCATTGACGTGACGGAGGTCTGATATGGCGCGTCTGGGTGATACTGTCCTGAAGGTCCGTTCGAAGAATGCCGGTCCCTTCTGGGTGACCGTCGACGTGTTCTGCGGCTCTGACGAGGTGTTCAAGCGGGTTGTGCCGTCGTTGAAGACGGCGGATGTGGCGGCGCTGTTCCACACCGAACCGCAGCTGCTGAAGCGCTTCGATATCGAGGATCTGTCGGTCATCAAGTTCAGCTTCCCGCGCCCGGTGGTGCAGGGCAGCGCGAATGACCGCGACATGCACGGCGCGCAATGGGCGGTGCTGCTGGAAGAGGCGGATGTGAAGATCGCCTGAGCGGGGCTTCCTGCCGGCCGGTCCACCTCCATTTGCTGCAAGAAGGAGCGGTTGCCGCCAGATCGCGGCAACCGCTTGTTTCTGAATCAGGCCTTCATCGCCGCCATGGCCTGCGCCAGGTCTGCAATCAGGTCACGCGTGTCTTCAAGCCCGATGTGCAGACGCACGCTCTGGCTGATCGGCACCGGCGTTCCAGCCGTGCGCAGGCCTTTGAGCTTCACCGGGATGGCCAGGCTTTCAAAGCCGCCCCAGGAATAGCCAAGGCCGAACAGCTTCAGCGCATTGAGGAAAGCGACCGCCTGCTTCTCCGTGACGTCCGGCGTGAAATCAAAGGCAAAGAGCCCGCAGGCGCCCTTGAAATCCCGCTTCCACAGGGCGTGGCCGGGGTCCTGCGGCAGAGCGGGGTAGCGGATTGCCGCCACGCAGCTCTGCTCCGCCAGCCAGTTCGCCACGTCCAGCGCGTTGCGCATGTGCCGTTCAAGACGAACCGACATGGTCCTGAGGCCGCGCAGGGCGAGATAGACATCATCCGGTCCCACATGCAGGCCAAGGTTGCCGTGCATGTTTAGGAGGCCCGGCCAGGCCCGGGCGCTCGCGGCCACCGTGCCGATCATCACGTCCGAGTGGCCGACGATGTATTTGGTTCCGGCCTGGATCGACAGGTCGACCCCATGGGCCAGCGGCTGGAAGAACACCGGCGTCGCCCAGGTGTTGTCCATGAGCACGAAAGCATCAATTTCGCGGACCGCAGCGGCAATGGCCGGCACGTCCTGCATCTCGAAGGTGAGTGAGCCGGGCGCTTCAAGAAAGACCGCCTTCGTATTGGCCTTGAACCGCTTCCTGATTCCCTCGCCGGCCCAGGGTTCGAAATACTCCACCTCGATGCCGTAGCGCGGCAGGATGGCGTCGCAGAAATGCCGCGTGGGGCCATAGACCGTGTCTGCCACAAGGAAGTGGTCGCCAGCCTTCAGGCAGGAGAGGCAGGCAAGGGAAATCGCATTGAGGCCGGATGTGGCGAGCTTGGCGCCGGCTGCCCCCTCGATGGCGGCGATGGCCTCTTCCAGGGCCTCGGTCGTGGGTGTGCCGCGGCGGCCGTAGGAATATTTCTGCGCACCCGGTGCCATCGCCTCGACATTGGGAAAAAGGACGGTGGAGGCATGGACCACCGGCGGGTTCACGAATCCGTGAAAGTCATCCGGATGCCGGCCTGCGTGAACAAGCACGGTGTCCAGTTTCTGATCAATCTCTGCCATTTTGTTACTCGTGTTGACTTTCTATGCAGCGGGAGGTGGAAGAGGGGCGGGTATCACGATGAAATAATCGTTTTACCACTCTGCGGCCTCTTGACCCGTCGCGTCAAATGCCATCGAATGGCCACATTGGGGCTCGGGTAGCGGCGCTATTCCGACTTCGCGTTTTGCGTGAGGGAGGACTGGAGCCCGGCACGGCCGGGCAGGGGGTCCAGCAGCTGGAAAAAGCGCATGCGGAACATCCGGGTCCTGATGCAAAACACAGATGGGTAACAAAAAAAGGCTGCAAATCCATGAAAGCGAAATTCATTCCCATGATGCTCGGCGCGACCGTCGCTGCGGCTGCTGCGACCTCTGCGTCTGCAGCGACGCTTGACGACGTCAAGGCCAAGGGTTTTGTCCAGTGCGGTGTGAGCCAGGGTCTGCCGGGCTTCTCCAATCCGGATGCACAGGGCAACTGGAGCGGCCTCGACGTCGACATCTGCCGCGCCGTTGCAGCCGCCATTTTCGGTGATGCCGAGAAGGTCAAGTATTCCCCGCTGAGCGCCAAGGAGCGTTTCACCGCCCTGCAGTCCGGCGAAATCGACGTCCTGTCGCGCAACACCACCTGGACCTCTTCGCGCGACACCTCGCTCGGCCTGAACTTCACCGGCGTGACCTATTATGACGGTCAGGGCTTCCTGGTGCGCAAGTCGCTGGGCGTGACCTCCGCTCTGGAACTGTCCGGCGCTTCGGTCTGCACCCAGACCGGCACCACGACCGAGCTGAACATCGCCGACTACTTCCGCTCCAACAACATGCCCTATGAAGTCGTCGCCTTCGAAAAGGCCGACGAAGTGATCATGGCCTATGACGCCGGCCGCTGCGACGTGTTCAGCACCGACGCTTCCGGTCTCTACGCCGAGCGCCTGAAGCTTGCCAACCCGGCCGACCACGTCGTGCTGCCGGAAATCATCTCCAAGGAGCCGCTCGGCCCGGTGGTGCGTCATGGCGACGACCAGTGGTTCGATCTGGTGAAGTGGAGCCTCTACGCCATGATCAACGCGGAAGAGCTGGGCATCACCTCGGCCAACGTCGAAGAGATGAAGTCCTCCGACAATCCGGAAATCAAGCGCCTGCTCGGCGTTGAAGGTGACTACGGCCAGCAGCTGGGCGTCGGCAACGACTGGGTTGTCAGCATCGTCAAGGGCGTGGGCAACTACGGTGAAGCCTTCGACCGCAACGTCGGTCCGGACACCCCGCTGGGCATCGCCCGCGGCCTGAATGCCCTGTGGACGAAGGGTGGCCTGCAGTACGCCCCGCCGGTCCGCTAAGCCAGACTTTACGGGATCCTTCGGGAGCCCCGGATCTGCGTCCCGGCCGGTGCAAGCTGGCCGGGATTTGCGTAATGACGGTGCTGGTAAAGACTGCAAAATGCAGCAACCGGCATCAGGGGAAAACTGCCGTATCTCTGTCGACGGGGTCTGGAGAACGGCAACGCATCACAGGTGCCGCTACAAGAGCACCGGTGCGTCATTGGTTGGCGAGGCAATATGACAACACGGGATAACGGCGCAGCATCCTCTTCGAGAGGGTCGCTGGTCAACGACCCGCATGTTCGAGGTATTTTCTTTCAGTTGCTGCTGGTGGCGGTCCTTGTGACCGTGGGCTATGTGATCGTGACCAACACGATCGCCAATCTCCAGCGCCAGAAAATTGCATCGGGCTTCGGATTTCTTGACCGGATTGCAGGATTTGGCACATCCCAGAGCCTGATCAACTATTCGGAGACCTCCACTTTCGGGGACGCCCTGCTGGTGGGCTTCCTGAACACGCTGCTCGTTGCCGTCATCGGCATTCTCTGCGCGACCATCCTGGGCTTCCTCATCGGCGTTGCCCGCCTGTCGAAGAACTGGGTCATCTCGCAGCTGGCCTACTGGTATGTGGAAGTCCTGCGCAATATTCCGCTGCTGCTGCAGATCTTCTTCTGGTATTTCGCCGTTCTGCGGTCAGTCCCGGACAAGCGGGACAGGTGGTCGCTGTTTGATGCGATCCATCTGAACATCGCAGGGCTCTGGATGCCCAAGCCGGTGTTCGAGCCGGGCTCCTCGGCGATCGGCATTGCTCTGCTGATTGCCATCGCCGCCGTTGCGGTGATCAAGACCTGGGCCCGCAAGCGCCAGGAGGCGACGGGGCAGCAGTTTCCGGTGTTCCTGACGGCTCTCGGCCTGATCATCGGCCTGCCGCTGGTGGCCTATCTGGCATCGGGCATGCCCGTTTCGTTCAGCCATCCGGTCTTCAACGACACCGGGCCGCTGCTGCAGCGGGGCTTCACGCTCGGCACCGGCATGACGCTGATTCCGGAGTTCCTGGCCCTCACGGTGGCGCTGGCGATCTATACGTCGGCCTTCATTGCAGAAATCGTGCGTGCCGGCATTCAGGCGGTCAGCCACGGCCAGACCGAGGCAGCCAATGCCCTGGGCCTGCGCAATGCGCCGACCCTCCGGCTGGTGATCATCCCGCAGGCCATGCGCGTGATCATTCCGCCGCTCACCAGCCAGTATCTCAATCTGACGAAGAACTCTTCGCTCGCGGTTGCGATCGGCTTCCCCGACCTCGTGTCCCTTGGCGGTACGGTGCTGAACCAGACCGGCCAGGCGATCGAGGTTATTGCGATCTGGATGGCGGTCTATCTCTCGCTCAGCCTGATCACATCGGCCTTCATGAACTGGTATAACCAGAAGATGGCTTTGGTGGAGCGGTAAGGATGAACACCATGGCTGAAACCAAATCTGCATTTCACATCCGGACGGAGGAGGCTCCGCTTCTTCCGGCTCCGGTTTCGACCGCTGGTGCCATCGGCTGGGTGAGAACGAACCTGTTCTCCTCCATCGGCAACACCATTCTCACCCTCATCGGCATTCTGATCGCCTATTCCCTGATCAAGCCGCTGATCGAGTTTGCCCTCATCACCGCAGTCTGGACCGGTGAAAACCGCAATGCCTGTCTTGTGCCGGAAGGCTCGGGCGAGGTTGTCGGGGCCTGCTGGGCCTATGTGAAGGCGTATTTCCCGCAGTTCATCTACGGCCGTTATCCGGCGGCCCAGACCTGGCGGGTGGATATTGTCTTTGTGCTCTTCGCGGCGCTGCTCATTCCGCTGGCGATCCCCTCGGTGCCCTACAAGCGGATCAACGCGGTGCTGTTCATCGTCGGGCTTCCCATCGCGGCCTACTATCTGCTGACGGGGCTTTCCATCGGCGGCAACGTCATCCTGCCGGTGGTCTCGACCTCCCTGTGGGGCGGGCTGCTGGTGACGCTGGTGATTGCGGTGACGGGTATTGCCGCATCGCTTCCCATCGGCATTCTGCTGGCCCTGGGGCGGCGCTCGAACATGCCGGTCATCAAGCTGTTCTCGGTGATGTTCATCGAGTTCTGGCGCGGTGTGCCGCTCATCACGGTGCTGTTCATGTCCTCCGTGATGCTGCCGCTGTTCCTGCCTGAAGGCATCACCTTCGACCGGCTCCTGCGCGTGCTGATCGGTGTGACGCTGTTCTCCGCCGCCTATATGGCGGAGGTGGTGCGCGGCGGCCTGCAGGCCATTCCCAAAGGACAGTATGAGGGCGCCAAGGCGCTCGGCCTGGGCTACTGGCAGATGATGCGTCTCATCATCCTGCCGCAGGCGCTCAAGCTCGTCATTCCGGGCATCGTGAATACGTTCATCGGCCTGTTCAAGGACACGACCCTGGTGCTGATCGTCGGCATGTTCGACCTTCTGGGCCAGATCCAGTCCTCGTTCACAGACCCGACCTGGGCAACGCCGGTCACCAGCCGTACAGGCTATCTGTTTGCTGCCGTGATCTTCTTTGCCTTCTGTTTTGGCATGTCGCGCTACTCCATCTACATGGAGCGGCGGCTGAACACGGGCCATAAACGCTAGAGCGACCGTTGACAGGCTGGCGCGGATCTCCGCGCCGCCTCCGATCCCTGGATATTCTGGAGTAAACCCATGAGTGAGAACGCAGTCTCCGAAGTCGAAATCGCCGTTGACCGCAGCAAGATGACCGTGTCCGACACGGATGTGGCGGTCGAGATCATCGGCATGAACAAGTGGTACGGGGATTTCCACGTGCTGCGCGATATCAACCTGAAGGTCATGCGCGGCGAGCGCATCGTCATCTGCGGGCCTTCAGGGTCCGGCAAGTCGACGATGATCCGCTGCATCAACCGTCTGGAAGAGCATCAGAAAGGCCAGATCATCGTCGATGGCATCGAACTGACCGATGACCTGAAGAAGATCGACGAGATCCGCCGTGAGGTTGGCATGTGCTTCCAGCACTTCAACCTGTTTCCGCATCTGACGATCCTTGAGAACTGCACGCTGGCGCCGATCTGGGTGCGCAAGATGCCGAAGAAGCAGGCCGAGGAAATCGCCATGCACTACCTGACCCGGGTGAAGATCCCCGAGCAGGCGCACAAGTACCCGGGCCAGCTCTCCGGCGGTCAGCAGCAGCGCGTGGCCATTGCCCGCTCGCTCTGCATGAACCCCAAGATCATGCTGTTCGATGAGCCGACCTCGGCGCTCGATCCGGAAATGATCAAGGAAGTGCTGGATGTGATGGTCAGCCTTGCCGAAGAAGGCATGACCATGCTCTGCGTCACCCACGAAATGGGCTTCGCCCGCAAGGTCGCCAACCGGGTCATCTTCATGGATGCCGGCCAGATCGTGGAGCAGAACGAGCCGGAGCAGTTCTTCCTCAATCCGCAGCACGAGCGTACCAAGCTGTTCCTGAGCCAGATCCTGCACCACTGATCCGCAATAGCGCGGACCGGTTTTCCGGCCGCAGCTCGCAGGTTAAAATCAGGCCCCGGACCGCAAGGTCCGGGGCCTTGTTTTTATGTGACGGTGAATGTTCCCCTGAAGAAAAGACGATTGTGTATTTTTACAATAAGGAGCATGGCGAAAGCGCTATGCCTTTCGCTATCTTGCGAAATTCGTTTTCAAGAATTTGCCGTAAACAGCCTGTAAGTCATGTCTTGCGGAAATGCCTGCCGGTTTACTTCGCGTTATCGGGCTTGGGGCATTCTGGAGCGCGGAAATCACCGGCCGCTCGTTATTGCATGCCTTATACGAAATCCCGGTGAGCTTGCCTCATCGGGACCTGATCAAGCCCCTGCGGCGTTTGCGCATTTTCAAGGCGTGATGCGCCAGCATCCCGGAGCCTTGGTATGAGAGGGTTGTTCGACGCATGACTGTTCTTGGAACTCTTCGCCACCTTGCTGCCAAAACCGGTGCCTGCGCTGCCACCGCGCTGGCGCTGATGGCTTTTCAGCCTGCCGCAGCACAGGATCGCGGGCTGCCCTTCGATCTGGTGGGCAAATGGAAGGTGGAGGAAATTCAGGGTGAGGTGCCGCAGAGCGGTGCGGACAGTATCCTGCAGATCGAGGAAGCTGGAACCGTTGCGGGCTCCGGCGGTTGCAACACCATCTTCGGGCAGGTCCGCCAGAGTGGCGGCGTTCTGAAGATCGGCCCGCTGGCGGTCACCCGCAAGGCCTGTGCCCCTGCCATCATGGATCAGGAGCGCAAATTCGTCGAAGCCGTCCATGCGGCTGTCGATTACCGGGGGGAGCGGGGCTCCCTGACGCTGCTCAACGCCAATTCCGAACCGGTGCTGCGCCTGTCGCTGATGTGAGCCCGGCAACCCGTGCTGAAAACAAGGGCCCGCGTCAGTCTCTGACGCGGGCCTTCTGTCTTTTTCAGTTCAGCCTTGTAGTCACCCCGTGACGACCGGCGTGTCCGGCAGGCTGCCCCATTCGCTCCAGGAGCCGTCATAGAGGCTCAGATCCTTGTGGCCGAGCAGGGTGAGGGCGAGAGTGATGACCGCCGCGGTGACGCCGGAGCCGCAGGAGGTGGTCACCGGGCGCGACAGATCCACGCCAGCGTCCAGGAAGACCTGGCTGAGATCCCCGTTGGACTTCATCGTGCCGTCCGCATTCAGAAGTTCGGTGAAGGGTGTGCTGAAGGCGCCGGGCATATGGCCGGAGCGCAGGCCCTCGCGCGGCTCCTTCACTTCGGCGCGGAAGCGGGCGCCGGCGCGGGCATCCAGCACCTGGCGGCTGCCGCTGTCCACGATCGCCCGCATGGCCTCGATATCCGTCACGGCGCCATTGTGAAGGCGGGCGGTGAAGTGGCGCTCCGGCCGTGTCACCTTGCCGTCTTCCACCGGCCGTCCTTCGGCTTTCCACTTCGGCAGGCCGCCGTCGAGAATGAAGACACGCTCTGCCCCCATGGTCTTCAGCATCCACCAGCCGCGCGGGGCGGAGTAGATGCCGACCGTGTCGTAGAACACCAGCGTCATGCCGTCGCCCACGCCCAGCTTACGCATCATGGACGAGAAAGCCGTCGGCTGCGGCAGCATGTGGGGCAGGGGGCTTGCCTTGTCGGCGATGGCGTCGATGTCAAAGCGGATGGCGCCGGGAATATGTTCGGCCAGATATTCCGCGTTGGCATCGCGGCCCGTGCCCGGCAGGTGCATGGAGGCATCCAGCACCAGAACATCCGGTGCTGTAAGACGGCTAGCAAGCCATTCGGTACTGACGAGGGGCGGACGGTTCATGCCGGTCTCCGGTGCTGCAGTGGCAGGTCTGTTTCTGGGAAAGGGATCAATCAGCAAGGCGGATGCGGATCCGCCGGTTCAGCTTGCCCTTCTTTTCCATTTTCGTGATCTCAACGAGCCCGATTTCGGATGTGCGTGACACATGGGTGCCGCCGCAGGGCTGCAGGTCGAAATCCTCGCCGATGCGCACGAGGCGCACCTTGCCGTTGCCGCGCGGCGGGCTGACGCTCATGGACTTGATGAGGCCCGGATTGGCATCCAGTTCTTCATCCGTGATCCATTCCATGCTCACCGCCATGTCCCGGCCCACCGCTTCGCGGATCGCAGCCTCGATGGTCTCGCGTTCCGGCGGTTCAGGCATGTCGAGATCGATGCGGCTTTCCTCGGCGCCAATCTGGCAGCCGGTGATCTTGGTCTTCAGCACGGCGCAGATGATGTGCAGGGCGGTGTGCATGCGCATGAAACGGTAGCGCTGCGTCCAGTCCACATGCACGCTCACGGCCTCGCCTTCCTCCGGCAGGGCCTCTCCGGCCGCGGGAATGTGCCGGTGGCCGGTCTTGCCGTCCGCATAGAGGGCGGTGGTGATGGCAACCCGGCTGCCGTCGGCGCGTTCCAGATAGCCGCTGTCGCCGGGCTGGCCGCCGCTGGTGGCGTAGAACACCGTCCGGTCCAGCACGATGGCGCCATCTCCGGTAATTTCCACCACCCGCGCTTCGCAGCTGCGCAGATAGGAATCATCGCGGAAAAGGGGCTCGGTCATCTGAAAGGCTCCGGTATCGGACAAGGCGGGGCCGCACGGTAGCATGCTTTGCCGCTGCTGCAAGCCTTGAGAGGACCTGTGATGACGGGGTTGCTCTAGAGGATCGGTGAAAACAGCCGGGCACTCTGGGCAAGAACCCGGAAGGCATAGGAGCGCTTGTCGAGGTCATCCGGTCCGGTCTGCCTCGCGCGGCCAAAATCCTCCTCCAGCATGGCCGCAATCTGGGCGATGAAGCCGGGGCTGGTGAACCAGAGCGTGATTTCGAAGTTGATCCGGAAGGAGCGGTTGTCGAAATTCACCGTGCCGACAGACGCCAGCTCGTCATCCACCAGCACGACCTTCTGATGCAGGAAGCCTTCGAGATAGCGGTAGACCTTGATGCCGTGGTTCACCATGTCATCCGCATAGGCGTGGCTGGCCAGCCAGACCAGCCGGTGGTCGGCCTTCTGCGGCAGCAGCACCCGCACATCGACGCCCCGCATGGCCGCTGCATAAAGCGCCGTCTGCACGTCCGGCCCAGGCACGAAATAGGGGCTGACGATCCACAGCCGGTGGCGGGCACGGGAGATGGCCTCGGTGAAGGCGATGGAACAGTCTTCCAGCGGGTCGGCCGGGCCCGTCGGCATCACAAGGACGGCCTCGTCGCCGGGGGATTCGTAGGGGCCGGGCGAGAAGAAATCCAGCGGCTCGCCGCAGGCCCAGTGCCAGTCCTCGGCAAAGGAGAGGGTGCAGCCGAGTGCTGCCGGGCCGCTGATCTTCACATGGGTGTCGCGCCAGTGGCCGAAATCCGGGTCCTTGCCCAGATATTCATCGCCCACATTGTGCCCGCCGACCCAGGCATGCCGGTTGTCCACGACGACGACCTTGCGGTGGTTGCGGTAGTTGATCCGCATCGGCCCCAGGATCCGCAGATAGTGATGCGTTTCGTTGAAGCCCGAGACGTGAATGCCGTGCCGGCGCAGCCGCCGGATATAGGCCTTGGGCAGGCCCTTGGAGCCGATCTCGTCATAAAGGAAATAGACCCGGACACCTTGCCGGGCCTTCTCGATCAGGAGGTCGGCCAGCGTGCGGCCCAGCACATCGCTGCGCACGATGAAGAATTGCACCAGAACCACGGTTCTGGCCTCGGAAATTCCCTGCAGGATCGAGGAGAACGTGGCATCGCCATCGATCAGCAATTCGCAGCGGTTGCCGGAAATGAAGGGCAGGTTGGCGACGCGTGACAGCACCTGCCAGTCCGTGGTCGCGGCCTTGTCGGCGATGCCGATCTGCCGGGCGCGGCGGCTGCGCTCGTCCCGGCCCATCTTGCGCTGCACATCGGCATAGTCGTCGAACTGCTTCCAGCCGAAGACGAGATAAAGCAGGATCGTGGGGATGGGCAGGAAGAACAGCGACAAGAGCCAGGCGATGGTGCCTTGCGCCGTGCGGCTGTTCATCACTTCCCGCACGGCGCAGATGGCTGCAAGGGTGTAAAGCGCTGCCGTAACCGCGGCGATGATGCCGAGATTGTTCAGGATCGTATCGGCGAGACTGACATCCGTGAGGACGTCCCTGCCGATGGACGTGGCAGCGCCCCCCATGGGCGTGGTCCTTATCTCACAGGAAAGGCGCCTTCAGCCCGGACCGGCTCTCCAGCCACGCCGGAACCGGCAGGGACTTGGAGCGCAGGAAGTCCGGATTGTAGAGCTTGGACTGATAGCGCGAGCCGTGGTCGCACAGGATGGTCACGACCGTGTGGCCGCGGCCGAGATCCCGCGCAAGACGGGCCGCACCGGCGATGTTGATGGCGCTGGAGCCGCCGAGCAGGAGGCCTTCATTCTCCGCCAGATCAAACAGCAGCGGCATGGCTTCCTCATCGGTCACCAGATAGGCCTTGTCCACCTTGATGTCCTCGATGATCGGCGTGACGCGGCCAAGGCCGATGCCCTCCGACACGGAGCCGCCGGGGGAGGATTCCGCCTTGCCGGTGGTGAAGAGGGAATACATCGCTGCCCCGCGCGGGTCCGCGCAGCCGATGACGATGCCGCTCTTCTGCTGGCGCAGATAGGTGGAGGTGCCCGCCAGTGTGCCGCCGGTGCCGACGGCGCAAATGAAACCGTCCACCTTGCCGTCCGTGTCGCGCCAGATTTCCGGGCCGGTGCTGACGAAATGGGCCTTGCGGTTGTCGAGGTTGTTCCACTGGTCGGCAAAGAGCACGCCGTTGGGCTCGCTTTTCGCCAGGTCTTCGGCGAGACGGCGGGCGACGTGCTGGTAATTGTTGGGGTCGGAGAAGGGCTTCACCGGCACTTCAACGAGTTCGGCGCCTGCTAGGCGCAGCATGTCCTTCTTTTCCTGGCTCTGGCTGTCCGGCATGACGATGACGGTCCGGTAGCCGCGGGCGCGGGCGACAAGCGCAAGGCCGATGCCGGTGTTGCCGGCCGTGCCCTCGACGATCAGGCCGCCGGGTTTCAGGTCGCCGCGCGCTTCGGCCTCCAGGATCATCTGCTTGCCGGCACGGTCCTTGACCGACTGGCCGGGGTTCATGAACTCCGCCTTGCCCAGGATCTCGCAGCCCGTCTCGTCAGAAAGCCGGTTGAGGCGGATGAGCGGGGTGTTGCCGATGGCTTCGACGGCGGAGGAATAAAGGGTCATGGTGATCCGGTGTTACTGTTTTCTGGTTGAAACGGCTTGTGCGCAAGCTAATGGTCCAAAGGCGCCGGATCAAGTGACGTGGCTGCAATCTGACCTGTCATGCGTGGAAGGTTTTTCTGCATCTTCGCTTAAATGGAAACGGAAAACCCCCGCCTTGGCCCCGGTGGCATCTTGCCGGGAAGGGGCAGTTTATCTAGGTTTCCTTACTAACACGCAGAAAGACGTGATCCGGGCACCAAAGACCGCCGTAGAGCAGGAAAAGCTGCTCACTCAAAAGATGGCACCAGGCACTTTAATGGAAACTACCACTGGACTGGACGAACTGCTGGCAGGATATGTCGCCGGAAGGCTGGCAGAACCCGCGCGCGTCCTCGTATCGTCTCATCTGGAATTGTCGCCCCGCCACCGCGGCTATGTCCGCTCGCTGGAGGCGCTGGCCGGAGCGGAGCTGGACACCACCGCACCGGTGGAGCTGACCAGCCGGGATGCCCGTCTTGAGGCCATTCTCGGCCTTCCGGCCATGCCGGAGCGGGCCATCCAGCCCTGCGAGTCCTTCGATCCGCGTCTTCCGTCCAGCCTGCGCGGCCTGCTGGGCCGCAACACGCTGGATGGCCTGAAGTGGCGCAGCCTGATGCCGGGCGTGAAGGAATTCAAGTTCGGCGAAATGGATGGCTGCACCGCCAGCCTCCTGTGGATCAAGGCCGGCCGCGCCGTGCCGTCGCACACCCATGACGGCCAGGAACTGACGCTGGTGCTGCAGGGCGGCTTCTCGGATGCTGACGGCCATTATGTGCGCGGCGATCTCGCCTTTGCCGATGATCACGTCGATCACAAGCCCGTTGCCGATGACGATGAAGACTGCATCTGCTTTGCCGTCACCGAAGGCCACCTTCGCCTCACCGGCCCCCTCGGCCGCCTCATTGCTCCGTTCATGCGGATGTGAGGGTGGGGCAGGGTAAGTATGCCCGTTTCACTGCGGTGCTGCTGAAAGTCAGAGCGTCATAGCCCTTCCGCGCTGTCCCCGCCTTGAGCGGGGACCTGTGAGGCTGGCACGCCTTAACGCTTTCTCAGGCCGTCACCCCGGCCAAGCGCAGCGCGAGCCGGGGCCTACTCGCTTCCAGAGAGCTGAGATTATCTCAAGCCCTGCTTCAGGCTCCTGTCCGAAGTCAGATGCACCACCGGAAACAAGTCTCACCGATCTGGAAATGAGTGGTCCCCGGGTCCTCACTTTGTTCGGCCCGGGGCGACGCCTGAGTGTTTGGAACGCCTGTGCTTTTGCCTCTACCTCGTCAGAACTTTAGTTGCCCGGTAACGTGGTGCCAGCAAGCACTGAGTCACCCCGGCCAGGCGTAGCGCGAGCCGGGGTTTGCCCGCTTCCAGAGCGCTGAGATTCTCTCAAGCCCTGCCTCAGGTTCCTGTCCGAAGCCAGATGCACCATCCCACCAGATCCACAGCCCGCCCTTGTCCGTAGAAACTCCAGACACAGGAGTTTCAGGTGACAGATTATACGGCAACCCCTTCCGACGGTTCGGCATGGATCACGGGCGCCAGTTCCGGCATTGGCCGGGCGGTGGCGCTGGAGCTGGCGCGGGCGGGCTTCAAGGTTGCGGTGACGGCCCGTTCGGCTGAAGCGCTCGAGAGCCTTGCCGGGGAGGCTGCAGGCCTTGCCGGATCGATCCACGCCTATCCCGGAGACGTCACGGATGCGGCCGCCATGGCCGCTATTGCCGCCAGCATCGAGGCGGAGCTTGCGCCGCTTGCCCTCGTCATCGCCAATGCCGGTGTTTACATTCCGGTCGATGGTCTTGATGGTTCTGCAGAGGCTTACGCGCAGACCTTCGATGTCAATCTGAAGGGCACCGTGCATGTGGTGCTGCCCACGATTGCCGCCATGAAGGGGCAGGGGCGCGGCCAGATCGCCATTGTCGCCTCTGTCGCGGGCTACAGCGGCCTGCCCACCTCGGCCGCCTATGGGGCGACCAAGGCCGGACTGATCAATCTGGCCGAGAGCCTGAAGTTCGATCTCGACCGTGTGGGCATCCGCATTCAGGTGGTTTCGCCCGGCTTTGTCGATACGCCGGCGACCAAGGAAAACCCTTTTCCCATGCCGCATCTGATGCCGGTGGAAGAGGCGGCCAAGGCTTTCGTGGCGGGGCTGCGGGCGCGCAAGGGTTTCGAGATTTCCTTCCCCAAAGCCTTCGTGCGGCAGCTTAAATTCTTGCGGCTTCTGCCCTACACCCTCTATTTCCCGCTTGTCGCCAAAGCCACCGGCTGGAGCCGCAAGGGGCGGTGAGGGGATGTTTAGCCCCGGTCCGTATCTCTCCATCGTCACCCCGGACGAAAGCGAAGCGGAGATCCGGGGCCGGTGAGCCGAAGTCTTTCGGCCGTGTTTCATTAAACCAACTTGCACCCAGGCTCACCGGTCCCGGCTCGCGCTACGCTTGGCCGGGATGACGATGGAGAGGTGGGGGGATTATGGGCACGATAACCTAAATCTGCCCGCCCTGCGCCTCGCCGCTGCCCGGCTTGTCCCGCCAGCGCAGGCGGTGTTCGAGCTGGCGCAGGGCGACGGAGAGGGTGACGGTCATCGACAGATAGATCAGCGCGACGAGATTGTAGGTCTCGAAATAGCGGAAGTTGCCCGCCGCTGCGACCTTGCCGAGCTGGGTGATGTCGGTGACGCCCAGAACCGAGACGAGGGAACTGTCCTTCAGCATGGCGATGAAATCATTGCCGAAAGGCGGCAGCACCACGCGCAGGGCCTGCGGCGCGATGACCAGCCGGAAACGCTGCCAGCCGGTAAGGCCAAGCGCCTTGGCCGCTTCCACCTGACCGGGGGCTATCGAGACGATACCGGCCCGGAACACCTCCGCCAGAAAGGCGGAATAGGCAAGGATCAGCGCAGCAACGGCACGCCAGAGCAGGGAGACATCGCGCGTCCTGACCTCGCCAAGGCCGAGGTAGCCGGCGAGCCAGTTCCAGCCTTCCACCAGCAATGGCACACCGGCAAAGGCGATGTAGAGCAGCAGCACGATGATCGGAATGCCGCGGATCAGTTCCACATAGAAGCGGACGAACTGGCGGATCACGGTGAAGCGCGACAGGGTGCCGAGCGCCAGCAGCAGCCCCAGCAGCGAGGCACCGGTGAAGGCTGTGGCCGTGACCATCAGCGTGATGCCGATGCCGCGCGACAGGGTGGACAGCACCTGCGCCTGCTGGGCATCGGCCAGCGCCTGCACGAAGGCATAGACGATCAGCAGCCCCATGGCGGCGAGCCACCATGGAAACTCGGGCGAAGAGGGCGAACGGCCGCCGGGGATATGTCTGGCGCGCGGCTTCGGGCGGGCGGGTCCCATTCTTCACGGCTCTCCGGCGGGCATCAGGTTCACTGGCCCATCTTGTAGTCGAGCAGCCACTTCTTATCGAGCGCGTCAATGGTGCCATCTGCCTTCATTGATGCGATGGCGGCATTGACCGGGGCAACGAGATCCGAGCCCTTCGGGAAGATGAAGCCGAAGTCTTCCGTGCCCAGTTTCTCACCCACGATCTTCAGCGTGCCATTGGAGGTGGAGACATAGCCCTCCGCCGCCGTGCTGTCGGTCAGAACCAGATCCACGTCACCAGCCCGGAGCGCGGCAACGCCGGCGCCAAAGGTCTCGAATTTCTTGATGCGCGGGTTGGCCTCGTCGCCGTCGAGCACTTCGTAGACACCGACATAGAAGGGCGTGGTGCCCGGCTGGGCGGCCATCAGCAGCCCGGCATCGGCGGCAAAGCCCTTGGCATCGGAGAACCGGGCTTCATCGGCACGCACCAGCATCACCATTTCCGAGCGCATGTAGGGATCGGAGAAATCCACCTTGTCCTTGCGGTCGTCGCGGATGGTGATGCCGTTCATGGCAAAATCATATTCCCCGGCGGCGATGGCAGGGATCATCGCGTCCCAGCTGGAGTTCTGATAGGTGACCCTGGCGTTGAGCCGCTTTGCGATCTCCGCAACCGCGTCATATTCCCACCCCACGGCCTTGCCGCTGCTGTCCATGAACTGCAGTGGCGGATAGGCATTTTCCGTCAGCACCGCGATTTCCCGGCCGCCCAGATCCGGCAGTTCAGCGGCCTGGACAAGGCCGCCGGTGAAGGGCAGCACCGACAGGGCAAGGGCGGCAAGGCGGGCGAAACGCGGCAGAAGGGCGGTCATGGGTCAGGCTCCCGTTGACGTGAAACGTGTTCCCGACTGTTAGCCGTGAAGGCTGGCTGCGGCAAGCGCGATACAGCCAGAGGGGATATATCCGGACAGAAAACCTCTTCTGCCCGGAAGGCGGCTGCCTTAGCCCGCTTTGGCGTAGACGATCTGGCGCACGTCGATGTTGCCGGAGCGGAAGCCGGCCTCGCAGTAATGGAAATAGAACTCCCAGAGCCGCTTGAAGCGCTCGTCGAAACCGAGCGGGGAAATGCGCGGCCATGCCTCGCGGAAGCGCTCGCGCCACTCGGCGAGGGTGCGGGCATAGTCCTGACCGAAGATGCGCTCCGCCGACAGTTTCAGGCCCTGCCGTCCGCCGATTTCCTGCAGCTTGCCGGGAGGCGGCAGCATGCCGCCGGGGAAGATGTAGCGCTGGATGAAATCGGGGCGGCGGGCATAGTCCTTGAACATGGTGTCCTGGATCGTGATGATCTGCAGGCCCGCAAGCCCGCCGGGCTTCAGGCAGGACGACACCTTGTTGAAATAGACCGGCCAGTACTCCTTGCCGACCGCCTCGAACATTTCGATGGAGGCGATCCGGTCGTAAACGCCGGTTTCATCGCGGTAATCCTGAAAGACGACTTCCACCCTGTCATTGAGACCGGCCTTGAAGATGCGCTCGCGGGCATAGTCATACTGCTCGCGGGAAATGGTCAGGGCGCGCACATTGGCGCCGATCTCGCCGGCCGCAAACTCGGCAAAGCCGCCCCAGCCGCAGCCGATTTCCAGCACCTTGTGGCCCGGCTTGATGCTGGTGGCCTCCGCCAGCGCCAGATATTTCTTGCGCTGTGCCTCTTCCAGCGAGGCGGTGCTCTCGTCGAACAGGGCCGAGGAATAGGTCATCGAAGGGTCGAGCCATTCCCGGTAGAAAGCGTTGCCAAGGTCGTAATGCGCCGAGATGTTCCGCTGCGAGCCCTTGCGGGTGTTGCGGTTGAACCAGTGGCGCAGCGTGACGGCCAGGCGGAACAGCGGGCTGCCCTGCAGCTTCTCCACCGTCGCGTCCCGGTTGACGCAGAAGAGTTCTAGGAAGGTGGTGACGTCCGAGCTGGACCAGTATCCGGCCATGAAGGCTTCGCCCACGCCCACATCGCCGCCTTCGGCGGCCATGCGCACGAAGCGCCAGTCATGCACGAAGAGATCCGCCACCGGCCCCGGTTCCTTGCCCTCGATGCGGAAGGCCTGACCGTCCGGTGTCGTGATTGTCAGCACGCCGTAGCGCAGGGCAAGCACGATACGCATGCCCATGCGGACAAAGCGCGGCAGGCCCGACAGCACCTCGCGGGCGTTCGCCTGTGTCAGATGAATGACCTGCTGCGATCCGGCATTGGCCGGGGAGGGCAGAGAGGAGGCTAAAGACATGTCGGTCTCCATCAGGCTTTCCCGTAAACTTCAGTATCTGCGGGCGCGTTTGCCTTTTTGGCCTGTTGCGCGCCGCTGCCTGCCGCAGCTGCGGTGGCAGATGTCTTTGAATGAAAACGTATCCCCTTGAGCCAAAGCTTCAAGGCCTCCCAATGAATGCCGCCCATGACCTTGAGGGTCATGAACGGCATCCTCAGGCATTCGCGCAGGATGACGCGGCCGGTCAAACTGTTGTGATGGCCGTGGAAGGTCGCGGCCAGCGAAGGGCCGTCCGGGTCCGTCTCGAGAATCCGCACGCGCACGGTCTCTCCCGGCGGCATCATGCGGAAGTGATAGGTCTGCACCATGTCGAGGAAGGGGGAGACGTAGAACTGCTTGTCCTGCGTCTGCCGGATGCCCGCCTCGCTCACCTGATCCGCTGTCACGGGCGCCACATAGGTGTGCAGGTCGCCGAAGGTGTTGCGCACCTCATAGACGATGCCGGTCAGCGTGCCTTCGCCGTCATAGGCGTAATAGACGCTGAGCGGGTTGAACACGTAGCCCAGCATGCGCGGATAACACAGCAACAGGACACGTGCGGGGCGGGCCACACCCTTCTCCGCCAGCAGCCGGTCCACATGTTCACGCAGATCCGAGCCGTCACGGGGGCCGTGGTCCTTCTCGTGGAAGGACAGAAGATTGAAGCGGCGATGGGAAAAGAACCAGCTCTGCCGGCCGGCGTCCTTCAGCCTGTCCAGATCGATCAGCAGGCTGAAGACGGAATAGCTGAAGCGGTGTGGCACGGGCTTCATGCGCGCATGCATGACCTGCCCGGCATAGAGGCTTGCTGCCTCCGCCGGGGCCGGGCCATTCCCGCTCACGCGGGTCTGGCCGTGCCCGTCTGTCTTTCTGTGCGCCGCCATGTTGCGTCCTGCCTTACTCGGCAGCTTCCGCGAGGCCGGACGAGCCAACCGCCGCAGAGCGCCAGGGAAGTTCCGCGCCAAGGGCAGTGGCAACCTTGAGGCCGGAAACAAGACCGTCCTCATGGAAGCCATGCCCTTGCCAGGCTCCACAATACCACGTGTTGGCCACGCCCTGTATCCGTGAGAGTTGCTGCTGCGCGGCCAGGGCGCCCGCATCGAACTGCGGATGGTCATAGGTGAAGCGGGCGAAGGTCAGATCCTCGCGCGGCTCATGCGGCGGGTTGAGCGTGACGAACAGCGGGCGGCTGGTGTCGATGTTCTGCAGCCGGTTCATCCAGTAGGACACGGCCACATCCGTTCCTTCCGCCGAGCCGGTGCGGGCGAGATAGTTCCAGGAGGCCCAGACGCTCTTGCGCTTGGGCATCAGGCTTTCGTCCCGGTGCAGATAGACCGTGTTGGGCCGGTAGCGGATGGCCGAGAGAATGCGGCGCTCGTCGTCGCTCGCATCATCCAGCATGGCCAGCGTCTGGTTCGTGTGGCTTGCGAGGATGACGTGATCGAAAATGTCTTCGTGGCCCGAGGCATCGCGCACATGCACTTTGCCGTCTGCCCGGCGCACATTGGTGACGGGCGAGCCAAGGCGCACATGGCCGCGCAGCGGCTCCAGCAGGCGCTGCACATAGTTGCGGCTGCCGCCGGACACCGTGCGCCACTGCGGCCGGTCGAAGTTGATCAGCCGGTGATTCTCGAAGAAGGAGACGAAGGAGGCGGCCGGGAAGGCCAGCATTTCGGAGGCCGGGGTGGACCAGATCGCCGCACCCATCGGCACCAGATAGTCCTCGATGAAGGCGGCGGAGAACTTGCGGGCGCGCATGTAATCGCCAAGGCTCATGCCCGTCAGATAGCCCGAGGCGAGATCTGCGGCGCACTGACGGTTGAAGCGCAAGATCTCGCGCAGCATCCACAGGAAGCGCGGCGAGACCATGTTGCGCCGCTGGGCGAAGATGGTGCGCAGGTTGGTGCCTGACCATTCGCGCCGGCCGGCATCTACCGACAGGGCAAAGCTCATGTCGCTGGCTTCGGTGGCAACGCCCAGATGGGCAAAGAGTGCGGTCAGGTTCGGGTAGTTCAGCTCGTTGTAGACGATGAAGCCCGTGTCCACCGAAATGGCGGCGCCATCGTAATCGATATCGACGGTGGCACTGTGCCCGCCGGGGCGCAGGCGCTTTTCGTAAACGGTGATGTCGTGATGGCCGCTGAGGGCCCAGGCAGCGCTGTTGCCCGAGATACCGGAACCGATGACTGCAATCCGCATTCTGTATCCTTGTCATGCGGGACGGGGTGTCCCAAAGGTGGGGGCAGCGGGGAAATGCCTTGTATTGCGAGATCTTACGCTGCGCCCAAGCGGGCGGATCACGGACAGGAATTTTTGTTGTGCGGGGAGGGGGGAAGACGGGCCTTGCCAGAGCAACGAAGAGGCCCGTTCCGCCTCAGGCGCTCTGGCGGATGACCAGTTCCGGGGCGAGGCGGACGATTTCGGCGCTGCCGGTTTCGCCGTGGCCATCAATGCGCTGGCGCAGGAGGCGGAGCGCCTCGCGGGTGGTTTCCAGCACCGGATTGCGCACGGTGGTCAGCTGATAGGGCTCCCACGCGGCGGCCGGGATATCATCAAAACCGGCAATAGCCACGTCACCGGGCACGCTGAGGCCAAGGCGGCGGGCGGCGGCGATGGCGCCAAGGGCCATGGCGTCGTTGCCGCAGAGGATGGCATCGGGCTTTTCCGGCGCCGTCAGCAGGGTGAGGGCCTGCGCAAGGCCGCTGTCGACGGAATAGTCGCCCTGACGTGCGGCCAAGAGCTTCATGCCGCGCCGGGCCAGTGCCTGCATCAGCCCGTCGTGCCGCTCGATGTTGGAGAAGGTTTCCGGTGTGCCGCCGATCCACGCGAGCTTTTTGCGGCCGCTTGATGCCAGATGATCCACCAGCAGTTCCAGCCCGAGCCGGTTGTCGCAGCACACGGCATCCGTATCCCCGCCCGGCATGATGCGGCCGACCATGACAATCGGCGCGCCGGAATTGCGGCAGCGTTCGGCCAGCGCCGGGCTGACGGATCCGGCAGCAACAATCGCCCCGTCCACCTGATAGGCGAGGGCGTCTTCCAGCGCATTGTCCAGTTCATCGCCCGGCTGTACCTGCAGCAGCAGCGGCCAGTTGCGGGCCGCGCGGATTTCCCGGCTCATGGTTTCCAGGAGCCAGGCCTCATAGGGGCGGGAGACGGCGCCGACCACAAGGGCGATGAGGCCGGTATGGCTGCCGGTGAGGCCGCGGGCAATGCGGTTGGGGCGGTAGCCGAGGGATTCTGCCACCGCGAGCACATGGGCGCGCTTGCGGGCGGCAATCGGCGCCCCTTCGGTAAAGGCGCGGGACACCATGGCGCGGGAGACGCCTGCGGCTTCGGCAACATCATCGGCGGTGACGCGCATTCCTTCTCCGGCTCAACTTGCAAACGCGTTCATACTTTGCATCGCACAAAAAACGGCGCTTTGCAAATGGAGTTGACATAAAACCGTCATGCACTGAACATAGATTGAACGCGCTTTCAATCGGAGGAGGTCCCCATGGGAACTGAAGCGCTGTCACTGGAGGAGGTGTCCATTCGCCTTGGGCAGTCTCTCATTCTCGACGGCATCTCGCTGGAGGTGCCAGCGGGCACCTTTACCTGCCTGCTTGGCCCTTCAGGCTGCGGCAAGACAACATTGCTGCGCTCCATCGCGGGGTTCGCCCCGCTGAGCGCAGGGGATATCACCGTGGGCGGACGCTCCATCGCCGGTCTTGCGCCCGAGGCGCGCCAGACGGCCATGGTGTTCCAGTCCTACGCCCTGTGGCCGCATATGTCGGTCGCCGGAAACCTGACCTATCCGCTGAAGCTGCGCGGCCTGCCCAAGGCCGAACGGGAGCGGCGGGCGGAGGAGGTTCTGGCGCTGCTGGGCCTTGAAGGCTATGGCGGCCGCGCCGTCACCAGCCTGTCCGGCGGCCAGCGCCAGCGTGTGGCTCTGGGCCGGGCGCTGATCATCGACCCGCCGCTGCTGCTTCTGGATGAGCCGCTGTCGAACCTTGATGCCTCCATCCGCCGCAGCCTGCGCGGCGAGCTGCGCCGCCTGCAGCAGAAGGTCGGCATCACCACCATCATGGTCACCCACGACCAGGACGAGGCGCTGGCCATGGCCGACCGTATCGTCCTCATGCGCAAGGGGCAGATCGTGCAGGTGGCGAGCCCCGAGGAGCTGTACAGCGCCCCTGCCGATCTTGAGGCGGCTGAGTTTCTGGGTGTCGGCAACGTCACCGCCTTCCGCCATGGCGATCCGGTTGCGGCGTCTGCGAAGATTGCCGGGTTCCGCACCGAAGTTGCACGCGCGTTCACTTCGGCAGAGGTTCTGCCCGAAGGTCCGGCGCTGTTGCGCAAGGGGCAGGTCAGTGCCTGCGCCTATGCGGGCGGCACCTACCAGATCACGATTGATTCTGCCGGGGAGAGCCTGTCGGGCTGCTCGCCCGTGCCCATCGCTGCGGGCGCTGATGCGTCCCTCACCGTTCCGGCATCGATGCTGATGAGCTTCGATGCCGAAAACCGCCTGCTTCAGGGCACGCTCCACGGGGCTGTGCTGGAGACACGGCACTAATTTTCCCACTCACGAACCTCAGGGAAGACAGTCATGAAACTCAGGATTGCCCTTGCCAGCATGCTGGCAGCCACGACCCTTACGACGGCCCTGGCGACCAGCGTGTCGGCCCAGACCCTGACGGTGATCACCGCCGGTGACACCAACATGGTGGATTACATCAACGACTACCTCGGACCGAAGTTCGAGGAGACCCATCCGGGCGTGACCGTGCGCGCGGTCGGCACCGGCCCGGGCGATGGCGGCAGCCAGGCGATCTATGAAAAGATCGACGCCCAGAAGGGCAAGGACGTGTGGGATGTGGACGTCGCCGTCGTGCATCAGCGCATGGCCGGCAAGATGGTCGAGGAAAAGCTGCTGTCGAGCTACCGCGACGGTCTCGCCACGGCCAGGCTCGTCACCCGCGAAACGGCTGAAAACTCCCTCGGCGTGAATGTCTCCGGCTATGTCATGCCGATGTTCCACAGCCAGATCGCCATTGCCTACAATCCGGACGTGATCGCCAACCCGCCGCAGTCCTATGAGGAACTGGCCAAGTGGGTGAAGGAAAACCCGGGCAAGTTCGGCTACAACGGCATCACCGGCGGCATGGCCGGCGTCGGCTTCGTCTTCGGCTGGATGTATGCCTTCTCCGGAGCGGCTGACGAAATCCGCAACGGGCCGTGGGCTGACGATGCCGCTGCCAAGTGGGAGCCCGCGCTCACCTCGCTGCGCGACTTCAACCAGAGCGTTGTCATGACGCCGGGCAACGCCGGCACGCTGGATGCCATGAACCGCGGCGAAATCGCCATGGGCCCGGTGTGGATGGACATGTTCTACACCTGGGTTGCCGATGGCCGCCTGAACCCGAACCTGAAGCTGATGATCCTGTCGCCGGGCATGCCGGGCCAGCCGATGTACTACACGGTGCCGGCCAAGGCTGCGCAGCCGGAACTCGCCAAGGAGTTCATCGCCTTCGCCACCAGCCCGGCTGTGCAGGCTGACGGCATCGTGCGCCGCTTCAACTGGTTCCCCGGCATCGATCCGCAGAACGTCAAGAGCGAGCTGACGGACACCGAATGGAACCGCCTGTTTGCCGACGTGACGCCGGAAACGCTGGCCGAGCGCGGCTGGTCCATGCCGCAGGCCAAGTACTTCGCGGCCATTCTGGAAGCCTACGAGAAGAACGTCGCCAAGTAAGGGGGCTTGCGGGGGGGGGGCACCGGCGGTTCAGACCAAGGTTTTTCCCATCCGGCGTCATCCCGGCTCGCGCTGCGCTTGGCCGGGATGACGAAGGAGAGACTGGAAGCTTGCTGACAGTCTGACCTGCGCCCCTCCCGTAGCCACTCTTCCTAATCCCGTCTGGCCCGGCTCTCCGCCGGGCCGGGCATCTGCCTTTCAGGGAACAGGCCGGAGGCCGCCGTGCGGACAAACCGGCTCAGAGGAAATGCCTCATGACTGCACATTCTGCCGCTGACACGCTGCGGACCGGACAGACCGCCGTGAGTGGGCTGTTCAGCCGCTGGGCTGGCATGGGCGCCGGGCTGCTGCTTGTTGCCCCTGCGCTGACGGCCATCGGCCTGCTTTATGCCGCGCCGCTGCTGCGCTCGCTCATCACCGCCTTTCAGGATGGCGATGGCAGCTTTTCGACGGCCAATATCGCCAAGGCGCTGGAGTTCTACAGCGGCGATATCATCTTCTCCATCCTCGTCGCGCTTGCCTCGCTGGCGCTGATTGCCGCCGCCTCCATCGCCATCGCCGGGTATCTGACGCTGGGCGAAAGCCGCTGGGCTGTGCCGCTGCTGCGCTGGCTCTACCGCTGGCCGCTGTTCATTCCCTTCATCGTCGCCGGGCAGACGGCGCGCTCGTTCCTGGCCCGCAACGGCATGCTGAACACGCTGCTGGTGGATGCCGGGGTGCTGGATGCGGCGGCGGCGCAGAGCCTGCTCGACTGGCGCGGCCTTGTGCTGACCTTTGCCTGGAAGCAGATCCCCTTCGTCACGCTGCTGCTGGCCGGGGCGATGGCCTCGCTCGACCGCTCCACCATCGAGGCAGCGCGTAATCTCGGGGCAGGGCGGCTGCGCTGCCTGTTCGATATCGTGCTGCCTCAGGTGCGCCCGCAGCTGCTGGTGGCGCTGGTGCTGTCGCTTGTCACCATCATGTCGGTGCTGTCCGTGCCCGCCATGCTGATCTCCGGCAATCCCACCATGATGACCGCGATGATGGCCCACCGGGTCACCTATTACGGCGACTATGCCGTCGCCAATGCGCTCGGCCTCTTCTCCTATCTGCTGACGGCAGTGGCAGCCTGGGCTTACCTGCGCATGACGCTCAAGGCAAAGGCAGGCCAATGACCTCTCTCTCAAGCTTTGCCCGCAAGGCGGGCGCCACCCTCGGCCTTGCCCTTGCCATGGGGCTTGTCGCCTTCATCGTCTTCGGCCCGTTGACCAACCTCGCCATCTGGGCCTTTGCCGAACAGTGGTTCTATCCCAACCAGTGGCCGACCCGCTGGGGCTTCGAGTTCTGGGGCCGGGTTTTCCGGCCGCGTGCGGGGGCGTGGGAGTCGCTGTGGAACTCCGTCTCCATCGCGGCGGCGACCGTCGGCCTCTCGATGGCCCTGTCCATTCCGGCCGGTTATGCGCTGGCGCGGCTGGCGCTGCCCGCCCGCAGCTTCATCATGCTGATCTTCCTGCTGCCGCAGGCTTTCCCGTCGCTGCCGATCTTCGTCAACATCGCCGCGATCTTCTACGGCCTCGGGCTCAACGGCACGCTTTTCGGCGTGGTGCTGGTGCATTCGCTGCCCGGTCTTGTCTATGCGGTGTGGATTGCCACGGCCTCCTTCAGCGCCGTGGACCGCAGCATGGAGGAAGCGGCGCGCAACCTCGGGGCAGGGCCCTTGCGCACCTTCCGGGACATCACCCTGCCGCAGGCCTTTCCGGGGCTGATGGCCGCGTCGATCTTCGTCTTCCTCGACAGCATCGACGAATTCACCGGCACCTATTTCGTCGGCGCACCGGATATATCGACCCTGCCGATCCTGATGTTCAACGCCAGCATGGGCGGCAATTACCAGATCGCCGCCATCACCGCCTTGATCCTCCTGATCCCCTCCGTCGGCTTCATGCTGGTCATCGAACGCTTCCTGAAGGCGGATGTGCTCTCGCGCATCGGCCGCTGACTGAAAGACCTTTCAGGGCATGTACATTCTACATTTCTCCGACTTCCATCTCTTTGCCGCAGACAAGGAAAGCGCCCATCCGCGCGCCGATACGGTGGCGGCGGTGGAAAAGGTGCTGGCCGATGCCGCCAGCCTGACACCGCCGCCGGATCTGGTGCTGATCTCCGGCGATCTGGCCGACTGCGGCAGCGCGGAAGACTATGCGCTGGCCCGGCAGATGCTGGCCCTTTTTGATGCTCCCGTGCTGGTGGTGCCGGGCAATCACGACCGGCGGGACGCCATGCGCGCAGTTTTTTCGGGCACCATTCCCTTCACGCCGGAGCCGTTCCTCAACTTCGACATGGTGCACAAGGGTATCCGTGTCATTGGTCTTGACACGATCATTCCGGGCAAGGTCGAGGGGGAGCTTTGTGCGGAACGTCTCGGCTGGCTGGCCGACCGTCTGGCTGACGAAAAGGCGCGGGAAGAGACCACCTCCGGCGTCACCTTCTTCATGCTGCATCATCCGCCCTTCGGCCTTGCCTCACCCGCCTGGGACTGGATGACGCTGACGGCGGGGCGCGATGAGCTGCGTGCGCTTCTGGCCGGTTTCCCCGGCCACCTGCGCCTGCTGACGGGCCATGTCCACCGGCCGCTGATCACCAGTTTTGCCGGCCATTTCGCCGCCATCGCCGGCAGCCCCGCCTTCCAATATGCCCCCGGCCTCGGCTGGACCAGCGAACCTCCGCTGTCAGCAGAGCCCTATGTCTACTGGCTCCACCACATCACCGGCTTCGGCGACGTAATCACCAGCCCCCGGATGATTGATCTGGGGTGAAGAGGGGGACACCGGCTGCCTGCTTTCTCTTTGCCAGTTTGAGCACAGAAAGCCGATGGTCTTTGGAGTCCCTGACAGGTCCCGGCACAAGGCCGGGACGGCGCGGAGTGCTGGGTTTTGCCTGAACCCGGCGCACCAGTGCTGCGCAAGGTACGCTTCGGGCAGACATGAGACTCCGCCTTGACCACCCCACCGGGCCGCCCCGGCCTTGTGCCGGGGCCTGTGATGGGCGCATGGGGTTGCGTCAGTGGTTGTGACGCGGTGGGGTGGCGGCGAGGCCGCGGAAGGTTTCGGCATCGCGGATGGTGGCGCCATCGGCGAGCTGGGTGACCGTTTCGCGGTAGATCTTCTGCCAGGGCGTGGCCGAGGGCGGCACAGGCGGGATGCCTTCGGCCTTGCGTCGTTCGATCTCCGCCTCATCCACCAGCATGTCGCAGCGGCCGGTGTTGAAGTCGATGCGGATGGTGTCGCCGCTGCGCAGGAAGGCAAGGCCGCCGCCAGCGGCGCTTTCGGGCGAGGCATTGAGGATCGACGGGCTGTCGGCGGTGCCGGACTGGCGGCCATCGCCGATGGTCGGCAGGCTGGTGATGCCGCGCTTCAGCAGGTGATCGGGCGGCTGCATGTTGACCACTTCCGCCGACCCCGGCCAGCCCAGCGGGCCTGCGCCGCGGATGGCGAGGATGGTGCGCTCGTCGATGCCGAGCGCTGGATCGTTGATGCGGGCGTGGTAATCCTCCGATCCGTCGAAGACCACGGCCTTGCCTTCATAGATGCCTTCTCGGCCCGGCTCACTGAGATAGCGCTTGCGGAAATCCTCCGAGACGACGCTCATTTTCATGATGGCGAAGTCGAAGAGATTGCCCTTCAGCACGAGGAAACCGGCGCGCTCCTTCATCGGGGCGCCGTAGGGGCGGATGACCTCGCGGTCGGTGACCTCGCAGCCTTCAAGGTTTTCGCCCATGCTGCGGCCCGTCACGGTCAGGCAGCCTGTATCGAGCTTGCCCGCCTGCATCAGCTCCCACATGATGGCCGGAACGCCGCCCGCCCTGTGGAAGCGCTCGCCGAGATAGGCGCCGGCCGGCTGCACATTGGCCAGAAGCGGAATGTCATAGCCGTGCAGCTGCCAGTCCTCGGGCCTCAGATCAACGCCCGCGTGCTTGGCCATGGCCATCAGATGCGGCTGGGCGTTGGTGGAGCCGCCGAGGGCGGAGTTCACCCGCACAGCGTTTAGGAAGGCCTCCCGCGTCAGGATCTTCGAGGGGCGCATGTCCTCCAGCACCAGCTCCACCGCCCGCCGTCCGGTGCGGTAGGCCATCTGGCCGCGCTCCCGGTAGGCGGCGGGAATGGCGGCGCAGCCGGTCAGCGACATGCCGAGCGCTTCGGCCATGGAATTCATGGTCAGCGCCGTGCCCATGGTGTTGCAATGGCCGATGGAAGGCGCGCTGCTCAGCGCCGCTTCCAGGAATTGCTCGCGGGTGATTTCGCCCGCGCCATATTTGCGGCGCGAGCGCCAGATGACGGTGCCCGAGCCCACCAGCTCCCCGTCATGCCAGCCATCCAGCATCGGCCCGCCGGACAGGACAATCGCCGGAATATCCACGGTGGACGCGGCCATCAGGGCGGAGGGCGTGGTCTTGTCGCAGCCGGTGGTCAGCACTACCCCATCCAGCGGATAGCCGTAGAGGATCTCCACCAGCCCCAGATAGGCAAGGTTCCGGTCCAGCGCCGCCGTCGGGCGTTTGCAGTTCTCAAACAGCGGATGGGTCGGAAACTCGATGGGGATGCCGCCCGCATCGCGGATGCCGTCGCGCACGCGCTTGGCCAGATCCATGTGATGGCGGTTACAGGGGTTGAGATCGCTGCCGGACTGGGCAATGCCGATGATGGGCTTGCCCGAGCGCAGTTCTTCCGGCGTCGTTCCATAATTCATGAAACGTTCCAGATAGAGCGCCGTCAGGTCCAGATGGTCCGGATTGTCGAACCAGTCCTGCGAGCGCAGGCGGCGGGCGGGCTTGCTGTCACCGCTCATGCGATGCGGCCTCCCAGCTCGTCCTCGATGTGGACGCGGATGATCTCGTCGAAGGAGGTTTCGGCAGTAAAGCCAAGCGCCGTGGCGCGGGTGGCCTCGAAGCCGGGGGCCCAGCCGGAGACCATGCGGATGATCATCTCGTCCGGCTCGCGGCGGATCAGCTTCACGGCCTTCTCGCCGGCAATGCGGTGCAGGGCCTCGATCTGCTCGCCCACCGTGGCGCTGACGCCGGGCATGGAGAGATTGCGGCGCGGGCCGACGAGGCCGGTGGCAATGGTGGCGCCATGCAGCAGGAAGCCAACGGCCGAGCGCGGCGAGGCGTGCCAGTGGCGGATGTCCTCCGGCACCGGCAGCACGGCTTCTTCGCCGATGAGCGGCTCGCGCAGGATGTTGGAAAAGAAGCCGGAGGCGGCCTTGTTCGGCTTGCCGGGGCGGATGCAGATCGTCGGCAGGCGGATGCCGACGCCATCGAAGAAGCCGCGGCGGGAATAGTCGGACAGCAGCAGTTCGCAGATCGCCTTCTGCGTGCCATAGCTTGTCAGCGGCGTGGTGTGGAAGTCGTCGGAGATGGGATAGGGCAGGGGCGCACCAAAGACGGCGACCGATGAGGTGAAGACCATGCGCGGGTAATATCCGTCTGCCCCGTGGGCGAGGCGGATGGCGTCGAAGAGATAGCGCGTGCCATCAAGGTTGATGCGGTAGCCCTTGTCGAAATCAAGTTCGGCTTCGCCCGACACGATGGCGGCAAGATGGAAGATCACGTCCGGGCGGTCCGCAATCAGCCGCTCCGAGGTGCCGGGGACGGAAAGGTCAGCCGTCTCCAGCTTTGCCTGACCGGAGAAGCCTGCGGGCGCGGAGGGCTCGATCACATCGGCCAGCGTCATCCGGTCCACCGCCTTGCCGCCCAGCTGGCCATCCCTTGCCAGACGCTCAGCCAGCTTGCGGCCCACCATTCCAGCTGCACCAATGATCAGAACATGCATGCGCTCTCTCCTCCGCATTCTCAATTGCAGCCGCTTGGGAGGCTGCCTTTCCTCCATCCGCAGCGCTGCCGGACCGGTGTGCGGCAGTCTGTGGAAACCATTTGTAAGGTTGTCTGATAACCTTATATGATGGATTTGAAAACAGCCAGAGTGATTGTCTGCACAGGCGCCCGGTGGTGAGGACCGGCATCGCGCCGTGGCGGCAGACGGGACCGGAAGAATGACGGATGTGATGGAACACCCGCAGGGAACAGACCAGCCTGAAGCCGCATGCGCAGCCGTGGCGGCAAGGCTTGTGGATGCGCTTGGCGCGGATATGGTGCTGACGGGCACTGATGTGGCCCGATATTGCCGCGACTGGCACGGGGATGTGGAAACCGGCGCCGTCGCCGTGCTGCGGCCACGCTCCACGCAAGATGTGGCGCAGGCGGTGAAGGCCGTGGCCGCGCTGGGGCTTTCCCTCGTGCCGCAGGGCGGCAACACCGGGCTGGTGCTTGGCGCAACGCCGGATGATCCGGCAGGGCAGGTGGTGCTGAGCCTGGAGCGGATGACCGCCATCCGCCGTCTTGATGCCGATGATTTTTCCGCCGTGGTCGAAGCCGGGGCGGTGCTGTCGGAGTTCAAGGACAAGGTGGCGGAGGCAGGCCTGTTCTTCCCGCTGGCGCTGGGGGCGCAGGGCTCCTGCCGCATCGGCGGCAATGTCTCCACCAATGCCGGGGGCATCAACGTGCTGCGCTATGGCATGACGCGGGAGCTGGTGCTGGGGCTTGAGGTGGTGCTGCCGGACGGCAGCATTTTCGACGGCCTCTCCGCCCTTCGCAAGGACAACCGGGGCATCGACCTGAAACAGCTCTTCATCGGCGCGGAAGGCACGCTGGGCGTCGTCACCGCCGTGGCCGTCAAGCTCTTGCCGCAGCCGGATCAGGTGGCCACCGCCTTGCTGGGGTTCAATGCGCTGGAGGATGCCATCCGGCTTTACCGCCGTGCGCGGCGCGACTGCTGCGACCTGATGTCGGCTTTCGAGTTCATGCCGCCGCTGGCTTTCACCTTGGCGCAGGAGGCCATCCCGGACCTGCCCATGCCCATGGCGGCAGATTATCCGGCCTATGTGCTGATGGAGATTTCCGGCTCCAGGCTCGTCGATGTGGACGATCTGATGAGCCGCTTCCTCGAAGGCGTCATGGCCGACGGGCTGGTGGTGGACGGGGTGGTTGCCGCCTCGCAGGCACAGGCGCGCACTCTCTGGCTTTTCCGCGAGGGCATGAACGAGGGGCAAGCAAAGCGCGGGCGGCACCTGCGCACGGATGTCTCCGTGCCCCTGTCGCGCGTGCCGGATTTCGTGCGCGAGGCGGAAGCTGCCATCCATGCGGCGCTGCCCGACTGCACCTGCGTCTCCTATGGCCATGTGGGCGATGGCAACGTGCATCTCAATGTGCTGCCGCCTGCAGGGCTCACAAGGCAAGAGGCGGATGCGCGGATCTATCAGGCCAAGACCGTGCTCAACGCCGTGCTGGACGGATTCGGCGGCTCGATCAGCGCCGAACATGGCATTGGCCGGCTGAAGAAGCCTGACTTTGAGGCGCGGCTGCAGCCTGTCAAACGCCAGCTTCTGACCTCCATCAAGGCGGCAATCGACCCGCAAGGCATCATGAATCCCGGCTGCCAATTGAATTTGAGCGGGGTTTCGGGATAAAGGCGCTAATCGCCCAGAAGACAGGACAGGGAATGGCCATCGGCATGGAACAGATCCGGCGCAGTGAACATCTGCCCGCACGCATTGCGGCGCAGATTGCCCGCGACATCAGCGAGGGCCGGATCAAGTCCGGTGACCGGTTGCCGACGGAACATGCTTTGGCCAAGACCCTCGGCGTCAGCCGCACGGTGGTGCGGGAGGCCATTGCCCAGCTGCGCAATGAGGGGCTGGTGGAAACGCGGCAGGGCGTCGGTGCTTTCGTGACTGAGCCGCAGGCGCGTCCGATCCGCATTGCCCAGAACGATCTGGACGACCGGGAGAGCTTCCGCGACCTGTTCCAGTTGCGCCTGCCGCTGGAGATCGAGGCGGCCGGACTTGCCGCCCTGCATCATACAGCCGAAGACCTCGCCCGGCTGGACGAGGCGCTGGCGCAGATGACCGGGGCGGAGAAGTGGACGGAGCAGGGCATCATTGCCGATCTGGCCTTCCACCGGGCCGTCGCCGATGCCACGGGCAATGCCTATTTCGGCATGTTCATCGGCTTCATCGCCGAGCGCATCAGTCTTGCGATCAATGCGGCGCGGGCCAGCGCCGTGCTGGAAGAGATCGTCGAGACCACCATCGCCGAACATGTGGCCGTGCGTGATGCCATCGCCAGCCGGGATGCTTTGGCGGCCCGCGCCGCCATGCGCCAGCATCTAACGGGCGCTGCAAGCCGCATTGCCCTCAATCTCGAGATTTATTGACGCATATCTCTCTGTCCGCAGTTCAGGCAGTAGATTTCGCGTTCGTGAACTTAATGTTTCGTCATGCCATGACTTGATCATGGCATCCATGCCCTTGCGGTTCAGATGTTGTTTGCTTTTAGGTGTGGGGAAATTCGCCGCTTGTCAGGTGCGGCAAGGTCATGGAATGGATGCCATGGTCGGGGCCATGGCATGACGAAATGGTTGGCCTGTGCGAAGCCCGGCGCGTGCTGTGATGCAGAGCAATGGGCTGCAGGCTGCCGTTGAAGGCGTGGCAGAGAGGCCGGGGCAGTCTTTCGCCTGAATAAGGCCTCCATTTTTAGACTGCGCTTCGGCAAGCTCTTGATGTCCTGGGGCAAGGCCTCACCTGCGGGAACCCGCAGGGTGTTTGCACATCTTCGCTGTTGTTGCGGACAGGCGCTGCCACAGGCTGGACAAGCCCGGCGTCATGTTGCTAAGACTCATTAATGTGATTGTCTGACATCCAGACAATCCGGCAGGGCATGGCAGGAGCAATGCGCGTGGAGGCGCTGGCCTGCTGTCCGGGGAATTGGGGAGGAGGGCACTGGTGGCCGGTCAAGTTGTTACTGCATCTGGAATTCTGCCTGCCGATGCGCAGGACGCCGTGCTCGTTGGCCGCGTCTGGTCGAAAGCGGAAGACGGGCCTTGCCCGGTGCTGATCCGCGATGGGCAGGTGTTCAACCTGACCGGCATTGCCGCCACCGTTTCCTCCCTTTTTGAAATGCCGGAGATCGCCGCACGGCTGAAGCAGGCGTCAGGCCTGCCGGATTTGGGGCCGCTGGATGCGTTCCTCGATAGCAGCGCCGGTCAGTTGCTGGCGCCCATCGATTTGCAATCGGTCAAGGCGGCTGGCGTCACCTTTGCCGACAGCATGCTGGAGCGGGTGATCGAGGAACAGGCCAAGGGCGACAGCTCCCGCGCGCTGGAGATCCGCGAGCGTCTGGCCCCCGTGCTGGGCGGCAGTCTGCGCGGCGTCAAGGCCGGGTCGGAAGAAGCCCGCAAGGTCAAGGCGCTGCTGCAGGACATGGGCCTGTGGTCGCAGTATCTGGAAGTGGGCATTGGCCCCGATGCGGAAATTTTCACCAAGGCGCAGCCCATGTCGCCGGTCGGCTGCGGCGCAAAGGCGGGCATTCATCCCATTTCCGAGTGGAACAATCCGGAGCCCGAAGTGGTTCTGGCGGTTCGCTCGGACGGCGTGATCCTCGGCGCCACCCTCGGCAATGACGTGAACCTGCGCGATGTGGAGGGCCGCTCGGCGCTGCTGCTCGGCAAGGCGAAGGACAACAACGCCTCCTGCGCCATCGGCCCCTTCATCCGCCTGTTCGACGAGGGCTTCACCATCGATGACCTGCGCAAGGTGCGGGTGTCGCTGCTGGTGGAGGGCGAGGACGGGTTCGTCATGACGGGAGAAAGCCCGATGGAAGCCATCAGCCGCTCGCCGGAGGAACTGGCCGGCCAGCTGCGCAACCGCAATCACCAGTATCCGGACGGGGCAGTGCTGTTCCTCGGCACCATGTTTGCGCCCGTCAAGGACCGGCGCGGGGTGGGGCAGGGCTTCACCCACGAGATTGGCGACCGGGTGGAGATCCACACGCCGAAGCTGGGGCGCCTGATCAACTGGATCGACCGCACGGATGCCTGCCCGGAATGGACTTTCGGCCTGCGTGAGCTGTTCCGCAACCTTGCCCGCCGCGGGCTGGCGGACAAGGTGTGAGGGGCTCATGATCGCGACCCTCACCCGTCTCTTCTACCGCGCGCTGGAAGCGGTGCTCGTTTTCCTGCTGGCCTCCATGGCCGTCATGGTCTTCGTCAATGTGGTCCTGCGCTACGGCATGAATTCCGGCCTCGTCGTCTCGGAAGAGCTGGCGCGGTATTTCTTCGTCTGGCTCACCTTCATCGGTGCGGTCGTGACCTTCCGGGAAAACTCCCATCTCGGCATCGAGACGCTGGTGGTGCATTTCTCCCGGCGCGGGCGCCTCTTCTGCATGGCGCTGGTCAACATCATCATCATGACCTGTTCCGCCATCTTCTTCTGGGGCACCTGGAAGCAGTTCCCCATCAATGCCTCCATGGCAGCCCCCGTCACCGGCATGCCGATGATCTGGGTCTATGGCATCGGCTTCTTCACCGGTGGCGGCATGTTCCTGATTTCGCTGGAACGCTTCATCCGCATCCTGCTGGGCCGCACCACGGACAAGGAAATCGCCGTGTTCGCCGGTGAGCACGCGGACCCTGCCAAGCTGATGGAGCACTGACACATGACGCTTCTCGTCTTCATCGGCTCCCTGCTGGGTTCCATGGCCATCGGTGTGCCGGTCGCTTTCGCGCTCATGTTCTGCGGCGTCATCCTCATGTCCTACATGGGCATGTTCAACACGCAGATCGTGTCGCAGAACATGATCTCCGGCGCAGACACCTTCACGCTGCTGGCCATTCCCTTCTTCATTCTCGCCGGTGAACTGATGAACTCCGGCGGCCTGTCCCGCCGCATCATCGACTTTGCGCTGGCCTGGGCCGGGCATATCCGCGGCGGCCTCGGCTTCGTGGCCATCGTGGCGGCGATCATCATGGCCAGCCTGTCCGGGTCGGCAGCGGCCGATACGGCGGCTCTGGCCGCGATCCTGGTGCCGATGATGGCCCGCGCAGGCTATGACGTGCCGCGCTCGGCCGGCCTCATGGCGGCGGGCGGCATCATCGCCCCGGTCATTCCGCCGTCGCTCGCCTTCATCATCTTCGGCGTGGCCGCCAATGTGTCGATCACCAAGCTGTTCATGGGCGGCATTGTGCCCGGCATCATGATGGGCTGCGCCCTGGCCCTGACCTGGACCTTCCTTGTCCGCAAGTCCAAGGTCGAGACGCTGCCGCGCCAGCCCATGTCCGTCCGCCTTGCGGCAACGGGCCGCGCCGCCTGGGCGCTGGGCATGCCGGTGATCATTCTCGGCGGCATCCGCATGGGTGTCGTCACGCCGACGGAAGCGGCGGTGATTGCCGCCTTCTATGCGCTGATGGTCGGGCTTTTCGTCTACCGGGAACTGAAGGTCGCCGATCTCTACTTCGTCATCCTGCGGGCGGCGAAGACGACCTCGATCGTCATGTTCCTCGTCGCGGCGGCGCTGGTGTCGGCCTGGCTGATCACGGCGGCGAATATTCCGGCAGAGATCACCCGCCACATTGCCCCGCTGATCGAGCAGCCCAAGCTGCTGATGCTGGTGATGATGATGCTGGTGCTTGTGGTGGGCACGGCGCTGGATCTGGCACCCACCATCCTGATCCTGTCGCCGGTGCTGATGCCGATCGTCAAGCAGGCGGGCATTGATCCGGTCTATTTCGGTGTTCTCTTCGTCATGAACACCTGTATCGGCCTCATCACGCCGCCGGTTGGCGTGGTGCTCAACGTGGTCAGCGGCGTGTCCAAGGTGCCGCTCGGCAAGGTGGTGACAGGCGTCATGCCTTTCCTGCTGTCACAGATCGCAGTGCTGCTGCTGCTGATCCTGTTCCCGGAACTGGTGCTGGTGCCGCTGTCCTGGCTGCACTAGGTGCCCTGTACCCATACGGCGGCAGGCCAGAGGAGTGGCTGCCGCCGGAAAGACTTGATGAAAAGGGAGGAAGAGACAATGAAGAAACTGCTTCTCGCCACCACGGCTGTGGTGTTTGCCGCCACCGCCGCTGTTCCGGCATCGGCGCAATTCAATGACCGCAACATGCGGGTGTCCAATGGCATCAATGCGGACCATCCGGTCGGCAACGGCATCAATGCCATGCAGGCCTGCCTTGACGAAAAGTCCGGCGGCAAGCTGAAGCTGACCGCCTTCTGGGGCGGCGCGCTCGGCGGCGACCTGCAGGCAACCCAGGCCCTGCGCGCCGGCGTTCAGGAAGCTGTCGTCACCTCGTCCTCGCCGCTGGCCGGCATCGTTCCGGCGCTCGGCGTCTTCGACCTGCCGTTCCTCTTTGCCAGCAACGAGGAAGCCGATGCCGTGATGGACGGTGAGTTCGGCGAGTTCCTCAATGGCAAGCTGGCCGAGGCTGGTCTCGTCAATCTCGCCTATTGGGAAAATGGCTTCCGCAACCTGTCCAACTCCAGCCGTCCTGTCACCAGGTGGGAGGATCTGCAGGGCATGAAGGTGCGCGTGATGCAGAACAACGTCTTCCTCGACACCTTCCAGAACTTCGGCGCCAATGCCACGCCCATGGCCTTTGGCGAGGTCTTTTCCGCGCTCGAAACCAAGACCATCGATGCGCAGGAAAACCCCTATGTCACCATCGACACCTCGAAGTTCTACGAGGTGCAGGAATATGTCAGCGAGACGCGCCACGCCTATACGCCGTTCCTGTTCCTGTTCTCCAAGCCGATCTTCGACAGCTACACCGCAGATGAGCAGGCTGCCCTGAGGGACTGCGCCATCGTTGGCCGCGACGAGGAGCGCAAGGTGATCCGTGAACTGAACCAGACTTCGCTGGAGAAGATCCAGGCCGAAGGCGTCAAGTTCAACACCCTGAGCGAGGACGAGCAGAAGCGCATGCTCGAAAAGTCTCAGGTGGTCTACGAGAAGCACAAGGACACCATCGGTGCCGATGTGATCGAGCGCGTGCAGCAGGAACTGGCGAAGATCCGCGGCTGATCCTGGAGGAGGGGACACGCCCCTCCTGACCCATCCCCCGGACTGCGGTGCCCCATCCGCCGCAGTTCAGCGCAGAGACCCGCAGCGGCAACGTTGCGGGTCTTTTCCGTTTGTTTTGCCGCTCATTCGGGCTGCTTGTACCAAGGCTTTCGATGCTGACGCATCACGCCTTGAAAATGCTCAAGCGCCGCACGGGCTTGACCAATGCTCGATGAGAAAAGCTCATCGAGCATTGGTATTACTCCGGCCCCTCACTCCGGAATTGCGGGCAGCACCTGATCGCGCTTCTTCAGCTTCTGTTCGCGGAAGAAGATGAACAGTCCGGCGCCGGTGATGAGCGCTGCACCAAGCATCATGCTGGGCTTGGGCAGGTCGCCGAAGAAATACCAGCCGAAGACGACGGCCCACAGCAGCAGCGTATATTGCAGCGGCGCAACCGTGGCCGCATCCGAGATCTTCAGGGCGCGGTTGACCATGATATGGGCGGTCATGGCGACGATGCCGAGCAGGGACAGCAGCAGCGCATCTTCCATCGAGGCGATGGGGCGCCAGTCGAACGGGGCCATGACAAGCCCGGCAAGCCCTGCGCCTGCCGTCTGGAAGAAGACCAGCGTCTTGTCCGGCGTGCCGCGCAGGCTGCGGCCGGACAGCATCATGAAGGCAAAGGCGGCAGCTCCGGCGATCGAGAGGATCGCGGGCGGGGTGAACATGGCGCTCGACGGATTGAGCGCGATGATGACGCCGATGAAGCCCACCGCAATGGCGCTCCAGCGCCGCCAGCCCACCTTCTCACCCAGAAGGAAGGGGGAGAGCGCGGCCACATAGATCGGCGCCGCCAGCCAATAGGTCATCACGTCTGCGAGCGGCAGATAGGTGACGGCATAGTAGAAGCAGAAAAGCTCGAAGGTGGAAAAGGCCACACGGGCCGCCTGCATGCCCGGCCGTTCCGGCTTGAGCAGCGGCTTGAGGCCAGACATCCAGAGAAATGGGGCGAGGATCAGCAGCGCCGCGATGCTGCGGATCAGCACCACCTGGCCGACGCTGTAGCTGGCGACGAGCCATTTTCCCATGGCGTCGTTCAGCGCAAAGAGGAACATGCCGAGCAGCATGATGGCAGGTCCTGCAATCCCGCCAAGACGATGAACGGCCGCGCTCGTGGAAGTCATGTTGAGGGTCCTTGTGGCCGGGATTCTGGCTGCCTGAAGCGGCCGGTATGATGCGGTGAAAAGCAGGGTCCGCGCGAGGCCGCCAGAAGTGGGGCGGGCGGCTGTTGACCAGTCACGGAACCTGCCTCTAAGAATGCCATCTGCCGCAAAAAAGTGCACGCAATCTCCGCCCTTGGTCCACAGCTTGCCGCTGTTTTTTGCGAAGAAACAGGTCCTTGTTCCGTTCAGAGCGTCTGGAGCAGCCGGGTCGAAATATCGATGATATCACGGGAGACCAGCGAGGCCGGCGTGTGCTTGCGGGTCAGCACGCCGAGCTGCATCGGCGGCGGCAGATCCGGCACGCTGATTTCATGCAGGTCCTGGCCCCAGAAGGCATGATCAAGGATGCGCAAGGGGCAGAAGGCGATCAGATCCGTTGACCGGTTCAGGGCGGCGAGCAGGAAGGGAGAGCGGCACAGGGTTGGCGGATGGGCAAGGGTGATGTCCTTTGCCGCCAGCCAGTCGAGCGTTGCCTGATCGGCGCTGCCGGGGGCCGGATTGAGCAGCCAGCGCTCCTGCGCCAGTTCCTCCCAGGAGACCTGCCGGCCGGCAAAGCGGGTTGAGCCGGTGACCGGCGCAATCTGGACCTCAGCGAAAGAGAAGAAGGCGAGATCCGCCGGCAGGGCATTTGGCACGGCAATGCCAAGCGCCAGATCCAGCTGCCCATCCTGCAGCCGGGGCACGATATTGCCCAGCGTGCCGGATTCCACTTCCAGCTGCCCCTCCGGGTGGCGGCGCTGGAATTCGTGAATGATGCTGCCGAGCTTCGTCGCCGCCACCACAGGTGTCACCGCGATGCGCGCGGTGGCAACCGTCTGCCCGGAGATGCGCCGTACCTCCTCTTCCGCGCGGCGCATGGTCGCCACGATCAGCCGTGCATGGGTCATCAGCGCCTTGCCGGCCGGGGTGAACTGCGTGCCGTGCGAGGCGCGCAGCAGCAGCGCCGCCCCGGTCTGCGCTTCCAGTTCTCGCAGCATCTTGGTCAGCGCACTTTGGGACAGCCCCATCTCCCGCGCTGCACCGCGGATGGAGCCTTTGTCGGCGAGGGCGACGAGCGCCTTGAGCTGCTGTGTCTTCACGGGCGGGGTGAACTCTCTTGGTTGTCAGGTGGCAACATTATGTGTCTGTTTTGATTTTTGCCAATATGCCTGAATGACCCAACGAACAACCGCAGGCGCGAAGACGCGCGGGTTCGGTGCCGCTTCTGTTCCCAGAGCGGCAGACCAGGGGAGGAAGCTTGTGTCGCGAACTGAATTCAAAAAAATCCCGGCAATACTGGCCATGGCCTTGATGAGCCTTCCGGCGGCTGCATCGGCCAGCGACCAGAATGATGCGAAATGGTTGTCACCGACCATGGTGAATGCCCGCGCCAACATGCTGAACCCGGCGCTGAACTACCTGACGTTCCAGCACATGGACCAGATGTTCGCGACCCGGACCGTTGCCGCAGGGGCCGAAGTGCAGCCGCTGCCGTCCATGCCTGTCTCGCTGGAGGGCGAGTACACGATTGGAGAGGCCAAGCTGGACCTGGAAGGCGCGCTTGAAGCGACCCACACCAATGCGCTTGTCGTGCTGAAGGACGGCAACCTCGTTTACGAGACCTACCGCAATGGCAGCGACGAGAACACCCGCTTTCTGACCTTCTCGGTCGCCAAGTCCTATGTCTCGACGCTGATCGGCCTTGCGCTGGCCGATGGCCATATCAAGAGCCTCGACGACAAGGTGACCGACTATCTGCCCGAGATGAAGGGCAGCGGCTATGACGGGCCGACCATCCGCGACCTGCTGCAGATGCGCTCCGGCGTGGACTGGCTGGAGGTCTATGAATTCGGCAGCGACACCCAGCTGACCACTGTCCATGACAATTCCCTCGTCGGCTACAAGTACCGCTGGTGCGACTATGCCGCCAAGGAATCCAAGCCGGGCGCCAATGCAGCGGAGCGGCCCTTCAACTACGCCACGCTCGACACCAGCGTGCTCGGCTGCATCCTCGAAAAGGCCGTCGGCAAGACCGGCGCCGAGTATATGTCCGAAAAGCTCTGGAAGCCGGCCGGCATGGCAAATGATGCCTACTGGATCATGGACGGGCCGCCTTCCGTTGGCCGCGAGTTCTTCGGCGCAGGCCTTGCCGCCACCGCCCGCGATCATGCCCGCTTTGGCCTGATGTTCCTCAATCAGGGCAAGTCCAACGGCAACCAGGTTGTTTCGGCAGACTGGGTGAAGGAAGCCACCGTGCCGTCCGAGGGCAACGAGCCCGCCGGGCCGGAGGAAAAGCTGGGCTACCAGTACCAGTGGTGGACCTTCCCGGAGAGCGACGCCTATTCGGCACTGGGCCTGTTCCACCAGTATATCTACGTCGATCCCGCCAACAATCTTGTCATCATGAAGGCGACCGCTTCGCCCGATCCGGTTGGTCATGACGAACCCAATCTGGCTCTGTTCAAGCAGATCACCGGCAAGCTGACGAAGTAACTTGCAGCAGAGGGGCACGCGGTTTTACAGCGTGTCCCCCAACCTCCAGAACCGCATCGCCCCCTGCGATGCGGTTTTTTCATGACCCGGGAGAAGGGGCGGGGAGAGCGGCGGACACAGCCCGCGTCAGGGCATCTGCACCCCGGTCGCCGTGACATGGACGGCGTAAAGCGAGCGGGTTGCCGTGATGAACAGCCGGTTGCGGCGCGGCCCTCCGAAGGTGAGGTTGGCAACCGTCTGCGGCACCAGGATCTTGCCCAGCAAAGTGCCGTCAGGGGCGAAACAGTGCACCCCGTCTCCGGCGCTGGTCCAGAGATTGCCATCTGTATCGAGGCGGAAGCCGTCCGGCAGGCCGCAATCCAGCTTGCAGAAAACGCGGCCATTCTCCAGCCTGCGCCCGTCCACCACGTCAAAGACGCGGATCTGGCTCGGCACGGAGGCATCGTGGCTTGCCCCGGATTCGGCGATGTAGAGCCGGCGCTCGTCCGGTGAAAAGGCAAGCCCGTTGGGCTGGGTGAAATCATCCACCACGGCGCTCACCGTGCCGGTCTGCGGATCTATCCGGTAAACCCGCCGCGCCGCCTGTTCGGGCTCGGCCTTGTAGCCCTCGTAGTCGGACAGGATGCCGTAGGTGGGATCTGAGAACCAGATGCTGCCGTCCGACTTCACCACCACATCATTGGGCGAGTTCAGCCGCTTGCCCTCGAAATGGCTGGCCAGAACCGTGAGGCTGCCATCGGTTTCGGTGCGGGTGACGCGGCGCTCCCCATGTTCACAGGTCACCAGCCGGCCCTCGCGGTCGCGGGTGTTGCCATTGGCAAAGCCGGAAGGGGCGCGGAAAATCGAGATCCCGGAGCCCGGGTTTGAGCCTGTTCCGGCCTGCGCGCCCGGTTCGGGCACATAGCGCAGCATCCGCTCGTTCGGGATGTCGCTGAACAGGAGGCAGCCGAGATCGGCAAACCAGACCGGTCCTTCCGCCCAGCGGCAGCCGCTGAAAAGCTCTTCAAGCGCGGCGCTGGGGATGATCAGGTTGCGGAACCGCGGGTCGATGATCTCGTAAGGAGAGGTCATGGTCTGGATCTTCCGTTGCATGGGACCTGTCAGCGCCCCGCCGCAGGGCGGCTGGCGGCGATGATGACGGCGATGATGATGAGGCCGGTGAGGACAAGACGCGGACCTGCGCCAAAGCCGTAGGTGTTGAGCATCGACACCACCAGGAACATGAAGAGCGATGCGCCCCAGATGCCCGGCACATTGGAGTTGCCGCCTGCCACGGCCGAGCCGCCGATCACCACCACGGCAATGGAGGCCAGCAGATATTCCGCGCCCATGTTGAGCGCCGCCCCGCCGGAGAAGCTTGCCAGCAGATAGCCGCAGACCGAGGCCAGCACCGCACAGAGCACATAGGTGACGAAGCGGGTGCCATCGACGGGAATTCCGGCCATGCGCGCGGCAAAGGAACTCTGGCCGATGGCCGAGATCCAGCGGCCGTAGAGCGTGCGCTCCAGCAGCCACCAGGCGGGCAGGGTGAGCGCCAGCGCCGCCAGTGCCATGTTGGGAATGCCGGATGTGGTGCCGGTGGCAAATTGCGCCAGCAGTTCCGGCGGCTTGATGCGGATGCCGCGATTGTACCAGATGGCCGCCGACTGGGCGATGAAGCTCATCGACAAGGTGGCGATGATCGGGGGAATGCGCAGCAGCTTGATCAGGGCGTAGTTGGCAATGCCGATGGCGATGCCAACAAGGATTGCTGCCAGAAGACCGGCCAGAACCAGGGAATCCTGTCCATCCATGATCTTCATGGACACGGTTCCGGCGAGCGTGATGGTGGCGGGGACGGAAAGGTCCACATTGCCCGGTCCAAGGGTGATGACGAACATCTGCCCGAGACCGGCAATCACAGAGAAGGCCGCGAAGGTGAGGGCGGCCTGACTGAGGCCGCCCACGCCCGCGCCGCCGGTGAAGGCGAGAGTGGTGGCCCAGGTCAGGAAGGCGGCGGCGAAGGACCAGATCCATGGGCGCAGGAGGCTGGCTGGCGTCCATGCGGTGCGGGCGGCGGGGCTGGTGTGCTGGCTCATGTCCGGGCGCCTCCGGTTTTGCCGCCGTTCTGGCGGGCGTTGAAGAGAAGGCGCAGTCCCAGCACGATGATCAGGATCGCGCCCTGTGCGCCGATCTGCCAGTCGGGCGAGATGCGCAGGAAGGAGAGGAACGAGCCTGCGAGCGTCAGCGTCAGCGCGCCGATGACCGCGCCGATGGGCGACACGCGTCCGCCGGTGAATTCGCCGCCGCCGAGGATCACCCCGGCAATGGACAGCAGCGTATAGCGCAGGGCGATATTGGCATCGGCTGACGTGGTGAGGCCGACAAGCGCCATGCCTGCCAGAATGGCGAAGACCGCAGCAAGCGCATAGGCCCCGGCCTTCAGCCGCAGCACCGACCATCCGGCCCGGGCGACGGACCGGCTGTTGCCGCCAACACCCCGGATGGCGACGCCGAAGGTGGAGCGCATGACGATGACATGCGCCAGCGCCGCGACGGCCAGGCTTGCAATGATGGCCATGGGCACGAAAGGCGGCTTGGCCGTCATCAGCCCGCGCAGCCACTCCGGCGCGGAGCCGCCCGGTGCGGGCAGGATCAGCACCGCAAGCCCGCCCCAGACGAAACTCATGCCGAGCGTGACGACGATGGAGGGCAGATCCCGCAGGGTGATGATGAAGCCCGTCAGCGCATAGACACAGACCGCGCCGCCAAGGATCAGGCCTGCGGTCAGCGGCGCTTCGGGCATGAAGGCGGCGGTGACGCAGGCGGCGAAGCTGACGAAGGTGCCGATCGACAGATCGAGGTCGTTCACCGCCATGATGATCATCTGCGCAATGGTGGCAAGGGCGATGGGCACCGCCAGATTGAACAGCAGGTTGAGGCCGGTGTAGCTCATGGCACGTGGCTGCAGGTAGAAGACGGCAGCCAGCAGCACGGCCAGCGAGATGGCCGGAATGAGCAGCCGCAGGGCTTCGGCGGAGGAGATCTTCATGCGGTTTCTCCGGAGAAGGACGCGGCAAGCACATGGTCTTCCGAGATGTCACTGCCCTCAAGGACGGCCGCAATCACCCCGTCGCGGAACACATAGACCCGGTCGCACAGGCAGATTTCGTCCATCTCGGTCGAATACCAGACGAAGGTGCGCCCGGCTTCGGCCTCCCGGCGCAGGATGGCATAAACATCCTGCTTGGTGCCGATATCGACGCCGCGCATCGGGTCATCCATCAGCACCACGTCAGCCGCGGTGCTGAGCGCCCGCGCAAACAGCACCTTCTGCTGGTTGCCGCCGGAGAGTGACAGGATGGGATTGCCCATGTCCGGCGTGCGCACCGCCATATGCTGCTTCCACTCGGCCCCGAGCGCGGCCTCGCGGGTGGCACTGATGGCGGTGAGGCGGGAGAGGCCGGGCAGGCTGCTGATGGTGAGATTGCGCAGGATGCTCCACAGCGGAAACGTGCCATTGAGCGAGCGGTCGCCTGCGACGAAGGCGATCCTGTCCCGGAACGACGGCAGCCAGTTGCTGCGCTGCGCCTCATAAAGCGCCAGCAGCATCCGCGTCTGGCCGTGGCCGGCGAGGCCGGCAAGGCCGATGATCTCGCCCTTGCGCGCCTCGAAAGCGGCGCTGCCATCCTTCGGGCGGTGGCTGAGCACGATGGGCGCATCACCTTTGCGGGGGGCGGGGCCTGCGGCATGGCTGTCGCGCACCACGCTGCCCATGGCCTCCACAAGGCTGCGCGCGGTAAACTGCTCCGCAGGCCGGGATGCGGTCACGCGGCCATCCTTCATCACCACGATGCGGCTCGACAGGGACAGGATCTCGCCCAGAATATGTGAAATGAAAAGAATGGATCCGCCTTCTGCAACGTATGTTTTCAGATAGGCCAGAAGCTGTTCGGCAAGTCCGGCGTCGAGCGAGGACGTCGGCTCATCGAGGATGACGAGCCTTGGCCTGCCCGTTACGGCAAGAAAGTTCAGGGCGATTTCCACCATCTGCCGTTCGGCGATGGACAGGCTGCTGACCGTGGCCCCGGTGGGGATGCGGTTGCCGGGGAAGATGGCATCCAACTGGCGCCGCATCAGTCCTTCGGCGCGCCGCCGCCAGCCCATGCCCTTCAGCCCGGCATGCATCAGCCGGGCGTTTTCGGCGATGGTCAGGTTGGGGCAGAGGGAGAGTTCCTGAAAGACGCAGCGGATCCCCGCCTCGCGCGCGCCCGCAACGCCTTCCAGAGCCGTGCCGCCCCGTTCCACTGTGCCTTCCTGCGGTGTCAGCGAGCCATTGATCACGTTGACGATGGTGGATTTGCCCGCACCATTGTGGCCGACGAGGCCGATGGCCTCACCTGCGCAGATGTCGAGGCCGGCACCATCCAGTGCCGTGACGGCTCCGAACTGGACCCTTACGCCGCTTACGCTCGCCACCAGGCTGTTTCCGGTCATGCTTGCTTGAACCGTCCTGAAACTCGGGAAAAGACAGCCCTGCCGCCGCAAGGCCCTTGCAGGGTGGGCGGCGGCAGGGAAAGCCTGCTCAAGCCCGTGCGGCGCTTGAGCAGTTCACTTGATGCATCAGCATCTCAGAGCCTTGGCGTCACTGAGCGGCCGCGATCACGGCCTGCGCGTCTTCCAGCGAATATTCCACGTTGGCAACGCCGCCCTTCTGGGTGGTGGCAAGGTTCTCTTCCAGCGTGTCCTGGCTGATGCTGAGGAAGGGCACGACGAGATCCTTCTTCACGTCCTTGCCGTCGAGGATCTGCTGGGCGACCCAGAAGGCGAGGGTGGAGACGCCGGGGGCGATGGAGACGGACATGGTCTCGTAGCCGGAGGCGTCCTTCTGCTTCTTCCACCACTGCAGCTCGTCTTCGCGGTTGCCCATGATGATCACCGGCGTCGGGCGGCCTGCGGCCTCGAAGGCCTGAGCTGCGCCATAGCCGTCGCCGCCCTGGGTGACGACGGCGGCGATTTCAGGCAGGCTCGGCAGAATGCCTGCGACGGCGCGCTGCGCCACATCCTGCGCCCAGTCGCCATGCACGGAGCCGGCAATCTTGAACTGCGGGAACTGCTTCACGCCCTCATGAATGCCCGCCGAGATCTCGTCATCGACGAAGACACCGGCAAGGCCGCGGATCTCCAGCAGGTTGCCGCCATCGGGCATGCGCTTGGACAGGTATTCCACCTGACCGCGGCCCATTTCCTTGAAGTCGACGGCGATGCGCCAGGCGCAGGGCTCGGTGACGATGCCGTCGAAGGAAACAACGATGATGCCGGCATCGCAGGCTTCCTTCACCGCACCGTTAAGGGCGGTCGGGGAGGCAGCGTTGAGGACGATGGCATCATAGCCCTGCAGGATCATGTTCTGGATCTGCGCGGCCTGTTCGGTTGCCTGGTTCTCGGCGGTGGTGAACGGATCGGCAGCGGCAACGATACCGGCCTTCACGGCTTCTGAGGTGACCTTTTCCCAGCTCGTCAGCATCGCCTGACGCCAGGAGTTGCCTGCGTAGTTGTTCGACAGGGCGATCTTCTTGTCCGAGGTGTCCGCGTGTGACGCCATGGGCATGGCCGCGCATGTCACGGCCACGGAGGCCATGATGAATGTCCTGAATGTCATTGTCTCACTCCCTGGAGCCGTATCAGGCAATTTCCGGGGCCGCTCCTCAACAGCCCGTGCCGGAAATTTTGTTTCTGGAAAACCTGTCCAGCGGCAAGAAGGATGCCGGAAATGAAAATGGCTGTACAGGCGGATGGGTGAAGCGGACTTGCGGGAAACCGCATATCATTTGCGGGAAACCGCAGGACGAACCGGGGCCCTGAATGGCTATGGTGGGAGACAGGCAGGCCGGGGAGGGCCGCCGGGAGGACAAGATGCCGGATCTTCAATCGGCAGCCCAGCTGGCGCAGTATGTGCGCATTTCACGGCTTCTGGCCGGACGGCTGGACTTCCAGTCAGCGATAGATGCGGTGGCCAAGGAAATCAAGGCCGTCATCCCGCACGACCATATGGATGTCTGCATCATTTCGCCGGGCAGTACATTCCACATTGCCTATGAAAGCGGCCTTGCGACCGACTGGAGCCGCAGGCCGCCGGCGAGCATCCGCTTCAGCCCCTTGCGCGACATGCTGGAGGGCGCCTTCGACACCATGCTGACGGGCGATGCCTGCACCGATCCGCGCTTTCATTTCGAGGGCGCCTTTGCCGCGCCCATCCTCGAGCACCGGCTGCGGGCGCGTCTGCATGCGGCGCTGAAGGTGCATGGCGAGACTATTGGTGTTCTGTCCTGCTCGCGGCTGGAGGCGGATGTCTACACGCAGGAGGATCTGGACCGCGCCTGCCTGATTGCGGATCTGATCGCCCCCTATTTCTATGCCCTGCGGGCTTCCGAAGAGGCGCGCAAGCTTGCCATCATCGAGGCAGAGGCCCGTGTGCGGGAAGAGACGCTGCGGCAGGGGGCAAGGCAGCTGACAGAAGAGCTGGACGCCGAGCGCCAGCGCATCGGCATGGAGCTGCATGACCAGACGCTGGCCGATCTCACCCGCATTGCCCGCCGGCTTGAGCGGCTCAGCCTGTCGGGGCCCGTGTCCGGAGCGATGCTGGAGCCGCTGAGCCTCAGCCTGCAGCAGTCGATGCAGGAGCTGCGGCAGATCATCGAACAGGCACGGCCCTCGGTGCTGCAGCTGTTTGGTCTGGCGGAAGCGATCGAAACCCATCTCGGCCGGGCCGTGCGTGACAGCGGCCTGTCGATCCGCTGGGCCATGGAGGATGCAACGGGCGGCGCACTGGCCTCGCTGCCGCCGCCTGTCAGCCTTGCGCTCTACCGGATCGCGCAGGAGGCCATCAACAATGCGGTGCGCCACTCGCAGGCCAGCCGTATCACGGTCCGGATCTGGCAGGAGAAGGCACAGCTTTATCTGGAAGTGTCCGACACCGGGATTGGCCTCAAAGCGGGGCGCCTGCACAAGGGCACAGGCATCGGCAACATGCAGACACGGGCGAGCCTGATCGCAGCCAGTTTCAGTTGCGGGTCAGGCAGCAGGGGCAGTTATGTGCGGGTCATCCTGCCCTTGCCGCCGGTGCCGCAAGTCAGCAGCGGGGAGACCGCAGAGACGGGCGATCACGAAGGGGAGCATCATGAAGCTGCTGATCGTTGAGGATGACGCCCTGCACCGGGCCTATCTGCATGAGGCGGTGCTTTCGGCCCTGCCGGAATGCGGGCAGGTGATCGAGGCGGGTGATGGCCAGTCCGGCGAGCAGATGGCCCGCGAGCACAAGGTGGAGCGGATCGTCATGGATCTGCAGATGAGCCCGCGCAACGGCATCGAGGCGGCGCGGGCCATCTGGCAGGAACGGCCCGGCACAAGCATCCTGTTCTGGTCCAATTATGCGGATGAGGCCAATGTGCGCGGCATTGCGCGGATCGTGCCCAAGGGCGCGGTTTATGGCTATGTGCTCAAATCAGCCTCGGAGGAGCGGTTGCGTCTCGCGCTGCGGTCGATCTTCATCGAGGCGCAGATCGTCATCGACCGGGAGGTCTGGGGCCTGCAGCAGCGTGGCAGCAGCGCAGCGCAGGGCCTGAGCGAATCCGAATATGAGGTGCTGGTCGATATCGCCCTTGGCCTGACGGACAGGATGATCGCCCGGCGCAGGCGCCTGTCCCTGCGCAGCGTGCAGAACCGGCTGCAGAGCATTTACGAGAAGCTGGATGTCTACCAGAGCGCACCGGATGGTGCGGGCGGCGGGGAGGCCGCCTTCAACCTGCGCGCCCGTGCCGTGACCATGGCGTTCCTGCGCAAGCTGCTCAACCATACGGCGTTGGAGCGGGCTGAGGCCGATCTCTCGCACTGGCTGCAGCGGCTGGAGCGGCAGGCGCATACGGTGGAATTGCCGGATCCGCAGTAGGATCGCACGGGCGCAGGGAGTATCATGCCCTACTCCTCTCCGTCCTGGGCCATGCCGTGATTGATCTGCGTAATATCGAAACCTTCTTCTGGGCTGCGGCCCTCGGCAGCCTGCGGGCGGCGTCCGAGAAGCTGGGCACCACCCAGCCTGCCGTGTCCCAGCGCATTGCCTCGCTGGAAGGGGCGCTGGGCGTGCGGCTGTTCGAGCGCGCCGCACGCGGTGTGCGCCTCACCGCCAAGGGGCATGAGCTGCTCGCCCATGCCGAGCGGATGATGCAGGCGCGCAATGACATCATCCAGGCGGCTCGCGACCAGACCACCATGAGCGGCAGTTTCCACATCGGCGTGGCGGAAACCATCGTCCAGACCTGGCTGCCGCGTCTCATTGCCGAGGTGCACAGCGCCTATCCGGCGCTGACGCTGGAAATCGAGGTGGACAGCAGCGAGATGCTGAAGGCGCATCTGACAAGCCGCCGCCTCAACCTGGCCTTCATGATGGGGCCGGTGCTGGAAGCGCGGATGGAGAACCGGCCGCTCTGCACTTATCCGCTGTCCTGGGTGGCCAAGGCCGGGCTGGATCTCGGGCCCCGGCCCCTGACGCTGGAGCAGGTCACCCGCCTGCCGGTCATCACCTATGCCTCCAACAGCGCGCCCTACCGGCAGGTGCGCGACATGCTGCGGCGGGAAGGGGTGCCGTCTCCGCGCATGTATGGCTGCGCGTCTCTGTCGATGATCGTGCGCATGGTTCAGGACGGGATCGGCACGGCGGTGATCACGCCGATCTTTCTTGGCGCCGAACTGGAGCGCGGGGAGCTGGAAATCCTCGATGTGGTCGCGGACCCGCTGCAGGACCTGAATTTCACCGCCACCTGGATCGACGGGCCGGACAGTTATGCCGCCCGGGTGATTGCCCGCATGGCGCAGCAGGTGGCTGCGGGGGAGGCAGGCACAGAAACTGTGCAAGTGCCTGGAATTGAAGCTGAGGCATAAATAAAATTTATATCACGCTTCCAAACATACGATTGGACAGCCGGGTTTCCGTCATCGTTCTATAGCGGACAAGACAGCGCTATAAGCTGCATGCAAGGGAACAGACTGGACGTGTAAAGCACCCGGTGAAGCGGAACAGGCGTGCCCTGTTTTTATATCTCCGGTGAAGCCAGCTGTTTCTTGTGTGCGGCGCTGTGACGAAATCCAGCAGAAGGGACCGCAGCATGAAACTCCTCACCCTCACGACCGCATTCCTTGCCGCCTCCACCTCGCTCTCCGCTTTCGCGCAGGACCTGCCGAAGACGGAGCTGCATGTCGTCGGCGGCCTCAGCAACCTGACGGCCTATCAGCAGTTCGAGCAGCCGTTCTGGGAAAAGACGATCCCGGAGAAGTCCGGCGGCCAGGTGACGGCCACCATCAAGGGCTTCAACGAGATGGGCGTGAAGGGCCCGGAACTGATGCGCCTGATGTCCCAGGGGGCCATCGAATTCGGCACCGCGACCCTGTCCTATTTCGCCTCGGACAACCCGATCAACGAAGCCATCGACCTGCCGGGTCTGGCGCCTGACGTGGCAACCGCCCGCAAGGTGACCGCCGCTTTCCAGCCGGTCTATGAGAAGTTCTATGGCGAAGGCTCGCGCGTGAAGCTGCTGGGCATCTCCACCTATCCGGCGCAGGTGCTGTTCTGCAACGCCGAGATCAACAGCCTCAAGGATCTGGCCGGCAAGAAGGTGCGCACCTCCAGCCGCACTCAGGCCGAGTTCGTGGAAGCCTTTGGCGGCGCGAGCGTGACCATGGCCTTCGGCGAAGTGGTTCCGGCCCTGCAGAACAAGGTGGTGGACTGCGCCATCACCGGTTCGCTCTCCGGCTATTCGGCCAAGTGGTATGAAGTCTCCACCCACCTTCTGGCGCTGCCGATCAACTGGAACCAGCAGATCCATGCGGTCAACCAGGGCGCCTGGGACAAGCTGGACCCGAAGGTGCAGGCCTTCATCCAGGAAAACATGAACACCCTGATGGATGACATCTGGGCCGCTGCCGATGAGCAGACCCAGCAAGGCTTCGACTGCAACACCGGCGCTGATGCCTGCACCCTCGAGGTGAAGGGCAAGATGACGCTGGTGGTGCCGTCCGATGAGGACAAGGCGCTTCTGGCCGAGACGCTGAAGACCAAGATCCTGCCGCAGTGGGCGGCCCGCTGCTCGGATGATTGCGTGACTGATTTCAATGCCACCATTGGCAAGGAAATGAACCTGACCGCAGCCAAGTAATGTGAGACTGACAGGGCGGGGCCTCACTGCAGCCGGGGTTCCGCCCTGTCCCTTTTTGATTGGAGCCGTGAGACATGGGCCTTTCCGGATCTCTTCCCGTTCTTGCGGGTGCCTACCGCTTCGCCAACACCGCGGCGCGCTGTGCCGTGCTGGCGAGCGGTGCGCTGACCATCGCCAGCGTCCTGCTGATTTCCTATGACGTGATCGTCCGCAAGCTGTTCGGCATCACCATCGGCGGTTCGGACGAACTGTCCAGCTATGCCTTTGCCATCAGCACGTCCTGGTCGCTCGCCTATGGCGTGCTGCAGCGGGCGAATGTGCGGGTGGATGTGCTCTACCAGCATCTGCCGGTGCGCGTTTCGGCGCTGCTCGACTGGCTGTCACTGGTCTGCATGGGCATCTTCATCGGTTATCTCACCTTCTACGCCTATGACGTGGTGGCCCAGTCGTGGATTTACGGCTCGCGCGCCAACACCCCGCTCGGAACGCCGCTCGCCCTGCCGCAGGGCTTGTGGTTCGGCGGCCTTGTCTTCATGTGCCTCATCCTCGCGCTGATGCTGATCCGCTCCTCCGTCGCACTCGTCACCGGTGACCTCGAGACGGTGAAGCTGGTGGCCGGCATGCGCTCCACCAAGGAAGAAGCCGAGGAAGAAGCGGCTCAGGGCGAACGCCTCATTCAGGGAGAGCGCAAGTGATCGCCACAACGCTCATCATTCTTCTGGTCCTCATCGGCCTGTCCGTTCCCGTCGCTGCGGCGCTGGGCGTGCTGGGGCTCATTCTGGACCCGCTCTATTCCATGCTGCCGCTGACGCGGGCCATGGGCGAAATGGCCTGGAGCACCAACAACGAGTTTCTGCTCGTCGCCATTCCGCTGTTCATCCTGCTGGGGGAAATCCTGCTGCGTGCCGGTTTTGCCGAGCGCATGTACAGCGCCATGAGCCTGTGGCTCTCCTGGCTGCCCGGCGGCCTGATGCATGCCAATATCGGCGCTTCGGCCCTGTTCGCCGCGACGTCCGGTTCCAGCGTCGCCACCGCTGCTACGGTCGGCACCGTCGCCATCCCGCAGATCCGCCGCTATGGCTACAACGAGCCGCTGTTCCTCGGCAGCATTGCGGCCGGTGGCACGCTCGGCATTCTCATTCCGCCGTCGATCAACATGGTGCTGTATGGCGTGCTGACGAATACGTCCGTGCCCAAGCTCTATCTGGCGGGCATTCTGCCCGGCCTCCTCCTCACCGGCCTGTTCATGCTGACGATCATCGCCGGCTGCCTTCTGGTCCCGCGCTGGGGCGGAGAGCGGGTGAGGGGCGCCTGGGGCGCACGCTTTGCCAGCTTCGTGCATCTGGCACCGCCCTTGGCCATCTTCGTGCTGGTTGTCGGTTCCATCTATGCCGGCATCGCCACCCCGACGGAAGCCGCCGCGCTGGGCGTGCTGGGGGCGCTGATCCTTGCCGCCTGCTTCCGCCGGCTGACCCTCTCCATGCTGGCCACCGCCATTGAGGGCACGATGAAATCCTCGGCGATGATCCTCCTGATCATCATCGCCTCGGGCTTCCTCAACTTCATCATGTCGGCGGCCGGCATCACCGATGCCATCACCAACTCGATCAAGGGGCTTGGCCTGTCGCCGATGCAGATGATCGCCGTCGTCGTGATCTTCTACCTGATCCTCGGCTGCTTCATGGAATCCCTGTCGATCATGATCACCACCATCCCGATCGTGACGCCGATCCTCTTTGCCCTCGGCTTCGATCCGCTGTGGGTGGGCATCCTGATCATCGTACTGGTGGAAGCAGCCCTGATCACGCCGCCGGTGGGGCTCAATCTCTTCGTGGTGCACAGCCTGCGCAAGAGCGGCTCCATGGGGCCGGTGATCATCGGCAGCCTGCCGTTCGTCGTCTCCATGGGCGTGCTGATCGTCCTGCTCGCCATCTTCCCCGCAATCGCCCTTTACCTGCCGGGGCTGGCCGGCTGACGGCCCCCCGGTACCACGACCATTCCATCCGGATACAAGACACATGAAACTGTCCTTCACCGTTGAAACCCTCAAGGCTCCGTCGAGCCTTGAGGTGAGCATCTCTGACCTCATCGTTGCCGGCTGGGCCGGGCGCGACATCCACGCCATCGAGCATCACATCGAGGAACTGGCTGCCATCGGCGTGCCGCGCCCCAGTACCGTGCCGCTCTATTACCGCTGCTCCGACAATTCGCTGGTGCAGGCGGACACCATCCAGGTGGTGGGCGAGGAGACCTCGGGTGAGGTCGAAACCTTCGTGTTCCGTGCAGGTGATGAGCTGTTCGTCTCCATCGCTTCCGACCACACCGACCGCAAGCTGGAATCCCACAGCGTCGCCCTGTCCAAGCAGATCTGCGCCAAGCCGGTGGCTGACCGCGCCTGGCCCTTCGCCGAAGTGGCCCCGCACTGGGACCAGCTCATCATCCGCTCCTTCATCGAGGAGAACGGCGCCGAGGTGCTTTATCAGGAAGGCACGCTCGCCTCCCTGCGCAGCCCGCAGGACCTGATTGCCGGTTATTCGGGCGGCAACGACATGCTGGAGCCGGGCGCCGGCATGGTTTGCGGCACGGTTGGAGCGATCGGCGGCATCCGTCCGTCGAAAGCCTTCAGAATGGAGTTGCATGATCCGGTTTTGAACAGGACCATCGCGCACAGCTATTCCATCGAAACCTTGCCGGAAATCGCCTGATGACAAACTCCGAGACCTCCCGCCTGACCCTTGCCGCCGCAGCCGATGCTCTGGCGAAAGGAACCGTGACCTCCACCAGCCTGACGGACGAGGCGCTGGCGCGCATCAACGACCCGGCAGGCGAGGGGGCGCGTGCCTTCGTGCGGCGCAATGATACCCGCGCCCGCAAGCTGGCGGAGGCCTCGGATGCCGTGCGTGCTGCCGGACATGTGCGCTCGCCCCTCGAAGGGCTGCCCATCTCGGTGAAGGATCTCTTCGGCATCGCCGGAGAAGTGTCCCTTGCCGGCAGCATCGCCCTCAAGGATGCCGATGCCGAGAGCGCAGACTGCCCCGTGGTGGCGCGGCTGGTGGCGGCAGGCGCCGTCATCACCGGCACCACCAACATGAGCGAGTTTGCCTTCTCCGGCCTCGGCATCAACCCGCATTACGGCACGCCGCGCAATGCCTATGACCGCGCCACGGGGCGCATCCCCGGCGGCTCGTCCTCCGGTGCGGCCGTGTCTGTGACCGATGGCATGGCGCTGGCTGCCATCGGCACGGATACGGGCGGCTCCATCCGCATTCCGGCAGCGCTTTGCGGGCTGACCGGCTTCAAGCCGACCGCCCGCCGCGTGCCAGCAGAAGGCGTGGTGCCTCTGTCCACCTCGCTCGATTCCATCGGCCCGATTGCCCGCAGCGTTGCCTGCTGTACCCTCATCGACGCGGTGCTCTCCGGCAGCGGCGAGGATGTACCCGCAGCCCTGCCGCTCGCCGGGGTCCGCCTTGCCGTTCCCACCACGGTCGTGCTGTCGGACATGGACGAAACCGTCAGCGCCGCCTTTGCCCGCGCCCGCAAGGTGCTGGAAGCGGCTGGTGCCCTGATCACGGAAATCGAAATCCCCGAGTTCGCGCAGCTTGCCACGATCAACGCCAAGGGCGGGCTGATCGCCGCCGAAGCCTGGCACTGGCACCGGGCGCTGCTCGAAAAGGCGGGTGACAGCTATGACCAGCGGGTGCGTCAGCGCATCCTGCGCGGGCGGGACATTTCGGCGGCGGATTATCTCGACACGCTTGCCAGCCGCAAGGCGTGGCAGGCCGCCGTCGAGACCCGCGTCGCCCCGTTCGATGCCATGATCCTGCCCAGCGTGCCGGTGATCGCGCCGGAGATTGCCCCGCTTGAGGCCGATGATGCCGCCTTCTTTGCGGCCAACGGCCTGATCCTGCGCAACCCGACGATGATCAACTTCCTCGACGGCTGCGCCCTGTCGGTGCCGTGCCATGCGGCCGGTGAAGCCCCGGTGGGGCTGATGATTGCCGGCACGCAGATGCACGACCGCAAGATCCTTGCCCTCGGCCTTTCCATCGAGGCGGCACTTGCCGCCATCACCGCATGAACGAATGATACCGGCATGACCGCAACCAGCCTTCTCTCCAGCCCCTTCGATGTCCGGCAGGCCGCCCGCACGGGTGCCCTGTGCGGCCCGACGGCCAATCTGGCACCGGGGTTCATTCAGGCCAATCTCGCCATCCTGCCGCAGGATCTGGCCTATGACTTCCTCTTGTTCTGCCAGCGCAACCCCAAGCCTTGCCCGCTGGTCGGCGTGTCGGAAACCGGCGATCCGATGATCCCGGCCCTTGGCCGCAATCTCGACATCCGCACCGATCTGCCGCGCTACCGCGTGTGGCAGAAGGGCGAACTGGTGGCCGAGCCGCAGAGCGTCGAGGACTGGTGGCGCAATGATCTGGTGTCCTTCCTGATCGGCTGCTCCTTCTCCTTTGAAGAAGCGCTGCTGGCGGCAGGCATCGGCATCCGCCACATCGAGGAAGGCTGCAACGTGCCGATGTTCCGCACCAGCATCGAGACGGTTCCCGCCGGGCGCTTCTCCGGCCCCGTGGTTGTCTCCATGCGGCCGATGAGCCCGAAGGACGCGGTGCGGGCGGTGGAAATCACCTCACGCCTGCCGGCAGCCCATGGCTCCCCGATCCATATCGGCGATCCGGCATTGATCGGCATTGCCGATCTCTCCCGTCCCGACTACGGCGATGCGGTGAGCGTGCGGGCGGGCGAGGTACCGGTGTTCTGGGCCTGCGGGGTGACGCCGCAGGCGGCGATTGCCCGTGTGAAGCCGGAGTTCTGCATCACCCATGCGCCGGGCCACATGCTGGTGACCGACATTCCCAATGCCTCGCTGATGTGAGGCTGGCCTTTGCGGCGTCCGTCATGCCATCCTGAGGACTGCTTCGGCAGCACATGAGGGCAGGGCGCAATGCAGCTTCAGGCGATCACCTATTTCAACGAACTGGTGCGCTGCCGGTCGATCCGGCAGGCCGCCCAGAACCTGGGTGTGACGCCAACGGCGATCAGCCGCCAGCTCGACAATCTCGAATATCATTTCGGCGTGCAGCTGGTGGAGCGCGGTGCGCGCGGCATCGAGCTGACGGCGGCGGGCGAAGTGGTGGCGGCCCGGCTGAAGACGGCGATCCGCGCCTTCGATCAGGCCAATCAGGCGATTGATGACCTGCGCGGCTTGCGCCGGGGCGAGGTCAGCGTGCATGTGAATGGCGCCACCGGCGGCTCCATTCTGGCGGCAGCGCTTGCTGCCTTCTCGAAGGAATTCCCGGCGATCCGCGTGACCGTGCAGGAGACCTCGGCGCGTGAGGCCATGAGCGCGATCGTGCGCGGCGATACGGACATGGCGTTGACCCTGTTCTCACCGGACGACCCGCGCGTGACGGCGCGTGTCCGTGTGCCGGTGCGCCATGCGGCCATTCTTGCGCCCGATCATCCGGCCGCGGCGCTGAAAAGCCTTGATCTGGATGCGCTCACCACCCATGCGCTGGCGGTGCCGGACACATCCTACAGTGCTCGCGCGGCGCTTGAGGCACGGCTGAGGGCCGCAGGGCATGATCCGCTTTCCGTCAGTTTCACCACGGCTTCGCTGACTGTGCAGAAGGAACTTGCCCGGCTGGGGGCTGCGATCCTGATTCTCCCGGAGATTGCGGTGATCCGCGATCTGGAACTCGGCAGCCTGGTTGCCCGTCCGCTCGCCGCAGATGCTGCCATCGACACGGCACTTCAGCTCAGCCTTTCGCCGGAGCGCCAGCTGAGTTTCGCCGCCAACCGCTTTGCCGCGTCGCTGGAACGCTTGCTGCGCGCAAGGTTCGGCTCTTCTCCGGCCTCCAGTGCAACGGTTTGCGCAACACGGAGCACTCAAGATCTTCGTTGAGTGTGCGCTGCAAAGTCGTGCAGCCTGAGGCCATGGCATGCGGATGACGGCATGTGAGCGCACAGGAGGCAGGCATGGCGATGGTGGATGCGGACGAGCGGGTGCGCCCGGAAGACGAGGTTCTGTCCCTTCCGGCCCGCAGCGTGCTCTCGGCCTTCAAGGCGGGCAGTCTCTCGCCTGCCGAATATATGGCGGCGCTTATCGCAAGAATTGAAGATCGTGAGCCAAGGGTTTGCGCTCTTTATGATTTCCGTCCGGATGAGGCGATGAAGGCGGCGCGGGTATCCGAAGCCCGCTGGGTCAAGGGCACGCCCATCGGCCCGCTGGATGGCATGCCCGTCAGCATCAAGGACAACCTCGCCATGAAGGGCGATCCGGTGACCACCGGCACCGCTGCTGCCGACATGACGCCCGCAGCCGAAGACGCGCCGCTGACGGCGCGGCTGCGGGAGGATGGCGCGATCTTCTACGCCAAGACCACATGCCCTGACTTCGGCATGCTGAGTTCCGGCCTCTCCAGCCTGCACCGCCTTGCCCGCAACCCCTGGGATCTGACGCAGAACCCCGGCGGCTCCAGCGCGGGCGCGGCAGCGGCAGGGGCTGCAGGCTATGGCCCGCTGCATATCGGCACGGACATCGGCGGCTCCATCCGCCTGCCGGCCGGCTGGACCGGGCTCATCGGCTACAAGCCGTCTCAGGGCCGTGTGCCGGTCTATCCCTATTATCCGGGCCGCTGCGCCGGTCCGATGACGCCGACGGTGGATGACACGCTGCTGCTGATGGCCTCGATCAGCCGCCCGGACTGGCGCGATGCCACGTCGCTGCCGCCGGAAGATCTGAACTGGAACGTGCCGCCCGCTTCCGTGCGCGGCATGCAGATCGGGCTCATGCTGGATGCGGGCTGCGGCCTGCCGGTGGATGGCGAAATCCGCACAGCCGTGCTCGCTGCAGTCCATCGTTTCGAGGATGCGGGGGCTGAAATCATCCCGGTGGAGGGCATCCTGACCCGGCAGATGCTGGACGGGCTGGATGATTTCTGGCGCGCGCGCTTCTGGGCACTGATGGAAACCTATACGCCGGAGCGGCGGGCAAAGATCCTGCCCTTCATCCTGGACTGGGCGGCAGGCGCAAAGGACCTGCCCGCCACGCGGGCAGCTAGCGGCTTTGACCAGATGCTGGCGATCCGGCAGGCCACGGCGCAGGTGTTTCAGGGGCTTGATCTCATCATCTCGCCGGTCAACCCGGTGGTCAGCTTCCCGGCGGAATGGGCCGGGCCGACCAACGATCCCTCGCTGCCGTTCGAACATATTGCCTTCACCGTGCCCTGGAACATGGGCGACAACCCGGCCTGTTCGATCAACTGCGGCTTCTCGGTTTCGGGCATGCCCATCGGCCTGCAGATCATCGGTCCGCGCTTTGCTGATCTCAGGGTTCTGTCGGTTGCCCGCGTCTTTGAAAGCTGGACCGGGGGCATCAGCTCCTGGCCGAAACCGTGAGGGCAGGGGTGGCCGGAAACTCAGCCCCGGCTGATGGTCTGCGCCGCCTGGATCACCAGCGGCGCAACCTGACGGGCAAAGTCCTCCGGCTCCCATTCGGCGAGAGAGCCCGCCACGTGGATGGCGGCCACCGGACGTCCGGAGGCGCCAAGAATGGCTGCGCCGATGGCGATTTCGCCGGTCAGGATCTGCTCCAGCGCCAGCGCATAGCCGTTGCGCCGGGTTTCGGCCACGCGCTCCATCAGGACCGCCGGATCGGTGATCGTCTGCGGCGTCACCGGCACGCGGTTGGAGCGGGCAATCAGCTCCTCGCACTCGGCTTCGGGCAGGCGGGCGAGAATGGCCCAGCCGCCGGACGTGCAAAAAAGCGGCACGCTGTGGCCGACCATGGTCGAGGACAGGATCTCCCGCTTGCTCTGCAGGCGGCTGGCATAAACGAGGCGCAAGCCGTCCCACAGGCTGAGATCGACACGCTCGCGCACTTGCCGCCGCAGTTCCAGCAGCACGGGCGTTGCCTTGACCACCACCGGGTTGAGCCGCAGGAAATCCAGCGAATGATCAAGGATGCGCAGGCCCGGCACATAGCCGGTGTCGTCGGGGTCACGGGTGACGTAGCCCAGATGCCTCAGCGTGAACACCAGCCGCTGCACGGCGCTGCGGGTGAGGCCGGTCTGATCCGCAAGGTCCTGCAGCGACATCGGCTTTTCGCTCTGATGGAAGGCGGACAGCACCTGCATGGCCCGGCCGACCGACTGGATGAACAGCGGATCTTCCCAGGTCTCATCCTGGCGGACCGGCGGGCCGAAGATCGAACGCAAAAATTTTGGGCTCATGAGGCTCCGGATTGCATGTGTTTTGACATTGACCTCAGTGGTTAACTGGGTCAGCATAATCAATACAAGTGTATTGCACAGCGATATCGCGAAGCAAGCCGTGAAATTTCCTGATTGGGTGCAAGGAGAGACGACGGATGACAAGGCGCGTGGCGGTTGCCGGTTTCCTGCACGAAACCAACACCTTTGCCCCCTCCCGTGCGACGCTGGCTCACTTCGCCGAAGGTGGCGGGCACATGCCGATTTCACGGGGGCAGGAGATCCTCGACCGCTGCCCCGGCATCAACATCGGCGTTGCCGGAGCCGTGGACTACGCCCGTGAGGCCGGGTGGGAGCTGGTGCCGCTGCTGTGGACCGTGGCCATTCCGTCTGCCCATGTCGAAAAGGCCGCTTTCGAGGCCATCCTTGGCGAGTTGTGCGAGCGGCTTGCCGCCGCCGGGCCGCTCGACGGGCTCTATATCGATCTTCATGGCGCCATGGTCTGCGAGCATCTGGATGACGGGGAAGGGGAGATCCTCGCCCGCCTGCGCAAGGTGGCCGGCCCGGATCTGCCCATCGCTGCGAGCCTTGACCTGCACGGCAATGTCACCGCCCGCATGGTGGAGGAGAGCGACGTACTCGTCGCCTACCGTACCTATCCGCATGTGGACATGGCCGAAACCGGCCGGCGCACGGCGGTGCAGCTTGACCGACTGATGCAAACGGGCAAGCGCCTTGCCAAGGCCTTCCGCCAGCTGCCCTTCCTCATTCCCATTCCCTGGCAATGCACCGGACTGGAACCAGCCAGAAGCCTCTATGCCCGTGTGGCCGGTCTGGAAGGCGGGACTGTCGCCAGCACATCCTTTCTGACGGGCTTTCCTGCGGCAGATTTCGCCGATTGCGCTCCGTCCGTTCTCACCTATGCAGAGGATCAAGCCGCTGCCGATGCGGCGGCGGATGCGCTGGTTTCGGATATTCTGGCAGCAGAGCCTGCGTTCCAGGGCAGGGCCTATGAGCCGGAGGAGGCCATTGCCGAAGCACTGCGGATTGCAGCTTCTGCTTCCCGGCCCGTCGTCATTGCAGATACGCAGGACAACCCCGGCGCGGGCGGGGATTCCAACACCGCCGGCATGCTGGCGGCGCTGGTGCGCGCAGGTGTTTCGCGCGCCTCGCTCGGCCTGATGGTCGATCCGGAGGCAGCAGAAGCTGCGCATGCGGCAGGCGAGGGGGCGGAGGTGACGCTGACCCTCGGCGGGCGCTCCGGTGTCGCGGGCGATGAACCCTTCACCGGCACCTTCAAGGTGGAGCGCCTGTCGGACGGCAGCTTCATGGCCGGTGGCCCGTTCTTCGGCCACACACACATGGATCTGGGTCTTTCGGCCTGTGTCTCCATCGGCGGCGTGCGCGTGGTGCTGGCCAGCCGCAAGGTGCAGATGGCGGACCTCGCCATGTACCGTTTCGTTGGCATTGAACCGACGCAGGAAGTCATTCTCGTCAACAAGAGTTCGGTGCATTTCCGTGCCGATTTCGAGCCGGTGGCCGAGACCATTCTCGTCGCCCGCTCGCCGGGGCCGATGGCGCTTTACGCCAGCGATCTGCCCTTCCGCAACCTGAAGCCGGGCATCCGGCTGACGCCCTGCGGACCTGCCTTCATGGCCAATGAAACAGCTGCAACGACAGCAAACATCTGAAGTGAAATGAAGTTCGCTCCACAGGCTTGCGGGAGCGGATGGGAGGAGAAGCAGAGCAGATCACAACCGGCCGGAAAACAGGCCGGCACCAACGAAGCATCATCACAACCAACCAGACGGGGTTCACGAACATGCTGAGTGTTGAAACTGGGGTCGTAAGCAGATTGAAGGCTGAGAGGCGGCCGCGCCGCCTGACGGGCCTTGGCCGCCTTGCCGCCGGTCTTATTGCCGGAACGCTGCTGGCCGGCAGCGCCATGGCGCAGGAAAAGGTGATCACCGCCGTGATGCATTCCGGCCTGCGTGTCACCGATCCGGTCATCACCACCGCCCACATCGTGCGCAATCATGCCTATATGATCTACGATGTGCTCATCGCCGTGGACGAGGACTTCACGCCCAGGCCGCAGATGGCGGACTGGACCATCTCCGATGACAAGCTGACCTACACCTTCACCCTGCGCGACGGGCTGAAATTCCACGATGGCGCCCCGGTGACGGCGGAAGATGCCGTGGCCTCGCTGAAGCGCTGGGGCCAGAAGGATTCCGGCGGCCAGCTCATCTTCGACGTGACCGACAGCCTGACGGCGGCCGATGACAAGACGCTCGTCTGGCAGCTGAAGGAGCCCTATGCACCGCTGATCGAGACTCTGGCGAAGATGTCGGCACTGCCGCCCTTCATCATGCCGGCGAGCGTTGCCGCCACTCCGGCGTCCGAGTCGATCAAGAGCTTCATCGGCTCCGGCCCGTTCCGCTTCGTGGAATCCGAATTCCAGCCCGGCGTCAGCGTCACTTACGAGAAATTCGCCGATTATGTGCCGCGCGACGAGCCGTCCAGCTGGATGGCCGGTGGCAAGACCGTCCATGTGGACAAGGTGAAATGGATCACCATGCCCGATGCCCAGACGGCGGTGAATGCGCTGTCCTCCGGCGAAATCGACTACATGGAACAGGTGCCGGTTGACCTGCTGCCGCTGCTGGAGGGCAATGACGATGTGCTGTCGGAGCTGCGCGATCCGCTCGGCTACCAGACCATGGGCCGCATGAACTTCCTCTACCCGCCCTTCGACAATGTGAAGGTGCGCAAGGCGGCCATGATGGCGATCAGTCAGGAGCAGGTGCTGGCGACGCTGATCGGCAACCCGGATTATTACAAGATCTGTGGCGCTCTGTTCGGCTGCGGCACGCCGCTGGCCGACGAAACCGGGGCGGAAAGCCTCATCAGCGGCGGCAACATCGAAGAGGCGAAAAAGCTCCTGGCCGAGTCCGGCTATGACGGCACGCCCGTGGTGCTGATGCAGCCGACCGACGTGCCGGCCATTTCCGCCCAGCCGGTGGTGGCAGCCCAGGCGCTGCGTGATGCGGGCTTCACCGTCGATCTGCAGCCGATGGACTGGCAGACCCTGGTCACCCGCCGTGCCAGCCAGTCCAAGCCGTCCGAAGGCGGCTGGAACCTGTTCTTCACCAACTGGGCCGTGCCGGAAATTGCCTCGCCGCTGATCAACCCCATGCTCAATGGCCGCGGCAATGCGGCCTGGTTCGGCTGGCCGACGGATGAGCCGCTGGAGGCGCTGCGCAAGGACTTCATCGCGGCCGGTTCCGCAGAAGAGCAGGTGGAAGTGGCGAAGAAGATCCAGGCTCATGCCATGGATGTGGTGAACTACATCCCGCTCGGCCAGTACCTCACCCCGCAGGGACGCTCGGTCAAGCTGGTGGACATGATCCCCTCGCCGGTGCCGGTGTTCTGGAACATGAAGAAGGAAGACTGATCCTCCCGCCGTCTGAACGGCTGCCGGGACCGCCCAACGCGGCCCCGGCTCACCGGGGGCGGCGGGCCTGCCTAGAAAAGGGCAGGGCCTGCGCCGCTCTCACCGCCTGAAGGGAAGGGAGCATCCGCCGATGATCGGTTACATCTTCCGGCGCATCCTGGCCGTCATTCCGGTCGTGCTGTGTGTCGCCATCTTTGTTTTTCTGCTGCTGCGCCTGACGCCGGGCGATCCGGCAGCCATCCTTGCCGGTGATGCGGCAACGCCCGAGCAGCTGGAGAAGATCCGCACCTCGCTTGGCCTCAATGAGCCGCTGCTGACCCAGTTCATCACCTGGGCCGGACACCTTGCGGAAGGTGATCTCGGCATTTCACTCATTTCCAATGTTCCGGTGACCGATCTCATCGCACAGCGCATCTGGCCGACGATCAACATCGCCGTCATGACCATCATTCTGGCCGTGCTCATCGCCGTGCCCATGGGTGTGCTGGCCGCCTGGCGGCACCGCACCTGGACGGATTATGCGGTGATGGCCTTTTCGGTGCTGGGCTTCTCCATCCCGGTTTTCGTCATCGGCTATCTCTTCATCCAGGTCTTTTCCCTGCAACTGCGCTGGCTGCCGGTGCAGGGCTATACGGCGCCCTCGCAGGACTTCGGCAAGTTCCTCACCCGCGCCATCCTGCCCTGCCTGACGCTGGCGACGATCTACATCGCCCTCATCGCCCGCATGACGCGGGCCAGCATGCTGGAGGTGCTGGGCGAGGATTACATCCGCACCGCGCGCGCCAAGGGCCTGAGGGAAAAGGCGGTGTTGTTCCGCCACGCCCTGCGCAATGCCTCGGTGCCGATCCTGACCATCATCGGCACCGGCTTCGCGCTGCTCATTTCCGGCGTGGTGGTGACGGAAAGCGTCTTCAACATCCCCGGCATCGGCCGGCTCACCGTCGATGCGATCCTTGCCCGTGACTATCCGGTCATCCAGGCGATGATCCTGCTGACGAGTGCCATCTACGTCTTCATCAACCTGATGATCGACGTTGCCTACAGCTTTCTTGACCCGAGGATCCGGTATTGATGTCAGCTTCTTCTGATCCCGTATCCCGGCTGCAGCCCGTCCTGCGGCTTTTGTCCCTGCCGGCGAAAGTCCGCAAGCTCGGCGGCGGGCCGATGGTTGCGGCCATCGTACTGGCCATCATCGCCGTCGCGGTGCTGCTGGCGCCGCTCTACATTCCCCATGATCCGTTGGCGATCAATGCACTGAACCGGCTGAAGGGGCCTTCGGAAAGCAACCTGCTGGGCACGGATGCCTTCGGCCGCGATCTCTTCTCCCGCGTCATGATGGGCGGCCGCGTGTCGCTGTTCATCGGCATTGGTGCGGCGGTAACGAGCGTGCTCATCGGCCTTGCCATTGGCCTTGTCTCCGGCTTCTTCCGGCTGGCGGACGCGATCATCATGCGGATCATGGACAGCCTGATGGCGATCCCGTCGATCCTGCTGGCGATTGCGCTCGTGGCCCTCAACGGCCCGAGCCTGTGGTCGGTGATTGCCGCCATCACCATTCCGGAAATCCCCCGCGTGGTGCGGCTGGTGCGCTCGGTCGTCCTGTCCGTGCGCGAGGAGCCCTATGTGGAGGCGGCGGTGGCGCTGGGGTCTTCCATGCCGAAGATCCTGTGGCAGCACCTGATGCCCAACACGCTGGCGCCGCTGACCGTGCAGGCCACCTACATCTGCGCCTCGGCCATCCTGACGGAAGCGATCCTCTCCTTCCTGGGCGCGGGCGTCAGCACGGAAATTCCCACCTGGGGCAACATCATGGCCGAGGGGCGGATGCACTTCCAGCTCAAGCCCTCGCTGATCTTCTGGCCGGGGCTGATGCTGTCCCTGTGCATCCTGTCCATCAACCTGCTTGGCGACACGGCCCGCGATCTCCTGGATCCGCGCCTGCGCAAGAGGGAGGGCTGAGCCTGTGATCTTCAAGTCCAGATCCTTCGAGGGCGCTCCGGCGGTTCTCACCATCGACAACCTCACCGTCCGCATTCCCACTGCCGCGCCGGACTTCCGTCCGATCCTCGACCGTGTGTCCCTGACGATCCGGGCGGGCGAAACCGTCTGCCTTGTGGGGGAAAGCGGCTCGGGCAAATCCGTCACGTCGCTTGCCACCATGGGGCTTCTGCCGAAGAACGCGCTGGAGGTGATGGGCGGGCGCATCCTGCTTGGCGAGACCGACCTTCTGAAGCTTTCGCCGCAGCAGATGCGCGACATGCGCGCCCGCAATCTCTCCATGGTGTTTCAGGAGCCGATGACCGCGCTCAATCCGGTGATGCGGGTGGGCCAGCAGATCGAGGAAGTGCTCGACACCCACACGAAACTGCCGGCCGGTGAAAAGCGCAAGCGCGTGCTGGCCATCATGGAACAGGTGCATCTGCCGGATGTGGAGCGGATCTACCGGTCCTACCCGCACCAGCTCTCCGGCGGCCAGCGCCAGCGCATCATGATCGCCATGGCGCTGATCCTGGAGCCGCAGCTGCTCATCGCCGATGAGCCGACCACGGCTCTGGATGTGACCACCCAGAAGCAGATCCTGTCGCTGATCGCGGAACTGCAGGAAAAGCATGGCACGGCCGTTCTCTTCATTACTCATGACATGGGTGTGGTGGCCGAAATTGCCGACACGGTGCAGGTGATGAAGCACGGGGAGATGGTGGAAGGTGCGCCTGTCGCCGAACTTTTGCGCAACCCGCAGAACGACTATACCCGCCGCCTGCTGAAGGCCGTGCCGAGCTTGACACCGCGCCCGCCGCGGGCTGCGGTGGAGGGCAAGCCGCCGGTGCTGGAAGTCTCCAACCTTGCCAAGGTCTATGGCACCTCCGGCTGGCTGCTTAACCGCGAACCGACCCGGGCGGCGCAGGATGTGGCCTTCACCATCGCGCCGGGCCGCACCCTCGGCATCGTCGGGGAAAGCGGCTCGGGCAAGTCCACCGTGGCGCGCTGCGTCATGCGGCTGATTGATCCCTCCGGCGGCGGCATCAAGGTGGCCGGGCTTGAGATCGCCAGCATGCCGCGCGCAAAGCTGCGCCCGCACCGCAAGCACATCCAGATCGTGTTTCAGGACCCGTTCCGCTCGCTCAATCCGCGCTGGACGGTAGGGCGCTCGCTGATCGAGGGGCCGCTGAATCTTGGTCAGGACAAGGACGCGGCCATGGCCCGCGCCCGCGAGCTGATGGCGCTTGTCGGCCTTCCGGCGGATGCGGTGGACCGCTATCCGCACCAGTTCTCCGGCGGCCAGCGCCAGCGCATCGCCATCGCCCGGGCCATCGCCATGGAGCCCGATGTGCTGGTGGCTGATGAGGCCGTATCGGCACTGGATGTGTCGGTGCAGGATCAGGTGCTCAAGCTTCTGGAGGATCTGCAGGCCAAGCTCGGCATCGCCATCCTGTTCATCACCCATGACCTGCGCGTCGCGGCGCAGATCTGTGACGATGTGCTGGTGATGCAAAAGGGCAGGGTGGTGGAACACGGGCCTGCGGGCGAGGTGCTGGCCCATCCGAAGCATCCCTACACCCGTTCCCTCATCGAGGCGGCGCCTGGCCGCAACTGGGACTTTGCCAACTTCCGTGAGCTGACGCTGGCCTCCTGAGGCCCGGCGTCCGTCGCAGCCGGGGCACCCGCAGCCGCCCCGGCTGCTTCTTCCCTTTCCGTTTCATTTCATCTGTCAGAGGACTGACCCATGCCCGTCATCGAGAAAATCGCCGGTTATGCCAAGGAGCTGACGGCGCTGCGCCATGACTTCCACGCCCACCCGGAAATCGGCTTCGAAGAACAGCGCACGTCCGGCATTGTCGCCAGCCTGCTGGAGGAGTGGGGCCTTGAGGTGCACCGGGGCATCGGCCAGACCGGCGTCGTCGGCGTGCTGAAAGGGGCAAAGGGGGAGGGGCGGACCATTGGCCTGCGCGCCGACATGGATGCGCTGCCCATGGACGAGCACACCAACCTGCCGTTCCGCTCCACCCATCCGGGCAAGTTCCACGGCTGCGGTCATGACGGCCACACAACCATGCTGCTGGGTGCGGCGCGCTATCTCTCCGAGACGCGGGATTTTGCCGGAACTGTGGTCTTCATCTTCCAGCCGGCCGAAGAGGGGCTGGGCGGTGCAAGGGCCATGCTGGCAGACGGGCTGTTCGACCGGTTCCCTTGCGATGAAGTCTACGGCATGCACAACAACCCGCTTGCCGCACCGAACCGGGTGGCGGTGCGCCCCGGCGTTGCCATGGCCGGTTCCACTTTCTTCGACATCACCATTCAGGGCCGCGGCAGCCACGGCGCGGCACCGCATCACGCCAAGGACCCGATCATCGTCGCCACCTCGCTGGTGCAGAACCTGCAGAGCATTGTCAGCCGCAATGTGGAGCCGGTGCAGCCGGCGGTCCTGTCGGTGACGCAGATCCATTCCGGCACGGCCTATAACGTCATTCCTGATCACGCGGTCATCTCCGGCACGATCCGTTATTTCGACGATGGCGTGCGTGATCTCATTCATGAGCGGATCGAGGCCTTCTGTGCCGGTTATGCCACCAGCTTCGGCGTCACCATCACGCCGGAACTGCGGCCCGTGTTCTCCGTGCTGCGCAATGATCCGTCCCTGAGTGCGGCCTATCTGGAAGCGGCCGCCGAAATTGTCGGCGGTGATCTCGTCACCGATCAGGTGGATCTGGTGCCCGCGAGCGAAGACTTCGCCGACATGCTGCTGGCCGTGCCGGGGGCTTACTGCACCGTCGGCCACAGCGGCGGCGTGCCGGTGCACAATCCTGGCTTCGTGCTGGATGACACCATCCTGCCGGTCGGCGCCAGCATCTATGCCCGCATTGCCGAACGGCGGCTTGCGGCCTGATCTGGCGGCCTGACGCTCAGCCTCAACCTCATCCCTTCACGCAGAATCGCCGGGAGCAGGCCATGCGCTTCACGGACTTACCTTTCGATAGCAATGAAATGATCAAGGGCCTGCGCTCCTGGGTGGAATGCGAAAGCCCCACCCATGACGCGGCCGCCCTCAACCGGATGATGGATCTCGCCGCCTATGAATTGGCGGCGCTTGGCGCGGATATCGAGCGCATTCCGGGGCGGATGGGCTTCGGCGGCTCGCTGCGCGCCCGCCTGCCGCATCCGGACAAGGGCAAGCCCGGCATTCTCGTCAGCGGCCACATGGATACGGTGCATCCCGTTGGCACGCTGGAAAAGCTGCCGTTCCGCATCGACGGCAACCGGGCCTACGGGCCGGGCATCCAGGACATGAAGGGCGGCAATTACGTGGCCGTTGAGGCGCTGCGCCAGATCATCCGCGCCGGGCTCACCACGCCGCTGCCGGTGACGGTGCTCTTCACTCCCGATGAAGAGGTCGGCACGCCTTCAACACGTGATCTCATCGAGATGGAGGCCCTGCGAAACCGCTATGTGCTGGTGCCGGAACCGGCGCGGGAGGATGGCGGCTGCGTCACGGGCCGCTACGCCATTGCCCGTTTCAATCTGCGCACCATCGGCCGCCCCAGCCATGCGGGCTGGGCGCTGAAGGACGGGCGCTCGGCGATTGCCGCCATGGCCCGCAAGGTGCTGGAAATCGAGGCGATGACGGGCGAGGACTGCACCTTCAGCGTCGGCATCGTCCGGGGCGGGGAGTGGGTCAACTGCGTCTCGTCCCTCTGCGAGGGGCAGGTGCTGTCCATGGCCAAGCGGCAGGCGGACCTTGATGCGGGCGTGGAGCGGATGCTGGCACTCAATGATGACAGCGGCGACGTGATCATCGAGGTGACACGCGGCGTCACCCGGCCTGTTTGGGAGCCGGATTCAGGCACGCTGGCGCTCTATGAAATTGGCAGGGAACTGGCCGCAGAAGTGGGCTTCGAGATGAGCCATGCCAGTGCGGGCGGCGGGTCGGATGGCAATTTCACCGGCGCTCTCGGCATCCCGACGCTGGACTCCATCGGTGTGCGTGGTGCCGGGCTGCATACGCTCAATGAGCATATCCTGATCGACAGCCTCGCCGAGCGTGCCAAGCTCTGCGCCGGCCTGTTCCTGCGGTTGTCCTGACAGCCGCGTTCCCGGCGGGCAAGCCCGCCGGGGCATCAACTGTCAGCAGAAGTCTGGCATCAGTGAAAGTCTGGCATCAATTGAAGATGGCGACCGCACGGCACCAGCCGGCGGAGCCTCCCCGGATCTTTACCGGCAGGCAGGAGACGGTGAAGCCGGAGGCGGGCAGTTCTTCCAGCCGTGTCAGCTTTTCCATATGCATGAAGATGCCTTCCCGTCCGGCCTTGTGCCCTTCCCAGATGAGGCCCGCGTCGCGGGTCTCGGCAAAGCGCTTGGCGGTAACGGGGAAGGGGGCATCCCAGGACCAGGCATCGGTACCGGCAATGTGCACGCCCCGTTCCATCAGCCAGAGCGTGGCTTCCCGGCCGATGCCGCATCCGCGCCCGAGATAGGCCGGTGTGCCATAGGCGGCACCGGCAGCGGTGTTGATCAGAACGATATCAAAGGGCTGCAACTCGTGGCCGCTGGCCTTCACAGCAGCTTCCATGTCGGCTGCGGTGGCAACGTATCCGTCGGGCAGATGCCTGAGGTCCAGCTTCACGCCGGGGCGGATGCACCAGTCGAGCGGCACTTCCTCGATGGTCCAGGCCCGCTCGCCCTTGTTCATGGTCGAGGCAAAATGCCATGGGGCATCGAGATGGGTGCCTGCATGGGCGCTGAGGGTGATCTGCTCCACGGCCCAGCCCTCGCCGCCGGGAACCTCGCTGATGTCGAGGCCGGGGAAGAAGCGTTTCACCTCTTCGGCGCCCGCAGTGTGGTCCGTGTAGGTGATCTTCGGGCCAAGACCCGGCGGGTCGGCGGGCACATCGTTTTCGATGGCAACGGACAGGTCAACGATCTTCATCGGCAACTCCTGAAAGTGCGGCTCTGGCGAGAGCTTCCGGGGTTTCTGCTGGCGCAAAGCCAAGGGAGAGGGCGCGGCTGGCATCGAGCGGCGGCATGGCGCCGAAGATGCGGCGCAAGGTCTCGTTGTCTCCCCAGTGGGTACCGGATGGCTTGCCGGTAACCCGTGCTGCGGCCTCTGCCACCTCCTGCACCGTGGCGTGCAGGGCCGGGGGCTGGATCACGCTGGCGCTGCCTGCGGGAAGGCTTGCCGCACGGATCATCACACTGACAGCTGCCTCGCGTGACATCCACCAGCAGGTGCTGCTGCCGGGGACCGGGCAGTTCCAGTCTTCGCCCGCGCTGGCGTGGTGGAACAGCAGGCTCATGAAAGCCGAGCCATGGCCGCTTTCCTGCTTGGGCCTTGCGACGATCCCCGGAAGGCGCAGGCTGACGGCGGAAAGCTCTCCCCGCCGCGTCAGGTCGCTGAGCAGGATCTCCGTCATCAGCTTGTGCGCGCCATAGGTCAGCGCTGGCGCGGTTGCGGTGTTTTCGTTCACCGGCGCGCCGCCGGTCTGCCCGTAAACGGCAATGGACGACGCGAAGACGAACCGGGCACCGGGAGAAGCCTTCGCCACGCCACGGGCCAGAGCAATGGGCGCGAGAAGGTTGACCCGGTTGCCAGCCTCCGGTTCCTGCTCGGCGGCAGAGCCGGGAATGCTGGCCAGATGGAAGACGAGATCAAAGCCGGGGGCCAGCAGGTCATCGAGAAAAGCGGGATCGGAAAGGTCTCCGGGCTTGCTCAACGCGCCTGCAGGCACCGTGGCCACCTGTGCGCGGTCGGTCAGGGTCAGGGAGGACACTCCCTTGAGGCTTTGGGCAGCACGGGCCGCCAGCCCGCGCCCGAGAAAGCCGCTGGCGCCGGTGATGAGAACACGCATCAGGCCTTCACCGCTTGCTGATCAATGATGCCAAAGGGGCTGGACCCATCCGGCAGGCGGGCTTCCAGGCGCACCTTGTCTCCGAAGGAGAGGAAGGGGGTGCGTGCCGCGCCTTCGTCCAGCATCTCGATCACCCGGATCTCGGAAATGCAGGAAGAGCCAGCGGCCCTGTCCTCGTTGGAAACCGTGCCGGAGCCCAGAATGGTGCCTGCCGTCAGGCGCCGGGTTTTCGTGCAATGCGCAATCAATTCGGCGAAGGAGAAGTGCATCTCCCGGCCATTCGCCCGGCCCACTTCACGGCCGTTGATTTCCACGAAAAGCTGCAGGTTCACGCGGCCATCGTGCCAGTGCGGTGCGATTTCATCCGGCGTCACGGCAACCGGCGCAAAGGAGGTGGAGGGCTTGGCCTGCAGGAAGCCGAAACCGGCACGCATCTCGCGCGGGCCGGCGGCGCGCAGCGACCAGTCGTTGATCTGCACCAGCAGCCGCACGTGATCGAGCGCCTTCTCCGCGCTTGTGCCCATGGGCACATCGGACAGGATCACGCCGAATTCGCCTTCCATGTCGATGCACAGCGCCTCGTCCGGGAATTCGACCGGTGCCAGCGGCCCCCGGAAGTCATCGCTCGCGCCCTGATAGACCAGGGGAATGGTTTCGAAATCCGGGTTGGGCGGATTGTTGAAAGCCTTGTCCATCAGCCGCCCGTGATTGAGGAAAGCGGATGCGTCCAGCCACTGCGGTGCACGCGGCAGCGGCGCGAGGCAGCGCTCGGGGGTGAAGGGCGTGGCAAAGGGCTCATCCCCTGCGTTCAGCCGGTCATAGGCCAGCGCCAGAAGGGGGGCAGCCTTGTCCCAGTACTCAAGGGCTGCGAGCATCGACGCGGCTATGCCTGTGGCCGGAAGGGCCCGTTTCAGATCTCTTGAAACGATCCAGAGCTGACCGTCCCGGGTGCCGTCATGATAGGTTGCGAGCTTCATTCTGGTCTCTCTCTTGGTTCAGGGAAGAGCGCGGGGAATTGTCACTTGTCCTTGAGGCTTTCCGCGAGCGCAGGATCATAGGTTCCTCCGATCAGCACGAACAGCATCCGGCAGACCTTGCCCGACCGGTTGGCCCAGGCATGGTTGGTTCCACGCTGGATGACCACGGTTCCCGGCTTCAGACCCGCTTCGCCATCATCGACGATCAATGTCAGTTCGCCGTCAATGACAATGCCGTAGTCGATGGACTCTGTCCTGTGCATCAGAGGATGGGGCGAATCCTGCCGCACGGTGGAGGCGGCCTTGTCGCCGAGCTGCTCGAAGGCATTGTCCATCACGGCTGCCCCGGTCTTGAGGAAATCCTCCGTGTCCGGCGGGATGTCGACAAAGCGGATCCGGGTGCCGTGCGGCGGTGGCGGCAGGGTGAGGGGGCCTAGTGTCGGGTCTTCACCGTTCGAAACAGGGGCAGGCGAGCTCGTTGTAGCCCAGACCTCGTGAAATACGGTTCCGGGGATGGCCGCAATTTCGACCACGGTTGGCAGGGGGCCATTCTGGGTGATGATGGCGCGTCCATCTTCCGTGTGGCCGGTGACGATACGGGTGATCGGGGGAAGGTTCGTCATGCTGCTTTTGCCTTGGTGAAGAAGAGGATGGAAAGAATGCTGACTGCGATGGCAGCAATGCCGAGTGCCTCGTAGCCGAAATTGCCGCCCAGAACGCCGCCGGCCACCGGGCCAAGGGCCGCGCCGACCATGAGCATGGCGGGGGTTGCGGCGACGGCGCGGCCCGTCGGATCAAGCTGCGCCAGCCGTCCGAAAGCGAAGGTGTGGGTGAAGATCTGCACCGCCACGAAAACGGCAGCCGCAGGTGCCCAGACTTCAAGCGCCGTTGCCCATGTGACGATGATGGCCAGCACGGCCTGAACCGCAGGGCCAGCCTGGGTGACCAGCGTTGCCGGAACGCGTGTCTGCAGGAACACGGCAAGCGGTGAGGGCACGATGAAGTTGACAAAGCCGAGGGCAATCAGCACGCCAAGCACGCTTTCGGCGGAAAAGCCGCGTGATTTGCCGATGACTTCCACGAAGGAGAAGACCATGGCCTGATTGAAGGTCATCAGGCTGATCCCGAAAATGGAAAGCCAGATGGCGCGGCTGAAGGGAACGGCTGCCTGCTCTTCGATCCTGTCCGGGTTGCGGAACATGAGCGCGCAGCTGAGCGCCGCGAATGCCATGATGCCGCCGAAAACCTGAAACAGGACCGGCCCGCCTCTGGCGATGAGCAACTGCGGGATGCCGGCCAGCAGAATGATGGCAAAGAGGCCAAGGGCGATGCCTGCCATGGCGATAAGCCGGTGCGGATTGGCCGTCCGGCCCATGGTGCCATGCACCATCGACAGGGCCATGCCGACGGCAATGCCCGAGATTATATGGAGGATGGCAAGCGGCACGAAGCCGGTCTGGAGCGAGGCCAGAAAGAACGCAGCGGCAGCTACACCAAACCCGGCCACGGTTACAAGGCGCTGATTGAAGGTGTTGAAGCGCGGTGCGCAGAACATGCTGGCACCGACTGCGCCCAGAAGGAACAAGGTGGCCAGAGCGCCTGCCTCCTGCGGGCTGAAGCCATAGCGCTCGACAAGCGCGCCCACCCAGACGGGCAGGGCGATCAGATCGAGCATTCCCGAGAAATGACCTATCACCAGCGCGGCCACAGCGGCCGCGCCAAACTTCTGTCCAGACATATTCCCCTCCACATTTGGCAGACCCGCCGCACCCGCTCCGTCCATTCCTCCGGGCGCGGCAGATCAATCAGTCATTCAGATGGCTTCTGTCAGCGTCTTCATGGAAACCTGCATGATGGCGGCATGCTCCTCACGGCTGCCGCCATTGACCTCGATATCGGCGAGGCGGCCCGAGTTCTCGACCACCATCCGGCACCGCTCCCAGCGCCGGTCCTCAAAGGCGGTGAGGGAGGCTGACAGGTCTTCGCCCTGAGCGATTTCCTCGGCCAGCACCATGGCATCCTCGATGCCGATGCAGGCGCCTGCGGCCAGATGCGGCGTGGTTGCGTGAACGGCATCGCCGATCAGCACCGTGCGGCCTCTGTGCCAGGGGCGGGGCAGCAGAAGCTGCTCCAGCGGCCGGTAGATGATCTGGTTTTCGTCCGACAGTTCGGCAGCAACCTTGCGCAGGATGGGGGAAGCGAACTGCTCCAGCAGAGCGCGCAATGTGGCGGTGAAGGTTTCCGCCGGAACATGCGTGTTCGCCGGGCGGTCTTCGGTGAGGAAGAGATAGACCGTGTCCTTTGTCACCCGGTTCATCCCCGCCTTCAGCTTCGGTCCCATCCACATGGTCACCGTCTCGATGCCTTCCGGACAGGGCAGTACCGCACGCCAGACAGCCTGGCCGATGAACCGGGGGCGTGGCGCATCCGGGAATACGGTCTGCCGGGTGGCCGAGTAAAGACCATCGGCACCGATGACCAGATCATAACGGTCCGAACTGCCATCGGTGAAGGTAACGGTGACGCCTTCGGCATCCTCGGAAATGTCCGTGAATGTGATGCCGAGGCGCACATTGGTGGTGGAAGCCCGCACCGCTTCGGACAGGATCCTTGCCAGCGCCGGACGCATGATGGCGCCGCCACCGGGGATCTCCGGTCCTGCCACGCGCGGTGTCGGAATGCGGGCTACAACCGCGTCATCGGGGCCGCGCATCTGCACGCCATCCGTCGCAAAGCCCTCTTCAAGGAACCGGTCCAGCAGGCCGAGCTGGTTCAGGACGCGCAGGGTGGAGCCATGCAGGCTGATGCCTGCGCCATAGGACCGCCAGCCTGCATCGATTTCCACGAGGTCAACCGCCAGCCCGTTGCGCGACAATTGCAGGGCTGCGGTCATGCCGGAAAAGCCGCCACCGACGACAAGCGCCTTCTTGATGCCCGAATTCATTCTGCTTTCTCCTCCCGCAGGTCCTCGGCGAAAATCTCCCCCGCCGGGGTCACTGCGATGCTTACCGGTGTCAGCTGCTGCCCAAGGCAGGGGCCGATCACGCATTCTCCCGTATCCATATCAAACAGCGCGCCGTGAGAGTGGCACGCCAGATGTGTTCCCTCGCCATTCAGATAGGCGTCGGTCTTCCATGCCATCGGCGTGCCGGTGGAGTAATGCGGGCAGGAATCGAGCCATGCGCGCAATGCCCCCTGATGGCGCAGAACGATGATCTTGCGCCGGTAGCTGCCGAGAGGGCCGAAGCCTTTGGCTTCTCCCTCTGCGATCTCCTCTTCCCGGCACAGGAACAGACCTCCCGTCATCATCCCGGCCGCCTGTCAGGGCTTGCCTGCGCCGGGGGGCGGGCCCATGGGTGCCCACTTCTCGCGCATCTCGAACAGGATGATCTGCGAGGCTTCCGCGCTCATCGGCGTCTCACGTGCGACCCAGGTGTCGTCGTGCTTGTCCATGTCGGCGTCATATTCGAAATGGCAGCCGAGGGGGCTGTTGAAATACCAGAACCAGTTCGATCCGAACTTGTGGCGTCCGGGCCCCCAGAAGCTCTGGTATCCCTTCTTGACGAAGCGTGTGCCGGCCACCATCAGCTCGGTCGGTCCACCCATATGGAAAGCGAGATGCTCGCAGCCCTTCATGTAGTCCGGGGTACGGATGAAGAAGAGCGTGTGGTGATCGTCATTCGCCTTCGGGCGCATGAAGGGGCCAGCACCCGACAGAATGTCGGTGATGACGAAGCCGAGGCGGTTGCCGTAGAAGCCGGTGGCAATATCGATATCCGGCACGAAAAGCACCACGTGGCTGAGCGAGCGCGGCAGGGCCGGCATCTCTTCCCAGACGCCGATTTCGTTCGGCTTGCGCTGGGCGGGGGCACCGGGGGCGTTGATCTTCTCGGCCGGCATGTTCAGCGTCCGGCGCATGGTGACCTGGAACTTCAGCTCGAAGCCATGGTCATCCTTCGTCTCGATGGATCCGTCCGCCAGCCGGGTGACGCGGCGGTCCTTCGACAGTTCCGCCTCGATGGCGTCGATGTCTTCGGCTGCGCAGACGCCGTAAACCTGCTGGCGCAGCATGTTGGCCGTCGGCAGCGGCGGGGGCAGGGACGGGTCATCCTTGTGGCGGATGATGATGCCTGTGCCATCCAGCGCCTCGAACAGGCCGCCTTGCGCGGTTACATCGACGGGCCTCAGTCCGAAGGCAGTCAGATATTCGCTGCAGGCGGCGACATCACTGACGCCAAAAACGAGAAAATCGGGGCCGATGATGTTCATGATCAGATCTGTCCTGTGGTGGCCTGAGTGCTGCCTGCGTGAAGAATGAACTCGCGGGCAACAGTCAGGGTGAATGTTCCGGTTTGCGGGCGGATCACATCGCGGCAGGTCTGCGCGAGATCGATGGCGTCTTCCTCGCTGGCGAGCCAGAATTCTTCAATGACCTGAACCGGTACGGGAACGAGAGCGCTGTTGCGGCAGTGGCCCTGCAACTGCTGCCTGCACTTTGCAATGGCGGTGGCGAGCCCCTTGTTATCGGGCGCTGTTCCGTGCCAGGCGAGGAAGACCTTGAAGGCAGTCCCGTTCTCTTGCACCGGAATGCAAATCTCTTCGGCACAAGGCATTCCGAAGACGGTGTCCGTGTCCACCATAAGCGGCTCGTCGGGCTTCAGGTGAGTGTTGTAGAACTCCGTCTCCCGCGAGGCCTTGAGCGATGCAAGGTCAGGTGCCCAGACTTCCGTCACGAAATCGAGGCCCATGGCGAAGGCGGGCGGCATGCTGGCGCCGCCCGGATAAATGCCGTCAAAGGTATGGTTCTGGACGTAGCGTCGCGGTGCCTGGTCCGGGAAGGCTGCGATGTAGTCCAGCACCAGGCGTCCATGAATGTCCTTCATGTGTTCGCGGTGTTCTGCAAGGGTCAGATCCTTGCGCCTGCGTCCGCAGATCATCATCTTGATCATGGTTCAGCTCCCCGAAGCGGTGCGCCCGCCAAGCGTTTCTGCGACCCAGTCGGCGATATAGGCTCCGGCATTGGCGAAATTGTCGAAGCTGGAATGCTGCACACCGCCGGTGCGCTCGTCGAAGATCTTCAGCTCGCGCTTCGGGCTGTTGACCAGCTGGTTGAAGGTCTCATGCGCCCAGTGCAGCGGGATCTGGCTGTCCTTTTCGCCATGGGTGACGAGAAAGGGCACGCGGATACGGTCAAGGATGCCATTGAGATGGACGTTTTCGGCAATTGCCATGAACTCGTCCATGTCCTTCGCGCCCCAGACCCACATGACGTGGCCCCAGTAGTGGGGAACGGGGAGGTTCCCCTCTTTGGCAAGGCGTTTCTTCTGTACGTCGCGCCAGTCATGATTGGCGCCCCAGACGACGCCGCAGGCAAAGCGGGGCTCGAAGGCGACGGCGCGCGGGCAGTAATAGCCGCCGAGCGAAACGCCTTCCATGCCGATGCGCTTCGGGTCGATCTCCCCTTGCGTCTCCAGCCAGTCAACGACGCGTGAGGCCCAGTGCTCGCTGTCGAAACGGGCGGTCAGGCCTTGCAGGCGCAGGGCTTCGCCGGTGCCGGGCTGATCGACGATCAGCGAGGCAACGCCGCGCTTTGCAAGCCATGCGGGCAGGCCGACGAGGAATTTCATTTCCTTGGTGCTGTCGAGGCCATTGACCTGAACCAGCAGCGGGGCAGGGCCGGATACGCCTTCGGCAGGGACGTAAAGCGCCGAAAGATGCGTTCCCTCATAGGGGATTTCCACCCGGCGGCAGATGGAGCCCGACAGTTTCAGGCCTTTTTCGAATGTTGCGAGAAACCGCTGGTAGAGCGCCACCCGGCCTTCCGAGCCGTGAGCCAGAAGGCGCTCGGCGGTCAGCATGTAATTGGCGGCCCGGATCAGCTTTTCACCGGCGGAAATGAGACGGCCAGCCGCCTCGTCCTCATCCGCCAGGGACACAAGCTTGTCCGCCATGCGGATCCATGTTTCGCGGAAAGCCTGGGTTCCGGCTGCATCGGGTGCCTTGGCTGCGTCCTGCAGCGGCGCGCACATTTCCTCGATCTCACCCATCCGGGCGCCCATTTCGATCGACAGGTTGACCGAGAGGTTCCAGGGATAGTTGGATGGAAAATACTTGAACATCTGCTCTCCTCACATGGCAGCACGTCTTGCGGTGCCTGCCCACGGGAGATGCCTTGCGCCGCGCTGGTACCGTCCGTCCGCGCTGCGTTGCCTCCTCCCGTCATCTGGCTTAGCGGAGAGAAATGCGTTTACAAAATTGCTTTGATGAATGATTTATATTGATGAAATGAATACCAAGGGAGGGGTATGTGCGTTTCAAAAATCTTGATCTCAATCTTTTGGCGGCGCTCGACACGCTGATCCGGGTGCGCAATGTCAGCCGGGCGGCGGAAGAAATGTTCATCACCCAGTCCGCCATGAGTAACGCACTGGGCCGCTTGCGGGATTATTTCGATGATCCGCTGCTGATCCAGGTTGGCCGGACAATGGAGCTGTCACCGCTGGCTGTCTCGCTGGAGCAGCCCTTGCGCGATATCATCGTACGCATCGAGGCAGCAGTGGTGGCCACCCCGTCCTTTGAGCCGCAGGACAGCACCCGCAGCATCAATCTGGTTGTTTCAGATTACACCCTGCACACCATCATGCCGGCTTTCATCAAGCGTATGGCATACCTTGCGCCGTCGATGCAGTTTCACTTCAAGCCGCAGCAGAACTTTCCGCATGTGCTGCTGGAGCGTGGGGAGGCAGATCTGCTGGTGGCTCCGGCTGCCTTCTGTTCATCCAGTCACCCCGCAGAGGCGCTTTACAGCGAGCCTCTCTGTTGTGTGGTCAGTGAGGACCTGCCGCCGGTGGAGGGGGCCATTTCAATGGAGATGTTTCAGTCCTTGGGGCATGTGGTCATGCAGCCGCCCAACGGAGGGGTGAGCTTTGCGCAGATGGTCTGTGGCCAACTGGGGCTGACATTCCGCATTGATGTCACGACCTTTGCCTTCAGTTCCCTGCCGCCACTGGTGCGCGGAACGCAAAGGATGGCACTGGTGCAGAGAAGTCTGGCCGAGCGCATGTGCAGACTGGGCGGCATCAGGATCGCCGCACTGCCCTTTGATCTGCCGCTGCTGGAACAGTCCGTCCAGTGGCACAGCTACCGCAGCCGGGATCCGGCGCTGGTCTGGGTGCGTGAACAACTGGCAGCCGCTACCCGCGAGGTACATGGGGCCTGAGCACTTCCGGCGCGTGATGCGTCAGCCTCCCGGAGTCAAACATGAGGAGGCCGTGCCGGACTGAATAGATCGGCGCCCAAGTATTTCCTGGATAAATACGTTCTATTCCGAATGATAATTTTACAGAGTTCATAGCTGCCGCTAGTGAACGATTGGGCGCCTGCAGGACCTCATGGGAGGCGTGAAACCTGCGGGCCGGAATGCCGGGGCGGTTCTGACCGATGTCAGGGCGGCGTTGGGGAGGGGCAATTCTTTGGATCAATGCCGGAGGCCAGCAGGTTTCCGGATTTCAGTCTGCCGTGATCAGCGGCGGCAACGGCATCTTATTGCCGTCATCTGACGATCCAGCGCGGGCCCTGGCAGATGCAGGGCCGGCCATCTGCCGTCCTCTCCACACTCCCGGCATTCAGTGCAGCTTTGCGTCCATGTGAGGAGGATGGAATGAAAAAGACTGGTATCGCGGGCCGTTCCCTGTTCGGTATGATGATGATTGCACTTGCGGTTGGGGAGGCAGGTGCCGCTGAAAATGGCAATACGCAATATTCGCCTGGTTCGGCGCAGTTTTTTGCAGCTGGAATTCCGCCATTTCCGGGGCTTTATTTCCTGTCACAGACAAGCTACTTCCATTCGGACCGGCTTAACAACGGCAGCGGCGACAAGATTCCGATCGATTTCAAGGTCAGCGCAATCGCCGAAACCATGCGCTTCCTTTATGTCAGCAATCTGGATATTGGCGGTGCCAAGGTCTGGGGGCAGGTCGTGGTGCCGCTCGTCAATCTCGACATGACGCTTCCCATTGGCAATGACACGCGCTTCGGCCTTGCGGATGTTTCCGGAACTCTTGGTCTGGTCTGGCATAAGGACAAGCATTCGTTTGTGGCCGGTGTCGATGTTGCCGCTCCAACCGGGCTTTACGACTCGTCCAAGTTCGCCAATATCGGCGTCAATCACTGGTCCGTCCAGCCGACCCTTGGCTATCATTACACCGATCCGCAGGGCCTCGAAGTTGCCTCGACGTTGAGGTTCATTTTCAACACCGAGAACAACGATACGAAGTACACGTCCGGCAACGAGATGGTCATCGATTATGCCGTCGGCTGGAATTTCGACAAGCTGAAGATCGGTGCCGTAGGTTACTACCTGCAGCAGCTGACCGATGACAGTGGCCCGACGGCCGCAGCAGACGGGCATCGTGGCAAGGGCTTTGCGATTGGTCCGTCAGTGACCTACGCCTTCAACCCCGGTCTGCAGTTCAGCGGTTCCTGGCAGCATGATGTCATTGCCGAGAACCGGGCGCAGGGCGACACGTTCTGGTTCAACTTTGCCACCAAGTTCTGATTGCACGCAGCTGCAGACAATTTTCGACAAGAATGCCGGGCCTCAGTGCCCGGCATTTTGCCTCACTCCAGTGGCTCTCCGCCGTGGACGCGGGAGATGAGTGCGGACGCCTGGCGGGTGCAGCCGCTGTCGAGCAGCCAGCCGAGCACGGCACCGGGATAGGCATCTTCCAGATCCTGCGGCAGCACCTTGAGGCCGAACTTGCGCAAGGCGGAGCCAGCCGAAAGCGCCAGCGCGCCGTCGATCACGGGGAATGTGGCAGGGGCGGTGAATGTGTGGCTGCCGGCTGGCCAGTTGAGGTCTGACGCCTTGCCGGCTTCATTGCGCAGGGTAACGGTCAGGGCCTCTGCCGCGTCCCGCCTCCAGAACGTCAGTTCATCCTTGCGGGTGCAGCGTTCGCCGGAGCTGTCGATGCTGACGAGCCAGATGCCCGGCTGCTCCGGCAGGCTGCTGTCCGTCTTGCGCGAGGCGCCGAGCACTTCCGATGTCTGGCCGCCAGCGCCAAGGAACTTGCGCACCGCATCCCAGCCGCTGAAGGGGCGCTCCACCGGCGGGGCGGCATCCAGCTTGCCGTCAAAGGGACCGTCGATCCGTTTCATTTCACCGGACTGGAAAAGAACGGTGAGTTTTGCGCCATCAGGCAGTTTCAGGTTGGAGCCCTCGGCAATGCGGTCGCCCGGCTTCAGGCTGGCGGGGCCGCTGGCGGCAACCACAATCATGTCCGCCAGCGCTGGCGCTGCGGTTGCCCCGCTCAACAAGGCCGCGATCATCATCTGCCGGAACATGCCGAACCTCATCCTGCTCTCGATCCATCCAGGCACGGGCTATTTGCCGCCCAGAACGATCTGTGTACCCGTTTCACCTTGCCCGAGGCGCGCCAGATGCAGGCGCGAGGGGCCGTCATCGCCGCGCAGGCGCAGCACCGTTTCAAATCCCTGCCGCGCCGCCTCCGCATCTTCTTGCTGCAGCAAGACGAAAGCAGCGGCATAGGCCGCCATCCACTCCGCTCCGGCCTCTGCCTCACTCAAAGGCTCGACGCAGGGCAAGGGTTCCGCGCGGCCCTTCACCACCAGATCGCCAATGCGCCGGTATGTCATGCCCGGCGCGTGGGCGGCGGCAGCGGCGCTGACGCAGATGCGCGTGCCCAGATATTTGTTGGCGCCTTCCAGCCGGGCGGCGGTGTTCACCGTGTCACCGATGCCTGTATAATCGAAAAACCGGCTACCGCCAAAATTACCGACCACAGCCTCACCCCGGTGCAGGCCGATGCGGGTGACGCCGAGCGGAATGCCCTCCGCCGCCATCTCCTTGCGGAAGCCCTCGCAGAAGGCATCCACCGCCAGCGCCAGCTTCACGGCCTTGAGACTCTGCTCCGGGTCTTCCTCCGGTGCGCCGAAGAAGCCGACCACGGCATCGCCGATGAGCTTGTCGATGGTGGCGCCGTGGCTGACGAAGAGGTCGCACATGCGGTCCAGATAGCGGTTGAGGATCGCGGCCACCTGATCCGCCGTCAGCTGCTCCGACAGGGTGGTGAAGCCTTCCAGATCCGTGAACACATAGGTGACCGTGCGCTTTTCCCCGCCAAGCGCAAGGCTGAGCCGTCCCGAAGTCAGCCGCTGCACCACCTGTGGGCTGACATAGCGGGAGAAGGCGGTGTTGAGAAACGCCCGCTCCGACCGGTCGATACGCCAGCGGAACAGGGCGAGCAGCAGCGCGGCGGCAATCGCGGCGGCAGGCGGAGTGAGCACCGGCAGCTGCAGGATCTGCAAGCGTAACAGCAGCGCAGACACGGCAAGGCAGGCAAATGCGGTGAGGCCAAGCACGAGGAAGAAGCGGCCCGGCTTCTGTGTCAGGGTGAAGCCGGTGACGGTGGCGACCGCCGCAAGGGCTGCCAGCATGAGGCCGAATTCCAGCGGCAGGGCAGGCAGGCTGCGGCCTTCCAGCACCTGTGCCAGAATATGCGCGTGGATGGCGATGCCCGGCACGGTGCCGCCTTCGGTGCCGGCTAGGGACACCATCGGCGCCGGATGCTGGTCGAGATGCGGCAGGTCCGTGCCGATCAGCAGGTATTTCCCGGCAAGCCACTCATCCGGCAGCAGTGCAGCGGTGTGGGCCGGATATTGCGGAAAGGCGGTGAGGCCGGGGCCTTGCGGCGCCTGATAGAGAATGCGCCCACTTGGGGTTGGTGCCTTGGCAGAAGCTCCGGCCAGCGCTGCGGTAAAGGTGGTGATCGGCGCGCCGTCCCGGTCCTGCGGGAAGGGCAGATGCCGCACGATGCCATCTGAATCATCGCGCTGCAGCACGATGGAGCCATGGCCGCGCCCGCTGACCGAATTTCCGAGATAAAGCCGCTGCTGCGGCGTCAGGTCGTTGAGGTCGCTGGCGACGGCGAGGATCACCGGGCTTGACGCTTCGTCGATCGCCGCCAGCAGATCGGCGTCCTTCACCGGGTCGCTCGGGCCGTCGAACAGAATGTCGATGCCGATGGCCTTGGGGCCGGTGGCGCTGATGCGCCGGATCAGGGCCGCGAGAAAGCCCCGGTCGATGGGCGAGCGGTAGGGAAAGGCGGCCAGCGTTTCCTCGGTGATGGTGAGGATGACGATATCCTCGCGCCGTTCCGCTGCGGTTCCGCCACCGGCAAACAGGATCACATCGCCAAGGCGCGGCTCCAGCCTTGTGGCGACGGGCAACACCAGAATGAGCGCAAGGCAGGCGGCCAGAACCGGCGCCAGCCTGCGCTGCAATGGGCCCGCAAGCGCGGGTTTGCTGGCGCGGCCCATGGTCATCTGGGGGCGTCGAAGCGGCGCACGTCCGAGCGGGTGCCGTCCCTGTAGGTCAGTTGCACGGTGATGTAGGCGGTGCTGCGCGGCACCTGCAGATAGACATCCGATCCTGGCCCGGAGCGGGGCACGGCATGGGGATTGTCCGGGTCACAGGGGCCGGTGTCGAAGGCCGTGTCCGGCTCGTCCTTGTTGATGCCGTAGCGCACACCGGACAGCGCGCAGCGGTAGCTGATCAGATGGGTGAAATAGGCCAGCTGCTCCCGCCCGCCGCCGAAGGAGATCCAGCTGTTCCAGAAGCGCTCGAGAATGTCCTTCTGCCCGGCAATCAGCGCCATGTCCGGATCGAAATGCAGCGTATAGGGCCCCTGCGTCTCGCCGCGCAGGTTGGTGTATTGCACCTCGATCTCCATGGCGGACGCCGAGCCCGGCAGCTCGAAGCCGGGATAGGGCAGGGGCTGGCCGGTGGCCGGGTCCATCGCTCCGCTCATGACGCCGGTGGAGCGGAACTCGCCGCCCGGCAGGCGCACGAAGATCTCTCGCGCCTTGTCGGCGATGGAGAGCGTCATCAGCCAGCCCTGATTGCTGCGGGTGGCGGACAGCTGCAGCGGATTGGCCATGGCCTCATCGCTCATGGCCGAAAGCGCGGCCAGGCGGCTGCGGGCATCCTCCAGCCAGCTGGTGGCCATCTGCTGGTCGATGAAATAGCGCAGCACCTTGCCTTGATCCGCCGCCTCGACGAAACGGGTCAGCAGATCCTTTTCCCTCGTCTTGTCGGCCAGCGACTGCTGGCCGAGGCGGCTCTGCGAATAATCGAGGCTGAGCTCGTAGAGCGCCGGGCCGAAATCCGGATAGGCCTCGATGAAGCTGCCCAGCCGGCGCACCCGTTCGTCCCGCTCTTCCAGCAGGATCGCAGCAAACAACGTTGCCGGATCGCGCCGCCCGGCGGAAAGCGCACGGTAGACTTCACGGGCTCCGGCGCGGCCCTCCTGCACCTTCAGCACAGCCTGAAACCGCAGGTGCGGATCGATCTGCGGTTCGCCGAAGGCGAAATATTTCAGATAATCCTGCCGCGCGCCGGGGTAATCGCCCTTCAGCTCGCGCAGGCGGGCGTTGGCGTAGAATTCATGCGGGCGCTGCGGATTTTCCACCAGCAGCGAGCGGCTTTGCAGGGCGGCAAAAAGCTGCTCGATCTGCCCGGTGTCTGCCGCAGGCAGGCTGGCAAGGCGCATGCGGGCCAGCTCGGCAAAGGCACCAGCGGGAAAGCGCTCCAGATAGGCTTCATAATCAGAAGAGGTGCGGCTGTCCTTCACGCCGTTCCAGAACACCAGTTCCTGCTGCAGCGCCTCGGCGGTGGCCGCAGGGGCAGGACCGGCGCCCGCTGCATCCGCGCTGTCTGCGGTGGGCATCAGGATGATGTCGGTGGTGAGCGAAGAGTGGTCCCACGGCACCTGCGCCCCGTCCGTTGCCGTCACCACATCCTGCCGCACGCGCTTGAACACGGTTTCGATGCTGGCGCCGGGCACCAGAAGCTCCCGGGCAATGGCCGCCGAATAGGGGCTGTTGAGCCCCTGGCCGTCCGCTGCCGTGCTGCCGGGAGCCGTTGCAAAGGAAATGAAACTGCCGCGCGGCGTGCCCGTCAGCAGCGTCAGCCCGCCCGCGCTGCCGCCTGCAGAGCGGGTCAGCGCCGTGTTGCGGCAGGCATCGAGGATGATGATGTTCGGCCCGTCATGGGCCTCTTCCACCGCCGCCAGCACCCAGTCCACCGGCAGCGCCTCGAACTCGGCATCCACTTCCTCGCGCAGGTCCGCGCCGAGCGGGGCCAGATAATTGCGCCCGCCGGCGGCAAAGCCGTGGCCGGAGTAATAGACCGCTGCCAGCGTGTCGGAGGGTGCGGCCTTGAGCCTTGCCGTGAAGTCGCGCACCGCCGCCTTCATGGCACGCAGATCCGCATCCATCACCAGCGTCACCTCAAAGCCTGCGGCCTTGAGGCTGCCGGAAATCAGCGCCGCATCATTGGCCGGGTTTTTCAGGGCGGGCAGGGCAGGGCTGTCATAGGCGGCATTGCCGATCACCAGCGCGAGGCGGCTGGCCGTGTCTTGCGCACGTGCCGGAGCCACCGCACCCAGCAGCACGAGGCAGAGAACCAGAACGGCCATCATCATCGCAGGCACCAGTCTGGCGGGCTCTGCCATCATCTTCCGCGACCCGCTGTCAGCTTGTCTCATCGTCTGTCCTGCCCGGAATGATGCCCGAAATGGCGCCCGTGTTGCTGCCTTCTGGATAATCCGCCGGGAGCAGCAAAGGCAACCGGCGGGCAATGATCTTACAGCAACCTGTCTTGCAAGGTGTGCTGCCTGTCACGGACTGCCGCCCTCATCCTCCGCCTTGCACAGATTCAGCCGGGTTACGTTAGCAGTCAGATGGTGTCAGGTTTTTATGCCGTCTAAGAAAGCAATCGAAGGTGCGTAAAGCCATAACTCCTGCTTATCCCTATGATCAATCCTGATTACATGCGGATAAAATCTCTGATTAAATTTGCTTAAGTCATCAAAAGGTCAGCAAGGCTTCGTCAATCTGTCATATGGAGACTTGCATATGCGCCCCTGAACAGGGAGCGCAGGATGTCGCCGCAAGCAGTCGAACTTTCCGGAATCCGCAAGACCTTTGGCAGCGAAAGCGTGCTCAAGGGCATCGATCTGTCCATCCGTCCGGGTGAATTTCTCTCGCTGGTCGGCTCCTCCGGCTGTGGCAAGTCCACGCTGCTGCGGGTCATCGCCGGGCTGGAGACGCCGGATCAGGGAAAGGTGAATATCGGCGGTTCGGATGTGACCGGCATGGACCCGAGCGACCGGAACCTTGCCATGGTGTTCCAGTCCTACGCGCTCTATCCGCACATGAGCGTGCGCCAGAACATCGCCACCCCGTTGCGCATGCGCCGTCTGCCCGCTTCCGCCCGCCTGCCGCTGGTGGGCCGCCTGATGGCGCCGAAGGCGCGGCTTGCCGAAATCTCCGCCGCTGTCGAGGACGCCGCCGAAACCCTGCAGATCGGCCATCTGCTGGACCGCAGGCCCGCCCAGCTTTCCGGCGGCCAGCGCCAGCGTGTGGCGCTGGCCCGGGCGCTGGTGCGCTCTCCTTCGGCCTTCCTGATGGATGAGCCGCTGTCGAACCTCGACGCCAAGCTGCGCGCCCACATGCGCGAGGAACTGGCCGCCCTGCACCGGCGGCTGGGCGCGACCTTCATCTATGTCACCCATGACCAGATCGAAGCCATGACCATGTCGGACCGCATCGCGCTGATGTCGGAAGGGCGGATCGAGCAGCTGGGCACGCCGGATGAGCTCTACCGCCGCCCGGCGACGCTGACCGTCGCCCGCTTCATCGGCATGCCGGCGATCAACCTTCTGCCGGCCGAAATCACGGCCGAAGGCCGCGTGCATGCGCTGGGGCAGGATCTGGGCCTGCAGGTGGCCGCACAAGGGGCGGAAACCGCCACCATCGGCCTGCGCCCCGAAGATTTGGTGCCCGTGGATCTGGAACCTGCATCGGAGGGTCTTTCCGTCCGCGTGCTGCGGGCCGAGATGCATGGCGCCGACCGCTATGTCAGCTGCGCGCTTGCTGGCCACGATGATCTCGTCCTGACCTTCCGCCAGTCCGCCGCCGTGCCGCTGGCCGTCTCTGCGGAAGGCACGCTGAACCTCGCTTTCGCGCCGGAGCGGCTGCATGTCTTCGGTGCCGATGGCCAGCGCAGGGAAACCGCAACGCAGGGGAGGGCGGCCGCATGAGCGTGACCAGCCTCGGCCTTGAGACCGGAGAGGCAGCGCCCGTGCCGCGCCGCCGTACCCGCCGTGAACGGCAGATGATGATGCGCGGGCTGATGTTTGCCGCCCCCGCCAGCCTGCTGCTGCTCGGCATCTACATTCTGCCCGTCATCATCCTCGCCGGATTTTCCGTCACGGATTACCGGCTGGGCGCGCTGTCGCTTCATTTCATTGGCCTTGATAATTTTGCACAGGCCTTCTCCGATCAGGTGTTCATGCGGGCGCTGCGCAACACCGCGCTTTATGCGGCGCTGGTCATCCCCTTCGGCGTCGGCCTGGGACTTGGTGCGGCGCTGCTGGTCAATGCCCGCAAGCGCAGCCGCAGCTTCTGGGAAGTCGCCTATTTCCTGCCCGTCACGGCAACGCTCGTCGCCATGGCCACCGTCTGGCAGTTCCTGCTGCATCCTTCCATCGGCCCGGTGAATGCTGCCATCAAGTGGCTGGGCTTTTCGCCCGTGTCCTTCCTCTCCGATCCGGCGCTGCTGATCCCGTCCATGGCGATCATCGGCATCTGGCAGGTGCTGGGCTTCAACATGGTGCTGTTTCTGGCCGGTCTCACCGCCATTCCGCAGGACCTTTACGAGGCCGCAAGGCTGGACGGCGCCCGCTCGCCGCTGGACCGGTTCCTCACCGTCACCTGGCCGATGCTGGGGCCGACCACGCTTTTCGTCGTGGTCACCACCTCCATCTCCGCCTTCAAGGTGTTCGAGACGGTGGCCGTGCTGACCAAGGGGCGCTTCGGCTCCGAAACGCTGCTCTTCGCGCTCTATCTGGAAGGCTTTGAATATTCCAACACCGGCTATGCCGCCGCGCTGACGCTGATCTTCCTTGCAATCGTGCTGGTGCTGTCCATCGGGCAGACGGTGCACATGGACCGGAAGGTGCATTACTGATGGCCGCTCTCCGCCGCTTTGCCCCGCATCTGGTTCTGGCCCTTGGCGCGGCCTTCATGCTGCTGCCGTTCTACTGGATGCTGCTGACCTCCATCCGCCCGCCTGCAGAGATCTTCAACGTCTCGCTCTGGCCGTTTCCGGACCAGTTCGACGGGGCGGAGAACTACTCCCGCGCCGCCAGCCAGGTGCCCATGGCGCGCTTCATGCTGAATGGCGCCATCGTCTGCGGCGGCATCCTGATCGTGCAGATCCTGACGGCGGTGCCTGCGGCCTATGCGCTGGCCAAGCTCCGCTTTCCCGGCCGCCGCCTGCTGCTCGGCCTCGTCATCGCCGCGCTGTGCGTGCCCATTCAGGCGCTGGCCCTGCCGCTCTTCGTCGGCCTTGCCTGGACGAAGATGCTCAACACCTACTTTGCGATGATGCTGCCGTTCTTCCTGTCGGTCTTCGCCATCTTCCTCTTCCACCAGTCCTTCCGCAGCTATCCGGACGAAATCATCGAGGCCGCCCGCATGGATGGCTTTTCGGAGATGGAAATCTGCTGGGGTCTGGTGCTGCGCGGCTCGCTGCCCTCGCTTGCCGCCTTCTCGGTCTTTTCCATCGTCGCCCACTGGAACGACCTCTACTGGCCGATGATCGTCGTCACCGACGTCAATCTCGCCCCGCCGCCGCTCGGCATGCTGTTCTTCGCCGATGCGGAGACGGGCGCCAACTACGGCGCGCTGATGGCCGGTGCCACCCTCATCACCGCACCCATGGTGCTGTGCTTCCTCCTTGCCCGCCGCCATTTCATCGCGGGCATCACCATGACCGGTGTCAAATGACCCGGCCGTTCTCCTCCTCCCAACCGCATCCGGAGACTGTCATGAAGATCACTCGCCGCGCCGCCCTCGGCGGTCTTGCCCTCGGCCTTGCCATGGCCGGGCTTGGCAAGCCTGCCCTTGCCAATGAGATCACGCTCGACGTGCTCTACAACCTGCCGGGTTTCACCAAGTTCCATCAGCCGCTGGCTGATGAGTTCATGAAGAACAATCCGGACATCAAGATCAACTTCCTCGCCCCCGCCGCCGGCTACAACGAAGGCCAGCAGCAGGTGCTGCGCGCCGCCGTGACGGGCAACCTGCCGGATGTCTATTTCTCCGGCTATAACCTGACGGCAGAACTCGTCCACACGCTGGCCCCGCGCAACCAGATCACCGACCTGACGCCCTTCATCGAGGCCGAAGGCGGTCAGGCCTTCCTCGACGCCAACTACAGCCCGAAGATGGCCGCTCTCGGCCAGATCGACGGCAAGCAGTATGGCCTGCCGGTCAACGCCTCCTCGCCGATCGTCTACATCAACGCCGATCTGGTGAAGAAGGCCGGCGGCGACCCGGACAAGATGCCCGACACCTTCGAAGGCCTGATCGAACTGGCCGCGAAGATCCACGCCCTGGATCCGAAGATCGCCGGCATGGGCTATGACATCAACGGCTGGCCGGATGACTGGCTGTGGCAGGCGCTGATCTTCCAGCAGGGCGGCCGTCTGGTCGATGCGGAAACCAAGACCGTTGCCTTCGACAACGAGATCGGTCTCAATGCCCTGAAGCTGACCCGCCGTTTCGTCACCGAGGGCGGTCAGAACCTGCTGGACTGGGACCAGTCGCGCCAGCAGTTCGGCGCAGGCCTCACCGGCTTCATCTTCTCCACGCCCGCCCACGTGCAGACCATCGAAGGCCTGGTGGGTGACCGCTTCGAGCTGAAGACCGCCACCTTCCCGCTGGACAACAAGGACACCGGCGGCGTGCCGACCGGCGGCAACTCCGCCGTGATCCTGACGCAGGACAAGGCCAAGCAGGACGCGGCCTGGAAGTACCTGAAGTGGATCACCGGCCCGCAGGCGCAGGACACCATCGTGCGCATCACCGGCTATCTGCCGACCAACAAACTGGCCACCGGTCCGGAGTTCCTCGCACCCTTCTATGCCGAGAAGCCGAACGTGAAGACCGCCTCCCTGCAGGCCGACCGCTCCATGCCCTGGGCCGGTTATCCGGGCGGCGATTCCGTCCGCATCTGGCGCACCCAGCGCGACATCATCGGCGCCGTCATGCGCGGCGAACTGACGCCGGAAGACGGCCTGAAGCAGGTGGTTGATCAGACCAACGCCCTGATGAAGTGACGCTTTCTCCCGGCGGGCTGCGTCTTGCGGCAGCCGGGCACAGCCAATTGACCATTGAGGCTGCGGGGGGCTGTTTCCCGCAGCCTTTTCTTGCCCCTTGCATCCCTCCTCAGGACCGTTTCCATGAAAATCATCCAGCTCACCGACACCCACCTGATGCCCCCCGGCGCGGTGGTGAACGGGGTTGACCCGGAGCGCCAGCTGCGCCTTGCCGTCGAGGACATTCTCGCCCGCCATGGCGATGCGGACCTCATGGTCATCACCGGTGACCTGTGCAACCACGGCGATCCGGAAGCCTATGCGCTGTTGCGCGAGATCCTGGCGCCCGTGCCCTTCGAGGTGCGCCTGATGATCGGCAACCACGACCGGCGGCCGGAATTCCGCGAGGCCTTTCCGGAGCATCCGGTGGACGGGCAGGGCTTCGTCCAGTCCTTCAAGGATACGGACCATGGCCGGCTGCTGTTTCTGGACACCCATGAAGCGGGCATGATCGGCGGGCTATATGGTCCGGACCGCATGGCCTTTCTCGATGAAGCGCTGGCCGGGGCAGGGGATGTACCCGTCACCGTCTTCATCCATCACCCGCCGTTTGACTGCGGCATCGGCCATTTCGACAAGATCGGCCTGCATGATGACGGTGCGCTGATGCAGCGCCTCGGCGCTCATCCGGGCGGCGTGCGCCACATCGTCTTCGGCCACATCCACATCCCCATGGCAGGCACGGCGGCCAACGGCATCGCCTACAGCTCCGGCCAGGCCACCGGCCACCGCTTCATCACTGACCTCGCCGACCCATGCCCCTGGTGGACCGGCGGCAACCCCACCTACCGCATCCTCCTCCTCGACGGTCACGGCCTGCGCGCCTACACCGCCGAGACATCACAAGTGCCGACAAGCAGGGCGGCGCGGTGCGAGGGGCCGTGAGGGGGAGATGATTGCTGCTTGATCACACAACTCCTGATATCGTATTGAAGTCAATGCGCTAGGCAGGGGGCAGGTTGGCGGTGTCGGTTAATTTTGATCATCTGAGCAATATCAGTCCGGAACTGCACCGCCTGGGTGTGCTGGCCGAACGTTTCTTTGCAGATGATGCCAACACGTCCCTGATCAAGAGCCGCCAGTTCGGCGAGTATCTGGCCAAGGAGATCGCAGCGCGTTCAGGGCTTTATGATCCGGCTCTCCGGGAGCTGCAGGTGGACCTGATCCGCCGGCTTGCCGCTGAACAGATACTGCCGAGGGATGTTGCCGGCATTTTCCATGCAGTCAGAAAGGCCGGTAACGAGGCTGCCCACGGTATTGGCAGTTCTCCATCTGATGCTCTGTCTGCACTGCGGTTCTGTCATGCGCTGGGTGTGTGGTACCGCAGAATCTGGGGGCGGGATCCCGGGTTCAACCCCGGCCCCTTTGTGCCGCCACGCGCGTCAAGAGACGCCGACGCGGCCACACTGGCCGAGCTGGCGGCCCTGCGCCAGCAGGTGCAGGAGGCTGAAGCGAAACTGGCAGCGGCCCATGCGTCTGCTGAAGAGCTGGAAAAGGCCCGCCTTGCAGCGCAGGAGATGGCCCGGCAGGCGGCAGAGGAAAGCGCGGTCTGGGAGCAGACGGCCATGGAGCTTGAGGCCAATCAGGCGGCTTTGGCATCGAGGCTCAAGGAACTGCAGTCTGATGCTGCTGCCCAGCCGCAGGCAACGCTTCTGGCATTCCGGCAGGCTGGCATGGAAGCGGCAAACAGACTGGAACTGGACGAACGCCAGACCCGGCAGCTGATTGATGTGCAGCTGTCGGATGCCGGATGGGAAGCCGATTCCATGGCCTTGCGCTATTCGAAGGGCACAAGGCCGGAAGAGGGGCGCAACCTTGCCATCGCCGAATGGCCGGCGGAGAGCGGCTCTGCCGACTACGCGCTGTTTTGCGGCCTGACCTGCGTGGGCGTGGTCGAAGCCAAGCGGGAGGCGGTGAATGTGCAGTCTGCCCTGTCTCAGGCCGAGCGTTATGCCCGCCATATTCGGCTGAGCCCTGAAATGCTGGCTGCGGATTATCCCTGGCAATATGGTCTGGATGAGCCTTTCCGGGTGCCGTTTGTCTTTGCCACCAATGGCCGCCCGTTCTTGCGCCAGTGGCTGGCCGGATCGGGTATCTGGTACAGGGATGTCCGGCGGCAGACCAACCATCCGCTGGCCATGCCAAGCTGGTTTACCCCGAAGGACCTTCTTGAAAAGCTGCGTACGGATGTGGACGCCGCTGCGCTCGGGCTTGCCGAAGACAGTTTCGGCCATGGGCGGTTGCGGCCCTATCAGGAGAAGGCGATTGCTGCAGTGGAGGAGGCTATTGCTGGTGGGCAGCGCGAGATCCTCCTCTCCATGGCGACGGGAACCGGAAAGACGCGCACCGCCATTGCGCTGATGTACCGGCTTTTGAAGCACAGCCGCTTCCGCCGTATCCTCTTCCTTGTTGACCGCAAGACGCTTGGCAAGCAGACGAGTGATGCCCTCGACACCACCGAAATCGAAGGCATGCTCAATTTTTCGCAGATCTACAAGGTGTCAGGTCTTGAGACGCGCCAGCCTGCGGATGAGGACCGGGTGCAGGTGGCAACCGTGCAGTCGATGATTGCCCGTATTCTCAACGAGCCAGACCCGGCAAGGCGCCTGACGCCCGGCACCTTTGACTGCATCATCGTGGATGAGGCCCACCGGGGCTACACGCTGGATGCGGAGTTGAGCGAGAGTGAAGCCGGCTTCCGCAACATTGATGACTACCAGTCCGCCTACCGGCAGATCCTGGACCATTTCGATGCGGTGAAAGTGGCGCTGACAGCAACGCCTGCGCTGCACACCCGCGAGATCTTCGGCCACCCGGTGTTCCATTATGGCTACCGGCAGGCCGTCGTGGAGGGCTATCTGATCGATTATCTGCCGCCCCGGCGCATCACAACAGCGCTGGCTGAGGCGGGTATCCACTTTGAGGGCGGCGAGGAGGTCGAGATCATCGACCGCCGCACGGGGCAGATCGACCTGTTCGAGCTGCCCGATGATGTGGAGCATGACTATGATCTGGCCGACTTCAACAGGCGGGTCCACTCCGAAGCGTTCAACCGGATCGTCTGCCGGGCCATCGCAACCGAGATTCCCCCGTCCAAACCGGGCAAGACGCTGATTTTTGCGGCCCGTGACAGCCATGCCGATGATATCGAGCGTCTTCTGGTGGAGGAACTGCAGGAGGAATACGGCAGGGATGCCATTCCGCACGGGATGGTCGCCAAGATCACCGGAAAGGTTGACCGGGTTGAGGAAAAGATCCTGAAGTTCAAGAACGATCCCCAGCCGAAATACGTGGTGACCGTGGACCTGTTGACCACCGGTGTTGATGTGCCCTCAATCTGCAATCTGGTCTTCGTGCGCCGGGTGAAAAGCCGCATTCTCTATGACCAGATGATCGGCCGGGCGACACGGCTTTGCCCTGATATCGGCAAGGAGCATTTCCGCATTTTCGATGCGGTCGATCTTTATGCGGAGCTGCAGGAAACATCGGACATGCGGCCCGTGGCCGTAAGGCCGGATGTTCCGCTGGGCCGGCTTCTGGCTGACCTTGAGAACGCGCCCACGGAAGAAGACCGCAACTGGGTGGCGGGGCAGGTGATCATGCGCATGCGGGCGCGCCTCAAGCGCATGGACAGGGAAACGCAGGAGAGCTTCGAGCGGGTGACGGGGGAGAGCCCGGATATCTTGCTGCAGCATCTGGCAAGCCTCTCCGGCAGGGCGCTGCAGGACTGGTTCGAGGCCCACCCGCAGGCCGTTCCGCTGCTGGAGCGGCGGCCGGTGGCGCAGGGGGAGGGGATGCTCATCTCCACCCATGAGGACGAGCTGCTGCGCATTGAGGAAATCTTCGGGCGCAACACCACGCCCGAGGATTACATCACCGGCTTCGAGCGTTTCGTGCGGGAGAACATGAACCAGGTTCCGGCGCTGATCGCCGTGACCCAGCGCCCGCGTGACCTGACCCGCAAGGAGCTGTCCGAACTGGCGGGGCTGCTGGACGAGCACAACTACTCCGAAAGCATGCTGCGGGCCGCCTATGGCCGGGCACGCAATGCCGATATCGCTGCCCATATCATCGGCTTCGTGCGGCAGGCGGCGCTGGGCGATCCGCTGGTGCCCTATGCCAACCGCGTGGAAAATGCCATCCGCAGGATCGAGGCCTCGCGCAGCTGGACGGCAAAGCAGAAGGAGTGGCTGCGCCGCATTGGCCGTGCCTTGAAGGACAGGCCCGTGGCCGATCCGGTGATGCTGGATCAGGACAGCTTTGCAGACAAGGGCGGCTTCCAGCGCATCTCGCAGGAGTTTGACGGCGCGCTGGATGAGGTGCTGCACGCCTTCAACGAAGCCATATGGGGACCTTCTGCCGCGTGAGGCGGGCAGCCTGTTGACCCGCGCCTGCCGCCCGCTACAAACACACACCCGCCAAGCGAACCGGAAAGCCCGTCATGAACGCCAATGCCATCGTCCAGAAACTCTGGCGCCTCTGCACCGTGCTGCGCAAGGACGGCATCACCTATCAGCAATATGTCACGGAGCTGACCTATCTGCTGTTCCTGAAGATGATGGCCGAGCGCAACCGCGAGACGGGCAGCCTGCCGAAGGGCATGCGCTGGGCGGATCTGGCGAAGGCCAGCGGATTGCCGCAGCTGCGCCATTACCGGGACGTTCTGGTCACGCTCGGAAATTCCAGCGTGCGGCTGGGGCGCGATGACGAGCTGGTGCCCGTGCCTGCGGACAATGCCGCGCCGGAAGAGCGCAAGCGCTATGCCGATGCGCGGCCGCTGCCGGAGATGGTGCAGGAGATCTTTGACAACGCCTCCACCTTCATCCGCGAGCCGCAGAACCTTGCCACCCTTGTCACCGCCATTGACGAGCTGGACTGGTTCTCGGACGAGCGCGATCAGTTCGGTGATCTTTACGAGGGCCTGCTGCAGAAGAACGCGGAAGAGACGAAGCGCGGTGCCGGGCAGTATTTCACCCCGCGTGTGCTGATCGAGCTTCTGGTCCGCCTCATGCAGCCGCAGCCGGGGGAGGTGATCCAGGACCCGGCAGCAGGCACCGGCGGCTTCCTCATCGCGGCAGACCGCTACATGCGCGCCCGCACGGATGACTATTTCGACCTCGGCGAAAAGGCTGCCTGGCAGAAGCGGCAGGCGATCCGTGGCATGGAAAACGTGCCGGGCACCCTGCGCCTGCTGCTGATGAACCTCTATCTGCATGATATCGACAGCGAGAACGTGCATCTGGGTGACACCTTGTCGGACAAGGGCACGAAGCTGGGCCGGGCAAATCTCATCCTCACCAACCCGCCCTTTGGCCCGGCGGGCGGGGCGCCGACGCGTGATGACCTGACGGTCACCGCCACCGTCTCCTCCTATCAGCTGCCCTTTGTGGAACATTGCATCCGTGCGCTGCAGCCCGGCGGACGGGCGGCCATCGTCGTGCCGGACAATGTGCTGTTCGAGGATGGGCGCGGCAAGGCGCTGCGGCAGATGATGATGGACTGGTGCGACCTGCACACCATCCTGCGCCTGCCCACGGGCATCTTCTATGCCCAAGGGGTGAAGACCAATGTCATCTTCCTGACTCGGGGCACGAGCGAGACTGGCAACACGAAAGCCGTCTGGATCTATGACCTGCGGGCGCAGATGCCGAAATTCGGCAAGACCACGCCGCTGACGGAAAATCATTTCGAAGGATTTGAAAAGGCCTTCGGCGCCAGCCCTCATGGTGCGGAGCGCGGCCCGGACGAGGGCGAGGCCGGCCGCTGGCGCATGTTCACCCGCGAAGACATTGCCGCACGCGGCGACAATCTCGACATCTCCTGGCTCCGCGAGGCGGAGGAAGATGCGGAAGACGGCCTCACCGAGCCCGACGACATCGCCGCCGCCATCCTCGGCCATTTGCAGGCCGCCATGTTGGAAATCGAAGCCCTCTCCGCCGAACTCGGCGGCGATCTGCCGGAGGCGGTGGAATGAGTGAGTTGCCGAAGGGGTGGGTTGAAAGCGCTGTTGACGAGGTCGGAGACATATCATCCGGCTTCGGCTTCCCAGACCGTTTCCAGGGAAATGTCGCAGGTGAGTTGCCGTTTGCTAAAGTTCGAGACATTTCACAGGCATACCAGAAAAATGGAGGCATCCTCAGTGGTGCCGGCAATTACGTAAGTCGTGCGGACCTCACTGCTCTTAAGGCGAGAACTGTCCCTGCAGGTTCGGTCGCGTTTGCAAAAATCGGTGAAGCGCTAAAGCTCAATCGCCGCGTCTTGCTGGATGTCGAGGCAGTGCTAGACAACAATTGCATGGCTGTTACCCCACATCAGGGGCTAGTTGAGCCGAAGTTTTTGTATCGGTTTCTGACGACGCTCGATTTCGCCCCATTTTCAGTCGCAACTACCGTTCCTTCTATTCGGAAAGGGGATGTAGGCAGCATTCGGCTTCCCCTCCCACCGCTGGCCGAGCAAAAGCGCATCGTGGCCAAGTTGGAGGCGCTGAACGCGAAATCCGCCCGCGCCCGCACCGAACTCGCCCGCATCGAAACCCTCGTCTCCCGCTACAAACAGGCCGTGCTCAGCAAGGCGTTCAGCGCAGTCGATGCTGAACGAATTGCCCTGCTCAAACTCACAGAGTTTGTGACGAGCGGCTCTCGAGGTTGGGCCAAATTTTATTCCGATGAAGGGCCGCTCTTCTTACGCATAGGCAACACCGTCAGAGGCACCATCGTGCCCGACATGAATGACATTCAGCGGGTTAATCCGCCCGAAGGCGCAGAGGGGGTTCGAACACGGGTCCAGCCAAGTGATATTGTGGTTACGATCACTGCCGATCTGGGGCGAATTGCGCTGATTGACGAGCAAATTGGGGAGGCTTACGTCAACCAGCACTTGGCGTTGGTCCGGCTGTTGGAGCAGGGCTCAGCAGCCTTTTTGGCTTGGTACCTTGTCAGCGACGAGGGGCAGGCGCAGTTGCAACGAAACAATCGCGGAGCCACGCGGTCAGGCTTGGGACTAGACGACATACGGCAAGTAGAAGTGCCAACTCCACCCCTCGAAGAACAACACGACATCGTCCGCCGCATCGAATCCGCCTTCGCCAGGATCGACCGGCTGGCGGCAGAGGCGAAGCGGGCGCTGGCGCTGGTGGGGCGGCTGGATGAGGCGGTCCTCGCCAAGGCCTTCCGCGGCGAACTGGTCCCCCAGGACGAAAACGACGAACCCGCCGCAACCCTCCTCGCCCGCATCCGCGCCGAACGCGAAGCGGCCCCGAAGGTGACGCGGGGGCGAAAGGCGAGAAGCTAGCCACAACAGCTAACAGGGGAGAAGGGGGAATGCCGAAGGTTTTTTTCACCTATGTCTGGGGACCGCCCGGAGATCCTTGCTGGCCGTTGACATTCGGGTCCAAGGGCGCGCGAACACAGGCGAGGAGAGCCCTGTCCGAGGGGGATCTTGTTTTTACGGTCGGCACAAAGGTAGAGCCGACCATGCCGGAGAGCAGGGGGCGCGTTCTTGGTCTCTATCAGGTGTCCTCACTTGAGGTGAACACGATCGACTACATGGACCAGATCGATACCAGCGGCATCACGGAGCGTGCGGCAAGTGAGTTTCCCTATGCGCTGCATCCGATAGCTGTCTGGGAGATCACGTCCCCGGATAACTTCTTTTCGCGTCTTGTTGGGCCGCTGACGGGGGCTCATCATTTGCGGGCACAATCCACCGTCGTCGAGCTTGATCCGCAGACGTCTGCTCCATTGCTTGAACTCGGCCGCCGTCCGGTTACGCTGGCAGAGCCCAAGACCTTGCTCGGACGCGGGTTGATTGCGCAGAAGAACAGCAAGCTTGCGCCCAAACACGAGGGGGCTTTCAGCGGTGCTTTCGTCGACCATGCTGTCTGGTTTGTTTATATTCTCATTTTGAAGGATCAACGCGGGCACGACCTTGCCTTCAAGATCGGCTATGCAAGCGATCCAGTCACCCGCCTTGCCGCCTATCAGGCGCCCATGGCTGCAGAAGTGACCGGCCTGACCTGGAATCTTGCCATCCAGCAACCGGCTGGCAACGAAGATGAAGCCCGAAGGATCGAGCAGGAGCTATTGGCGCACTTTGCCAGACACCGGCTCGCCAGCAATGGTGAAATCATCAAGGGGGTGAAGCAGACCGATCTCATGTCGGTTTTGGCCGCCCTTCTACGTCCCAGATGAGGCCTTCATGATCCCCGATTACCAAACCCTCATGCTGCCCGTCCTGCGTCTTGCTGCCGAAGGTGAAACGCGGGTGGCGGATGCGGCCGGGCGTATTGCCGGTGAGTTCGGGCTGACGCCGCAGGAGCAGGAGGAGATGCTGCCGAGCGGGCGTCAGCGGGTGCTGCACAACCGCATTCACTGGGCCAAGTTCTACATGAGCAAGGCCGGACTGATCGTCTCGCCCGTGCGGGGGCGCTTTGTGGCCTCGGACAAGGGCAGGGCGCTGCTGGCCGGGGCGCCGCAGCAGATCACCCTGGCGATGCTGATGCAGGATCCGGAATTCCGCGCCTTTTATGAGAACGGGCGTGGCAGCACCAGCGGGGAAGACGCGGCGCGCGCGCCGGGGGCGGTTGCTATTTCTGTTGAGGCTGCCGCTCCCTCCGCCACACCGGAAGAGCAGATCGACGCGGCCCATGCGGCCATGACGGCGGAACTGCGGGATGAGTTGCTGCAGCGCATCCTCGCCAACAGCCCGGCCTTTTTCGAGCAGTTGATCGTCGATCTGCTGGTGGCCATGGGCTATGGCGGCAGCCACAGGGATGCCGCCGCCCAGCTTGGCCGCTCGGGCGATGGCGGCGTGGACGGTGTGGTCAACGAAGACCGGCTCGGTCTTGACCGCATCTATGTGCAGGCCAAGCGCTACGCTCCCGGCAATCCCGTTGGCCGCCCGGATGTGAACGGCTTTGTCGGCAGTCTCGTTGGCCTTGGTGCCACCAAGGGCGTGTTCGTCACCACCTCCAGCTTCAGCCAGCCCGCCCGTGACTACGTGCGCCATCTTGCGCAGCGGGTGATCCTCATCGACGGGCAGGAGCTGGCCGACCTGATGATCGAGCACGGCGTTGGCGTGAGAGGCTACCGGACGGTCGAGTTCAAGCGGCTGGATGAGGATTTCTTCGGGGAGGAGTGAGGCGTTGTTGCGGCAGGTGGCGGGGCATGTGCTGGCTGTGGCGTCAGCGGGGCTTTTTTGAGACAGGCGATGAAGCCCGGAAACAAAACCCCAGAAACAAAACCCTGGAAACAAGAGCTCAGGAACAAAAGCCCGGAAACAGCTGCCCCGCCGACAGAGGGGCTGATGCCAGGGGCTGAGATGCTGGCGCATCACGCCTTGAATTTGCTGAGGTGCCGCGCGGGCTTGGCCGGTTGCCGTTGCGGCATGATCGCCGCGCGGTGATGCTGGATCACAATTTGCCCATAAATTCTCGAAATACTTTTTACATTACACGGCTAATAATATTTGTATGACTAAAATTTAGGGCTTTCTCTATGGAGGAGGCCGCGCATTTCTTTTGATGTTTGAGTCGTTTGCTGAATTTTAACGGAGTAAGTCTAGCGTCCTCTTCGCGGGGCTGCTGTTGAACTGATGCGGTAGAGACAAAGGGACAGGGGCGCTGCATTTGCATTTTTCCAATACGGGGAAGACACTATGCCGACCACCTTGCTGAAGACCGGAATCGCCGCCTCCCTGCTCCTTGCTGCATCGCCGGTGCTGGCCGACTCCTACAAGCTGACCACGCTGGAATGGCCGCCCTATGTCATGGCTGACGGCTCTGGCACCAGCCCTGATGCGGTGAAGAACACCTTCTCAAAGGCAGGTCACAGCGCGGAAGTGGCGGTTTTCCCGTGGAACCGCGCCGTGAAGATGGCAGCGGAAGACCCGGCCTGGATCGGGGTGTTCCCGGAATATTACAGCTCTGACTCCGATGCCGAAAAGGGTGGCAGCCGCTGCCTGTTCTCCAAGTCCTTCGGCATCAGCCCTGTCGGGTTCATCCAGCTTGCAGACAAGCCCATCACCTGGAAATCGCTGGATGATCTGAAGGCCTACAAGATCGGCGTGGTGCGCGGCTACAATAACGAAGAGCAGTTCGATGCCATGGCCGCAAAGGGCGAGATCAAGGTCGATGAGGCGGACAGCGATGTGCAGAACATCCTGAAGGCCGCTGGCGGGCGCACGGATGCCGCGGTGGTCGACAAGCTGGTCTTCGAGCATCTTGCCAAGACCGACCCCCAGGTGTCGGCCGTTGCTGCCAAGCTGTCCTTCAATGATGTTCTGCTGAAGGAGCATGGTTTGCATATCTGCTTCAAGAACTCGGACGAGGGCCGCAAGGCACGCGATGCCTTTGACGGCGGTCTGTGAAGCGCAAGGCCCCGGCTGCTGGTTTCCTGCTGCCGGGGCCTGTTGTCTTTGATCCGGCGTGGCGTTTCCTGACCGGCGTTGCCGGGGTGGGGCGTTGATTGAGCGTCCCCACCTCACGGCCCGGATGCAAGGATGAAGCGGCCGAAGGTCAGGCAGGTGCATGGATATTGTTGCGGTTGACGCAGAGGCCGGGCATTTGTGCGGCCCGACGGGGCGGTTTTCTCATTTCAATATTTGATATCTGGAAACAATTATCTGTATCCGCTTGCAGAATTAAGACTTCATTCGTCAGTATAAGTAACGATGCTGCGAATTCAGATGGGGATCTACCATGAAGTTCTGGCAGTCCGTAAAATTTGCTACCATTGCGCCGGTCGTGGCGGTCGTTGCGGTGGCTTTCGCCGGGTTCTCCTACGTCGCCAGCACCAAGCAGATTGATACGGTGGAGGCGTCCTTCCGGTCCGAGATCCAGTTGAGCACCGAGCTGTCAAATCTCGCCCTCGGCAATGCAATCTGGGACTTCAATGCGGAACTGGCCAGGACCGTTCTGAGGCCGCTTCTGGACAATCCCCGCTTCTCCTGGGCCGTCGTGCGGGAGGAAAGCGGCTCCATCTTCGCCGTGATTGACCGGTCCGGGGCGAGCGGCCAGGATCTGCTGGACAATGTGCCGGAGGCAGAGCAGGCGCCCGCCGATGATGGCAGCACCAAATTCATCGTAACGCCGGGATATATTGTCGGCATCAAGCCGATTGTGCGCGAGGATGGCGGCAACCAGACCCGGATCGGCAATGCCTATGTGGCGTTTGACCGTCAGTTCGTCACCAGCGCCCGAACCGAGGCGCTGACAACCTCTCTGCTTTTGACGGCGGCTGCGATCGTGATCGTGTCGCTGTGCCTGTTCTTCCTGATCCGCCGGATTGCCAAGCCGATTGCCCAGTTGTCGCGCACCATGCTGACGCTGGCCGATGGCCAGCTCGACTGTGAGGTGCCTTGCCTCGACCGGGCCGATGAGCTGGGCCAGATGGCCAAGACCGTGGAAGTGTTCCGGCACAATGGCCAGCGCCAGCGCGAACTTGAGGGCGCGCAGGCCACCGCCTATGAGAAAGAGCGCGAGCGCCAGGCTGTGCTCGAAGCGCTGATCGCCGGTTTCCGCAATGACTCGCGCCAGCTGCTTGAGCCGGTGCAACAGTCCACTGTTGCCATGGCGCAGATTTCCGACCAGCTGCTCGGCATGTCGAAAGATACGACGAGCCGCACAGCCTCTGTCGCCGCCGCAACCGAGCAGGCCTATGCCAGCGTGCAGACCGTTGCCTCGGCTGCGGAAGAGCTGTCGGCTTCCATTGGCGAAATCTCGCGCCAGATCGCAGACACCAGCGGGGTTGTCTCCGCGGCCAATTCCAAGGCAGCCTCCGCCAACCAGCAGGTGGCCGGTCTTGCCGCCTCCGCCCAGCGGATCGGCGCCGTGCTGCAGCTGATCCAGGATATCGCAGAACAGACCAACCTGCTGGCCCTCAATGCCACCATCGAGGCCGCGCGCGCTGGCGATGCCGGCCGGGGCTTTGCCGTCGTGGCCGCCGAGGTCAAGGATCTGGCAACCCAGACGTCGAAGGCCACCGAAGAGATCGCGGCCCAGATCACGGCCATTCAGGATGCCTCGACGGGCTCCGTGGCGGCGATCGACGAAATTGCCAGAACCATGGTCCGGGTCAACGAATATACCGATGCCATTTCCCGTTCGCTGGAGCAGCAGGGGCTGGCCACCACCGAGATCAGCAACTCTGTGCAGGAAGTGGCCTCCGGGACCCGCGAGATCACGGTCAACATGACCAGCGTCAAGCATGCGGTCGAGGAGGCATCTTCCGCCGCGTCCGATGTGTCGCGCTCGTCGGGCGATGTCTCCGAGAAGACCCGCCTTCTGGCCAGCAACATTGACGATTTCCTGCGCCGCGTCAGCGCGGCATGATCTAGCGCAAACACGCAATGTTACAGGCTCCGGGGCCCGCTCCGGAGCCTGTGCATGTTTGAAGGCAGAGGTTGTCCTTGCTGCCCGCAGATCCGCTCTGGCTGCTCCGGGAAACCGTGAAGATCCTGCGTGCAGCTTCCCAAGCGTGACTTTCGTCACAGGCCGCGCAGTCCCGTATTTGCTATGGTCCTTTCAAGCAGAAAGCCGGGCTGGCGCTTCTGCGGGGAGGGGGCAGCATGGCGATCCTGTCGATACGGTCGAAAGACTTCAGCCGCGCGCGGCGCGTGGAAGAGTTCCGCAACGTGGTCGCCACTATGACCAAGGTGGACTTCATCCCCGATGACCGGCAGGACTTTCACTCCGAAACATCCATTGCCGTGATGCCGGGACTTATCGTCGGCCATGGGCGGCATTCCGCCTCCACTGCGGTGCGCAGCCAGAGCCACGCGGCCGATTGCAGCGATGACGTGATGTTCCACATCCCGCTCGCTGGCGGCGGCACGATCCTGCAGACCGGCGGGTGCGAGGAAACACTGCGTCCGGGCCTCGTCTATGCCGATCCGGGCGATGTGCCGGGCACCGTGCGCTTTGGCGGGGAGCAAATGGAGGGCATCTATGTGTCCATCCCCCGGGTGCATCTGGGTCCGGCGGCAGCGGGGCTCGATGCGGTGCTGCGCCGCGCCGCGCCGCTGACGCCGCAATGGCGGCTGTTTCTCGGCTATGCCCGCATGCTGCATGACGAACTGCCCGCGCTTGCCCCTGAAGAGGCGGCGCAATGCGTGACGCATGTGCAGGATCTGGCGCTGATGGCCCTTGGCGCCACGCGGGAGGCAGCAGAGGCGGCCGCAGGACGGGGGCTGAGGGCCGCCCGGCTGAAGCAGGTGAAGGCGGAGATCGAGCGCAGCCTCGTGGCGCCCGGCCTCAGCGCGGACAGGGTCGCCGCGCGTCTTGGCCTTTCCCCGCGCTATGTGCGGGCTCTGTTCGAGCGCGAGGGCACGTCCTTCCGGGATTATGTGGCCGCACGGCGTCTCGCCATGGCCCACCGCATGCTGACGGATCCGGCCTGTCAGCATCTCAACATTGCACAGATTGCCCTGGAGGCCGGGTTCGGTGATCTGTCCTGGTTCAATGCCCGTTTCCGCCAGACCTATGGCATGACCCCAAGAGATGTGCGGGCGCACCGGTTCTAAGGTCATATGCAGGGAGATTGGCCCATGTTTGTGCCGTAGTCCCCGCAAACAAGTGCCGGGGGCCCCAAGACGGCCCCGGCCGCTCATCCTAGTCTTTTTTCACGATGCAGCTGCCTGCCTCCTTGCCGGCGGGCAGGGTCTGCATGGCCATTCGAGGATGTTCCGGATGTGGGATTTCAGCCTGACAGGTGCCTTCGCACTCATGGCGCGCACCGCGCCCTTTCTTCTTTTCCGCATGGCCGTCTATTTCGGCATGGCCTGCGCCTATGTCATCGCAACAGGCACGGGCGCGGCCATCGGCTATGGTGCCGGCCAGCTGGGCGATGAGGATTTCCTGGCCTCCAGCACGGCGCTGGGGGGCATTGCCGGCTTTGGCCTTGTGGCGGCGGTGCTCTATCTGCTGCGCGAATATGTGCTCTACATCGTCAAGGCCGGGCACATTGCCGTTCTGGTCGAACTGATGGACGGCCGGCCCCTGCCGGAAGGGGAGGGGCAGGTGGCCTATGGCAGCCGCATGGTGCGCGAGCGCTTTGCGCAGGCCAGCCTGCTTTTCGGCATCGACCAGCTGGTCAAGGGCGTGATTTCCGCCATCGCCGGGCTGATCGAGGGCATTGCTTCGCTTCTGCCCATTCCCGGCCTGCAGGCGGCGGCGGGGCTGCTGCGCAACTTCCTGAAAGTCGCCATTGGCTTCACGGACGAGGTGATCCTTGCCCACGCCATGCGCACCCGCGCGGCCAATCCCTGGGCCTCGGCGGAAGAGGCGCTGGTGCTCTACGGGCAGAACTACAGGACCATGTTCCGCAACGCCGCCTGGCTGGCCGTGATGATCTATGGCCTGTCCTTCCTGGTGTTTCTGCTGGCGCTCGCCCCGGCGGCCGCCCTTGTCTATCTGATGCCCGGCGCGCTCAGCGCGGGTGGCCTCGTTTTTGCCGTTCTCTTTGCCTGGGCCTTCAAGGCGGCGCTGCTGGAGCCGCTGGCCATCACCTGCATGATGCAGGTCTTTTTCAGAACAACCGAAGGACAGGTGCCGGATCCGGCCTGGCGTGCCCGGCTGCAGGATCTGTCGGGCAAGTTCAGGGAGATTGGCGGCAAGGCGCGCGACTGGGCGTCAGGACGCGCTGGCGCTGCCCGCTCCACCGCTGCATCCGCATGAGGAGATTACCGGTGATGAAGAGCATCCAACTCAGAACCGCAGTCCTGCTGGCGGCATCCGCCGTCTGCCAGCCACTGGCTGCCACGGCGCAGGAGGCGCCGCGCACCATCATCGTCATGGACGGCTCCGGCTCCATGTGGGGCCAGATCGACGGGCGCGCCAAGCTGGAGATCGCCCGCGAGGCGGTGGCCAGGGTGGTGCAAGGCATCCCTGTGCAGCAGGAACTGGGGCTGCTGGCCTATGGCCACCGGACCAAGGGCAATTGCAGCGACATCGAGCTTCTGGTGCCGCCCGGACAGGGCACGGGCCCTGCGATTGTCGATGCGGTCAATGCCATGCGGTTTCTCGGCAAGACGCCGCTTTCGGCTGCCGTGCGCCAGGCGGCGGAGGCGCTGCGCTATGGCGAGGAAAGCGCCACGGTTGTCCTTGTCACCGACGGGCTGGAAACCTGCGAGGCCGACCCTTGCGCACTGGCATCCGAGCTGGAGGCGGCCGGCGTCAATTTCACCGCGCATGTGGTGGGGTTCGGCCTGACGAAGGAGGAGGGCGCTCAGGTGGCGTGCCTGGCTGAAAACACCGGCGGGCGCTACATCGAGGCGGCCAATGCGGGCGAATTGGTCAGCGCCCTGACCGAGGCCATCAGCATGGAGCCGCCGAAGGCGAACACCCATTTCCCGGGCAAGCCCTTGATGCCTGCCATCCAGCTTCAAGCAACGGGCGGGGCGATTGGCGCAGAATCTGCCGCACCCGGCCAGCCGGATTTTCCCCGCACCGGCACGGCAGAGGACTGCCGCGCCCTGGCGGAGGCGGATGCTGCAGCCGCAGCCTGGATGTTTGAACCGCCTGGCAGCTATTTCGTCGAAGAGCCGCGCTGCCGCCTTTACGGCTATTCGACCGAGATGGACTGGGCCGTTTATCCGCCGGAAGACGGCTGGGTCTCCGGGTTCAAACCGGATGCTATCCTCTTTGTCCGGCCGCTTGAAGAACCGGCATATCAGCCTGGCAAGGCGGGCATGATCAACCGGGGCCCTTATGCCGTGGGGAGCGTGCAGATTGACCTCGGCGTGAGCGTTGAAGGAACAGAAACAGGCGGTGCAGCTCTTGCTCTGAGGCTTTATCCGGTGGGCAGCACCAGTTCCGATGGGGTCATCACCTACAGCACGGTCGAAGGCTCGCAAGGGGGCAAGGACGCCGGTATCAACCTCGATGCGCCTGGTCAGTATCTGCTCAGGCTCGAAACCTGGGGCGGCGAAGTCCTCGACGAGATGGTGATCGATGCTGCGGCTGATCCGGCCGTGATCCTTACAGCGCCGTCTGCTGCGGCTCCCGGTGCGCCCATCGCGGTTGAAACACAGGGCCGCCAGCTGCGCCTCGACCGGATTGAAATCTGGCAGGGAGATGGCCGGCACGACTGGGGGCGCAGCCTGAGTGAACTGGCCGCCGGTGAATCCCTGCTGGCCCCCTCAGAGCCGGGAACTTACGATCTTGTTTACATGGGGTATAACGCCGCCGGTGAATATGCCGAATTCGCCCGTATCCCGGTTGAGGTCCGCAAGCTGGACAAAACGGAAGGCGAGACGCAAGGCAGGCAAAAGGTGGCGGATGCCGGTTCTGCAACAGGTGCAAAAGAGGATGTGGCCTATTCCTGTGATGGGCCTGCGCCTTGCCCCGTGACGGATGGTGCGACCGGTCTTTCCTTCCTGCTGCCGGCGGGCTGGTGGACGGATCAGCCCACGTCAGAGGGATACACAACCGGCGCACAGGCCGCAGGTGAGAATTTTCCGCCGCGGGTCACTTTCTTCCGGCACGGTTCCGGTGACGCTTTGGTGCTTGGGCCGCGCCAGTGGGTGGCCATGAACGGGCCCTGCGAGGATGCGGGCGCCCTTGGCCCCTTCTGCATGTTCGAGAGCGCCGATCCTCAGGTGCTGGCGGCCTTTCAGCTGGTCCGCGCCACGCTGAAATGGGAACAGTCTCAGGCGTCAGCACCTGCCGCGCCGGGCTGCGCAGATGCTCAAGGCCATGGCCCTGATGCTTGCGAAGGCGGCAAGGAGGCAGGCGGCAAGGCCTTTGCGGATTATCCCCACCGCTGCCTGCCCGGTGACAGGACGGCTGACGGCTGCAGCATGCGCGATGCCGCCACCGGTCTGACTTTCGATTTGCCGGAAAACTGGGTGGCGGATGTGACACCCGCATCGCCGTTGCCGCGTGCCGAGTTTGCCGAACAGGCAGGGTCTGCCCATTCGCTCTGGCTCAACCCGGCCGATTGGCCGCAGGGTGACCGGGGGTGTTTCCTGACCCGTGCCGGGCAATTGTGCACTGACCCGGACCGGATTGACGAAGCGCTGGCCCGTGACCTGCAAAAGCTGCAAGTCACCTTGACCACCGGAGAGGTTCTGCGCCGCTGCGGCAATGAGGATTGCACCTTCGAGCAGCGCAATCCAGCATTCGCCGGAAAGCTGCCGGCGGGCTGGTCGGTTGAGGTGGCAAGGCCACTGGCTGATGGCAGGCTTTCCGCGTGGTTCTTCGACCAGGACGGCGGCGGCAACTTCAAGCTGGCCGGGCTGAACAAAGACGGCGGTGAAGCATGCCGGCAAACACCGCTCGGCGCACTGTGCGAATTCACACCGTATATCTCGACACAGGAGATGGACCTGATCGCGGCCAATTTCTCCGGTGGATCGACGCCGTCCAGGGCGTTGCCGTCCGCCGTTCAAGTTGATGCGGCGACCCTCGATACGGTTCTCTCAATCCTGCGGAGCCGCTGACCATGTCCATTTCACGCAATCTTCACTGTCTGCTCCTTGCCGGTCTCGGTCTTGCGGTGGTGCCAGTGGCAGCAGAGGCGTGCCACCCTCCGGTGGTCGTGATCGGCGCGGATAGAACGCCGTCTTATCTGTCGCCCGAGCGCAATCTGACCGGTGAGTTGGAGGCTCTGTTTGGCACCGCGCCGGACGGGCTTGCAACGCTGATTGTCGACGTGCCGAACCGGACCGGCTACTGGCTTTCCCGACAGGGGGGCTTGCCGCTGACGGACGCGATGGTACTGCTCGGCGCAGACACGACTTTCCGCTATGGCGGACCGGACAATTGCGCCCCCCAGGATGTGGAGCTGGTGCTCCTGCCCGGCGGTAAGCCTTTCAATCCCATCGAGCTTTTCCCAGGGGAAGCCGGTCATGGCCCGCAACCGCTCTCCGGTCTCTGGCAAGCTAGGCTTGGCGAAACGCGCCTTGAGGGCTGCCCGCCAATGATGCAGCACGCGTTTCCCCAGTCTCCCGGCGCTCTGCCACCAGAGTTGACCGCGCCACGGAGGCTGGAATTCAAGGTGCCGTTCCATCCTGATCAACTTGAGATAACCCGTAGCCTGTCTGCAGGGGGGAGCAGCCCTGTCGTCTGGCGTAACGCAGGAACTGACAGCTGGCAAACGGAAGTCTTCCCGCAGTTGTTTGATCAGATTCCGGCGGGGCAGGGGGCAGGCAGCAAGCTGAACTGGAACTTGACGGTCAAAAGCAGGGCGCAGATCGATCATGTTTCGACCCTGCAGATCGTTTTGCCGAAGGAAGCTGCGGCTGTCATGGGCAATACAGCTCACTGCCGTATGATCAGCCGCAACGCTTGGGTGCGAGTCGGAGACTGAGAAGCTTCGGCCATGATATGGGGGCTGGCGGTTGGGCTAACTGGCTGCCGCCAGCTTGACCCTGTTCCGTCCGGCATTCTTGGCTCTGTAAAGCGCCTGATCGGCGAGGCGGCAGGCCTCCGCAAGACTGGTCTGGAAGGGCACCGGCGCAACGCCGAAGCTGGCAGTCACTTTGAGGCCATGCGGCAGGTCCGGCAGAGACATGACCTCCAGCCGCAAGCGCTGCGCAATCTGGACGGCGGCATCGATCTCCGTTCCCGGCAGGAACAGGGCGAATTCCTCCCCGCCCATGCGGCCGGCCACAGCTTTGATCCCCGCACAGGCGCGCAGCCGCTCGCCAAAACCCCTGATCACGGCATCGCCGGTATGGTGGCCGAACGTGTCGTTGATCTGTTTGAAATGATCCAGATCGCACAGGATGATGGCGTGGGGGCCATGCGGATCCTCGCGCAGCAACGCATCGACCCGCCGGTCAAATCCGCGCCGGTTGGCAAGGCCCGACAGACTGTCGAGCTCTGATTGCGTCTGCTGCAGGGCCATGATCTCGAGAACGAGTTTCGCCAGCAGGGTCAAACCTGTCGCGACCATCAGGACAGCCGTCAGGCTCTGCGAGATGAGCGCATAGTTCGTGTGAACATAGTCCTTGGCCGTGCTGCCGGCTCCGAAGACGACAGCCAGCCCGGCCTTGGCCAGGAAATGCAGGCCGGTGACCAGCAGCAGGAGGCCGAGAAACCGGTCAAGCCCCGTGCGGTGCGGAGCGAACAACACGACAAGGGCGCCAGCAAGCACCGTGATGGCAAAGGGCGCCTGATAAAGGAAAGCGTGAAGCGGCGTGCCTCGTGGCAGATCATAAATGATGTAACCGAGAAAGAGGCTTGCGGAGAGGAAGATGGCAATGCCCCTGCCATCGATCCGGCGGCGGTACATTTCACCGATCCCGGCCGTCATCATGGTCAGCCCGAACAGGACCGACGCAAAGGCTCCCAGCGCCCACAGCCGGGGCGGCCCCGCATAGGCGACGAGCAGTTCGCACAGGGCCGAGAGTGAAGCCACACAAAATCCCGCGCCAATCCATCTTGCCGCAAGAGGAAACTGGCTGCGCCGGGCGGTGACAAAGAAGACGGCGCTGAACGACAGGGCGACAGCGAAGTTCACCATCAGGAAAAATGCTGCGCCGTTCATTGTCATGCCGCCATGATAGCATGGTGTGCTTGTGTCCGCCCACCGTTTGTCCGCCTTGGATAATGCGCAAGTGTGAAGGCTTTCCTGCCTTTTTGGTGTCCGTTCATCTGAAATGCAGAGCGATCAGGACTTGTAATATTTATATGTGTTACGGGCTTGATCTGCGTACGGCAGGCTGCATTCAACGGAAACTGCATTTACGTCAGCATGCCTGGCCACGCCGCCGGTTCACTCAAAAGTAGCTCTTCTGCAGTATCCGCTGAACTATGTTTGGCTGGTTCCCGGATTGAAGATGGATCTTGCGACGGTTCTCCTGCTCTACAAGTCCTCGTTGATGGTTGGGGCGGTCTGTTTTGCCTATATGCGCTGCCGGTCGCAGGAACCGGGACTGGACTTTCTGGCAGCGGGCTTTGCGGTGCTTGCCTTTGGCTCGACACTCGCCGGGTGGGGGGAGCAGGGGCTGGTGGCCTTCGTCACGTGGACGATGGGCAGCTTTACAGCCGGGGCAGGCGGATATGCGCTGATTGCTGCGGGGCTGGTGCAACTGAGCAGCCGCCGCCGGTGGGTGGGGGACTGGGCAGCAGGTGCCGCCGCGCTGGCGCTCGTCCTTCTGGTCTGGCGGATGGAGTGGTACGCGGACAATACCGTGCGGGCTGTGCTGTTCAATCTGACCACTGCCGTTTATCTGGCCGCCGCTGCGCTGGTCATCTTCCGGGATTATCTGCGGGATCGTCTGCCGGCCCGCTTCGGCCTGCTGGGGGCGCTGCTGACGTCCATCGTGTTCGCCGGTCTGGCGGCGCTGGCGCTGGGAGCCCCGGAATTCGGCCTGCCCGATCCGCGCCAGTCCTTCTTCATGCTGATCATCTGCCAGTTCGCCATTGCGCTTTTCGTGGTGGTGCTGGTGCAGGAGCGGGCGGAGGCCAAGCTGAAGCGTCTGGCCAACACCGACGCGCTCACCGGCGTGCCGAACCGGCAGCATTTCCTCGCGTCGCTGCCGCAGCACCTGCAGCCGGGTGACGCCTTCATCATGCTGGACATCGACCATTTCAAGAGCATCAACGACCGTTTCGGCCACGAGGCCGGAGATGTTGTGCTGACCGGTGTGGCGCAGGCGATCGCAGGCGCCGCCGGTCCGCGCGCGCTTCTGGGCCGCCTCGGCGGCGAGGAGTTCTGCCTGTTCCTGCGCGGCCAGACGCAAGAGACCGCCCTTGCCGGGGCCGAACAGATTCGTCAGGCCGTGAAATCCCTTTCGTTCAACCCCGGCGCTGACACCATCACCACCAGCGCCAGTCTTGGCATAGCGGTCTGGACCGGGACGGAAGACGCCCGCGCCTTGCGGCACAAGGCCGACGAGGCGCTTTACCTTGCCAAACACCGCGGCCGCGACAAGGCGGTGCTGTTCAACGCCGGCTGATATCAGACCCCGGTGAGCTGGTATTGCTCCCCTCAGCGGAAATAGGCCGGCATGGTGTTGCGCAGGTCGCCGGCAATGGCGATGGATTGCGAGAGATGCCCGCTCATGGCCTCGGCGGCCTGGGCCGGGTCCGCAGCCTTGAGGCAGCCGATGATCTGCCGGTGATCGCGCAGGATCTGGGCTGCCTTGCCGCCCACCGGCAGGTGCAGGGCACGGATCCTGTCGATGTGCATGCTCTCCCGGCGGATGACGCCGTAGACATGCATCATCCTGGCCGAGACGAACAGCTCCTGATGAAAGCGTTTGTCGAGCGCTGCAAAGGTTGCAAGGTCGGACGGGGCGCTTTTTTCCTGCAGTTGCAGGATGGTTTCAAGCGCTTCGATCAGCAGGGGATCCGGCCTTGCGGCCAGCTGCCGGACAAGTGCGCATTCCACGGAACTGCGCAGGAAATGCGCCTGGCGGGCCTGTTCGAGATCGATCAGGCTGACGATCGTCCGTGACTGCGGGAAAATCTCCACCAGCCCGTCTTCCTGCAGCTTCAGCAGCATGTCCCGCACGGGCGTTGAACTGACGCCGTAATGGTCCTGCAACTCCTTGCGTGACAGACTGCGCCCGGGCTCAAGCTCCAGGCTGACGATGCGCTGGCGCATGTCTTCGGCAAGCTCGAGCGCCGGGTGTTGCGCCGCGGCCAGGCGGGTTGGCTGCATGGTCACCTCATTTTCTCAAGCACTGTCGCGGCGGCCGGGGGGGCGGCATGCGGTCATTCCTGTCCGGGCGCGGCGGATGCGGCGCGGGCATCCGGCAAACGGAACAGTTCGGGCCGCTGTGTCTCCAGTTCGGCGATATAGAGGATGGCGCCCGAGATATGGCTGCGCAAGGCCGCCCCCGCAGCTGCGGCATCCCGGTTCCGCACGGCGTTCAGAATGGCCTCGTGCTCTTCGATCAGGCGCGGGATCTTGCCCGGCTGCGGTGCCTGAAGATGCCGCACCCGGTCGAGATGCGCCTTCTTCGCGTGGATGATCGACCACACGCCCTCCAGCCCGGCCAGCTTGAAGATCTGCCGGTGAAACTGGTCATCCAGCGGCAGGAAGGACGACAGATCGCCGCGCGACAACAGCAGCTTTTGTTCAAGCAGGATCTCTTCCATGCTGGACAGGTCAAGGCTACCGGCCTCGCAGAGCAGGCGAAGGGCGGCCGGTTCCAGATTGTCGCGCAGGAAATGCGCCTCGCGGATCGCGGCGGCATCCAGCGGCGCAACAAAAGTGGCATGCTGGGGCGCAACGGTGACGAGGCCGCTCTGCACCAGCCTCAGCACCGCTTCGCGCAAGGGCGTGCGGCTGATGCCGAAACGTTCGCAGATGGCCCGTTCGGGAAGGGTGGAGCCGGGCAGCAGCTCGACATCGACGATCTGCCTGCGCAGTTCGTCATAGACCTCGTCCGTCATTGTCCGCCGCCGCGCCATGCTGCCGTCACCACTCAGATTCTCTGGACCGATTGATACATTTTCCCGGCCCGATTGTCCCGCTTGCCGGATTTCAGGGTTGTCACTGATACACAAATATATTAGTGCATCAATAGCGGGCGTTCCACGGCCTGCGATTTAGGGAGGAGAGAGTGGTGAGATCAGCTATTTTTGCGATGTCTGTCGCAGCCATTGCCATGGCCACAGGACCTGCTGCAGCGCAGGGCGACTGGCCGTCGCGTCCCATCAACGTCATCATCGGTGCCAGCCCGGGCGGCGACACCGATTTCAACGCCCGCACCTTTGCCAAGTATTTCGAGCAGGTGACGGGCAGCCAGATGGTCATCACCAACATGCCGGGCGGCGGAGCCACCATCGCGACCTCCTCGGTTCGTGATGCCGATCCCGATGGCTACACGATGCTCTTCGGCCACACCGGGCATCTGATCGTGACGGAGGTCTCCGGCCTCGCCGATTACGGCATCGATGATTTCGAGATCTGCTGCATTCCGGCCATTGACCAGGGCGCAGTCTTCGTGACCAGCGAGCAGTCCGGCATCTCGACGATGGACGAACTGCTGGCAAAGACCAAGGCGGATCCTGCTGCCGTCATCTACGGAACGGAGCTTGGCGGCTACTCGCACCTGCAGGGCCTTTTGTTCTCCAAGGAAACCGGTGCGCAGATGCGTATCGTCGACACCGGTTCAGCTGCGGAGAAGATTGCCTCGCTTCTGGGCGGGCGCATTGATGTCGCCGGCATCGCCTATGGCGCGGTGAAGGACTATCACGCCGCCGGCCAGATGAATGTGCTCGGCCAGCCGAACCAGGAGCGCAATCCGCTCCTCGGCGAGATTCCGACCTTCGTGGAGCAGGGCGCAGAGTTCGTCATGAACAACCCCTATATCATCGCCTTCCCGAAGGGTACGGATCCGGCCATCGTCAGCAAGATGGACGAAATCGCGGCAAAGATCGTTGAGATCCCCGAGTATGCGAAGGATCTGGAGCAGGGCTTCCGCCAGCCGGTGAGCTACTACAGCCAGGACGAGGCGAAGACGCGGCTGAACGCCATCCGCGAGAACTACATGCAGTACAGGGAAGCGCTGCAGGCCGCGCGCTGATTGCACATGGGAGAAGGGCATCCGGCGGATTTGATCTGCCGGTGCCGTGCAATCTGCTGATGGAAGTGTGCAGTCAGGCCGGGATGCCTCCGGAACACCGGGTGCTGCCTGACTGCCGGAACGGGAGGGGAGCCATGTCTCTGGGCCGGAACAAGGATGTTCTGACCGGCGTCTGCATGCTGTGCGCTGGTCTTGCATTTTTCTACATGACGGCAGGTTTGCCGCGCCGCGGGACGGTGGACGCCGCGTTCGTCCCTTATGCCCTTTCGATCGGGATGATCTTGCTGGGTGCCATTCATCTGGTGCTCAGCCTGCGTGCGAAAGGGGCGCTGGCACCGGAAGATTGCGCAGATGAAAACCCGGCCATTGGCGCTGCGGCGTCTGATGAGGAGGGCGGCGGACAGGCTGCCGGCCGCGCGCGGCCCGATTATCTCACCGTTGGCGTTTCTCTGGCTCTCATTGCGGTTTTCATCGCTCTGATGCGGCCGCTGGGCTTTGCCATTTCGGCTGCCTTCTATCTTTTCCTGCAGTTTTCCCTGCTGAGCCCCGCAGGCCGGCCGAGGCCGCATTTCATGCATGCCGCGCTCGCCATCGGCATCTCGCTGACGATCTATGTGGTCTTCCGCCAGGGCTTCAACCTGATGCTGCCGGCCGGGCCGCTTGCCCGCCTCATGCCCTGAAGGAGCGGTCTGATGCTTGATATGATCGCAATCGGTATTGCCAATGTCTTTCAGCCGCAACTCGTCCTGCTGATTGCTGCCGGCGTCGTGGTTGGCATCATCTTTGGCGCCGTGCCGGGACTGACCGCTGTCATGGCCATCGCCCTGTGCCTGCCTCTGACCTATGGCATGAGCCCTGCGGCGGGCATGTCGCTGCTGGTGGCGCTTTTTGTCGGGGCGACGTCGGGCGGCTTGATTTCAGCCATCCTGCTGAAGATCCCCGGCACGCCGTCCTCGATTGCAACGACATTCGACGGCTGTCCGATGATGGAAAAGGGCGAGGGGGCAAAGGCTCTGGGCGTCGCCATCGTGTTCTCCTTCATCGGCACGATTTTCTCGATCGCCGCGCTGATGTTCATTGCGCCGTCGCTCGCAAGGGTGGCCCTGTCCTTCGGGCCGCATGAGTATTTCGCCATCGCCGTCTTTTCGCTGACGCTGATTGCCAGCCTCTCCAGCGGGTCGATGGTAACCGGCATCTTTTCCGGTCTCTTTGGCTTTGCCGTGTCAACGGTCGGCATCGCCCCGGTGGAGGCGATCCGCCGCTTCACCTTCGGACAGGTGGAACTCAACGCCGGGTTTTCGATCCTCACCGTCCTTGTCGGCATGTTCGCCATTGCCGAGGTCATCAAGGTGGCGGAGGCTGGCCGGGCAAGGTCTGCCGAAAAGATCGTGATGCCGGTGATGAAAGGCATCCGCGGCTTTGGCTTCAGCGTGAAGGAATTCCTTGGCCAGATTCCCAATGCTTTCCGCTCTGCGCTGATCGGTGTCGGCATCGGCATTCTGCCGGGCATTGGCGCGGGTACGTCGAACATTCTCGCCTATATCGCTGCCAAGAGCCGGTCGAAGACGCCGGAGAAGTTCGGCAAGGGCTCGATCGAAGGCATCGTTGCGCCGGAGACCGCGAACAATGCAGGCATCGGCGGTGCCCTCATTCCGCTTCTGACGCTCGGCATTCCCGGCGATGCCGTGACTGCCATCCTGCTGGGCGGGTTGATGATCCACGGCATCCAGCCGGGGCCGATGCTGTTCATCACGCAAGGCCCGCTTGTCTACACGATCTTTGCAGCGCTGACGCTGTCGGCCATCATGATGCTGGTGGTGGAATTCTACGGGCTGCGGGTGTTCATCAGGCTTCTGGCCATCCCCAAGCACATCCTGTTACCGGTGATCCTGGTTCTGTGTGTCGTGGGTGCCTTTGGGCTCGCCAGCCGCATCTTTGATGTCTGGGCGGTTCTCGGCTTCGGCCTGCTTGGTTACGCCTTCGTCAAGGCAGGCATTCCCACGGCGCCCTTCATCATCGGCTTCATTCTCGGGCCGATGGCGGAAACCAACTTCCGCCGGGGGCTGCAGCTTTCGCAAGGGGAGTTCACCGGCTTCCTGACCAATCCGATATCGGCAACCTTCCTCGGCTTTGCGGCGCTGTCGGTGCTTTGGCAGATCTATCGCGGCATCCGGCCGGCTCCCCGGCGGACTGCAGGTGAGGGGGCATGAGCATGGCTGAAAACTCTCCTGCAGCAGGTGAGGCCACCGTCTCCTTTGCACGCGCCCCATCAGCACACAAACAAGCATAGACTAAAAAAGGACGCCAGAATGACCCCGCGGCCCAGAAAAACCCCTGAAACCTTGCGTTCCTCCCGCTGGTTCGCGCCTGATGACCTGCGCAGTTTCGGCCACCGTTCCCGCATGATGCAGCTCGGATACGCGCCGGAAGAGTTCATCGGCCGTCCGGTGATCGGCATTCTGAACACCTGGTCCGAGCTGAACAGCTGCCACTCGCACTTCCGCGAGAGGGCCAAGGATGTGCGCCGTGGCGTGCTGATGGCAGGCGGTTTCCCCGTCGAGATGCCGTCGCTCTCGGTCGATGAAAGCTTCACCAAGCCCACCTCGATGCTCTACCGCAACATGCTGGCGATGGAGACGGAGGAGATGATCCGTTCGCATCCACTGGATGGCGTGGTGCTGATGGGCGGCTGCGACAAGACCACGCCGGGGCTGGTGATGGGCGCCCTGACGGCTGGCGTGCCGATGATCTATCTCCCGGCAGGGCCAATGCTGCGCGGCAACTATGCCGGACAGCATCTGGGATCCGGCTCGGATGCCTGGAAATACTGGGACGAGCGGCGCGCCGGGAATATCTCCGACGCGGAATGGACCGGCGTGCAGGGCGGTATCGCCCGCTCTCCGGGCGTCTGCATGACCATGGGAACGGCCAGCACGATGACCGCCATCGCCGACGCCATGGGGCTGACGCTGCCGGGCGCCTCCTCCATTCCGGCGGTTGATTCCGGCCACCAGCGCATGGCGGCTGAATGCGGCCGCCGCATCGTGGAGATGGTGTGGGAGGATCTGACGCCGGATCAGATCGTCACCACGGCCTCGGTGCGCAATGCCGCCGTCGTGGCGATGGCGACCGGCTGCTCGACCAATGCCGTGGTGCATCTGATCGCCATGGCCCGGCGTGCCGGTGTCGATCTGACCCTTGACGACCTTGACGAGCTTGGCCGTGTCACGCCGCTGATTGCCAATGTGCGCCCGTCCGGCAAGGACTATCTGATGGAGGACTTCCACTATGCAGGCGGTCTGCGGGCGCTGATGGCGCAGATCCGCGACCGGCTGGCTCTCGATGCGATGACCGTGACCGGCAGGTCCATGGGGGAGAACCTGGAAGGCGCGAAAGTCTACAATGACGACGTGATCCGCCCGCTTTCCAACCCGGTCTATCATGAGGGTTCGCTCGCGGTTCTGCGCGGCAATCTGTGCCCGTCCGGCGCGGTCATCAAGCCGGCGGCCTGCGATCCGCGCTTCCATGTGCATGAAGGCCCGGCGCTGGTCTTCGACAGCTATCCCGAAATGAAGAAAGCCGTCGATGACGAGACCCTCGACGTGACGCCGGACCATGTGCTGGTGCTGCGCAATGCCGGTCCGCTCGGCGGCCCCGGCTTTCCCGAATGGGGCATGCTGCCGATCCCCAAGGCACTGATCAAGCAGGGCCACCGCGACATGCTGCGCATCTCCGATGCCCGCATGTCCGGCACATCCTATGGCGCCTGCGTGCTGCATGCTGCGCCGGAAGCCTATATCGGCGGGCCGCTGGCGCTGCTGCGCAATGGCGATACCGTCCGCCTCGATCTGCCTGCGCGCCGCCTCGACATGCTGGTGGATGAAGCCGAACTTGAACGCCGCCGGGCCGAATGGACCGCGCCGGAGCCCAGGTTCGAGCGGGGCTGGGGCTGGATGTTCTCCAAACACGTGACGCAGGCCGACAAGGGCTGCGACTTTGATTTTCTTGAGCGCGGCTTCGGACGCGCGGCCGGTGAGCCGGACATTTACTAGGAGGCAGACATGGCGGCTACGCTCGCTCAGGCACTCACCGGCATCTCCGGCATTCTGGTCACGCCCTACGATCAGGCGGGGGACATCGCCCCCCGGCGGCTCCTTCCCGTCATTGACCGGGCCCTTGGCGCCGGTGTCCATATGCCGGTGGTGAATGGCAACACGGGTGAGTTCTACGCTCTGACCACGGACGAGGCCTGCACCATGGTGCGGGAGGTTGTGGCCATGGTTGGCGGCCGTGCGCCGGTGCTCGCCGGAGCAGGGCGCGGCATCCGGGATGCGGTGCGGCTGGCAAAGGTTTCGGCTGAGGCAGGGGCGGCTGCGCTCATGGTGCATCAGCCGCCGGATCCCTTCGTCGCGCCGCGCGGCATCGTGGATTATCTGAAGGCGCTCGAGGATGCCTCCGGCGGCCTGCCGATGATGCTCTATCTGCGCAACGATGCCATCGGCACGGCAGCCATCGCCAGCCTTTGCGCCCTGCCGGGCGTGAGAGGGGTGAAGTGGGCCACGCCTAACCCGCAGCGCCTTGCCGAAGCGAAGGCGGCCTGTGATCCGGAAATCGTCTGGGTTGGCGGGCTTGCCGAGGTCTGGGCGCCCACCTTCTATGCCGTCGGTGCGCGTGGCTTCACCTCTGGCCTCATCAATGTCTGGCCGGAGCGGTCCATGGCCATCCATGCGGCGCTGGAGGCTGGCAATTACCCCGTGGCCAATGCGCTGATTGCTGGCATGAAGGTGTTCGAGGACATTCGCGCCGAGGAAATGGCGGGGACAAATGTCACCGGCGTCAAATCCGCCCTGATCGCCCAGGGGCTGGATTGCGGCCCCACGCGCCCGCCCTCTGCATGGCCTCTGACCAAGGCGCAGTCCGAACGTCTCAACCGCTTTCTGTCAGACAACAATCTGCTCTGAGGTGTCATCATGACCAGCTATGTCCTTTCCAATGAAACACGCGAGAAACTGAAGAAGGTTTCGACCGCTTCCGTCGCCACGGCCCTGTACAAGCGCGGTTTGCGCAACCAGTTCGTCCAGGGCGTTTCCCCGATCAACTGGAAGGGAGAGACGATGGTCGGGCAGGCCTTCACCTTGCGCTATATTCCCGCCCGTGAAGACCGCAATCCGCTGACCGTCTTCCGCAACGCCGATCATCCGCAGCGGGTGGCGATGGAAACCTGCCCGCCGGGCTTCGTGCTCGTGATGGACAGCCGCAAGGACGCACGCGCCGCTTCTGCCGGGTCGATCTTGATCACCCGCCTTGCCATGCGCGGCTGCGCAGGCGTCGTCTCCGATGGCGGCTTCCGTGATGCGGAGGGCATCGGCAAGCTGGACATGCCCGCCTATCACCAGCGCCCCAGCGCTCCGACAAATTTGACGCTGCACGAGGCCCTTGACCTCAACGTGCCGATTTCCTGCGGCGATGCTCCGGTGTTTCCCGGTGACGTGATGCTCGGCGATGGCGATGGCGTGATGGTCATTCCGGCTCATCTTGCCGACGAAATTGCCGATGAATGCACCGGCATGGAGAGCTTCGAGGACTTTGTTCTGGAGCAGGTGAAGGGTGGGGCTGCGATCATCGGCCTCTATCCGGCGACGAAGGAAGAGAACCTCGCCAAATACGCCGAATGGCGCGAGAAGACCGGGCGCTGAGAGCCGGTCAAGCCCGTGCGGCGCTTGAGCAATTTCAAGGCGTGATGCGTCAGCATCGAAAGCCTTGGTATAAGGCTCAGCCTGCGGAGCGGCAAAGGTGACGCAGGCTGATCTGGCCCCATCGGGACCTGCATGCAGCCGTGCTGGCCTTCTTCACAAGACCTGTCTCGGCGCTGCTGCTGGCACTGGCTCTGTTCAGCATCATATGGCCGTATCTGAAGGCAAGGCGTGCAAAGGCTGCCATCGCGGGCGGCGGGCGCGGGTGAGCGGAACGGCTTGCATCGGGCCCCGGCGCCGCTTGCGCACCGGGGCTTATATCAATTCCCGATAAGCTTCACCCATTGAGAACGGGTCAGGCCCGTGATGCGTCGGCACCAGAAGCCTTGGTATGAGAGAGGGGGAGGTCCGGAGGCGTCAGGCCTGACGGGCTTTCCGGTTGGCGTAGCGCCGGTCACGCTCGGCCTTGCGGGCGGCTTCGTCTTCCATAACGCGGGCGGCGCGGTTCCTGTCGGCCAGTTCGCGCGCTTCGGTTTCGGCTCTGGCTGCGGCCTCCGCTTCGGCGGCCTTGAGGGCGGCTTCGTTCGCGGCCCGGTTCTGTTCATCCAGCTTTGCCTGTGCGCGTTCGGCCCGGCGTGCATCACGGGCTTCCGCGATCCTGATCCGCTCGGCCTGCTTTGCTTCGCGCTCCGGCCCGGCTGCTTCCTTTGCGGCGCGGTAAGCCTGCACAAGGGCTGCCTTCGCGTCGGAAGCGGTGCTGCGGCGGCCGGAATGGCCGTTGTTCGTCATGTCTCTCAAGTCTTCACTCCATCTGGCGGTTCCGCCTTGGCTTTTTCATGCAAGGTCACCAGCTGCCGGTGCAGCGGGCCTCGCGGTCAGGTTCGTTTGGTCCGTTTGGCGGGAGACTTGGCAGCAACTGCCAGGCTCTCGCTCAGTTCCCTGGCAAGCCGTGCTTCCCGCAGTCTCAGGGTCTTTTCGTCTCGGGCGGCGGTGATCGCATCCAGCTCTTCAAAGGCACGGGTGCGGGCAAAGAACTGCGACTGTTCCCGGCCAAAAGCCGTTTCCGCCTGCTGGCGGGACTTGCTGTGCTTGTCGGTCATGGGGATCCTTCCGGACGTTGCCCGCTGCTGCGGGCAACAAAAAAGGCCAGGCAAACTGCCTGACCTTGTTTGGTCTCATGCTTTCGGCAATGCCAGTACATCCGTGGTCAAGGGAAAGCAGATCCCGGATCTATCAGGCGGCCTGCAGATTGCAGGCAGACATCTTGCCCGACTTGTTGTCGCGCTCCATGTCATAGGAAAGCTTCTGACCTTCCACGATTTCGCGCATGCCGGACCGTTCGACGGCCGAGATGTGGACGAAGGCGTCCGGGCCGCCATTGTCAGGCTCGATGAAACCGAAACCCTTGGTGGAATTGAACCATTTTACTGTGCCAGTGGTCATGATGAACCCTTTCATAGCATAGAGAAAAGCCGCAAGCCCGGAGGCCTGCAAGCGGTGATAACGATGCTTTAGAGGGAGTGTTCGTTCAGCGCGATGTTGATCGCGTGATAACCAAAGCTCAGCAAAAAAGATATCGATGAAAAATACATACGAGTTGCGCGCCGGTTTGTCAATTTTTGTTTTTGAAAAACATGAGCTGGAGCAAAAATACGCAGGGTTTCAGCCGGAAAAACAGTTTTGAATCTTTCCGTTTTTGAACCTGATACAAGCATTTTATCCCTGCAAAGGGCTTAGATTCGTGATCCCGGGCCGCGGCTTCCTCACCGGCGGCGCCAGCCATGGCCCTTCTGAGCTGGGTTGTGTCCTGTTCTGACGGGGCTAGAGGACGAGGCTGCGATGATTAGGCACTTCAGACAATCCCGGCTATGATCGGGCCAAAGATCACGGGAGGCAGTCCGGAGGGGCTGGTGATTTGATGGGCTTTTCCGATCACATCAAGGAAATCGAGCGCGTCGGGCAGGGCAGCAACACGGGCAGGGATGCCGTGGTCGTTGCCTCCTGGCGGCGCTGCCTCGAGACCTATCAGCTTGATCCGGCCAAGGCGCGGGAGGCGGTGATCGTGTCCGAGACGCGGCTGCGCGAGCACCGGCAGCAGGCCGAGGATCTGGTGCATATCGCAAGATCCGGTCTGGAGCGGCTCTACCGGCAGGTGGCGGAGCAGAATTATGTCCTGCTTCTTTCCGACCGGCAGGGCGTCACCGTCGAGTTTCTGGGCGATCCGTCCTTCAACAACAACCTGCGCAAGGCAGGGCTTTATCTGGGATCCGAATGGTCCGAGCCGCGTGCCGGAACCTGTGCGGTGGGGGCCTGCATCACCACCGGCGAGCCGCTGACGATCCACCAGACCGACCATTTCGACATCACCCACACGCCGCTCTCCTGCACTGCTGCGCCGATCTATGACACGCAGGGCGCGCTTGCGGCCGTTCTCGACATTTCGCTGCTGAGTTCGCCGATCCTCAAGGCCAGCCAGAATATGGCGCGCCATCTGGTGTCCTCCACGGTGCGGCGGATCGAGCTGGCCAACCTGATGGCCAGCAGCCGCCACGATCTGGTGCTGCGCTTTGCCGGAGCGCCGGAGTTTCTCGATGTGGACCCGGAAGCGGCGATTGCCGTTGACGGGGCAGGGCGCATCACCGGCATGACGCATGGCGGCGCAAAGCTTCTGGCCGCCTCGCGTGGTCTCGACTGGCGCAGGCCCGAACTGCTGCTGGGGCAACTGGTCACGGATTTCTTTGACGCGGAGTTTGGCGAACTGGCTTCGCTGACCCGGGCCAGCCTGCCGCAGGACCGCAGGATTGCCCTGCGCGGCGGCGCGTTCCTCTATGCCCATGCCATCGAGCCGCAGCAGCGCATTGCAGGCCAGCCAACGGCCCGCCTGCCGCGTGCCGTGCCCGCGCTGAGCCGGCTGGGCGGCGCCTGTCCGGCCATGGACAGCCTGCGGCGCAAGGTCATGAAGCTGGCGCCTGCGCGCCTGCCTGTGCTGCTTCAGGGGCAGACAGGCACCGGCAAGGAGCATCTGGCGCGGATCATCCATGAGGTCAGCGGCGTTTCCGGCCGGTTCGTCGCCGTCAACTGCGCCGCCATTCCCGAACAGCTGATCGAGAGCGAATTGTTCGGCTATGCGCCGGGCGCCTTCACCGGAGCGCTTGCCAAGGGGCGCAAGGGGCTGGTGGAAGAGGCGAGCGGCGGCACGCTGTTCCTGGATGAAATCGGCGACATGCCCTTTGCGGCGCAGAGCCGGCTGCTCCGGGTGCTGGCGGAAGGCGAGGTTCTGCCCGTGGGCGGCTCCGTGCCGCGCAAGATCAGCTTCCGCGTCATCTCCGCCTCTCACCGGCCACTGGCGGCCCTTGTTGCGGCAGGCCGTTTCCGCGAGGATCTCTATTACCGGCTGAATGCCGCCGTTCTGCCGCTGCCGCCGCTGTCCGAGCGGGAGGACTTTCCCTGGCTGCTCGCCCGGCTCCTTGAAAAGCATGCCGCCGGGGGGCGCCCCTTGCGGCTTTCGCCGGAGGCCAGAGTGCTGGTGCTCGCCCATTCCTGGCCGGGCAACATCCGCGAGCTCGACAATGCCATCGCCTTTGCCGCTGCCCTTTGCGAGGATGGCGTGATCGGGGTGGAGGACCTGCCGGAGCAGCTGACCCTTTCGCCCCATGCTATCGCAGAAGGCAATGACGGGGACGAACTGCGCGCCATGCTCTCCGCCTGCAAGGGCAATGTCTCTGAAGCTGCACGGCGGCTCGGCATCGACCGCACCACCTTGCACCGCCGGATGAGGCGCCTGGGCATCGGCCGCCCGCATTAGGACGGATCGGAGCCTGTGATGGGCGCGATTGTGGCGCAGCCTCAGCCCGAGCCGCGCCACACACCCGGCGTCGTCCCGGACGCAGCGGAGCGGAGATCCGGGACCCACTCGCTTGCAGAGCGGTGAAGCTGAAGCGCGGAGTAGAGGCTTGCTCCGGTTATCACGTGCGCTGATCTGTCTGCATCTCAGCGCCTCGCGATCAACCGCCGCACTGTGGCGTGCGCCGCAGCTGTTGCGCCACACCTGCGGCGCTTGCTGCCACCACAGGCGCTGAAAATCCTGCATTCTCAGTCCGCCTTCCCGCCGTGTGCGCTGGCACGGCCGTTGCAATTCCCCCTGGCATCAAGAAGCAGCCACAGGAGGAAACATGCGCGCGCTCAGATTTCATGCAGCCCAGGACTTGCGGCTTGAGGACATTCCCGAGCCGAAAAAGCCGGGACCGGGACAGGTGCTCGTCCGCAACCGGTTCGTTGGCATCTGCGGCACCGATCTGCACGAATACAGCTACGGCCCGATCTTCATTCCCACCGAGCCGCATCCCTTCACCGGCGCCCATGGCCCGCAGGTTCTCGGCCATGAATTCGGCGGCGTTGTCGAAGCCGTCGGGGACGGTGTCACTTCGGTTGCGCCCGGTGACCGGGTGTCGATCCAGCCGCTCGTCATGCCGCGTTCGGGCGATTACTTCGCCGACCGCGGGCTGTTCCACCTCAGCCCGCAGCTCGCCCTTGTCGGCCTCAGCTGGGATGGCGGCGGCATGGCCGAGGCCGCTCTCGTCAACGAGTACAATGTCCAGAAAATCCCCGATGAAATGACGGATGAAGAGGCCGCGCTCGTCGAGCCCACGGCGGTTGCCGTCTATGCCTGCGACCGGGGCGGGGTGACGGCGGGCAACAGCGTGCTGGTGACGGGCGCAGGCCCCATCGGCATGCTGACGCTGCTTGCCGCCCGTGCCGCCGGTGCCACGCAGCTCTTCGTCTCCGATCTCAACGATGCAAGGCTGGAGCTGGCCAAGGGTGTGCTGCCCGGCGTCATCACCATCAACCCCAAGCGTGACAAGGTGGGCGATGTGGTCCGCTCGCTGACCGAGGGGCAGGTGGGCTGTGATGTGGCCATCGAATGCGTCGGCAATGAACACGCGCTGAAGGCCTGCGCCGATGCGGTGCGAAAGCAGGGCGTCGTCGTGCAGACGGGCCTGCATCCGCATGACAACCCGCTCGACTGGTTCCAGGTCACCTTCCGTGATCTGGAGATCAAGGGCTCCTGGGCCTATCCGACCCACTACTGGCCGCGCGTCATCCGCCTGATCGCCTCCGGCCTGCTGCCGGCCACGAAGATCGTCACCAAGCGCATCACGCTCGACACGGCGGTGAAGGAAGGCTTCGACGTGCTGCTCGATCCGGCAGGCACGCAGCTGAAGATCCTGATCGACCTGTCGAAATAATGATCTCCGGCCTGCGCCTGCCCGGGAGAGGAGCCTGGGCGGCGCCGGCCGGTCCGATCCCGGCGCGCCCCCGCAACGGGGGCATGCCGCCTTGCAAACCACAAGCACTCATGGAGGAGATGACATGCTTGATACCAGCCCCGCAACGAAGATCGATACCGCCCTTGCCAAGCTCGGCAAGGCGCTGGAGAGCGGCAACATAGAGGCCGCCGTGAACCTGTTTCAGGCCGAATGCTACTGGCGTGACCTTGTGACCTTCACCTGGAACCTGAAGACGCTGGAAGGCCACGGCGAGATCCGCAGCATGCTCACCCGCCAGCTGGCCGCCATCAAACCCTCCGGCTTCGTGCAGGACAGCAAGGAGGCCGCATCCGAGGCGGGCGGTGTCACCGAAGGCTGGTTCGAGTTCGAAACCGGCGCGGCGCGCGGCTATGGCCATATCCGCCTCAAGGACGGGCTGATCTGGACCCTGCTCACCACCATGACGGAGCTGAAGGGGCATGAAGAGCCGAAAGGCTTCCGCCGCCCCATGGGCGCCGAGCATGGCCATGACCGCAACCGCAAGACCTGGAAGGAAAAGCGCGAGGCGGAGACGGCCGAACTCGGCTATTCGGTGCAGCCCTATGTGGTGATCATCGGCGGCGGGCAGGGCGGCATCGCCCTGGGTGCGCGCCTGCGCCAGCTGGGTGTGCCGGCCATCATCATCGAAAAGAACGAGCGGCCCGGCGACAGCTGGCGCAAGCGCTACAAGTCGCTCTGCCTGCATGATCCGGTCTGGTACGACCATCTGCCCTACATCCCGTTCCCGGAGAACTGGCCCGTCTTCACGCCCAAGGACAAGGTGGGCGACTGGCTGGAGATGTATACCAAGGTGATGGAGCTGAATTACTGGGGCTCCACCACGGCCAAGTCGGCGCACTATGACGAGAAGACCGGCGAATGGACCGTCGTCGTCGACCGCGCTGGAGAGGAAGTGGTGCTGCGGCCAAAGCAGCTGGTGCTGGCCACCGGCATGTCCGGCAAGCCCAATGTGCCGAAATTCCCCGGACAGGATGTGTTCAAGGGCGAGCAGCAGCATTCCTCGCAGCATCCGGGGCCGGATGCCTATACCGGCAAGAAGGTCGTCGTTATCGGCTCCAACAATTCGGCGCATGACATCTGCGCCGCGCTGTGGGAAGCGGGTGCCGATGTCACCATGGTGCAGCGCTCCTCCACCCATATCGTCAAGTCGGACTCGCTGATGGAAATCGGCTTGGGTGACCTTTACTCCGAGCGTGCGGTGCAGGGCGGCATGACGACCCGCAAGGCCGATCTCATCTTCGCCTCGCTGCCGTACCGGATCATGCATGAGTTCCAGATCCCGATCTATGACAAGATCCGCGAGCAGGATGCAGATTTCTATGCAGCGCTCGAGAAGGCCGGTTTCATGCTTGATTTCGGCGATGATGGCTCCGGCCTTTTCATGAAATACCTGCGCCGCGGCTCAGGCTATTACATTGACGTGGGCGCCTGCGATCTCGTCATCGACGGCTCGATCAAGCTGAAGTCCGGCGTGGACGTGTCGCATCTCAGCGAAACCGCCGTGGTGCTGAAGGATGGCACGGAGCTGCCCGCAGATCTCTTGGTCTATGCCACCGGCTATGGCTCGATGAACGGCTGGGCCGCCGATCTCATCTCGCGTGAGGTGGCGGACAAGGTCGGCAAGTGCTGGGGGCTTGGCTCCAACACCACCAAGGATCCCGGACCCTGGGAAGGCGAGCAGCGCAACATGTGGAAGCCGGTGCAGCAGGAGGCGCTGTGGTTCCACGGCGGCAACCTGCACCAGTCCCGCCACTACTCGCAATATCTCTCGCTGCAGCTGAAGGCCCGGCACGTGGGCCTCGACACTCCGGTCTACGGCATGACCAAGCCGCATCACCTGTCCTGATCCGGACCACTCCTGAAATCCAAGGCGCCCGCACTCCGGGCGCCTTGGTACCGATGGCGGTTACCGGACGATCCCGCCCTCGCCATCCGAGTAGTTCACCGGGATCCAGCCGAAGTGCTGGCCCTCTTGCAGGACATTCCCGATCCCGGGAAATGCGATGTGTGCACCGGCGACGAGGTATCCTTCTCTGACGGCTTCGGCGAAGGCTTTCCTGCGGGAGGCAACGGCGCCAGGTCCGTCCACATCGAACTCGATGGTCACCTCCGGCTGTTTGAACTGAACGATATCGCCATGGGTGATATCGCCCCAGAACACCAGCTTCCGGCCGCCACTTTCCACCACGATGGAGCTGTGGCCGGGCGTATGTCCGGGCCGCAGGATCGAGCGGAAGCCCGCGATGACCTCCGCATCATCTTCAAAGGGCGCCACCCGGCCTTGCTGCAGATAAGGCCGCAGGCACTCCTCCGCTTCCTGAAAAAGCTGCGGGTTCAGGCCTTCAGGCCGAGCAGCTGCGGGCGTTTCCAGCCAGAAGTCCAGCTCACGCTTTGGAACATGAAGGGTTGCATTCTCGAACACGGGTTTGCCGTCGCGGATGAGCCCGCCGGTATGGTCTGTGTGGACATGGGTCAGGATGACATGATCGACCTGGGCGGCGGTGTAGCCGGAGGCCTCGAGATTGGACATCAGATGCCCGGCTTCTGCACCCAGATAGTGCCCGGTGCCCGCATCGATGAGGACGAGCCGCGCGCCATCATTGACCAGAAACGCGTTGACCGATGTGTCGGTCGGAATGTCCCGGTATGCCCTGCGGAGCAGCCCGGCTGCGTCCTGCGCCATGACATCCCGGTACATCTGCGGCAGAGGCAGCGGCAGCGTGCCGTCCAGAAGGGCCGTGATTTCCAGATCGCCAAGCGCCATCCGGTAAAAGCCGGGTGCCTGGAAATGCTGCTTTGGCGCCGCCGCGAAGGCGGAGGAGGGGAGATTGGGAAGCGCTGCGGCTGTGGCCAGAACCGAAGCGCCCTTCAGGACGCCCCGTCTCGTGATGCTGTTCATGAAAAGCTCCGTCGGAACAATGACGCTGCCTGCGCCCTTCAGGGCCATGCAGCGTGTGCCGGGTGAAGCTAGGGGCTGGCAGTGCCGGGGATTAGCCGGTGAAGCTGGATCTCACTGTCAAGAATCCGGTTACAATCGATCGTTGACAAGCGGCGGTCCCGGGCGGTGTTTTCCGGTGGGTCAGGGCAACTGCAGGACTTCACCAAGATGCTCCGTCAGGTAGTCGATGAAGGCTCTCACCTTGAGAGGCTGAACCCGGCCGCCCGCTCTGACGGCATACAAGGTGGCGTCCGGGCCGGACCATTGCGGGAGGATGCGGACGACCTCGCCGGCCTCCACTGCGGCGCGCACCAGATAGGGATTTGTCAGCTGAATGCCTTGCCCCCTGACCAGAAACTCCAGCAAGGCTTCCGGGTCCGAGGCAACAACCGCCGGGTTGATCGGATAGTCGGCAACATCATTCTCAGCCATCAGCGGCCAGGAATGCTCGGGCCTGCCGTAGAACAGCTGCGTCACGAGGCAGTCATGGTCCTTCAATTGCGAAGGATGATCGGGCGTGCCGCGCCGTTCCAGATAGTGCCGCGACGCGTAAAGGCCCGTGCCGATATCGGCGAGACGCCGGGCGGCGAGGTTGGAATCCGGCATCTGGCCGTTCCAGAGGCGGCAGGCCACGTCGATGTTCTCGTGCACGATATTTCTGATGCCGTGGTCGAGCAGCAGCTGCAGTTTGACCTGCGGATAGGTTTCGCGAAACCCGGCCAGAAGCGGGGCGAGGGTTCTGGTGGCCAGCCAGTGCGGCGCTGTTACTCTGAGCCAGCCTGACGGCGTGCCATGCACCTGTTCGACGGCGCTTTCCGCATCGGAAATGAGGCGGACGAGGCCCCGGCACCGTTCGAAATAGATCGTCCCGGCCTCTGTCAGCCGGATGGTGCGGGTGGTGCGGTGGAAAAGCTTGACCCCCAGCCGCTGCTCCAGATCCTGCACCTTCTTGCTGACCCGTGCCTTGGATGTCCGCAGGCTTTCGGCCGCCGCCGTAAAGCTGCCCCGCTCGGCAACCTCGATGAAGGCCAGTGTATCGCTCATGTCCCGCAGCATCTGATACTTCCTTCAAGTCTCGTGCACTGGCCGCATCTGCGGGGCCAGATCAGGCCCCCTTCTGGGTGGGAAGAGCCGCGCCCCCGGCAGCAGGTGCCCCGTTGCCGCACGCGCCGGACGACGCTTCCTGAGGCTGGGGCATGAGCTGATCCAGCGTCACTTCGGCGAACCGGGCAAGCAGCAGGCTCTGCGCATTGTGCAGGGTGCCGGCCAGGGCCGCATTGGTGTTCCGTTCGATCATGCAGCCGGGATGGGCGCTGCGGGAGCCGATGGCGAAAAGCGCCGGCCGGCCGAGCGCCTCATAGACGGCAAGCAGCGTGATTTCGCCAAGCGGCCGGGCCAGCTGCCAGCCTCCGCCGTGGCCCTTGCCGGAGGTGACATAGCCCGCCTTGCGCAAGCCCGCCATGGTCCTGCGGAAGACGGCCGGGTTGGTGCCCATGCTCCGGGCCAGAACCTCCGAGGTCAATGGTTCCTCGACCTGTCCCATGTGCAGGAGCACATGCAGCACGTCCGAAAGCCTCGTGTCCTTGTTCATCACCTGCCTCTGCACCGGCCGTCATGCGGCTGCATAACATGTATCAGTTGTTGATACGTGAGGAAATGCCGTGTTATGTATCAGTTAAAGTTACATGAAAGGATGCCCCATGACCCGCACGCCCAATTCCTTCATGGACCCGGCCGCCGTCGCCTCCTACCTGCGCGATACGCCCCGCAAGGTGCCGGGACTGGCGGATCTTCACAAGATGACGGCACTGCTCATTGCCGAAAAGGCTCGCCGCGCGGCACACATTCTGGTGGTGGGGGCAGGCGGCGGGCTGGAAATCCGGGCCATGGCGCAGGTGCAGCCGGACTGGCGGTTTACGGGTGTCGATCCATCGCCCGCCATGCTGGACATCGCCCGGCAGACACTTTCCGGCTGCGCGGAGCGGGCAGAGCTCATTCTGGGCACCGCCATTGACGCCCCCCTTGGCCCTTTTGACGGGGCCGTGTGCCTTCTGACGCTGCATTTCCTCAGCAGAGCCGAAAGGCTCCAGACCTTGCGGGACGTTCGCAGCCGCCTCAAGCCGGGCGGCATCTTCGTTGCGGCCCACCACACCAGCCCCGGCGGCGAGCCCGAGACCTGGCTGGCCCGCTCCGCCGCCTTTGCCGCAGGCGCAACCGCGGATCCTCACAAGGCCGCAGCATCGGCCAAAGCCATGGCGGAGCGCCTGCCGCTGCTCTCTCCGGCGGAAGAAGAAGACTGTTTCCGGGAAGCCGGCTTCAAGACGCCATCCCTCTTCTACGCCGCCCTGTCCTTCCGCGGCTGGATCATGAGCGCAGAAGGGGGATGAGGCGGGGCTTGCCATGGCCGCACCCAAGGGGAGGGGGGACTCACGGACCCCATCTGTTCACTCGGAGCGGGAATTATTTCCGGTAGATTGCCATTGCCTGAAGAGCGCACGTAGATTCAGAAGAATTTAAGTTTGCTGTGAAAGTGAAATCATTGTCTAGCGCGCTACGGCAGTGCGAAGGAGATGATCGGGATGAGATCAGGGCGGACATATTGACCAGACTGCGGCAGCACCCTCTCCTAGGGCTTCTCACCAACCTATTCTCACACAGCGCCCGCGCAATTGAGCTTTCTGGACTGGACCTGCTTATCATGCAGCGCGGCGCGATATCGACGGTTTCGCTTGAGGAATTGATCTCCCCACCATCGGTGGACAGGGGGGTGTTTGGCGCTTCTTGCAAATTCTTGGCGTCTGGGAGGCGCGAGTTCCTGTTGGGTGGCGCACGGTTTCCGGATGCTTGCTCCTTCTCTGACGAGGTAAAAGCTGCTTGGATTGCTTTCAACCTCCAGGCTCTGGAGCGGGAGGGGGATCGCTTGGCCAATCTTCATACCCGGATCGCCGATATGGGAAGGCCAACAGTCTATCCTGCAGCCTGTCTGCTCGCCTCTCTGTGGAATGATGCGAAGGCGCTGGATGATTCACTTCTGTCGAAGCTCAACCCGGACGCTATAGGTCCAGAAGCGGCAGCGTGTGTGTCGCGGATCAGGAGTTTCGTCGAAAAGCCAAAAGCCATGCGCTCGGCTGCTATCGACTCCTTTATCACGGGCGAATTGGAACGCTGGAAAGAGTTCTTCGATACGATTGAAAGCAAACCGCTCACACCCGAACAGCGGCTTTCGGTTGTTGTTGACGAAGACGCCACGCTGGTTCTTGCTGGGGCCGGTTCTGGCAAGACGAGTGTTATTACGGCCAAGGCCGCCTATCTCGTCAAAGCCGGTATCCGCCGGCCGGAAGAGATCCTGTTGCTGGCCTTTGCCAAGAACGCGGCAGCGGAAATGTCAGAGCGTGTCGAGGCGCGTTCCGGTGTACCGATCGTAGCCCAGACATTTCATGCCATCGCTTACGATATCATCGGCCTAGTGGAAGGCCGCAAGCCACCTCTGGCCGACCACGCGACTGACGACCTAGCATTCACCAACCTGATCAAGCAGATCCTGAGGGATCTTGTCCATGCGCTGACAGAAGTGTCGAGAGTCATTGTCCAGTGGTTTGCCCACTTCCTGGTGGAGCCCAAGACCGAGTGGGATTTCAAGACGAAGCACGCCTATTACAGCCATCTGGAGAAGCAGGACCTGCGGACCCTTCAGGGCGAGAAGGTGAAGAGCTATGAAGAACTGCAGATCGCAAATTGGCTCTACGAGAACGGCGTCGCATATGAATACGAGCCCGAATACGAGCACAAGATCGATGAAACCGGACGCCGGGGGTATTGCCCCGACTTTCGCCTAACCGGGAGTGGTGTCTACATAGAACACTTCGGTGTCCGCCGTGAGATACTGCCTGATGGAACCGGGCGTTTGGTTACTGCGCCGTTCGTGGATCGGGAAGCGTATCTGGCGGGCATGGAGTGGAAGCGCAAAGTTCACGCCGAGCATGAGACCACGCTGATTGAAACCTATAGCTACGAACAGCAGGAAGGGCGCCTGTTGATCAGCCTAGCGGAAAAGCTGGCACCACATGTGACACTGATGCCGCGCCAAGCCGACACAATTTTCGATCGTGTCGTGGCAATGGCGCAGGTCGACACTTTTTCACAATTGCTCGCGACATTCCTGCGCAAGTTTAAGAGCGGTGGTTATACTCTATCTGATTGTGGAGCCAAGGCTGAGAAGATGAAACTCGGCACGCGCGGTAAGGCTTTCCTCGCAGTCTTCGCTCCTGTCTTTGCCGAGTATCAGAAACGGCTTGGCGGACGGATCGACTTCGAGGACATGATCCTGCGGGCCGCGCACTACACCGAGACAGGGCGATATGTGAGCCCATTTCGCCATATCCTGGTCGACGAGTTTCAGGACATCTCTCAGAGCCGGGCTAGGTTGGTGAAGGCGTTGAAGGGCCAGCATCCAGACGCTCGCCTCTTCGCCGTTGGCGACGACTGGCAGTCGATCTTCCGTTTCGCGGGATCTGACATCCATTTAATGCGGCACTTCGGCGCTGAATTCGGTGGCAGCTTCGGCGGCGAGACGGGGGTGCACCGAACGGTAGATCTTGGACGTACATTCCGCTTCTTAGACCAGATTGCCTATGCGGCCAGATCCTTCGTGTTGAAGAACCCTGCTCAGATTTCCAAACAAATCGTTCCCGCCGGAACGGCTACAGAACCCGTCATCAGGATCATGATGGTGGCGAAGAACGAGAACCTGAGCGCACTGGACAATGTGCTTCAAGGACTATCCACCCGGGTAGAGCCCGCCACGACGGAGACAGTTCTGCTGTTGGGGCGGTACCGCTTTCTTGAGCCTGACATGCGGGAGCTTCAGCGCCGGTTTCCGCGACTGCACATCACCTTCAAGAGCATTCACGCGTCCAAGGGGCTTGAGGCCGATCATGTCATTCTCTTGAATGCCGACAGTGGTCGAGCAGGGTTCCCCTCGGAAGTGGTCGACGACCCGCTACTCAGTCTGGTTTCACCCGAGACTGAGGCCTTCGAGAATGCGGAGGAGCGGCGTGTTATGTATGTGGCCATGACGCGCGCCCGGCACACGCTGTCAATCCTCGCTTCAAAGTCGCGCCCGTCATCCTTTGTCACAGAGTTGGTCAAGGATCCCGCATATGGGGTCACCTCTGTGACGGAAGAGGAACTGACCCGCGAGTGCGGCGAGTGCGGCGGAAGACTGCTCGACGTCCGAAGGCAGGATGGGCAGATCCGGTATCATTGCGAGCATGTCAAGCATTGTGGAAATGTCTTGCCAGCTTGTGCGTCCTGCGGTAGCGGTCTGCCGCGTCATGCTGAAGGAACAACTGATCTTACTTGCCGGTGCAGTACCAGGTACCCGGCGTGTCCGGACTGCAAGGATGGGTGGTTGATCGAACGGTCGGGTCGCTATGGTGCGTTTCTGAGCTGTGTTCGTTTCCCCGCTTGCGCTGGAAAAGCTCGCAGCGTAGCCGCTGAAGACAAAGCCCGTAGGGCCAAGCCAAGGAGAAAAAGCCAGAGCAGGAAATAATCAACCTGCTAAATAAAGTCGTGCTGGATATCTCCCTGAAATGCTTGCAGATACAGTTTTCTTGCTGCATCGCCGCAATGGTAGAGGCGGCTCTTTTGGTCTGAATATTTTCGGGCCGCACTTCATCTCTGGCCCTTTCTGGTGGGGCAGGTCCACCTCAAGGTGGAAGGGGGTACATCTCTTGCGTTGCGCCGCGATATTCGCGATTTGAGCCAGACCGGCAGGATACTGCGCAAGGCGTCCGAATATTTCGCCCATGCTGGGCTCATGCTAAGTCTTCCGGTGCGGACACATCATGCCTTGAAATGGCTCATGCGCCGCACGGGTTTGCCCCCCCAATGGGCCAGGTTCATTGAGGGATGGTGTCATCCATCAGATGGCGAAAGCTGCCACCTGCCGTCCTCTTGCTGAGAATATCTGCCTTATCTCCGCGATATCCGGCAGGGCCGGGGGCGTTTCGATCGAAATCTTTGCCAGCGCATCGAGGGGCAGGGCGCAGACGGCCGTTGCGAGCCATGTGTCACCTTCGGCAAGTTCACCCCGCAATTGCGGCAGGTTCGTCTTGGCATGGATCAGGTTCGTATTGGCAATCGGCAGATGCGCGTGCCCCTGCCGCTTGACCCTGCCGAGGTCGACAATCGCACTTACATCGGCCTGCCCGTGCCACACCGCCCGGCCTTCGCCCTCTTCAGCGCGATCTCGGGCGAAATCGGCGCGGGCAATGGCAAAGCCGCCTTCAATCGAGGAAAGGGCGCGCGGCGTGATGATGTTATGCAGGCGGATATGCCAGGGATTGACCGGAATGAGCCATGTCTCGATAGTGACATCTGCCCAGGGCTTCCAGCGTGAATAGAGCATGTCACCGGCAATCCGGGCCTCCTCCAGCGTTTCGCGCATACGAAAATGCACACCGTCATCGGACAAGCCGAGCATGTTGTCGAAGCTTGCCGCATCGAAATGCCGGTCATTGGCCTCGATGTTGAAGGCATAGCGGGTCGAATAGGCGAATTTCGCGTATTTTTCGTTGGAGCCGCGCATCTTGCCGTGCTCCTGCCCTGAGGAGAGCACGACAATGTTGCCGGGCGTGTGCATGGCCACCATGCCGGGCTTTTCGAGCGCGACCGGGTCTGTAAAAGCGGGCGGGCTGATTTCATCCGCCGACCAGAACGGATGATCCTCTGGCAGGGCGAGGGCGAGAAAGAACTTGAAGGCCCAGTAGGGCGAGCCTGCAGAATTGTAGCTCTCGCTCATCAGAAGGTTGGGATAGCCATAGCCAACGGACAGAATGCCGTCACGATCGGCGATCGGAAGTTTCGACCACCAGCGGATGTGGCGCATGTAATAGCCCTTGATCTCACCATAGGGCAGGGCTTCCAGACCGGCAAACGCCAGCGAGGCCCAGAAGCCACCTGCGGCAAAGCGGTAGGTCTGGCTGCGCCCGAAGGCAAGGGCTGCCCCATCCGGGCCATACCAGTGGCGGATATCGCGGGCGAACGTCTGCGCTCTTGCCCGCATGCGGGCCTTGCGGGCATCGTCGCCCCGGGCCAGAACCGTGTAGATGAGGCCATAGAAATGCATGGCGAACGGGATGTAGTGGTCAGCCCGCCGCACCGGCCCGTCGCGATACCAGCCTCCGCCAATGTCGAATGCTTCCAGTTCCTCAAGATAGGCGAGTGTCTTTTCAGCATCGACCGCAACGCCAACCCGCTCCAGCCCGAGATCGGTCAGAATGCGGAAGAATTTCCAGTTGTTGTCGACATAGTCGCGTTCGCGCGCCGCCAGAAGGTATGCGCTGATGCGCTGTTTGGCATCCGCCGGTTGCGGCTCCCAGATATGCTCTGGCACCAGAGCCAGGGCAAAACCGATGGCGGCCAATTCGACCAGACGCTGGTTGCGGTCTGCCACATCACCCCAATATTCAGGGTGTCCGGGATTGGTGCCATTGTCCAGCCCACGCCGGTATAAGTCCCAGTGGCCGAACTGCCCGCCACCGGCAGCGAGCGGCACTATGCCCCACAACGGCCGTGCAAACCCCTCCAGATCCGCCGCCGCATGATCGAAGATGGCACCGGCTGCACTCAAACGCACGCGCGCGCCGCCTTCCGAAAAATAAGGAAGCAGAGGTTCGAACAGGCCGTTGACCGCATTGGCCAGATCGGCGCGGGTCTTTAACGGATTTCCAAACAGCGGGTTGGCCTTGGCGGGGTCATAGATCACGGGTCAGGATTCCATATCATTGCATATCAGATGAAACGGCCGCGGGCGGGTTGCCTGCGGCCGTTCTTGTGCGTTTACTTGATGGCCTGCACGCCATCGGACATTTGTTTCAAGCCCTCATCTATCGCGACATTGTCGGTCATGATCGCGTCGTGGACGCGGTTCAAGACGACCTCGATCCGGGCAGCATTCGGATTGACCGCCATTTCAAGATAGGATTTTCCGGCCTTCAATGCCGCCTTGCTGTTGTCGTCGGCAGGGAAACCGGGCAGCGCTGCGATCTTTTCGGCAACATCATCCGAACGGATCGCCGGGATCGTGCCGGTCGAAGCAACGATCTCTGCACCTTCCGGACCGCTCGCGAACTTGATGAAGTCGAGCGCGGCTTCCTTCTGCCGGGAATTGGCGTTGACCGCCAGACCAGAGATCTGCGCGGCCGTGGTGCCGGCCGCGACACCGTCCGGATGCGGGAATGTCACAATGCCCCAATTGACGCTTTTGGATTCACCCGATTTGACCTTGGCGATCTGCGTGCCGATGAACCAGGTGCCCATCGGAAGCATGCCGACCGAACCGTTGAAGAACAGCGCCGAGTAATGCGTGTTGGATGTTTTCAGCGACGCGTAAGACGGAATTGTGCCGTTCTTCTGCAGGGTCAGCGCCCGCTCGTACCACGGCTGCAGGAAGGCATAATCGCCATCGACCAGCGTCTGCTTGCCATCCTGGATGCCGGGCAGTTGCACCGTCGAACGCCAGGTGTGCAGAAGCGCACCATAGGTTCTGTTGGCACCAAAGCCGCCCTTCAGCTTCTCGGCGATTTCGTCGAACTGCTTCCAGGTCATGTCATTGGTTGGATGGGCGATGCCTGCCTTGTCGAAAATGTCCTTGTTGTAATAGACAATCCAGAAATCGGAGCGGAAGGGCAGGGCATAGACCTTGCCGTCCACCGTCAGTTCCTCGATCAGCCCGCCATAGGGCGCCGGATCAATGTTCTGGGAGGTCATGAACTCGTTGAGCGGGGCGATATTGCCCGCACGCACGAGATTGGCATAACCCGGCACATCCTTGATGGTGACAATATCGATATCCGTCGAGCCGCCGGTCAACTGTGTCGAGATCATCTGGGTATAGTCCTGCGAGCCGAGATCGATATGCTCGAACTTCACATTGGGATGCTTTGCCGTGTAGGCCTCGATCAGCGGCTGGTAGAAGGCCACCTTATCCCAGTCCCACAACGCCCATTTCAGCGTGACGGGGTCTGTGCCTTGCGCCAGTGCCGTGCCTCCCAGCGCGGCTGCCATGGTGAAACCGGCAACTGCCGCCTTCATTGATCTCCCGAAAGTCTCCAGATACATCCTCAAGTCTCCTTCCCTGATTGTGTCTGGTTTGAGCCCCGCTCCCACGGTGGCCTTAAGACGGTTCCTTCTCCCCGGAGCGGTGAGCAGGCAGCGCCAGAACCAGCGTCGCGGCCCGCTGTGCGCCGAACATGACGGCGAACACCCCGGCTGAGAAATTGAACGCCGCCGGCATGAAGACGGAGACGGGATAAAACAGGATATGCGCCAGCCAGAGGCTGGCGGTGAACGCGAGCGCGCCGAGAAGCGGGAACGGCCGCCAAAGGCTGGCCAGTGCCGCAAGTTTCAGCGTCTGGAAAAGCGGTTGCTGTGCGGTGACGCTCAGCACCATGAAATGCACCGCCGAGAGCCCGGTGAACACCGTTGCCGCCAGACTGATGGCGAGTGGTGCTGCATAGATGAGGCTTTCGCGAGCCGCCGTGCCATAGGCCACAATGGCGTGGAGGCCAAGTGCCAGCACCGCGCCGGTCGTCAGGCCCCACAGGGTTGCACGCAGAGCGTGCCGGCGAAACGCGTCCACGAAATCGCGCAGCAGATAGACGTTGCGATCCTCCACCATGGCCCGGCAGATGCTGGCTGTGGCAAAGGTGGCGGCGGGCAATGTCACGAGCGGCAGGCTGGCCAGGATGAAGAGCAGGTTCAGCTTCACCAGTTCCCACCATTCGCGGGCGATGATCTGGAAGAAAAGGGCAAGGCCGGTCCGCTTCGGGGCATCCTTGTCGATCCCCTTGCCCTCCTTCGTCCACATTGCCTCCAGCCACTGCATAGGCCGCTCCTTGCTTGCAATCTCAGTAGAGGATCGACCGTTCGCTTTGCGGATCGAACAACTGCGCATTCGTCATGTCGGCGGTCAGTGTCACCATGTCGCCGATCTTCGGTTTGAAGCGCGGCGACACGCGTGCAATGAGTGTCCTGGAGCCAGCCACGAGGTTGAGGTGAACCTCCGAGCCCATGGGCTCGGCCAATTCGACCACAGCCGGGAAGGGGGCGGTGTTTGTATGGTCGATGTCGCCCGGCACCAGTTCGTGAAGGTTTTCCGGCCGGATGCCAAGCATCACCTCTTTGCCAATGTATGGCGTGATGCGGGCGGCATCGAAGGCTTTCGGCAGTGGCAGAACGCGCCCGTCGAATTCGGCGGTGAAGCCATCGCCGCTTCGCTGGATCACCGCGGGTAGCAGATTCATCTGCGGGGCGCCGATGAAGCCCGCCACAAACATGTTGACCGGCCGGTCATACAGGTTTTGCGGCGTATCCACCTGCTGGATATGGCCGTCCTTCATCACAACGATGCGGTCGGCCATGGTCATGGCCTCGATCTGGTCATGCGTCACGTAAATGAAGGTCGCATCCAGCCGCTTGTGCAGCTTGGTGATTTCGGCGCGCATGGTCCCGCGCAGCTTGGCATCGAGATTGGAGAGCGGCTCGTCGAGCAGGAAGACTTCCGGATTGCGCACCATGGCGCGCCCGAGGGCGACACGCTGCCTCTGTCCGCCGGACAAGGCTTTCGGCTTGCGGTTCAGAAGATGGGTGATGTCGAGGATCTTCGCCGCTTCCTGCACCTTGGCGTCGATCACATCACGCGGTGCCTTGCGCAGTTCCAGGCCGAAGGCCATGTTCTTGTAGACCGTCATATGCGGATAGAGCGCATAGTTCTGGAACACCATGGCGATGTCGCGGTCCTTGGACGGCACATCGTTCATCAGGCTCGTGCCGATCAGAAGTTCGCCGCCGGAAACTTCCTCCAGCCCGGCAATCATGCGTAGCGTCGTGGATTTCCCGCAGCCGGACGGGCCGACGAGAATGATGAACTCCTTGTCGGCGATCTCCAGATCGATATCGTGCACCACGGTCAGCGCACCGAATGTCTTGTTCAGCTTTTTCAGCGAAATGCTTGCCATCAACCCCTCACGCGATCACCAGTAGGAAGACCAGTTGCGCGACAGGCGCGTCAGAGCTTCCATGTAATAATAGTCACCCCAGGACACGCACTCGTCGACGCCTTCGCCGCGGCAGGTGTTGTGCGGAGTTCTCTTGGAATAGGTGCCATGCAGCACAAGCCCATTGGACAGACTTGGATCCTTGACGGCGTAAGCATCAGCCAGGCTCTTCATCATGCGCCGGGCAAGGTCGCGGTAGCGGAGCGCATCCTCTCCCCCGGCCAGATCGGCCATTTCGAGAAGCCCGCAGGCGGTAATGGAGGCTGACGAACTGTCACGCGGTTCGCCTGAGCCTTCCGTAAAGATCAGGTCCCAATAGGGCACCAGATCCGCCGGCAGCCGCTCGAGATAAAAGGCAAGCAGCCGTTCGAAGGTATCGCGGTACTCGGGCAGCGGCTCGTAGCGGTAGGACAGCGCCATGCCGGCAATGCCCCAGGCTTGGCCGCGAGCCCAGAAACTGTCATCCGAATAGCCCTGCTTGGTCACGCCGCGCACCGGCCCGCCGGTCACCGGGTCCATGTAGAACGTGTGATAGGTGGAGTTGTCCGGCCGTACCGAATGGGCAAGCGTCGTGCGCGCATGGGTCAGCGCGATGTCGCGGTATTTGACATCGCCTGTCTCGGCGCTGGCCCAGTAAAGCAGCGGCAGGTTCAACAGGCAGTCGATGATGTAGCGGTACTCATTCGGATTGTCGCGGCGCCCCCAGGCCTGGATGAACTGCCCCACCGGCTGGAAACGCTCGATCAGCTGTTCGGCAGCGAGAATGGCTGCCTTGCGGCCGTCCTCGTCCCCCACCAGTTTCCAGGCCGCAATGCAGGATGGCGAATAGAGAAAGCCCATGTCGTGGTGGTCGGTCTCGATGCGGTTCTCGATGCGGTGGAGAAAGCTCTGCACCTGGATCTGCCCGGCATACTGAAACACCTTATCGCCAGTGTGCTCAAAGGCGAGCCAGATCTCCCCCGGCCAAAAGCCAGCGGTCCACTGGTCGTTGGGAACGGGAGGATAGACGTTCCCAACGCTCGAATGGTTCTGCGCGGCATAGGTGAAGGCCGGCAGGTTCCGGCGCACCTGCGCCACCGCCTGATCCAGGGCTGCGCGAACCTCGTCACCGGTAATCGGCTCGGGGGATGTGTGAGACAGTGCATTCATGGTTTCAGCCCTTGATCCCGGACGATGCGACGCCTTCCACGAAGAATCGTTGCAGCGCCAGGAAGACGATGAGCACGGGGATGAGTGCCACCACGGAGGCAGCCATGATCAGCCCGTATTCAGCGGAATATTGCGAAATGAACATGCGAAGGCCGATTTGAATCGTCTTCAGTTCAGTGCGGGTGAGGTAGATCATCGGCCCCAGAAAGTCGTTCCAGGTGGTGACGAAGGTGAAAATGGTGAGTGTCGAGAGTGCAGGTTTTGACAGCGGCAACATGATCTTCGCCCAGATCTGGTATTCATTCATGCCATCGATACGGGCCGCCTCGCAGAGTTCCGTCGGGATCGACATGTAGAACTGGCGCATCAGGAAGACGCCGAAGGCTGTGAAGGCCTGCAGGCAGATGAGGGCCAGATGCGTGTTGTTGAGCCCGAATTCGCGCATCAGCAGGAACTGCGGCACCATGTAGACCTGCCAGGGCATGGCAATGGTGGCGATATAGCCGAGAAAGAGCAGGTTCTTGTAGGGGAAGTTCAGCTTGGCAAAGGCATAGGCAGCAAAGCTTGACGTCAGAAGCTGCAGGACCGTGACGATGATTGTCAGCTTTGAGGTGTTGTAGATGAAGAGTGCCAGCGGGATCTTTGTCCAGATGTCGGCATAGTTCTGCCAGCGGGGCTCGGACGGGATCCATTCGATCGGGAAGGCGAAGACGTCTCGGCTGAGCTTCAGCGAGGCTGACAGCATCCAGGCAAAGGGCAGCAGCATGATGATGGTGATGACGATGACCGTCAGATAGACCGCGACCGTTTCCGTGGAGACTTTCTTTCCGGCAATGCGCATGGCTCAGTCCTCCCTCTGGCGGCGGAACTGGACGACGGTTACCGCCAGAACCAGGAAGAACAGGACGAGCGAGATCATGCTCGAATAGCCGAGATCCCAGGAGATGAAGGCCTCGTTGTAAATGTGGTAGACGAGAACCAGCGTCGAGGTGCCTGGCCCGCCCTGGGTGATCATATAGACCTGATCGAAGACCTTGAAGGACTGTATGGTCAGCATCACGGTGACGAAGAAGGTGGTCGGCGCCAGCTGCGGCAGGGTGACATGGCGGAACTTCTGCCAGGTATTGGCTCCATCGAGGCCGGCGGCCTCGTAAAGCTCGGAATTGATCCCCTGCAGACCGGCAAGATAGATCACCATGTAATAGCCCATGCTCTTCCAGATGCCGAAGAGAATGACGGTGACCATGGCCCAATGGCGGTCGGCCGCCCAGCCGGGCAGGTTCTCCGGTGCAACTCCCAATGTGTAGAGGATCATGTTCACCGGCCCCATTTCGGGGTTGAAGATCATGTTCCAGACGACGGCAACGGCCACCAGCGAGGCGACATAGGGAAAGAACATGGCGGTGCGGAAGAAGTCGCGGCCGAAGATCTTCTGGTTGAGAAGGATCGCCAGCCCAAGCGCGCAGGCAAGGGTTGCCGGTACCGATACAACTGTGAACACGATGGTGTTCCACAGGGCATCAATGAAGGCCTGATCGCCGAACAGGCGCCAGAAGTTGTCCAAACCGGCAAAGGTGATCGGGTTGGAGCCATCCCAATGCATGAAGGCAAGTGCAAAAGCAAACAGGATTGGCCCGAGCGTGAAAACCGCAAAGCCCAGGAAGTTTGGTGCAATGAAGGAATAGGCGATCAAGGCATTTTCGATGCGCCGCTGTCGCTTCGAGATGATGCGAACCTTCTTCTTCTTCGCCACGCCCGCTGGGCTGTCTGGCATGGCCGGACTTGCAATGGTCACCAGCATCCTCCCGCACTGCTATCCGGCGGCTTTGAGGCCGTCAGGCAGCGATTTCCTTGATCCTTGTCACGGAGCTGCTGATGTCCGAGCCCCGCCTCCCAAAAACTCCATAACACAAATTACTCATTGGTCAAACAACTTGAAGCGCAGTCAGACAAATATGCTGGAAACCTCAAAATAGGTATGATAGGCCGTTGTTCGATGGTAAGGGGTTTAGGATGCGGCCTGGGAGCGTGATGTGTTTGTGGAGCGACTGAAGGACCTGCCGGACAGTCTCGGAGATTTCGTCCCTGACCGGGTCACGGGTGAGGCGGATGGCTGGGCCGGGGTGCCGCAGCGGGACCGGATGCGCCTGCTGGAGGCCGGTGAGGCCGCGCTCGCCAGGCCGTGGCCGGTCCTGCTCGCCAGCGGCTATCGGCAGTATTGCACGGCCGGAGACCGTGCGGCTTTCGAAGCGCTATATTTTGACCGCCGTCTGAAGCTGAACGACCTTGTGCTGGCCGAAAAAGTCGAAGGGCAGGGGCGGTTTCTCGATGCCATCATCGATGGCATTTTCCTGATCTGCGAGGAAAGCGGCTGGCAGCTTCCGGCACACAATGCCTATGAGCGGGGCGGCACGAGATTGCCGCTGCCTGATCCGTTCGATCCGGTTGTCGACCTCTTCGCGGCGGAGACCGCCGCCACACTGGTGACCGCGCATCATCTTCTGTCTGAGCCGCTCGGCAAGGTCAGCCCCGCCGTTGGCCGGCGTGTCCATGCTGAGGTCGAACGGCGCATCCTCACTCCCTATCTCAACCGCCATTTCTGGTGGATGGGCCGCGGCGGGGAGCGGATGAACAACTGGACGGCCTGGATCACCCAGAACGTCCTTCTGGCCACCTTTGCCCTGCCAACATCACAGGAGCAGCGGCGGGCCGTGCTGGACAAGGCGCTGCCGGGCCTCGATGCCTTTCTCAAGGATTATGCGCCGGACGGAGCCTGTGAAGAAGGTGTAGTCTATTACCGCCATGCAGCGCTTTGCCTGTGCGGTGCCATGACCGTCCTCGATCAGGTGGCGCCCGGGCTGATGGCGCCGCTCTGGCGGGAGCCGAAGATCCGCAACATGGCGGACTATATCCTCCATATGTACGTGGCTGGCGATTATTACGTGAATTTTGCCGACAGTGCCGCACGCGTTGACCCCTGCGGTGCGCGTGAATACCTGTTCGGGCGGGCGGTTGGATCGCAGGCTCTGTCAAACTTCGCCGCCGCCGGTTTCAAACGGCCGCCGGCCCGCCTGATGCCGGGCGAATGGAACCTCTGGTACCGGCTGCAGGCGGTTTTGCTCGCACGCGAGATCGACGAAGTGGAGCCGGAGCCGGAGCCCGCTGGAAAGTCCGATATGTTCTATCCCGGCATTGGCTTGTTCATTGCCCGCGACGACAGGTTCGTGCTGGCGGTGAAGGCCGGCAACAATGGCGAGAGCCATAATCACAATGATGTCGGCAGCGTCACCCTCTACAAGAACGGTGTGCCTCTACTGATCGATGCCGGTGTGGAAACCTACACGGCCAAGACCTTCTCGCCCCGCCGCTACGAGATCTGGACGATGCAATCGGCCTATCACAACCTGCCGTCCTTTGCGGGTGTGGCACAGTCCTGCGGTGCCGGATTTGCCGCCCGTGATGTTGCGGTGTCCTTCGCTGCCGGCGAGGCGCACATCAGCATGGACATTGCCGGCGCGTATCCGCCGGAGGCAGGCCTAAACGCCTACAGGCGCTTGGTCACTCTGCGGCGTGGGGCTTGCGTCGAAATCCAGGACGAGCATGACGGGGAGAAGGCTGCCACGCTGTCGCTGATGCTGATGGTAAAGCCTCAACTGATCCCGCAAGGGCTGCGGCTTGAAGGCCTGGCCGACATTCATCTGTGCGGCGGCGGAACGCCGGTGATCGAACCCATTGTCATTGCCGATCCGCGGCTTCGTCAGTCCTGGCCTGAGCTGCTCTATCGCGTTCTGGTGCCGCTTGCCGGTCCGGTGCTGACGCTCAGGATTTTCTAGGAGAGAGACAGAATGCAATTGATGCTCAAGGTGCTGGACGCGGCAGGCCAGATAAAGGCCGAGGCCGAAGGCGTGGATGAGGTGACACTGGTCTACGGGGAGGCCTATGGTGAGGGGGACCGCCTTGTCGCCGCCGCGCCGGAAGCCGGGCATGTTTGCTTGTGCCTTGATGCAGCCGTCCCGCAGGCCCTCGTCTATCTGAAGCAATCCCCCTTCAGCTTTGTCATTCCTTCCGGTGAAAAGCGCATGCCCTATGCGCCGCAGGCGTTTCTGGGTGACCGGCACCGGCTGCATGTGCGCCGTGCCAGACCTTGCGAGGTCTGGGCAAGGCGCAATCTTGCTTTCAATCCGGCCGACCAGCATGGCAATGAGGTGCTCTTTCCCCATGCGACAGCCAATGTGGAAACCCGCGGCGAAGCACAGTTTGCCGCGCGTAATGCCATCGACGGCGAAAAGGCGAGCTTCGACCACGGCTCCTGGCCCTTCACCAGCTGGGGCATCAACCGTGACCCGGCAGCGGCGATCACCATCGACTTTGGCCGCCGCGTGGAGGTTGACGAGATCGTTCTCTATCTGCGCGCCGATTTTCCCCATGACGCCTGGTGGAAGAGCGCCTGCGTGACCTTTTCCGATGGCAGCACACACCGCTTCGATCTCGTCAAGTCCGGCGCAGCGCAACGCTTCCCGGTTCCGGCCCGTCAGATCGAATGGTTGCGTTTGCATGATATGGTGAAGGCTGACGATCCGTCGCCCTTTCCCGCTCTGACACAGATCGAAGCCTGGGGGCGGGATCTTTGAAAACCTGACCTGGAAAAGGGTTTCAGCGGTGCAGTTGCCTCGCCAAGCGCCCTTGTCCCAGTGGCCCCAGAGGGCCAGGCGAAATGACGCCCATTCCAGTCCGGATCCCGCGGCACCCCGGGGGGATCAGCTGCCGGGGAAGCCCCGCAGAGCGCGCAGCAGATCACGGTAGCGCAATTGACTGCCGCGCAGGTGATCCTGCATGGCGGCGCGGGCTGCCTTCTCATCCCCGTCCGAAATTGCCAGAACCACTGCCTCATGCTCCTCGTGGATCAGACGGCGGTAGGCGGTCTGTTCCGCTGAGCGGTTTTCCGGAACCACTTTCGACTGCGGGATCGCTGCCGGACCGTGCAGCACGAGAAGCTGTGTAAACAGCGGATTGTTGGTCGCTGCGGCAATGGCCATATGCAGGGCAAGGTCCGCTTCCCGGATGGACTGGTCGGCTTCGATGCAGCGTAGAACCTTTGCATGACAGCTGAAGATGGCTTCTTCCTGTGCCGGTGACCGCCGCAGTGCGGCAAGACCCGCAGCCTCTATTTCAAGCGGCGTGCGCACTTCCAGCACTTCCAGGTCCGAGGACATCCGCGCCCAGTCCTGACTGGGAGAGGCGGGCTCCTGCGCCCTATGGCGCAGAACAAAGATGCCCGCGCCCTGGCGCACATCCACCAGCCCGTCGCAACGCAGTGCCGTCACCGCCTCGCGGATCACCGTACGGCTGACGCCGTGGGTCTCCGTCAGTTCGATCTCGCTTGGCAGCCGGTCGCCGGGCATATAGGTGCCGTCCTCAATGGCGCGGCGAAGGCTTTCCTCCACCTTTGCCACCAGAGAACCCGCTCCCTTGCCGCGTGCCTTGGTCTGAACCGTCACTCGTCTTCCCCCGCCATCCTTCGCCGCCATTTGATCAGAAAGCGTGCTTGGCGTGATGATCTGTATGATGAATTTATGAATTATTCAATGTCGTTCGTCCAATTTTCAAGTGGTCAGACGAATTTCGAGCGGCGGAGAACAAAGGGTAGTGCCGGGTAGGGCGAGAGCTGAAGGCGGGCGGAAGCTGACCCTTTTTCGCATAGCGGAGGGCATCTTTGGGTATCAGTTCCGGGGAGAATGCTTTGGGGAGGGCATCGCTTGGCCGAACTGACTGAGAAACGCCGCCATCCTAAGCCGGTTGTCATTAGCGGTTTCAATAATTTGAAAAATTGTTGGCTGGGGAACCTGGATTCGAACCAGGACTAACGGAGTCAGAGTCCGTGGGTCTACCGTTAACCTATTCCCCAGTAGACGCCTTTTGGCGGGCGGCGCTTGGTGGCGCTGCGATGAGGGGGCTTATAGCGGCTTGGGGGCGGGGGATCAACTGGGGAGAGGCAAAAAAATGAAACGGCTGCGCGCCTGTGGATGAATGATCTCAAGCGCTTGGAAAAATGGCGGAATCCGGCCCGGAAACCGGGTTCCCGGAATCTGTCCTGTTTCTGCGGTGCCATATCCGCCGCCGTGACCGGCCGGTGGCGGTCCGCCCTGCGGATGCTTCGTCCGGGTTTTGCCGGCCGGTTTTGAGGGAGGCTCAGCTGTCGTTGCGTCTTTCCTGCCTGTTGCGCTTTGCCGCCTTTGCGCTGCGGCGGGCAAGCTGATACACTTTGCCCAACATTATCTTGTTGCGCGCGCTGTCCTCTCGAGGGCTCCTCTTGGGTGACCGGCGCCGGCGCAGAAGGGCATTCAGGTGGAAGAGCACGGTCAGGAGGCTGCCCCGGCACGGGAGCGGCAGGCTGGTGCGGCTTCGGTTCAGGACGCGCGGTCCGGCAAGGGCCCGCGCAAGAAGCGCCGTTCCAAGGGCAGGGGCGGCGCCCAGAAGCGAATCGAGAACGGGCCAGTTGTGCCCGGACCGCAGGCGGAAACGTCTTCGGGGCCGCGTCCGGCAAAGAAGAAGCACAGGCGCCGTCCGCGCGCCGATCAGCGGCCCAACCGCGCCGAGCGGCGCGCCTGCCTTCAGGGCGAGGATGGTCCTGCCGGTGGCGGCGCAGAGCAAGCCGCCAGTTCCAAAGCTGCCGGTCCCATGGCTGGCGGTTCCATGTCTGCCAGTTCCAAGGCTTCCAGTCCGCAGGGCGGGCAGGCGGGGTCCGATCATAGCGGGCGGAACGGGCAAACGGGCTTTGGTTCTGCTTCTGGTTCGGGTTCCGGTTCTGGTTCTGGTTCTGCTTCTGCTCCTGGCAACCAGCCGCGGCATGCCCGTGGCGGGCGCCCCGGTTTCAAGGGACGGAGCGCTGGAGCAGCTGCAGGGGCGTCTTCAGGGCCATCTTCAGGTCAGCCTTCCCATCAGCTGCTGGACAGCCCGCAGTCTTCCGGTCCCGGCACCAGAAACGAGGCGGGCCATCTTGCAACGGGGCAGGCCGCCCATCCCGGCGCAGAGACGGACGGGGCAGGCGGGCGTGGCCGCAGGCGGCGGCGCGGGCGCGGTGCGACGCGCGGCGCGCATTCTGCATCCGCCCATCCGGCTGCGCGCGGGGCTTCGGGGCCTGATCAGGCTGGCGGGGAGCCGGCTGCTCACCCGGCTGCTTACAATGCCGCCCGGCAGGCTGTGGAGCCGGGCTCCCATTCGCGCGCCCAGCCGGGCCATGACCTGCAGCAGGTGCGCCGCTCCGGCCATGAGGCAGGGCGCTCCGGCGACGCGGACGGCGACCTTTATGCGGCGCTTGACCTTGGCACCAACAACTGCCGCCTGCTGATCGCCAAGCCGGACGAACGCGGCTTTCGCGTCGTCGATGCCTATTCGCGCATCGTGCGCCTGGGTGAGGGGGTGGGCGCCAGCCGCCGCCTCAGCGATGCGGCCATGGAGCGCGCCATCGAGGCGCTGGACAGCTGCCACCGCAAGCTGGCCGAGCGCGGCGTGCGCCGCTCGCGCCTGATCGCGACGGAGGCCTGCCGCGCGGCGGAAAATGGCGAGGAGTTCATCGCCCGCGTGCAGCGGGAGACGGGGCTGGCGCTGGAAATCGTCAACCGGGAAACGGAAGCCCGGCTTGCGGTTGCGGGCTGTGCCTCGCTGGTGGACCGGGATGCGGATGGCGTGCTGCTGTTCGATATCGGCGGCGGCTCGTCGGAAATCGTCTGGCTGGATCTGCGCAACCGGGGCGGAGCGCGCGGCTATGCGCTGACGCGCTTCATCCGCGCCTGGGTGTCGCTGCCGGTCGGTGTCGTCAATCTGGCGGAGCGCCACGGCGGCATGGACGTGAGCCATGAAGTCTTCGAGGCAATGATCGATGATGTCAGCAGCCACCTCGATGGATCGGCGCTTGGCGCCGGGCTCCGCGAGGCGATGGCCTCCAGCAACATGCACATGCTGGGCACCTCCGGCACGGTGACGACGCTGGCGGGCGTGCATTTCGGCCTGCGCCGCTATGACCGGCGCCGTGTGGACGGAGCCTGGCTGGCGGATGAGGATGTGTCGGCCATGGTTGCCAAGCTGCGCGACATGTCCTACCGGGAGCGGGTGGAGAACCCTTGCATCGGTGCGGACAGGGCCGATCTGGTGCTGGCGGGCTGCGCCATTCTGGAAGCCATCCGCCGCCGCTGGACCTGTGCGCGTCTGCGCGTCGCCGACCGGGGCCTGCGCGAGGGTATTCTGACCGAACTGATGGCTGCGGATGGCGTATGGTCCCGCGGCGGACGCGGCCACAAGGGCCAGAAAGGAAGATCATGACAGGCGGCAAGCGCGGAGCGGGTGATCGCGGCCTGCATGTGCGGGTGAAGACGGCGGCCAAGCGCAAGGAATCCTCCACGCGCTGGCTGGAGCGCCACCTCAATGACCCCTATGTCCGCCGGTCCAAGATCGACGGCTACCGGTCGCGGGCGGCCTACAAGCTGCTGGAGATCGACGAGAAGCTGAACCTGCTGCGGCCGGGCCTGCGCGTGGTGGATCTGGGCGCGGCGCCCGGCGGCTGGTGTCAGGTGCTGGCCGATGTGGTCAAGTCCACACCGGAAGAGCCGCTGGTCGTCGGCATCGATTATCTCGACATGGACCACCTGCCGGGCGTCGTGCTGCTCAAGAAGGATTTTCTTGATGAGGACGCGCCGGACGCGCTGATCGCCGCCCTTGGCGGGCACAAGCCGGATCTGGTGCTGTCGGACATGGCGGCGCCCACCACGGGCCACCGCAAGACCGACCATCTGCGCACCACGCATCTGTTCGAGGTGGCGATTGATTTCGCGCTGACGAATCTGGCACCGGGCGGGGCTTTTCTTGCCAAGGTGTTCCGGGGCGGCACGGAGAATCAGCTGTTGACCGACCTGAAGAAGTCCTTTGATTCCGTCGCCCACATCAAGCCGCCGGCCAGCCGCAAGGAAAGCCCGGAGCTTTACGTGGTGGCCAAGGGGTTCCGGGGCAATCGCGCTGCCTCCCGCGATCCGCGCCTGATTGAGGGCGAAGGAGACGGGGAGGACTGAGGTCCGGGCAGGGCTGCGGTGTGCCCGAATGGAAGACGGCTCCAATCATCCATTTGTCACAGCTTGTTTGTTTGCCCTTCCCAACCTGTCACCTGCGTGTTATTCACCCGCGCCAACTTCTCCGGCATTGCCGAAGCGCATCCTGCCGCCGCCGCCTTCCCAAGGGCTGGCGGGTTCCGGCATTTCAACTCAAGGGGAATTGGCCATGGCTTCATTTTTCGTTCCGACCACCGGCGTTGATGCGCTGACCTTTGATGACGTCCTGCTGATGCCGGGCCATTCGGAAGTCATGCCGGGCCAGACCGATGTGCGCACCCGCATCACCCGTGGGATTGAACTGAACCTGCCGATCCTGTCCTCCGCCATGGACACGGTGACGGAAGCCCGCCTTGCCATCGCCATGGCCCAGGCCGGCGGCATCGGCGTGGTGCACCGCAACCTCACCCTCGACCAGCAGGCCGAGCAGGTGCGCCAGGTGAAGAAGTTCGAATCCGGCATGGTGGTGAACCCGGTCGTCATCGGTCCGGACGCCACCCTCAAGGATGCGCTGGACCTGATGAAGGCCTATGGCATTTCCGGCATTCCGGTGGTGGAAAACGGCGGCAGCGGCGGTCTGGTGACCGGCCGTCTGGTGGGCGTGCTCACCAACCGCGATGTGCGGTTTGCCACCAATCCGGGCCAGAAGGTCTATGAGCTGATGACGCGGGAAAACCTCGTCACCGTGCGCGATACCGTCAGCCAGGAAGAAGCCAAGCGCCTTCTGCACCAGCACCGCATCGAAAAGCTGCTGGTGGTGGACGATGCCTATAACTGCATCGGCCTTGTCACCGTGAAGGACATCGAAAAGGCCCACCTCAACCCCAACGCCACCAAGGACGAGCAGGGCCGCCTGCGCGTTGCCGCCGCCACCAGCGTGGGCGAAGAAGGCATGCAGCGGGCCGAGCGCCTGATCGATGCGGGCGTCGACCTTGTGGTGGTGGACACCGCCCACGGCCATTCGGCCCGCGTGCTGGAAATGGTCAGCATGGTCAAGGCCCTGTCCAACGGCGTTCAGGTTCTGGCCGGTAACGTCGCCACCCGCGACGGCACCAAGGCGCTGATCGATGCCGGTGCGGATGCGGTGAAGGTCGGCATCGGGCCGGGCTCCATCTGCACCACCCGTATCGTTGCCGGTGTCGGCATGCCGCAGCTGACCGCCATTCTGGAAGCCTGCGAAGAAGCCACCAAGCAGGGCGTTCCGGTCATTGCCGACGGCGGCATCAAGTATTCGGGCGATCTCGCCAAGGCGCTGGCCGCCGGCGCTTCGGCGGCCATGATCGGCTCGCTGCTGGCGGGCACCGAGGAAAGCCCGGGCGAGGTCTATCTGCATCAGGGCCGCTCCTACAAGGCTTACCGCGGCATGGGCTCTGTTGGCGCCATGGCGCGCGGCTCGGCCGACCGCTACTTCCAGGCGGAAGTGCGTGACACGCTGAAGCTGGTGCCGGAAGGCATCGAAGGTCAGGTGCCGTACAAGGGCCCGCTCTCGAGCGTGCTGCATCAGCTTGCCGGCGGCCTGCGCGCTGCCATGGGCTATGTCGGTGCCAAGACGATCCCGGAGCTGCAGGAAAAGGCCCGCTTCGTGCGCATCACCGGTGCCGGCCTGCGCGAAAGCCACGCCCATGACGTGACGATCACGCGCGAAAGCCCGAACTACCCGACGAATATCTGAGCATTTGACTGACACTGTCCTGCGCAGGAGCATGAAGCCCCGCGCAGGACAACGGAACCGGAGTTGCATGATGAAGGACGGCGGACGCCTTGCAGCGGCGATCGAGGTGCTGGGTGAGGTGGAAAGCCGCCGCCGCCCGGTGCAGGAGGCCCTGAAGGACTGGGGCAATGCCCACCGGTTTGCCGGTTCGGGCGACCGCACCATCATCGGCAATCTGGTGTTTGATGCCCTGCGCCATCAGCTCAGCCTCGGCTGGCAGATGCGCTCTGGCAGCCCGCGCGCGCTGGCGCTGGCAACCTATGCCCGGCTCTGGGGCCAGGGTGTGCCGCGCCTCACCGAGGTGCTGGCCGATGACCGCCATGCCCCCGAAGCCTTGAGCGAAGACGAAATTGCCTTCCTCTCCACAGACCGGGACGAGCCCGCGCCGGACCATGTGACCGCCGATGTGCCGGAATGGCTGTGGCCGATGTTCACGGACGCCTTTGGCGCGGCAGCTGTTGCCGAAGGGCAGGCGCTGGCCGCCCGTGCGCCGATTGATCTGCGCGTCAACACGCTGAAGGCTACGCGCGAAAAGGTGCTCAAGCGCCTTGGCGAAGAGGGCGCGGTGGAAACCGGCCTGTCGCCGCAGGGCCTGCGCATCGCCCCGCGCCCCGGCGCTGCCCGCATGCCGCATGTGCAGGCGGAAGAAGGCTACCGCAAGGGCTGGTTCGAACTGCAGGACGAGGCCAGCCAGCTGGCCGCGCTCATCGCAGCGCCGAAGCCCGGCGAACAGGTGCTGGATCTTTGCGCCGGTGGCGGCGGCAAGACGCTGGCGCTCGCGGCCCTCATGGAAAACCGGGGCCAGATCTACGCGTACGATTCCGACCGTCTGCGCCTTGCCCCCATTCACGAGCGTCTGGCCCGTGCGGGCGCGCGCAATGTGCAGGTGCGTGATCCCAAGTTCTCCTCGCTGGAGGATCTGGAAGGGCAGATGGATCTGGTCTTCGTCGATGCGCCTTGCACCGGCACGGGTGTGTGGCGGCGGCGGCCTGATTCCAAGTGGCGCCTGACCGAAAAGGCCCTTGGCGAGCGCATGGAAGATCAGGCCCGCGTGCTGGACACGGCGTCGCGTTTCGTCAAGCCGGGCGGGCGGCTGGTCTATGCTACCTGTTCGCTGCTGCCGCAGGAAAACGGCGGCCAGATCGAAGCCTTTCTGGCGCGTGACAGCCGCTTTACGCGCGGCTCTGCCGTAGCCTCCTTCGAGGCCGCGCTGCCGGGCAAGGCGCTGCCGGCCCATGCCACGGCTGAGGGGCATCTGGTGCTCACCCCGGCCTCGACCGCGACGGATGGCTTCTTCGTATCCGTGGTGCGCCGTACGGCTTGAACCTGACAGGATCCGCCGCGCGGATGTTGAGATCTTCGCGGCGGCATCCCTTTGATTACGTATCGTTACAATTGGATACGCGCACGGACAGGTGCCGGTGCTATGGAATCCGGAGCCAAGGGCAGCCGCGATCAGGCGCTGTCCGATAGCCAAAGGTTTCCAGTCATGCGCGATCTTCTTTTCCGATGGGCAACCCCGCTGACGGCCGGGCTGTTCCTCGTTTCCACCATTTCAGGTGTGGCTCTCTTCTTCGGCTGGCAGTCCGGCCTCTTCCACGAAATGCATGAAGTTCTGTCCATGGTGCTGCTGGTGCCTGTGGCCGTTCACCTGTGGCGCAACTGGAAGCCGATGCTGGGCTATTTCCGCCGTGCCGCCATGCCGCTGGCACTGGCGGGCAGTCTTGCCGCAGGCGGTTTCTTTGCGGCTGAAGCCCTGAGCGGGCCGGGGCGCAGCGGCAATCCGGCCATGGCGATGGTGAAGGCGGTCCAGAGCGCGCCGCTGTCGGCTGTCGCGCCTGTTCTGGGCCTTGAGGAAGCCGCGCTGATCGCAAGGCTTGAGGCGGCTGGCATCACAGGCGCTTCCGGTTCGGATACGCTCTCCAGCCTTGCAGCAAGCCGCGGGGAGGCGCCCATGGCCATGATGGCGAAGGCGGTCACTGCGCCTTGATCAGCAGGGGAAGGAGGCGCGGCAGATGCTGCTGCCGCGCCTTGTAGAACTCACCACCACGACGTGCCGTAATTCATGTCCCAGACAAAGGACGAGCCTGAACCCGGCGAAGTGGGCAGTACGGCCCATGCGGAGGATAAATGGCTTCCCGTCCGCACCGGCTTCAGGAAGACGAGGACGTTGCTGCCGCCGCCCGAATTGTTGATCGAGAGAGTGTAGCCGCCGGATGCGGCTGCCAGCTGTGCGTCGGACAGTTCCCCGGGCAGGGGCGGCAGCACGAGCACCACCTCACCGGGCTCTTCCTCGATGACACGGAAGGTCAGATCGCCCTTGGGCGCCTGTCCGAAGGTTTCACCAACGGCTTCAGCCGGATTGCTGACGAGCCTTGCACGAAACTCCGCGTCTCCTGCTACCTTCTCACGCAGGAAGGCCTCACAGGCAAGACGGGCGGGTAGGGGCGTTGTCATGACGTTTGTTCCTCAGGGCCGGATCAGCGGGGGAAGAAAGGGAAGCGGATCGAGTAGAGATTGCCATCCCAGCCCATGGCATTGTTGCCGCCGCCAGGAAGCTTGACGTTGGTCTGGGTGACGGAATCGGTCACCTGCGCATTGACGGCATAGCCGCCGGACACGGCCTCCAGATCCTTGCCGGAAAGCTCACCTGCGCCTGCTGGCAGCACCAGCGCCACTTCGCCCGGCTTTTCCTCGATGACACGGATGCTGATGCCCGGCTGCACGGCAAGGCCGAAGGCAGCTTCCAGCGCGGCGGCCGGATTGGCCGTCAGGGCCGCCCGGAAGGCTGCGTCCTCTGCCGCCTTGCTCTGGATGGCGGCTTCAAGTTCGATGCGGCTGGTGATGGACGTTTTCGTCATTTTCAGGCCTTTGCTAGTTTTGCGTGAAAGCGCGTCAGCGCACATTCCCAATGAAGGGCGACCGGCCAAATGCAGCGTTGTTGACATGGCTGATCAACGCCTCAAAGGCTGCCTGGCGTGCCGGAGAATTCAGGAAGGCCATGATTTCCGCCTGGGAAGGCATGCCGCCGGAGACCTTGTCGAGATCCTGCGCGGACAATTCATCGCGCGCTTCAGACGGAGCGGCGGGTAAAACCAGAACCACTTCGCCGGGCTTTTCCTCGATGATCCTGAGCTGAAGGGCGGGCATTGCCTGGGCCCCGAAGACTTCCTCGAGCAGTGCCTTCGTGTCCGTCAGGATCATGTCACGAAAGGCCGGATTTTGTTCGGCTCTGGTGCGGATTGCCGTCTCTAGAGTCTGGCGGGCGTCCAGCATCATGTCCATCGGTCTCGTCTCCGTGCCGTTTACATGGTCAGACAGTAGCGGCTGGAGAGGACGCCCGGAGAGATAGACCTTGAAAGTTCCGGCAGGATGGAGATGGCGACCGTTCAAAGGCATGGGCCACATGATCGCGTCTGGGCCCCAGCTTAATATGCATCGAGCCATCCCTTTCCATGACGGAGGTGAAAGAGAGCGCACAAACAGCAAGAAACCCGCAAAGCGATGCCTTGCGGGCTTCTTAAAGGAAGATCAGTTCCTGCGCTCTGCCATGTGCAGCCATCGGGATGGCGCGGGCAGGGGCTCCGCCAATGCGGAGCGGCGCGGATTACTTGATCTTGGTTTCCTTGAATTCGACGTGCTTCTTGGCAACCGGGTCGTACTTCCGCATGGACATCTTCTCGGTCATGGTGCGGGAGTTCTTCTTGGTCACGTAGAAGAAACCGGTGTCAGCGGTGGAAAGCAGCTTGATCTTGATGGTGGTCGCCTTGGCCATAGCCTTCGATCCTGTTCTGGTTAGTCCGGCAAACGCTCAATGCGGCCAGTCTCTGGCGCCCTTTGAGTTCGCTGCGGTGTCACGAAATCAGGGCGCAAACTACTCATAAGCCAGCCAAAGTCAAGCTCTGGCGCGGGCTCCCCGCAAAAATCCCCGGCAATGGCTCAGATCAGCTCCCGGGCAAAGCCGTTTCCACGCGCAAAATAGAGCGGAACCGGCGTTTGCGGCGCCAGATCCGGGTCATGGGCGAGCCTTTCGGCAAGGTCAGAGAGAATCTTCTGGGTGATGATGGGCAGGTCCGCATCGCGCGTTTCCTCCAGCGTCAGCCAGGCAATGTCCTCCAGTTCCCCTGAAGGGCCGGTACCCTGCGGCAGGCGGTCAGCGATTCCATCGGCAAAGACGGCCAGAAAACGCGTGTCGAAGCGGCGGGAGCGGCCCGGCGGCGTGATGGCGCGGGCGACCATGCGCACGGGCGAAAGATCCAGCTCGATGCCCCGGTCGGAGAAGGCCTGAAAATCGCCTTTTGCGGGCCACTGGCGCCCGGTCTGGCGGCCGATGAAGAGCCCCGCCTCTTCGTAGGTTTCGCGCACGGCGGCCACCGCAAGCGCCTTGAGGCGCGAGGGCGTCAGCTTGCCACCCTTCGGCAGCACGGCGAGCTTGCGCTCCACCTCCGGATGATAGCTGGAAGAGACAGCCACACGGGAATCGCCCGGATCGACCCGGCCGCCGGGGAAGACGAACTTGCCCGGCATGAAGGTGTGGCGCTGGTGGCGCTTGCCCATGAGCACGCGCAAGGCGCTGCCGCTGCGGTCGAGGATCAGCAGCGTCGAGGCATCCTTGGGGCGGATATAGGCGTGGCCCGTGTGCGTCTGGGCTTCCTTGTGGAGGGCGGCAAGGCCTTCGTCGCTCATGTCAGGCTCGGCTTCTCAGGGGCTGCGGTGGCTGGCAGCGGGGTCCGGTTCGGGCAGGTCCTCGATGGATTCGGGGTCGAAGCCATGCATGTAGAGCGCCCATTGCAGCCCGATCAGAGCACCTTTGACCGGCCGCAGGAAGCCCAGTGAAAGGATGAGGGTCAGCGGCAGCCACAGCGCCATGTGGATCCACACGGCCGGACGCCAGGCAAATTCCACCGCCATCATGGCCGGCACGATGATGTGGCCGACGATGGTGATGGTGAAATAGGGCGGGGCGTCATCGGCGCGCTGGTGATGCAGCTCTTCGCCGCACACAGTGCAGGCCGGGTTCACCGTCAGATAGCCGTTGAAGATCTTCCCCTCTCCGCAGGCCGGACAGCGGCAGGAAAAGCCGCGCAGGATCGACTGGCCCACGTTGCGTTTCGGCTTCTCGACAACAGGTTCCTCAGGGCCTCCCCCCGTCAGATACTGCAAGCCCATGATTACCTTTTCCCCCTCCGTCCCGGGGTGAAGCCACCTTTGCGGGCGGGTGAACTGCGCCCGCCCGGCCCTGATGAGCCGCCCTTCCGGCGTGCGCCCTTGGCGGTGATGCGCCCCTCGCTCAGCAATGCAAAGCGCAAGGCTCCGGCAAAGGGGGCAGCTTCCACCAGCTCAACCTCCACCTTGTCACCAAGCTGATGGGTTTCGCCAGTCCTCTCGCCGATCAAAGCATGCGACGCTTCGTCATAGCGGTAATAGTCGTGGCCGATGGTCGAGGCCGGAATGAAGCCATCCGCGCCCGTGTCATCCAGCTTGATGAACATGCCCGACTTGACGACGCCCGCAATGCGGCCCGTGAAGCGCGCGCCGACGCGCTCGCTCATCCAGAGCGCAATCAGCCGGTCGATGGTGTCCCGCTCGGCCAGCATGGCCCGGCGCTCGGCGGCGGAAACTTCCGCACCGATGGCCGCGAGCTTGCCGCCGATTTCCTCCGGCAGGCCATCGGAGCCGAACCCCAGCGCCCGGATCAGTCCGCGGTGCACGATAAGGTCGGCATAGCGGCGGATGGGCGAGGTGAAATGGGCATAGCGGCGCAGGTTGAGGCCGAAGTGGCCGATGTTCTCCGGCGCATATTCGGCCTGGGCCTGCGAGCGCAGGATCACCTCGTTGACGAGATGGGCCTGCGGCGTGTCCTTCACCTTGGCCAGAATGCCGTTGAAGGTGGCGGGCCGCAGACCGCCGGAGGAGGGCAGCTTCATGCTGAGCGTGGACAGGAAGTCCTTCAGCGACTGCAGCTTCTCCGGGCTCGACGCATCATGGATGCGGTAGAGCAGGGGGACTTTCCGCTTTTCCAGCGTTTCGGCAGCCGAAACGTTGGCCTGGATCATGCATTCCTCGATCAGCTTGTGCGCATCAAGCCGGTCGGGGATGAAGACGTAATCGACCGTGCCATCCGCCTTCAGCTTGATCTTGCGTTCCGGCAGATCGAGATCCAGCGGCTCGCGGGCATCGCGGCCGAGTGTGAGGCAGGCATAGGCCGCCCACAGGGGCTTGAGGATGGGCTCCAGCAGCGGGCCGGTCTTGTCATCCGTCTGGCCGTCGATGGCCGCCTGCGCCTGTTGATAGGAGAGTTTTGCGGCAGAGCGGATCAGCACCCGGTGGAAGGTGTGCGCGATCTTGCGTCCGGTCTTGTCGAAGACCATGCGCACGGCCATGGACGGGCGGTCGACGCCTTCCTTCAGCGAGCACAGATCGTTGGAGATGCGCTCCGGCAGCATCGGGATCACCCGGTCGGGGAAATAGACCGAGTTGCCGCGCAGATGCGCTTCCCGGTCCAGCGCCGTGCCGGGCCGCACATAATGGGCGACATCGGCAATGGCGACGAAGACCACATGACCGCCTTCGTTGGCCGGGTCCTCGTCCGCTTCCGCATAGACCGCGTCGTCGTGGTCCTTGGCGTCTGCCGGGTCGATGGTGATGAAGGGGATCTTGCGCCAGTCCTCGCGCTTGCCCAGCGTCACCGGCTGGGCGCGCTCGGCTTCCAGCTCGACGGCGGCGGGGAAGACATGGGGGATGCCGTGGCTCTGCAGCGCGATTTCGGAGACGGCCATCTCCGACTTCAGCGAGCCAAAGCGGCGCACGATCCGTGCTTTGGGCGCGCCGTAGCGGCCAATGCGGGTGATTTCTACGCTGACGAGATCGCCATCCACCGCCTCTTTCAGGTCGGAGGTGTCGATGTCGAGTTCGCGCTGCTTGCGGTCGATGGGCTCCAGATAGGGCGGCATGTGCCCGGCGCGCTCGCGCAGGATGCCAAGGATGGCGCCCTGCTGGCGCTCCAGCAGCTTCAGCACCTTTGCAGTGTGGGCAGCTTCCGGACCGGGATCAAGGTCGGCAAGGCGCACCAGCGCCCGGTCACCGATGCCCGGCGTTGCGCCGCGCGGCGTGTCGCGGCCCGTCAGCACCAGCACTTTCGGCGGGGTGCCTGCCTCTTCGTCCCAGTTCACCGGCTCGCCCAGCAATTCGCCATGGGCATCGCGGGCGTTGAGATAGACCACGAAAACAGGCGGCAGGTCACCGGGGCGGATCAGGCGCTTCTGCCGCTTTTCGACGACGCCTTCCTCGGCCAGATCCTTGAGGATGCGCTTCAGCTGGATGCGGGCGGCGCCGACGATGCCGAAGTGGCGCGCCACTTCCCGCTTGCCCGCCTTGCCCGGATTTTCCGCGACAAAGGCAAGGATGTCTTCGCGCGAGGGAAAGGCGCCCGGCGTCTTGGCCGGTTTTGCGGTCCTGCCGCCGGGTTTTGCTGCGCTTTTGCGGGCTCGGACGGGGCGCTGATCGGATGCGCCGCCGCCGCCATGGGTGCGTTTCGTGGTCAATTGGCCTCGTCTGCGGCAGTGCTGCCGGCTTTGGATCTGCTCTTGGCAGGCGCTTTCGCTGCCGCTGTCTTGGCGGTTGCGGTCTTTGCCTTGGTTGCCGTGGTCTTCTTGGCTGCCGCCTTCTTCGGCGCTGCTTCGCCGTCCTCAGCCTTTTCAGCTTTCTTCGGGGCAGCCTTCTTGGTGGTTGCGGCCTTCTTTGCGGCCGGCTTCTTGGCTGCAGCCTTCTTGCCGCCGCCCTTGGCCGCAATCAGCTCCAGCGCCTGTTCCAGCGTCACGGCCTGCGGATCACTGCCCTTGGGCAGGGTGGCGTTGACCTTGGCCCAGTTGACGTAAGGCCCATAGCGGCCATCGCGCACGGTGATGGGGCCGCCATCGGGATGCTCGCCCAGCTCCTTCAGTGCGGCAGGGGCCGCCCGGCCACGGGCACCCTTGGCGCGCTTTTCCGCCAGAAGATCGACAGCGCGGTTGATGCCGGCCGAGAACACCTCATCGGCGGACGAAAGGTTCGCATAGGTGCCATCATGCAGCACGAAGGGGCCGAAGCGCCCGATGCCGGCCGAGATCATCTTGCCGTCTTCCGGATGCGGTCCGATTTCGCGGGGCAGGGACAGAAGCTGCAGCGCTTTGTCCAGCGTGATATCCGCCGCAGACCAGCCGCGGGGCAGGGAGGCGCGCTTGGGCTTGGCTTCCTCGCCCAGCTGCACGTAAGGGCCAAAACGGCCGGTGCGCAGGGAGACATCCAGCCCGGTGGCCGGATCGGTGCCCAGCACCTTCGGACCATCGGCAGCCGCTTCCCCATCCTCGCCCTCGGCACCGCGTGCCAGCTGGCGGGTGTAGCTGCATTCGGGATAGTTGTTGCAGCCGATGAAGGCGCCGAAGCGGCTGACCTTCAGCGACAGCTGGCCGGTGGCGCAGGACGGGCAGGCACGCGGGTCCTTGCCCTCTTCCTTCACGGGGAAGATATGGGCGGCCAGCAGCTCGTTCAGCGCGTCGATCACCTGGGCAACGCGCAGGTCCTTGGTCTCGTCCACGGCGGCGGAGAAATCGCGCCAGAACGCGGCCAGCACCTCGCGCCAGGACAGTTCGCCTGCAGAAATCCGGTCGAGCTGCTCTTCAAGGCTCGCGGTGAAGTCAAACTCCACATAGCGGGAGAAGAAGCTTTCGAGGAAGGCCGTGACGATGCGGCCCTTGTCCTGCGGCACCAGCTGCTTCTTGTCGAGATCCACATATTCGCGGTCGCGCAGGGTCTGCAGCGTCGAGGCATAGGTGGAAGGCCGGCCGATGCCCAGCTCTTCCATCTTCTTGACGAGGCTGGCTTCCGTGTAGCGCGGCGGCGGCGTGGTGAAATGCTGGCTGGCATCAATGCCCGGCTTGCCGTCAACGGCGGCAAGGCTCAGCGGCGCGCCATCATCCACGGCCGGCAGGCGGCGGGAATCCTCGTCCTCGTCGTCATCGCGGCCTTCCTGATAGAGCGCGAGGAAGCCATCAAAGCGGACAACGGAACCGGTTGCGCGCAGGGCGGCATGCTTGCCGGAGCCGCTGGCGTCGATATCGATGGTGGTGCGCTCCAGCACGGCCGATTCCATCTGACTGGCCATCGTGCGCTTCCAGATCAGCTCGTAAAGCCGGGCCTGATCGGGATCGAGGAAACGGGCGACATCGCGCGGGCGGCGGCCAAGGTCAGTCGGGCGCACGGCTTCGTGCGCTTCCTGGGCGTTCTTGGCCTTGGAGGAATAGAAGCGCGGCTTTTCGGGAACGTACTTGTCGCCAAAGTCGCTGGCAATGACGCGGCGGGCGGCGGCAATGGCTTCGCCGGCGATCTGCACGCCGTCGGTACGCATATAGGTGATGAGACCGGTGGTCTCGCCGCCGAGCGTGATGCCCTCATAAAGCTTCTGCGCCACCTGCATGGTGCGGGACGCGGAGAAGCCGAGCTTGCGGGAAGCCTCCTGCTGCAGCGTCGAGGTGGTGAAGGGCGGCTGCGGATGGCGCTTGGCGGGCTTGGAGACGACGCTCTCCACCCGGTAGCTGGCGCCTTCCAGCATGCGCTTGATGGTCTGCGCCTGCTCTTCGGTCTTGATGTCGAGGCGGCCGAGCTTCTTGCCCTCAAAGCCCACCACGGAGGCGGTGAAGCCGTCACCCTTCGGCGTCTTCAGGCTGGCGAGGATCGACCAGTACTCTTCCTTGACGAAGGTTTCGATCTCCATTTCCCGGTCGCAGATGAGGCGCAGCGCCACGGACTGCACACGTCCGGCAGAGCGCGCGCCCGGCAGCTTGCGCCACAGGACGGGGGAGAGGGTGAAGCCGACGAGATAATCGAGTGCACGGCGGGCGAGATAGGCATCCACCAGCGGTGTGTCGATCGGCCGCGGATTTTTCATCGCCTCCAGGATCGACTGCTTGGTGATGGCGTTGAAGACAACGCGCTCTACCGGGATGTCCTTGAGCACCTTCTTCTTCTGCAGCACATCCAGCACGTGCCAGGAAATCGCCTCTCCTTCGCGATCCGGGTCAGTTGCGAGGATCAGGCGGTCTGCGCCCTTCACGGCGCTGGCGATCTCGTTGAGCCGCTTCTGGGACTTGCTGTCCACCTCCCAGATCATGGCAAAGTCCTCGTCGGGACGGACGGAGCCATCCTTCGCCGGCAAGTCGCGCACGTGACCATAGGACGCCAGAACGTGATAGTCCGATCCCAGGTATTTGTTGATCGTCTTGGCCTTGGCCGGCGATTCCACAATGACGATGTTCATCACAATCCAGAAGCTGGTGAGCGGGCCGTGACCAGATTGTCCGGCCGTTTCCGCTGCAAATTCTTGTTCCCCCGGCAACGATCAAGGATCGCAAGCCGCCTGTCAAATGACCGTTTGTGAACAGAAGGTCAAGCCACGCTTGTGATTCTGGCTGTTTGAAAGGTCAACGGCGCTTGAATGCCGGGCCAGCCATTCGGTCCTTCCTAAGGCGTCACTCTGCCAGCAATCCGGATGCGAGATGCCGGAAGGCCTCAAGCGCCTTGGGCAGGGTCCCGGCCGGATCGTCGCTGGAAGCGACCCAGAGTGCGGCATTCAGGGCTGCTCCGTTGAGCAGCCGGGCAGCGGCCTCAAGGTCGACAGGCTTCAGGATGCCCGCCTCGGACAAGGCGGCGAGCGCGGTGCGGGTTTCTTCGAGGCAACTGTTCTGGCTCGGCCATTGCGAAGGGTCACCCAGAAATGCGGGCCCGTCCAGCAGCACGATGCGCTGAACCTCCGGATCCAGCGCTGCCTCGATATAGGCCGCCCCTTGCGCTTCGAGGGCGGCCCAACCGGTTCCAGCCGCAGCCCCTGCGCGCCGCGCACGTCCGGCCAATTCGCCATCGATCTCAGCCACGACAGCCGCGAGCAGCCCTTTCTTGTCTCCAAAGTGATGGTAGAGGGCGCCGCGTGTCAGGTCCGCAGCGGCCGTCAGGTCGTCCATCGAAGACGCCGCGAAGCCCTTTTCGGCAAAGGCGCGGCGGCCCGCTGCAATCAGCTTGATGCGGGTCTCTTCCATCATCGAGGAACGGGTTCTGCGGGGGCCTTGCGTCATTGCTTCAGGTTTCCGGGGCGAAAATGCGTTGACATACGCCGCGTACGTGAATTACGCATACGCAACGTATCTCAATTCGGCGGGCCTGTGAAGGTCCTCGCCGGTCAGGACAAAGCCATGACAACTCCCACCCCTGTTTTCCCTGCGAACCGCCATGCCCTTTATGAGGCCCATGGTTATTCCGCCGCGATCCGGTCCGGCGATCTTCTGTTCGTATCGGGTCAGGTCGGCAGCCGCGCCGATGGCAGCCCCGAACCTGACTACCGGGAGCAGGTCCGCCTGGCCTTTGCCAATCTCGAAGCTGTGCTTGCTGCAGCCGGTTGCGGATTTGCCGATATCGTGGACGTGACAAGCTTCCACACCGATCCGGAAAAACAGGCCGGGATTTTTCTGGAGGTAAAGAGCGAGGTTTTCCCCGAACCTCCCTATCCGAACTGGACGGCGGTCGGCGTCAACTGGCTTGCGGGATTTGACTTCGAGATCAAGGTCATCGCCCGCATACCCGCCACTGCGTGAACCGGGTCTGCCATTACTCAAGGGCTGGCGTTACCCTGTCAGGCTGACCCTCTGGCCGGAGTGGCGCTCCAGCCGCCCGGCAAGTTCCAGCTCCAGCAGCATCACATGGACGGCGCGGGCGGAGAGGCGGGTGTCGCGGATGAGTTCGTCGATGCCAACCGGCGTCGGGCCGAGGGCTTCGATGAGACGGGCGCGGGCGCTGTCTTCCGGCAGGTTGCCGTCCGGGCCCTCCCAGGAGGGCTCCTCAAGGTCCAGCTCCGGCGGCAGGTCGGGCGCGGCGCGGTTGCCGATGGCTTCCAGAATGTCGGCGGTGGATGTGATCAGCTGCGCGCCCTGACGGATCAGGTGATTGCAGCCCTCGCAGCGCGGATCGAGCGGCGAGCCGGGGACGGCGAGGATTTCCCGGTTCTGCTCCAGCGCGAAACGGGCGGTGTGCAGCGAGCCGGAGCCCTTGGCCGCTTCCACCACGATCACCGCCAGCGACAGGCCTGAGATGATGCGGTTGCGGCGCGGAAAGTCGCGCCCGCGCGGGCTCCAGCCGAAGGGCATTTCGCTGATGGCATTGCCGCCCGCCGCCAGCAGCCGCTCCAGCAGGCTGGCATGTTCGGGCGGGTAGAGCACATTCACCCCGCCGGCAAAGACGGCGACGGTGCCAAGGCTCAGGGACGCCTCATGCGCGGCAGCGTCGATGCCACGGGCGAGGCCGGAGACGATGGTGAAACCCGCCTGAGACAGTTCCCCGGCCAGTTGTGCCGCGAACTTGCGGCCTGCCAGCGAGGCATTGCGTGCCCCGACGATGGCAAGGGCTCTGGGATTGGCGAGGGTGCTGCCGTTTCCGCGCACGGAGATGAGTGGCGGGGGGCCGTCGATATGACGCAGGTGCGGGGGATAGTCCGCCTCGCCCATGGCAACGAGCCGTGCCCCGGCGCGGGCATGGGCTTCGAGTTCGGCTTCCGCGTCGGCCAGTGAACAGATGCGGATGGCGGTCTTGCCGCCCCGGCGGGACAGGTCGGGCAGGGCCTCGATGGCCGTTTCCGCCGAGCCGCAATGGTTGACGAGGCTGCGGAATGTGGCCGGGCCGACGTTTTCCGAGCGGATCAGCCGCAGCCAGGCGAGACGTTGACGGTCGCTCAGGACAATCGTTCTGCCGGGCTGCGGGCCAGTCTTCATGATGGTGTGTCTGTCTTCATGATGGCGTGTCTGCCCCTTCCGCCGCCGGGACCTTGGCCTTGGAACCGATCTTCGATTCCGTGCCGCTCAGAAGCCGGCGGATATTCTCGTGATGCTTGGCCCACAGGAAGGCAGTCAGCAGCGCAAAGACGAGGGCGAGCTGCATCTGACCCAGCAGAACCAGCACGATGGGGCTGATGAGGCTGGCGATGAGGGCCGACAGCGAGGAGAAGCGGAAGAGATAGGCGGCGAGGATCCAGCTCAGCGCGAAGACGATGCCTGCCTGCCAGCTGAGGCCGAGCAGGATGCCGAGATAGGTTGCCACGCCCTTGCCGCCCTTGAAGCCCAGCCAGACCGGGAAGATGTGGCCAATGAACGCGGCAAGACCGGCCAGCATGGCGGCGGAGGGGCCGAAGAAATGGCCTGCAATCAGCACCGCCACGGTGCCCTTCAGCGCATCGCCCAGCAGCGTTGCCGCCGCCAGCGACTTGCGGCCGGTACGCAGCACATTGGTGGTGCCGATGTTGCCCGAGCCGATCTTGCGGATATCGCCGAGGCCCGCCATGCGGGTGATGACGAGGCCAAAGGGGATCGAGCCCAGCAGATAGCCAAGGGCGAGGGAGGCGAAAATCAGATGCGGGGCCAGATCAAAGGTAGGCGCGGTGTCCACGCGTTTATCTCCGGTGGTGTTGCGTCAAGCGTAATCGTAGACCTTGCGGCCTGCAACAATGGTTGTGAGCACCCGGCCCGAGAAACGCGCATCTTCGAACGGCGAGTTCTTGGAGCGGGAGCGGATGGCCTTCTTTTCCAGCACCCAGGGCCGGTCAAGGTCGAAGACGATCACGTCCGCCGGTGCGCCTGCCGTGAGGCGGCCGGCGTCAAGGCCCAGCCGGTTGGCCGGGTTCAGCGTCATCGCCCGCAGCAGCGGCAGAAGGCCGATGTCGCCTGCATGATAGAGCCGCAACGCGGCGGCCAGCAGGGTTTCGAGGCCGATCGCCCCGTCCTCGGCTTCCGCCCAGGGGTGCCGCTTGGTTTCCACGTCCTGCGGGTCATGGTTGGAACAGATGATGTCGATCGTTCCATCGGCCACCGCCTGCACCATGGCCATGCGGTCATTCTCATCGCGCAAGGGCGGCGACATCTTGAAGAAGGTCCGGTAGGGGCCGATGTCGTTTTCGTTCTGCGTCAGATGGTTGATGGACACGCCGGCCGTCACGTCCAGCCCCCGGTCCTTGCCGGTCTGGATGGCGGCGGCGCCATCGGAGGTGGAGACGAGATTGGCGTGATAGCGCCCGCGCGACATGCCGACGAGCCTGAGGTCCCGCTCGATCATGATGATCTCGGCCTCGCGCGGCACGCCGGACAGCCCCTTCCACGAGGCATTGAGACCGGCATTCATGGTGCCGCCGGTCATGTCCGGGTCTTCCGTGTGATGCACGACCAGCGCGCCGAAGTCCCTCGCATAGGTCATGATCCGGCGCATGATCTGCGCATTGCGGACGGACTTGTGGCCGTTGGTGAAGGCGACGGCACCGGCTTCCTGCAACAGGCCGATTTCGGTCATGTCCTGCCCGACAAGGCCCTTGGTGAGGGCGGCCATGGGCCGGACATTGACCACCGCCGTGTCGCGGGCGCGGCGCAGGATGAAGTCCACCAGCGCCGGATCGTCGATCACCGGATCGGTCTCGGGCATGGTGACGATGGTGGTGATGCCGCCCGCGGCTGCCGCCTCGCTGGCGCTGGCCAGCGTTTCGCGGTGCTCGTGGCCGGGTTCGCCCACCGACACGCACATGTCGATGAGGCCGGGGGCGACGATGGCGCCGTCGCAGTCGATGATCTCGGCGCCATAGGGCGTGCCCTGGTTCTGCGCTTCGGGACCGGCGGCCAGAATGGTGCCGTCCGCGATGATCACGCTGCCATCCGCATCAAGGCCGCGCGCCGGGTCGATCACCCGGGCATTCTTGAGAACCAGGGGCTTGGGAGTGTCTTGGGCCACGGGTCAGGCTCCTACTGGTTCGGCAGATGGGCGGCGAGGGCTTCCAGCACGGCCATGCGCACGGCCACGCCCATTTCCACCTGCTCGCGGATGAGGCTCTGCGGCCCGTCGGCCACCGCCGGGTCGATTTCCACGCCCCGGTTCATCGGGCCGGGATGCATGACGAGCGCATCTTCCTTGGCATAGGCCAGCTTTTCGGCATCAAGCCCATAATAGCGGTAATATTCGCGCACGGACGGAATGAAGGCGCCGTTCATGCGCTCGCGCTGCAGGCGCAGCATCATGACGATGTCGGCGCCCTTGAGGCCTTCCTTCATGTCGCGGAACACTTCCACGCCCATCCGGTCGATGCCGCTGGGCAGCAGGGTGGAGGGGGCGACCACGCGCACCCGCGCACCGAGCGCGTTCAGCAGGATGATGTTGGAACGGGCCACGCGCGAATGCAGGATGTCGCCGCAGATGGCCACCGTCAGCCGGGCGATCTTGCCCTTGTGGCGGCGGATGGTCAGGGCATCCAGCAGCGCCTGCGTCGGATGCTCATGCTGGCCGTCACCGGCGTTGATCACCGAGCAGCCCACCTTGCGCGCCAGCAGATGCACCGCGCCTGCCGCATGGTGGCGCACGACGAGGATATCCGGGTGCATGGCGTTCAGTGTCGCGGCGGTGTCGATCAGCGTCTCGCCCTTCTTCACCGAAGAAGCGGAGACCTGCATGTTCATCACATCCGCGCCAAGGCGCTTGCCCGCGATCTCGAAGGACGATTGCGTCCGCGTCGAGGCCTCGAAGAACAGGTTGATCTGGGTGCGTCCACGAAGCACCGGCCGGATCTTTTCAACCTGGCGGGAGACTTCGACAGCCTGATCCGCCCGGTCCAGAAGGCCGAGGATATCCTGGGGTTGAAGGCCTTCCATGCCCAGCAAATGACGATGGGGGAAAAGGCCTGCTCGATGGTTTTCTTGTGCGCTCATCGAGTGAACTGGATAGGCCTTGTTCCGCGAGTCTACAAGCGCGGAATGGCCTTGCGGGTGCTCCCGGGCGGCCTGTCCACATGCGGGGGCAATTCTTGACCGTTCAGCCAAAAATCAGCAGGGCTGCCGGAATGGTGACGGCGGCTGCCAGTGTCTGCAGCGTGATGATTTCCGCCATCAGTTTGGCGTCGCCGCCCATCTGCCGCGCAAGGATGTAGGCATTGCTGGCGGTCGGCACGGCGCTGGCGATGATCACCACCGTCTGCGCCGCGCCCGTGACACCGAACAGCAGCGTGAAGCCATAGGCCGCCAGCGGCATCAGCAGCGGGCGCAGGAAGGTGCCGAGCGCAAGGGCAGGGCCGGGGCGGCGCAGGGAGGAAAGATCAAGGCTCGCGCCGACGCAGATGATGCCGATGGGCAGGGAGGCGCTGCCGAGAATGGCAAGGGTGGAGTCCACAGCATCCGGCAGGGGCAGGCCGGCGAGGTTCACAAGGATGCCAGCCGCAATGGAGACGATGAAGGGATTGAGCGCCAGATCCTTGCAGATCTTGGCCGCTCCCGGAGGATTGCCGCTGGCATAGTGCGACAGCACCAGAATGCTCAGCACGTTCAGCAGCGGGATCATGAAGACCATGGCAATGGCCAGCATGGCCAGCCCGTCTTCGCCCACGACGCTGCCGGCAATGGCCAGTGCGATCATGGCATTCCAGCGCAGGGTGCCCTGAAAGATCGAGGTGAAACGCAGGCCGGGAATGCCCAATACCCGCTCCAGCGGCAGACGGATCACCAGCAGCAGCGCCGCCAGAGCCAGAATGGCCCCCATCAGCGAGAAGCCCATGCCGAAGGTTGGCAGTTTCGAGAAGTCGACCGTTGCAATGGTGCGGAACAGCACCGCCGGAAACAGGACGTAATAAGCCAGCCGCTCGACGCCGCGCCACTGATCGCCGGTGATGAGCCCCGCCCGCGCCACGCCATAGCCGCAGGCAATGACCAGAATGACCGGCAGAAGGGCGCTCAGCGTCATCAGCATGGGCGGCGGCCGTCAGTCTGCGTCATCGATGATGGTGAAGGTGCGCCGGGGCTTTTCCTCCGCCTGCTGCAGATAGCCCAGCCGGTCAAGGAAGCCCTGCAGGATGTAAGCGGCGGCCATCTTGTCGACGAGTTCTGCCCGCCGGGCCCGGCTGCGGTCCGCCTCGATCAGCGTGCGGGTGACGGCGGCGGTGGACAGGCGCTCGTCCCAATAGGTGATGGGAAGGGGCGTCTTCTCTGCCAGATTGCGCACGAAGGCGCGGGTCGCCTGCACGCGCGGGCCCTCGCTGCCATCCATGTTGAGCGGCAGGCCCATGACCAGCCCGCCCACGCCCTGCTTTTCACAGATCGCCAGCAGCTTCTGCGCATCCAGCGTGAATTTCTCGCGCCGGATCGTTTCCAGCGGGGTGGCAATGCCACGGCCAATGTCCGACAGCGCCAGACCGATGGTCTTGGTGCCAAGGTCAAGGCCGATCAGCCGGCTGCCGGGAGCAACAGCGGCGATGAAGTCTTCAAGCGGAAGCGTGGGATCGTTTGCCATGGACTGGCGTGTATCAGGTGCCGTGGCCCAAAGCCAGAGGAAGAGGGCTGGTGTGCCGCTACGGCTGCCCACCTGAAATCAGATCTCAAATATCAGGCATAAGTAGCTGTAAATATTCGTATTCGCATGGAGAGAGGATGCCGGTCCGCTTGACTCAAACAATGAGATATTCACCCGAATTATCTGAAATCGCTAGGTCATATGCTCCAGAACAGCCCTTGCCGCGCTGACGAGATGGCGGCGCAGGGCGCGCTCGGCTTCCTTTGCGTTGCGTTCGATGATGGCATTGACGATGAGGGCATGTTCCTCGTTGGACTTCTTCATCCGCTCTGCGGCCCGCAGCTGCGAGCGGCGGAAGGGAGCGAGCTTCAGCCGCAGGCCATGCGCGATCTGGATCAGCTCATCGTTGTGCGTTCCCTCGAAAATAAGCGTGTGGAAACGGGTGTTGCCGTCCTCATAGGCCTCGTAGAGGGAGGTTTCCGCCATCTCCACCATTTCGAGATGCAAGGTCTCCAGCGCCGCCCGCTCGCTCATGCTCATGCGCTCGGCGGCAAAGCGCCCGCAGGTCGCCTCGATTTCGCCCATGGCCTCGAACAGCTGGTCGACGCGCTCGCGGGTGATGCTGGCAACGATCACGCCGCGATAGGGCACGCGCTCGGCCAGATGGCGGGAGGCGAGGATATGCAGCGCCTCACGCACCGGCGTGCGGGACACGCCGAACCGCTCGGCCAGGGCAATTTCGTCCAGCCTGCTGCCTGCCTTCAACTCACCGGCAATGATCTCGTTCTCCAGTTGACGGGCAATGACCGCGCTGTGCAGCTGCTTCTGCCCGCCCGGGGCGGTGGTGCCAATGTCCTTTGAAGTGTCCTGTGAGGAGTTCTGGGTCATGGGGCCGTTGCTGCATCATCAAGGATAAGTACCGGAAAGACAGTCAGGCCACACCTGCCGCCACATGGCGCAAGTGCTCGCACAGCGGAGGTGTTTCGGCAAGCAGGAAGGAGGCGGGGATAGAGTTCCAGGCCCTTGTGCCGCCGCGGTGTGGGTTGCTGTCCGGGCAGGGCGGCCTATATTCCGGGCTGATGGCGCGTTGCGGCCTGGCCTTTGCTTGCGAAGGGCTGCCTATGCGCGCTCCGCCGGTCCGGGTCCCGCCCGGGGCCGCCCTCAGTCTGGAGCATTGCAATGAAACTGACCTGGCTTGGACATTCCGCCTTCCGCATCGAGGTGAAGGATGCGGTGATCCTGATCGACCCGTTTTTCACCGGCAACCCGGGCTTTCCCGCCGGTCTGACGGTGGAAGAGGCTAGCGCCGGCGTCACCCACATCCTGTTGACCCATGGCCACGATGATCACATTGGCGACACGGTGGCAATTGCCAAGGCGAGCGGGGCGCAGGTAACGGCCAATTTCGAGATCTGCATGTGGCTGTCGGGCAAGGGCATCTCGAACATCAACCCGATGAATGCCGGCGGCATGGTGGATGTGGGGCCGTTCAAGGTGGGGCTGACGCAGGCGATCCATTCCTCCGCCACCAGTCAGGATGGCGACGGGCTCAAATACATGGGCAATCCGCATGGCATCGTCCTGGCAGCGCCCGGCGAGAAGGTGCTCTATCACATGGGCGACACGGATATTTTCGGCGACATGGCGCTGATCAACGAGCTGCATCAGCCGAAAACCGGCCTCGTGCCGATTGGCGACCGCTTCACCATGGGCGCAAAGGCCGCCGCGCTCGCCTGCAACCGGTTCTTTGATTTCGAGACCGTCATTCCCTGCCACTATGCATCGTTCCCGATGGTCGACCGGTCGGCAGACGCTTTCATCGCCGCTATGGGTGCCAAGGCAGCCACGGTGAAGGCGCCGAAGGCGGGCGAAGCGCTGACGCTCTGACCTATGCGCCGCGCCTCAGATAGCCGTGCTGACCTTGTGCCCCGGCGCATAGGTCAGCCGCACGGCGGTGACGGGCATGTCGCCGGAGAAGGTGGTGCGCTCCATGACGAAGAGGGCCTCACCCGGCTTGCACTGAAGCATGTCGGCGAGGATCGGGCTGGCGCTGGTGGCGGAAAAATCGATGCCGCCGCGCGAGAAGGGAATGTTCTGCACCAGCCATTCGTTGGGGCTGATGGTCACGAAATCCTGCGCCCCGGCGCCTTCGACCGCCGGGTTGATCCACCGGTCTTCCTGGCAATAGGGCTTGCCGTCCGCCATATGCAGGGATGTGACATGCAGGCAGGGCGTGCCGGGCTCCAGTGACAGGGCTGCCGCGATGGCCGCGGGCAGGGGCTTTGTGCCGAGGGTCAGCCGCTGATAGGCATAATCCATGCCCTTGGCCTCCACATCCTGCCGGATGACCGGGATCTGGAACGTGGCGCGGCGCACAGGATTGAGCGGCACGCGCGTTCCGGCCTTGCGGCGGCGTTCCAGCATGCCGAGGATGGCCAGTTCCCGCAGCGCCCGGTTGACGGTGGCCCGGGCGCAGCCAAATTCGGCCGCAAGCTCCTCCTCATGCGGGATCAGACTGCCCGGCGCCCATTCCCGGTCATGAATGCGCCGCAGCGCCTCCGCCTGAATGGATTGCCAGGTGATCTGTCCGGTTCCTGCGCCCGGCCTGTTTGCGTCTGCCTTTGTCATTCCCCATACCCGGTTTTCATATGTCCGGTTTTCACATGTCCGGTTTCCCCGGTCAGGCGTCTTTCAGCTTGCGGATGGTCCGCATGTAGGCTTGCCTGATATTGTCCCGCGCCACGTGCCGGCCACCCTTGACCATATGCCGGCCTGCGGCCCAGACGTCGCTGACGATCCGGTCGTCTCCGGCAAAGATCCAGCTGTCGAGGGCGGTGTCGCCGCTGCGGCCCAGCATGTTGGCATCTTCCGTGTCCAGCGCAAGCAGATCTGCAAGAAAGCCCTGGGAAATCTCACCCGTCTTGCGTCCGGCCGCCTGAGCGCCGCCCCGGATCGTCTCCTCGATCAGCACACGGCCTGTAGACCGTTCCGCTGTTGCGAGGGCGGCACGCGAGCGGTCGCGCAGGCGCTGGGAATAGTCGAGGGTGCGCAGCTCTTCGGTGAGTGAAATGCGGATGTTGCTGTCCGAGCCGATGCCGAAGCGCCCGCCCGCTGCGGCAAAGCGAACGCCGTCAAAGATGCCGTCGCCAAGGCTCGATTCCGTGATGGGGCAAAGGCCTGCAACTGCACCTGTCGCGGCAAGGCCCAGCGTTTCGGCCTCTTCCATCTGGGTGCAGTGGATCAGGCACCAGCGGCCGTCGACGGGCTGGTTGGCCAGAAGCCATTCCACCGGCCTTGCACCGCGATGGGCCTTCACTTCTTCCACCTCGGCCACCTGTTCGGCCAGATGCATGTGCAGCGGCGCATGCGGGCGCAAGGCGGCGGCGCGGGAGAGGTCTTCGGCGGAGACGGCGCGCAGGCTGTGCGGGGCAATGCCGATGCGGGCATCGGCGGGCAGGGCGCCAAGGGCAGCTTCGGCACCTTCCACCAGCCTGGCGAAGCGGTCCATGTCATTGCCGAAGCGGACCTGTCCCGCCCCCAGCGCCCGCCTGTCGCAGCCGCCATACTGGTAGAGCACCGGCAGCAGCGTCAGGCCGATGCCGGATGTGGCAGCCGCCGCGGCGATGCGGGCGGACATTTCGGCAAGGTCAGCATAGGGCTCACCGCCCGGCTGGTGATGCAGGTAGTGGAACTCCACATTGGTAGCGTAGCCCGCTTCCAGCATCTCCATCTGCACGAAGGCGGCAATCGCTTCCACATCCTCCGGCGTCAGCTGGTCGAGAAAGCGGAACATCAGCTGGCGCCAGGTCCAGAAACTGTCCCGCGGATCAGGTCCCCGCCGCTCGGTCAGTCCCGCCATGGCGCGCTGGAAGGCGTGGGAATGCAGGTTGGCCGGGGCAGGCAGCAGCAGGCCAAGGCGCACAGCATTCTGCCCGGGCTGCGTTCCAGTGGCCACATGGCTCACCTTGCCGTCAGCTGCAATATGCACAGACACGCCGCTTGCCCAGCCATTGGGCAAAAGTGCCTGTTCTGCCCACAGAACCTGCGCCGCGAAAGACGGGTTTCCGCCACTTGCCGGAGTTTCTCCGTTTTTTGCGCTGCTCATTCTTTCGCCGCCTTTGCTGATTGACAGGGCTATTATGTACATACATAAATAAACCGAACTTCAGGGGAAACCAAGATGGAACTTCACGGTCCGGCCCTTCTTTCCAACGCAAGGCTTGTCACCCTGCCGGAGACCGGCGGCTATGGCCTTGTCGAGCACGGCGCTGTTGCGATCCGTGATGGCCGTATCGAATGGGTGGGGCCGGAAGCAGATCTTCCGGCAGCTTTCTCCGGTCGTACGCGAGAGGATCTTGAGGGGCGTCTGGTGACCCCGGCCTTGATCGATTGCCACACCCATCTCGTCCACGGCGGCCACCGGGCGCGGGAATTCGAGATGCGGCTGGAGGGGGCGAGCTATGAGGAAGTCGCCCGCGCCGGCGGCGGCATCGTCTCGTCTGTCTCCGCAACCCGTGCTGCCAGCGAGGCGGAGCTTGTGGCCTCAGCCCTGCCGCGCCTTGATGCGCTGCTGGCTGAAGGCGTGGCTGTGGTGGAGATCAAGTCCGGCTATGGCCTCGACATCGAAACCGAGCTGAAGATGTTGCGCGCAGCGCGAAGCCTTGCGAGCCAACGCAAGGTGCGGGTGCGCACCACCTATCTTGGCGCCCATGCCTTGCCGCCTGAGTACAAGGGCCGCGAGGAGGCTTATCTCGATGAGGTCTGCCTTCCGGGCCTGCGCCGTGCTGCGGCGGAGGGGCTGGTGGATGCGGTCGATGGCTTCTGCGAGGGCATCGCCTTTTCGGTTGCCTCCATGCGCAAGGTCTTTGATGAGGCCCGCCGTCTCGGCTTGCCGGTGAAGCTGCATGCAGAGCAGTTGTCGCATCTCGGCGGCACGAAGCTGGCAGCGGACTATGGCGCGCTTTCCGCCGATCACGTGGAATATGCGACCGATGACGACGCGGCGGCGCTTGCCCGTTCCGGCACGGTGGCAGTGCTGCTGCCCGGTGCCTTCTATGCCATCCGCGAAACGCAGGTGCCGCCGGTCGCCGCCTTCCGCGCCCATGGGGTGCCGATGGTGCTGGCAACCGACTGCAACCCCGGCACGTCGCCGCTGACCTCTCTGCTGCTGACCATGAACATGGGTTGCACCTTCTTCCGCCTCACCGTGGAAGAAGCGCTGCGCGGTGTCACGGTCAACGCGGCGCGGGCGCTGGGGCTTTCGGACTGCGGGCGCATCGCCCCGGGTCTTCGAGCCGATCTTGCCATCTGGAATGCCGATAGCCCGGCGGAACTCGCCTATCGCTTCGGTTTCAACCCCCTTCATGCCCGTATCTTTGGAGGCTCGGAATGACCCTCGTGCTCACGCCCGGCAAGACCACGCTGGAGCAGCTGGAACAGCTCTGGCGGGAGGAGTTGCCCGCCCGTCTTGCCCCCTCGGCCCGTCCCGCCGTGGAAGCGGCCAGTGCCTTCATTGCAGCCGCCGCCGCAGGCGATGTGGGCGTCTATGGCGTCAACACCGGCTTCGGCAAGCTCGCCTCGGTGAAGATCGCGGCCAAGGATACGGCAACGCTGCAGCGCAATCTCATCCTGTCCCATTGCTGCGGCGTGGGCGAGCCGCTGGACCGGGCCGCCACACGGCTGATGATGGCGCTGAAGCTGCTCAGCCTCGGGCGGGGCGCTTCGGGCGTGCGCTGGGAGGTGATTGCCCTCATCGAGGATATGCTGGACAAGGGCGTGACGCCCGTCGTGCCGTCGCAGGGGTCAGTCGGTGCCTCCGGTGATCTTGCGCCGCTCGCCCACATGACGGCGGCGATGATCGGCGCCGGGGAGGCCATCTACGAGGGCGAACGCCTGCCGGGCGGCGAGGCGCTGAAGCGGGCAGGGCTGACGCCCGTGGTTCTTGGGCCGAAGGAAGGCCTGGCGCTCATCAACGGCACGCAGTTTTCCACCGCGCTGGCGCTCATCGGCCTGTTCGGGGCCTGGGCCAATGCCGCCTCGTCCATGGTCATCTCGGCTCTGTCCACCGACGCCATCATGGGCTCCACCGCGCCGCTGCAGCCGGAAATCCACACCCTGCGCGGCCATCGCGGCCAGATCGAGGTGGCCGAGCGCATGCGGGCGCTGATGGAGGGTTCTGCCATCCGCGAAAGCCACCGGGAAGGGGATACCCGCGTGCAGGACCCTTACTGCATCCGCTGCCAGCCGCAGGTGCTGGGCGCGTCTGTGGATCTCCTGCGCTTTGCCGCCGGGACGCTGGAAATCGAAGCCAATGCGGTGACCGACAATCCGCTGGTGCTGGGCGAGGGCCGCATTATCTCGGGCGGAAACTTCCATGCCGAGCCGGTTGCCTTCGCGGCCGACCAGATCGCGCTGGCCGTGGCCGAAATCGGCGCGATTGCCCAGCGGCGCGTGGCGCTGATGGTGGACCCGACGCTCAGCCACGACCTGCCGCCGTTCCTGACGCCGGAGCCGGGACTTAATTCCGGTTACATGATCGCCGAAGTGACAACGGCGGCACTCATGAGCGAGAACAAGCATCTGGCGACCCCGTGCTCCACGGATTCCACGCCGACCTCTGCCAATCAGGAAGACCATGTGTCCATGGCGGCGCATGGCGCAAGGCGGCTGCTGCGGATGAACGGCAATCTCTCGGTCATCCTCGGCGTCGAGGCGCTGTGTGCGGCGCAGGGCATCGAATTCCGCGCCCCGCTGAAGACCTCGGCACGGCTTCAGGCCGTCATAGCCATGCTGCGCGGCCATGCGCCTGCGCTGAAGGAAGACCGCTACCTCGCGCCCGATATCGAAGCGGCTGCGGCTCTGGTGCGGGAAGGGGCATTCGTTGCTGCGGCGGGAATCGGTGACTTCCGGCCGTAGGGGGGACTGCTGCGGGTGGTGGCGAATGTAGCTCCTCCGGTGTCATCCCGGCCTTGAGCCGGGATCCAGTAGCCCCGGCGCTAGTGATGGCGAAGACAAGGCTTACTGGATCCCCGCCTTCGCGGGGATGACAGCAGGGGGCGGCGCCAGCGCACCCGGACAAGAACAGATGGACGGAACGAACGGTCACAGGGAAGGGTTGAACGCAGATGACGCAGGATAATCAGGCCGTTCCGGCATCGCCCGTGACGGTGGAGCGTGGGGACAGCCCGGTGGTTCTGGGGCTGCCGCATTCGGGCACTTACGTTCCGGCGGAGATCCGGGCGAAGCTGAATGCGCGCGGGCTGGTGCTGAGCGATACGGACTGGCACGTGGACAGGCTCTATGCCGGGCTGCTGCCGGGCGCGACCACCGTTGCCGCCACCTTCCACCGCTATGTCATCGACGCCAACCGCCCGCCGGATGGCGCAAGCCTCTATCCGGGGCAGAACACCACCGGCCTTGTGTCCCTGACCGATTTCGATGGCGAAAACATCTGGCTGGAAGCCCCTGATGCAGGCGAAATCGAGCGCCGGCGGTTGGCCTTCCACGCGCCCTATCATGCGGCGCTGGAGGCCGAGTTGCGCCGGGTGCACGCCCTTCATGGCTTTGCCGTGCTCTATGACTGCCACTCGATCCGCTCCAACATCCCGTTCCTGTTTGAAGGCACGCTGCCGGACTTCAACATCGGCACGGTGGAAGGCACATCCTGCGCGCCTGCTATGGCGGATGCCGTAGCCAATATCTGCCGGGAAGCAGAAGGCTACCGCAGCGTCGTCAACGGCCGCTTCAAGGGCGGCTGGACGACGCGCCACTATGGCCGCCCGGACGAAGGCTTCCACGCCATCCAGATGGAGCTGGCGCAGTCAACGCATCTGGCCAGCGAGCTTGCGCCTTACGCCTATGACGAGGCGCGGGCAGGGCGGCTGCGCCCCATCCTGAAGACCATTCTCGAAACCATCGCATCAGGCAGCTGGCGCGGCTGAGGCCGCCGCCCTTCCTGTTTGCTGCAAATCCAATGAATTAACATGATCCGGAGAGGAAACATGACCAATCCCCGCCATAACCAGCGTGATATTTTCCCGCCCACCGGCACAAAGCTCAATGCCAAGAGCTGGCTGACGGAAGCGCCCTTGCGCATGCTGATGAACAACCTGCATCCAGATGTGGCCGAGAACCCGCATGCGCTGGTGGTCTATGGCGGCATTGGCCGGGCGGCGCGCACCTGGGATGATTTTGACCGCATCGTCGCGGCGCTGAAGACGCTGGAAGACAACGAGACGCTGCTGGTCCAATCCGGCAAGCCGGTGGGTGTGTTCCGCACCCATGCGGATGCGCCGCGCGTGCTGATTGCCAATTCCAATCTCGTGCCGCACTGGGCCACCTGGGACCATTTCAACGAACTCGACAAGAAGGGCCTGGCCATGTACGGCCAGATGACCGCCGGGTCGTGGATCTACATCGGCACGCAGGGCATCGTGCAAGGCACCTACGAAACCTTCGTGGAGGCCGGGCGCCAGCACTATGGCGGCAATCTCAAGGGCAAGTGGATCCTGACCGGCGGCCTCGGCGGCATGGGCGGCGCGCAGCCGCTGGCCGCCGTCATGGCCGGTGCCTGCTGCCTTGCGGTGGAATGCGACGAGACCCGCGCCGACTTCCGCATCCGCACCCGCTACGTGGACGAAAAGACCCATTCGCTGGACGAGGCGCTGGCGATGATCGATGGCTGGACCAAGGCGGGCGAGGCCAAGTCCGTGGCGCTGATCGGCAATGCGGCAGATGTGTTCCCGGAGCTCGTCGCCCGCATGAAAGCTGGCGGCCCGCGACCGGATATCGTCACCGACCAGACCTCGGCCCATGATCCGGTGCATGGCTATCTGCCCTCCCGCTGGAGCGTTGCCGAATGGCGGGCGAAGCAGGAGAGCGATCCCAAGGCCGTCGAGAAGGCGGCCCGTGCATCCATGCGGGTGCATGTGGAGGCGATGGTCGACTTCTGGAACGCCGGTGTGCCGACCCTCGACTATGGCAACAACATCCGTCAGGTGGCCAAGGACGAGGGGCTGGAGAATGCCTTTGCCTTCCCCGGCTTCGTGCCCGCCTATATCCGCCCGCTGTTCTGCCGCGGCGTCGGGCCGTTCCGCTGGTGTGCGCTGTCGGGCGACCCGGAGGACATCTACAAGACCGACCAGAAGGTGAAGGAGCTGATCCCGGATGATGCCCACCTGCACAACTGGCTGGACATGGCGCGTGAGCGCATTGCCTTCCAGGGCCTGCCGGCCCGCATCTGCTGGGTGGGGCTTGGCCTGCGCCACAAGCTCGGCCTTGCCTTCAATGAAATGGTGCGCAACGGTGAGCTGAAGGCGCCCATCGTCATCGGGCGCGATCACCTCGATTCAGGCTCCGTTGCCTCGCCCAACCGCGAGACCGAAGCGATGAAGGACGGTTCGGACGCCGTGTCCGACTGGCCGCTTCTGAACGCTTTGCTCAACACTGCGTCAGGCGCCACCTGGGTGTCGCTGCATCACGGCGGCGGCGTCGGCATGGGCTTCTCGCAGCATTCCGGCATGGTGATCTGCTGCGATGGCACGGAAGCGGCAGACCGGCGGATCGCCAATGTGCTGTGGAACGACCCGGCCACCGGCGTCATGCGCCACGCGGATGCAGGCTACGAGATCGCCCTCGATTGCGCCCGCGAGAACGGACTTAACCTGCCTGCGATCCTGAAAGATTGAAAAAAATCAGAAGCAGGCATTTCATGAGTGGAACCAGCAGGATGGAGAACTGACATGCAAAGACGTGACTTCCTCAAGGCAGCGGGCATCGGTGCGGCGGCAACGGCAACGGGCGCAGCCCTTGCCACCCCGGCCATTGCCCAGGGCATCACCAAGTGGCGCATGGTCACTGCGTGGCCGAAGAACCTGCCGGGCCCGGGCGTTGCCGCCCAGATGCTGGCAGACCGCATCACCGCCCTGTCGGGCGGGCGGCTGGAAGTGGAGCTTTTCGCCGCCGGCGAAATCGTCCCCGGTCCCGGCGTGTTCGATGCCGTGGCCGAAGGCACGGCGGAGATCTACCACGCCGTTCCGGCCTATTGGGGCTCCAAGTCCAAGGGCATCCTGCTGTTCGGCTCCCAACCACTGGGCCTCACCGCCATCGAGCAGATCGGCTGGCTGATGCAGGGCGGCGGTCAGGCGCTCTATGACGAAATGTATGGCCGCTTTGGCCTGAAGCCGTTCCTGTGCGGCAACTCCGGCCCGCAGTGGTTCGGCTGGTTCCGCAATGAGATCAGCTCCGTCGATGACCTCAAGGGCCTGAAGTACCGCACCACCGGCCTCAATTCGGAAGTCTGCGCCAAGCTGGGCATGGCGGTGGAAGCCATGTCGGGCCCGGCCATGTTCCAGGCGCTGCAGTCCGGCGCGCTGGATGCGGGCGAGTTCATCGGCCCCTGGTCCGACAGCGCCCTCGGCCTGCAGCAGGTGGCCAAGAACTACTACGCGCCGGGCGTCGGCGAGCCGGGTTCGGCGGAAGAATGCGCGGTTAACATGAAGGCCTGGGAAGCCCTGCCGGATGACCTGAAGCAGGCGGTCGCCTATGCGGCCGAAAGCCTCTACAACCCGGTGCTGACCGAGTACAACACCAAGCATGCCCTGGCCCTGCGCGAGCTGACCGCCAACCATGGCGTCACCGTGCGCAAGCTGCCGGACGAGATCGTCATCGCCATGGGCAATGCCATGGGCGAGGTGGTCAAGGAACTGCGCGAAAGCAATGACGAGCTGGTGCGCAAGATCACCGAAAGCTTCCTTGAGTACCGCAAGCTGATGGTCGAATACATGCCCTATGCGGACGCCGGCCAGATGAACGCCCGCGGCCTCGACTACAACTACGGCTGAGCCATCCCCCCCGGCGCGGGGTAAAAGCCGCGCCGGGGTTTGCCTCTGGTGTCATCCTGGTTTGCCGCATGGCGGCAAGACTGTGATCCAGTATCCGGGGTGCTCGCGGTGCCGGGGAGAGTGCCGCAGGCTCCGGACGATGTTTATACCGGACAGTCAGTCAGGCTCCCGTTCCTCTCCCCCCTTGAGGGGCAGGGGAATCGCATATGGAATTTTTGGATTCGGATCTGTCGCCGCAACGCATTTCCTGATTCCAAAATTACCCTTCGCAAGGACTGAGCGTTCGATCCTTGCGCAGACGGAAGAGATTTCCGCCATATGCGATAGCCCTGCCTTGAGGGGGAGATGCCCCCGGCAGGGGGCAGAGGGGGGTAACGGACTGTCCGCTTGTGAGAGAGATGGTGCTCTGCCGGAGAGCTGCTACCCCCCTCTGTCTGCTGCGCAGACATCTCCCCCTCAAGGGGGGAGAGGGGTGCTGCGGTGAAGCGATAGTCCTTCCTCCTCCTTGCATCCGGTGCGGACATTGCCCAAACACCGGGGGGATCGGATACCTGCCTGCGCGGGGATGACGGCCGAAGGTGAAGCGAAAGCAAATATGATCAGGGCGGCAAACGCCCGCAGCAGCAGGGGACAAGAGGGAATGGAACGGCTTGCCAGGGCTCTGGATTGGGTCAGCAGGGCAGTGGGCGCGGTGACGATCTGGTTCGCGCTGGCGATGGTGCTGCTGCAGTTCGTCATCGTGCTGCTGCGCTACGTGTTCGGCTACAGCTCGATCTTCCTCAACGAGGGCGTGCTTTATCTGCATGCCAGCGTCTTCATGCTGGGGGCAGGCTACACGCTGATGGTCAACGGCCATGTGCGGGTGGACATCTACTACGCCCGCATGACGGCGCGCGGGCAGGCGGTGATTGACCTCTTCGGCCATGTGGCGCTGCTGGGCGCCTCGCTCGTCATGCTGCTCGTCTACTCCTGGCCCAGCGTGCAGCGCTCTTGGGCTATTCTGGAAGGGCCGATTTCCGTCGGCGGCATCCCCGCCTCCTTCCTGTTGAAGAGCCTCATTCCGGTGTTCTGCGTCCTGCTTCTCCTGCAGGGCCTTGCCGCCTTCCTGCGTGACTGCCTCAAGCTGCGGAGCGCCGCATGATCCCGCTTGACATCCTGATGTTCGCCGCACTGATCGGCTTCATCCTGCTCGGCTATCCGGTTGCCTTCACCATTGCCGGTGTGGCGACGGGCTTTGCGCTGCTCGGCTTTGCGCTGGGTGACTTCAACCTGTCGCTGATGGGCGCGCTCGGCCAGCGCTTCTTTGCGGTGCTCACCAATCCGGTGCTGACGGCCATTCCGCTCTTCGTGCTGATGGGCGTGATCCTCGAAAAAAGCCGCATTGCCGAAGACCTGCTGGAAACCATGGGCCGCCTGTTCGGCTCCATGCGCGGCGGGCTGGGCGTCTCCGTTGTGCTGGTCGGCGCGCTGCTGGCCGCCTCCACCGGCATCGTCGGCGCAACGGTGGTGGCCATGGGCATGATTGCCCTGCCGGCCATGCTGCGCAACGGCTACAATCCGCGCCTGTCGGCCGGTCTCATCTGCGCTTCCGGCACGCTCGGCCAGATCATCCCGCCCTCGACGCTCCTGATCATTCTCGCCGATGTCATGTCCTCCGCCTTCCAGCAGGCGCAATACAAGCAGGGTAAGTTCTCCATCGAGACCATTTCCGTCGGACAGACCTTTGCCGCCGCTCTGCTGCCGGGGCTGCTGCTGGTGGCGCTTTATGTGGGCTATGTGCTGCTGCGCGCCTGGCTGGTGCCCGCAGATGCGCCAGCCATGAAGGATCTGGACCGCAAGGCCACACGCGGCGAGGTGATGGGCGCGATCCTGCCGGCCGTCATCCTCATCGTCGCGGTGCTGGGCGCCGTGCTCTTCGGCGTTGCCTCGCCCAACGAGGCCGCGTCTGTCGGGGCTATCGGCGCCATTCTGCTCGCCGGTTACAAGCAGGGCGGCCCGAAGCGGCTGATCCTGGGCGGTGCCATCGCGCTCTTCGTGCTGGTGCTGGCAGCTGGATATTATCCGGTGCGGCTGCAGCGCTCGGACGCCGGGGCGCTGGAATATACGGTGGCGGGTGCCTATGCGCTGCTCGCCCTGACCGGCCTTGCTGCCGTTGCCGTGTCGCTGCGCCAGTCCTTTGGCGCCCGCACGCTGATCCCGGCGCTGACCCAGACCATGGTGGTCACCTCGATGATCTTCGCCACCATCCTGATGGCGTCCTTCTTCTCGCTGGTCTTCGTCGGCCTTGGCGGCGAGCACCGGGTGGCCAACATTCTGGCGGCCATGCCGGGCGGGCCCACGGGCGCGCTGATCTTTGCCATGGCCTTCATTTTCGTGCTCGGCTTCTTCCTCGATTTCGTGGAAATCGCCGTCATCCTGCTGCCGCTGCTGATCCCGCCGCTGATCCTCATGGGGCACGATCCGGTGTGGCTGGCGGTGCTGATTGCCATCAACCTGCAAAGCTCGTTCCTGACACCGCCCTTCGGCTTCTCCCTGTTCTATCTGCGCGGGGCAGCGCCCAAGGAAGTCACCACGGGCATGATCTATCAGGGCGTCGTGCCTTTCATCCTGCTGCAGATCCTCGCCATGGCGCTGATCTGGTTCCTGCCGCAGATCGCCACCTTCCTGCCGAAGGCGATGTTCTGATGGCAGTGCATCTCATCCGCTGGGGCATGGCGCGGGCCATGCCCTGGAAGAACGGCGGCGGCATCACGCATGAACTCGCCGTCTTCCCGCAAGTGGCAGGGCTTGAAGACTTCGGCTGGCGGCTGTCCATGGCCGAGGTTGCCAGCGACGGCCCGTTCTCGGCCTTCACCGGCATCGACCGGACGCTGGCGCTGGTGGACGGGGCAGGCATCGGCCTCGATTCCGGCGCAGGCGGCGAGGCCGTTCTTGATATCCCCGGTGCCTTCACCAGCTTCAACGGCGGCGTTCCCGTCACAGGCCGGCTCATCGATGGCCCGGTGCTGGATTTCAACATCATGACCCGCCGCGGAGTGTTTCGTCACTCCATGGAGCGGTTGACGCTTGAGGAGGGCAACGGCCTCGAATGCCCTGGTTCCGGCGCAGGGGGAACCATCGCGCTGGTCTGCGTATCGGGCCGCGTCACCGTTGCCTTGGCCAAGAGCGGCGGAGAGACGCTTCAGCCGCGCGATTGTCTCGTCATTGCAGATGAAGAAGATGCACCGCTGATCTTCGGTGGTGACGGGACAGTATGTCTGGCGCGGTTTGTGCCCGTGGCGTGACAGTGCGCGGCCTCAGGCTATCTCCACCTGAGGCCCACACGCCGCCGTCCCGGACTTCGGTCTCACTTCAGCCGGGACAGCGGGCAGGGGAGGTTCTCAGCCTTCAATCATTCCACAGCCAGGCCGCGCCGCGCACGCCGGAGCTGTCGCCGTGGACGGCCTTGCGGATCGGCACGCCGTAAGTGTCGGAGAAGATATAGGGTGCCATGGCGGGGGGCAGGTCGGTGTAAAGCTCGTCCACGTTGGACATGCCGCCGCCGAGCACGAAGACATCCGGGTCCATGAGATTGGCGGACATGGCCATGGCGCGGGCGAGGCGGCTGACATAGCGCTCGTAGGACGCGATGGCTTCGGCTTCCCCGGCCCGTTTGGCGGCGATGATTTCGTGGCCCTTCAGGTCCCGGCCCGTTGCCGTGCGGTAGTCGAGGGCAAGGCCCGTGCCCGAGCACCAGCGGTCGATCGTGCCGCGGTGGCCGGTCCAGCATTCGGGGCCGGGATATTCCTCTTCCTTCATCCACGGCACGGGGATGGCGCCCCATTCGCCGCCGATGCCATTGGCGCCGCGATGGGCCTTGCCATCAATGGCGATCCCTGAACCGCAGCCGGTGCCGATGATGATGGCATGCACGAAATGCGCGCCCGCGCCTGCACCGTCTGTCGCCTCGGAGACCGCAAGGCAATTGGCGTCATTCTGGATGCGGACCGGCCGGCCGAGGCGGGCCTCCAGATCCTTGTCCAGCGGCATGCCGTTCATCCAGGTGGAATTGGCGTTCTTGACGAGGCCGGTGCCCGGCGAGATGGAGCCGGGAATCCCGAGTCCCAGCGTGCCGGTCAACCCGGTTGCCTTTTCGGCATGGGCCACCAGCAGGGCCACGGCCTCGATGCAGGCGGCATAGTCGTCGCGCGGTGTCGGCATCCGCTCGCGGTAAAGCTCCATCCCGCTGTCATCCAGCGCGATGATTTCCATCTTGGTGCCGCCCCAGTCAATTCCAAGCCGCATGAGTGCTCCCGTCCGTCATTTTTGCACTGCAAGGACGCCTCAGGCGCGTTGCAGCGGCATTTCAAAGGCATCGCCCGCATCCGGGTCAAGGTCCCCCGGCTGCTTGCCATAGTTTTTGAACTTCCGGATGTTCCGTTCGATCTCCCCGGCAGACAGCAGCACAGGCTCGCCGCCGGAGAGGGCCGAGAGATACTGGTCGGCCAGTTCCTCCACGCCTTCCGCCAAGGCCAGCGCCTTCGGCAGATCACGGCCATAGGCGATCTGGCCGTGATTGGCGAGAAGGCAGGCGCGGCGGGGCCCGAGCGCCTGAAGCATGGCTTCTGACAGGGCGCGGGTGCCGAATGTGGCATAGGCCGAGCAGGCAATGTGATCACCGCCCGCAATCGCGATCATGTAATGAAACGGCGGAATGGGGCGGCGCAGGCAGGCGAGCGCCGTTGCCCGCGGCGAGTGGCAATGCACCACGGCGCCAGCATCCGGGTGGGCGGTGTAGATGTCGAGATGCATCCGCCATTCGGAAGAGGGCAGGACGCTGCCATGATAGCCGCCTTCCATGTCCATGAAGACGATGTCATCCAGCGTCAGGCTCTCATAGGGCCGCCCGGAGGGGGTGATGAGAAAGCCGTCCTCGCAGCGGGCACTCACGTTTCCCGAGGTGCCGCGCGTCAGGCCGCGCGTGACCAGCGCCCGGGCCGTGCCGATGACCGCCTGCCGGAGCGCGGAAGTGCCATGTTCGTGCTGCATGACCGGAACCCGAATCCTCTTAGAGCTTTCACTCACGGGCGGCATTTAAGCCGCGCTGTAAGGGCCGGGCAAGCTGCGCAAAGCATTGGCGCGGTACGGCAGGGACAGAAAAACCAGGCAGTGGCCGGCCGGAAGGTGGATGAAGGTGCCGGATGAGGTGCCGGATGAAGTGTCGCATTCAGGCGGGTCCATGGCGCTTTGAGGCTTGCACGTGATTGCCCGTTCCTGATGCTTCCCTGTGCAGGTTGCGAGGGATGCCTGCGCCTGCCTTTTCGTCAGGCAGCGGTTTTGGGCGGAAATCCTCCAGATTACAAGCGGCGCCGGAATGGTTCGGGCTGCAACGGCGAGTTCTGGGAAAAATTTTCCTGCATAATTGGATGTGCGCAAATATTGACTTCGGTCCTGAATAAAAAACGTTCAAAAAATTCCAAATGCCCCCTTTTGTTATGTTCGATTTTTTGCTTTCCTAGCGTTCGAGATGACGGTTCAAGAGGTCATCGCGACGGGGTTCGCCGGGGCATGGTCCCGGCAATAAATGCGTGAGCGGCATAAAATAAAAAGCCGCCCGCATCGCAATTGGGGAACAGATGGCGAAAAATCGAGGGGCGTCAGTCCGTTACGAGAATGTCCAGAAAAGCTATGACGGTGAAAGTCTCGTCGTCAAAAATCTCAATCTGGATATTCCTCCCGGGGAATTTCTCACGATGCTCGGGCCTTCCGGGTCCGGAAAGACAACATGCCTCATGATGCTGGCCGGGTTCGAACCCGCAACGCACGGCGAAATCTTTCTGAACAACAAGCCGATCAACAAGGTGCCGCCGCACAAGCGCGGCATCGGCATGGTGTTTCAGAACTATGCCCTCTTTCCGCATATGACCGTGGCTGAAAACCTGGCCTTTCCGCTGCAGGTGCGCGGCATGGCCAAGGCGGAGCAGGAGGCCAAGGTCAAGCGGGCGCTGGAGATGGTGGAACTGGGCAAGCTCGGCTCCCGCCGCCCGGCCCAGCTGTCCGGCGGCCAGCAGCAGCGTGTGGCCGTGGCCCGCGCCCTGGTCTTTGATCCGGAACTGGTGCTGATGGATGAGCCGCTGGGCGCGCTCGACAAGCAGCTGCGTGAGCAGATGCAGTATGAAATCAAGCACATCCACGAAAATCTCGGCGTCACCGTGGTCTATGTGACCCATGACCAGACCGAAGCTCTGACCATGTCGGACCGGGTGGCCGTGTTCAATGACGGCATCATCCAGCAGCTGTCGACGCCGGACCTGCTCTACGAGGAGCCGCAGAATTCCTTCGTGGCGCAGTTCATCGGCGAGAACAACAAGCTGAACGGCACCGTGGCCTCGGTGGACAATGGCTCCTGCGAGGTGATGCTGCCTGACGGCACCCGGCTTCTGGCAGACAAGGTGAATGTGGGCGGCACAGGCGATTTCACCACCGTGTCGCTGCGCCCGGAACGCATCGAACTGGCGCCGGAAAAGCCCATGGACAACATGCTGCAGGGCCGGATCGAGGAGCTGATCTATCTCGGCGACCATATCCGCGTGCGCATGACGGTTTGCGGCAACAGCGAATTCATCGTCAAGGTGCGCAACCGCGCCGACCGGCGCCAGCTTGAAGCCGGCAGCACCGTGCCGATCGGCTGGGCGAAGAAGGATTGCAAGGCACTCGATGCCGTTGCGTAATATACGGGCAGGCGGAACAGCCTGCACCTGATTGGCCGGCAACCGGCCCAATGCTCAAAAAAGGGGAGCAGCACTAATGAGACTGGCAAGCACACTTATGGCTTCGGCCATTGTTCTGTCGGCTGGCGCCGCAAGCGCCGCGGATCTGACGATCGTGTCCTGGGGCGGCGCCTATTCGACGTCGCAGAACAACGCCTATCACAAGCCCTTCATGGAACTGCGTCCGGACGTGAAGATCATCAATGATGAATCGTCCAACGAGGCAGTCGCCAAGCTGCGCGCCATGAGCGAGGCCGGCAACGTGACCTGGGACGTGGTCGACGTGGAAGGCCCGGACAGCCAGCGCCTGTGCGACGAAGGCCTGGCCATGGAGATCGACTTTGACGAATGGCTGGCCGCCGCTCCAGATGGGACCTCCGCTACTGCGGACTTCGGCCCGTCGCTGATCAACAAGTGCTTCATTCCGCAGATCGTGTTCTCCACCACCTTCGGCTACCGCACGGATGTGGCCGCCTGGAACGGCAAGGTGCCCACGAGCCTGTGCGACATCTTCGACACGGAAAACTTCCCGGGCAAGCGCAGCCTGGAAAAGCGCCCGAAGAAGAACCTCGAATGGGCGCTGCTCTGTGATGGCGTGGCCAAGGACGACCTCTACACGGTCCTGTCCACGCCCGAAGGGCTGCAGAAGGCACTGGCCAAGCTCGATACCATCAAGAAGGACGTGATCTGGTGGTCGGCCGGTGCCGAGACGCCGCAGCGCCTCGCCGACGGCGAAGCGGTGATCGGCTCCACCTACAACGGCCGCCTGTTCTCGGTGATCGAGGAGCAGAAGCAGCCGGTTGCCATGCTGTGGGACTGGCAGGTCTTTGACTTCGACGGCTGGATCATCCCCGCTGATGTGCCGGAAGACAAGCTGCCGCTCATCAAGGAATACATCAAGTTCGCCACCGACACCCAGCGTCTGGCGGATCAGGCGAAGTACATCTCCTACGGCCCGGCCCGCGCCTCGTCTCAGCCGCTCGTCGGCAAGCATGCCGACCTCGGCATCGAGATGGCGCCGCACATGCCGACCAACCCGGAAAACCAGAAGAACTATCTGGTCAACAACATTGAGTGGTGGGCCGACAATCAGGATGAGGTGGAAGCCGCATTCCAGGTCTGGCTGACCAAGTAAGCCCGGCTCCAAGCCCTTTGATGTGCCGGATGGCTGCGCCAGACGCAGCTATCCGGCACCTTTCACGCCCTTGGTCTGCCGTGCGGCTGAGGCCGCCGTCCGGCAGGCCGGCAAGGGCTGAGGCCAAAGCCAAAGCCAAGGCCAAGACCGGGACCGGGACCGGGGAACAGCAGGGCGTGCTTCTGCCCCGGATCTATGGCCCGAACAGATACTCAAGCTGGATTTCCGGAACCCATGACCATTGCCGATGCGCCAGCCGCAGCCTTGACAGGCGGAGCGGGACCAAGCGGATCACGGACGGGCGAGGCTGCTCCGTCAGGCCCCGTGCTGACCCAGGATGGCCGCCCGCTGAAGGCGAGCCTTGCCAGGGCGCTGCGCCGCGAGAAAATGCGCGCCTTCATCCTGATCGCGCCGCTGCTTTTCTTCATCCTGCTGACTTTCGCAGCACCCATTTTCGACATGCTGCTGCGCTCGGTCGACAACAGCATCGTGCCCAACACGCTGCCGCGCACAGTCGTGGCACTGGAGGACTGGCAACCGGCTTCGGGCGAATTGCCCGGCGAGCCGGTCTTTGCCGCTCTCGCTGAAGACCTGAAGGAGGCCGTGGCGGCCAAGACGCATACCCGCCTCGGCACCCGGCTCAATTACGAAACCTCGGGCATGTCGAGCCTGATGCGAAGGTCAGGCCGTCTTGTTGAGCAGCTGGAGGGATCTGACATCAAGGGTCAGATGATTGCTGCTGAAAAGGACTGGGGCCGGCTCGATATCTGGACCACGCTGAAGCGCTATTCGGGATCCTACACGCCGGGTTATTTCCTGGCGGCGGTCGATGCCAGGAAGGGGCCGGACGGCTACGAGCGGCTGCCGGAGAATGAGCGCATCTACATCATGCTCTTCGGCCGCACGCTGATGATGAGCATCGCCATCACGCTGACCTGCGTCCTTCTGGGGTACCCGGTGGCCTTCCTGCTGGCGCAGCTGCCGCTGCGCACGTCGAACCTGCTGATGATCCTGGTGCTTCTGCCGTTCTGGACCAGCCTTCTGGTGCGCACCTCCGCCTGGAAGGTTCTGCTGCAGCAGCAGGGCGTCATCAACGATCTTCTGGTCTGGGTGGGATTGATCGGCAATGACGGACGCCTCGTGATGATGAACAATGCCACCGGCACGATCATCGCCATGACGCATATCCTGCTGCCCTTCATGATCCTGCCGCTCTATTCGGTGATGAAGACCATCTCTCCGTCCTACATGCGGGCGGCACGCTCGCTGGGCGCCAATGACTGGACGGCCTTCTGGCGGGTCTATTTCCCCCAGTCCGTGCCCGGTATCGGGGCAGGGGCGGTGCTCGTCTTCATTCTGGCCATCGGCTACTACATCACGCCGGAGCTGGTGGGCGGCACTTCGGGCATCTTCATTTCCAACCGCATCGCCTATCACATCTCAACGTCACTCAACTGGGGTCTGGCTGCTGCGCTCGGTGCCCTGCTGCTGCTGGCCGTGATGGTGCTGTTCTATGTCTATGACAAGATCGTCGGCATCGACAATGTGAAGCTCGGGTAAGGAGAGAAACCATGTCATCCCTTCCTCCTTACGCATCGGCAGGCCAGATCGCGTGGCACTACACGTTCCGCACGATCTGCGCGCTGATCTTCTTCTTCCTGATCTTCCCGATCATCACCATCATTCCGCTCTCGTTCAACGCGGAGAACTTCTTCACCTTCACGCCCGCCATGCTGGCGCTGGATCCGGATGGGTATTCCACCAAGCATTACATGGATTTCTTCACCAATCCGGACTGGCAGCAGGCGCTGAGGAACTCCTTCATCATCGCACCGGCGGCGACGCTGATTGCAACCGTGCTCGGGACGCTGGCGGCCATCGGCCTGTCGCAGAACCACGTGCCCTTCCGCTCTACCATCATGGCGATCCTGATCTCGCCGATGATCGTGCCGCTGATCATCTCGGCGGCGGGCATGTATTTCTTCTACTCCCGCATCGGCCTTCAGGGCACCTATTGGGGCGTGGTTCTGGCCCATGCGGCGCTCGGCACGCCCTTCGTCATCATCACGGTGACGGCGACGCTGGTCGGCTTTGACCAGAGCCTTGTGCGCGCCTCCGCCAGCATGGGGGCAGGGCCGATCCGCACCTTCTTCAAGGTGCAGATGCCCCTCATCCTGCCGGGTGTGGTTTCGGGCGCGCTCTTTGCCTTCATCACCTCCTTTGACGAAGTGGTGGTGGTGCTGTTCCTCGGTTCTGCCGGTCAGAAGACGCTGCCCTGGCAGATGTTCACCGGCCTGCGCGAACAGATTTCGCCCACCATTCTGGCGGTCGCCTCGATCATGGTGCTGCTGTCGATCATTCTCCTCAGCGTGCTGGAACTGCTGCGCCGCCGGTCGGAACGGCTGCGCGGCGTGACACCGGCCTGATGCGGCAGGCGGACCCGGGAGCTGGCGCATTTTGACAAGTGTTTGGCGCGTTGCTCCGCTTGATCAGATGCGCCCGGATCACGCAGACTGAAGCAAATTCAAACGCATGTTCCGCGCAGCGGAGCGGCACGACATCGCTGGAATGATGCTTGCTCCAAGGCCTCTTGAGGCTCTTTGGAGACCCGGGGCGGTACGCCAGTTCCGGGCATTCTTCCAGCACCGAGTTCAGGCCTGGCGGGCCGGCTTCCCATTCGGGAGGCCGGCCCGTTTTGGTTTCAGACACTGACTTTCAAGATCCGGCTCTGGCCGGTTCGGCAAGATGGAGCGATGGAAATGGCGGAAGACATGATGCGGCTGCAGGTGATCGAGAACGGCGAGAAGAGCTGGTCGCCGTTTTCAGCAGGAGAGATGCGAGGCCGGCAGGACCGGCTGCGCGCCCGCATGGAGGCGTTGGGTGTCGATGCCTGCCTTTTCACCAGCTACCATAACATCTGCTATTTCTCCGGCTTCCTCTATTGCGCCTTCGGCCGGCGCTTCGGGTTCATCGTCGATGATGAGGCCGCAACGGCGGTGGTGCCCGGTATCGATGGCGGCCAGCCCTGGCGGCGGGTGCATGGCACGGCGCTGACCTATACCGACTGGCGCAAGGACAACTATTTTCATGCGGTCTCCGAAATCCTCTTCCGGGGCGGACGCAAGCCGAAGCGGCTCGGCATCGAATTCGACCACGTGTCGCTCGATCTGAAGGCCCTGCTGGAAGCTGCGCTTCCCGGTGTCGAGCTTGTCGACGTGAGCGATGCGGTGATGCGCATGCGCACCATCAAGAGCGCCGAGGAGCACCTGCTGATCCGCCATGGCACGCGCATCTGCGATATGGGCGGTGCAGCCATCGCGGCAGCCGTTGCGGCCGGCGTTGGCGAGCATGAGGTGGCGCTTGCGGGCACGCAGGCCATGGTGCGGGAAATCGCCGCCTCCTTCCCCTTCGTGGAACTGATGGACACCTGGGTCTGGTTCCAGTCCGGCATCAACACCGATGGCGCGCATAATCCGGTCACCAACCGCAAGATCGAGGCAGGCGACATCCTCAGCCTCAACTGCTTCCCGATGATCTTCGGCTACTATACCGCGCTGGAGCGCACGCTCTTCTGCGAGCATGTCTCGGATGCGCATCTGCGTCTTTGGGAGGTGAATTGCGAGGTTCACCGGGCCGGGCTGAAGCTGATCCGCCCCGGCGCCCGCTGCTGCGACATTGCCATGGAACTCAATGACATCTACCGCCAGCATGACCTCCTGCAATACCGCAGCTTCGGCTACGGCCATTCCTTCGGCGTGCTGTCGCATTACTACGGCCGCGAGGCAGCGGTGGAACTGCGCGAGGATGTGGATACGGTGCTGGAGCCGGGCATGGTCGTCTCCATGGAGCCGATGATCATGATCCCCGAAGGCATGCCGGGCGCCGGCGGCTACCGCGAGCACGACATCCTGATCGTCACGGACTCTGGCGCCGAAAACATCACCGGCTTTCCCTTCGGCCCGGAGCACAACATCATCCAGGCGTGAGTGCCCGCATCCCGGCGCTCGTTATCAAGAGGAGAGGAGCTTCCGTGCCAGACGGCTGGCTCAAGCTTCTCTCCTTCTAGGTCAGCCGCATCTGGCCTTACTCCGGCGCTTTCGCCGTCATCTCGCCCGTCGTCAGGATGGCCGCTGCGTCGAGGCGGTGGGCGTCCATGAGGGCGGCGATTTCCTCGATGGCGCTGGCGAGGGTCTGCTGGGCCTCCCTGTCCTTGCGGGCGAAGCGGGCCTCGAATTCCTCGTCCAGCAGGGCGGGCGCGCGTTCCAGCAGCGTGCGTCCTTCCTCCGTCAGCCGGGCATGGACGATGCGCCGGTCCGTGGCTGAACGCTCCCGCGCCACCAGTCCGCGCTCTTCCAGCCGGTCCAGAATGGTCACCACCGTGGCCGCGCTCAGATCCGCCTGAGCGGACAGCGCTTTCGTCGTCACATCCCCCAGATCCCGGATCGCCTGCAGCACCACAATCTGCGGAATGGTCAGTCCCGCCGTGCGCGCGACTTCGCGCGAGCGCAGGTCAATGGCGCGGACGATGCGGCGCAAGGCCTTGAAAATACGGGTGGCTTCGGCGTTCTGCGGCATGATGTGTCCATATGATTTGAACTCTAATGATTAGAGCCCTATATATTTCGGGTCAATAATAGCAAATGGAGGCTCGGCCCGGATATGTGCGGCTTGTGTGGAGAAGTGGTCTTTGGCGATGGGGACGCGAATGTGCGGCGCGTGGACGCGATGGCGCGCGCGATGGCTGCCCGCGGACCCGATGGCATGGGTGTCACCCAGCAGGGGCGCGTTGCGCTCGGCCACCGGCGGCTGAAGATCATCGATCTCAGCGAGCGCGGCGCCCAGCCGATGCAGGACCGGGAAGCCGGCCTGTCGCTGGTCTTCAACGGCTGCATCTACAATCACGCGGAGCTGCGGGCAGAGCTGAGCAAGCTTGGCCAGCGCTTTGCCTCCACCAGCGACACGGAAGTGATCCTGAAGGCCTGGGCCCAGTGGGGCCGCGATTGCGTGGAGCGGTTCCACGGCATGTTCGCCATCGCCGTGCATGAGCGCGACACGGGCCGGGTGCATCTGGTGCGAGACCGTTTCGGCATCAAGCCGCTGTATCTGGCCGAAAGCAGGGGCCGCCTCGCCTTTGCCTCGACGCTGCCGGCGCTGCTGGCGGGCGGGGGTATCGACACCACGCTCGATCCGGTCGCCATTCACCACTACATGACCTGGCATGCGGTGGTGCCTGCGCCGCGCACGGTGCTGAAGGGCGTGCGCAAGCTGCCCGCGGCCACCATCCGCACTTATGATGTGAACGGCAGCTATTCCGATCATGTCTACTGGAAGCCGGAGTTCGAACGCAGCAATGCGGATGAGACCCGGTCCGCCGGAGAGTGGCGCGACATGGTGCTGGACGGCCTGCGCACCGCCGTGCGCCGCCGCATGGTGGCCGACGTGCCGGTGGGCGTGCTCCTGTCGGGCGGGGTCGATTCCAGCCTCATCACCGGGCTTCTGGCTGACGAGGGGCAGAAGGACCTTGCCACTTTCTCCATCGGCTTCGAGGAGGCCAATGGCGAGAAGGGCGACGAGTTCCATTACTCGGATCTGATTGCCCGCCACTACGGCACAAACCATCACAAGATCTTCGTGCCCTCCGCCGATATGCGCGCCGAGCTGCCTGCCGCCGTGAAGGCCATGTCCGAGCCGATGGTTTCCTATGACAACATCGGCTTCTACCTGCTGTCGCGGGAGGTGTCGAAGCACATCACGGTGGTGCAGTCGGGGCAGGGGGCGGATGAGGTCTTCGGCGGCTATCACTGGTATCCGCCGCTGGCCGGCTCCAACCAGCCGGTGGCCGATTACGCGGATGCCTTCTTCGACCGCACGGATGCCGAACTGCGCCAGCAGGTGAACCCGGAGTATCTGCCGGAGCGCGACGAGAGCCTTGCCTTCGTCGAGCAGCATTTCGCCCGGCCCGGCGCTGCCGATCCGGTGGACAAGGCGCTGAGGCTCGACACCAACATCATGCTGGTGGATGACCCGGTGAAGCGGGTCGACAACCACACCATGGCCTTCGGCCTGGAAGCACGGGTGCCGTTCCTCGACCATGAGCTGGTGGAGCTTTCGGCCCGCATTCCCGCCCGCCACAAGCTGGCGCAGGGCGGCAAGGGCGTCTTGAAAGATGCGGCCCGCAAGGTGATCCCGGCGGATGTGATCGACCGGCCCAAGGGCTACTTCCCCGTTCCGGCGCTGAAATACCTGGAAGGCGAAACGCTGGAGATGGTGCGCGAGGCCCTGCACAGCCCGGCGGCGCGCCAGCGCGGCCTGTTCAACACCCGCTATGCGGACATGCTTCTGGCTGAGCCGAGGGAACACCTGACGAAGCTCAGGGGTTCTGCCCTGTGGCAGGTGGGCCTGCTGGAAATGTGGCTGCAGGAACAGGGAATCTGATCCATGAGCGAACTTGAGCTGAACCGTCCGCGCCGGGCCTATGACCACCGGCTGCTGCGGCTGCGCGAGCATGGGCTGAAGCCGGGCATACGCCTGGACGAGGCTGGCGGTGACCCGGATGCGAGCGTGGATTGCGGCTGGGGACGGCTGATCTTCGGCGATACCTTCGCCGAGCCGAAGCCGCTGGTGGAGGCGTTGCTCGCCGAAGTGCCGGGACGGCGCGACATCGCCATCTATGTGCGCGATCCGCATGTGCTGCTGGCGGCTGCCCCGCAGGATCTGTTTCTCGATCCCTCGCACATGTTCCGGCTGGATCTGGCGACCTATCGCACGGCCCGCAACCGCCGCCCGGGCTTCACCATCCGCCGCGCCTCGTCGCGAGCAGATGCCGAGGCCGTGAACCGGCTTTATGCCGAGCGCGGCATGGTGCCGGTGCCGCTCGATTTCTTCTGGTCGCAGATGGACGCGCGGACGGTGACTGTGCTTGTCGCCGAGGAAGAGGAAACCGGCGAGATCGCCGGAACCGCCATGGGCGTGGATCATGACCGGGCAACGGATGGCGCGGCGGCAGGGGCCTCGCTCTGGTGCCTGGCCGTTTCGCCCAAGGCGAAGTTTCCCGGCGTTGGCGAGGCGCTGGTGCGCCGTCTGGCTGAGCATTTCAAGGGGCGCGGACGGCCCTTCATGGACCTCTCCGTGCTGCACGACAATGAGCAGGCCATAAAGCTCTACGAGAAGCTGGGCTTTGCCCGCGTGCCCTATTTCACGGTGAAGAAGAAGAACACCATCAATGAGGCGCTCTATGCCGGGCCTGCGGTGGATGCGGCGCTGAACCCTTATGCGGCGATCATCGTCAACGAGGCGCGGCGGCGGGGCATTCATGCCGATATTCTCGATGCGGAAGGCGGATTCTTCCGCCTCTCCTATGGCGGGCGGCAGGTGAAGTGCCGGGAGTCGCTGTCCGAATTCACCAGCGCCGTTGCCATGTCGATCTGTGATGACAAGGCCGCCACCCGCCGTGTGGTGGAACAGGCCGGCATCAGTGTTCCGGCGCAGGCGCTGGCAACGGATGAGGATACGGTCAAGGCATTCCTTGCAGCCCATGGCAAGGTGGTGGTGAAACCGGCACGGGGCGAGCAGGGCAAGGGCATCGCCATCGGCCTCACCGGCCTTGACGAAACCATGGCCGCCATTGCCGTGGCCCGCAACACCTGCGCCGATGTGCTGCTGGAGGCCTGCGTCGAGGGCATGGACCTGCGGCTGGTGGTGATCGACTACAAGGTCGTTGCCGCCGCCATCCGCAAGCCGGCTGAAGTCACGGGCGACGGCGCAACGCCGATCCGCGATCTGATCGCCGCCCAGTCCCGCCGCCGGGCGGCGGCAACGGGGGGCGAGTCCCGCATCCCGATGGATGCGGAGACCGAACGCTGTCTGGCGCTGGAAGGCTATGCTCTCGATGATGTTCCGGCGGCGGGCGTGACCGTGCGCGTGCGGCGGACGGCGAACCTGCACACCGGCGGCACCATCCATGATGTGACGGGCGAGACCCACGGTGCGTTGATTGACGCAGCCGTGCGGGCGGCAAAGGCCATTGAGATCCCGGTTACGGGCATTGACCTGATGGTGAAGAGCCCGCGCGAGCCGGAATATCACTTCATCGAAGCGAACGAGCGCCCTGGCCTTGCCAATCACGAGCCGCAGCCGACAGCGGAGCGCTTCGTCGATTTCCTGTTTCCGCTGTCCATGCCCCAGCCTGTCCGGGCCGCCTGGCGCGGGGGAGGTGACCTTTGAGCCTGCCGTCCATTGATGTGGAGGAGCTGGAACGGGTGCTGATGGCGCTGCTGAACGTGCCAAGCCCCACCGGCTTCACCGATGAGGTGGCGCGCTGGGTCTGTGCCTATCTGGAAGATCTTGGCATTTCCTATGAAATGACCCGGCGCGGCGCAATCCGTGCCCGGCTTCCGGGCGAAGCGCCGCGCCCGGCCCGGGCCATCGTCTCCCATCTCGACACGCTGGGGGCACAGGTGAAGGCACTGAAGCCCAACGGGCGGCTGGAGCTTGTGCCGGTTGGCCACTGGTCGGCCCGCTTTGCCGAAGGCGCGCGGGTGACCATCTTTTCCGGCGCAGGCGCCTACCGCGCCACCATCCTGCCGCTGAAGGCGTCCGGCCACACCTTTAACACGGAAGTGGACACCCAGCCCACCGGCTGGACCCACGTGGAGGCCCGTGTCGATGCGCTGTCCCGCTCGGCCACCGATCTTCACCGTCTTGGTATCGAAATCGGCGACATGGTGGCGGTGGATCCGCAGCCGGAATTCCTGCCCAATGGCTTCATCGTCTCGCGGCATCTGGATGACAAGGCGGGCGTCGCCGTCATGCTGGCGGCGCTGAAGGCGCTGGTGAAGGAGGGCAGCGTGCCGACGGTGGATACCTATTTTCTCTTCACCATCGCCGAGGAAACCGGCCACGGCGCTGGCGCCGTTCTGACGCCGGACATCGCCTCGCTGGTTGCCATCGACAATGGCACCACGGCGCCGGGGCAGAATTCGGACGAGTTCGGCGTCACCATCGCCATGGCGGACCAGACCGGGCCGTTCGACTATCATCTGACCCGCAAGCTGGTGGAACTCTGCCGCCAGCATGACATCCGCTACCAGAAGGATGTGTTCCGCTACTACCGTTCCGATGCGGCTTCGGCCGTCGAGGCGGGGGCGGATGTGCGCACGGCGCTCGCTACCTTCGGCGTCGATGCCAGCCATGGCTATGAGCGCATCCACATGCATGCGCTGCGCTCGCTGGCGGAACTGGCGGCGGCCTATGTGCTGAGCCCGGTCGAGATCCAGCGCGATGCGGAAGCGTTCTCGAGTGTGAAGGGCTTCACCCGTCAGCCGGTGGAGGAAGCCCCGCAGGTGCTGCGGCCCGACCTCGTGCCGCATCCGCAAGGATAGACCTCACAGCCCAGGCAGCGCAGCCTCCGCGCTGCCTGGGCTTTGCGGCTGTGCAGGCGCAATCAGGCCCAGAACCAGCGCTGCCGTGTCCTCGATCAGGCGTTGCGGCGGCGGCTGTGGCGCTCCCGTCTGCAGGCGCAGGAAGCCGGTGACCAGTTCGATGCGGGCGGTGAGCGCGGCCTCAAAGGGCGTGGCAATCAGCATCTGCCGCAGGGCAAGCCGCCATTCATCTTCCAGCCCTGCCACAAGCTGCGCCATCGGGCAGCCTTGCGCGTTGCGGGGCAGGCGGGCGAGTGCCCGGCCCAGAACCGTTCCGCACAGCCGCTGGCAGGCTTCGCTCAGGAACGCCGCCAGTTCCCCCGCCGTGGTGCGCTGAAACCCGGCCCGCCCGGCGCGCAGGTCCGAAAGCCCCGCAAGCCCATGCTCAAGCGCCGCCAGCAGCAGTCCGGCCTTGTCCGGCCAGCGCCGGTGCAGCGCCTGCTGGCTTGTTCCCGCCACCCGCGCAATCTCCGCCAGCCTTGCACCCTCCGGCCCATGGTCTGCAATGGCCTTCAGCGCCGCATCCAGAATGCGGACCGTCAGCGCCTCATCCTGATGGCGTCCACGCGGGGAGGGGGAGTTGGTTTGAGGCTGGGTCATGGGGGGCTTTGGCACGGCTTTTCAGCCCCCCTCCTCCTCGTGGGGAGGGGTGAGGGGTGGGAGGGACAGCGTTTCCGCTTGGCAGAAAAGTCATTGATTACGGGCAGCTGTTCCTCTTGATGTCTCTTCAAGAAAATATTTATCTTTCAGATGGTTGTGGGCTCCCAGCCCCCCCACCCCTTACCCCTCCCCACCAGGGGGAGGGGTGCGGAGAGACCTTGCGCTGAAAATCCGCTCATTAATCCGGGCTGCACCTCAATGTGTCTTATTACGGTATCCCTCAATACCGTAATTCATCCCGCCTCCATCCTCAACCCCCGGCCACCCTTGCCTTTGGACAAACGCAGCGGAATAAGGGGGCATCTGTTTCATGAGACCATCCGGCACGAGGAAGCGCCATGTCTGTCGATATCAATACGGTGAAGCGCGTTGCGCGTCTCGCCCGCCTGAAGGTGAGCGATGCGGATGCCGAGCGCATGACCGGCGAGCTGAATTCCATTCTCCAGTTCGTCGAGCAGCTGGACGAGGTGAACATCGAGGGCGTCGAGCCACTGACCTCCGTGGTGGCGCAGACGATGAAGAAGCGCGCCGATGGCGTGACCGATGGCGGCTATGCCGCTGACGTGGTGGCCAATGCGCCGGCCACCGAAGACAATTTCTTCATGGTTCCCAAAGTCGTCGAATAAGCCGGGCAAGGACATCACATCATGACCGATCTGACCAATCAGACCCTTGCCGAAGCCCGCCGCGGCCTGCGCAACAAGGACTTTACCTCCGCCGAGCTGACGGATGCCTTCCTCTCGTCCATCGAAGGCTCCAACGGCGCCATCAACGCCTATGTCGCCGTGACGGCGGACAAGGCCCGCGCCATGGCCAAGGCCTCCGACGAGAAGCTGGCCAAGGGTGAGGGCGGCGCGCTGGAAGGCCTGCCGCTGGGCATCAAGGACCTGTTCGCCACCAGGGGCGATCACACGCAGGCCTGCTCGCATGTTCTGGACGGCTTCAAGCCGACTTACGAATCCACCGTCACGTCCAATCTGTGGGCCGATGGCGCGGTGATGCTGGGCAAGCTGAACATGGACGAATTCGCCATGGGCTCGTCCAACGAGTCCTCCTACTACGGCAACGTGGTGAACCCTTGGCGCAAGACCGGCTCCACCCAGGCGCTGGTGCCGGGCGGCTCGTCCGGCGGTTCGGCGGCAGCCGTTGCCGCGAGCCTCTGCCTTGGCGCGACGGCGACCGACACGGGCGGCTCCATCCGCCAGCCCGCCGCACTCACCGGTACCGTCGGCATCAAGCCGACCTACGGCCGCTGCTCGCGCTGGGGCATCATTGCCTATGCTTCCTCGCTGGATCAGGCCGGCCCCATCGCCAAGACAGTGGAAGACTGCGCCATCCTGCTGAAGTCCATGGCCTCCGTCGATCCGAAGGACACCACCTCCGTCGATCTGCCGGTGCCGGACTATGAGGCCGCCATCGGCAAGTCCGTGAAGGGCCTGCGCATCGGCATCCCGCGTGAGTACCGCATCGAAGGTATGCCTGCCGAAGTCGAAGCACTGTGGCAGCAGGGCATCGCCTGGCTGAAGGAAGCCGGTGCCGAGATCGTCGACATCTCCCTGCCGCACACGAAATATGCCCTTCCGGCCTATTACATCGTCGCCCCGGCGGAAGCCTCCTCGAACCTTGCCCGTTATGACGGGGTGCGCTACGGCCTGCGCGTTCCGGGCAAGGACATCGTCGAGATGTACGAGAATACCCGCGCCGCAGGCTTCGGCAAGGAAGTGCAGCGCCGCATCCTCATCGGCACCTATGTGCTGTCGGCCGGCTATTACGACGCCTATTACCTCAAGGCCCAGAAGGTGCGCACCCTGATCAAGCGCGACTTCGATCTGGCCTTTGAAGCGGGCGTCGATGCCATCCTGACCCCCGCAACCCCGGATGCCGCCTTTGCGCCGGGCGAGTTCTCCGATCCGGTCGCCATGTATCTCAACGATATCTTCACGGTGACGGTGAACATGGCCGGTCTGCCGGGCCTCTCTGTGCCCGCGGGCCTGTCCTCCACCGGCCTGCCGCTCGGCCTGCAGCTGATCGGCCGCCCCTTCGGCGAGGAAACCCTGTTCCAGGCCGGTGCCGTGATCGAAAAGGCCGCTGGCCGCTTCACCCCGGCCCGCTGGTGGTAAGATAAGTCTGGCGCTGTCAGGCTGAGATGTCAGACCCGCCGGGGCAACCCGGCGGGTTTGTTTTTGAACGCCCTTTTCCTCTTTCCTCTCCACCGTCATCCCGGCCAAGCGCAGCGCGAGCCGGGACCGGTGAGCCGGGGTGCCTGTTGCATGTTCGCATTGTTCATAGCCGGCAGGCCTTGGCTCACCGGTCCCGGATCTCCGCTTCGCTGCGTCCGGGAAGACGAAGGAGATGGGATCTCTGCAGTCTGACTAGCCTGATCTTGTCGTGTGCTTTTCTGAAACGGCATGGATGCCACGATCAAGTCGTGGCATGACGAAGTCTCCCCGGGGAGGGCCTCTCCCGGCAAGCCTCGGACAAGGTCCGGCTCGTCTAAGCCGTAGAGGCCTGCGCGAAAGCCCTGCGGTGAGTCCCGGCTGTGTTGCCGTCCGTCTTTCACGCCAGCCCCCATGGATGCGTCTCCTCCTCAGGGATAGGGAGCATCTTGAGAGAGACGGCGATGATCGAAGACTATCTGATGCAGGCGCATGGCGCGGTGACCGCCGCCATGCAGATCCGGGGCCGCGGCCACCTGCCGCTGACGCTGGCCTATGTGGATTGGGAAACCGGTGTCCTGACGGCCGGGCTCGATTTCAGCGAAGGTCCGTCCGAGGAAACCTTCGCGCACCTGCGTTACCTCACCTGCGGCCTGCCGCTGCGGCTGCAGCCCTTCACGGCGCGCCGGCACATGTCCAATCAGGACCGCATCCGCCCGGTCGTGGGCGGGATCCAGATGGTGGTGAACCGCAGCTATCAGGAGTTCACAGGCACCATCTGCATCGGCTGCAGCTATGATGATGGCTCCATCACGCCCAAGCACGGGGTCCTCGTCTCCGGGCATGTGGTCAGCAAGACGAACACGACCGTCTATCAGAACAGCAAGGTGTCGCAGGACAACATCGGCAAGGTTCAAGTGATCACCAACTGGAAGAACGGCAGCTGCGATGCCGCCTTCGTTGCCAAGACTGCCGCCGCCGCCGTCACCAAAGGGGAGATCTGGACGGCGGCCGGGCCCTATTTGCGCGTGACTGCAGCTGCTGGCGATCATGTGGTTGTGCCCGGCCTTGATGTGAAGATGCTGGGCATGAACAAGGAGGACCCGCAGGAGGGCCAGGTGGTTGCCACCGGTGTCAGCGTTACCTTTTCTGTCGGAGAGTTTGATGACCCGCAGACGCTCACCAATCAGGTGCTTGCGTCCTATGCCTCCGAAGAGGGGGACAGCGGCGGGCCGGTCTATACTCAGGTGGGCACCAATACCAACGTCACCTTCTGTGGCATCAATGTCGGATCGTGTTCCAACCTCGATGTAACCGCCGCCACGCCGGTCGTTGGCTCCGGGACCTATGGCATCTTCTCCCCCTGGTCCCGGATTGATGCGGCCTTCGGTGGCAATCTGGATGTCCTTTCGGCTTGACGCTGTGAGTTGAGCGCGGTCTTCTTCCTGCCTTTCTGCCGGATTTATTCCTGCTGTTGCTGGAGAAGACCGTGTTTGACGTGGATACCGTTGTCATCGGAGCAGGGGCCGTAGGGCTGGCCGCTGCCCGTGCTTTGGCGGAAAGCGGGCGCGAGGTCATGGTGCTGGAGCGCCATGGACTGATCGGTTCGGAGACAAGCTCCCGCAATTCCGAAGTCATTCACGCAGGGATCTATTACCCGAAAGGCAGTCTGAAGGCCGAGTTTTGCGTGGAAGGCAAGGAGCGGCTCTATTCCTATTGCGCGGCTCGCGGCATTGGCCACCGGCGCTGCGGCAAGCTGATCGTCGCAACCTCCGCAGATCAGGTGGCCGAACTGGAATCCATCGCTGCCCGTGCAGCGGCCAATGGCGTTCATGACCTTGCGTTTCTGACGCGGGCTGAGGCGCAGGCGCTGGAGCCGGCACTGGCCTGCGAGGCAGCGCTCCTGTCACCTTCCACCGGCATTCTCGACAGCCACGGCTACATGCAGGCGCTGGAGGGAGACATAACCTCGCGGGGCGGGCAGGTGGTGCTGCACAGCTGTGTGGCCGCAATCCATCACCGCAGCGGCGGCGGCTTCGAGCTGCTGATGGAAGGGGCAGAGGGGTACAGGCTTTCCTGCCGCCATCTTGTGGTCAGTGCGGGTCTCTCCGCAATGCGGCTGCTGTCGACGCTGGACGGCTATCCGCAGCGGCCGTTCCACATGGCCAAGGGCAACTATTTCCGCCTGTCCGCCCGCCCGCCGTTCTCGCGTTTGATCTATCCGGTGCCGGAGCCGGGCGGCCTTGGTGTGCATCTGACGCTCGATCTGGCAGGGCAGGGGCGCTTCGGACCGGATGTGGAATGGACCGGCGAGGAGGATTACAGAGTCGATCCGGCGCGCGCAGCCGGTTTCTACGCTGCAATCCGCCGCTATTGGCCGCATCTGCCGGATGAAGCTCTGCTGCCTGACTATGCAGGTATTCGCCCCAAGCTGACAGGGGAAGGCGAGGCTTCCGCAGATTTCCTCATCGAAACTGAGGCCGGTCACAAAATCGCCGGCCTTGTGAATCTTCTCGGAATCGAATCGCCGGGATTGACGGCTTCATTGGCGATTGGCGCCCGCGTTGCCTTGATTGTTAATGATATATGAAGGCTGTTTGGCGTTCTGCGAATTACTGCCGCATTTCGTTTCTAAAAAGAGGGGCAGGAAGACCAGATTAAGGGTTTGGTATTCCTGTTTTGCGAGGTGTTCAGAAAACGTGAGGTAAACGGTGCCGCATTGCAGCATTTTTATGGACGGGAGGCCTAAGTATCTCATATTATTGTCGCATCGCCTTGTGTTATATGCGACCTCCAAGGCCTTCCTGCAGCGCTGGTGACCCACTTTCCTCGGGCAAATAACGTGATCAATCGACGCAAGTTTCTTGTGACAAGTTCGCTGTGTCTCGGCTCTCTCGCCGGTGCCTTGAGCCTCGCGCCGCGCACGGCTTTTGCGCAGGCCGGCGGTGGTGCCCCGGCGCCCGCGTTCTCTTTTGAAGCGCTTGTCGAGCAGATGCGGCAGAAGGCGGGTGAGTCCTTCGATGGCACTGTGGCCGAGCTGCCGGAACGCTTCGCCGCGCTCGACTATGATCAGTACAGGGCTATTCGCTTCCGGCCGGACAAGGCAGTCTGGCGCGATGCCGGTGTCAGCTACGAGATGCAGGCCTTTCCTCCCGGCGGGCTCTACACCAAGCCGGTCCAGATCTATGAGGTGGATGGGCCGAACCTGCGCGAGCTGCATTTCACCGGCGCAGACTTTGAATACCGGGAGCCGCTCAATGCGGCGGACTTCGAGGGGCAGGACCTGCCGGGTGTCGCCGGTTTCCGGTTGCATTATCCGCTGAACCGGCCCGAGTACAAGGACGAGCTGATCGCCTTTCTCGGCTCCAGCTATTTCCGGGCGCTTGGCAAGGGGTCGATCTATGGCCTGTCCGCCCGTGGCCTTGCCATCGATACGGCGGCCGGCAAGCCGGAAGAGTTTCCGCGCTTCACGCGTTTCTTCATCGAGCGGCCGCAGCCGGGGCAGAACAGCCTCAAGATCTGGGCCGAACTGGAGAGCGAGCGCGTCACGGGCGCCTATGCTTTCGTGGTGACGCCGGGAATCAACACGGAAGTCGAAGTCGATGCCCGCATTTTCCTGCGCGGAGATGTGGACCGGCTGGGCATTGCGCCGCTGACGTCCATGTATCTTTTCGGTGAAAATGACCGGCTCGGCTTTGATGATTTCCGCCCCGAGGTTCACGACAGCGACGGGCTGCTGATCCTGCATGATTCCGGCGAACGGCAGTGGCGGCCGCTGGTGAACCCGCGCAATCTGGGCTTGTCCTTCTTCTCAGCGGAAAAGATCAAGGGCTTTGGACTGATCCAGCGGGACCGCAATTTCGAAAACTATCAGGACACGGAAGCCAAGTACGAGCGCCGTCCGTCCCTGTGGATCGAGCCGCTGGATGATTGGGGCAAGGGCCATGTGATGCTGGCGGAAATTCCTTCGCAGAAGGAGATCCACGACAACATCGCAGCCTTCTGGATTCCCTCCGGACCGGCCAAGGCCGGGGCGGAGCTGCGGTTCCGCTACCGCATGTATTGGGGCCGGGAGCCGGAACCGGGCACGGAGCTTGCGCAGATCACCGATACCCGCACCGGTCACGGCGGCAGCGCGGCCTCGGATTATGATCCGGCCCTGCGCAAGTTTGTTGTCGAGTTCAGGGGCGGGCCGCTGATGCCGGTTGGCCGTGACGCCAATATTGAACCGAAACTCTGGGTGCAGAATGCCGAAGTGCGCAATCCGCTGCTTCAGCAACTGCAGCCGGGGCACTGGCGCTTCATCTTTGACCTTTACAGGCAAGACAACAGCAGCCCGTCTGAAATGAGCTTGTCTCTTGTCCTGGACGGCAAGACCGCGACAGAGACTTGGATGTACCAATGGAACAAAACGGTATGAGTGGAGTTGTCATGGGAGACCAGGAGGCTTCTATGTCGATTGAAACAGACTTTACTGCAGGCGCTGAACAGTCAGTGGTTGCAGCTGGTTTGGAGTTTGTCCGCGCCCACACGGGCCGGGCGGATGTTGAGGATGCTGTGCTCGTGCAATCGGTTGCCGAGACGCTGGCCCTGCTGGGTCTTGAGCGCGATGCGGAAGAGCTGCTGGCTCATCCGGAGAGCGATGCGGCAACTCTGCGTCTCGTGGCGTCCTGTATTGTTCTGCCGCAGCCGCAAGTGGCGCTTGCGATGCCCGAGCATAACCTGCAGGGACGGCTGGTGCCTGCGTGGCTGCGCTCTGCCGCGGGTGCACGCAGCCTGTTTGGCGCGCGTCCTCCGGTGGGTGAGGGCTGACATCCATGATCGGGTCGGGGGAAAGCCGCCTCGCGGTGGCAATCCGGCGTATCGGAGCTTTCGTGCTGGCGGCGACCCTGACGGTTGCCGCCGCTTCCATGTTTGGCACGGTGGTTCAGTCGGACGGGTTTGACTGGGTTGACGTTCTGCGCATCGCGCTGATCGTCATCACCGCATTCTGGCTGGCCTGGGGTGCCTGTACTGCGCTGCTGGGCGTGCTTTTCACCCCGCCGCAGATGCCGGTGCTGCAGGGCCGCCCCGTGGGCCGCACGGCCATTCTGGTGCCGGTCTACAACGAGGACACAGGGCCGGTCTTCGCCCGTATTGCAGCCATGTACCGCTCCATCGAAGCCGCCGGCTACATCGATCTTTTCGATGTGCATGTGCTGTCGGACTCGACCAGGGCGGCCAGTGTCGCTGCCGAAAACGAGGCCTACCGTTCGGCCCTGATCAGTCTCAAGGCGGGCGGGCATCTCTATTACCGCAACCGCAGCCCGAATGTCGGCCGCAAGGCCGGCAATATCGCCGATTTCATCCGCACGTCGGGCGGTGCTTATTCCTACATGCTGGTGCTGGACGCCGACAGCCTGATGCGCGGGGAGACCATCGTCGAGATGGTGCGCCGCATGGAAGCCGAGCCGAAGCTGGGGCTCCTGCAGGCCCTGCCGCAGGTCATCGGTCTCAGCACCCTGTTTGGCCGGATGCTCCAGTTCTCGGCCGCCTTCTATTCCCCGGTCTTCACCCGGGGTGTGGCGGCACTGCAGGGCTCGGAAGGCCCGTTCTGGGGCCATAATGCGCTCATCCGCGTGCGGGCCTTTGCCGAAAGCTGCGGCATGGGCGCGCTCACCGGCAAGCCGCCCTTCGGCGGGCATATTCTCAGCCACGATACGGTGGAAGCGGCCATGCTGGCCCGTGACGGCTGGACCGTGCGCGTCGACCCGGATCTGGAAGGCTCCTATGAGGAGGCTCCGGCCAATATCGTGGCCTATGCCAAGCGTGACCGGCGCTGGTGCCAGGGCAACCTGCAGCACGCCCGGCTGCTGATCGCGCCGCGCTTCCGCCTGTGGAGCCGCATCTCGATCCTGCAGGGCATCTTCGCCTATCTGTCCTCGCCGATCTGGCTGATCTTCATCATCGCCAGCCTTGCCGCGCCGCTGTTTGCGCCGCCGCCGGTCTATTTCGATGCGTCCTCGCCCTTCCCGGTGTTCCCGCATCCGGAGACGACCACGGCGCTGGCCCTGCTGTTCGGCGTGGTGGCGCTCCTGATCCTGCCCAAGGCCATCCTGCTGGTGCGGGCGCTGGTGCGCGGAGATTCCCGCAACTTCGGCGGCACCCTCTGCGTGACACTGACGGCGTTTCTGGAACTTGTCTTCACCTCGATGCTGGCGCCGGTGCATATGATGTTCCAGAGCCGGTCCGTTTTGCAGATCCTGCTCGGCGCTGATTCCGGCTGGCCTGCAGCCGACCGTGCCGATGGCTCCATGTCCTTCTGGGACAGCATCAAGGCCACCTGGTGGATGGCGATCGGCGGGGCTGCCGCCTTGGTCTTTGCCCATAATTATACACCGGACCTGCTGCTCTGGCTGATGCCGATTGCCCTGCCCCTAGTGCTGGCGCCAATCCTCGTGTTTCTCACCTCGTCCGTGCTGATGGGTCAAGCCTTCCGCCGTCTCCGCCTGTTCGTCACGCCTTTCGAGATGACCCCGGAGCCGGTGATCGCCGATCTGGAACGCACGCTGGAAGCTGGCGCCCATGCGTCCACGACGCCGCTTGCGGCCAAGGCCGTGCAGGCGGTCTGAGCAGGCAGTGAGTTTTTGACAGTCAAGGCGCGGGGGCAGCTTCCGCGCCTTTTTTCGTTGGAGCCGTTCCCCGTGCCAAAGGTTGAAAAAAGGTGCCAAAAATGATACCTGAATGAGTGCGGACAGGAGGTGTTCTCATGCAGCGTATCGAGGCGAAAGTAGCCGTCAGCGTTTCCGAACTGAAGAAAAGCCCTTCCGCTGTGCTGGAACAGGCGCAGGGAGAGACGGTCGCCGTGCTCAATCACAATCGCATCATGGCTTACATGGTGCCTGCCAGCGTGTTCGAGACGATGATCGAGCGTCTGGATGATCTGGAGCTGGTCAAGGTCATCGAGAGCCGTGCCGGTGAGACACCGGTCCGGGTTTCACTTGATGAGCTATGAGCTTCAGTTTCTGCCTTCCGCTTTGAAGGAATGGAACAAACTGGGCGCAACGATCCGGGCTCAGCTGCGCAAGAAACTGGCCGAGCGCCTGCAGAACCCGCGTGTTCCGGGCGATGCTCTGCATGGCCTGCAGGACCATTACAAGATCAAGCTCCGCAGCGCAGGCTACCGGCTTGTCTACCGTGTCGATGACCTTGTGGTAACTGTCACTGTGGTGGCCGTTGGCCGCCGTGACAGGAGTGAAGTCTACAAGGACGCATCAGACAGGCGGAAGGGGCTGGCCTGATGCCGGAAACTCCTGGTGGTCACATCCAATGCCCCGCCTGTGTGAAAACGCCGCGCAGGCCCTGCAAAGGCTCGCCAGCGGAACAATCGCGGGCTAGAGTGCGCGCATGATTGATGTTTCAGCCATGTGGGCGGATCTTTTCGAATTCGCCGGACTTCTCAACCCGGTCGCGCTCGTGATCGGCGCCGTCATGGGATATTTCGCGGCCCAGCGGCGGCAGATCATCATCGCGGCCTTTGCCGCAGCGGTGTTTTCGCTGATGGCTGACGCGCTGCTGCGCTCCATCGGGCTGCCTCAGTTTGCAGCGCAGGCAGGCCCGCTCGCCGCCTTTCCCTTCCGGTTTGCTGGCGGCGGTATTCTGGCTCTGGTGGTGCATCTGGTCTTCCGGCGCAAGGCGCAGAAGGCCTGAGGTCCGCATTCTGCCAGGCGATATGGATCAGCCGTAGCGGGCCCATTCCTTGAAGAGATTGGCATTCGGGCAGATCGCCGGGGCATGGGCGGCACCTTCAGGATGCGCGTCCAGCCACTCGCGGCATTCCTTGGTGTGGCCGCAGCTGAGGCAGCGGGTGGCTGCCACGCGCAGGTCATTTGCGCCGCTGAAACCCGTGTTTGGCTTGTTGACGGCACCGATGGCGCTCATCATGCGGCCCATCAGTTCGGCTCGTTCGTTCAGTCTGTCCATCCAGCTCATGCAACTTCCTCCTGCCGGGTAGCCCCGGATTTGGCTCATATTTCTCCGGCAAACAGCTTTGCGCCTTGACCCCGATCAAGCCAGGCCGAACAATATGCGGGTCAGTGAGCGCAAGTTCGGGGAAGGGCGCATGCCGTGACGCAGGTTTCAACCGGCCAGATGATGCCCACCCAGGCGGCGGCTCCAGCGCTGGAGGCACTGCCCGCCGGTGCGCAGTTGCGCGGTCAGGTGGTGAGCGGCGCGCCTGAGGGCATGATGCGGCTTGTCGTCGGCGCTGCCCGGCTCGACGTGAAGGCGGATCTGCCGCTGCCCGCCGGAACGCCGGTGCTGATCGAGGTGGAACAGCCGGCCCCTGCCATGCGGCTGAAGGTGAGCGCCGATGAAGCAGCGCTGCAGGGGCGCGGCCAGCCGCAGGCGAATGCGGGGCAGAGCAGCGGGGCAGGGACAGGTGCCAGCCCGGCCACAGGTCTTGCTCCCGGTCAGGCAACGTCCGATGCAAGCCTTCAGGCCCAGCAGCTCAAATCCGCCGCTGCGCTGGTTCAGGCTGCAGGCGGCGCCACGCCCGCACAAGCCGCCCTCCAGACCGGAACGGCTCAGGCCCGGCCGGTGCTGGCCAATGTCGATCTGTCCACCTTTGTTCTGTTGAAAGCCGATACGAAGGCTCCGGCGGCTGCGTCAGGTCCGGGCCCTGCGGCCTCTGCATCCGGCTCTCCCGCTTCCGGCTCTCCGGTATCCAGCGCTGCGGCAACCGGTTCGGCTGCGGCTCCCGGCATGCCTGCGGGCGGGCAGTCTGCTGCCTCTGCTCCGGCAGGAGCGCAGGCAACTGTTCAGGCCGCTCCGCAGGCAGGCGCGCAGGCGCCAGCCGCCCCTGACGCATCAGGGCGTGGTCAACCAACCGCTCAGGCACCCGTTGCAGGTGCGGCACCTTCGGGGACGGCACCGTCTGCGCCGGGCTCGGGGCAGGCAGCCGGCGCAGGAGCAGCAGCAGCAGCCGGATCTCCCGCACAGGTGTCTGCGGCAGGAACAATGCCCGCTCCTTCAGCTTCTGCCGGACCGGGCCAGATACCAGGTCAGATAGCAGGTCAGACACTGGGTCAGACTGCGGGCCAGCAGGCCGGGCCCGGAACCAATCAGGCGGCCAATCCGGGAGCAAATCCGGTGCCAGGCCAGCCCCAAGGTCAGGCCGCAGGTCAAGCAGCAGGCCCGCAATCATCCGGCCAGCCGCCAGCTCCATCCTTGCCGTCCGCGCCACCATCTGCCGCTGCCGCAGCGGGTTTCGCCGCCGTAGGCGCTGAGGGCGTTGGTGCGGCAAAGCCCGCAGTCCCGTCCGCCGCCGGAATGCCGGCCGGAGCGGCCGTGCCTTCCGGGGCTGCTCCCGGTCAGGCCGCCACAGCTTCCGCTTCCGGCATTGGCGCTGGACCTCAAATGGCGCCGGGTCTTGGCCAGTCAGCCGCGGCAAATGCCGGTACCGCTGCCTCAACTGCAGCCGCCACCGGTGCACCAGCGCAGACCGCAGGCCCTGCTGCTTCCCCCGCCGCTGCTGGCTCCGCTTCCGGCATCAACAGGCAAATGTCAGCGCCCGCATCTTCTGCAGACGCCTCTGTCGCCACGCCGTCTCGTGCCTCTCTGTCCGGTGCGCAGACGGAGGCGGAGCTTCAGGCGCTGGCGCGCGGCCCCGGGCCCTTGACGGCGGCAGGCGAAGCCGCGCGGGCGCTGGATCCGCAGGCGCTGAAGGCGGCGCTTGCCGAACCGGCGCAGGCGCGCACGGTGCTGTCTGCGCTCATGGCCAGTGCCGGCAAACTGGACAAGGCTGCGCTTCCGCCGGCCGGACAGAAGCTGGTGGAAGCCTTGAAGGGCTTGCAGGCGGATGCGGACAGCCTGTCCGATCCGGCAAGACTGAAGGCTGCGGTGGATGCGGTTCTCGGGCTGGCAGCATCCGCCACCGGCGCCATGGCGGCCGGTCTGCAGCGCAAGGGAGATGTGCCGCAAAAGACCGACGGCCTGACCATGCTTCTGGTGCGGCTCGCAGGCCTTGCCGATGAGGCGCTGGCCGCCCAGCCGCAACTGCCCTCCGGCCGCAAGGGGGCGGCACAGGCGGGCCGCGGGGGCATGCCGCCCAGTCTCGATCCGGATACGGCCACGGCGCTGGCGCAAAAGACTGGCGCCGAGGTTGGCGAGCGGGTGCGGCTGCAATCCGTTTCACGCATGGCGGCGGAATATCTGATCCGGGATATGGCGCGGGCCGCCGGCAAGGGCACCGCGCAGGAATCTCAGGCCGGGCAGGCCCGTGCCGTCTCGGGGGCCACGGCAGGGGCTGCCCCTGCGGGAACGTCCTCAGGTGCACCGGCGGCGCGGCCCGTGGATGTGTCGCTGGATCTGCCGGTGCTGATCGACGGCCAGTCGCGGGTCCTCAGCCTCAGGATCTCGCGCGATCCGCAAAATCCTGATGTGCCTGCCGACCCCAAGGGACCGGAATGGCGCGTGCGCTTCAGCCTTGATCTGCCCGAAGGCGGGCTGGTGGAGGCTGCGGCGGGTCTGCGCGGCACCAGCAGCTATGTCACGCTGCGCGCTGCAGAGGACGAGACGCTGGCCGGTTTCCTGCGCCGCCGGGAAACGCTGGCGGCGCTTTTTGCCGATGAGGGGCTGGACTTGGAGGATCTGCGCATCCTGAAGGCAAAGCCTGAATCGGCTCCGGCCATTGCGCCTCTGCCGCTGGACCGCAGTTCATGAAGAAGACCGAGACGCCGGATCCCGCCCCGGAGGAAGTGGCGGCAAAAACTTTGGCAAGACCGCCCCGCAAGCTCGCCATCGCCCTGCATTATGACAACCGCAGTGCACCGCGTGTTTCGGCCAAGGGCATGGGGCCGGTGGCCGAGCGGATTGTCGAGATCGCCCGGGAGGCCGGGGTCCCGGTCGAGGCCAATTCGCCGCTGGCCGAGGCCTTGTCGCATCTGGAGCTGGACGAGGAAATCCCCGAGGCGCTTTATCAGGCGGTGGCGGTGCTGATCGGCTTCATCCTGCGCAAGGGCAAGGCCCCCAATCCGCCGGGGTGAGGGCAGGTGGGTTTCATCTGCAATTTCCAGCGGCCGGGCGGGCTCTCCCTCTTGCAGGCAGGGCAAATCCCGTCTAGGCAACAGGAGCGTGCGCCGGCGCAGCCAGACCTCCGGAAACGGGCGGGAAAGGCCTGTGCGGCAGACGCGCAACCCGCCGGAATTTGAACAGGATTAGAGATCAGATGACGATTGTCGAGGCACGCAAGCCCGATCCGAAAAAATTCATCAAGGGAGCCACCGGTGACTGGGAAGTCGTGATCGGCATGGAAGTCCATGCGCAAGTGACCTCCCAGGCCAAGCTCTTCTCGGGCGCCTCGACGGAATTCGGCAATGATCCCAATGCGAATGTCAGCCTCGTTGACGCGGCCATGCCCGGCATGCTGCCCGTGATCAACGAGGAGTGCGTGGCACAGGCGATCCGCACGGGCCTTGGCCTGAAGGCGCAGATCAACCTGAAGTCCGTGTTCGACCGGAAGAACTATTTTTACCCGGATCTGCCGCAGGGCTACCAGATTTCCCAGTTCAAGCAGCCGATCGTCGGCGAGGGCGTCATCATCCTCGACATGCCGGACGAGCGCGTGGAAGTGGGCGTCGAGCGTCTGCATCTGGAACAGGATGCGGGCAAGTCGCTGCATGACCAGCATCCGACCATGTCCTTCGTCGATCTGAACCGCTCCGGCGTGGCGCTGATGGAAATCGTCTCCAAGCCGGACCTGCGCTCGGCGGACGAGGCCAAGGCCTATCTCACCAAGCTGCGCATCATCCTGCGGTATCTGGGCACCTGCGACGGCAACATGGACCAGGGCTCCATGCGCGCCGACGTGAACGTCTCCGTGCGCCGCCCGGGCGAAGGCTTCGGCACACGCTGCGAGATCAAAAACGTCAACTCCATCCGCTTTGTCGGGCAGGCGATCGAGTATGAAGCCCGCCGCCAGATCGCCATTCTGGAGGATGGCGGCTCCATCGATCAGGAAACCCGCCTCTATGATGCGGTGAAGGGCGAGACCCGCTCCATGCGCTCCAAGGAAGAAGCGCATGACTACCGCTATTTCCCGGACCCGGACCTTTTGCCCCTGGAGTTCACGCAGGCCTATGTCGATGAGCTGGCACAGCACCTGCCGGAACTGCCGGACGACAAGAAGGCCCGCTTTGTTGCGGACTATGGCCTGACGCCCTATGACGCCGACGTGCTGGTGGCCGAAAAAGTGTCGGCAGACTTCTTCGAATCCGTTGCCAAGGGCCGCGATGCCAAGATGGCGGCGAACTGGGTGATCAACGAGCTGTTCGGCCGCCTCAACAAGGAAGGCCTGACCATCGAGACCAGCCCGGTGAATGCCGGCCAGCTCGGCGGGATCATCGACCTGATCAAGGAAGGCACGATTTCGGGCAAGATCGCCAAGGACCTGTTCGAGATCATCTGGACCGAAGGCGGCGAGCCGGCGGCTGTCGTGGAAGCGCGCGGCATGAAGCAGGTGACCGACCTTGGCGCCATCGAGGCGGTCGTCGACCAGATCATCGCCGCCAACCCGGACAAGGTGGCACAGGCCAAGGAAAAGCCGACGCTGCTCGGCTGGTTCGTCGGTCAGGTGATGAAGGAATCCAGGGGCAAGGCCAATCCGCAGGCGGTGAACGACCTGCTCAAGGCCAAGATCGGCATCGAGTAACCGGTGCTCTCTGTTTTTTGAAGTTTTCACGCCCCGGACCATGGTTCGGGGCGTTTGCATGTGGAGTGGAGTTTATGGACGGGTTCCGGATTGAAAAGGCGCGCTCTGAGCATCTGGCGGATATCCTCGCCATCATCAATGCCGGTGCTGTCGGCGCAAGAGAGAACTATGAAAGCGGCGATCCGGAAGACTATCGCGCTGCCTTTGACGCCATTCTTGCAGCCCCCGAAACGGACATCTACGTGGTGCTGGGCGGGACAAGCGGCGAGGAGGTTCTGGCCACCTATCAGCTGACCTTCGAGAAGGGCCTTGCCTTTCGGGGGCGCGGCCGGGCGAGCCTTGAAAGCGTCCACACGCGGTCGGATATGCGAGGGCAAGGCATCGGCAAGGCGATGGTGAAACATGCCGAGGCTCTGGCGCGGGCGAGGGGCGTTGCCCTGATCCAGCTTTCCTCCAACCGCATCCGCCTCGATGCCCACCGCTTCTACCTGCGCGAAGGCTATGAGCAGAGCCATCTCGGGTTCAAGAAGATGCTTTGAGGCTCATGGCAGTGGGAGGCATCAATGTCCACTTTTGCAGCCGCAACAGATCTCCCGGACGCATGACTTGCCGGGCGGGAGCGGCTGGCCTAGCTTGGCAGGTGAGAGCGGGCGCTTGCCCGCGTTGATCCCCTGACTGGATCCCCTGACTGGATCCCCCGACCGGATACCATGACTGGAGCCCATGATGCCTGTGACCCAGACTGCGCCCATCGAACTGCATTACTGGCCGACGCCGAACGGCTGGAAGATCTCGATCCTTCTGGAGGAGCTCGGCGTTCCCTATGAGGTGAAATACGTCAATATCGGCAAGGGCGAGCAGTTCCGTCCTGAGTTTCTGGCCATTGCCCCGAACAACCGCATGCCGGCGATTGTCGATCCGGAAGGGCCGGGTGGCGCACCCATTTCCGTGTTTGAATCCGGCGCCATCCTGCAATATCTCGGCCGCAAGTTCGGCCAGTTCTATCCTGCGGACGAGCGCAAGCGGGTCGAGGTGGACGAGTGGCTGATGTGGCAGATGGGCGGCTTCGGTCCGATGCTCGGCCAGAACCACCATTTCCGCATTTATGCGCCCGAAAAGATCCCCTATGCCATGGACCGCTATCTCAACGAGACGCACCGGCTTTACGGCGTTCTCAACAAGCGGCTGGACGGGCGCGCCTATGTTGCGGCAGATGAATACACCATCGCCGACATGGCCATCATTGGCTGGGCGCAGGGCTGGAAGAACCAGGGCATGGACCTTGAAGAGTTCCCCCATGTGAAGGCCTGGAAAGCCCGGCTGGAAGAGCGTCCCGCCGTGCAGCGCGGGCTTGCGGTTGGCCGTGAGGAACGCGAGCGTCAGGCTTCGCTGGCCGATGACAAGGACGCGCAGAAGGTTCTGTTCGGCCAGCGCGCCCGCTGAAGACATACTTCAGACAGAGCGGGCCGGTCTCTCAATGGATAGACCGGCCTGCATAAGTTCGAGACATTACGGCGTCACTTCACCCGGGACCAGGTTTCGCCCTTGCAGATCAGGCCGCCCATGACGCAGCCTTCCAGCGTCATCTTGTCGGCGCCGTCCATCTGGATGAAACCGGTGTAGGTCTTGCCGTCCTCGGCGTTGTAGACCTCGCCCTTCCACTGCCCATCCTTGCCGGTCGGCTTCATGCCGAGCACGATCTGTGTGCCGAGCAGGGGCTTGCTCTGCCTGGCCGGGTCCGGGTTCTTGGTGTCGTTGCGCGGCTCTTTCAGCCAGATGATGGTGCCGCACAGATTGCCGCCGCAGGGGGCGATCTTGATGCGCGACGAACCGCTGGGGCGCGTCCATTCGCCTGAAGCATCCGCGGCCCGGGCGGACGAGGCTGGAAGCATCAGCATCAGGGAAGCAGCCAGCATCAGGCCGCCGCCGAGCGTTGCGGACAGGCTGCGGGCTGATGTGTTGCGGACAAGTGAAAGCATCATTGCGTGTCTCCTCCCAGTGGCATCCCGCTGTCTCCTCAAACAGGCTGGGTGCCCTTTACGCAAAGGGAAGGCTATGCTGTTTCCTGTCTGCTGAAAAGCCGTGCCGTTAGGGAAGGCGGCAGCTAAATTTTCACGGCTGGAAAATGCCTGTGTTCCACGCGGGCATGAGCTGTTTCCAATGACACAGGTTCATCGGGCCTCAGCATCGGCAGCCGCAACGGCCGCGTGATAATGGCGGCGGATGTCCTCCAGATCGACACTTACCTTCGGCGTCTTCAGGTCCATCGACAGAAGCGTTTCCTCGATGATCCTTGCGACGGCAAAGTTGCGCACCCACTTGCGGTCAGCCGGGATTGCGTACCAGGGCGCGTCCTTGGTGGAGGTGCGTTCCAGCGCCTCTTCATAGGCCTTCGTATAGGCGTCCCAATGCTTGCGCTCGGTATAATCGGCCTCGCTGATCTTCCACTGCCGCGTGGGGTCGGTCAGCCGCACGGCAAAGCGTTCCAGCTGCTCTTCCGGGCTGATGTGCAGGAAGAACTTGAGAATGCGCGTGCCACTGGCCGTCAGAAGCTGCTCGAAGGCGTTGATCTGGTCATAGCGGGCACGCCAGACCTTTTCCTCCACCATCTCATGCACCCGCACCACCAGCACGTCCTCATAGTGGGAGCGGTTGAAGATGCCGACTTCGCCCTTGCCCGGCACGGCCCTGTGCACGCGCCAGAGGAAGTCATGCGCCAGTTCCTGCGCCGTCGGCTGCTTGAAGGAGGTTACCTTCACCCCTTGCGGGTTGAGGCCGGACATGACCTTGCGGATGGTCCCGTCCTTGCCCGCCGCATCCAGCCCCTGCAACACGACAAGCAGGGAGGAGCGGGCGTCCGCATAGAGCAGGAACTGAAGCCGCGCGAGTGACTGAGTGACTTCCGCCGTGCGCGCCTCTGCCGCGTCCTTGTCGTGCCCGTTGGGCTTGTCTGCCGTGGGCAGTGCGGACAGGTCCACCTTCTGGCCCGGCATCACCCTGAGGGATTCAAGCCAATCGCGTTCTTCCTGACTGCCGGCCATGTTGGTCTCCCGTATTTGCGTTGCCGGCTGACAATGACTGCCGCTGCCGGCAAAGGCAACAAGGCGGCAGCTGTCTCAGGGTCTCAGCCATTCCACCAGCAGGAGTGACATGCCCGGCACGGCGCAGACTACGGCAAGGCCGATGAGGCTGGTAACGAGGAAGGGCAGCACGCCCTGCGCCACCCGCTCCAGCGGCAGTTTCGTAATGTTGGCGGCCACATAGAGGTTGATGCCGACAGGCGGTGTGAACAGGCCGATGGCGAGGTTGATCATCACCACGACGCCGAACCACACCGGGTCCCAGCCAAGATGCTGAGCCACCGGCAGGAAGATCGGCAGGCAGATGAACATGATCGTCACCGCATCCATGAACATGCCCGCAATCAGCAGAATGGCCATGATGACCAGCAGGATCACCCACTGATTGTCCGACAGGCCGAGAAGGGCTGCGGAATATTTGCCGATGACATCATCCACGGTGACGACCCAGCCGAAGAGGCTGGCATAGGTGACGACGAGCATCACCACGGCCGAGGAGGCGGCCGCATCGGCCAGGGACTGGTAGAGCCCGCGCAAGGTGAGCGTCCGGTAGATGAGACCGCCCACGAGAAGGGCATAGACGGTGGCGACGAGCGCGGCTTCCGTCGGCGTGAAGGCGCCGGAATAGATGCCGCCGAGGATGACAACCGGCGTCAGCAGTCCCCAGAAGCTGGAGACGAAGGAGCGGCGCAGGCGCTGGCCATAGGGCAGGCCTGCATCCGGATCGGCCGGCAGCAGGCGCTTCAGTGCTTCGGCTCCCCTGGCCGCATCGCCGCTGCGCGCAAAGGGCAGGGCGGCGAGCATCAGCAGGCCGAGAAACAGGCCGGGAATGATGGCGGCGATGAAGAGGCTCGAAATCGAGGCTTCGGCGATGACGCCATAGATGACAAGGCCGATCGAGGGCGGGATGACGATGGAAAGCGCAGCGCCGGTGCACACGAGCCCGGCGGCAAAGGCCTTTGGATAGCCGTCCTCCTCCATGCCCTTGATGATCAGCGGGCCGATGGCGGCAACGGAGGCAGGCCCCGAGCCGCTGACCGCACCCCAGAACAGGCAGACGGTGGTGCCGACAATGCCCATGCCGCCGGGCAGGCCGCCGATGAGCACGCGGAAGAAGCGGATCATCCGTTCGGCAATGCCAAGGCTTCCCATCAGGGTGCCGGCGAGAATGAAGAAGGGGATCGCCAGCAGCGAATATTTGGCGATGCCGGTGGCGATGAGATCGCCCGCCATTTCCAGCCCGAAGCCGATGGACCACATGGCATAGAAGGCGGATAGCCCCAGCGCGAAGGCGACGGGCAGGCGCAGGGCCAGCAGCAGGAAGAAGATCACGATCATCTGCGTGCCCGCGCCCATATCTGACCAGAATTCAAGCATGGGCTTTTCCTTCGGCACAGAGCGTGCGCCAGCAGTCCAGGCTGTACTGGAGGTGGCGCAGCAGAATGAAGGCAAAGCCTATGGGCAGGGCGAAACTGTAATACCAGGCCGGGATCTGCAGCGCGTAGGAGCGCACACCGCTCTTCATCTGGCTCTGGACGAGATCGAATGTGTATTTGGCCGAGAGCGCCAGCAGCACGGCGGACATGAGCGTGGCGAAGATCAGCATCGCCTTGCGCAGCGGCTGCGGCACCCGTTCGTAGATCAGGGTGACGGCCAGATGGTCGCCCTTGCGCGCGGCAACGGCTGCGCCGAACACCGTGAGCAGCAGGAAGCCGTTCGTCAGGATCTCTTCCGTCGAGGCGAGGGAATAGCTGGTGGCGTAACGCACCACCACATTGACGAAGCCAAGCAATGTCATGCCGGCAAAGATGACGGCGCAGATGAGTTTTTCTGCCTCACGCAGCAGGAAGGACATGCGGACAGGCTCCACGGCACGCGGACCGGCAGGATGACTGGGCCAGACAATCAGGGCGCAGACAATCGGGGCGCAGACGGCACAGTGTCGTGGCAGAGAGCCTGCCGTCAAGCAGGCCCCCCGCCATTCGTTTACTGCTTGGCGGCGATGGTGTCCGTGAAGGTCTTCACCAGCTCCGGGCCGACTTTTTCGGACCACTTGTCGAAGGCTGGTTTCGTGGCATCACGGAAGGCCTGGAGTTCCTCGGCCGTGGGCTCGTAGATTTCCATGCCCTTTTCCTTCAGCAGCTCGATGCCGCTGGCGGTCGCCTGACGGGTGATGTCCTTCTGATAGGCCATGGCTTCGCTGGCGGCCTGCTGGACCTTGGCCTTGGTGGCGTCATCGAAGCTCTCCCAGCGCTTGCGGCTGATGCCGAGGAAGACCGGGTCATAGGAATAGTGCCAGGTGGACAGGTATTTCTGCACCTCATAGACGCGCTGGGGAATGATCACGGCGCCGATCGGGTTTTCCTGTCCGTCCACGACGCCCTGCTGCAGCGCGGTGAAGGTCTCGGTCCACTGCATCTGCTGCGGGTTGGCGCCCAGGGCATTCATCACGTCGATATACATCGGGCCCGCAACACGCATTTTGAGGCCCTTCATGTCCTCCGGCGACTTGATGGGGCGTGCATTGTTGGTGACTTCGCGGAAGCCGTTTTCACCCCAGGCCAGCACGATGATATCGTGGCTTGCCATGATTTCCTTCATCTTGTCACCCGGTGCGCCGTCCGTGGTCGCATCGACGGCTTCATAGCCCGAATAGAGATAGGGCAGCGAGAAGACCGCCATTTCCGGCACCAGCGGCGTCACGTTGATCGCCGAGGTGACGACGAAGTCGAGAAAGCCGCGGCTGACCATCTCCGCCTGTTTCATCTGGTCGCCGCCCGAGAGGGACGCATTCGGGAACACCTTGACGTCATAGGCGCCATCGGTCGCGGCGCTGAGCAGCTCGTTGAACTTTTCCGCGCCCTTGTGCCAGGTGGTGGCATCGCCGGTGTTGTGCGACAGGCGCAGGGTTTCTGCCGAGGCAGCGCCCATGAGGGCCGCAAGGGCAACGGTGGCCGTCAGCGCGAGCCGGTTCAGCTTCTCGAACTTCATTGTCTCTCCTCCACTTTTTGCCGCACAGCGGTGTTCGTCCCCTGTGCGTGCCGTCATGCTACCTGCAGCTTTATTCCGGCCCCCATGACAACGCCGTTTCCTCCCGTGCTATCATGTGGACCATAATGTGGAACTAAGTCAGGTCCAGTCAGTCCTATGACAATAGCCTCTTGCAGCTCCCGGGCAAGAAGAAATAAGCTGGCTTTTGTGATGATTGAACAGCGGTAGTTTTGAGGTCCACAATATGAACCTTGCTCAGGCAACCTGCAAATGCTGAATGGGTCACAGAGCGTGGACCGGGCCCTGTCGCTTCTGTCGAGGGTTGGGCGGCATGCGGCCGCCGGTGCGCCGCTGTCCGTGCTTGTTGACGAGAGCGGCCTCAACAAGCCGACCGTGCGCCGTCTGCTGCTGGCGCTGATCCGTGCCGGGCTTGTCGAGCAGGACCTTGTGACACGCCGCTACTATCCGGGTGCGGAGGCCTATGTGCTGGGCCTCATGGCTGCGCGCCGGTTCAGTCTGGTGGAGATCTGCCTGGAGAGCCTGCGGCGCTTGTCCCGCCGCACGGAAGATACCAGTTTCGTGTCCCTGCGGCGCGGGCTTTTTTCCGTGTGCCTGCACCGGGAGGAGGGGGCCTATCCGGTGCGCACCCATGCGCTTCTCGCCGGGCAGGAGCATCCGCTGGGCGTGGGGGCCGGGTCGCTGGCCATGCTGGCCGGGCTGCCGGATGAAGAAGTGGCGCAGGTGCTGGCCGAGAATGCCCAGATCCTTGCCGAGCGCTATCCGGCCCTCCCGCCGGAGCGGATTCTTGAGCGGGTGGAGGAGACGCGCAGGCGCGGCTTTTCGCTCAATCCGGGACTGATCTTTGCCAATTCCTGGGGCATCGGCGCTGCCCTGCGCCATCCGGACGGTCAGGTGATCGGCGCACTGAGCATTGCGGCCATCGACAGCCGCATGCAGGAGCCGCGCCAGCAGGAACTGGCCGGATTTCTGCACGAGGAAGTGCTGCGGGTGGAGGAGAAGCTCGCTGCCATGTTCGCCAGCCGGGAAGAGAAGGCCGCAGCGCGGGCCATAAGCGCCTGAACTGTTTCGCCCGCCTTGAGGAGAGGCGGGCGCAGAATTCGTTGTTTGGGAGGACAAGCGCAAGTGACAGGGGCAAGCCAGACACAGGATCTTTCGGCCGGGGTGGCGCCGGCCACCACGCGGGTGATGAACCTCAGCCAGTTCCTCACCCAGGCCGCCCGCCGCCATCCCGATGCCATCGGTTTCGTCTGGGGGGAGCAGCACTGGACGTGGGCGGAGATGGAGGCCCGCGCAGAGGCCATGGCCCACGCGCTGGTGCATGAATTCGGCGTCAGGAAGGGCGACCGGGTGCTGATCCAGTCGGCCAACTGCAACCAGATGTTCGAATCCATGTTCGCCTGCTTCCGGGCGGGGGCCGTCTGGGTTCCGGCCAACTTCCGCCAGTCACCGGAGGAGGTGGCCTACCTGGCGGCGGCCAGCGGCGCGAAAGGCATGATCTGCGGCGCGCAGTTTCCCGCCCATGCGGCCGCCTGCCGGGCGGAAGCAGCCTCACTCGGCTTTGTCATCTCCATCGGCGCCTCGGAGTTTGCGGAGGATTATGACGCCATCACCGCGCGCAACATGGGCCGCAAACAGGCGCCTGTGCCGGTGTTCCGCGATGATCCTTGCTGGTTCTTCTTCACCTCCGGCACCACCGGACGGCCGAAGGCGGCGATCCTCACCCATGGCCAGATGGCTTTCGTCATCACCAATCACCTGTGCGACCTGATGCCGGGGACGGGGCCGGAGGATGCCTCCCTCGTCGTGGCGCCTTTGTCGCATGGGGCGGGCGTGCATCAGCTGACGCAGGTGGCGCATGGCGCCAAGACGATCCTGCCTGCTTCCGAAAAGCTCGACGTGCCGGGCATCTGGGCGCTGGTGGAGCGCTGGAAGGTGACCAATGCCTTCACCGTGCCGACCATCCTGAAGTTGCTGGCGGAAGACCCTTCGGCGGACCAGTACGACCATTCCAGCCTGCGCTATGTCATCTACGCCGGGGCGCCCATGTACCGGGCCGACCAGAAACGGGCGCTGGAAAAGCTCGGCAAGGTGATCGTGCAATATTTTGGCCTCGGCGAGGTGACCGGCAACATCACCGTTCTGCCGCCCGCCCTGCATGTGCTGGAGGATGGGCCAGACGCGCGCATCGGCACCTGCGGTTTCGAGCGCACCGGCATGCAGGTGGAGATCCAGGACGAGAACGGCGAGCCGGTGGCACCGGGCACGACGGGGGAGATCTGCGTCATCGGGCCGGCCGTTTTCGCAGGCTATTTCAACAATCCGGAAGCCAATGCCAAGGCCTTCCGCAATGGCTGGTTCCGCACCGGTGACCTTGGCCACATGGATGAGCAGGGCTTCGTCTACATCACCGGCCGCTCCTCGGACATGTATATCTCCGGCGGCTCCAACATCTATCCGCGCGAGATCGAGGAGAAGATCCTCCTGCATCCGGACATCACCGAGACGGCCGTGCTGGGCATTCCCGATCCGGTGTGGGGCGAGGCGGGCGTTGCGGTCTGCGTGGCGCGGCCGGGTGCCGACCCATCGGCCATTGATCTGCGCGGCTGGCTGGACGGCAAGGTCGCCCGCTACAAGCTGCCGAAAATCACCGTGTTCTGGGAGGCCATGCCCAAGTCGGCCTATGGCAAGATCACCAAGAAGATGATCCGGGAGGAACTTCAGCGCCGGGGTGAAATCCCCGCGCCGGATGCCGGAGCCTGAGCGGGACGGACAAGGGAGGAACGGCGATGAACGATCAGGATAAGGCGAAGGCGGTGGCCATCACCGGCGGTGCATCCGGCATCGGTCTGGCAACCGCACACAAGCTGCAGAGCCTCGGCTACGAGCCCTGGCTTCTGGATCTGAGGGCCGAGGCGCTGGCTGCCGCCTGCACGGAACTGGAGATTCCGGCAGAGCGCGGCATTGTCTGTAACGTTGCGGATGAAACATCGGTCGAAGCGGCCATGCGCCGGATCGCAGCCGCCACCAGCCTTGCCGGCGTGGTCAACTCCGCCGGCATCGGCTTTGACCGTCCGGCCGTGGAGACCAGCGTCGAGGACTTCCGCAAGGTGGTCGATATCAATCTCACCGGCAGTTTCATCGTCTGCCGTTCTGCGGCGCGGCTCTGGCTGGAACGCAAGGAAACGGGCGCCATCGTCAACATCACCTCCATCTCCGGCCTGTGCGGCAACAAGGGCCGCTCGGCCTATGGCGCGTCCAAGGGCGGGCTCAACCTGATGACGCTGGTGATGGCCAATGAACTCGGCCCCTGCGGCGTGCGGGTGAACGCGGTGGCTCCCGGGCCGATCGATACGCCGCTGGCCCGGGCGGTGCATACGCCGGATGTGCGCGAACAATGGCACAAGCGCGTGCCGCTGCACCGCTATGGCCAGCCGGAGGAAGTGGCAAGCGCGGTCGCCTTCCTCCTCTCGGACGAGGCGTCCTATGTGAATGGCCAGGTGCTGGCGGTGGATGGCGGCTTCGTGATGGCGGGGCTGTCCGCATGAGGCCAGATGCCGGAAAACCCATGCGCCAGATCGTTCATCCGGGGCCGGTGGCAAGGGAGCGCCTTGCTGCCGTGCCGTGCCGGGTGCGGCCGCTGAGGCTGAAGCTTCAGCCCTTGGCGGGTGAAACGGTCCTTGCGGCACTCGCCCGCGCCTTTGCAGATGCCGGCTATGCGGCAGGTTATGCCTGCCTTGAAGACGTTGCCATGGCGCGGATGAATTACGTGATCCCCGCCGCAAGCCCCGATGACAGCCACGCCGCCTGGTACAGCGCGACGCATGAGGGCGGGCCGGGCAGCCGGATTTCCCGGGCCGGGCTGCATCTGGGGCAGAGGGATGGGGCGCCTTTCCTGCATTGCCACGGCATCTGGACCCCGGCAGGCCGGTCCGAGGCCATGGGGCATCTTCTGCCCTTCGAGGCAGAGCTGGCGGGGCCGGTCGATGTGGATGTGCTGGCGATTTCCGGCGCGCATCTGGTGACGCGGCTCGACGCCGAGACCAACTTTCCGCTGTTTGCACCGGAGGCCGCCCCGCCTGCACCCGGCGAAGCCGAGCGGGAAAGGACGGGCAGTGCCCGCGGCCTGCTGCTGACCATCCGGCCCAATGTTGATGTCTGCGCCATGATCTCAGAGGCCTGCGAGGCGGCGGGCTTTGCCGCCGCATCGGTGCATGGCATCGGCTCGCTGGTTGGGGCAGATTATGAAGACGGAACCTCCGTCTCGTCCTACGCCACGGAAGTGCTGGTGCGCTCCGGTTCCTGGCGGCGCAGTGAAGGCACATGTCTCGACATTGCCCTTGTCGGGCTGGACGCGGCCATCAGCACCGGCATCCTGCGGCAGGGCTGCAATCCGGTCTGCGTGACCTTCGAACTGCTGCTGACCGAAGTGGCGTGAGCGCCGCTCCGGCCGGGATCAGCGGCGGATGCCGTTGAGAATGCCGCCAATGGCGCCGCCCAGAAGCGCTGCTCCGGCCGCATCCAGCATCGGATCCCGCTCGGGAGCCGCGCCCGGCGGCAGGTGCTCCGGCTCGGCGGAATAGATGGGGGAGCCATCCGCCGTGGTGCCGCGCTGCGCCTGTTGCGGCGGGCGCTGGAACTGGCGCTCGGGCCGCGGCTGCTGCGCCGTTGCGGCCAGAAACTCCGCCTGCGTCTGCTCCTTCAGCAGGTCATATTCCTCTTCGGACAGGCTGCCGGTTTGCTCATATTCATTGTAGCTCTGCCATTCCTTGATGGCAGCGCGCGAGCGGGCGCCGAAGACGCCGTCCGGTGTGCCCGAATCATAGCCGGCAAGATTCAGGCGCAGCTGGATTTCACGGCGCTTGAACCGGGACCAGGACGCTTCGTCGTCCGTCGCGGCTGATGTGGAGGGGGCGCTGGCCGCAACGGCCTTCTGCGTTCTGGCGCCTTCCGCGGTTGCGGCCTCGCCGCCCGTATCTGCCGTCCCGTCTTCTGCTGCAACCTCGTCGGACGCAGGGGCATTGGCTGCTTCGATGCGCTTGATCTGGTTGCGGGCAAAATCGGCAAAGCTGCCGGTCGGATAGGCGGCCAGATAGACGTTGTAGTCCTCCACCGTGCCGCCAGCCGCCGCTGCATCCCACAGTGCCTTCTCCCGCTCCCAGGCAAGGGTGGCACTGGCGGGCACCGTGCCGGAGGCCACGGCTGCAGCATCCTGCGAGACGGTCGTTTCCGTGGTGGCATTGGCCGGTGCGGCGGAGCGGTTGAGATAGACTTCGCCGATCAGCGAGGCATTGACCCAGGGGCGCTGTTTCTGCCCGGTTTCCTTGAACACGTCCCCCGTCACACGGGTCATCACGGTCTGGATCGGCGTGTCCGGCGCATCGATGTGGCGCAGCAGGGCGCTGGTGAAGGGCGAATTGCTGCCGGTGCCGTCCAGCGCCACGTCTCCGGGGCTGGTGGCAAAGGCGATGACGGAGCCTTCGCCGCCCTGATCCTGCAGTTTCAGTTCCGCAAGACCGGCTCCGACACCGGCCGAACGCGAGGGATTCATGGACCGGGCCAGCGTGCGTGCCAGCGGGTTGTCGCGGCAGGCATCGAGAAACACCATCCGCACCTTCACGTCATTGGACATCTGCCGCAGCACGAAGTCGGCGGAGATGGTTTCAAAGTCCAGCGCCGTTTCGTCGTCGAATTTCGCATCCACGGGGACGAGATAATTGGTGCCGCCCACCTGCATGCCGTGTCCGGCATAGAACAGCAGCGCCACATCGGCGCCGCGCGCTTCCTTCGCGAACTCTGCCACCGTCCGGCGCATGGCGTGATAGTCGAGGTCATAGCCTGCCACCACCTCGAAGCCGAGATCCTTCAGCTTGGCCGACATGGCGCGTGCATCATTGGCCGGATTGGGAAGCGCGACGGTGTGGACATAGGCTCCGTTGCCCATGACCAGCGCCACACGCTTGGCCAAAGCCGGGCTGATGCCGGCCAGAATCAGGAGAAGACAGGTGAGCGCGCGCGCAAGCATCTTCAGGACCTTTCGCAGGGAAGCGAAACCGGCAGTTCGTCAGGTTTTCTGAGGAAGTTTTGCCACGGCTGGCAGCAGGCCCGCAAGCGGCAAGCGCTCAACACCGGCTTTTTGGTGTGGCCGGTCCCGCCTGCAAGTGACAGGATTCAGCGCATGGCGGGGCCGCAGCCGATGCTGGAGCTGCCACCAAAGGACAGCGAAGAGAGCAGGGGGATTAAAACAAAAAAAGACGCCGAAGCGTCTTTTTGTCTTCACTCTCAGAAGGAGAGTGGTACGCCCAAGGGGAATCGAACCCCTGTTTTCGCCGTGAAAGGGCGACGTCCTGACCGCTAGACGATGGGCGCTTGACTGTCTGGCCCGTGTGGGCCGCGTCGTGTGAGGAGGCTTATAGGCAGATTGTTCGGAGGCTGCAAGAGGGTATTTGCATGTTTTTCCACAGGTCCGGACGAGGCGCTGAAGGAAGAGGGTGGCAGGCGCGGAAATCCGCGCCTTTTTGCCGGGCAAAATATCCACAGCCTTGATTTCAGGCCATGATTTCCTGCCCGGCAGCGCCGCTGACCCTCGCAAGGAGGGTCTGAAAGGCCTTACCAGCTGCCGGTATTCGGCATGGAAGACCAGGGTTCTGCCGGTGCCTTGGCCGCACCCTTCTGCAGAAGTTCGATGGAAATGCCATCCGGGGAACGGACAAAGGCCATGCGGCCGTCGCGCGGCGGCCGGTTGATGGTGACGCCCTTGTCCATCAGGCTGGCGCAGAAGGCATAGATGTCGTCCACCTCATAGGCGAGGTGGCCGAAGTTGCGCCCGCCCGTGTAGGTTTCCGGATCCCAGTTATAGGTGAGCTCCAGCAGCGGGGCGGCATGGGCCTTGCCGCTTTCCACGTCGCCGGCGGCTGCGAGGAAGATCAGCGTGAAACGGCCGCCCTCGTTCTCGATGCGGCGGACCTCGGTCATGCCCATCTTGTTGCAATAGAAGTCGAGAGAGGCGTCGACATCGGTCACGCGGACCATGGTGTGCAGGTAGCGCATCTTGATTCCCTTATCTGATGTCCCGGAGGGCACAGGCCGTGCCGGCTTTCGGCCAGGACTTGCCATGGGCTGCAGCCTTGCGCCACTCTCGGGGGCTGTTCGTTGAACGGAGCCAGCGTGACGGCCAGACTGCAAAATGACAAGACACCGCAATGCCAAGACAGATTGATGACCTGACCGCTGCGCAGGCTGCGCTCCGGGAGGTGTTTTCCGGCGGCGGGCGGATTGTTGTCCTGACCGGCGCCGGCATTTCAACCGAGTCAGGCATTCCTGACTACCGGTCTCCGGGAGGCATATGGTCCAGGATGGCGCCTGTTCAATATGCTGATTTCATTGAAGACAAGGCGCAGCGGCTGGAAGACTGGCGCCGCCGCTTCATCTTTCACGGCGATTTCACCCGCGCCCACCCGAATGCCGCCCACCTTGCCCTGGCGCAGGAGGCAGAGGCCGGGCGGGTGCAACTGGTCATCACGCAGAATATCGACGGGTTGCACCAGCGGGCAGGGCTGCCGGAGGACAGGCTGGTGGAACTGCATGGCAATGGCACCTATGCCTCCTGTCTTTCCTGCGGTCAGCGGGCAGACCTGATGGCGCAGGAAGAGCTGGCGAGTGCGGGCCGCAGCCCGCGCTGTGCTGTTTGCGGCGGCCTGCTCAAGGCGGCCGTGATCAGCTTCGGCCAGTCCATGCCGGAAGAGCCCTGGCAGCGGGCTGTTGCGGCATCCCGTGAGGCCGATGTCTTTGTTGTGGTTGGCTCATCGCTGCAGGTTTATCCCGCAGCGCGCCTGCCGGAGATTGCAGTTGAGGCCGGGGCAGAAATGATGATCGTCAATCAGCAGCCCGGGCCTCTGGATGATCTTGCCTCTCTTCTCATCCGCACACCGGCAGCCGCGACTTTTGATGCCCTGTTATCCGGTAAAAATTGACAGGCATGCCGCAATTGCAGTGGGCAAAGACTGAGAGGTTGTGGTTTGTTAACAAAAGGCACTGGCCGAGCCTCCTGTGAGTGTTATCCTTTTCTTAGGAATCAGTAAGCGGTGAGTCGGATGGTTCACCCGAAGCTGACGTAAGCGGCACAGAGATGGGGCTTGGACACATGGGGGCTAAGACGGCTCAGGATCCCCGGCTGATCGAGGCGATGGCGGAAGACGCCGGCGTCGACGTGATCGAGCTGGCCGGGACGATCAAGTGGTTCGATATTGCCAAGGGTTATGGCTTTATCGTGCCGGACAATGATGGCCTGCCGGACATCCTGCTGCATGTGACGTGCCTGCGCCGGGACGGTTTCCAGACCGCCTATGAAGGTGCCCGCGTCGTCTGCGAGGTTCTCGACAAGCCGCGCGGCCTTCAGGCCCTGCGCGTTCTGTCGATGGACGAATCCACCGCCGTGCATCCTTCCCAGCTGCCGCCCTCGCGCACTCATGTGCAGGTGGTGCCGGAAAGCGGCTTCGAGCGGGCAATCGTCAAGTGGTTCAACCGCGTCAAGGGTTTCGGCTTTCTGACGCAGGGTGAAACCTCCGAAGACATCTTCATCCATATGGAGACCCTGCGCCGCTTCGGCATCACGGAACTGCGTCCGGGCCAGGAAGTGCAGGTCCGCTTCGGTCAGGGCCCGAAGGGCCGCATGGCTGCCGAAATCCGTCCGCTCGGCAGTGGCTCCCACATCCCGTCCTCCCATTGAGGATTTGCGGCAGCGCGTCTCTCTGTTGCGCTGCAAAGGAAATATCCGTCCGTTAATCCGGCGGGAACACCTTGCACCTAGGGTGCGGGGCGAAATGAAAGGGCAGGGCGGCCAGGTTCTGGCAAGCCCGGCTGGAAGACATACGCCAGAAGAAGCGATGCTTTCGATAAGACTGATATCCTGAGGTGGCCTTGTACCGGCCTTGAAGGATTGGATATTGTACCAGTTGCGTATGAGTCTGGAGGGGGAAGTAATGCGTATCGCCCACTTCACGGCACCTTTGCGTGCCTTGAGCGTCCGGAGCACAGGTGTTCCGGCGCCGTGTCTGCGTGGAGCCTTCGGGATCGCCGTCAGGGCCATTCTGGTCGGCATGATCGTTCTGGGAGCTGCTGCCTTTGCCAAGGCGGCGGGACTGCCCACCGAACAGCTGACGGTGGAAACCGCAGCGGGCCCGCAGACCTTCACCGTGGAAATTGCCGCCACAGAGGCAGACCGCGCCACGGGCCTGATGAACCGCAAGGAAATGGCTGCGGATGCGGGCATGCTCTTTGTCTTTCCGGACAGCGGCGAGAAGTTCTTCTGGATGAAGAACACCTATATCTCCCTCGACATGATCTTCATTGATGAGACGGGCCGTATCGTTTCCATCGCCAGGGATACGGAACCTTTGTCGGAGAAGATCGTCTCCTCTGACGGCAGCGCCCGTTATGTTCTGGAAGTGATCGCAGGCACCTCCGCACGCCTGCAGTTTGCGCCGGGCCAGAAGGTCTCGGCACCCAGCATCAAGCCCTGAGATTTGCTGCAGGGTGCCGGGCCGGAAACCGGCGGTGCGCAACTGCGCAGAGGCTGTCATTGTCCCGGCCTTCGGGCTTGACGCTGTGCAGGGGAAGGCGGTACACCCGCACACATACCGGACGTCGGGGTATAGCGCAGCCTGGTAGCGCATCTGCTTTGGGAGCAGAGGGTCGCAAGTTCGAATCTTGCTGCCCCGACCATTTTCTTTCTCCAATCTGCAAATTTTCGAAGATTTCTGATGCTCCTGCCGGAGCAGATACGTTTTGCGCTGGATGTAAATTTCCACAAGGCAAAGCTCGCTTTTTTGCGTTCTTCATCGCTTCATGGTTGTGCTGCGGTTTCGCGGCATCTGCATGATGGGGAAACGCATGACCTTGATACTTCAGGAAGATCCGACGCTTGTCGTCGCTGACGCTCTCGCCGCCCTCACGGGGCGTATCCGGGAGCAAGGGTTGTCCTTGCAGGAAAGCACGGACTTTCAGGCCTTTGAAGAGGCTGTGTCCCGGACGGAGGACCGCTATCTGATGGAGGACTTCTCCATCCGCTTCGTCGATCTGCACGCCAGCCTAGCCTTCTGGGTGGGAGCTTATAACGGGCAGGGCGAGCTTGTGTCCGTTCAGGCCGCCAAGATTGATGATCTCAAGGACAGGAGCCTTGCTGCCTTCTGGCAGCAGCAGCAGCGGCGCCTGTTTGAAGATCCGCATGCGGACGCAAGACTTGGCACTGCTCATGCCGCAGAAGCGTTCCGGATGCGGGGCCGGATCGTCTATCACGGCAATCTGTGGCTGAGAAAGGACATCCGGGGCAGGGGCCTTGCCGAACTGCTGACCCAGACCGGCTTTCTGCTGGCGCTGCTCAAATGGTCGCCCGACTATCTCTATGGCTTGATGGCGCAGGCCAATGCGATGAAGGGCTTCGGTGTGCGGGTCGGCTACAGGCACTTTGCGCCGTCCGGAACGCACTGGATCTCGGCCCCTGCCCACATCCGGCCCGATGACTGGCTCGTCTGGGCGACGCGGGCCGATCTCGTCACGCTGGCGCGGGGCCTTGCGGCTCCAGAGCCAGAATGACGCCGAAATAGGCCAGCATCCGCACCGGAGAATCGGGTCTTGGGCGCAGGGGCATGATCAGCCGTTCATAGGCCACGTCATGCATCCGTCCACCCAGCCGGATACCGGTGCGGCCATAACCATAATAGGTGCCGGCTTCCAGAGCGCTCAGGTAGCCCGCTGCCGCGGCCCGCTCAAGTTCGGGATCCGGTGTCACCAGCGCCTCGCCGGGCTGCTCGCTCCACACGCTGCCGAAAAGCTGGACCTGCGAGGAAAGCCGCCCCGCATAGACGATCGGCGGTGCCGTTCCGCTGTCATCCGGCAATGCGCAGAGGCTGAGATAGGGCAGATGCTTCTGCAGCTCCGGCCCTGCGACAGAGCCGGCCCTGCGCATGTCTTCATAGAATTGAGACAGCCGGGGGTCTGCAAGACCGCGTTCGATCGCACTGCTGCCGAGGTCGGCAAAGAGCTGTCGGGGTCTGGCGAGCATCGGGCCTGTCAACTTTCTTGGGGCATGCGCCTCCCGGTTCGGGGCGTCTGCCGCAGGGCATATGTACGGACAAAGATGCCCTAGTCATCCTGCAAACGGAAGCGTGAAGTGAAGATGATGCATGCTGGTACCTATGGCTTCCGGCGGGGTCAGTCCTGCGCCAGAGTACGCAACAGCACCTCAATCACATCGCAGAAGTCCTCGCGGGCATCCGGTGACAGGGCATCAACACTCGCTGCATGGTAATCGACCGCCAGGATCATGTCCCAGAGAACAGCAAGATCCTGATGCTGTGCTTCCGCATGCAGCCGTCCGGCCCGGTTACCGGCCGGCATCTTGTGCTCATGCTGCAGTCTGTTCACGTCAAAGCGGGGCATGACAGCCTTTCCAGTCAAGTCCGGTTCAGCGCGGCGAAGGTATGCCTGGAACGGAATACCGGGCCGCGATTGCGTCAGCATCAAGTGCAATCCTTGAGTGCGATTGTTAGAATAGGTCCAGATTCAAAGCTGTCATAGCAATCAAGAGTGATCCCTAAGGTTGCAAATTGTGCCAAATCGCGTCAGCGCTTGACCTCAGCTGCCGGTCCTGCGTGCCGGTGCCTGTGTCAAAACCGGTTGTGCGGCCCCCGCGATGCGCAAGCGATGTTGACATTCGCTCCGTTCCCGCAGAAAACAGCCATGAATGGCTGGTGCAGCGCCGCGGTCGCGCTGCAGCCTGGAAAACTCCGGCAAACCAGCAGCTTGCAGCACGTATGCGAGACGGGACAGACACAATGGTGGCGCGAATCTACCGGCCGGCGAAGACGGCCATGCAGTCGGGCAAGGCCAAGACGCAGCGTTGGGTGCTCGATTACGAGCCCGAGGTTGCGCGCAGCATCGATCCGCTGATGGGCTACACCTCCTCTTCCGACATGAAGCAGCAGGTGCGTCTCTTCTTCGAAACCTGTGAAGAAGCCGAAGCCTATGCACAGCGCAAGGGCATTGCCTACCGGGTGGAAAAGCCAAAGGACCGCACCATTCGCGGTGCAAGCTATGCGGACAATTTCCGCTTCGACCGGCATGCACCGTGGACGCATTGAGGCGCCTGACCAGATCAAGCCTGCCTCAATGAGACTTGGGCACTGATGCCGCCCGTCCCGCCTTCCGGGCGGGTTTTGAAATCGACACCGGGCAAGGCCGTTCCTCCGGCATGCCCCGCGCGGCCTGATCCGCGCAAACGGCCCCTTAGCTCAGCTGGATAGAGCACTCGCCTTCTAAGCGAATGGTCGCAGGTTCGAATCCTGCAGGGGTCGCCAAACCATTATCCAACTGATTGATTTTGCTATAGGTGCGACCGTTCCGGGAATGGGGTGCGACTTGGAGTTTGTTCTGCAGGCGTTCGCTGCCGCTTTGGGCTGGTGCCTTGCGGCCTGCTGTCGTCATAAAACGAACGGGGCAGGCCAACAGTCGCTGGCCTGCCCCAGGAAGAATGCCTGAGATACGAAGAATGCCTGAGATACGAAGAATGGCTGAGATGTGAAGAATGCCTGCGATGCCATGTCCGGACGGTCAGCCGGCAGGGAACGGCAGCGAACCTTGTTCAGCCCGCTTTCGTGCTCCGCAGCAGATCACCCGGCGACAGCTTTGCCCTGAGCGCCTCGTTCACATCGGCAGCATCATCGTCCAGTGCGTTGGCCGCCATGGTCAGCAGATAGGCGCAGAACGTGCGGCCATCCTTTTCAGCTTCACGGCGGGTGAAATAGATCATGCGCTTGAGGGACTCCGCAGACATATCCTGCATGGCTTCATGGCCATGCACTGTTTCCGCGGCTGCTTCAGCCTTCGTCAGTCCTGCAGCTTTCGACATGTGCAACCTACCGTTCTGATATTGACCGGTTCTCCGGCCTTGCGTGAAATACCCAGTTCTTGGGCGGCAGCTGGTTTCCCGGCTCACTGAAAGCCAGCCTGCCACGGCACCGGTACGTTGATCATCGGGTTGTAGCGTGAAATGAACGTGATAGGTTGACTATGATTGCGGTAATGCTGAAGAATCGGCACTCTTGAGTTGCAGGTTGTGCGGGTGCTTTGAGAAACCTATCCTAGTACATAAGGAAAAATAGCAAGGGAACGGCTGAGGGGCGGGGTGTCTGCAGCGGAATTTCTTGCTTCTGATCCGGAATGATTGTGGGACAAACAGCATGACGAGGTTGTTTTTCAGGACGCTCGGGGTGCCGCAGCTTGAGGACAGCAGCGGAAGGGTGCTGAGCCTGAAGACGCGAAAGGCCCTAGCTATTCTCGGCTATCTGGTGCGCTGCCCCGGAGGAACCGAGACGCGCGGCGAGCTGTCCGCCTTGCTGTGGAGCGACGGCGACCGCTCCCGTTCCGCCATGTCCCTGCGTCAGGCCCTCAGTCACATCCGCCAGGCCGAGAAAGAGGCGGGGATGCGGCTGGTGGTGGCAACACCTTCCACCTTGTCGCTGCTGCGTGAAAACATCCAGACCGACATCGATGTGTTGACACGGGGCGTGGGCGGGGCCGATCCCGGTGAACTGGACCGCATCAGCTCGCTCTGGGCCGGTGATTTCCTGCATGGCTTTGATGTGCTTGACCCGGCATTCGGCGAATGGCTTGCCGTTGAGCAGGCACGGGTGCGCTCGGTCCTGAGCAAGAAAATCACGGAGGTTCTGGAAGAAAGCCGGACGGGGATTGGCCATGTTGCCTGTGTCAAGCGCGAGCGGCTGGCGCGGTTTCTCCTGTTGCTTGATCCGGCCAATGAATATGGGCATCAGGAACTGATCCGGCATTTTCTGCGTCAGGGGCAGAAGGAGAAAGCACAGCAGCAGTTCAGGGACTGTGCCCGGGAGTTGCGCAATCTCCTCGACATCGAGCCCTCGGCAGAAACGCGCCGCTTGCTGGAGGACGTGCCGGATGTTGCCGGCTCTGAGGGGCATCTGGCTGCGCCTGCGCAAACCTCTCGCGCCGGTGCAGAGACCGTCCAGCAAAGCGTCATAGCCTTTCCCACGGGCAAGAGGATCGCGTCTGCGCCGCCCCCGGCCATGGCGACGGCGGCCGGCAGCGAGACTGGCCGGTTTTCTGCCGCTGGCAGCATCGAGGCCGCTGTCCCCGGTGAGCTGCGTTTGCCGGTCATTTCGATTTCGAGCATGGCCTGGGACGAGACGGCAGGAGATGAGACGGCTTTCGCTGTCCGGGAAGAGGTTGTGACGGGGCTTTCGGCCTACCGGTCGTTCGAGCTCTATGAGGCCGCCTATTGGGCGGGGGACGGCAGCATAGCCCCGATGCGCGTGGATGGCGGGGATCTGGGCAGCTTCCTGCTGCGTTTCCACCGGGACCGGACGCTCAACCGGCTTGGCATCCAGCTGGAGAACCGGACCAGCGGGCAGATCGCTTTTCATGAGCTGATTGATCTCGATCTGGTCAGGTCCAGCCACGAGCTTCACGAAGCCGTCTACCGCACGGTCAGCCGCATCCACAGCCATATTATCGGGCGCCTGCGCCAGCGGCCGGGCCGCAGTCCCTTTGGCCGCTGGTGCCAGGCAGATGCGCTGATCTGGGAGTTCAACGCCGCTGCCGACCGCAAGGCTCTGGCCATCATGCAGGATCTGCAGGCGAGTGATCCGTCCTTCAGTCTCACCTATGCCGGGCAGGCCTCCATCCTGCTGAAGCAGGCCTTGTTTTATCCGACAGCCGAGACGCCGCTGGCTGATGCCGAACATGTGCTGTCGCTGACGGAAAAGGCCGTGGCTCTGGATCCGTGGCAGGTGGTCAACCACCGTGTGAACGGCTGGGCCTTGATCCACTCGCGCCGGCCCGATGATGCCCGCCGCTCCTTTGTCCAGGCATTGAAGCTGAACCCGCTTGATCCGATGAACACGATCTCTGCGGCCGAGGCCTTGGCCTATATCGGCGAAAGAGAACAGGCACTGAAGACGGCCGAGAGGGGATTTGACGGGCTGATTGTCACGCCGCGCATCGTCTATGGATATCTGGCGAATGTGTTCTTTGCGCTCGGCGATTATGAACGGTCGGCTGACTACGCAAGGCGCGGCCCCTTCGACAATTTGCATGGCCTGGCCACCCGTTTTGCCGCGCTGTACCGGGCCGGACATATGCAGGATGCGGAAGCAGCACGTGCGCTGCTGCTGCAATGCATGGAGCGGTAGCTCGGGGCGAGTACCCGCTGGCAGACCTCCCTGCAGCTGCGGCAATGGCTGGACAGCGTGAACCTGTTTCAGGATCCGGAGGCGCGGGCCTCGTTTGATCTGGCCATGAACAGCCTGCGGGAAACTGTCGGGCTGGCGCGGCACGCCTGATGCCCGGCCGGGGACCTGGCCGGGCATCAGGCGGTTGGCATCAATGCAGCGGACCTGCCGCGGCGCTCTGGCCAAGGCCACTTTCGATTTCCTGCAGATAGGCGGCATCGCCGCGTGCCAGCTTTTCGGCATTGTAGCGGAACGGAAGCACCACCTGGCGGGTCTCTGCCGTCTCCACGAGAATCTTGAAGTCAAACAGCGCTGTCAGGTTGGCGGGCAAACCGGCAGCGGCAAGGACAGCGGCCGGGTTCCGGCAGAGCGCTTCACGCTTGTCCGGGTCGGCTGCCGCTTCAGCCAGAATGCGGCCAAGCATCGGGATCTTGGAGGCGGGCAGGGGAAATCGCGCCATGGCACCTGTCCTTGCAAGAGCTGCTGAATGCGGGATGGACAGGACAGCCCCCCCTGTTGGCGGGCTGTCCTGTAGTCCTCCGGTCTTATTCCGGCAGGATGTCGTAGTAGCACGCACCCAGAGCCTTGCGGCCGAGCTCTTCGAAATAGCTCTCGTCGGCAGCGGCGAGGCGGGCCGTATCAACCGCGGCCGGAACCACCAGATGCACGGTGTCAGCGCTGTCCGCATGGACGGTGACGCCGGAGAGGTGCTTTGCGGCAGCGGCCGCAGCTTCGCTGGCAGTGGCCGCGTCATTCACGGTCTTGCCGATGAGCGCGCCAAGGGAGAGCTTGCTGTCGAGAATGGCTTCCTGCTTCATGACGAACCTCTTCAGTCTGGTGTTTGAATTGCTGGCACCGGGTAAAGCGAAGCTGCTCCTGGAAACTGTTATGTTCCAGGGTCAAAGGGCCTTGCCTGATGCTGGTGTCACGTGTTCCCGTCAGATGATCTGGCCGGGGTGCCGTTGCTCAATCAGGCTGCGCCGGACGGAGCTCTTCGGCAAGAGGCGGACCGGGGCTCCCCAGCAATGCAACTCTTGAGCGGTGAAGGCTTGTGGACAAGGCAGTGGCACAAAAAGGGGCATTTCTGCGGGCTGCCGAAACGGCAGAAGCGGACCCTCATGGGGCGTTCAGATCTGCGGCGCAGGGAAATGGCGGGACGGACGGGACGGTGCAGGCTCTGGCCTTCCTCCTGTCCTGCGGCCTTCTGGAGCAGAGCGGCGGCAGTTTGCGGGCCGCTGAGGGCGTCCCGCCTGAGACCCTGCGCCTGTTTGCCGGGTTTCTGGACCGTTTTGCCCCCCGGATCGCTTTTGCACCGCTGGCGGACTGTCCGGTTCATGTTTGTACGGCCATGCCTGGCCCCCTGCCTGAGGGCTGGCGGCGGGAGGCGCTCCAGCCTCTTCTGACGCAGCTGGCCTGTGGCGGGCAGGGGCTGGAACGGCACCGGGCCGTGCTCGGCTGCCTCGGCGAACTGGCGGAAAGGCTCAGTCTGATCGCGCAAGGGCCAGAGGATCCGCTCGTGCTGGAGCGGCAAGGTGAAGATGACGAGGATCTGCCGGCCGGGGCCTTCCTGCAGTTCAGCGCCGCTCAGGAGAAGGAACTGGCCGGCCGCGTTCCCGCGCTTGCTGCGGTGTGGGAAGGCGAGAGGATCGGCTGGAACCGGCTGTCCCGGCGGCGGATGCGTGTTACCTCTGCCTTCTCGGATGAGACAGCGCTGATTCCCGCCTTTGCCGTTCTCCTTGGCGAAGGACGGAATGCAGGGATACCGCAGCTCCCGCTTGGGTCGGCGCTTGGATCGACGCTGGGGGCAGCCGTCTGGACGGATCGGGAAACAGCGGCCCGGCGGGCGGTGCTGGAACTTGCCGAACGTGACGCCGCCGGCATCTGGTGGCACAACCGGCTGGGGATAACCCCCTTACCCTGGGCTCAGGTGAGGGAGTTTCTGCCTAAAATATGTGCTGATTGGCTCTCTGCGCGCGCGCGCGTCACTCATTTTCTTTACTTGCCAGTTGACTTTTCGCTGCATGTGATAGCCGCCGTTTCCCACGGTGAAGACGGGAAATCCGGCGTGATCGGGGTGGCTGGCGGGCTGGAGGCAGGGGCTGTGCTTCAGTCTGCAATCGGAGAACTCGTACAAGGTGAATTTGCGCTGGAGCTTGCAGGCCGGAGGTCTGCGTCCGGCAAAGAGGGGGGAACTGGCTCTGCGTTGCAGTCCTATGCAGCCAGGGACGTGCGGCAGGACCTGCGGCTGGAGGCGGCAACGGCCGCCGTGGTGCAGGATCTGGAACGGGAGTTTTCCTGGCAGGAGTTCGAAGCCTCGCTGATGGCGCAGAAAATCCGGATCTGGCTGGCGGATTGCTCGAGAGTGGAGACCGGGCTTGCTTGCGTGAAGGCGGTTAGTCCGGATCTGTGCTCCTGGCTCCCCCGCTTCGGCAACCTGCGGCTCTTCACGTCTCCGGTCCGGTGGGGACTGAGGCCTTTGCCTGCAGAAGAGGGTGAATTTTCCGGACGGCACTATCCGTTCTGATCTGCCGCATGCCGCCATGTCTGAAGTCCGGCCGGTTCTCTGCGGTCAGATCCGTGAAATACCGGAGGGCAGGGTGCTTGACAGGCCCGTCCTGACCGCATAGAAAAAACATGAGACTGATACTCCACTTTTGGAGCGGCGCTCTCACCGGCTTCGTGCCGGTTCCCCTCTTGGGGTCTCTGGAAACCAGACTTTAAAGGCGGGCTTTTTGCCCGCCTCTTTTTTATTTCAGCTTTTGGGCGCTGTCAGCTCGGGCGGCCATCTTCCTTGGGCCGGGCGAGCGTCAGCACCCAGAAATGGCGCCACTTGCCGGTCGGGCGGCGCACCCGCGAAATGCCGACCCGGGTCACATAGGGATTGAGCAGGTTGCGGCGGTGGCCGGCAGAGCCCTTCCACCCGGCCATGGCGGCATCGAGGCTGTCATAGCCAGCACCGAGGTTTTCTGCAGCGGCGTAATGTTCGTAGCCATGCCCATCCAGGCGGCGGGCGAGGGCGATGGCCCGGTGCTCGCGGGTATCCATGCTGTCCCAGCGGGCAATGTGATTGGCCATCCATGCCGAGATTTCATTCAGGCGTCCGTCAGCGCGCAGCGGCGGCAAGCCGTTTTCCGCACGGAAGCTGTTCAGCCTCTGCAGCATCTCATCCCGGTTTACCGAAACCGGCTCAATGGGCACATTGCGGTCGAACTGGCTGCCTGATCCTCCGCCGCAGGCCGCAAGGGGAAGAACGGCTGCACCAAGCAAAGTCAGGCGCAGGGCGTCGCGTCGGGTAAGGTTCTGTCTCAGCATCGTCCCTCAGGATATTGAAAAAAAAGATTATTTTGCGCCAGGCCAACTCACACCCTTGTCCGCGAAGAAGGGGTAGGGCCCCGGATATGCCTCTACATAGTGAAGATGGCTGGACAAACCAGCCTCCGGGTCGAACCGGTGCACAAAAAACGCAGGCGGTTCCATCACAAATTCGGCAGGAGCGTCCGGCGAAAAGTCCAGAACACAGGCATGGGCTGTGCTGGGGCACAGGGTCATGACGGTTCCGGCAAAGCGGGCGATGATTGTCCGGTGCACATGACCGCAGATCAGCCGCTCCACGTGGTGGTGGCGTGAGAGGATGGCGGCGAGCGCCTCGGTGTCCGCAAGGCCGATCACGTCCATATGGGCGATGCCGGTCACCTTGGGCGGGTGATGAAGGGCAACGAGGGTGGGTGTGTGATCGGCTTCAAGCGTCTGGTCAAGCCAGGCGATCTGTTCCCCACCCAGTCGGCCATAGGGCTTGCCCGCAACGCTGCTGTCCAGCACCACGAGGCGCAGTCCGCCGATGGTGACCGCATAATGCAGCTTGTCCCCGGCGGGCGCATCCCCGACACCCGGAAAATCCGACAGTTCGCTGCGCATGGAGCCTGTCAGGTCGTGGTTGCCGGGCATCACATAGACCGGGCAGGGCAGCTGGCGGCAGAGCTGACGCAGCAGGGCATATTCCCGCTCATCGGCGCCGTCCGTCAGGTCACCGGTGATGACAACGGCATCGGGCTTCTGCGGCAGGGCGGCAATGGCGCGGAACGCACGGGCCGCCAGCATGTTCGTGTCGCTCACCCTGTAACAGGCAAGGCCGCGCGGGCGCAGGTGCAGGTCGGTTATCTGGACAATCAGGGTCATCGGCCTTGGGTTCAGCTCCATGGAAAGGGCGGGAGGACGATAGTGGAAACCGCGTTTCGCGCAAGTCTCAGGTTCCCCTTTGGATTGCTCTCCTGTAGGAAGCGGTGCAGCATCACATGGCAGGTGCAAACGGTTCCGGAACAGTCACATGCATGAGACCGAGCAGCAGACAGGCGAGAGCATCGACGGCGGCGCAGCCGGCATGGCACAGGCGCGCGATCCCCGGCCGCATACGGCCTGGCTGAAGCTGCTCGGGCATGACCTGTTTGCACCCGCATTGCTGCTTCTTCTGGCGCTGTTCATGTTTGTGCCGGGCCAGTCTGCCGTGCCGCCGCTCGACCGGGATGAGCCGCGCTTCACCCAGGCCACCAAGCAGATGCTGGAAACCGGCGACTACATGGACATCCGCCTGCAGGAGGAGCCGCGCTACAAGAAGCCGATCGGCATCTACTGGCTGCAGGCCGCTGCCGTGAAGCTCACGGGACATGACGCTTCCGCACCCTTGTGGGTCTACCGGCTGCCGTCCCTGCTGGCGGCATTGACGGTGGTGCTGGCGGTCTATTGGACGGCACGCGCCTTCACCGGGCCGCCAGCCGCGCTGGTGGCTGCCATGCTGGTGGCCCTGGCGCTGATCCTTGGTGTGGAAAGCCGCCTCGGCAAGACGGACGCCACGCTTTTTGCCTCCATCGTTCTGGCGCAAGGGGCGCTGGCGCGGATCTATCTGGCGGATGATGCCACACGCCGCCATTGGGGGCTGGCACTGGTCTTCTGGGTGGCGCTGGCGCTTGGCATTCTGGTCAAGGGGCCGGTGGCACCAATGATCGTTGGCCTGACAATTGCCGCGCTCGCCCTGATGCGCCGCCGGATCGGCTGGTTCCGCGCTGCCGCGCCGCTGCCGGGTGCCGTTCTGGCGCTCCTGCTGGTGCTGCCGTGGTTTGTGGCGATCTGGATTGCCTCCAAGGGCACTTTCTTTGAAGAGGCCATCGGCCGCGATCTGATGGGCAAGGTGGCCGAGGGGCAGGAAAGCCACGGCGCGCCGCCGCTGACCCATCTTGCAGCCATGCTTGTGGTGTTCTGGCCGCTGCCGGCTTTTCTGGCGCTGGCAGCCCCGCGCATCTGGGCGCTGCGCTCCCTGCCGCTGGTGCAGTTCTGTGCGGCCTGGTTCTTCCCGGCCTGGGTGGTGTTTGAACTGGTGGCGACCAAGCTGCCCCATTACACCATGCCGCTGCTGCCCGCCCTTGCGCTGCCCGTTGCCCTGGTGATCGTGGACGAGCGGCCGGCCACCGGCCGTGTGCTGCGCTGGATTGCGGGGGTGCTGCTGGCGCTGCTGCCGGTGGCGATTGCCGCGGCCTCCGTTGCCGGGCCGCTGTTCCTTGGCGACTGGCCGTCTCCTCCGGGCGTGGTCTTCTGTGTCATCGCGGCCGTGATCAGCGTCTGGGCCTCCATGCGTCTGCTGCGCGGTGACATGACAGGTGCGCTCTGGCGCTCCTGCGCGGCTGCGGTGGCCATGACCACCGGATTCTGGGGCTTTGTGGGGCCAGGACTGTCGACGATCTGGGTCAGTCCGCGCCTTGTGGCCGCGATTTCCGAAGGCGCAAGCTGCGCCCCTGTGAAAGTGGCCTCGACCGGCTTCAGCGAGCCAAGTTTTGTGTTCCTGCAAGGCACGGACACTTTGCTGGGCGGCGCGGAACAGTCCGCAGCCTTCCTGGCGCAGGACCCGGCCCCTTGCCGTGCCGCCGTGGTGGAAAGCCGGCATGAACAGGCGTTTCTGGACGCCGCCAGCAAGGATGGGCTTGTGCCCGTGCTGGCAGGCAGGGTACAGGGCCTGAATATCAACGGGGGGCGGCAGCTCGATCTGGGGATTTATGTGCCCGGAGCGTCTGCAAGATGAGCGAGCAAGAGGTAAGGCCCCTGATGGCATCCGGACGTTTTTCCAAGGTGCGGCAGCGTTTTGTGGCAAATGTGGCCGGCATCCGCACCATTCTTGCAAACCGGCGTGCCCGGGCGAAGGGCCCGCATGAGCCACTGCCTGCCGGCCAGCGCCCGCAGGACTTTCTGGCCATCCTGCTGCTGGCAGCAGGATTCGGCGTGGTGATGCTGGACATTCCCGCCATTCCATGGGTGCGGGCACTGCCACCGGAATATGGCGTGGTGTTCTCCTGGGTGACCGATCTGGGCAAGTCCAACTGGATCCTGTGGTCGACCGGGATCTTCTGCCTCGCCTGTCTGGCTCTCGTGAATGCGCAGGTTCTTGCTGTGCGGGTGCGCATGGCCGGAGCCATGATCTGGACCTATGCGGCCTTCGTCTTCTATTCCGTCGCGCTCAGCGGCCTCCTGGTGGTGATCCTGAAGTGGAGCATCGGCCGCGCCCGGCCGAAGCTGTATGAGGTGGCGGGCCCGGTCGAGTTCAGCCTCTTCGCCTTTAACAGCACCTACACCAGCTTTCCCTCGGGCCACTCGACCACGGTCGCCGCTTTCGCGCTGGCACTGGCGCTGATTTTCCCGGCCTGGCGCTGGCTGATCGCCGCCGTGGCCTTCTGGGCAGCTTTCAGCCGTGTGATGGTCGGGGCGCATTACCCTTCGGACGTTGCGGCGGGGTTGCTGCTCGGGGCCGCGACAACGCTATACTGCGCCCGCTGGATGGCGAAGCGCCGGATCGGCTTCGTGCTGCGCCCCGGTGGACGGATCCGGCCCATTGCCAATGCCTTTTCGGCGCGGGCAGCCTTCCGGGCGCTTTGGAATGCGGCCCTTGGGCGCCGGTCTATGACCGCGCATCCAGCCGCTGCACAGGATGAAAAGTGAGATGCCGATGAACGGTACAGAGCAGGGCATGGCAGAGGGCGGACTTGAGGTGAGCGTGATCGTGCCGGCCAAGGACGAGCGCGACAACCTGCCCATCCTGCTGGACGAAATTGCCGAGGCGCTGCAGGGCCGCGCCTTCGAGGTGCTGGTGATCGACGATGGCTCGACCGATGGCACCGATCAGGTTCTCGCCGGTTATGCCGCTTCCCACCCCTGGCTGCGCCCTCTGCGCCATGCCCGTTCCGGCGGCCAGTCCTGCGCCGTGCGCACTGGGCTGCGCCATGCACGCGGGCGGATTGTTGCCACGATCGATGGCGATGGTGAGAACAACCCGGCCTATATCCCGGAGCTGATGGCTGCGCTGGAAGCGGGCGGCCCGTCCGTGGCGCTCGCCGCCGGGCAGCGGGTGGGGCGCAAGGCAAGCCGTGCCAAGCGCATTGCCTCGCGGCTTGCCAACCGCCTGCGCGGCGCGCTGCTGAAGGACAACACCCGTGACAGCGGCTGCGGCCTCAAGGCGCTGCGCCGCGAGGTCTTCCTGCAGCTGCCGTATTTTGACAGCTGGCACCGCTTCCTGCCCGCGCTGGTGATCCGCGAGGGTTACGGTGTGGTGCATGTGGATGTGCTGGACCGGCACCGCCGCCACGGCACGTCCAAATATGGCATTTTCGACCGGGCCCTGATCGGCGCACTCGATCTGCTCGGTGTGTGGTGGCTGCGCCGCCGCCGCAAATCCATCCCCGAGGTTTCGGCCATCGAACCGGCTGCCGGACCCCGTTGAGACCACGCCGGAGCGGATCACAGGAGCCGCAATTCAGATGAACGCTTTGCTTGACTGGCTGCATACGGTTTTCGTGCAGCAGCTGGATGTTTGGATCATTCTGGGCTTCGTCGCCCAGTTCATGTTCTCGATGCGCTTTGTGGTGCAGTGGATTGCATCGGAGCGGGTAGGGCGGTCCATCGTGCCGGTGGCCTTCTGGTTCTTTTCCATCGGCGGCGGCACATTGCTGCTGATCTACTCGATCCAGCGTCAGGACCCGGTGTTCATCGCCGGACAGGCCCTTGGCCTGATCATCTATATCCGGAACCTGTGGCTGATCTTCAAGGAAAAGCGCCAGGATCCCACGATCTGAACGCAGAACCTTGGCTGCCAGGAAAAAACAACGGGCGGAATGGTGTGACCATCCCGCCCGTTCCTGTTCTTGCATGCCCGGCTGTCAGGCGGCGCGGATGGTGCCGAGGAAGCGGGAGAGCTCGCGGTTGAGCTGATCGGCCTGCTTGGCAAGATCGGCCGAGAAATGCAGCACGTCCGTCGAGGCGGAGCTGGATTCCTGTGCCGCACGGGTCACCGTGGTGATGGCACCGGACACTTCCGCGGTGCCGCTGGAAGCCTGCTGCACGTTGCGGGCAATTTCCTGCGTGGCGGAGGACTGCTCTTCCACCGAGGCGGCAACCGCGCCGCTGATCTGGCTCATCTTGCGGATGGATTCGGCGATGTCCGTGATGGCTGCGGCCGAGTCCGTGGTCGAGAGCTGGATGGAGGCCACCTGCGAGGCGATCTCCGTGGTGGCCTTGGCCGTCTGATCGGCGAGCTGCTTCACTTCGGCGGCAACCACCGCAAAGCCCTTGCCGGCTTCGCCCGCACGGGCCGCCTCGATGGTGGCGTTGAGGGCGAGCAGGTTGGTCTGGCTGGCGATGCCGTTGATCAGCTCGACGATGTCGCCAATCTTCTGGGCCGCATCCGACAGGCTGTGAACCTTGCGGGCGGCCGTATCGGCATCTGTCACGGCCACATTCGACATGCGGTTGGACTGGTCGACCTGACCGGCGATCTCGCGCACGGAAGCGGTCAGTTCCTCGGTCGCCGCAGCGACGGTCTGGACGTTGGCCGAGGCCTGCTCGGCGGCCGCTGCCACGGTGATGGACTGCTGGGACGTGTGTTCCGCGTTGGAGGACATGGCCTGCGCAGCCTTTTCGAGACGGTTCGCGGCCACCGTGACATTGCTGACGATACCGCCAACGGCATCTTCAAATTCCTTGGCAATGCGCGCCATCATTTCCCTCTGGCGGGCTTCGGCACTGGCCTTCTCCGCATCGGCTTCCCGCTGCAGACGTTCCTTCTGGATGCTGTTTTCCTTGAAGATCAGCGCGGCCTTGGCGACAGCGCCGATTTCATCACGGCGGTCCGTGCCTGCAACGGCGACCGCATTGTCACCGCCGGCAAGCCGGGTCAGCGTTTCGACCATCTGCCTGATCGGCTTGGCCACGCCATACTGGCTGACATAGAGACCGATGCCGATGCCTGCGATAATGGCGATGACGGCCGTGACCACCATGGTGGTTGCGGCGGAGATGGCGGAACTGGACGCCGTCTCGCGCTGGGTCTTCATCATGTCGCCGGAGTAGGTGCTGTAGACCTTGACTGCGTCCGTCACGGCTTTCTGGCCGGAAAGGGCGGTTGCAAGGGCGCCGTTGATGGCCTCTTCATTGGCCGCATCCTTGGCGGCCACGTCCACCATGGCAATGATGGTCTTGAAATAGGCATCCAGGGCTTTGCGCACATCCGCCAGCTGCTGCTTCTGCGCCGTGTCGGCCACCGCTTCGAGAACCGGCAGGCGTGCGAGCATTTCCGTCGACCGGCGGTCTGTCTCGGCGCGGAAATCGGAAGCCTTTTCAGGGGCAAGTGCCAGCTGATAGGTCATGCGGCTGATGGCGATGATGTCGATCCGCAGGTCCATTGCTTCGCGGGCAGCCTCTTCGGAGGCGCCGACTTCCGTAAAGGAATGGCTGAGGGCGTTGATCTGCGTCCAGGCGACGGCCGCGATCCCGGTCGCGCAGAGTCCCATGAGGATCAGGACCACCAGAATTTTCTGAACGATCGGAATATGCTTGAGTGCCATCGGTAAGGCCTTTCTGCCGAAGCGGAAGAATCTGGCCGTTACGATAAATTCCGGTGATTACTGAAGCTTTAAGTGAAGATGACAGATGGATGACGTTGAGGAGGCTGGGAATGGAACCTTTGTAATTTCAGATTGAGCGCAATTTCAGGAGTTAAATCTTGGGTTGCCAAATGTTGGGTGAAAAACTTTTCGGACATATATTGCGCCGCACAAGAAATCAGCCGCCCCGCGGGCAGCTGACCTCTTCTGCTGGCGGCGAACAGCGGTCTCATACCAATGCTCGATGAGCTTGACTTGTCGAGCGTTGGTTAAGCCCGTGCGGCGCTTGAGCAATTTCAAGGCGTGATGCGTCAGCATCGAAAGCCTTGGTATCAGATGCCGGAAAGTTCGCTGCGGAAAGGCGGATTGGCGCCCGCGCGCGAAACCGTGATGGCGGCGACCGCGACCGCACGGGCCAGCGCGGCTGTAAGGCACTGGTCCGAGATGCCTGCAAGTGCTTCCTTGGTCAGGAGACCGGCATCCTCCAGCGCCGACAGGAAGCCGGCGTTGAACGTGTCGCCGGCGCCGACCGTATCCACCACCTCGACCTTGCGGGCCGGAACGGTCACGTCGAGCGTGCGGGTCAGAGCCCTTGCGCCATCCTTGCCAAGGGTGAGGATGACGATCTTCGCGCCGCTGGCGATCCAGTCCTGTGCAAGAGCCTCGAACGGCTCGCCGGGCGCCAGCCAGTCCAGATCCTCATGCGAGACCTTGATGATGTCCGCCTGCGGAATGATGCGGGAAAGACGGGCACGGTAGGCGGCTTCATCGGTGATGAAACCGGGGCGGATGTTGGGATCGAGCGAGATCACGCGGGCGGGGGCCTCGCGCGTCAGCAGGGCCTCATAGGCGGTGCCGCAGGGCTCGCCGATCAGGCTGATGGCACCGAAATGCAGGGCGCTTGTCCCGTCCGGCAGCACCGGCAGGTCTTCCGGCGTGATCAGCCGCCCGGCCGAGTTTTCGTCATAAAAGGTGTAGGTGGCGTCCCCATTGACCAGCCGCACGAAGGCAAGCGTCGTCGGGCGGGCGGAGCGGATGCACAGGTCCGACGTGACGCCGGAGGCGGCAAGATGGGCCAGAAGCTGCTCGCCGAAGAGATCCGTCGAGACACCGCAGAGAAAGCCTGCACGGTTGCCGAGGCGGCCAAGCGCAAGGGCCGTGTTGAAGATGGCGCCGCCCGGCACCGGCAGAAAGGCTGTGCCTTCCGTGCCAACAGTCCTTGGCAGCATGTCCATCAGCGCTTCGCCGCAACACAAGATCATCCGCGTTCCTCCCGGTTTCCGGATCAAATCAGCTCCGCACTGCTTGTGCCCCGGCACGCGCGGCGGCGCAAGATCCCCCCGGGCTGAAGGCGCGCCTCCTGCCTCCTGTTCTGCCGCCGCATGCCGGGATTGCGCGCCCTGACTGCCCGGTCAGACGAGTTCATTGTGTAAGCGGGTCAGCGGTATTTTCCGATGAATTCATCGATGGACAGCTTGCGGATATCGGGGAGGGCTTCGCGCAGGGCGTCATGGCTCCAGTCCCACCAGGCAATGGCCTGCAAGGCTTCGGCCTGAGCTTCGGAAAAACGCCGCTTGATCGGACGGGCCGGAACGCCGCCGACAATGGTGTAGGGCGGCACATCCTTGGAGACCACGGCGCCTGCGCCAATGACCGCACCCGTGCCGACGGTGACCCCGGCCAGAACCGTGACCCCATGACCGATCCAGACATCGTGGCCGATGGTGACCCAATGATCCTTGCGCCACTGGAAGAACTCGGCATCGTCCTCGCCGAGGCCGTATTGGGCAGCGCGGTAGGTGAAGTGGTGCTGGCTGGCGCGCCAGGTGGCATGGTTGCCCGGATTGATGCGTGCGCCTTCGGCAATCGAACAGAACTTGCCGATGGTCGACCAGACGATATTGCCGCCTTTCACGATGTAGGAATAATCACCAAGGCTCGATTCCCGCATGGAAACATGCGCCATGATCTCGGTCCATTTGCCGATCTGGCAATCAACCACCGTTGCAGTTTCGTGGATGCTGGGGGCTTCGGAGAGCGTCTTCATTATCTTGTACCGTCGTATGTGCCGATGAAACGGGTGCGGATGACTGCAGACAGGGCGTCGATGACATAGACCATGGCAATGATCAGGAAGATGATCGACCAGGCCTCATCCCAGCGGTAGGCGCCGATGCGGTCGGAAAGCAGGAAGCCGATGCCGCCCGCGCCGACGATGCCGAGGATCGTGCCGGAGCGGACATTGGATTCAAAATTGTAGAGCGTGATCGACAGAAGCACGGGCAGGACCTGCGGCAGAATGCCAAAGCGGACGGATTGCAGCGGTGCGCCGCCCGAGGCGATGACGCTTTCGACAGGCTTCTTCGAGGTGTTTTCGATGGCTTCGGCGTAAAGTTTCGCCAGCACGCCGATCTCGCTGACGGCGATCGCCAGAACTCCGGCCAGAGGGCCAAGGCCGAAGGCGCGGATGAAGATCAGCGCCAGGATCAGCGTTTCGAAGGCGCGGATAATATCAAAGCCGCGCCGCACGCCGAAGCGCAGGAACGGGAGGCGGTTGATGTTCTGGGCGCCAAGGAAGGAGAGGGGAAAGGCGATGACGGCGCCCAGCACGGTGCCGAGGAAGGCCATCGACAGGGTTTGGGCAAGGCCGGTCAGGATCTCCGACATTTCCCGCCAGGACGTCCAGATATGGGGCGGGAACATGAAGGACAGCACCCGGCCAAGCCGTTGCAGCCCGTTCCAGAGCCGTTCGGGCGACGCATCGAAATCATGGAGGCACCAGGCAAACAGGGCCGTGAAAGCCAGCCAGAAGCACAGCCGGGCGAGCCGCTGCAGCGGAGGGCGGCGGAAGGCATGCGGCAGGCGGGCTCTGGCACGGGCGATTTCGGCTGCGGTGATGGCTGGGGCGGCAGCCGGGCCGTGACGATATGCGGTGTCGCGCTGCATCACGCGTTCCTTTCCAGGCCGATGATGTGATGGCGGAGCTTTTCCGACAGCCAGTCGATCACGGTGACGGTGATCAGGATGATCAGGAACAGGGCCGAAAGGTCGGTGTATTCCTGATAGGACAGGGCGGTGCGGAACTCCTGTCCAAGACCGCCTGCACCCACATAGCCGATGATCGAGGAGGAGCGGACGTTGATCTCGAAGCGCAGCAGCGTGTAGCTGATGATATTCGGCATGACCTGCGGCACCGCGCCATAACGGATCTGGTCGAACCAGCTGCCGCCGGACGCCTTCACCCCTTCCAGCGGGCGCATGTCGATGTTTTCGTTCACCTCGGAATAGAGCTTTCCGAGCGAGCCCGTGGTGTGGAAGGCGATAGCGAGCATGCCGGCCAGCGGTCCTGCGCCGAAGCAGAAGACGAAGATCAGTGCAAAAACCAGATCCGGCACGGTCCGGGCAATTTCCAGCACCCGCCGCGAAACCCACAGCGTGACGGGGCCCGGTGTCAGGTTGCGGGCAGCGAAGAAGGACAGCAGGAAACCGCCGGCAAGGCCCAGAACGGTGGCCATGAAGGCGATGAGGATCGTTTCCAGCAGCAGCCAGAGCCACACCTTCCAGCGCCAGAACCATTCGGCCAGGTCTTCACCGAGGCTTTCGGGCGAGAGGGAGGGGATGGTCTTGTACAGATATTCGCCAAGCCGGGGCAGGCCGGCCAGCAGCACCCAGCGCTCGGCGCGGCTGCCGTCGGCAAGCGTGATCTGGCTGACCTTGAAGAAGTCGGAAAATCCGGCCGTGACCAGAAACAGCACCAGAAGAAGGGCGAGGACCACAAGGAAAGTCAGCCGGGCGCGGCTGCGTTGCGCGGCATAGTCCCGCTCGAAGGCCGCTACTGTCGGGGATACAAGGGTCATAAGCTGTCCGTTGCTGCGTATTTTCTGCCAATGCCCAGCGTCACCGCCCCAGGTCTTGCAATGCTGACGCATCACGCCCTGACATTGCTCAAGCGCGGCATGGGCTTGGCCAGCTCCCGGTGAGCAAGGCCCACCGGGAGCTGGCCGTATTCACGCAGAGCTGATGTCAGCTCCGGCGCTGCTTCTTGAACCAGTCGCGCATGTCGATGATCCACTGGTAGCGGTCATGGTCGACCTCGACATAGCCCTTGGCCGTGGATTTTTCGGCGCCGGACATTTCCTTGAAGGCCACCGGATCGGCCGTGGGGACGTTCTTGACCGCGTCCTTCATTGCGGTGATCAGGCCTTCCGGCAGATTGGCGCGGGCCGCAAAAGGACCGGAGGTGATTTCCGGTGACTGCCAGATCCAGCAGATCTCGCCCTTCTGGATCATGCCCTTGGCTTCCATGCGCTGCGGAATGCCGTTGATCTCGTTGTTGATATAGGTGGCGGCCGCGTCGAACTGGCCGTTGGCGACACCGGCAACTCCCGCTTCATGGCTGCCGGAGAAGGGCGTTGCGCCAAAGAATTCGGACGGCTTGAAGCCCTGCTTGTCGAGATTGTAGTAGGGCACGTTGTAGCCCGAGGTGCTGTCCGGATCGGCAAAGGCGAGCGTCTTGCCCTTCAGGTCCTCGATCTTCTTGTAAGGGCTGTCACAGCGCACGGCGATGACCGAGAAATAGCCGGTGGAACCGTCCTGCTGCACCTGTGTCAGAAGCGGGATCATGCCGCCTTCGGACTCCGTGTAGGCGGCCGCATAGGCGGAGGAGCCGAGGAAGGCGAATTCGATCTGGTTGGCCGCGAGCGCCTGGATCACGCCATCGTAGTTTCCGGCCGTGAAGATCTCCACATCCACGCCCACCGTCCGCTTCAGGTAGTCCTTGAAGGGGGTGTAGCGGGAGACGCGGTCGCTTTCGTTCTCGCCCGAGAGAATGCCGAATTTGACGACCTTGTAGTCGTTCTTCCAGTCCTGGGCGTGGGCAGTGGTTGCACCGAGGCCGAGGGCAAGCACGGTGGCGGCGGCAATGATACGCATGTCAGTCTCCCTTGAGAGGTCAGGCCGGCATCGCGACCCTGAGGCTCGTCGATGTCACGGATTCGGTGAAGTCCTCGAGGTCCTCGCTGCCGTAGATGCTGCGCATCACTTCGCAGGTGAGCAGCCGCGGCGCGCCGTCGAACATCACCCGGCCGGAGCGCATGGCGATGATCCGGTCGCAATAGGTGCGGGCGGTGTCGAGGGTGTGAAGGTTGACGAGGATGGTGATGCCATCCTCGCGGTTGATGGTGCGCAGGGCATCCATCACGCGGGTCGCATTGCCCGGGTCAAGGCTTGCGATCGGCTCGTCGGCGAGCAGGATGCGCGGGTTCTGCACGAGGGCACGGGCAATGGCGACACGCTGCTGCTGGCCGCCGGAAAGCGTTCCGGCCCGCTGCAGCGCCTGCGGGGCAAGGTCAAGCCGGTCAAGGGCGTGGATGGCGAGCGTGCGCTCCTCGTCCGAGAACTGCATCGCCATGGAACTGAGGAAACCGTGGGCGGAAAGGCGGCCGACCAGCACATTGGTGAGGACGTCGAGCCGCTCCACCAGATTGAATTGCTGGAAGATCATGGCGCAGTCCCGGCGCCAGCTGCGCAGGGCCTTGCCCTTCAGCGCACCGACATTGAGACCGCCGAAATGGATCGTCCCTTCACTCGGGTCGATCAGCCGGTTGATCAGGCGCAGCAGCGTGGATTTGCCTGCGCCTGAGCGTCCGATCACCCCGACGAACTGGCCCGGGGCAATGGAGAGCGTGACGTTGTCGACAGCGCGCGTGGCGCCGAAGGAGCGGCCGAGGCCGGAGAGGGAAAGGATGTTCTGTTCCATGACGGGAAGACTGCCCGCCCTCTGTAACAGCGCCACGTCATCCGAATGAATTTTCGTCTGGGCCTTTGTGACGTATCCGTGACGGATATGCAGCTTTTACGGGCAAGGGAGTTTGTTCCCGCCGCGGAAAGTCTTTCAGGAGGTGGCTGAGGCCCGGTTTAAACTCATCAATCCAATAGGTTAGCCTGTGGGCCGGGCTGATGGCCGGGGCTTGCTGCAATGAAAGGTTCATCTGTCCTTCGCTGAACTGTCATGTAAACGGCGGAAAGTCATTCGAACCAATTTTCACACTGTCCGCCGGCTCCATGCCATTTGCCGGGCCGGTGCGTCAGGAAAAGGCAATGATCGAGACAACGCATCAGTTCGAGGGACTGGCCGAGTTCTATGAGGCCGGCCGTCCCGGGTATCCACCTGCGGTGTTTGCGCATCTGGCGCGGATCTGTCCGGCCCGCTCCGGGCTGAAGGTGGCCGTGGATGTGGGGGCGGGGCCGGGCAATTCGACGGGCGATCTGCTCACCGGCCTTGGTGATGGCTGGAGCGTCATTGCGGCAGAGCCGGGAGAGGACATGCGCCACGTGCTCATGCGCCGGTTCCGCAATACGCCGCAGGTGCAGATCATCGGTGCCCCGGCCGAGCAGCTGAGCCTGCCGCCGGATTTTGCCTCGCTGGTGGTGGCCTGTTCGGCCGTGCACTGGTTCGACCGGCCGAAATTCTACGCCGAGGCGGCGCGGATCCTGTCGCCAGGCGGCATTCTGGCGGTTGTGCGCAACCGGCGCAGGCCGGGGCAGATCTTTGACGGGTTCGACGCTTATGTCTGGAAACACTATCCCAACAGTGCGGAGCTGGAAGCCCGGGAGCAGCGCAAGGAGCCGAGCCATGAGGAACTGTCGGGACTGGACGGTTTCCTGACCGCGCACAGCCGGCGCTGGCCCTGGTCCCGCGCCTTTACAGCGCGGGAGCTGATCGATTTCTATCTGACGCGGGCAGTGGTCTGGACTGTTGTCCGCCGTCTTGGCCTGTCGCGGGTGATGGCGGATTTTCAGGAAATCTGCGCGTCCCATGGCCTTTCGGGCGAGACGCGGATGGACATGCACTTCGACACGCTGGTGCGCTGGACGCAGCGCCGGGCCCGTCCGGCAAGAACGGGCTGATACCAATGCTCGATAAGCTTGACTCATCGAGCATTGGTTAAGCCCGTGCGGCGCTTGAGCATTTTCAAGGCGTGATGCGTTAGCATCGAAAGCCTTGGTATGAGAGGAACGGTGCCGCCGCAGGTGGCGGCACTGCAGGCGCGGCTCAGGCCGCCTTTGCGCATGCCCCGAGATGGCCGCCGGAGTAGATGAACCGGCCCTGGCGCAGCGTGGCCCGCACATGGCCAATGCCCGTATCATCTGCAATGACAAGGTCGGCCAGGCGGCCGGCTTCGATGCAGCCGCGATCGTTGAGGCCGAGGGCTTTTGCGGGGTTGAGGGTTGCCAGACGCACGGCGCCGGGAAGGCCATCCCGGTCTGTTCCGGCGAGTTCCAGAAGGGCCGGAAGCATGGCCGAGGGGTGATAGTCGGAGGCCAGCATGTCGAGAAGACCGGCGGCATGGGCTTCGCGGGCCGAGAGATTGCCGGAATAGGACTGGCCGCGCAGGGCGTTGGGAGCGCCCATGGCTGTGGCCAGCCCGCGGCGGCGCGCTTCGGCCGCAGCCTCCAGCGTCACCGGGAATTCGCTGATGACCACGCCGAGGCCATGCATCAGTTCCACCTTGTCCGTTGTGTCGTCGTCATGGCTGGCAAGGGCGACACCATGCGCCCTGCACAGGCTGGAAATGGCTTCGAGCGTTTCGGTCAGAACGCTGGCCGGCTGCGTCCGCTCTTCGATGCGGCGGGCGATGGCCTCGGCCGCTTCTTCGCGGCTCAGGCCCCTTTCCCGGGCCATCTTCTGCACGTGCCGCTCGATGTCGCGGTACTGGCCCTGGCCGGGCGTGTGGTCGGTGAGCGAAATGAGATCGACGGTCCCCTCCGTGATCAGTTCCTCGATGACGCTGAGTGCCTTGGGGAAGGTGATCTCGAACCGGGCATGGACGCGGTGATCGACATTGAGCATGTGCCGCATGGCCTTCAGCTTGCGGATCACGGCGCTGGTGTGTTCATAGCTGCGCAGATGTCCGTAGGTGGACATGGGACTGAAGGAGAGGGCGGCATAGGCGGTGGTGAAACCGGATCCGGCGAGGCGCCGGTCAAGATCGCGCAGCCCCAGTTCCAGCGGCATCGGCACATTCGGGCGCGGCTCGACTTCGCGTTCCACCATGTCGCCATGCATGTCGACAAAGCCGGGCAGCAGCAGAAGGCCGTTCCCCTCAAGCTCTGCGCCCGCAACCGGAGTATCGCGCAGTTCGGCGATGCAGCCATCCTCGATCCGCAGGGAGCCGTGTTCGATCACCTCGTTCGGGGTGACAATGCGAAAGTCAGACAGCCACATGATCAAGTTCTCCGGTTGCCGCAGGCGCGTAGGGGACTGCCGTTTCCGGCACAGTCTGGGTGGTGAGGAGGATTTCCCGGTCGATCAGGCCCGCCACATCACCCGGGTGATGGAAAACACCGATCATGGCGACACCGCCGGCTTTCAGATCCGCCAGCCGCCGCACCAGTGCAGCGCGGGCACCGGCATCGAGCGAGGCGGTTGGCTCGTCCAGAAGCAGGAGCTTCTGCGGCAGGATCAGCGCACGGGCAAGGTTGACCTTCTGCTGTTCGCCGCCGGAAAACGTGGTGGGATAGGCGCGCCACAGATCGCGTTTCACGCCGAATTCTTCAAGCCAGCGGTGTGCCTCGTCAAGGGCCTCGGCTCTGGCCATGCCCGCCCGGCGCAGCGGTTCGGCGACGATCTCGTCGGCGGCAACGCGCGGGCGCGCGGTCAGGAACTGGGTGACGAAGCCGATGTCGCGGCGCCGCAGCAGGGTGATGTCGACATCGGCGGCTGTTGCAAGGTCGATGCGGCCTTCGCCGGCCGCGTACCAGATGTGCCCGGCCTGCGGCAGGTAGCTGCGGTAGAGCGTGCGCAACAGGGTGGATTTGCCAGCCCCGTTTTCGCCCCGCAGCAGCAGGAACTCACCGGCATGAAGGCGGAAGGAAATGCCGCTGAAGGCGTGCAGTTCCTGGTCGAGGTGATACATGTGGAAGCGCTTTGACAAACCTTCCACGTCGAGAAGCGGGGTCATGCGGACTGGTTCCTTGTTGTCAAAGTTTGGCCTGCACGAGCTGCTGGGTGTACTCGTGCTGCGGATCCTGGAACACCTGGTCGACAAGCCCCTGTTCCACCACCTTGCCACGGCGCATGACCATGACGCGGTCTGCCATGGTGTGGATGACGCCCAGATCATGCGAGACGATGACCATGGTGATGGCGCGGTCGCGCTGAAGCCGCTTCAGCGTGTCCAGCACCAGCGCCTGCACCGAGACATCGAGGCCGGTGGTGGGCTCGTCGAGCAGCAGCAGCGAGGGTTCCAGCGCGATGGCCTTGGCCAGCTGGACGCGCTGCTGCATGCCGCCGGACAGTTCGATGGGCCGGGCATCCATGCGCTCCAGCGGGAATTCCGAGGCGTTGAGTGCATCCCTTGCCTTGCCGCGCAGCACCTTGAAGCTGCGCTCCCCGGCCACCAGCAGCCGTTCGGCCACATTGCCCGATGAGGAGTGGCGCATCAGCAGGCCGAGGTGCGGGTTCTGGTAGACGATGCCGATGTTGCGGGCGCAGAGCATCCGGCGCTCGAACCGGCCGAGGTCGAACAGGTTGCCGGTCAGATCCGCTCCGGCGGGGCCAGGCAGATTGAGGTGATAGGTGCCGCTGCCGGGCGTGTCCTCGAGGTTCATCATGCGCAGCAGCGTCGACTTGCCCGAGCCGCTCTCGCCGACGATGCCCAGAACTTCGCCCGGATAGACGGTGGCATCAACGCCGTCGAGGGCGGTGACCCCGCCAAAGCGGCGGGTAATGCCGCGCATGGTGAGGAGCGGGGGAACGGTCATCAGCCGGGGCGCGGCCTCGATGCGCTGAGCAGGGCTTTGGACGGTCATGGGCGGAACTCCCCGTTCTTGTACCAGGTCCCGATGTCCGGGACGGCTTCGCCTTCGCTGCGGCGGATGGCCTTGATGCCGAAATGGCTGTCGGACACCTCGAAGGATGAGCCGCCATCGTCCTGCGGGATCTCGTTCATGAAATAGCCTGTCACGCCGGAGCGGTGGCAGGTGAGTGGCTGGTGCTCCTCGACCTTGTAGGGCACATCCGAGAAGACCAGCGGCTCCACCTTCGTATAGGGCGGCACGGCATAAAGGCGCTTCTCGCGGCCGGCGGAAAGGAAGGTCAGATGCCGCGCCATGTGAAGCTTCGGCACATCCCAGCGCGGGATCGGCGAGGGCGTCATCACATGGCGGCCGTTGACAAGGCTGGGATAGGCCGCGCCCTGCATGATGCGGCCGGAGCGGACCATCTGCTCGTAAAGGGTCAGCCAGAGGCGGCCATAGTCGGCATCGGCATGCATCTGCCGGGCCACCGACATGTTCGGCTCGACGGGGCGCAAGGGTTCCGGATTCGGCACCTGCAGGACGAGGATCTGGTCCTCCCGCAGGATTTCCTCCGGCACCCTGTGGCGGGACTGCAGGATGGTGGCTTCGCCCGTGTCCCAGGTCTCACCAGCGCCCGAGACGCGGGCGAGGAACTTGCGGATCGAAGCGGCGTTGACGCTGTCATCGGCGCCCTGGTCGATGACCTTGACGACGGATGACGGCTTCAGCAGCGTCAGCGTCACCTGCAGGCCGCCGGTTCCCCAGCCGCGGGCAATGGGCACCTCGCGGCTGGCATAGGGCATCTGGCAGCCGGGCACGGCGATGGCCTTCAGCATCTTGCGGCGCAGTTCACGCTTGGCGGAGGCATCCAGGAAGCCGTAGGAGAACGCCTCCCAGGGCTTGGTCAGGCTGGCAAGGCTGGTCATGCGGAAATCTCCCCGGTGATGGCCGGTTCCGGCGCGGCGCCAGATACGGGATCGGGTGCGGCATCGGGTGCCGTCTTTGCCCCCGCGGCCTTCGACTTGGCGTCGCGCAGGGCATCCAGCGCCGACTGGAAGGTGACATAGTGGGGCAGCTTGAAGTGGATGCAGAAGCCGGAGGCCTCCACCGGTTCGGTGTGATAGAGGAAGAATTCCTCGTTCACCGGCGAATTCTGCGGTGCATCGGGGGCGTTGAGGTCGAGGGTCGCTCCGGCGATGACCTTGATCTCGTTCCAGCCCAGCGTGGCGCAGAAGCCAAGGTCAAGCTGGCCCGACTTGCCCTTGGAGGTGACTTCGGCCTGAGAGACCTTGACCCGTCCGGCGCTGAACAGGGTGCCGCACGGATGACGGACTGTCACCTCCGCTTCCGCAAGGCGCAGTTCGTTGACCGTCGGATGCGCGTTGCCGTAGCCGCGCATGGCGGAATAGCCCAGCGCCAGAACGCCGCCGGTGTCGGCCCGGGCAAGGCTTTGCAGCGTGTGGGCGCGCTTGGCCGGGAACAGCAGCGGCTCGCGCGTCAGGTCGGGAATATCGTCCGGTGCCACCTCTTCGCGCGCCGGATCGGCGACGAGGCCCTGCGCCTTCTGCCAGGCGGCCAGAGACGGCTGGCGGGCGGGAGCGGGCAGGGGCGCCGGTTCAACCGGCTCCGGCACAAGGGGACGGCCTTCCAGCACGCCGGTGGCCAGCAGCCGGTGGGAATAGTCGAGCGAGGGCCCAAGGATCTGGCCGCCGGGAATATCCTTGAAGGCGGCAGAGATGCGGCGGTGGGTGAAGAGCTGATCCTGCGTCACCGTTTCGGCAATGGCAAGGCGCGGTTGCGTGGTGCGCCAGGCCCGCAGCAGCAGCACGGCCTCATAGAGGTCGCCGCCGGACTGGGCCAGCGCCAGCGCGGCCAGATCCTCTTCATAAAGCGAGGCCTCGCCCATGACCCGGCCGATCAGCCAGGGCAGGGACTGGCGGATCTCCGCCACGCGCTCCGCGCCAATGGTGCCCATTCCGGCCCTGTAGAGCCTCTCGGACTGGTCAATAGCCCTTTCCCCGCCACGGGTTGCGACATAAGCCATCAGAGCACCTCGATCCGGGTTGAGCGCGGCAGGCCCATCACCTTGCTGCCATCGGCAATGAAGAGATCAAAGCCGAGCGGGTAGCGGCACAGGTCATTGCGCAGGGCAAAAAAGCCCTGCGGCAGGCCGGCGACGGCGATCTCGCGCGTGGTTTCGATGCCTGGGCCCGACAGGCGCAGGCGCTGGCCTTCGCCCAGGCGGGCTTCGGTGACAACGGTCGCGCCCTCGTCCGGGTAGAGTGCGGAGCCGGTTTTCAGAGTGGCTAGCCGGGCCGTATCTGCGCCTGGGTCCAGTTGCAGGAACACGTGGCAGGCCTCATGCAGCGGGGCAAGCGTTGCACCCGTCTGCGCTGCGAGCCCGGCAATCACCGGATCATCGGCATGGACCCGGCATTCCCGGTCGATGAGCGCGAGAAGGATGGTGCGCGTACCGGGTTCGGGCAGATGGCGCACATCACCGGGGCGGCTCAGCGCCCAGAGGATCGCCTCGAAGGCGGCATTGTCGCGGATTTCATCCTCACCCCGCAACGGCGCGGTGATGAGGGCATGTGAACTGGCGGGCAGGGCACCCATGACCGGGCCTCCTTGAGGGATAGGGGGATCAGAAGGTTTCCATATCGACGCGCGTCGCCTCGACGGCGCAAAGGCTCTGCCGGTCGCGGGCGGCATTGGCTGCGATGGTTTCGGCAACGAAGGCGCTGATGGCTGCGGGCTCGATCCCGGCAGAGGCTGCAGCGTCGATGAGGGCCATGGCCATGGCCCATTCAAGATCACGGCCGGTGACCATGCCATAGCCGGTCGAGCCGTGGGTGGTCAGGCGGACCTCGGCTTCGGCCACCAGAACCTCGCCGAGGTGGAAGTCGGTGCCCTTGACCGTGTCGCGGAAGGGCAGCATGACGAGGCCGGTGCGGCTGCGCAGCACATCAATGGCGCCGAGAGAGGGCAGAAGGCTTTCGGCGAAACCTTTCACCTTGTCCGCACAGCCGTGGGACAGGGCGGTCAGCATGGCGCCGTGACCGGCGCGGGCGCCGCCGTCAGGGGAGGCAAGAGCCGGGCCCATGCCCTCACTCATGCCCTCACTCATGCCAGTCTTAATGCCAGCGTTTATGGCAGTGTCAGTCATCCTGGTCCGGGCTCCCGGTTTCGGGTGGAAGATCGAAGGTGAATTGCACGCGGTTGGCGGCCCAGATGGCCTGCGAGTAACCGATGGGCCGTCCGGTCAGATCCACATCGGTTTTGGTCACGGCCAGAACCGGCTGATCCGGGTGCTGCTTCAACAGGCGCGCTTCTTCGGCCGTCGGGCGGCGGGCGTAGATGGTGGTGCGCTTGCGCAGATAGTCCGTGATGCCATGCGCGCGGTAGACATCCGTCACGGATTGCCCGGCGCGGCGCTGCCCGGCCATATCGGGGAAAAGCGCCTGCGAATGATAGACAACACCAAGACTGAGCGGCACGCCATCGGCAAGGCCAAGGCGCATCAGACGGTGGACCGGCGTGCCTGCCGGCAGTTCAAGGGCTTCGGCAACCCGGCGCGGCGCAGGGATCACGTCATCGGAGACCTGTTCGCCTGCGGGCGTGACGCCCTGGCTCAGGAGGTTCTGGCGGAAACGGGTCCGGTGGCCGATCTGGTAGTTGATGAGCGGTGCGCTCTCGACGAAGGTCCCGCGTCCCTGCTCAACCCGCAGCTTGCCTTCAACGGCCAGCGCAGCGATGGCGCGGCGCACGGAATGGCGGCCTGCTCCAAATTCGGCACAGAGTTCCGGTTCGGTCGGCAGTTGCGCTCCCGGCGCGAGGCTGCCAGACAGAATATCAGCAGCAAGCCGGTCCCGGATCGATTGCCACGTTTCACGCGCCATCAAGGCCTCCAATTCATTCGAATGAATTGCGTGATAGCTGCTTTAGGTGACAGGGCCGTGACGCGGAGGCTTCTGGACCGCCAATTTTTACCCAGCCCGTTTTGCCGTCAGGAACCGCCTTGCTGCGTCCGCATTCTGGTGTCTGGCCGGCCCTTCTCAATTCAGGACCGGAGCGCCAGGCGGAAGGGATCAGTCCCGAGGCTTGATGCGGCCGGGCGGGCGGCGGTCGATCAGGGAGAGAACCAGCGGCGCGAAGGAAATCAGCAGCACGATGCGGGTGATGTGGTGGCTGGCCACATAGGCGACTTCCGCCTTCATCGCGAGGGCGATGAGGCTCATCTCGGTGAGGCCGCCGGGGGCATAGGCCAGCACGATCTGCGAGGTGGTCTGGCCGATGAAGGCGCCGAAAACGAGCGCAAACAGCAAGGTCACCAGCAGGGTCATCAAGGTGGCGCCGAAGCTGAGGGAGACGGCGTGGATCACCTCGCGCCGCCCGGCTCCCAGAAACCGGCAGCCCATGATGGTGCCCATCAGCACCTGACAGGCGATCACCAGCCCCTGCGGCGGGGCGCTGGTGGTTATGCCGGTGACATGGACGGCGGCGCTCAGCAGCATGGGGCCGACGAGGGTGGCAGCAGGCAGGCGCAGTTTCAGTGCCACGAAGGCGCCGATGACGCCGCAGGCCGCCAGGATGGCGAGATCCTGCCAGGACGGGCTGCCGCCCTTGGTGATGGCGGTGCCCACGTTCTGGCCCTCGATGATGCGGAACCAGAAGGAAATAAGGCTGATGGTGACGACGATGCGGGCCGCATGCGCCAGAATGATCTTGCGCTCGTCGCCGCCCAGATCCTTGCCGAGGCTGACCATTTCCATCAGCCCGCCCGGCATGCCGGAGCAGAAGGCGGTGATGCGGTCAAAGCCGCCCACCTTCATGTAGAAGGGAACGGCCAGCACGCCGGAGATAACGAGATAAAGCGCCAGCAGGCCGAGCGAGATGGCCCAGTCGCCGAGCTGTCCCATGAGGGCGGGCGAAAAGCCGGAGCCGAGCAGCACGCCGATGACCGCCACAAGGGCAGGGCGGATGCGGTTCGGCGGCAGGATCGGTGCGCCAAAGATCGATGCCACCATGGTGAAGAGCATGGAGCCCAGCATCCACGGCAGCGGCATATGGGCCAGCCAGAACAGGATGCCGCCGGCAGCCCCGAGCAGCGCGCCAAAGGCAATGCGGCGCAGCACGTCCGGCGTCAGGGCGCGCGCATTTTCTGTGCCGGAGGCTTCCGGGCCTGTCTGTTCAGGGGCAGGGTCTGGTCGGGACACGGGGGTGCTGCGGGTCGGGGAACGTCACGGCGGAGGCGCACCGCAGCCTCGCTTCTGAAAAGAAACCCTCCGGCCCCGGTGCACGCGGGACTATAGGCAGCTTGTTGCCGTGAGACAACCCGGTTGCCTTTCCTTCATGCACCGGCCCCGCGGCCGGAGGGATCTCCTGAAGGTTGGGGTCTTCAGGAAATGTCCATGACAATGCGGCCGTCGATCTGTCCGGCGCGCATCTTGTCAAAGATCGCATTGATGTTGTCGAGCTTGTCCATGGCGTAATGCGCCTTCACCTTGCCGTCGGCGGCAAAGGCGAGGGATTCGGCAAGGTCATTGCGCGTGCCGACGATGGAGCCGCGAATGGTCTTGCGGTTGAGCACCGTGTCGAAGATCGGCAGCGGGAAATCGCCGGGGGGCAGGCCGCACAGGGCCATGGTGCCGCGCCGGGCCAGCATGCCGAAGCCTTGCGCAAAGGACTTGGTGGAGACGGCAGTGACGAGCACGCCTTCCGCGCCGCCCAGCTTCTGCACCTCGGCCACAGGATCGGTGGTCAGTGCGTTGATCGTCAGATCGGCGCCAAGGCTGCTGGCGAGCTTCAGCTTGTCGTCGCTGATATCGACGGCAATCACCTTCATGCCCATGGCCCGGGCATATTGCACGGCCATGTGGCCAAGGCCGCCGACACCGACGATGACCACGGTTTCGCCGGGCTTTGTCTCGGTTTCCTTGAGGCCCTTGTAGACCGTGACACCGGCACAGAGCACGGGCGCTGCGGGGGCAAATTCGAGGCCGTCGGGCAGGTGGCCCACATAGTCCGGATCGGCCAGCACATATTCGGCAAAGCCGCCGTTGACGCTGTAGCCGGTGTTGTGCTGGTCGTGGCACAGGGTTTCCCAGCCGCCCATGCAATGCTTGCAATGGCCGCAGGCCGAATGCAGCCAGGGAACGCCCACCCGGTCGCCTTCCTTGACGCCCTTGACGCCGGAGCCGACCTCGCAGACGTAGCCGACGCCTTCATGGCCCGGAATGAACGGGGGATTGGGCTTCACCGGCCAGTCGCCTTCGGCGGCATGAAGATCAGTGTGGCAGACGCCGCTCGCCATCATCTTGACGACGATCTTGCCCGCCGTTGCTTCCGGCTTCTGGACCTCGCTGATGTCGAGCGGGGCTCCGAAAGCCCTGACGACGGCTGCTTTCATCTTTGCAGACATGTGCTGTCTCCTTCCGTCCAGCAGGAAATGGCTGCACCGCGCGGAAACTGGAGGTCCCGGGCAGCGGCTTGCCAAGAAGGTGCCAGCGATGAGGCGGTATCATCCTTGCGCCAGATCAATTGCCGGTTGTTTCTTGGGCCGGTCTGTGGCTTGACAGCCGGGGCGCCGCACCGAACCATGGCGCAACAGTCAGTTCTTTCAGGAGTTTGCCGCCATGAGCCAGTCCACCTTCAAATCCTGGGCCGAAACGGCTCCGAAGCTCGTGGCGGTGGCGGCGGGGCGGGCGCCTGCGGATCTCGTCATCCGGGGCGGGCGGCTCGTCAACGTGCAGAGCCGGGAAATCCTCGACGGCTGGCAGGTGGCGGTCAGCGAGGGCCGTTTTGCCTATGTGGGCCCTGATGCCTCGCACTGTATCGGCGAAGGCACGAAGGTGGTTGAGGCGGACGGGCGCTTCCTCATTCCCGGGCTGCTTGACGGCCACATGCATGTGGAGAGCGGCATGCTGATCCCGGCAGAGTTCGCCGCTGCCGTCATTCCCCATGGCACCACGACGATCTTTCACGACCCGCACGAGATCGCCAACGTGCTGGGGCTGGCGGGCGTGAAGATGATGCATGACGAATCGCTGCTCCAGCCGATCAACATGTTCACGCAGATGCCCTCCTGCGCGCCGTCCGCGCCGGGGCTGGAGACGACGGGCTTCGAGATTTCGGCTGAAGATGTTGCCGAGGCCATGAGCTGGCCCGGCATCATCGGTCTTGGCGAGATGATGAACTATCCCGGCGTCATCAATGGCGACCCGCAGATGCTGGCCGAAATGGCCGCGACCATGGCCGCCGGAAAGACGGTGGGCGGCCATTATGCCAGCCCCGACCGGGGCATTCCCTTCCATGCCTATGTGGCGGGCGGCGCGGCGGATGATCATGAGGGCACGGCGGAATCCGATGCCATCGCCCGCGTGCGGCAGGGCATGCGCTCCATGATGAGGCTGGGCTCGGCCTGGTACGACGTGGAAAGCCAGATCACGGCGGTGACGCAGAAGGGGCTGGACCCGCGCAACTTCATCCTGTGCACCGATGACTGCCACTCCGGGACCTTGGTCAATGATGGCCACATGAACCGGGTGGTGCGCCATGCGATCGCCTGCGGCTGCGATCCGGTGATCGCGCTGCAGATGGCCACGATCAACACGGCCTCCCACTTCGGCCTGGAGCGGGAGCTTGGCTCCATCGCGCCGGGGCGGCGGGCGGATGTGATCCTCACCTCCAGTCTTGCCGATCTGCCCATCGAGGATGTCTATGCCCGTGGCGTTCTGGTGGCGCAGGGGGGCAAGCTGCTGGCGGAGTGCCCGCACTATGACTGGCCGCAAAGCGCCCGGGAGACGGTGCGGCTCGGCAAGGTGCTGGAGGCTGCCGATTTCGCCATTCCCGCGCCTGCCGGGGCCAATGCGGTGAAGGCCCGCGTCATCGGCGTTGTCGAAAATCAGGCCCCCACCAAGGCGCTGACGGCGGAGCTTCCCGTCTCCGGCGGGCTGGTGGAAGCGGAAGGCGAGGTCTGCCAGATCGCGCTGGTGGAGCGCCACCGCGCCACGGGCAAGGTGGTCAACGGCTTTGTCTCCGGCTTTGGCTATACGGGAGACATGGCGATTGCCTCGACCGTCGCCCATGACAGCCATCACATGATCGTCGTCGGCACCAGCCGGCAGATGATGGCGAAGGCTGCCAACCGGCTGGGCGAAGTGGGTGGCGGCGTCACCGTCTGGAAGGACGGCAAGGAACTGGCGCTGGTGGAACTGCCCATCGCCGGCCTCATGTCCGACAGCCCCGCCGTGGATGTCGCCGCAAAGGCTGCGGCGATGGTGGAGGCCATGGCTGCCTGCGGCTGCACCCTCAACAACGCCTACATGCAGCACTCGCTGCTGGCGCTGGTCGTGATCCCCGAACTGCGCATTTCCGATCTCGGGCTGGTTGATGTCATCCGTTTTGAAATGACCGATCTGATCATGGAGAACGCGCAGTAGCGGCTCGAAGGCTGGGGCGACGCCTGAGTGGGGCGCAATGCCTTGCCTCCCTGACAGGTCCCCGCACACGGCGGGGACGGCGCGGGGGAGGGCTCAAACCACCGCGTGCTGTGCCTGCGGGTGGAAGCAGGCGGAGACGTGGGTGGGCTGGCCGCTGGCCGGTACAAGCTCCGGCTTCTGCGCCCGGCAGATATCGGTTGCAAAAGCACAGCGCGGGGCGAAGGAGCAGGAGACCGGTTTCGTCTCCAGCGCGGGCGGGGAGCCGGGAATGGCGTCGAGCCGCTGGCCCTTGACCACATCATGCAGGTTTGCCGCCAGAAGGCCGCGCGTGTAGGGATGCTGCGGGTTGCGGATGATCTCGCGCGCCGGGCCCATCTCCACGATATTGCCCGCATACATGACCGCGATCCGGTCCGACACCTCGATGGCAACGCCGATGTCATGGGTGACGAAAATGACGCCCATGCCGAATTCCTTCTGCAATTCGCGCAGCAGCAGCAGGATCTGGATCTGCACGGTGGCATCAAGGGCGGTGGTCGGCTCGTCGGCCAGCAGCAGCTTCGGGCGGCAGGCGAGGGCGAGGGCGATCATGGCGCGCTGGCGCATGCCGCCGGACATTTCATGCGGATAGTTCTTCAGCCGACGCTCGGGCGAAGGGATGCGCACGCGGGTGAGCATGTCGAGGGCCACATCCATGGCCGCCAGCTTGCTCACGCCCTTGTGGCGCATCACGGTTTCGGCGATCTGGTCGCCGATGGTGAAGACCGGATCAAGCGCCAGCGCCGGTTCCTGGAACACCATGGAGACTTCGCTGCCCCGGAAGGCGGAGAGGGCGGCGCCCTGCAGCTTCATCACGTCGGTGCCGTTCACCCGCACGCTGCCTTCGATGTCCGTGCGGCGCGGCGGCAGCAGACGCAGCAGCGTCTTCAGCGTCACGCTCTTGCCGGAGCCGGATTCGCCCAGCAGCCCGAGGGTTTCGCCCTGCTGCATGGTGAGGCTGACGCCGTTGATGGCATGGACCGTGCGCTCGCCCTTGAAGCGGACGGTGAGATTGTCGAATTCCATCAGGGGGGCGGCGGTGGTCATTGTGCCGGTCACTGTGCCAGTCACTGTGCTCGTCATACTGCTGCCTCCTTCACGGCAAGGCTGTGGCCGGAGGCGGGCTCCAGCATGTGGCAGGCGGCCATGTGGTCTTCCGCGCCGGGAAGGGCGGCAAGGGCGGGTTTGGCCGCAGCGCAAACGCCTTCGGCAAAGCGGCAGCGGGTGTGAAAGCGGCAGCCGGTGGGCGGGTTGATCGGGTTGGGCGGATCGCCTGCAAGCGGCGGTTCCATGGTGCGATTGTCCGGGTCCATGGAGGGCATGGCGGCAAAGAGCGAGGCGGTATAGGGGTGAGCCTGCCGCTCGTAGATGCTTTCCGCTGGTCCGATTTCCACCACTTCACCGAGATACATCACCATCACCCGGTCGGAAATGTAGCGCACCACATTCAGATCATGGGAAATGAAAACATAGGTGAGGCCCAGCTCTGCCTTGAGGTCGTTGAGCAGGTTCAGCACCTGCGCTTCCACCGACTTGTCGAGGGCGGAGACGGCCTCGTCGAGGATCACGAGGCGCGGGGCCATGGCCAGCGCCCGGGCAATGTTGATGCGCTGGCGCTGGCCGCCGGAGAGTTCATGCGGGTAGCGGTGGGCAAAGCGGGCCGGATCAAGCCCCACCTTTTCCATCAGACTGCGGGCGCGCCCTTCCGGATCGTCCATGCCATGCAGCTTCGGGCTGAAGGCGATGGAGTCGAGGATGGTGAGGCGCGGGTTGAGCGAGGCGTAGCTGTCCTGAAACACCATCTGCACGCCGCGCCGCAGGTCCTTCAGCGCCAGTTCCGCGCCCAGCGCCTCGCCGTCGAAGACGATCTGCCCGGCATCATGCGGGATAAGTCCGATCAGCAGGCGGGCGGTGGTGGACTTGCCGCAGCCGGACTCGCCGACGATGCCGAGTGTCTCACCTTTTTTCACATGGAATGAAACGTCATCCACCGCATGCACAGTGCCGGTGCGCCGGTTGAGAAGGCCGGAGCGGATGGGGAAGTGTTTCGTCAGGTTCTGTGCCATCAGCAGGGGCTGGGCCGGGCCGCCCCTGTCTTCGGTCTGCGCAAGGGTTTCTGCGTTCAAGGCGTTGGTGGCTGTCATTTGCGTGCTCCTCAGTCCTTGACGTTCATGGCGCTGCGCAGGCCGTCGCTGAGCAGGTTGAGGCAGAGGGAGGTGGCAAAGATCATCAGGCCGGGCAGGGCAGCGACATAGGGGTTCACGTAGATCGCCGTGCGCAGGGTGTTCAGCATCAGGCCCCATTCCGGCTCCGGCGGGCGCACGCCGATGCCGAGGAAGGAAAGACCGGCGGCGAGGATCATGCACACGCTGGTGAGGCTGGTGGCATAGACGAAGATCGGGCCGATGACGTTGCTGATCACATGGGCGCGGATGATTGTGAGCGCCCCACCGCCGCTCGCCCTTGCCGCATCGATATAGTCGAGCGAGCGCACGCTGGCGGTGGCGCTTTCGGCAACGCGGGCGATGGGCGGGATGAAGACGATGGTGAGCGACACCAGGCTGTTGACGATGCCCGCGCCCAGCGCACTGGAAATGGCGATGGCCAGCAGAACGGAGGGAAACGCGAAGAAGACGTCCACGGTGCGCATGATCACCGTGTTGAGCCAGCCGCCGGCATAACCGGCGATGATGCCCAGCGCCGAGCCGATGAAGAAGGCGAAGACGACCGGCATCAGCCCGACAAACAGGGTGAGGCGGCCGCCGTAGATGAGCCGGGCCAGCATGTCGCGGCCCTGTTCGTCGGTGCCGAGCGGATGACCGTCAAAGCCTATGGGCTTGAGGCGGCGGATCATGCTGGCCTTGTAGGGGTCGGCAAGGCCCAGATACGGGGCGAAGATGGCGGCCAGAATGAGCGTCATCAGGATGACGAGGCAGATGACGGCCAGCCGGTCGCGCAGGAAGCGGCGGGTGACGCCGGACCAGTAACCGGGAGCGGACTGCACAACGGGTGCGGTGATAGCGGCAGGGCTTGCTGCGGGGCTTGTCACGCTCATGGCTCATGCCCTCTTGATGCGCGGGTCGATGGCGGCCTGCGCCACGTCGACGAGGAGGTTCATGGTGACGAAGAACATGGCGAGCACCAGGATCGTGCCCTGCAGCAGCGGCAGATCGCGCTGGAAGATGGCGTTGGACAGCAGGAAGCCGGAGCCGGGCCAGTTGAACACGGTCTCGATCAGGATCGAGCCGCCGAGCAGATAACCAAGCTGCAGGCCCATGACGGAGAGAGCGGTGGGGGCGGCATTCCAAAGCACGTGGCGCAGCACCTCGCGGTGGCGCATGCCCTTGGCATAGAGCGCCTGCACGAAATCCATGGTGAGGATGTCGCCCACCAGTGCCCGCACGGTGCGGGCCACCAGCCCGATGGGCACGACCGCAAGCGTGACCGAGGGCAGGATCAGATATTTCAGGTGCTCAAGGTCCCAGACCCATTCGCCCGAACCGCCGGGCCCTGCGCCCATGGCCGGAAGCCAGCCGAGCTGGACGGAGAAGATGATGACCAGCACGATGCCGAGCCAGTAATTGGGCACGGAGACGCCGGTGATGGCAACGCCCGTCACCAGCCGGTCAAAGGCGGTTCCGCGCCAGTATCCGGCAAGGAAACCCAGCGTCAGTCCAATGGGAAAGGCAATCAGGCTGGCCATGAAGGCGAGCAGCATGGAGTTCTTGACCGCGCCGAACACCTCCTGCGCCACAGGCCGGCCCGTGGCGATGGACTTGCCGAGATCGCCGGTCACGACCTTGCCGACCCAGATGCCGTATTGCACGGGCAGGGGCTTGTCGAGCCCGTAGGCCGAGCGCATGGCCGCCTGCTGTTCCTGTGTTGCATCCACGGGCATGATCGCCGTCAGCGGGTCGCCGGGGGCGATATGCACCAGGAGGAAGCAGATCAGGCTGACGCCGATGGCGACCGGCAGCACATAGATCAGACGGCGCAGAAGATAGATGAACATGGGCGGGGGCCGCTCTTCTCGGGAAACCGGTGTCTTTTGCGTCCCGGCTCTTGCGGCCGGGATCGTGGCAAATGCTCGGGAGAGCCTGCCCGGCGGAGAGGTCCCCGCCGGGCAGAAGGCCTCATTCCATCGTGATGGAGGAGAAGTTCAGGTACCAGTTCTGCGGCTGGACGAAGCCCTTCACCTTGCCGGTCATGGCGCGCGGGGCAACGTCATGGGTGACCATCAGGAACAGGGCGTCATCGACGAATTTCTCGTGGGTCTTGCGGATCACCTCATCCTGCTTTTCCGGGTCGAAGGTGGTCTTGATCTGCTTGAACAGGTCTTCCATCTCCGGGTCGCAGTAGTGGCCCCAGTTGGTGCCGTTCGGCGCCACGAGGTCACAGCTCAGGTGCCGCAGGAAGCCGGTGAACGGGTCCTGAATGAAATAGGTGAAGTTGATCGAATGGGAGCCCTCGACGCTCGGGTCCTTGGCACCGGCGCGCCACAGGTTGATCATCTGGTTCCATTCCACCACCATGAACTCCACCTCGATGCCCACTTCCGCGAGGCTCTGCTGGATGTATTCGTTCATGGGCAGCGGCAGCATCTGGCCGGAGCCGGACGGCGAGATCAGCGCCTTCACCTTCAGCGGCTTGTCCGGGCCATAGCCGGATTCCGCCAGCAGGCGCTTGGCCTCTTCCGGGTCATACTTCACGTCGAAGGTGGGCTTGCCGAACCACTGGTTGGACGGCGGCACGAAGCCCTTGGCCGGGATCATCAGCCCGCCCAGCAGTTCGGAAAGGCCGTCACGGTCGATGGCAAGGTTTGCGGCCTTGCGCACATTGATGTCGTTCCAGGGCGAGCCTTCGGCGCGCGACAGGTGCCAGGTCCAGTTGTGCGGGAAGGCATTGGAGGTGATCGTCATGCCCTGTGCCTTGATGGCCGGGATCGTGTCCGGGGCAGGGGCCTCGATCCAGTCCACCTGACCGGAGAGGAGCGCCGCGGTGCGGGCATTCGGCTCGGGCAGGGGCACCAGCACCATCTTGTCGAGTTTCGGGATGCGGGCCTCATCCCAGTAACCGGTGTTGGGCACCAGTTCTGCACGCTCACGCGGGACGAAGCTGGCAAGCTTCCACGGGCCGGTACCGGACGGCTCCTTGGCAACCTCTTCCCAGTTCTTGCCCTTGGCTTCCCAGTTGGCCTTGGAGCTCATGAAGATCCAGGCGAGCTGATAGGGCAGGGTCGCATCGGGAGCCTTGGTAACGACTTCCAGCGTGTAGTCATCGATGGCGCGGTAGGTGTCGACCGCGGGAATGCGCGACTTGCCCTGTGCGGCCTGGCGCGGGTCATACTGTTCCGCATCGGTCTTCAGCAGCTTGTCGAGGTTCCACACCACGTCATGGGCGGTGAAGTCCGAGCCGTCATGGAACTTCACGCCTTCGCGGATCTTGAAAGTCCACTTCGTGGTATCGGCCGGATCGGCGCTCCATTCGGTGGCAAGGCCCGGCGTCAGGACGGAAGGCTTGTCGGCGCTCGAAAGATCCCACTCGACCAGCGAGTTATAGACCGTGTAGCCGATGAAGCGCATGCCTTCGCCGCCCTGATCGACCTGTCCGGTGGTGAGAGGGATATCCGACGCTGTCATGCCGATGCGCAGCGTGCCTGCTGCCAAAGCATGCATTGACGTGCCGGCAAGGGCGGCAAGCGAAAAAGCGGCAAGTGCTGCGCTTCGGAATGTCTTCAACGCCATCAATGTCTTCCTTCTCTGAGAGGTGTAATCTGTTTTTTATTGAATGACTTTTCATGACTTGCGGAGCTTGCAGGATCTGAAAGTCATTTGAATTTTTGACTTGAAGGTCAGGTTTTCGTGCGCTACCAAATCCTTCTGGTCTGACCAGATGAGCGTATGAACAGCGCATTTTTGATGCAAGGCGAAGATTTAGGCAGACATGACCGCTCTTTCACCACATGACGCAGACGGCACCCTGGCGCTGCCGGAGGAGGACGCATCCGCCTCGGTTCCGGCGCGTGTGGCCCGGGCGATCCAGGCGATGATTGCGGATGAAGGGCTGGAAGAGGGCGATGCCCTGCCGTCCCAGCGTGATCTGGCGGGCATTCTGGGCGCATCGCGGCCATCGGTGCGCGAGGCGATTTCCATGCTCGAAGCGCTGGGGCTGGTGCGGGTGGAGCAGCGGCGCGGGCTTTTTGTTGCGGGCGCATCCGGCCTGCAGCCGGCCGATCTGTGGTCGCACGGCAGAGGCTATTCGCTTGAAGAGACCTATCAATTCCGCATGGCGATGGAGCCGCAGGTGCTGCGCCTGGCCATGCCTGCACTCACCGGTGATGTGAAATGGCGGCTGTGGCGCTCGGTCGAGGCGCTGATGGCGGCGGCCCGCACCGGCCGCAGTGTCGAGGCGGCGGCGCAGGACACCCTGTTCCATGATCTGATCGTCGAGGCTTGCGGCAACCGCATCTTTCAGTCCATGCACCGTCTGATGGCTCGGGAGTTCCAGAGCAGCCAGTGGGTGCCCATGGTGCGGATGGAAAGCATGGTGGAAACCGCAGCCGAGCATCTGGCCATCATGGAGGCGGTGGACCGGCTGGACGGGGATGCTGCCTGCCGCGCCATGGCTGCCCACATTCAGGGCGCCGCCCGGCGCGCCGGAATAGACCTGACCTCGTGAGGAAGATGATTTCATGATCAATGATACGGCTGAATCCTTCATCGAGGTTCTGGAGACGCCGCTGGTGGCGGGCCAAGGCGCGCTGAACGGCCTCACCTTCGCCGCCAAGGACAATTACGCCTTCGCGGGCCGCGTTGCTGGTAACGGGAGCCCGGCCTGGAAGGCGAGCCATGCGCCGGACATGGTGACGGCACCGTCGCTGCAGACGGTGCTGAATGCCGGGGCAGAGCTCACCGGCTTCACCAAAATGGATGAGCTTGCCTACAGCATGATCGGCAGCAACGCTCATACGGGCACGCCGCTGAACAGCGCTGCGCCGCTGCGGGTGCCGGGCGGCTCGTCGTCCGGTTCGGCCTCCGCGGTGGCCGCAGGCCTCGTGGACTTTGCCCTTGGCAGCGATACGGGCGGCTCGGTGCGCATTCCTGCGTCCTTCTGCGGGCTCTACGGCTTGCGTCCCGGCCATGGCCGCATTGATGGCACGGGGCTGAAACCTCTTGCCCCCAGCTTCGATGTGCCGGGCTGGTTTGCCCGGGAGCTTGATCTGATGCTGCGGATCAGCGCGGTCTTCGGCCTTGCGGCGGATAATGCAACGGCCCCAGTGCGGCTGTGGAGGCCGGACACCATCTGGGGCCGGATGGATGCCGCGATGCGCAGCGCGCTCGCGCCGGGTATCGCCCGGGCTGAAAGCCTGTTGGGGCCGGCGCTCACCCATGCCATCCCGATCTACGGGGAGATCGACTGGTTCGAGACATTCCGCCTGCATCAGGCTTATGAGGCCTGGGGCGCGCTGGGGGGCTGGATCGAGGCAGAGCAACCGGACTTCGGCCCCGGCGTCGGCGAGCGGCTGGCGGCGGCCAAGGCTGTCTCCGGGGAAACGTTTGCCAAGGTTGCACAGGACCGGTCCGCCATCCGCGAGGCCATGGATGAGGCGCTTTCCGGCGGCGTGATCCTGCTGCTGCCAACGGCTCCCGGCCCGGCGCCCTTGCGCGATGCCAGCCAGTCCGATCTTGAGCTTTACCGCCGGGCGACCATGCCCATCACCTGCATTGCCGGTCTCAGCGGCCTGCCGGAGCTGACAGTTCCCGGTGCCACCGTGGACGGCGCGCCCGTCGGCCTGTCACTGGTGGCGGCAAGGGGCGGGGAGGAGATGATCCTCGACTTTGCCCGCCGCATGTCCGCCGCATAAGGAGGCTGGCATGAAGCTGCGCGTCGCGCTGATCAACCCCAACACCACCGTCGCCACGACGCTGGCCATGGTGCGGCTTGCGGCCGAAGCGGTGCCGGAGATTGAATTTCTGCCGGTCACTGTTGCCAAAGGCCCGCCGGTGATCACGGAGCCAAAGGCGCTGGCGCAAGCGGCGGCGCATGTGGCGGCGCTCGCAGATCATCTTCCGGAGGGGATTTCCGGCGTCATCACGGCTGCTTTCGGCGATCCGGGGCTGGAGGCGTTGCGTGCAGCGCTCGCCGTGCCCGTCACCGGCATTGCCGAAGCGGGCATGCTGGCTGCCGCCGAAGGCGGGCGGCGGTTCTGCGTGGTGACGACGACACCGGATCTGGCCGCCCCGATCAAGGCACGGGCAATGGCCTATGGCCTTGGGAACAGCCTCACCTCCGTGCGGTTGACGGCGGGCGATGTGCATCAGGTGATGGCGGACCCGGCACGGCTGGAAGCGGCGCTGGCAGAGGCCATCCATCTGGCCATTTCGGAAGATGCAGCCGAGGCCATTGTCATCGGCGGCGGGCCGCTGGCCGTTGCGGCACGGGCTCTGGCGGGTCAGTTTTCCGTGCCCATCATCGAGCCGGTGCCGGAAGCGGCGCGCCGGATCGCAAGGCTGATCCGGCGCGGAGATTTTTGAATCAGACCTTGATGATGGCCTTGATCAGGGTGCCACGGTCCTCTGCCCAGAGCGGCAGGTTGGTCACGGCGTCCTCGAAATTCGTTTCGTGGGTTGCCAGCACATCCACCGGCACCTCGCCGCTGCGGATCTTGGCAATGACGTGCTCGAAGTCTTCCTTCAGCGCATTGCGGCTGGCGAAGAGCGTCGTCTCACGCTTGTGGAACTCGGGGTCGGCAAAGACCAGATCGCCCTTGACCACGGACAGCAGCACATAGGCGCCGCCATGAGCGACATGGGAAAGGCCTGCATTCATGGCCTTGATGTTGCCGGTGGCATCGAAGACCACGTCATAGGCACCCGGGGTTTCCTCGCCCACCAATTCATAGCGGGCAGACGGGAGCGCCTTGCGGGCAAGATCCAGCCGCGACTGTGACGTGTCGCGCAGGGTGACGTCCGCGCCTTCAATGGCGGCAAAGATCGCAGCGCCAAGGCCGATGGGGCCAGCGCCCACGATCAGCGCGCTCATGCCGCGCTTCACGCTGCCCCGGCGCACGCCATGGGCGCCGATGGCCAGAAACTCGACCATGGCCGCTGCCTTGGGCGACAGGCCTTCCGCCGGGTAGAGATTGCCCTCCGGTACCACGATTTCCTCGCACATGCCGCCGTCCGTGTGGACGCCCAGCACCGCGATGGCCTCGCAGCAGTTGGGCTTGCCGATGGTGCAGGCGTGGCACTTGCCGCAGGTGATGTAGGGGTTCACCACGACGAGATCGCCCTTGGCAATCCGGCCATCGGAAGAGGCTTCCTCTGCCGTACCGGAAAGCTCGTGGCCCATGACGCGCGGATAGGCGAGGAAGGGCTGATGACCGCCATAGATGTGGTAATCCGTGCCGCAGATGCCGATATGGCCGATCTTCACCCGCACGTGGCCGGGCTTTGCCTCGGGGCGCGGACGCTGGGCTTGTTCGAACTTGCCAGGCTCGGCACACACAAGGGTCTTCATCAGGGACATGGGACAGTTTCCGGGTTTCTTGAAATGCGCGTTTGGATCGCTTACAGCTTTTTATTGAAAAAGATCCGTTTCCGTCAAACTGAATCCGGTTGATCCCGGTTGAAAACCAGAGGCCTGTTCGTGGCGCGCAACCGCAACCTCTTCAAACTGCATGTGAATCTGATGCTGGATCGCTTGCAGCAAATGGCGCCCGGCGAACGGCTGGGCTCGGAAGCAGAGCTGGCCGAGGCTCTCAGCGTGAGCCGCACCACCGTCCGCGCCGTGCTGGCGCATCTGGCCGGGGCCGGGATTCTCGACTGGGAGGGGCGCGAAAAGGTCCTGCGCCGCCTGCCGGAAGCGGCCGACTGGTTCGAGGAATCGGAAACCCTGTCCCATCAGGCGCATGTGGAGAGCCAGTTTCTGGACTGGGTGCTGCGCGGCGATCCGCGGCCCAACACGGTGCTGAGCGAGGCGGGTCTTGCCCGCCGCTTCGGGGTGAATGTGGCCTCCGTCCGCGAATTCCTGATCCGCTTCGAGCCCTTTGGCCTGATTGAGAAACAGCCGAACCGGCACTGGGTGCTGAAGGGCTTCACCCGTGGTTTTGCCGAGGAAATGTTCACCGTGCGCGAGATGTTTGAGCGCAAGGCGCTGGCCGGCATGATGAACGCCTGCGGACCGGGCGGCGAGCGGGCAGGGGAGTTGCAGGCGCTGTCGCTGGCGCATCAGGCTCTGGCGTCCGGGCCGGATGAGGGGCTCGATGCCTTTCCACAGCTTGATGCAGCCTTCCATCAGCTGCTCTGCGCCTCCTCTGGCAACCGCTTCATCATCGATTTCAGCCGCACCATCTCCATCATCGTGCACTTCCACTACCGCTGGAACAAGCGCGACGAACAGCACCGCAACCGCGCTGCAATTTCCGAGCACATAGCCATTATCGAGGCGGTTCAGGCCGGTGATGCAAAGCGGGCTGAGGCGGCGCTGGATGCCCATCTGGCCACCGCCCGGCGCACGCTGATGGCCTCGGTGATCTGGCCGGAAGACACCGCTCCGGCGTGAGCGTCCTTGCAGAAATCTCCGGTCAGCTTGTCTGACAAGGCTTGACAACCGGCGTGCGCCGGTGAATTCATAGCACCGAGTTTGGTCCAACCATAGGACCAAGAGCCAATGGAGGGGAGGCCATGGCGGGACTTTCAGCAGTCGAGGACATTCGCGAGGTTCTGCGCCGGGAGATCGTGGAGCGCATGCAGGTCGGGGATCTGCTGCCGAACGAGCGGGATCTGGCCGAACGCTTTGGCGTGGCGCGCAACACGGTGCGCGAGACCATGATCCATCTGGAAGCCTTCGGCCTCATCGAGAAGACGCGGCGCGGCGCAAAGGTGCGCAAGCCGGATTTCGATCCGATCTTCTCCGTCTTTGCCCAGCATTTCGACAATTCCGCCAAGACGCTGGAAGACGTGCTCAATTTCCGCCGCATCGTGGAAACCGGCGCAGCGCCTCTGGCCGCGATCGGCGTGACGGACAGCCATCTCGATCAGATGACCGAGGCCAACGAGCGCATGCGCCGGGCCATGACCGTTTCGGAAGCCGCAGGGCACGACTACGACTTTCACATGGCCATGGTGGAGGCGACGGGCAACACGGTGCTCATCCGCATGTACCGGGTGCTGTCGGTGCCGCTGCGCTTCTACATGGAGGTGGGCAAATCCCGCTCGGCGCAGACGGTCGAGTCCCATGCCCAGCATCAGGCCATCATCGCCAAGCTGCGCGAGCGGGATGCCGCCGGGCTGACGGCCAGTCTCAACACCCATTTCGACTATTCGGGCGCCGTCTTCGCGGCCCTCGCAAAACAGGCGGGCGATCCCGTCTGAACTCATCCAAGTGGAGGATCTGCAATGAAATTGAAATCGCTTGCGCTTGCCGCGCTCATGGGCGTCGCGGCCATTCTGCCGGTGGCGGCGCAGGAAGTGGTCGTCAAGGTGGCCTATGAGAACAATCCGGGCGAGCCGGTCGACAAGGTGATGCACCGCTGGGCCGACCTCGTGAAAGAAGCGTCCGGCGGCAAGGTGGCGCTGGAGCTGTTCCCGTCCTCGCAGCTGGGGGCGAAGAAGGACGTGATCGAGCAGGCCATGCTGGGCGTGAACGTCGTGACCATCGCCGATGCCGGCTTCCTCACCGACTTCGATCCGGATCTGGGCATCCTGTTCGGGCCGTATCTGGCCGACAATCCGCAGCAGCTGCTGAAGATCTACGAGAGCGACTGGTTCAGGGAAAAGGATGCGGCTCTGCGTGCCAAGGGCATCCACATCGTCATCCCGAACTACCTCTATGGCACGCGCCAGCTGCTGGCGACGAAGAAGATCGAAAAGCCGGAAGACCTGAAGGGCCTGAAGATCCGCGTTCCGAACAACCCGATGCAGATCAAGGCCATCGAGCTGATGGGCGCCACCCCGACGCCGATGCCGCTGGGCGAAGTCTATCCGGCCCTGACGCAGGGCGTGATCGACGGCGTGGAAAACCCGCTGCCGGTGCTCTACGGCCAGAAGCTGCATGAGCCGGCCAAGGAACTGTCCATGATCGGCTATCTCACCAACACGGCCCTGTGGCTGGGCGGTGAAGAGTTCTTCTCCACCCTCGACCCGCAGGTTCTCGAAATGCTGCACAAGACCGGCTACGAGGCCGGCCTCTACAGCCAGGAGATCGCCGCCGAGGAAGAAGAGCGCATTCTTTCCGAGATGAAGGCGGCCGGCGTCAACGTCACCGAGCCGGACGTGGCGGCCTTCCGTGAGAAGACCATGCCCTTCTACACCCAGTTCCCGGAATGGACGCCGGGCCTCTATGACATGATCCAGGCAGAACTCGCCAAGTGATCCTTCCGGCCGGCCGCTTCCCGCAAGCGGCCGGTCCTCCCTCTTCGCGGAGACTGTCATGTCCCTCATTTTCCGTGCTGCCTCGGCCTTCGGGGCCGTATGCGTGGCCCTGCTCGTGCTGATGACCGTTGCAGCCGTCATCGCGCGCTATCTTCTGGGAACGCCCTTTGCCTGGACCGAAGAGGTCTCGGGCATCCTGATGATCTGGATCGTCATGATCGGCGCCATCGCCTGCGAGGCGAACCGGCAGCATCTGACCATCGATCTTCTGGAAAATGCGCTGAAGGGTCTGCCGCGCCGCCTGCTGGTGTTTGCCGTCAATCTGGCTTCCGTGGGCCTGCTGGCTTTCATGTCCTGGCAGGGCTGGGCGCTGGCGAAGGCCACGGCTTTCAAGAAGACGCAGATCCTCGGCATTTCCTGGTTCTGGCTGGATCTGGCCATTGTCATCGGCGCCGGCGGCACCGCGCTGGTCATGGCCTGGCGTCTCTACCGGCTTGATGCGGCGGCGAACCCGCCCGCCGGTCCCGAGCACAAGGCCTGATCCCTCCCGCCCGCAGCCTTTCCTGACGGCCACATATTCGCGTTCAGAAAGACGTCCATGACCTGGTTCATCATCATTGCTCTCATGTTCGCGCTCTTTGCCCTGAACATGCGCATCTATCTCGCCATGTTCGCGGCTGTGGTCGCCTATTTCGTCTTCTTCTCCTCGGTGCCCCTGCAGATCTCCGTGCAGCGGATCATTGCACCGACGCAGAACCCCTCGCTGCTGGCCATTCCCTTTTTCGTGCTGCTGGGCACGCTTCTGGGCACCACCGGCATTGCCGGGCGCCTGATGAAGCTGGCGGATCTGATGGTCGGGCGGCTCACCGGCGGCCTTGGCCACACCAACGTCATGCTCTCCACCCTGATGGGCGGGATCTCGGCCTCGAACCTTGCAGATGCTGCCATGATGTGCCGCATTCTGGTGCCGGAAATGCGCCGCCAGGGCTACAGCGCCGGTGCGGCCGCGGCCATCACCGCCTGCGGCTCGCTGATCACCCCGATCATTCCGCCCGGCATCGCGCTGATCATCTATGCGCTGGTGGCCGATGTCTCCATCGGCGCCATGTTCACCGCCGGCATCATTCCTGGCCTGCTTTGCGCCGCCCTGCTGATCACGGCCGTGTGGATCAACGCCCGCCGCAAGGGGCTGAAGCCTTCGCGTGAAAGCTGGCCGTCAGCCGCCGAGACCAGGACCACGCTCATCGGTGCATGGCCCGCCATCTTCCTCGTGCTGGTCATCGTCGGCGGCATCCGCCTGTCGATCTTCACGCCGACGGAAGCCGGTGCCGTTGCGACGGTCTTCACCCTCGCCATCGGTTTCCTGATCTACCGGGAAATGAAGCTTTCGGATGTGGGCCGCGCCTTTGCCGAAACCGGCCGGCAGACCGCCTCGATCCTGCTGGTCATCATGACCTCGTCGGCCCTTGCCTGGATCTTCTCGGTGGAGCGGGCCGGTGTTGCCATGGCGGAGATCATCACCAGCCTGACGACCGACCCCTGGGTCTTCCTCATTGCCGTCAACGTGCTGCTGCTGGTGCTGGGCATGTTCATCGAGGGCACGGCGCTGATGATCATTCTCGTGCCGCTGCTCAAGCCCGTGGTCATGCAGCTCGGCATTGATCCGGTGCATTTCGGCATCGTCATGATCCTCAACCTCTCCATCGGCACACTGACGCCGCCTGTCGGAACGGTGCTGCTGATGGTGTGCAACCTGACGGGCGCCAAACTGGTCGAGTTCCTGCGCGACGGCTGGATCTTCCTCGCCACGCTTCTGGTGGCGCTGCTGCTGGTCACCTTCGTGCCGGCCTTCTCGCTGGCGCTGATCTGAACCGCCCGAATGAAAACAAGGGCCGCCTGCGGGGAATGTCCCTCAGGCGGCCTTTGGCATTTCAGGATGGCACTGTGCTCAAACGTCAGGTCTTGCTGCCGTCGAGACGGTTGAGGTCGTTCAGATCATCCTCGCCTGTCCAGCTGTCATCCGGCTCCGGCTCATAGACCAGTTCGCTCTCCGGGACTTCATCTGAGGGGACAAGCGGCTCAGCCGCATCCGGTGCGCCTGCGCTGCCGTCAGCAGTCTCTTCCCCCGCAACATCAGCCGCTTGCCTTTCATCTTCTGAAAGCACGGGCGCCTCGCTGCCGGAAGGATCCGCACTTGCCTCAAGCCGGTCCTCATCGTCAGCCGTGGAGTCCGTCCCGGCCTCTGTCCCCGGCGGGGACACAGGCAAGAGCTCAAGCTCAAGCTCTGGTTCCGCTTCAAACCCGGCATTTGCGGCAGGGAAGGGCAGCTCAGCCTCCTCTTCCGCTGCAGGACCTGAATCCAGACCCTCCGGCCCGCCGCTGCCGGTCTCCGCTGAGGCTTCCGCTACCGTTTCACTGGCAGCTTCACTGACAGCTTCACTGGCAGCCGTGGGCTCTGCGGGACTTTCCTCAGGTCCGTTTTCGCCATGGACTGAGCCCGAAGCACTCTCTGCTTCTCCGGTCAGGACTGTCTCTGCCGGAGATTCATTTGCCGGCTCATCATTTTCATCAGCCGGCAAAGGATCTTCGTCCGGCTCTGCGCTGGCGGCCATGACAGCCCCTTTTGCCAGCGCCTTCGTTGCTGCAGCGCGGGCCATGGCGGCGGCCTTGTCGGCTTCGGCGGCAGCCGTCAGCGCGGCCATGGCCGCCGTCTTGCTGGCCTTGGCTGCGTGAAGCGCTTCCTCGCTGGCCACCCAGTCGACGGAGGGCATGTCCACCTTGCGGTGGGTTTCGATGACGTGGCGCACCCAGTCGGGTGCCTGCCTTCCATTGGCGACGCTGGTCAGCACCTCACGGGCCGCCTGCCGCTCGCCCAGCGCGGCAAGGGCCGCACCCACGGCATTGCCCGCCTCGCGGAAGTCGGGAGCCTCGGTCCAGGCATCATCCGCCTGCCGCAGGGCCATCTTGATGTCACCGGCGCGGCGGGCCAGCGAGCTGAGCTTCACGCGCGCGGCATGATGCTGCGCATCGCGGCCAAGGGCAGCTTCAAAGGCGCGGCGGGCGCCGACCAGCTCCCCCTGGGCAGCCATCACGTCACCCAGCACCACAAGCGCTTCCACCGGCCCCGCGCCGCCCTGGGCGGCACGCTCGGCCAGTTCCCGCGCTTCATCAAAGCGGTGGCGCTTCAACAGAAGATTGGCAAGGCCAAGGAGAGCCGGCTGGTAATCCGGATCAAACCGCAGGGCATGGCGGTAATTGGCGATGGCGGCGCCGGGGCGCGCATCCTGGGAGCCGGTTTCGGCCAGCAATGACAGCGCGGCCGCACTGTCCGGCAGCACTTCGACCAGCTTCGCCGCGTGAATGGCCGCTTCGTCATAGGCGTCGCAGCGCAGAAGCAGCGTGGCGAGGCCATAAAGCGCGTTCTGGTCCTTGGGGTCGGTCTCCAGCACGGTACGGAAGGAGGCTTCGGCATTGACGAGGTCGCCGGTCATCAGCTGGCAGTTGCCAAGGCTGGCGCGCGCCCGCGTGTTGGCAGGTTCGGCAAAGACGATCTTGCGCAGGTGCGTGGCCGCTTCCTCGAACTGGCCTTCGCGCAGCAGGCGGCGCGCCAGCCGGTGGGCGCTCTCGATGCTGCTGGCGCTGATCGGGCCAAGGCCTGCCGCGTCCCCTTGCGAGCCGGCGGAGGACGTGTTTGCAGGCACAGGTTCCCGTCCACCGGTATCACTGCCGGTGGCTGTTCCTTCCTTCAGCCGGGTGTCCTCCGCATCCGTCATGTCAGACGACCATTTCCGGAGCCTTGACCGGTGCTGCCACCGTCTGGCTCCTGTTTGCTTGCCATTCCTGTTCCTGCCCCCTGACCCCCATGCGTTCCGCATCGAATCAAAAAGCATGAGCTGCCTTCAGTCTAAGCACTCACTCTGAGGCGGTCAAAAGGCGGAACGGGGCCAAGGCGTGCCTGTCCACCCGCATTTGTGATCCCTTGAGCGCCTGCCTGCTTGTCATGGCGCGGCTTTTCCCTGTCCGGCATGAAGAAGACCGCTGCTGCGCGCGTGAAATGCAGCTTGCGCGAATTCTGTGGAGGAGCACGGCGGGCCATGCGGCAAAGCCTTTTCAGATGAACTGAAATTGTTTTAAGCGGGCGGCCTGCAAGCCGTAGAACTGCCTTCGGGGCCTTCTGTGGCTGCATCACCGGCCGCCACACGGATCTTCACAAGGACCGGCGGCCTGCGCCGGAAGGGCACGGAACATGAAACAGTCAGGCGGCAAAGAGCCCAAAGCCAAACCCGCAGCCAGGCCGGCCTCTGCGCAGGCGGCCGGTCAGGTCAGCCTTTTCGACACGGTGCCGGAGACCGGGCTCGACAATTTTCTGCCGCTGAAGATCATTTCGGCTGCCCGGCTGGTGGAACGCCGCCTCGTCAAGGCGCTGCAGAGCCAGCACAGCCTGGCCCTGGCCGAATGGCTCGTTCTGGCGGCACTGATCGAGGCGGGCGAAGGCTCGGTGCGCGATCTTGGTGCCAAGACCGGGCTCGATGCGGTGGCCATCAGCCGCGCTGCCATGCGCCTCACTGACCGCAAGTTCCTGAAGAAGAGCGAAAACCGGCAGGACCGCCGCCTCGTGGTGCTGAAGCCCACCAAAGCCGGGCGCGATCTTGCCGATGAGATCAATGCCCGTCTGGTGCCGCTGGAAGCGGAGATCATGAAAGGCCTCGGCACGCCGGACCGCATCCGCCTCGCCAGCCTTCTGGGCTCTCTGCAGACCAAGGAAAACGCCTGACGCCGCGCCGCTTGCGGCTGCTGTTTCAAGGGCCGGGACAGGGCAGGGCGCTGCCCTTCACAAAAGCTTTGCAAGGCGCAAGATTCCGGTTCAAATCCACCCTCTGACCCGCTAGAAGCTGCTCATGACCCAGCACGACCGTCTTCTCATCATCGACTTCGGCTCCCAGGTGACGCAGCTCATCGCCCGGCGTCTGCGCGAGCTGAATGTCTATTGCGAAATCCACCCCTATCAGAACGTCACGGATGACTTTCTGGCGGCCTTCAAGCCGAAGGCGGTGATCTTCTCCGGCGGACCGGATTCGGTCACCCGCGAGGGCTCGCCCCGCCCGCCGAAGTCGGTCTACACCCTCGGCGTGCCGGTCCTTGGCATCTGCTACGGCCAGCAGGTGATGATGCAGGATCTGGGCGGCCAGGTGGATGGCGGCAAGATTTCCGGCGGCGGCGGCACGGCAGAATTCGGCCGCGCCTATGTGACCCCGTCCGATCAGAGCGATGCCTTCATCGCCGGCTGGTTTGCCGAAGGGCGCGAGCAGGTGTGGATGAGCCACGGCGACCACGTCAGCCGCATCGCGCCGGGCTTCAAGGTCTATGGCACGTCGCCAAACGCGCCTTTTGCGATCACGGCCGATCCGGAGCGGCATTTCTATGCGGTGCAGTTCCATCCGGAAGTGCACCACACGCCGAATGGCCGGACGCTTTACGAGAATTTCGTGCGCCTTGCCGGCTTCAAGGGCGACTGGACCATGGGCGCCTATCGCGCCGAAGCCGTTGCCAAGATCCGTGCGCAGGTGGGTGACAAGAAGGTCATCTGCGGCCTGTCCGGCGGTGTCGACAGCTCGGTGGCAGCCGTTCTGATCCATGAAGCGATTGGCGACCAGCTCACCTGCGTCTTCGTCGACCACGGCCTGCTGCGGCAGGGCGAGGCCGAAGAAGTCGTCACCATGTTCCGCGACAATTACAACATCCCGCTGATCCATGCGGATGAGCAGGAGCTGTTCCTCGGCGCGCTGGAAGGCGTGACCGACCCGGAAGTGAAGCGCAAGACCATCGGCAAGCTGTTCATCGACGTGTTCCAGAAACACGCCAACAGCATCGATGGCGCCGAGTTCCTGGCACAGGGCACGCTCTATCCGGATGTGATCGAAAGCGTCAGCTTCTCCGGCGGCCCGTCGGTGACGATCAAGAGCCACCACAATGTCGGCGGCCTGCCGGAAAAGATGGGCCTGAAGCTCGTCGAGCCGCTGCGCGAACTGTTCAAGGACGAAGTGCGCGCCCTCGGCCGCGAACTGGGCCTGCCGGCGAAGTTCATCGGCCGCCATCCGTTCCCAGGACCCGGTCTTGCCATCCGCTGCCCGGGCGAGATCACCCGCGCCAAGCTGGAGATCCTGCGCAAGGCGGATGCGGTCTATATCGACCAGATCCGCAAGCACGGTCTCTATGACGAAATCTGGCAGGCCTTCGTCGCCATCCTGCCGGTGCGCACCGTCGGCGTCATGGGCGATGGCCGCACCTACGACTACGCCTGCGCCCTGCGCGCGGTGACCTCCGTGGACGGGATGACGGCGGATTACTACCCCTTCACCCACGAATTCCTCGGCGAAACCGCGACCCGCATCATCAACGAGGTCGAAGGCATCAACCGCGTCACCTACGACATCACCTCCAAGCCCCCCGGCACGATCGAGTGGGAATGATTTTCGCATGGCCGGGCGTATCCGGAAGTACGCCCGGCATGCTATAATTCGCTGAGTAAAAGAAGAAATTCCTAGATATCTATCGATACCTATCGGCGGGATGAGATCGGCATCGACGGCCCGTGTGACAGGCCACGCCATATTGATCACCACAATGATCCGGAACACCGTCAAGGCCGAGGGGCTTTGACGGTGTCTTTATATAAGCATCTGAAAAACGCATATATTTCCGGAAAGTCACGCCCCTTGCCGGCGCTTTCCCAAAAACGAAGGCCAAGGAAATCAAGAGGCCGGTCTACAGCAATGCCCGGGCCGCTTTTTTGAGTTGAGACGCAACGGCTTCTTTGGCCTCTGCAGATCCGATGCTGCGTGCGATTGTCACGCCTCCGGAGAGGAGCGCCATCAACGACCAAGCCTTTTGCCTTCGTGCGTCTTCAGTGTCTCCCTCCAGTTTGTCAGCCAATTGCTGGGCGACCCTTTCCAGCGCCGCGCCATACGCAGCTTTGGTGCCATCGCTGGAGCGCATCACGTCGGGCGTCAGGCTTTGTAAGCCGCAACTCTTGTCGAGCAGGCAATGGAGACGGTCACTGAGATAGAAATCGATGAATGCCTCGGCCCAGCGTTCCCTCTGTTCGGACTGCAATTGGGCAATCGCCTCGCGAAGGTCGTTCAATCCTTCGAGGGCAGCGGCTTCGAAGGCTGCGTCCTTCGATTTGAAATGACCGTAGAACGCTCCGGAAGTGACGCCCGCTTCCTTTGCCAGGCCGTCGACACCGATCCCCCCATAGCCTTGCCGGCGGAATCCGCGCCCGGCGGCGTCTAATAGTCTTGCCCTCGCTTCTTCTCGATGGTCGGCCTGATAACGCATATCGACTCCCTTCATAACGATCGTGATTTTACGCTTGACGACATAACGATCGTTATTCTAACTATGGATCACGGTCGTTATATAACGAGCCGCAGCAAGAGGCAACGCCTCAGCCGACCTGCACGCAAGGAGCAATCATGCCTATCAGCCTTACCCTCACCGAGGGCGTCATTCCGGCCGACAAGACCGCGCTGGCCATCTCGAAAATCACGGAATCGTTTCTCAGGCATCACGGCCTGGGAGGGAACAAGGTGATGACGCCGAATGTGACGGCGCATCTCAATATCCTGCCGAAGGGACACACCTTTGCGGCTGGCCTGCCGATAGAAGGCGCATGGATCGAAACGAAGACGCCTTCGTTCGCGCTGGCCGACTATGACATTCAGACAGCCTTCTTCGGTGAGGCCACACAGATTCTCCACGATCTGTCCGGCGGGTCTCTCGCCAAGGACCGCATCTGGTCGAACGGCGTCCACGCCGTCGACGGCACGTGGAATCTCGGTGGGAAGACCATGACCAACGCCGAGCTTGGGCAGGCCGTGGCCGCCGGCTGACAAATTGAGACAACCTGGCCGTCAGAGCATCCGCTTCGGCGGCCGGGATGCTCAGAATTCAAATTGGTGAGGGACTGCTGTCAAGCCGAAGGGAAGAGCCAGTATTGTCCGTCTGCGGAAAAGGAACGCAGCAATGATGCGGATTGCACATTGTATGATTCGAGTCGGAGATCTGGGCAGATCGCTAGATTTCTATGTCAATATTCTCGGAATGAAACTGCTGCGCCGAGAGGAATATCCCGATGGGAGATTTACATTGGCCTTTGTTGGTTACGATGACATCGATCATCGTTGTGTGATCGAGCTGACTTACAATTGGGACACCTCATTGTATAGCCACGGAGATTCCTTCGGTCACTTAGCCTTCGAGGTGGACGACGTATTTGATCAGTGCAGCCGCTTGGCGGCGGCCGGCGTCAGAGTCGTGCGCCCGGCCGGCCCCATGGCCCACGCCTCACCCGATCGGGAAGAATCAGAAATCATCGCGTTCGTCGAAGATCCTGATGGCTACCGCATCGAGCTAGTTCAGAGCGGTGAGGAGAGACGGCGGTAAAGATGGGTGTGGTTACCGATGACCGCTGTTTCGCATCAGTGTGTTGAAGAGGCAGCATCAGGCTGCCTCGCAGACGCTGTACCGCCGGGGGCAGGGTGTGCTGATGTCGGCGCTTGATCTGCCTGAACCTGGTGCAGTAAAGCCAAAAGCCGGAGGAGCGGGCGGCGGCTGATCCAGCCCCGCCCAATCACTCTCTTACCAAGCCTTCCGGTGCTGACGCATGACGCCTTGAAATTGCTCAGACGCCGTACGGGCCTGACCACCACTCAATGAGCCAAGCTCATTGAGAGATGTTATCAGCTCTTGCCGGTGCCCAGTTTCGGGAAGGGGCTGGTGCCGGGTTTGTTGCTGTTGGCGAAGGGGACGGGGGCTGCCTTTGCGGCGGTCTTGTCCTGCTTCGGCTTTCTGATTTCGCGCGTGCTGCGCTTCTGACCCTTAGCCATGACGGAATGTCCTTTCGAGAAGAGAGCTGTCTGCGCTGCCGGAGGCCGGGCCTGCCGGAACGAGCGTGTCCTGTGATGCGACCCGCTCGTGACGTTCGTCCTCGCTGCGGATGCGGTATTTCGGGGTGTCGCCCTCGATGGGCAAACGGCCGGTGATGCGATAGACGCCAGCGGCATGCAGCCGCTCCATGGAGCCACCGTTCAGCCGGACATCCTGCCCGACCTTGTAGAGATAGGCCGGCGCGTCATTGCTGACGGGGCGCGGCGCAGGACGGCGGGGACGGGCAGTGGAGGTCATGGGTCGTTGGGTCCTTTGTCAGGTGATCCGGAACGGCAGCAGGGACAGTTCCAAAAAGTCCGGCGGCAGGGATTGCCTTAATCTTCAGGTCAGCGCCTGCGCGTCTTGCGGGCCCGTTTCTGCGCCGCAGAGCATTGGCGGGCTTGAGTCCTTCACGGGCTTGAACACGTGCCGGTCAGTCAGGCTTTCCGGGATCTGGCCGGAAGCTGGATCAGGCGCTGAGGCATCGAGCCTTGACGGCATGCTTGCCGCGCGGCGCTGCCCCGCAACCGAAGAAGCTTTCAGCTGCGCCGTTCCCCGGTGACAGGCGTCAGTCCTGTGCCGCCACCATGCACCAAATGAACGCAGGCATATGTGCACATCGTAAGACGCAGTCCGGCAGTGGCGCGGGTCACAGAGCAGAGTGTCTATCTGAAAGACGAGGCTTCCGGACGGCCCGGATGCCGGATTGGCGAGTGCCATTCCAGGCCGGAACGCAGTCTGTCTGCCAGTACATCCGTGGTCAGCGCAGAAAAATGTTCCGGTCCTGAAGCCGGTTCTCGGAATGCGTCACAAGGCGCGTCCAGTCACCGGAATTTGAGAAAACACAGCGAGGCTTTTGCATAGCAAAGCCATATCAATCAAATCAGCAAAAACAATATGGTCCAAAATAATGAAAAAAGCAAGTTTTATTGTTAGATGGAAATGTAAGATTGTGACCTTAAATGCTTTATGGAAATTTTGTCCTGCTAGTAGATTGTTCGAAGCTGGCAGCTGCTGTCAAAGGGCTACCGCCCTGTGCCGCGCATGTTCCATTCGAGTTCGAAATTCTTGATCAAGCCAAGCTCCAAGCCCGCGCTAGCGTGAACGGGCAGACCGTTCCACTCCAAGTCAGGAGGTGTAGCGATATAGATTTCGATCTCTGCCATATTTTTCAGTTCAGACTTAATAGCATTGTTGAGGCGCAGGCTGGTACGTTGAGATATACCCGGTTTGCTATAAAAATAGAGCCGTTTTGCTAGACCCATCGTCGCTACCCCCACGTATAAGGCGATGTCGTTCTTAACGAAGGCGTAAACGCCTGATTGTGTTGGTACTTCACCCTCGATTGATATACTGTCCTCGCGCAGTACCCAATGAGCTACCCGGGTAAACCCTCCTTCTTTAAGTTTCAATATCGAGAGGATTTTCTTTTGATTTTCATGCGTTGATTTTTTTATTTTTTCAGTAGACTCTTTATTTCTTTGTTCTTTTAAAGAGCCATTGGCAGATAATACGTTATAGGCGTGTTGATATCGAATGCCTAAACGCTTGGCTATCTCTGCGGGTTTGACTCCCTCCGCACCTAATGCGCGGATCTGATCAGATTTGGTCGTCATCGGGGATCTCGGCTGGTTGGCACATGGTTCGTTCACGGACTGTCTTACTCTTCCCGCTCCGGCCAGGTGGCCATGGCGGCGAGGACTTCTTCGCGGGTGGGCATGCTGGCCTCGTTGCCAAGGTGCTGGATGGCGTGGGCCGAGGCGGCACGGGCGAAGCGGAAGTGGTCTTCCCAGCTCCCTTCCGCGTTCTGCAGATAGGAAGCCACATAAGCGCCGTGGAATGTGTCGCCGGCCCCGTTGGTGTCGACGACCTTTTCCTTCGGCACGGCGAGGGACGGCATGTGCTGCACCGGGCCATCGCCCTCATACCAGTAGAGCCCACGGTGCCCGGCGGTGACGCCGCCCACGGGGCAGCCATGGGCGCGCAGATAGGCGAGGGTGCCGGGAATGTCGAGCTTCAGCTGCTCGCAAAACCGCTCCGAAACGATGGGCACGTCGATGAAATGCAAGAGCTCATCGGTGTTCTGCCGCACGGCACCGCCATCGAGCGAGGTGAGAATGCCGGCCTCGCGGCAGGTCTTTGCATAATGAAGCGCGGCATCGGGCATGTGCCCGTCCAGATGCAGCGCCTTGCAGCCATTGAGGTTCAGCGGCGGGAAGGGATGCAGGAAGTCATTGTCGCGGCAGCGCACGATGGCGCGCTTGCCGTCATGCGGCATGATGAAGGAGAGGGACGATTCGCGCACCTTGCGCCCATGCACGGAGATGCCGTAGCGCGCGGCCATGTCGAGGAACATGCGGGCGAGCCAGTCATCGGCAAGTGAACACAGAAGATCGGGAGCGGTCCCAAGTTTCGCGCAGCAGAAGGCGGCCGTGACCGCATTGCCGCCGAAGCTCACGGCATAGTCCTGCGCGATGGCTTTTTCGTCGCCGGTGGGGATCTGATCGGCCAGGAACGTGATGTCGATATAGGCCTGCCCGATGAAAAGTGCCTTCATAGTATCCGCCTCCCGGCAGTAAATCCGCTGCGGCCGGCACATTCGGCCGCATATGGAGTGTTCAGTTCTTTTTTACTGGCCTGTACCATGGTGGTTAGCAACCCCTCGGGAATCAGGCCGCGCAATGACACGACGCTACATGATCTTTATCAGGGCTGTCTGCGTCGCCTTGATGCTGGCGCTGGCGCCCCTTGTCGCAGCCAATTTCGTCCTCGACAATTATGCCATTACCAACGCCCGCACCGAACTGGAGGCGATGGCCAGGCGCTATGTGATGCGCGGCGAGTTCGCGATCAATGATGCGGTGACCACGCTGCAGCGCCTTGAGCGCAGCTCTGCCACCAGTTGCTCGCGCGAGGACAGGCAGATGCTTCTGGCCGCCGTCGGCCAGCTTGGCTTTCTGCAGCGCATCGGCCTTGTCGACCGCAACGGCGTGCGCATGTGTGTTGTTCCCGACGGTCAGATCAACGGCGAGGCGATCCTGCCGGCCGCCAAGCCGGATGCGCCGCTGGTGGGCATCGGCGTCATGGGCGTCCAGTTTCTGGGCACCCATGTTGCCATCGTCAGCTGGGACCTGATGAACTCGACCCGTCTCTTTGCCGAAATATCGCCGGCTGCGGTGTCGATCGATCCGGGGCCGGAGTATCTGCGCGCCTTCCGGCGTGCCGAACTGCGCCTCGGCAATGATGTGCCCTGGTTCTCCACCGGCGGCTTCAGCTCCGAGCTTCTGGAAAGCGACGAGATTCTGACGGTCGAGGTGCGCTCGGACCGCTATCCGCTTAAATCCGTCATCGCGGTGCCGCGCTCTGCCGCCATCAGTCTGGTCGCCGGGCTGAAGATGATGGTGGCCGTGGTCTGCGCAGGACTGGCCATCATCTTCATTGCGATCGGCGTCTGGTTCTCCTGGCGGCCCGACAAGGATGCGGATGACGAATTTGCCGCCGCCATCCGGCGCAAGGAGTTCATTCCCTATTATCAGCCGGTCATGGATATCGAAACCGGAACCCTGCGCGGCTGCGAGGTGCTGATGCGCTGGCGCAACCGCGACGGCACCCTGATCCCGCCGGCGCAGTTCATGCCTTACGCCGAAAGCACAGGGCATATCTTTGAAATGACCCGCATCATGATGCGTGAGACCGTCCGTGAGGTTGGGCCGCTCTATGCGGAAAACCCGGATCTGAAGCTGTCGGTCAACCTGTTTGCGGGCCACTTCAATGACCGGCGGATCATCGACGATATCAAGGAAATCTACGGCAATTCCGCCATCGCCTATCAGCAGCTTGTGGTGGAAGTGACCGAGCGCATGCCGCTGGAGGATCTGGAGCTGGCCCGCAAGCTGATCGCGGAGATCCAGGCCCTTGGCGTGCGTGTGGCGCTTGATGACGTGGGCACCGGCCATGGCGGCATGGCCTATCTGCAGAAGCTGGGCATCGACATCATCAAGATCGACAAGATGTTCATTGATGCCATCGGCACGGATGACAGCTCCACCACGATTGTGGATTCGATGGTGGAACTCGCCGACAATCTCGGCATGGGCATCATCGCCGAAGGCGTTGAGAAGGTCGAGCAGGTGGAGCGCCTGCGGGAACTGGGCGTGACGGCGGCACAAGGCTATCTCTTTGCGCCGCCGCTGCCCGGCAAACTCTATATCGAGCTCGCTCAGGCATTGACGGGCGAGCGCGATGAAACCGGGGAATCGGCAGAAGCGGCCTGATCCTGTGGGGACTGGGCTGTGGGCTCCTGGGGCATTTCCGCCCGGTCCGCCCGGTCCGCCTTGCTGCCGCCTGTGTTGACGGCCGGAAGCTGGTCCAGGCTGCCCGCCGACAGGGGCTGCGACAGCTTGGAGCCATCCCGGTAGATCGCAATGGCCTTGAGGCCCAGTTCCCACGCCTTGAGAAACGCAGCGGAACAATCGGCGACAGAGGCATTGCGCGGCATGTTGACCGTCTTGGAGATGGCACCGGAGAGGAAGGGCTGCACCGCAGCCATCATCGTCAGGTGGCCTTCCAGGCTGAGGGCGCGCACGCCCCTGGGGCCGCAAGGCGTCGCGCAGTCAAACACCGGCAGATGCTGCGGGGCCAGATCCGCCGCCCTCTCGATGGTCAGCGCGCCGCAGGCATGGGCATTGGCCGCTTCGATCTCCTCCGGCAGGTAGCCCAGCCAGTTCAGCAGGTCGAATCCCGGCTGCTCCATTTCTGCTGCCGTGATCCCGAGGCAGCCGGTCAGTTCCTCCGGACCGGTGATCCATTGGCTCACAGCATCGCGGATATGGCTTGCGCCCTGCACAGCAGCCTCGATCCGTGTCAGACAGGCTTCGGTCAGCCCCCGCTGGCGCAGGCTGTCCAGATTGACACCCGGCGCATCCTTGAGCGACCCATGTCCGACGATATGCTGCACGATACGGGTGATCGCATCCTCGCCATAGCCGAGGCTGCGCAAGGCCAGCGGCACCATGGCATTGATGATCTTGAAGAAGCCGCCGCCCGCCAGCGTCTTGAACTTGACGAGGGCAAAATCCGGTTCGATGCCCGTCGTGCTGCAGTCCATCACCAGCCCGGTTGTTCCGGTCGGGGCCAGCAGCGAGACCTGTGCATTGCGCCAGCCGAAGCGCCGGCCAAGCTCAAGCGCCCGGTCAAAGGCCGTGGCCGCAGCCGCGGCAAGGTCCGGGCTCGGGCACATGTCAAAGCCGGCAGAGTAGGGCGGCCGGCACAATCCATCATATTGCGCCGGATCGCTCTGGCCTTTGGCGCAGGCCGCATGGTTTTGCAGCACCCGCTCCATGGACTGCCGGTTTTCGGCCAAGGCAGGGAAAGGCCCCAGATCTCTGGCAAGTTCCGCCGATGTCTCATAGGCGGTGCCCGTCAGAACGGCGGTGAGTGCGGCTGCAAGGCTGCGCGCGGCGGAACTGTCATAGGGCAGTCCAAGCGACATGATGAGCCCGCCCAGATTGGCAAAGCCGAGGCCCAGCGGCCGGTGCCGCAGCGTGTTATGCGCCACGGCACGCGAAGGATATTGCGCCATGGCGGTGGAGATATCGAGGCTGACCGTCCACAGTCGCACCGCATGGCGGAACCGCTCAAGACAGATCTCACCATCCTCCTGCACGAATGCCATGAGGTTGAGGGAAGCGAGCACACAGGCCGTGTCGTCCACGAACATGAATTCGGAACAGGAGTTCGAGCCATTGATGCGGCCCGAAGCCGGGCATGTGTGCCAGCCGTTGATGGTGGTATCGAACTGCAGTCCGGGATCGGCCGAAGTCCAGGCCGCGCGGGCAATCCGCTGCCAGAGCGCTTCGGCCCTGATGCTGCGGCCCGGTCCGGCCTGTGCCGCCGTGGTCCGGCGCGCAGACAGGTGCCACTCGCCGCCTGTCTCCAGGGCCTGCAGGAAACTGTCCGGAAGCCGGACCGAGTTGTTCGCATTCTGGCCGGAGACGGTGCGGTAGGCTTCCGAATCCCAGTTGATGTCGTAGGTTTTCAGCTCGGGCAGCTCGTGGCCCTGCGAGGCGCTGCGTAAGATCCGGTCGATGAAACTGTCGGGGATCTGGGCGGCGCGCGCCTCCTGAATGGCTGCGTCGAGCTCCGTCTTGAACCGCTCGCCCGTGGTGTGATGGCCGCTGATGGCCCTGACCAGCGCAATGATCCGGTTGAGGCACTGTCTGGCCAGCTGGGAGCCGGAGACGAGCGCGGCGACCTTTTCTTCCTCGGCGACCTTCCAGTCGATGAAGGCTTCGATATCCGGATGGTCGGCATCCACGACGACCATCTTGGCCGCGGCACGGGTCGTGCTGCCAAGTCTCAGCGATCCGGCAGCCACATCTCCGACCTTGAGAAAGGAGAGGAGCCCGGCTGAGCGGCCGCCGTGGTCCAGCGGCTCTCCGGCGCCGCGCAGGCGTGAAAAATTGGAACCGGTTCCGGAGCCATATTTGAAGAGCCGTGCCTCCCGGACCCACAGGTCCATGATGCCGTTCTCATTGACCAGATCATCCTCCACCGAGAGGATGACGCTGCCGTGCACCTGAGGATGCTCATAAGCCGTGCGGGAGGGGACGACTTCGCCGGAGACGGGATCGCCGTGCCAGTGGCCCTGTGCGGCGCCTTCGATGCCATAGGCCCAGAAGAGGCCGGTGTTGAACCATTGCGGCGAGTTCGGAGCGGCGGCCTGAAGCGCCATCATGACGCGCATCTCGTCGAAGAAGGCGCGGGCATCGTCTTCGCTGTCAAAGGTGCCGGTTTTCCAGCCCCAGTAGGTCCAGGTGCCGGCAAGCCTGTCAAAGACCTGCCGAGCCGAGGTTTCCGGCCCGAAGCGGGCCTCTTCGGGAAGAGACTTGAGCGCTTCCTGGTCGGGAACCGATCGCTGCAGCCAGACCGGGACACCGTCCTCCGGCACTTTCTTCAGACGGGCGGCAACGCCCGTCTTGCGGAAATACTTCTGGCACAGCACATCCGCGGCAACCTGGGAAAAGCGCTCCGGCACTTCCGATACTGCCTGCCGCGACAGAACCTTGCCGCCTTGTGTGCGAACTTCGCTCTGGTGCTGGCGGAAACGAATATCGCAATATGCCGGCGCTCCGGCTTTGGTGAAAAGTCGGTTGATACGCATTTGGCCCCCGCAAACGCATTTGAATGAGGTGCAAGTCTGGAAGCCGCCGGTTCGCTCACTGAACAAGCGCGGCTACGGCTTGAATTTTAACAAAATATTAATCATTCGAAAGTGGGTGGCACATCTTTCGCTTCAATCATGAGAAGAAGTGAAGTTGAAGTTTTTATCTGAGAGTGACACCCATTCGCGCAAGATATTGATTGTGCGTAATCTGTCTCGAATTAATCATGTTTTGAATATCCGCCGGGATGTCTAACCCGATACGCTTGCGGGACTGCGGTGCTGGAGCAGGCAGAGGATAACGCGCCTATAAATTGTGCATTCGCCAAATGTCTGTTCGGGGTGTTTTGCGCCTCCACCTGTCTTGGCCTTGACGCCGCGACACTGGTCAGGGCAAAAGCGAAGCAGTTTAATGAAGCCTGGTCAGGAGAGAACCATATGGCTTCAAGTGTCAGGAGTGGCCGGGCGTGCTGTTAACGCGGGCATCAACGAAGCAACTGCTCGCGCGCCTTCATGACGTGATCATGGCCGGCCTTGCCATGACGATTGCGCTGCTGGCCCGGTACGATCTTCAGTCCCTGCCGCCCATGAGCCGCCTCGCGTGGTGGGTTCTTTCATTCGCGGCCATCGCCGGCGTGATGTTTGCCCTTTTCGGTCTGGGGAGAGGAATCTGGCGCTTTGCCTCGCTGAGCGATCTGCGGAGCATCGTGCTGAGCAGCACGGCCGCGATCTTCGCGTTTCTGATTCTTCATTTCCTCGTCGACCGGCTGGCCGGCTTTCCGCGCGCAACGCCGCTCATCCTGTGGTTCGTGCTGATCGTGTTGCTGGGCGCGCCCCGCATCATGTACCGCGCTTATAAAGACGGGCATCTTGGCGGGGTCGGGTTCCGGAAACGGGACATACAGAACCGCGAACATGTGCTGATCGTGGGACATGTCGGCGACGCTGACAACGTCATCCGCAATTACAAGCTCGAGTCCTCCCGCCTCTACAAAGTGGAAGGCATTGTCGAGCTTGGTGCAGGCAAGCGCAGCGGCAGGGCCGTGCGGGGGGTGCCGGTTATCGGCTCGGCTGATGAGCTGGAGCGGATCGTTGGCCGTCTTGCAATGGGCGGTGTCCCGGTTTCGGCGCTGCTTCTGGCAACGCCCCGCGCCGGTGAGGCGGGCATGCAGTCTCTTGCCGCCAGTGCCGCGCGGCTCAAGCTGCCCCTGCGCCGCGTTGTAAACAGGCCGCTCACGGGCACTGAGCCGGATCTGGCCAGTATCACGCTGGAAGATCTGCTTGGCCGGCCTCCGGTGCAGCTGCAACTGGAGGCGATCAGGTCCCTGATCGGTGGTCAGACGGTGCTTGTCACCGGCGCCGGCGGCAGCATTGGCTCGGAGATTGTCCGGCAGGTGGTGGCCTGCAACCCGGCGTCGATCATCCTGTTCGATTCAAGCGAATACGCTCTATATGAAATCGATCTTGAAGTCTCCCGCCTCAATCCGGACCTGCCCCGGCAGGCCGTCATCGGCAACGTGCGCGACAGGCGGCGTGTGCATGAGGTGATGCAGGCCTGCAGGCCTGCCGTTGTCTTCCACGCCGCGGCCCTCAAGCATGTGCCGCTGGTGGAGAACAATATTTGTGAAGGTGTGCTGACCAACGTCTTGGGGACCCGCAATGTGGCTGATGCGGCCGTTGCCTGTGGTGCCCGTGCGATGGTGCAGATTTCGACCGACAAGGCCGTGCGGCCCACCAGCATGATGGGCAGGACCAAGCGGATCGCGGAAGCCTATTGCCAGGCACTGGACATCAGCGGCGTCGACACCCGGTTCATCACCGTGCGGTTCGGCAACGTGCTGGGATCCAACGGCTCGGTCGTGCCGCTTTTCAAGCGGCAGATTGCCGCTGGCGGTCCGATCACGGTCACGCACCCGGAAATGACGCGTTATTTCATGACGATCCGGGAGGCGACCGAACTGGTGCTGCAGGCCGCTTCGGCCGAAATCGGACGCGAAGAAACACGCGGGCGCATCTTTGTCCTCGACATGGGCGAGCCCGTGAAGATCCTGACACTGGCAAGAACGATGATTTCCCTGGCGGGACTGCGGCCGGATGAGGACATTGCCATCAAGTTCACCGGCCTGCGTCCGGGGGAAAAGCTTTATGAAGAGCTGTTTGACGCCAACGAGATGACCACCCCTCACGATGCAGAGGGCTTCTTTGTCGCCTCCGCCGGCATCATTCCGCTCGAGCGTTTGACGTGGCATCTGGAGCGCCTCGGCAACAGTGCGGCCGCTGGTGGGGAAGATCAGTGCAAGGCGATGCTGATCGCCGCGCTGGGTGAAGTCGAGGCCGGAAGCCCCGTTCAGGCCGCGATGCCCCGAATGCGTTGAACCGCAAGCTCCGGGTGGCGGCTGCTGTGGTGCGGTTGGGCAATTTCAACGCATGATGCGCCTGCATCGAAAGACCTGAGTGAAGAGACTTTTTTAAAGGGAATTGCCGTTTTGACTGAGGTTGCTCAAAAACTGGCCGGGCGAAACCGCGGCAAGCCGGTGCAGGCGCTCGAATTCCTCTTCGTATCGGTATTTGCAGCGCTTCCGCCTGTCCTGACGGTCGCCCGGGTGTCTCCGCCGTTGTTTCTGGGGCTGGCCGCTGTCTTTCTTGCCGGGCTTGCGTGGTGTTACCGCGGGCAGGCAATGTTTGAGGGCCTGGGCTCGAAGATCCGGTCTCCCTTGCTCCTGGCGGGCCTCGCCTGTACCGCCTTCATGCTGATCTCCGTTACCTGGGCGCCTGTCCCGGTACAGGCGAGGGGGCTGAGTTCGGCATGGGGTTTCCTCTTCTCGGTCCTTGTCTCAGGCCTTTTGTGGCTATGTGTCTGTGCCTTGCCGGTTCCGGTGCTTGACCGTCTTGCAGGACGGATCGGAGCCGCGCTTGCCATCTCTCTGCCGCTGACGGCTGTTCTGATTTTTGTTCATTTCCTGACCGGCGGCGTGCTGAATGCAGAACTTCGCGCCGATCCTGACAACTACGTTCTGAACCGCGCGGCCGTCGCTATCGCCATGTTCCTGCCGTTTGCCGCTCTCGTGGTCTTGAAACAGCGCCGCCGCTTGCCCCTGGCCGGACTGCTGGTGTTTGCAGCTGTGTCATGCTTTCAATCCGACAGCTCGTCGGCGCAGCTCGGCGTGCTTGTCATCCTGCTGCTGACCGTTCCGGCCTTCGTCTGGCCGCGGGCTATCTACAGGGTCGTGACCGGTGGCGCTCTTGTGACCTTTGTCCTGATGCCGCTCATTGTCGGCCATGTGAATGACATGATCCCTCAGGCCGTCCACGAAAAGGTCGGCTATACCTCGCTGACCATACGCGGGCTCATCTGGACGGAATATGCGAATTTGCTGCCCGGGCATGTCTGGCTGGGATATGGGATGGAAGCCTCGAAAGTGGCAGACGAATTGCCCGAAGCTGCCGGATATTCACCTGAGAGAAAATACCTGCTTGGTTTCGGGCACAGCCATAACGCGCCGTTGCAAATCTGGTTCGAACTGGGGCTGGCCGGGGCGGCTCTGTTCGCTGCAGCGCTTGCCCTGTTGTTCCGCCGCGCGGGCCACCTTCAGGGCGCGAGCCTCGCGGCGGCAACCGTCACTCTGGCCGTCACCTACAGTGTCGCGGTTGTGAGTCATGGGGCATGGCAGGGCTGGTGGTTCAGCCTGATGATCCTCACAGCGGTGCCCTTCATGGTGAAAGGGCGGGCTGAAGCAGTCCGGTCTGCTCCGGAGCCTACTGCCGGCTCTCAATCCGCCTGACTCATTGGGAGTTGGACAAATCCTTGCGGCGCAAGAGCCTTTTCAAGGCGTGAGGTGTGAGCATCGAAACTCCTGGCATGAGGCGGCCTTTTCAGGTTTCGGGACCGGGCCTTGCTCCTCCCGCCGTTTTGTCTTCGGCCGGGGTATCCGTCACCAGCCTGCCTTCCTCGGCCTTGTAGATATACTGGCTTGCTACCAGCCAGCCCTTGAGGGGGCGGAGGGGCGGAATGCAGGTGAGGAGGAGCAGCGGCAGCGTTGTGAAGAGGTGGACCCAATAGGGCGCCGTGTAGGCAATTTCCAGCCACATGGCGAAGGCAACGCTCGGAACGCAGGCAAAGCAGATGACGAAGAAGGCCGGGCCATCCGCCGGGTCGGCGAAGCTGTAGTCAAGGCCGCAGACTTCACAGGACGGGGCAAGGGTGAGGAAGCCCTTGAACAGATGCCCTTGACCGCAGCGCGGGCAACGGCCGCGCACGCCGACATGGGCGGGCGACTGGGCTGGCCACTGGCCGGATGTCTCGATGGTCATGAGGGCCTCCTTGTGCTGGCCGGCTTGCGGCAAATCAGGATAATTCCTTACCCGCTAACTGCGGCGCAGACGCGTCCGGAGCAAGATGCGTTTTGACGCAGGGGGCAAGGGGAGGGGAGGGCAGCTATTCCTGTGCCCGGCGGGAACTTGGTCCGGACGCTTCTGCACCGCCCGTATCAAGGCTTTGAGTGGCTGGCGCAACATGCCTGGAGCCCTTCCGATGAAAACGGAGCGGCCGGCCGTGCTCTGGCTGCCTGTTTTCACGCGATTCCGGACGCGAAACCGGTGCCGCCTTTGCCGGAATTGCTCTTGCATGCGTGCAGCCACCGCACGGGCCCGCCCAGTTGCCGGTGACGCAAGTCTGCCGGGTGCGTGCCGCGTGCCGCCATAAACAGAAATGCCGGAAACAGTGTCTCCGGCATTCTTCTAGCGTGTCGATCGGGCGGCAGCGGCTCAATACTGCCGGAACAGGGCAACGAGCTTGCCCTGGATGCGCACGCGGCCGGGGCCGAAGATGCGGGTTTCATAGGCCGGGTTGGCAGCTTCCAGCGCAACGGAAGCGCCCTTCTTGCGCAGGCGCTTGAGCGTTGCTTCCTCGTCGTCCACCAGTGCCACGATGATGTCGCCGCTCTCGGCCGTGTCGGTCTTGCGGATCAGCACCGTGTCGCCATCCAGAATACCGGCCTCGATCATCGAATCACCGCGCACTTCCAACGCATAGTGCTCCCCGCGGCTGATCAACTCGGGCGGCACGGAAATGGAATGGCTGTGGGTCTGGATCGCCTCGATCGGAACACCGGCGGCGATGCGGCCCATGACCGGGATGGAGGTGAAGTGAGGGGCGCTTTCCGCCGCCGGAGCGGATGGAGCGGCGGCCGGGGCAGATGCCTTGCCGAGCGATCCTTCGATCACAGAGGGCGCAAAGCCCTTGCCGCGCGGCGAAGACAGGCCCGGCGTGACCGAATCCGGCAGGCGGACCACTTCCATGGCACGCGCCCTGTTGGGCAGGCGGCGGATGAAGCCGCGCTCCTCCAGCGCCGTGATCAGACGATGAATGCCGGACTTGGACCGGAGGTCCAGTGCGTCCTTCATTTCGTCAAAGGACGGCGGAACCCCGGATTCCTTCAGGCGCTCATGAATGAACATCAGCAGTTCGTGTTGCTTGCGCGTCAGCATGTGAGGTCCCCGTTGGAGGGTCTGGTACAAATCATGAACGTACCTTAGCTGTTCTCACTGTGTTCCACAAGTCTTAAGGTGAGGTTAGCGGGATGTTCCTGTCGCATGCACTCAAGACAACACACCGCCGCTGCGCCTTTTCCCGGCAGAACGGTACCTTGCGTGCAATTGCCTGCGGGCCCGGCTTGACTTCATGCGCCGGTGTCCCGAAAGCTGGCGAAAGAAGAAGACACAGTTCCCGCGCTGCCTGCGCTTCGCAGGCGGCCTCACCCTGCCTTAGGCGGCATTCTGCTCTGGGGCGGCGCCACCGGGACCCCGAAAAGACCGAAGATGAACAAGCCTGTCACCATCACCGCCCATTCCGCCTGTCCGCATGACTGCCCCTCCACCTGCGCGCTGGATGTGGAGGTGACGGCAGAGGGCCGCATCGGCCGCCTGCGCGGGGCGGCGGACAATCCCTACACGGCGGGCGTCATCTGCGCCAAGGTCGCCCGCTATGCCGAACGGCTGTACCATCCGGACCGGCTGGTGACGCCGATGGCCCGCGCGGGTGCCAAGGGGGAAGGGCGGTTCGAGCCCATCTCCTGGGACGAAGCACTGGACCTTATTGCCGCGCGATTCCTGGAGGCGGAGGCGAAGCATGGGCCGGAGACGGTCTGGCCCTATTACTACGCCGGCACCATGGGGCTGGTGCAGCGCGACAGCATCCACCGCCTGCGCCATGCCAAGGGCTATTCGCAGCAGTTTTCCTCGATCTGCACCAATCCGGCCTGGACCGGCTATGTGGCCGGAACCGGGCTTCTGGCCGGGCCGGACCCGCGCGAGATGATGAAGGCCGACCAGATCATCATCTGGGGCACCAATGCGGTCGCGACGCAAGTGAACGTCATGACCCACGCCATCACCGCCCGCAAGACACGTGGTGCGAAGATCATCGTGATTGACGTCTACCGCACCGAAACGATGAAGCAGGCGGATCTCGGAATCGTGCTGAAGCCCGGCAGCGATGCGGCGCTGGCCTGTGCCATCATGCATGTGCTGTTCCGTGACGGCCTGGCCGACCGGGACTATCTTGCCCGTTACACCGACTGCCCGGACGAGCTGGAAGCCCATCTTGCCACCCGCACCCCGGAATGGGCGGAAGGGATCACCGGCGTTCCGGCAGAGGAGATCACGCAGCTTGCCCGGATGATCGGCGAGGTGAAGCGCACCTTCATCCGTCTTGGCTATGGCTTTACCCGCAGCCGCAACGGCGCTGTCTCCATGCATGCGGCGGCCAGCATTGCAGCTGTTGCAGGCTCCTGGCAGTATGAGGGGGGCGGCGCCTTCCACAACAACGGGGCGATCTACAGGCTCGACAAGTCGATGGTCGAGGGCAGTTCCCTGCGCACCGGCACAAGGTTCCTCGACCAGAGCCTCATCGGCCGCGTGCTGACGGGGGACCGTGAGGCGCTGGCCGGCGGCCCGCCGGTGACGGCGCTGCTGATCCAGAACACCAATCCGGTCTCCGTCGCGCCGGAACAGACACTGGTGAAACAGGGCTTTGCCCGCGAGGATCTCTTCACCGTGGTGCATGAGCAGTTCATGACGGACACGGCGCGCTATGCCGACATCGTGCTGCCCGCGACCCAGTTCCTGGAGCATGACGACATCTACCGGGGCGGCGGCCACCAGTACATGCTGTTTGGCCCCAAGCTGACGGAAGCGCCGGGCGAGGCGCGGGAGAACATATTCGTTATCAACGAACTGGCGAAGCGTCTTGATGCAAAGGATCATCCCGGATTCCACATGAGCGCCCGCGAGCACGTGGACTGGATGCTCGTCAATTCCGGCTATGGCACGCTGGCCGAACTGGAGGCCGGGCGCTGGAAGGATCTGCAGCCGGACTTCCGCACCGCCCATTATCTCGATGGCTTCGGCCATGCGGACGGCAAGTATCACTTCAAGGTGGACTGGGGCTTCACCGCTGCGCCCAACCGGCCGGAAGACGGCAAGCCCTTCGGCGCCCACGCCGCCATGCCGCGCCTGCCGGATTACTGGAACGCGGTGGAAAATGCCGACGCGGAGCATCCGTTCCGTCTGGTGACGGCACCCGCCCGCTCCTTCCTCAATTCCAGCTTCACCGAAACGCCGGGCTCCACCAAGAAGGAAGGCGGCCGGCCGGAAGTCTGGATGCGTCCCGATGAAGCCGCTGCTGCGGGGCTGGAGGATGGCGCCCGCGTCATCCTGGGCAACCGGCGCGGCGAGGTACGGCTGCATCTGCGTCATGTGGAGGGGCTGGCGCCCGGCACGGTGGTGTCGGAAGGCATCTGGCCCAACACGGCCTTTGAAAACGGCAATGGCATCAACACGCTGATCGGCGCCGAGCCCATCGCCCCCTATGGCGGCGCCGCCTTCCATGACTGCGCGGTGTGGGTGCGCCCGGCTTCTTGATTCGTGCCCGTTAAGCTCCGGATGGCGTGCGGGCGGCGAAGCTGCTAGTCTTTCCTTGCGGCATGGTGCGCATTGGGGGCTTGAGGCTCGCGGAAGGGAGAGATCCGCGTCCTTGCAACAAAGGCCCACCGGGAGTGGTGCCTGCCGCCTCAGGGGCTTCGGCCTGCGTCCTGTTCCTTCGGGCAGGATGCAGGCTGTCAGAGCCTTGCGGGAGGAGCCAGACATGCCCACGGTGACGTCTCAGCATCAGAGCCGTATCGAGGCGGCGCTTGCCAGCGGGCAGGCGGCGCGCTCGCCCATTGCCGCTTCCTGGGCCCGCTCGGCCCATCTTCATGGCCTTGATCCGGTGAAACGCCGGGTGGAGCCGCGCCTGACGGCGCAGGAACTTGCGCTCGTGCGCGAGCGCATGGGCGGGCTTGTGGCCACCGCCGCGCCCCATCTCGACTGGCTGTTCCAGACCATCGGTGGCCTTGGCGCCTGCGTGGTGCTGGCTGACGCGGAAGGCATCGCGGTGGAACGGCGCGGCAATTCATCCGAGGACCGCGATTTTGCCGCGTCCGGCCTGTGGACCGGCGCCGTGTGGTCCGAGGCGGAAGCCGGCACCAACGGTATCGGCACCTGCCTTGCCGAGGGCAGGGCGGTGACGATCCACCGGGATCAGCATTTCCTTGCCCGCAACATCGGCCTCACCTGCACCTCTGCCCCCGTGCATGACGCCGGAGGCCAGCTGGCGGCGGTGATCGATGTGTCCACGGCCGAGCAGGACATGTCCGCCGCCGTGCTCAGCCTCATCAGCCAGACGGTGCAGAACACGGCGCACAAAGTGGAAGCCGACCTCTTCCATGCCGCCTTCCCGAAGGCCCGTGTGGTGCTGGTGCCGGGCGGCGGCACGCATGGCCTTGCCGCGCTTGTGGCGGTGGATGAGGATGATCTCGTCATTGGCGCAACGCGCGGGGCGCGGGCCCTGCTGGGCCTCACCGCCGATCCTGCCGCAAACCCGCGCCCGCTCGCCGATCTTCTCGGCCTGCCGGTGCATGAACGGCTGGAGGATGCGGAGCGAGCGGTTTTGCACCGGGCGCTGGCCCGTGCCTCGGGCAACGTCTCCGCCGCCTCCCGCGCCCTCGGCCTCTCCCGCGCGACGCTTCACCGGAAACTGGCGAAGGAGTGAGGGGGCGAGCGCGCTCGGGCATTTGCCACGCTCAGCCCCGGTCCCAAATACCAAGGATAGGCCGGGGCCTGTCAGGCGGGCATGGATTTGCCCCTCACCGCAGCGTCGCCCGTGGTGACGCCGGATATGGGGCGCGACTGTGCTTCCATCTGACACTACCCCACAAACCCGCCATCATCTGTCGCAGAACTGCGACAGGCGCGGGCAGCCGTTCCCGGCCATGGCTCCTCAGACCGTCCGCCGTGCGTCAAGCTCTTCCCATGGCCGCGAGGAGGCGGCCCGTTGGAGGAGACAGGCATGAACATTCAGGCACAGGCGGATTTCCGCACCGTTTCACCGTTCCGCGAGCGCTATGACAATTTCATCGGCGGCAAGTTCGTGCCGCCGGTCAGCGGCCGCTACATGGACAACATCACCCCGATCACCGGCGCCAGGATCTGCGAGGTGGCCCGTTCCGATGCCGCTGACATCAACGCCGCGCTGGATGCCGCCCATGCGGCGCGCGAGGCCTGGGGCAAGACCTCTGCTGCCCACCGCGCCAATATCCTCCTGAAGATCGCGGATGTGATGGAGGCCAATCTCGACGTGCTGGCCGCTGCTGAAACCTGGGACAACGGCAAGCCGATCCGCGAGACGACCGCCGCCGACATTCCGCTCTCCGTCGATCACTTCCGCTACTTTGCCGGTGTGCTGCGCGGGCAGGAAGGCACCATGAGCGAGATCGACCATGACACGGTCGCCTATCACTTCCATGAGCCGCTGGGCGTCGTCGGCCAGATCATCCCGTGGAACTTCTCCATCCTGATGGCCGCCTGGAAGCTGGCTCCGGCCCTGGCTGCGGGCAACTGCATCGTGATGAAGCCGGCCGAACAGACCCCGGCTGCCATTCTGGTTCTGGCCGAGCTCATCGGTGACCTGCTCCCCGCAGGCGTTCTCAACATCGTCAACGGCACTGGCGCTGAGGCCGGCCATGCGCTGGCCTCGTCCGGCCGCATCGCCAAGATCGCCTTCACCGGCTCCACGGCCACGGGCCGGAAGATCATGGAAGCGGCAACCGTCAACCTCATTCCGGTGACGCTGGAACTGGGCGGCAAGAGCCCCAACATCTTCTTCTCCGATGTGATGGCGCAGGATGATGCCTATCTCGACAAGGCGGTCGAAGGCTTCGTGCTCTTTGCCTTCAACCAGGGCGAGGTCTGCACCTGCCCGTCGCGGGCGCTGATCCAGGAAGACATCTACGAGGAATTCATTGCCCGCTGCATTGCGCGTGTGAAGGCCATCAAGCAGGGCGACCCGCGCGACCCCGCCACCATGGTGGGCGCACAGGCCAGCCAGCAGCAGCATGACAAGATCATGTCCTACCTGCAGATCGGCGTGGAGGAAGGCGCGCAAGTGCTGACCGGCGGCGATGCCGCCCGTCTCGGCGGGGATCTGGCCAACGGCTTCTACATCCAGCCGACCATCCTCAAGGGCCACAACAAGATGCGCGTGTTCCAGGAGGAAATCTTCGGTCCCGTCGTCTCCGTCACCACCTTCAAGACCGAGGAAGAGGCGCTGCATATCGCCAACGACACCATGTACGGCCTTGGTGCCGGTGTGTGGACCCGCGACGGCACCCGCGCCTACCGCTTCGGCCGGGCCATCGAGGCCGGCCGCGTCTGGGTCAACAACTACCACGCCTATCCCGCCCACGCGGCCTTCGGCGGCTACAAGCAGTCCGGCATCGGCCGCGAGACCCACAAGATGATGCTCGATCACTACCAGCAGACGAAGAACATCCTCGTCAGCTACAACCCCAACAAGCTCGGCTTCTTCTGATCTCCCTCCCGGGACACATCCAACTGCGGCACGGGCAACCGTGCCGCTTTTTTGTGTTGGGGAACCGTTTGGCGCAGGTCACCAGCTCCGTCCGTAGTCCTTTCCAGGCCTTTGATCCTCTCCATCGTCATCCCGGCCTTGAGCCGGGACCGGAGAGCCGGGGTGATTGCCGGTTCGATGCGGAAGCAGGATAGACCGTGGCTCACCGGTCCCGGATCTCCGCTTCGCTCTCGTCCGGTATGACGATGGAGAGGTTTTGGCTGATGCGATTGGCTTCCGGATCGTGCGTCCCTCACAGGCCCCGGCCTCGTGCCGGGGCCTGTGAGGCGGGCAAAGCCGGAAGATCATGTTTCGTGTGGGAGCATCTACGCGGTCAAGCCTGCTTGTCTTGCGTTTGGGCGTGTCACCCTCTTAAATTGCAGAATTACGACATATGGACAGCGGGGCAGCGATGAGACTTTTTCCCAAGCCACTCGAAATTGGCGATGAAGAAGGTTTTACTTCGGAGAAGGATATCTTCAACCGGAAGCCGCTTGGAGATCGCATGACACGGTTAGTGTCCGAAGTCGAGGATCCTTTGATGATTGCCTTCGACGGGCAATGGGGATCCGGAAAGACGACCTTTCTCAAGATGTGGGCTGGTGAACTGCGAAAGGCTGGCTTCCCCGTGATCTTTCTCGATGCCTTCGAGACCGACTATCTAGGTGATCCGTTTTCTGTACTCGCTAGGGAGATTGTAGAGCTTTCTCAAAAAAGTAAACATATTGAAGAAAGAGTTGTCAATAAAATTAAAGAAAAATCCGCCCAAATTGGAAAGTTGTTACTTCGTACTTCTGTCGGCTTGGGCGCGAAAATATTGATACGTGGAGCTTCTTTGTCTCTGGCTGATATCTCTGATGTCGTGGATTTAAAAGAGTCTTTCTCTGAGGTGGCGAGTGCTGAGGTTGATAATTACATAGATGAAATATTCTCTGGTTTCAGGGCTGAATTTGGTGCGGTTCATGACTTTCGTAATATTTTGTCAGATCTTCCAATAAAAATTGCGAAAGGTGGAAGCGTAAAGCCCGTAATCTTCATCGTAGACGAACTTGATCGCTGTAAGCCGACTTATGCTTTGCAAATGCTTGAGCGTATGAAGCATTTTTTTCTTGTCGAAAATGTGCACTTTGTATTGGGTGTGAAACAGGCTCAGCTAGAGTCTGCGGTAAGGCTTTCTTATGGTGAAAGTGTAGATGCTTCAGATTATTTGCTTAAATTTATAAATATTAGAATTCTAAATATTGAGAATTTAAACTATGATAGGGGAGAGTTGAATAAATATGCTGAATTTTTACTCGATGGAGTTAGGGGGTCTTTAAGCGAGAGGCATCGGCAGGTAGCATCTGTGGCAATGGAGATCTTTATCCGTATTCTGAGAATAAAAGGTAAAAGTTTTCGAGCAATGGAACATGCATTTTCATTATTGAAATTAAGTCTGATATTTGTTGAAGATAATATATTTAAAGATGGAGAATTGATTGCTGGGTTGATACTGATGAAGATACTTGAGCCAGATTTATTTACAAAGGCAAAAAATGGTAAAATTACATATGATGAGGTGGGGAATTTTCTCGGATTTAACGTTGCGATGAGAAGTGATAGCGGACTTGGTGAAGATGTGTGGTTTGCGCTCTTGCATGAAGAGGGTGCCCAAGAGTGGAAGCGTTATAGTGATCGAATGTTCCGGTTTTCTCTCCGAGAAAGAGACGGTGTGATTCCTCATCTTGCAAATAACGTTATTGATAGCTTCGGGATTTAACTCCCCCCCTCACACCACCAGCACATCCACCTCCGCCCCGGCATCCAGCGCAGCGGCGTGCGGGGGGCGGAGGATGAGGGCGCCGGAGGCGGCGAGGAGCGAGAGCATGGAGCTGTCCTGCCGGGTGAAGGGGGTGACGCTGCGGGTGCCGTCCGGGTGGGTGGTGAGGCTGGCGCGCAGGTAGTCCTGGCGCTGGTCGTTGGCCGGAACCGGACCGGTGAGAGTTGCGGTGGTGCGCTTGCCCTTCATGGCGGCCTCGAGGCTCGTGCCCGTCATCACGGCCATCAGCGGGCGCAGGAACAGGAGGGCGCAGACGAGGCTGGAGACCGGGTTGCCGGGCAGGCCCAGAACCTTGGTGCGGCCAAGGTTGCCCGCCATCAGCGGCTTGCCGGGGCGCATGGCGATGCGCCAGAAATCCAGCTTCATGCCTTCCCCGCCCAGCACCGCCTGCACAAGGTCATGATCGCCGACGGAAGCCCCGCCGAGGGTGACGAGAATGTCGGCCTCTGCCGCCAGCCCCTCGCGCACGCGGGCGGCGATATCGGCGGGATCATCGCTGGCAAGGCCGAGATCCAGCGGAATGCCGCCGCAATCTTCGACGAGCGCTGCAATGCCGCAGTGGTTGGAGGCGATGATCTGGTCCGGCCCCGGCGTGCCGCCCGGCAGCACCAGTTCATCGCCCGTGGCGATGATGGCGACCTTCGGCTGGCGCCAGACGGGCAGGGCGGCGTGGTTCATGGCAGCGGCCAGCGCAAGGCTGCGGTAGTCGAGCTTGAGCCCTGCCTTCAGCAGCACATCGCCTTGCGCAAAGTCGAGCCCGGCGGGCCGGACGAACTGGCCGGGGCGAACCGGCTCCAGCGCGTTGAGGCGGTCGCCCTCGCGGGTGGCGTTTTCCTGAATGAGGATGGCATCCGCGCCATCGGGCACCGGTGCGCCCGTGAAGATGCGCACCGCCTCGCCCGCGCCGACCTTGCCGGAAAAGGCATGGCCTGCAGGAGCCTCGCCGATGACGGTGAGCACGGCGTCGGCTGCGGCGCAATCGGCGGCGCGCAGGGCATAGCCATCCATGGAGGAGGCGGGGAAGGGCGGCTGCGTGCGGGTGGCGGCAAGGTCCGCCGCCAGAATCCGGCCATTGGCCCGCGCCAGCGGAACGACCTCCAGGCCCAGCGGCTCAACGCCGGTGAGAAGCTGCCGCAGCGCATCGTCAACCGGCATCAACGCCATGTCAGGGCTCCTTTGGTGCGTTTTCCGGTCCGGCAACATAATGGCCGGAGCGGCCGCCGAGCTTTTCGGCAAGGTGGATGCGGCCGATCTCCATGCCCCGGTCCACGGCCTTGGCCATGTCATAGATGGTGAGGCAGGCGACCGAACAGGCGGTCATTGCCTCCATCTCCACCCCGGTCTGCCCGGTGACGATGGCGGTGGCGCTGACTTTCAGGCCGGGCAGGGCGTGATCGGGCTCGATATCGACGCTGATCTTCGACAGAAGCAGCGGATGGCAGAGCGGGATCAGCTCATGGGTGCGCTTGGCGGCCATGATGCCGGCAATGCGGGCGGTGGCTATGACATCGCCCTTCTTCGCGTTGCCGGAGAGGATCAGCGTCAGCGTGTCCGCATGCATCTTCACCTCGCCGGTGACGGTGGCGCTGCGGCGGGTGACGGCCTTGTCTCCCACATCCACCATCGAGGCGCTGCCAGAGGCATCGAGATGCGTCAGGTGGTCCTGATCCCGTTCGGGGCCGCCGCCTGCCATGGCTCAGGCTCCGCTGCGGGTCAGCAGTGCGCGGGTGGCGCTTTCCACATCGGCCTGCCGCATCAGGCTTTCGCCGATGAGGAAGGTGGAGATGTTGCAGGCCTCCATGCGGGCCAGATCCGCCGGGGTGAAGAGACCCGATTCGCCAACGATGATGCGCTCCGCCGGGATCATCGGCGCCAGCCGCTCGCTCGTTGTCAGCGAGACGTCAAAGGTCTTGAGATTGCGGTTGTTGATGCCGAGCAGCGGCGAGGCGAGTTTCAGTGCCCGCTCCAGCTCCGCCTCGTCATGCACTTCCAGCAGCACATCCATGCCAAGGCCGAAGGCGGCGTCTTCCAGATCCTTCGCCAGTGCATCATCAACTGCGGCGAGGATGATCAGGATGCAATCCGCCCCCCAGGCGCGGGCCTCGGCCACCTGATAGGTGTCGTAGAGAAAATCCTTGCGCAAGGCAGGCAGGCTGACGGCATCACGTGCGGCGGTCAGAAACTCCGGCTTGCCCTGAAACGACGGGGTGTCGGTGAGCACAGACAGGCAGGCCGCACCGCCCGCCTCATAGGCGCGGGCGAGGGCCGGCGGATCGAAGTCGGCGCGGATCAGCCCCTTGGACGGGCTCGCCTTCTTGATCTCCGCAATGAGGGCATAGTCCCCGGCGGTATGCTTGGCGCGGATGGCCCGCTCGAAACCGCGCGGAGCCTCGACGGATTTTGCCGCTTCCAGCAGGCTGGCAAGCGTACGTTCAGCCTTGGCAGCGGCGATTTCCTCGCGCTTGTAGGCCTCGATGCGGGTGAGAATGTCTGCCATGGCTTATCCGTTCGAAACTGCCACCAGCCGTTCCAGCCGGTCGAGGGCATCGCCCGTGTCGATGGAGCGGGCGGCCTGCGCCACCCCGTCCTTGAGGTCTGCCGCCTTGCCCGCAACGATCAGCGAGGCGGCGGCGTTGAACAGCACCACGTTCCGGTAGGCGTTCTTCGCGCCGGAGAGCACGGCGCGCAGGGCGGCAGCGTTTTCTTCCGGCGTGCCGCCTTTCAGATCCTCGAAACGGGCGCGGGACAGGCCTGCGTCTTCCGGAGTGATCTCGAAGCTGCGGATGGTACCGTTCTTCAGTTCGGCCACCTTGGTCGGGCCGGTGGTGGTGATCTCGTCCATGCCGTCGCTGCCGTGGACGATCCAGACGGCTTCCGAGCCAAGGTTCTTCAGCACCTGTGCAATCGGCTCAACCCAGCGGCCATCGAAGACGCCGGTCATCTGGCGCTTGACGCGGGCCGGGCTCGACAGGGGGCCAAGCAGGTTGAAGATGGTGCGGGTGCCCAGTTCCATGCGGGTCGGGCCGACGTGCTTCATTGCCGCATGATGGAGCGGTGCGAACATGAAGCCGATGCCGGCTTTTTCCACGCAGGCGGCAATCTTGTCCGGGCCGATGTCGATGTTGACGCCGAGCTGCGCCAGAGCTTCGGAAGAGCCGGACTTGGACGAGAGCGAGCGGTTGCCATGCTTGGCAACGGGCACGCCGCAGCCTGCGACAACCAGCGCGGTGCAGGTGGAGATGTTGTAGGAGCCGGTGGCGTCACCACCGGTGCCGACGATATCGATGGCATCGCCCTGAACTTCGACGGGCAGCATGCGGGCGCGCATGGAGGCGACGGCGCCGGTCACTTCATCGACGCTCTCGCCGCGCATGCGCAGCGCCATCAGGAAGCCGCCGAGCTGGGAGGGCGTTGCCGCGCCGGACAGGATCACGTCAAAAGCCGCGCGCGCTTCCTCGAAATCCAGAGAAGCGCCTTCAGCCACCTTGGCGATAAAGGGTTTGAGCCCGCTCATGCCTGTCCCTCTTCCCGTTTTTCACGCGGCCTGCGTTAAAGGCCTGCCGCAGTCCGGCTCGTGACTGTCCCGGCAAATTGCGGCCGGGACAGTGTTCTTTCATGCCGTCAGTTCTGCGCAGAGGTGCCGATCACCATCTGCAGCGCCTGCTGGTTGATCTGGACGCCCTTGTCCGCCTCGACCTTGTTGATCACAAGATTGAGGAGCGAGGCGGAGAGCTGTTCGCTGATCTGGGTGTCGATCTGCTGGATGCTCTCTTCCTCGCGGAAGAAGGCGGGGGCAGAGACGCTGTCGACCACCATCACCAGACGGCCGCTGTCCGCGCCCATGGTGTCCAGAACGGTGCCGGAGGGGCCGCTGAAGGCTTCCTCGACGGCTTCCTGCGGCAGGCCGGCCGGCTGGCCGTTGCGCTTGAAGCTGTCGGAGGTCTGCACCGCAAGGCCAGCGGCTTCAGCCACGGCTTCCAGCGTTTCGCCGCCGCGCACTTGGGCTGCCATGCTTGCCGAAAGATCCAGCAGCTTCTGATCACGCTCCTTCGCCGTCCAGGCCTGGACAACGGCATCGCGCACTTCGGACAGCTCGCGGTCGCGGGGCGGCGTGACCTTGGTCACGTCGAACCAGACAAAGCCGCGCTGGCCCAGCGGCAGCGGGTTGTTTTCGATACCAACGTCGCTCTCGAAGGCCTCGCGCAGCAGGCCGTCAGCCTCAGGCAGCGTGACCGGCTGACCGGCCTCGTCGCGGCCATTGCTGTCCACGGCCGGGATTTCGGTGGTGGTCAGCGAGAAGCGTCCTGCGACTTCGGCAAGGGCGGCACCGCCCGCACGGGCGTCCTCGATCTCGTCATGCAGGTCCTGCACGTCCTGTTCGGCCTTCTGCAGGGCGATTTCCTGCTTCAGCTCCGCCTTGACCTCGTCGAAGGGACGCACGGCTTCCGGCTGGATCTGCGCCACTTCCAGAATGACGGTGGTGAACCGGCCCTGCACGGCGCCGCTGACACCGCCCTCAGGCAGCGCGAAGGCGGCTTCCGCAATGGCCGGATCCAGGAACTTGTCCTTCGCCATCAGGCCAAGGTCGACGTCGCTGTCCTTGAGGCCGCGCTCCTCCATCAGCTGGGCAAAGGTCTTGGCCCCGGAGGCAAGCTCGGCGGCGGCAGCTTCGGCTGCGGCCGAATCGGGGAAGGGCATCTGGCGCACGCGGCGCAGCTCATCCGTCCGGTAGCGGTTGCCGGAGCGGTCATAAGCCTGTTTTGCTTCTGCGTCCGTCACCTCATCCGGCTTGGCCAGCGTCTGCGGCAGCAGCTGCAGGACGGACAGGCTGCGGTATTCCGGAGCGCGGAAATCTTCCTTGCGCGTCTCGTAGAAGCTCTCAAGGTCCGCGTCCGACGGGGCTGCGATTTCACCGGCTGCCGAGGGCGGCACGGCGATATAGCGCACGGTGCGGGTTTCATTTTCGAAGATGTTGAAGGCGCTCAGCATCGCTTCCGGCGTCTTCAGATTGTCCGTCAGGGCGCCTGCGATCTGCTGGCGGCCGGACAGGAGGCGCTGCTCGCGCACGAAGTCATCTTCGGAAATGCCGTTGGCGCGCAGCAGCTGCACCAGACTGTTGCGGTCATAGCCGCCGCCCGGGCGCTGGAAGGCCGGGTTTTCCTGGATCATCTGGCGCAGGCCGTCATCGGAAATGCCGAGGTTCATGTCCGCGGCCATGTCATTCATGGCAGCTTCGGCAATCATCCGGGCCAGCACCTGCTGCGGAATGCCGAACATGGCGCCTTCCGTGGTGGACAGCGGGCGGCCGATCTGGCGGCTCACGGCATTCAGTTCGCGCCGGTAGGCGAGATCGAAGTCGGCCACGGAAATTTCCGTATCACCCACCTTGGCCACGACATTGCTGCCGAAGTTGCGGAAAATGTCGGCGATACCCCAGACGGCAAAGCTCAGGATGAGCAGGGCGATGAAGATCTTGGCAACCCAGGTGCCGGCGCCCTTGCGCAGCGCGTCGAGCATGATGTCTCCCGTAATTCCATAGGCTCATGTCCGGAGCGAAAGGTCCCGGAGCGGTGGTTCTGAATAGCGGCTCAAGGGGCGGCGGACAATAGCCGGAAACTGGCAGATGTGCGCAGACAGGCAGAAATGCGCAGGAAGGGCGGGAAAGATGCGATGACACTTGCACTTTGAGCCGCCGCTGGGTAGCGAAGTGGCCACCAGGAACCATGCAGCTGTCCCGCCAGCCCGTGCGCCGGACAGCCCTTGAGGAGACCGCCATGAGCCACGCCACCGCAATCCGCCCGCTTGTCGCCGGAAACTGGAAGATGAACGGCCTTGCCGCAGCTTCTGCCGAGTTCGAGACGCTGGGGCAGGGGCTTGAGGCAGCACTCGCGGCCAAGGTGGACGTGATGATCTGCCCGCCCGCAACACTGATTGCGGTTCTCGCCAAGGCTGCCGCTGCATCGAAGGTGGCGCTCGGCGGGCAGGACTGCCATGCCAAGGCTTCGGGTGCCCATACGGGCGACATTTCGGCCGAAATGCTCAAGGATGCAGGTGCAAGCGCCGTGCTCGCGGGCCATTCCGAGCGCCGCACCGATCACGGCGAGAGCGATGCCGTGGTGAAGGCCAAGGCGGAAGCAGCCTGGCGCGCCGGACTCACGGCCATCATCTGCGTTGGCGAAACCGAAGCCGAGCGCAAGGGCGGCAAGACGCTGGATGTGGTCGGCACGCAGCTTGCCGGCTCGGTCCCTGATGGCGCAACGGCGGCAAATACGGTGATCGCCTATGAGCCGGTCTGGGCCATCGGCACCGGCCTGACGCCGACTGCAGCCGACGTCGCCGAAGTGCATGCCGCCATCCGCAGCGCATTGGAAGCCCGCTTCGGCGCGGAAGGCGCTGCCATGCGCCTGCTCTACGGCGGTTCGGTGAAGCCCTCGAACGCGGCAGAGCTGATGGCCGTGCCGCATGTCAACGGCGCCCTCGTGGGCGGCGCCAGCCTCAAGGCTGCCGATTTCCTTGGCATCATTTCGGCCTATGCCTGATGCGGGCCGGGCCGGGCGCTGGTTGTCCGGCCTCTGATGCTTATATAACTGTTGCAGAGTGCTGCGCCGCAGAGGACCACCTTCACAGAGCAGGTTCCGGTGGATTGCGGCGTGTGAGACGCCTTTTGTCACAAAGGATGCCAATCTCCCGGCCTTCAAGGGTGGAAACTCCGGCAAGGCTGGTGTAGAAGGCCGCCAAACTGAAACGGATGATCGGTCCAAAATGGAAACGGTAGTTATCGTCATTCACCTGATGGTCGTGCTGGCCCTGGTGCTTGTCGTCCTCCTGCAGCGCTCCGAAGGCGGCGCTCTTGGCATCGGCGGCGGAGGCGGCGGCGGCTTCATGTCGAGCCGCGGCACAGCCAATGTGCTGACCCGCGCCACGGCGATTCTCGCCGTCATGTTCTTTGCCACGTCACTGGGCCTCAGCATCATCGCCCGCATGGACAGTGGTCCCGGCTCCATTCTGGACGGCAGCACGGTTGTTCCGGGTGCCGCACAGCCGGCCGATGGTTCCGCGCCCTCGACGGGGACCGGTGTTCTGGATGTGTTGAGGCAGCAGTCCCAGCCCCAGGCGCCCGCAACGGCTCCGGCTCAGCCTTCCGGCCCCCAGGTTCCGGCAGCGCAGTAAGCGCCGCAGGCTTGCAGGTTGCGGCGGGGCAGTCAGCACCGCCGCAGGGCCATATCCGGCGGATAGACCGGAAAAATCTCTCAAGTGCCCTGCGCACATCTGCTGCAGGGCATTTTTGTTGTGTTTAACCACTGGACCCCGCTGGCCGATCCGGCAGGGACCACAGTATGGTGTTGCTCCATGGCGCGATACGTTTTCATCACTGGCGGCGTGGTTTCCTCGCTCGGGAAGGGTCTGGCATCGGCTGCGCTTGGCGCCCTGCTTCAGTCCCGCGGTTACAAGGTCCGGCTTCGCAAGCTCGACCCCTATCTCAACGTCGATCCGGGCACCATGAGCCCGTATCAGCACGGCGAAGTCTTCGTCACCGACGACGGCGCCGAGGCCGATCTTGATCTTGGTCATTACGAGCGCTTCACCGGGCGCCCGGCGACCAAGCAGGACAACATCACCACCGGCCGCATCTATCAGGACATCATCGCCAAGGAACGCCGCGGCGATTATCTGGGCGGCACCGTGCAGGTGATTCCGCATGTCACGGATGCCATCAAGGCCTTCGTGCTGGACGGCAATGACGATGTGGACTTCGTGCTGGTCGAGATCGGCGGCACGGTGGGCGACATCGAGGGGCTGCCGTTCTTCGAGGCGATTCGCCAGCTGGGCAATGACCTGCCGCGCGGACAGGCGATCTACATCCACCTGACGCTGATGCCCTATATCGCCAGCGCCGGCGAGATGAAGACCAAGCCGACCCAGCATTCGGTCAAGGAGCTGCGCTCCATCGGCATCCAGCCGGATATCCTGATGATCCGCTGCGACCGCCACATTCCGGAGAACGAGCGGCGCAAGCTGTCCCAGTTCTGCAATGTGCGGGAAAGCGCCGTCATTCCGGCCTATGACGTGGCCTCGATCTATGACGTGCCGATCGCCTATCACAAGGAAGGCCTCGACGAAGAAGTCCTCAAGGCTTTCGGCATCACCGGCGCACCGGCACCCAAGCTCGACCGCTGGGAAGAGATTTCCCGCCGCATCGCCAATCCGGAAGGCGAGGTGACCATCGCCATCGTCGGCAAGTACACCGTGCTGAAGGACGCCTACAAGTCGCTGATCGAGGCGCTTGTCCATGGCGGCATCGCCAACAACGTCAAGGTGAAGCTGCAGTGGATCGAATCCGAGACCTTCGAAAAGGAAGATCCGGCGCCCTATCTTGAGGGCGTGGCCGGTATCCTGGTGCCCGGCGGCTTCGGCGAGCGCGGCGCGGAAGGCAAGATTGCCGCTGCCCAGTTCGCCCGCACCCGCAACGTGCCTTACTTCGGCATCTGCTTCGGCATGCAGATGGCGGTGCTGGAAGCGGCCCGCAACCTTGCAGGCATCACCAAGGCCAGCTCGACCGAATTCGGCCCCGCCGAAGAGCCCGTGGTCGGCCTGATGACCGAATGGACGCGCGGCAACGAAAAGGAACTGCGCAACGCGGGTGATGACCTTGGCGGCACCATGCGCCTTGGCGCCTATCAGGCCGCGCTGAAGCCGGGGTCGCGCATTGCCGAAGTCTATGGCAGCACCCTCATTTCCGAGCGTCACCGTCACCGCTATGAGGTGAACATCGGCTACCGTGAGCAGCTGGAAAGCTGCGGCCTCGTTTTCGCAGGCACCTCGCCGGATGGCGTTCTGCCGGAGACGGTGGAAATCACCGGCCATCCGTGGTTCATCGGCGTGCAGTACCATCCGGAACTCAAGTCCCGGCCGTTCGAGCCGCACCCGCTGTTCGCCTCCTTCGTCGAGGCGGCCATCAAGCGCAGCCGTCTGGTCTGACGGCCATACGCATACAGCAGAGCTGGGCAGGGCAGGGAGTGAGGGGCATGGCAGCGGCGGCAAAGACACGCGGACTGGATCACGTTGTGATCGCGGTCCGGGATCTCGACCGTGCAGCAGAGGCCTTCGAGGCGCTCGGCTTCACGCTGACGCCACGCGCCCGCCATCCCTGGGGCACGGAAAACCGTCTGGTGCAGCTGGACGGAGCTTTCCTTGAACTTCTGACGGTTCCGGCCGGTGCCGCCATTGTCCCGGCCACGGGAACGGCCTTCTCGTTTGGCCGTTTCAATCAGGACTTCCTGGAAAAGCGGGAAGGGGCCTCCATGCTGGTGCTGGACAGCACCAGTGCGGCGGACGACCGTGCCGCCTTTGCTGCGGCCGGACTTCCGGTGTTCGATCCCTTCTCCTTTGGCCGGGAAGCGACTGCACCTGATGGCACGGTGCGCAAGGTCGGGTTTGACCTGACCTTCACCCGCGATGCGGATGCGCCGGAGACCGGATTCTTCACCTGCCACAACCTTTATCCGGAAAACTTCTGGAAGCCGGAGTTCCAGCGCCATGCCAATGGTGCAACAGCACTGGCCGAAGTGATTCTGGTGGCCCGGGATCCGGCAGATCACCACATCTTCCTCGAAGGCTTCACTGGCGTGCGGGAACTCAGGGCCACCAGCCTTGGCATCGAGTGCCAGACGGCCCGTGGCAAGATCTCGATCCTGTCGCCTGTCGCCTACCGCCATCTCTTCGGCGATGCGGCGGCCGATGCGCTGCCGGGCGGACTGCCCTGCATTGCGGCCCTTCGGGTGACGGGGGCAAGTGTTGCCGCCCGGTCCATAATTCCCGCTGAAAGCCTCTGCGGTGTGTCGCTGGTGCTGGAGCCGGCCTGACGCGGGATGTGTCAGGCCTGCCGGACTGTCTTCACCGGATGTTGACAGCTTCGTGGATAGTCTCAGAAAGTGTTTTTTCCGGGTTGCGCCCAGCCGCCTTCCGGCATAAACACACCGCCAGCAGACGGGCGCTCCGGCGCATCTGTTTCCCTAGCGGGAGCGAGTAGCTCAGTTGGTAGAGCAACTGACTTTTAATCAGTTGGTCCAGGGTTCGAGTCCCTGCTCGCTCACCACTTTCCCTTTTCCTGATTTTTGATCATTCATTCCATGTTGCCTTGTTGGGGATTGTCCCGCACGGCATTCGGAAACGCTGTTTTTGCATGAAGCAGATCATGCTTCCCATGCGTCTGCCGGACTCAGTTCAGCCGAAAGACTGTGAATCTGGTAAATTACACATCGTCAGTAGTGCAGATAAATTGGACTGTTTCGGCGAAAGATCACAAAAAGGAACCGGTCGCTTAAAAATTGACTGGAATGTGTACTGGCTTACTCATAAAATCTGATCACAGTAGGTGCGGTGGGTCGCAGGGGCTGAGGCATCCCGTTTGGGTTGCCGTTCGCCCCTTGGTATTTTTTGTCCTAACGCCAGAACAATCTCTGGCAGATTGGCTCGCTCGATGCCGGAAAACTCTGCTTCGCACTCGATGACCTCACCTGAGTTCGACTTCGTCAAAGCGAACATCGCAGCGACTCTCACCCTCGTGAACGCATTGATCCATCAAGGCGCGATCAACCGCGACCTGCTCGATGAGTTTCTGGCTGGCGTGATTTCCCAGCTGCCGCACAACCGTCAGACGCTCGCTTTGCGGCTGGTGCTGGACCAATGGCGCCAGGGACTGCGCGATGGCGGTGATGTTGGTGTCGTGATCCGGCCCAGCTTTGAGGTCGTCGACGGCGGACGCCAGGACAGCTGAGGTACGTTGCTCTTTCCTCATCCAGCCTGATGGGCTGAAGCGGCCGCGCCCCGTCTCTGTGGAGGCGGCGCGCCTCGCGGTAAGGTGATCGGCGTAAGTCCCATTCCTCACGGGATGCGCGGTTCTGCCATCTTCATTTCATCCCCTGCAATGCGGTAAGACCTGTCCATGCATTGCGCGGGCCCCGGGCGGGCACGGCAGATTCGCTGACAAAGGTGGCGGGAATGATTCAGGAAGTAACACTGGCAGGCGCTGTTTTCGCCGGAGTTCTGTCCTTCGTTTCCCCTTGCGTGCTGCCGCTTGTGCCGCCCTATCTTGGTTTTATTGCCGGAACCAGCCTGGAAGAGCTGTCCGCCGATGACCGGACAGACGAAGCGGTACGGCGCGTGTTCTTTGCCGCGCTTGCCTTCGTGGCGGGGTTCTCGACCGTTTTCGTGCTGCTTGGCGCCAGTGCTTCCTTCCTGGGGCAGATGGTGACGCAGCATATCCAGATCCTCGGCTATGTCGCCGGTGTGCTGACCATCGTCATGGGGCTGCATTTCCTCGGGCTCTTCCGCATTCCGCTGCTCTACCGGGAAGCGCGGGTCCATCTGGACCGCAAACCCGCTGGCCTCGCCGGAGCCTATGTGATCGGCCTCGCCTTCGGCTTCGGCTGGACCCCTTGCGTGGGGCCGGTTCTGGCGGCCATTCTGTTCGTCGCGGGCTCAGAGGAAACCGTGGCACGCGGCGCCATTCTCCTCAGCGCCTATGCCATGGGCCTCGGTATCCCGTTCCTGATCGCGGCGCTTTTTGCCGGCCCGTTCCTGCGCTTCATGCAGAGGGCGCGCCGCCACATGGGCAAGGTGGAGAAGGGGATGGGCGTGGTCCTGGTTCTCACCGGCATCATGTTCCTGACCGGCCAGATGGCTGTCTTCTCCTATTGGCTGCTCGAGACATTCCCGCAGTTTCAGGTGATCGGCTGATCCTCTCCAGATCACTGGAAACGGATCTCTGCCTACCGGAAACTCTCCAGAAGCGGCTCGCCCGAGAAGAGCGTGGGCGAACAGGCTTTCTGGTCCACTTCAAGACGCAGGCAGGCGACGGAGGCCGCAGCCGCATTGGCGAAAGGCCCGGCCAGAAGCCGCACGGACTCAGAACCCTCTTCAGCCGGCTGGGTCAGGGCGCGCAACCCGCTCATCTTGTCCGTATGGGCCGACGCGAAATTCTCCCAGCCGTCGCTCGCCGCGGAGCGTGAGGCATAACGGCCGATTTCAATGGCAAAGTCGCTGCGGCCAATACGGTCCGCGCTGCCAATGGTGCGTCCGGCCGGGTCAACCGGGCGGATCATCAGGGCTGCATCGAGGTCCTCAAGCTGGGTCTGTGCATCTTCTGGCGCGGGCTGGGGAGGAATGGCGGCGGTCGTATCAGGGGCGGGCGTGCCGGATACCGGCAACCCGACGATCCGTACCGGCCGCACCGGTTCCGGCGTTGAAGAAAGCGCCGCGGTCCGCCCCTCGTAGGAACTGCCAGGCGACTCGGGCACGGTTCCTGCCGGTGACATGATGGCGCTGATGTCCGAGGCGGCAAGAGGCTTGGCCGCAGAGGAGCTTGTTTCCGCCAGGGTTTCCGGGGCTGGCCGTGTCTCGACAGTGGCCTGTACCGTCTTGCGTGGATCGGGTCTGGGCAGGCTGACGGCAGCCTGTGGGCGCTCCGCATCCTTGGGATCAAGCTTCGGCAGATCCCCCGCATCGTGCAGCGGCTCGCTCCGCTGCGACGTGCCGGCGGCAATGTCGGCAAGCCTTGGCTGCGCGGGCGCGGGGATGCTGTTCTCTACCGAGCCGGTGATGAGGCCGCCGCCGGTGCCGGTTTCGAGCGAGGCGAGCCTGTTCGAATAGCCGTCGCTGAGCTCCGTCATCTGGAGGACACGGCGGCGCAAAGAGACCACCTCCCGCTGCAGCGTTTCCAGCCGTGCCTCGAGCAGCCGCATGGATTCCGCACCGCCCGTTCCAAGGGGAGAGGGGAGAATGCCGATGGAGACGGTTTCCCCATCCATCACGACGGCTTCCGTGCGGCCAATGCTGCCGGTTGGCCCGGAAACCTCGCCGGGAGGCGGCAGCATGATGCCTGCGTAAGCTTGACCGCCGGAGGGGCGTGCCGGAGCAAACCAGTAGGCCGAAAAGCCGACGGTGCCGAACAGGAGCGCAAAGAGAGCCCACGCGGCAATGTCGAGCCGTGCCCGGGCCATATCTGGCTCGGACGCCTTGACACCGGCATCCTTCTTGCGGCTCTCCACCTAGGCTATCCCGCTACGGCGAATCTGTTGCTATCCATGGGATATCTTGTCTCCAAACATGGTTAACGAACAGGGAATTACCGCGGTCCCAGGGAAGTCTTCTGCAGGGAACTGTGGATCGGCGGCTTGCATCTTTTGCAAAAGGGCGGGAAAAGGCTGGGCAAGGGTTCAGGGGCCTGCGAAAGCGCAGAGCGAGGTGCGCGGGCAGCCTGTGCCAATCAGCAAGACCGGCAGGAAGATCCCATGTCCAACCGCAGCCTCCTTTCCATCATCCTGGCCGCAGGCCTTGGAACACGCATGCAGTCCAGCTTGCCGAAGGTGATGCACGAGATCGGCAACCTGCCGCTGATCGGCCATGTGCTGAAGGCCGTGAGCGGTGACGGCAACCGCGTCGCCGTGGTCGTCGGGCCGGACATGCCGGCGCTGGAAGCGCTTGTTGCAAAGCTGTCGCCCGGCGCGAGCTGCCACGAGCAGACCGAACGGCTCGGAACGGCCCATGCGGCTCTCGCCGCCCGCAGCGCCCTGACGCCGGCAGCCGATGATGTGCTGGTGCTGTTTGGTGATACGCCTCTGGTGACGGCAGATGCCATCGCCCGCGTGCGGGCGGGGCTGGCGGCGGGAGCTGACGTGGCGGTTCTCGGTTTCGAAGCGGCCAATCCCTTTGGTTATGGCCGCTTGCTGATGCAAGGCGACCAGCTTCTTGCGATACGTGAGGAAAAAGATGCAAGCCCTGAAGAAAGAAAGATAACTTTCTCCAATTCTGGCATCATGGGCTTTCAGGGGGCTATTGCGGCCGACCTGCTGTCTGCGATCGGCAACGATAACGCCAAGGGCGAGTATTATCTGACTGACGCCGTGGAGATTGCCAATGCGCGCGGGCTGAAAGTGGTTGCCGCCACCACCAGCGAAGATGATGCGCGCGGCATTAACAACCGTTCTCAACTTGCTGAATGTGAAGAGATTTTCCAGAGCAGAATGCGCCGTGCCGCGCTGGAGCGCGGCGTCACGCTGCAGGCTCCCGCGACCGTCTTCTTCTCCCATGACACGGTGCTGGAGCCGGATGTTCTGGTCGAGCCCAATGTGGTTTTTGGGCCTGCCGTGCACGTTGCCTCCGGAACCCGCATCCGGGCCTTCAGTCATCTTGAGGGGGCAAAAGTTGGAGCGGATGCCACGGTCGGCCCCTATGCCCGTCTGCGCCCCGGTGCGGAACTGGCCCGCGATACCCATATCGGCAACTTCGTCGAGGTGAAGAACGGCAAGATCGGCGAAGGCGCCAAGGTCAATCACCTCAGCTACATCGGCGATGCCGTGGTGGGGGCAAAGACCAACATCGGCGCGGGTACCATCACCTGCAACTATGACGGTTTCGGCAAGCACCTGACGGAGATTGGCGCGGGCAGCTTCATCGGCTCCAACTCGACGCTCGTTGCGCCGGTAAAGATCGGTTCGGGCGCCTATGTGGCGGCTGGCAGCACGGTGACGGAAGCTGTTCCCGATGATGCACTTGTCATCGGCCGTGCCCGCCAGAGCGTGAAGGAAGACCGGGCCAAAGTGCTGCGCGTCCGCTTTGCTGCCGCCAAGGCCGCAAAGAAGAGCTGACGGATTGCTGCCTGTCATCGTCTGAAACAGGGTTTGATTTCAACAAACTGACCCGTCTCGTCTAACAGAGGCGGGTCAGATCGTTTCAAAGGGATTCATTTTCATGTGCGGCATCATTGGTATCGTCAGCCTGAGCGGCGTTGCACCGCGCCTCGTGGATGCGCTGAAGCGCCTTGAGTACCGGGGCTATGACTCGGCCGGCATTGCCACGCTGGAGAACGGCATCGTCACCCGCCGCCGCGCGGAAGGCAAGCTGCGCAATCTGGAAGCCGTATTGGAAAAGACACCGCTGCCGGGCGTCATCGGCATCGGCCACACCCGCTGGGCCACCCATGGCGCCCCGACCGTTTCCAACGCCCACCCGCATCAGAGCGGTGGCGTTGCCGTCGTGCATAACGGCATTATCGAGAACTATCAGGAACTGCGGGCCGAGGCGGTGGCCAAGGACTATCATCCGGTGACCGATACGGACACGGAAGTGGTGGCGCTGCTGGTCAATGCCGCGATGGATGAAGGGCTTGCGCCGAAGGAGGCAGTGGCCGCCGTGCTGCCGCGCCTGCGCGGCGCCTTCGCGCTCGCCTTCCTGTTCGAGGGCGAAGAGAACCTTTTGATCGGCGCAAGACGCGGCTCGCCGCTGGCCGTTGGCCACGGGGAAGGCGAGATGTTCCTGGGGTCAGACGCCATCGCGCTGGCACCTTTCACGGACCGGATCACCTATCTGGAAGAAGGCGACTGGGTCGTGCTCAGCCGTGACAGCCTCGCCATTTTCGACCGCCAGAATACGCCCGTCACGCGCCCGGAAAGCAAGTCGGCCGTCGGCGCTGCCATGATCGACAAGGGCAACTACCGTCACTTCATGGCCAAGGAAATCCACGAGCAGCCGGAAGTCATCGGCCACACCCTGTCGCGCTATCTGGACTTGAGCGCCCGCAAGGTGCGCCTGCCGGAAGGCACGTCGGTGGACTTCAGCAAGCTGACCCGCGTCGTCATGTCCGCCTGCGGCACGGCCTATTATGCCGGCCTCATCGGCAAGTACTGGTTCGAGAAATACGCCCGCCTGCCGGTGGAAATCGACGTTGCTTCCGAATTCCGCTACCGCGAGTTGCCCGTGTCGAAGGGCGAGATGGCGCTGTTCATCTCCCAGTCCGGCGAAACGGCGGATACGCTTGCCTCGCTGCGCTATTGCAAGCAGGAAGGCCTGACCATCGGCGCCATTGTCAACGTGCCGGAATCCACCATCGCCCGTGAGGCCGATGTGGTGTTCCCGACCGTCGCAGGCCCGGAGATCGGTGTTGCTTCCACCAAGGCCTTCACCTGCCAGCTGGCGGTTCTGGCGGCGCTCGCGGTCACCGCAGGCCGTCAGCGCGGCTTCATAACCGAAGCAGAAGAGGCCGAACTGGTCGGCGCTCTTGCCGAAGCGCCGGGTCTCGCCGTGCAGGCACTCGGCCTTGAGCCGCGCATCGAGAAGCTGGCTCCGGCCCTGTCCCGGGCATCGGATGTGCTGTATCTCGGCCGCAGCACCAGCTTCCCGCTGGCGCTGGAAGGGGCGCTGAAGCTCAAGGAACTGTCCTACATCCACGCCGAAGGCTATGCCGCCGGCGAGCTGAAGCATGGCCCGATCGCGCTCATTGACGAAAACATGCCGGTGATCGTCATCGCCCCGCATGACGCCCTCTATGAGAAGACCGTTTCCAACATGCAGGAAGTGGCGGCACGCGGCGGCAAGATCCTGCTCATCACCGACGAAAAGGGCGCTGCAGCCTCCGGCCTTGCGGCCAATGACCAGGTGGTGATGCCCGAACTGTCCGGCATCGTTGCGCCGATCATCTACGCCATTCCGACGCAGATGATCGCCTATCATGTGGCGGTGTTCATGGGCACGGATGTGGACCAGCCGCGCAACCTTGCCAAGTCGGTGACGGTGGAATGATCACGAGCCCCAAGCCCGTTATCGATACCTTCACCGAGGGGGACCGCCATCGTGTGGTCACCTTCTGGGGAGAGTGCGGCCTGACACGGCCCTGGAACGATCCGGACAAGGACATCGACCGCAAGGTCGCGGACAGTCCTTGGGGCTTCATCGTGCTGCGTCTGGGCAATGCCATCATCGGCAGCGCCATGTTCGGCTATGACGGGCACCGGGGCTCGGTGAATTATCTCAGTGTTCATCCGGCCCATCGCGGCAAGGGCTATGCCCGGCTGCTGATGCAGCATGGCGAAGCGCTGCTGCTCGCTCGCGGCTGCCCGAAGATCAATCTTCTGGTGCGGACCGGCAATGAAGAGGTAACCGGCCTCTACCGGCAGCTAGGCTATGTCCCCGACGATGTGGTGGAGCTGGGCAAGCGGCTAATCAAGGATGATTGATTTTATAAATCAATTGGGTGTGCAGAAAAACTGAAGCATAAATTTAGATAGCTTCAGCTGCGCGGGTAAGATGGCCGCGACAGAACATAGGCGGCGCAGGCCACCATGAAGGCCAGAACGCCGAGGGCCAGCGGCCAGCCGGGATGGGCGCCGAGCCAGAACATGCCATATCCGAAAGCCATGCCGCCCGTGGCATAGAGCTTGGCGCGCGGCGGGATGACGCCGTGCTCGCGCCAGGCGATGACCTGCGGCCCGATGGACGGATGGGCCAGAATGCGCGCCTCGAGTTCCGGAGAGGACTTGGCGAACATGGCGGCGGCGAGAATGAAGAAGATGGTGCCCGGCATGACCGGCAGGATGGCGCCAATCACTCCGAGGATCACACATAAAATTCCTGCTATCCGGTATGCTGCACGCCGCAAATCATCTCTCCGGTGTCCGTTTTTGCCCTATGATGCACCGCATGATGGGCGGGCCTGGAGCTGAAATCCGGAACTCTGCAATCCGGTTTACGCCCCTCAAGCCAAATAGGGAAGGCCGAATTCCCGGCAAGTGAAGCAAGAGGATATCGATGGAAGAGCCATCCAGCCAGGAAACAGCGGCGCATGACGTGCCGCACCGGACGCGAACAAGCTTTGGCGCAAGACTGCGCAACTCGTTTCTGGCAGGACTCGTCATTGCAGGGCCGGTGGGCATCACCCTCTGGCTGACATGGTCTTTCATCCAGTGGGTCGATGCCCTGGTCAAGCCCGCGCTTCCGCCGGCCTATAATCCGGATAACTATCTGCCCTTTGCTGTGCCGGGCTTCGGTCTGATCGTGGCCTTTTCGGCCTTGTCTCTCACGGGCTTTCTGGCGGCCAACTTCCTTGGCCGGACGCTCATAAACTTTGGCGAGCGCATCGTCGCAACGATGCCGCTTGTTCGTAGTCTTTACAAGGGATTGAAGCAGATTTTTGAGACTGTACTTGATGAAAAGGGAGCCAGTTTCAAGAAGGCCGCCCTGATCGAGTACCCCCGGAAGGGCACCTATGCCATCGTCTTTGTCGCGACCTCCGCCAAGGGCGAGGTGGCGCAGAAGCTGCCGGAGACGGAGGATGGCGGCGGGCATATGGCCGTATTCCTGCCGACCACGCCCAACCCGACCTCCGGCTATCTGCTCTATCTGCCGCGCAAGGATGTGATCGAACTGTCCATGACAGTCGAGGAAGCGGCAAAGCTGATCATCTCTGCCGGCCTGATTTCACCGGAGCATCCGAAAATCGCAGAGGCTTTGCCGGGTGATACCCCGCAGACGAAGGGCTGAGCTTCCGCCCGTGAAACTTACCCGGCCCGCAGCAGGCGGATCGCCTCGTCGCGGGAGAAGAGATAGAGCAGGGTGCGCAGGGCCTGACCGCGCGGGCCTTTCAGCTCCGGATCGGTCTCAAGGATCAGGCGGGCGTCGTCGCGGGCGGTTTCCATGAGGTCCGGCCGCGCCTCTTCGCCCGCAAGGCGGAAGCCGGGGGCGCCGGACTGTCGGGTGCCGAGGATTTCGCCTTCACCGCGCAGGCGCAGGTCTTCCTCGGCGATGAGGAAGCCGTCATTCGTCTCGCGCATCACCGCAAGGCGGGCGGCGGAGGTTTCGCCCAGCGGCCCCTTGTACAGCAGCACGCAGGAGGACGGCCTCTCGCCGCGCCCGACACGGCCGCGCAGCTGATGCAGCTGGGCAAGGCCGAAGCGTTCGGCATGCTCGATCACCATGATCGTCGCATCGGGCACGTCAACGCCCACCTCGATCACGGTGGTGGCGACGAGAACGCGGGCTTGGCCTTCCTTGAAGGCGGTCATGGCCACGTCCTTCTCTTCCGCGCTCATGCGGCCATGGACGAGGGCGACGGGCATTTTCAGTTCCTGCGACAGGTGCCGGTGCCGGTCCTCGACGGCAGCAAGGTCGACCTTCTCGGATTCCTCCACCAGCGGGCAGACCCAATAGACCTTCTGCCCCTCGGCCACCGCCGCCTTGATGCGCGCCACCATCTCGCCCATGCGCTCCAGCGATACGGAGACGGTGGTGATGGGCTTGCGGCCGGCCGGCTTGCCAATGAGGCGGGAGACGTCCATGTCGCCGAAATAGGTCAGCACCAGCGTGCGCGGGATCGGCGTTGCCGTCATCACCAGCACATCGACGCCCTTGCCCTTAGAGGAAAGCGCAAGGCGCTGATGCACGCCGAAGCGGTGCTGTTCGTCCACCACGGCAATGCCAAGGTTCTGGAACTCGACCGAGCCCTGAAACAGCGCATGAGTGCCGACGACCAGATCGATGCTGCCGTTCAGCAATCCGGCCTGCGTCTCGCGCCGCGTTTTGGCGCTGTCACGGCCGGTCAGCAAGGCAATGCGGATGCCGGAGGCTTCGCACAGCGGAGCCATGGAGGCAAAATGCTGGCGGGCGAGGATTTCGGTTGGCGCCATCATGGCTGCCTGCGCGCCGGATTCGATCACGGCGGCCATGGCCAACAGAGCGACGATGGTCTTGCCCGCGCCCACGTCACCCTGCACCAGCCGCAGCATGCGGTGGGGGCTGGCCAGATCCGCCTCGATCTCGGCAACTGCCTGCGTCTGGCCTTCGGTGAGCGTGAAGGGCAGGGCAGCGAGGATCTTTGCCTTCAGCGCGCCGCTGGCCATGCGCGGCGCGCCATCCAGCTTGCGCATGGTGGCGCGCGCCAGAGCCAGTGCCAGCTGGTTGGCGAGATATTCGTCATAGGCAAGGCGGGCGCGGAAAGGGGATTCGGGGCCAAGATCGCCCGCCTTTTCCGGCCGGTGCATCCGCGCCAGTGCCTCATCGAAATCCGGCCAGCCCTTGCGGGCGGCAAATTCCGGGTCGAGCCAGTCCGGCATCACTGGCAGACGGCCAAGCCCTGCGGCAATGGCCTTCAGCAGGGTGCGCGAGGCAAGGCCTGCGGTCATCGGATAGACCGGCTCCACATCCGGCATGGTGTCGGCCTCTTCGGGCGTCAGCACATAGTCCGGATGCACCATCTGCGGGCGCTCGTTGAACCATTCCACCTTGCCGGAGATGATCCGCCGCCCGCCCACGGGCAGGGTCTTTTCCAGCCAGTCGCGGTGGGCATGGAAGAAGACAAGGGCGATCTCGCCGGTCGGGTCGCTCGCAATGATGCGATAGGGCGCCTTGCCCTGGCGCGGCGAGGGCAGGTGCCGCTCCACCACCACGTCCAGCGTTGCGATCTCGCCATTCTCCGAGTGTGCGATGCCCGGCCGGCGGCGCCGGTCGATCACCCCATGCGGCAGGTGAAACAGCAGATCGAGAACGCTGGCCTCGCGCCCCGGCGTGCTGCCGGTCAGCCCGTCCAGCAGCTTGGCGATCTTCGGGCCGATGCCGGGCAGCACCGAAACCGGAGCAAACAGGGGATCGAGAAGAGAAGGACGCATGGCACAGGAATCCGCAACACCGATGCCGCGTTTTGGCATGGTCTGGCGGCAAGGGCAATGAAACCTCTTGAACCTTCAGGACATGCACCCCAAAACCTTGACCTGACAGAGCCGGTTTGCGGCGCTATATAGCACGGATGACGTGCTGTCCCGTTTGCGCCGGACGCGGAAACCCCGCGCTCCGGCTGCAGGCGTCAGGATGGCATGAGCCCGGCAATGCGGAGAGACATGATGAGCGGCACAAGCGCAGATATGGCACCAGCACAGGATGATGCCCTGACCCACCGCAAGAAGCGCATCCTGTTCCGCACCTGGCACCGGGGCATGAAGGAGATGGACCTTCTGTTCGGCGGCTTTGCCCAATCCGAGCTCGACAAGCTGACGGCAGCCGAGCTTGACGAGATGGAAGAACTGATCAACGTCAATGATCAGGACCTCTTCGCCTGGATCACCGGCAGCAAGCCCGTTCCGGCAGAATGGGACCGCCCGCTCTACCGGCGCATGCTCGCCTTCCACAACATCACGTCCAGCCGCACCGCCTGATCCGGACGGATCGCCAGTCCGCAAAAGCGCCTTCGCGCGCCGCACAGCATTTCAGGGAAAAGAACCGTGTTCGAGAGCCTTCTCCGCGACAAGGGCAACATCACGCTGGCCAGCGTGCCGGATGGGGCCGAGGCGCTGGCGCTTGCACGCATTCTGGACGAGGGGCCGAAGCAGGGGCTTTGCGCCGTCTTCGTCGCCCGCGATGCCACGCGGGCGCAGGGGCTGATCGAGGCGCTGAGCTTCTTTGCGCCCGATGTGGAAGCCTTGTCTCTGCCTGCCTGGGACTGTCTGCCCTATGACCGTGTGTCGCCGAACCCGGCCATCAGCGCCCGGCGGCTGCTGGTGCTGGGCGAGCTGGCGCGGGGCTTGGAAGGTTCTGGCCGCAAGGTGCTGGTCACCACCGTCAACGCTGCCGTGCAGCGGCTGCCGGAGCGCAGCTGGGTGGCTGGCCAGACCTTCTCCTTGAGCGCAGGCACGCGCGCGGATCTCACCTCCATTGCTGCCTGGCTGGAGCTGAACGGCTTTTCGCGCACGCCGACCGTGCGCGAGACCGGCGAATATGCGGTGCGCGGCGGCATTCTCGATCTCTTCGCGCCCGGCGCGGAAGCCCCCGTCCGCCTCGACTTCTTCGGTGATACGCTGGAGACCGTGCGCGCCTTTGATCCGGAGAGCCAGCGCACTACGGCGCCGGTGAAGAAGCTGGATCTGGTGCCGATGAGCGAGGTGGTGCTGACGGAAGAGGCGATCTCCCGTTTCCGCCGCAACTACATCGGCCGCTTCGGCGCGGCGCGGCGTGAGGATATTCTCTACCAGTCGGTCAGCGAGGGCCGCCGCTATGCCGGCATGGAGCACTGGCTGCCGCTGTTCCACGAAACGCTGGAAACCCTGTTCGACTATGTGGAGGGTGTGCCGCTCGTCCTTGATTCCCGCGCAGCCGACGCCCTGCGCGAGCGGCTGGATCAGGTGGCCGAGCACTACACCGCCCGCAAGGACGCGCTCGACAACGGCCATCTGGCCGGCTCCGTGCCCTATATGCCGGTGGAAACCGGCGGGCTCTATCTGGCGCCGGAGGAATGGACGTCACGCCTCGCCGATGCCGCCAGCTGCCAGATGGATGTATTCACGCCGCCGCCGGGTTCTGGCCGTCAGGTGGTGGATTTCGCCGGGCGTCAGGGCCGCAACTTCGCCGCAGAGCGTGCCGCTGGCGACGTCAACATCTTCGATGCGCTGGTGCGCCATGTGCGGGCGCTGGTGGCCGAAGAGCGCAAGGTCATCCTGTCCTGCTGGAGCGAAGGCTCGCGCGACCGTCTGGGGCAGATCCTGTTCGACCACGGGCTGGAGCTGGCCGCGCCTGCCGATACCTTTGCCAACATGCAGGCCTTGCCGCCGCGCACGGTGGCGCTCAGCCTTCTCGGCCTTGAAACCGGCTTCGAGGTGGACCGGCTGGTCTTCATCTCCGAGCAGGACATTCTCGGCGACCGGCTGGTGCGCAAGGGGCGGCGCAAGGCCAAGGGCGCCAATGTCCTCACCGAGGCCACCAGCCTGTCGGAAGGCGATCTCGTCGTCCACGTGGACCACGGTATCGGCCGCTTCATCGGCCTGAAGACCATCGAGGCGCTTGGCGCGCCGCATGACTGCCTGGAACTGCAGTATCACGGCGGCGACAAGCTTTATCTGCCGGTCGAGAACATCGAACTTCTGACGCGCTACGGCTCGGAAGAGACCGATGTGCAGCTCGACAAGCTGGGCGGCGGGGCCTGGCAGGCGCGCAAGGCGCGCATGAAGAAGCGCATTCTTGAGATTGCCGATGGCCTGATCAAGACCGCAGCCGCCCGTGCGCTCAAGACCGCGCCTGTGATCGAAACGCCGGAAGGCGTCTATGACGAGTTCGCCACCCGCTTCCCCTATGACGAGACGGAAGACCAGCTGACCGCCATCGATGCGGTGTTCGAGGACCTGTCCTCGGGCCGCCCGATGGACCGGCTGGTCTGCGGTGATGTGGGCTTCGGCAAGACGGAAGTGGCCCTGCGCGCCGCCTTTGTTGCGGCCATGTCCGGCCGTCAGGTGGCGGTTGTGGTGCCGACCACGCTGCTTGCCCGCCAGCATTTCCGCACCTTTTCGACGCGCTTCCACGGGTTGCCGGTCAACGTCGCCCATGCCTCGCGCCTCGTCAGCCCGAAGGAGCTTTCGGCGGCGAAGAAGGGCCTGGAGGATGGCTCGGTCGATATCGTCGTCGGCACCCATGCGCTGCTCGGCACGGGCGTGAAGTTCCGCGATCTCGGCCTTCTCATCATCGACGAGGAGCAGCATTTCGGCGTGAAGCACAAGGAGCGGCTGAAGGAGCTGAAGTCGGACGTGCATGTGCTGACGCTTTCGGCCACGCCCATTCCGCGCACCCTGCAGCAGGCACTGACGGGCCTGCGCGAGTTGTCGCTGATCGCCACGCCGCCGGTGGACCGCCTTGCCGTGCGCACCTTCATCTCGCCGCTGGACCCGTTGGTCGTACGCGAGGCGCTGCTGCGCGAGCATTACCGTGGCGGCCAGAGCTTCTATGTCTGCCCGCGTGTGTCCGACCTTGCTGAACGGGCGGAGTTCCTCGCCGAAAGCGTGCCGGAGGTGAAGGTGGCCATCGCCCATGGCCAGATGGCGGCGGGTCAGCTGGAAGACGTGATGAATGCCTTCTACGAGGGCAAGTATGACGTGCTGCTGTCCACCACCATCGTGGAATCGGGCCTCGACATCCCCACCGCCAACACGCTGATCGTGCACCGGGCCGACATGTTCGGTCTCGCCCAGCTTTACCAGATCCGGGGCCGCGTCGGCCGCTCCAAGACCCGCGCCTATGCGCTGTTCACCGTGCCTGCTGCCGGCAAGCTGACGGCGACGGCGGAGCGCCGCCTCAAGGTGCTGCAATCGCTGGAAAACCTCGGCGCCGGCTTCCAGCTGGCCAGCCACGACCTCGACATTCGCGGCGCGGGCAATCTTCTGGGCGAAGAGCAGTCCGGCCACATCAAGGAAGTGGGCTATGAGCTGTACCAGCAGATGCTGGAAGAGGCGGTGGCCCAGCTGAAGGATGGCGGGAACGAGCTTGGTGAAGACCAGTGGTCGCCGCAGATCAATGTGGGCACGCCGGTCCTCATCCCGGAAGACTATGTGCCCGATCTCAACCTGCGCCTGTCGCTCTACCGGCGCCTCGCCGATCTGACGGAAGCGCAGGAGATCGATGCCTTTGGCGCGGAGATGATCGACCGCTTCGGTCCGCTGCCGGAAGAAGTGCAGCACCTGCTGAAGATCGTCTTCATCAAGGGCCTGTGCCGCAAGGCCAATGTGGAGAAGGTGGATTCGGGGCCGAAGGGAATCGTCATTTCCTTCCGCAACAGCGAGTTTGCCAATCCGGCAGGGCTAGTCGGCTACATCGCGGAGCAGGGCGTTCTGGCCAAGATCCGCCCGGATCAGAAGGTGGTTCTTTCACGCGACTGGGAGCGCGCGGAAGACCGGCTGAAGGGAACCGCCGTCATCATGTCCAAGCTGGCAAAGCTGGCCGGAGGTGGCAAGGCGGCAGCTTGAGCCGGGAGGATCGGGGCGGGGCCGAACAGAATTGAGCAGCGCAGAGCGGGGGCAGGGCGCAGGCCTTCTCCCATCACGCCTTTTGCGCTCCTTCAAGGCTGTTGTGCAAACCCCGCCGCAGCAACAGATTTCCGGACAGCCGCCACAATTGCGCAAGACTCTGTTAAGCGAGTCCCGGCACACTGCGAGGAGTTTCAGACCCCACGTGTCCAGTAGGTCGACAAGTGCCCGCAACCACCCGTCAGCGCAAAAAATCCTTTCTCGGCAGTCTCGTTATCCCGGTCGCATCAGCTGCTGTGCTTGGTTATTTTGCCTTTCATGCGGTGAATGGCGAATTCGGCATGGCCGGGCGCGAGCGTCTGGACCGTCAGGTGGCCCAGCTTGAGGCGGAACTGGCAGAGATCAAGTCGGTGCGCGAGCATCTGGCCACGCGCGTGGCGCTGCTGCGCCCGGAAAGCCTTGATCCGGATATGGTGGATGAGCGCGCCCGCGTCATCCTCAACGTCGTGCAGGCGGATGAGCTGATCATCATGCGCGGCCGCTCCGTTGCGGCGAGATAACTGAAAAACAGTTTATATCGCCAAAATAACCGAAATCAGGTTAAGTGATAAAAATCAAATCATTTCAGTTGGTTGGTCAGTATTACCGCGCTGCACTCAACCTCTTGGATTGACAACGGCAAGCGGTTACCTTCCGCTTGCTGTCTAGGGGAAACGCCACGCAGAGACGAGGGACATGGCCGCTACAAAACAATCTTCCGCCGGCGCACGCGCGAAGGGCGCGTCCGGTCAGGGTGGTGCGGGCAATGCTGCTGCCGCCATCGCAAAATTCACGAAGGACGAAGAGCTTCACGCCTACCGTGAAATGCTCCTGATCCGCCGCTTCGAAGAAAAGGCCGGCCAGCTTTATGGCATGGGCCTCATCGGCGGTTTCTGCCACCTTTACATCGGTCAGGAAGCTGTCGTCGTCGGCATGCAGATGGCCAAGGTGGATGGTGACCAGATGATCACCGGTTACCGCGACCACGGCCACATGCTGGCCATGGACCTTGACCCGAAGGGCGTCATGGCCGAGCTGACCGGCCGCCGTGGCGGCCTGTCGAAGGGGAAGGGCGGCTCGATGCACATGTTCTCCAAGGAGAAGCACTTCTATGGCGGTCACGGCATCGTCGGTGCGCAGGTTGCGCTCGGCACCGGCCTTGGCTTTGCCAACAAGTACCGCGGCAACGGCAACGTCGCCATGGCCTTCTTCGGAGACGGTGCGTCCAACCAGGGCCAGGTCTACGAGAGCTTCAACATGGCCCAGCTGTGGAAGCTGCCGGTCGTGTATGTGATCGAGAACAACAAATACGGCATGGGCACGAGCGTCGAGCGCGCTTCGGCCACCACCGACCTGTCCCAGCGCGGTGCCTCCTTCGGCATTCCGGGCGAGCAGGTTGACGGCATGGACGTGCGCGCCGTGAAGGCCGCTTCCGACCGGGCGCTTGCCTGGTGCCGTGAAGGCAATGGCCCCTACATCCTGGAAATGGTGACCTACCGCTACCGCGGCCACTCCATGTCCGACCCGGCGAAGTACCGCTCCAAGGACGAAGTCCAGAAGATGCGCACCGAGCATGACCCGATCGAACAGGTGCGCGCCCGCGTGCTTGAAAACGGCTGGGCCACCGAGGACGATCTGAAGGAACTCGACAAGGACGTGCGCGCCATCGTCGCCGAATCGGCGGAGTTTGCGCAGAACGATCCGGAGCCGGATGTGTCCGAGCTCTACACCGACATTCTGCTTTAAGGCCGGGGGGAATACATGCCGATCGATATTCTGATGCCGGCTCTCTCGCCGACCATGGAAGAGGGCAAGCTGTCCAAGTGGCTCAAGGCCGAGGGCGACAGCGTCAAGGCTGGCGACGTGATCGCCGAAATTGAAACCGACAAGGCAACCATGGAAGTGGAAGCCGTGGACGAGGGCACGCTGGGCAAGATCCTGGTGGCCGAAGGCTCCGAGAACGTCAAGGTCAACACCAAGATCGCCGTTCTTCTCGCCGAAGGTGAGGATGCTTCTGCGGCTGAGGCCAGTGCTTCGGCCCCGGCAGCTGCACCTGCTCCGGCCGCTCCCGCACCTGCCGCCGCAGCTCCGGCTGCCGCTGCCCCGGTTCCGGCCCAGCCGGTCACGTCCGGCTCTGCCGACAGCGATGCTCCGGCCGGCACCGAGATGGTGTCCATGACCGTGCGCGAAGCGCTGCGCGATGCCATGGCCGAGGAAATGCGCCGTGATGGCGACGTCTTCATCATGGGTGAGGAAGTTGCCGAGTACCAGGGCGCCTACAAGATCACGCAAGGGCTGCTGGACGAATTCGGTGCCAAGCGCGTCATCGACACGCCGATCACCGAGCACGGCTTTGCCGGTCTTGCCACCGGCGCTGCCATGACGGGCCTGAAGCCCATCGTCGAGTTCATGACGTTCAACTTCGCCATGCAGGCGATTGACCACATCATCAACTCCGCCGCCAAGACGCTCTACATGTCCGGCGGCCAGATGGGTGCGCCGATCGTCTTCCGCGGCCCGAACGGCGCTGCGGCGCGCGTGGGTGCCCAGCACAGCCAGGACTATGCCTCCTGGTATGCCCACATCCCGGGCCTCAAGGTCATCCAGCCTTGGTCGGCTGCCGATGCCAAGGGCCTGCTGAAGGCAGCGATCCGCGACCCGAACCCGGTCATCTTCCTCGAAAACGAGATCCTCTACGGCCAGTCCTTCGAGGTTCCGAAGGTCGATGACTTTGTCCTGCCGATCGGCAAGGCCAAGATCGAGCGCGCCGGTACGGACGTGACCATCGTCTCCTGGGGTATCGGCATGACCTATGTCATGAAGGCCGTCGACGAACTGGCAGCCATGGGCATCTCGGCGGAAGTCGTGAACCTGCGCATCATCCGTCCGCTCGACATCGACACGGTGCTCGCCTCCGTCCGCAAGACGGGCCGCTGCGTCACGGTGGAAGAAGCCTTCCCGGTCTGCTCGGTTTCCTCGGAAATCGGCTATCAGGTTCAGGAAAAGGCCTTCGACTTCCTCGATGCCCCGATCCTGCGCGTGACCGGCAAGGACGTTCCGATGCCCTATGCCGCAAACCTTGAAAAGCTGGCCCTGCCATCTGTCAAGGAAGTCATCGACGCCGTGAAGGCTGTCACCTACAGGGACTGAGGCGAGGGAGGCCGCAATGCCGATCAACATCACAATGCCGGCCCTCTCTCCCACCATGGAAGAGGGCAACCTGGCCAAGTGGCTGGTGAAGGAAGGTGACAAGGTTTCTCCCGGCGACGTGATCGCCGAGATCGAAACCGACAAGGCGACCATGGAAGTGGAAGCCGTGGACGAGGGCACGGTCGCCAAGATCGTGGTCGCCGCCGGGACGCAGGGCGTCAAGGTCAACACCCTGATCGCCGTGCTCGCCGGTGAAGGCGAGGACGCATCTGCTGCCGCTGCCGCTCCGGCCGCTGCACCCGCCAAGGCGGAAGCCGCTCCGGCCAAGGCTGAAGCCGCTGCTGCTCCGGCCGCTTCCGCGCCGGCTGCTGCCGGTCCGGCTCCGGTCAGTGCATCGGGCGAGCGCATCTTTGCCTCGCCGCTTGCCCGGCGTCTGGCGTCGCAGAACGGTCTGGACCTCAAGGCGATCGCAGGCTCCGGCCCGCATGGCCGTATCGTCCAGCGCGACATTGAAGCCGCGCTGAAGTCCGGCACCGGCAAGGCAGCTCCGGCTGCTGCCGCCGCTCCTGCCGAGGCTCCGAAGGCCGCTGCCGCTGCAGCGCCCGCCGGTCCCTCCAAGGAGCAGGTGCTCAAGCTCTTCGCCGAAGGCTCCTACGAGCTGGTGCCGCATGACGGCATGCGCAAGACCATCGCCAAGCGCCTCACCGAGTCCAAGCAGACGATCCCGCACTTCTATGTGTCGCTCGACTGCGAACTCGACGCGCTTCTGGCCCTGCGCGCCCAGCTCAACGACGCGGCTCCGAAGTCCAAGGACGGCAAGCCGGCCTACAAGCTCTCGGTCAATGACATGGTCATCAAGGCCATGGCTCTGGCCCTGCGCGATGTGCCGGATGCGAACGTCTCGTGGACGGACGATGCCATGGTCAAGCACAAGCACGCCGATGTCGGCGTCGCCGTGTCGATCCCGGGCGGTCTGATCACCCCGATCATCCGCAGCGCAGAGCAGAAGGCCCTGTCCACCATATCCAACGAGATGAAGGATCTGGGCCAGCGCGCCAAGGACCGCAAGCTGAAGCCGGAAGAGTACCAGGGCGGCACCACCGCCGTGTCCAACATGGGCATGATGGGCGTGAAGAGCTTCTCGGCCGTGGTCAACCCGCCGCATGCCACCATTCTGGCAGTCGGCGCGGGCGAGCAGCGTCCTGTCGTCAGGAATGGCGCGCTGGCTGTGGCCACCGTCATGACGGTAACGCTCTCCACCGACCACCGCTGCGTGGACGGCGCTCTGGGCGCGGAACTTCTCGGCGCCTTCAAGGGCTACATCGAGAACCCGATGAGCATGCTGGTCTGAGTGACCCTCAGCGAGGCCCCGGCAGGTCCGGGGCCTTTCTGTCTTGAAAACAGAACGCGACATTCTTGCGAAACAAAGGCGAGGGAACATCCATGGCCGATAGCTATGACGTCCTCATCATCGGGTCGGGCCCCGGCGGTTATGTGACCGCGATCCGTGCGGCCCAGCTCGGCTTCAAGACTGCCATTGTCGAGCGCGAGCATCTGGGCGGCATCTGCCTCAACTGGGGCTGCATTCCGACCAAGGCGCTGCTGCGCTCCGCTGAAATTCTCGATCACGCCAACCATGCCAAGTCCTACGGGCTGAAGCTGGAAGGCAAGATGACCGCTGACATCAAGGACGTGGTCGCCCGTTCGCGCGGCGTTTCGGCCCGCCTCAACGGCGGCGTCGGCTTCCTGATGAAGAAGAACAAGATCGACGTCGTCTGGGGTGAAGCCAAGCTCACCAAGCCGGGTGAAATCGTCGTCGGCAAGTCTTCCAAGCCTGCCGTCGAGCCGCAGCACCCCGCGCCCAAGGGCGTGAAGGGCGAAGGCACCTACACGGCCAAGCACATCATCATCGCCACCGGCGCCCGCCCGCGCGCGCTGCCGGGAATCGAGCCGGATGGCAAGCTGATCTGGACCTATTTCGAGGCGATGAAGCCGGACCTCATGCCGAAGTCGCTGGTCGTCATGGGCTCGGGCGCCATCGGCATCGAATTCGCGTCCTTCTACCGCTCCATGGGTGTGGATGTGACCGTCGTCGAAGTCATGTCCCAGATCATGCCGGTGGAAGATGCCGAAATCTCGGCAATCGCCCGCAAGGCGCTGGAGAAGCGCGGCATGAAGATCCTGACCGAGGCCAAGGTTGCCAAGGTCGAGAAGGGCGCCAATTCCATCACCGCCCATGTGGAGACCAAGGACGGCAAGGTGACCCAGATCACCGCTGACCGCCTGATTTCCGCTGTCGGCGTGCAGGGCAACATCGAGAACCTCGGCCTTGAGGCGCTTGGCGTGAAGACCGACCGCGGCTGCGTCGTCATCGACGGCTACGGCAAGACCAACGTTCCGGGGCTCTATGCCATCGGTGACGTGGCCGGCCCCCCGATGCTCGCCCACAAGGCCGAGCACGAAGGCGTCATCTGCATCGAGAAGATCGCAGGCCTGCCGGGCGTTCATGCCATGGACAAGGGCAAGATCCCGGGCTGCACCTACTGCAACCCGCAGGTCGCCTCTGTCGGCCTGACCGAAGCCAAGGCCAAGGAACAGGGCCGCGACATCCGCGTCGGCCGCTTCTCCTTTGCCGCCAACGGCAAGGCGATTGCTCTGGGTGAGGACAACGGCCTCATCAAGACCATCTTCGACAAGAAGACCGGCGAACTGCTGGGTGCCCACATGGTCGGCACGGAAGTGACCGAGCTGATCCAGGGCTTCGTGGTGGCGATGAACCTCGAAACCACCGAGGAAGATCTGATGCACACGATCTTCCCGCATCCGACCCTGTCGGAAATGATGAAGGAAAGCGTTCTGGACGCCTACGGGCGGGCGCTGAACGCCTGACGCAAGTCCCGCGGGGCCGCCCTTCGCAAGAGGTGCGGCCCTCTTGGCATTTCAGCCAGACAGGCCTCTTGCGGAACCGCGATGGTGTCTTCAGTGTTGATAAGGCAGCACGTCAATAGGGAGACTGCATCATGACACTTCAGACCGTGATCATCTGGGCGCTGATTGGCCTTGTCGCCGGGTGGATCGCCAGCTTCATCACTGGCGGCGGCGGGTTGATCCGCTACATCCTGACCGGTCTTGCCGGTGCCGTCGTTGGCGGCTTTCTGATGCATTACTTCGGGTTTTCTCTGAACCTCGGCAATGCCATCGCCAACGAGATTGCCGTAGCGGCCATCGGCGCGGTCGTGGTGGTCTTCGTCGCCCGCATACTCGCCTGAATACGGGTTTGAGCGGACGGTATCCCGGAGCAACTCAGCGCTTCCGGCGGCAGCGCCGGAAGCAGGGGAGGCAGAACGCATGATTTTCTGGATCATCATCGGGCTTCTGGCGGGCGCCATCGCCCACCGGGTGCTGGACAGCCGGGGCGGGTTCCTTGGTTCACTCATCGTCGGCCTGATCGGCGCGCTCGTCGGCGGCAAGCTGGCCGAAATGCTGCGGCTCAACCTGACTGGTGGCTTCATCGACCAGCTGGTTGTGGCGACGGTCGGAGCCATTCTGTTCCTGTTCGTCTGGCGCAAGATCAGAGGGCGCTGACAGGCGCGACGGGATAGGGGCGCCACAGGAAACTGGCGCCACAGGATGAAGGCGAAGGGAAGGGGGCATCATGCGGGGTGATCTGCCAGGTCTGGAAGACTTTCCGCTGCACAGCGAGGACAAGCTGCGCTATGGCGACACGGACCGTCAGGGCCATGTCAACAATGCCGTCTTCTCCACATTCCTTGAAACCGGCCGCGTCGAAGCGCTTTATGGCGCCGGCGCATCGCAGCAAGGCCTTGAGGAGGAGGGGGCAGCCTTCGTCATTGCCCGGCTTGAGCTGGATTTTCTGGCCGAAGTCACATGGCCGGGCACGGTGGTGACCGGCACGCGGGTCAAGGCGGTTGGCCGCAGCTCCATCACGCTGGAGCAGGCCCTGTTCCAGAATGGCGCCTGTGTGGCGCGGGCAGTGTCCGTGGTGGTGCAGATGGATGAAGCCACCCGCAAATCCCGTCCGCTTTCGCAGCAAACCGCCGCCCGCTTTGCTGCGCTGAGCGGATCTTCCGAAAACGCATGACACCGCGGCAAAGAGGCACTTGACCTTCGGCGCTGCTCACGACATTTGGATGCCATGGTAACGATCCTCGACACCCTGAACCGTCCGGCTCCCGCGCAGAGCGCAGACGACGCGAAGCCCCGGCATCCGGAAAAGGCCCACAGGCCCGACAATCCGGTCGCCCGCAAACCTGCGTGGATTCGCGTCAAGGCGCCGACGTCGCCGGTCTACCGCGAGACCCATCAGGTGGTGCGCGAGAACAAGCTCGTCACCGTGTGCGAGGAAGCCGGCTGCCCGAACATCGGCGAATGCTGGTCGAAGAAGCACGCAAGCTTCATGATCCTCGGTGATACCTGCACCCGCGCCTGTGCCTTCTGCAACGTGCGCACCGGCATGCCGGGGGCGGTGGACAAGAACGAGCCGGAAGGAATCGCCACGGCGGTTGCCACCATGGGGCTTGAGCATGTCGTCATCACCTCGGTGGACCGGGATGATCTGGATGACGGCGGCGCGAACCATTTCGCCGATGTGATCGCCGCGATCCGCGCCAAGGCGCCGAAGACCACCATCGAGGTGCTGACGCCGGACTTCCTGCGCAAGGAAGGCGCGCTGGAGATCGTCGTGAAGGCCAAGCCGGATGTGTTCAACCACAATCTGGAAACGGTGCCGTCGAAGTATCTGAAGGTGCGCCCCGGCGCCCGTTATTTCCACTCCATCCGCCTGCTGCAGCGGGTGAAGGAGCTGGATCCCACCATGTTCACCAAGTCCGGCATCATGGTCGGCCTCGGCGAGGAGCGCAACGAAGTGCTTCAGCTGATGGATGACCTGCGGACGGCGGACGTGGACTTCCTCACCATCGGCCAGTATCTGCAGCCCTCGAAGAAGCATCATCCGGTGCTGTCCTTCGTGACGCCGGAAGAGTTCAAGGCCTATGAAAAGATCGCCTATGCCAAGGGCTTCCTGAAGGTGTCGGCCAGCCCCCTGACCCGCTCCTCCCATCATGCGGGCGAGGATTTTGCTGACCTGAGGGCCGCACGCGCTGCAAAGCTCGGCCATTGACACAAAGAACCGCGCCGGCGGCTGCACCGCTCCTGCCGGGCGCATGAAGAGACTTACATGCCGTCATTTGAATCGAGCCGGGACGTGGCCCACAGCGCCAGCGACATGTTCGACCTTGTTGCCGATGTGGAGAAGTATCCCCAGTTTGTGCCCCTGTGCCAAAGCCTCGTGATCCGCGGACGCAAGCCGCTGGATGAAACGCGCGAGGTTCTGGTGGCCGACATGACGGTCGCCTACAAGCTGTTCAAGGAAACCTTCACCAGCCGCGTGGTGCTGGACAGGCCGAAGAACCAGATCCTCGTGGAGTATCTGGACGGCCCGTTCCAGCATCTGGAGAACCGCTGGACCTTCCAGCCGCTTGAAAATGGCGGCTGCAGCGTCGGTTTCTTCATTTCCTATGATTTCAAGAGCCGGACTTTTGCAGCCCTGATGGGCGCCATGTTCGACATGGCCTTCCGCAAGTTTGCCTCCGCCTTCGAGGCGCGGGCCGATGAGGTCTATGGCCGCAAGGCCGGGCTTCCGGTCACCGCCCGGTAAAGGCCCGGCGTATCTCCTGGAACCTGAACTCCCGTGGAGGAGGGGCCTCGCCGGTCAGGCTCCGCTCCACATGGGCCGGCAGGTTCAGGTCCTGAACCGTGACATGCAGTTGCGGGTTGCGGCAGACAGCCTGCCAGCGGCCGTTGGCGTTGCTCTCCAGATTGAGTTCAAAGCCGTCGTTTGCCTCTTTCTGCGTCCAGGCGACGGTGGTGGGGCGGACCCAGAATTGCGAGCCGCAATACTCCACGGCCATGAAACCCTGCTGTTCCCGGCGAAGCACCACGTGGCTGCCGCGGAAGCGGCCATTGTCTCTGGAGATGATATGAAATTCTGCGGCCTGCGGCTGTCCGGCCGTTTGTGCTGCAGTCTGGGCCACCGCCGTCACCGGCAGGACGCTGACTGCAATAAAAACCACCAGAAGAACACCAGCGAGGGTTGCCACGGCACAATTCCCTGTGTTGAGCCAGGCTTATGGTCGCCTGCAGGTTGCGCCGACCTGCCTGTCACTTTTTGCGACTAGAAGTTTTGCCTGCAAAGGAGGCAATATCAAGTCAATCCTGCGTCAACCTTGCGGATCGGTGTGCTCAGAGGCGCTGTTTTCCGAGGAATAAGTGTTACTGCTGATGGTACGTGCCCTTGGGCTTGCCGCCGGACTTGTTGGCAAAAGCTTCGCTGATCCGAGACAATTTGCTGCCCGGCGGTGTCATCGCGGCCGGTGTGTCGTTGCTGACCACCAGCGGGTCCTCGTCACTGCCAATATCCGCCATGGAGACATGTTTCTCGGCCTTGGCGCAGACCTCCACCCAGCCGCGTCCATTGCTGTATTCAAGACCGACGACGCGCTTGTTCTCAACTTCGATCAGGCTCCAGGCCACCGACTTGGGCCGGACCCAAACCCTGCGGCCGCAGTAAGCGACGGCGACATAGCCAGCCGCCTGCTCTTCAAGCACCTGATGGCTGCCGTGAAACGTGCCATCGACCTGCCGCGAGATGAGATAGAAATCTCCCGCTTTCACCACTTCCTCGGCTTGAGCCGGAAGAACGGTTGCGAGAATTCCCGTTAGAAAAATCAAGACGCGCATAACAACCTGCCCCGTTGTCAGCGCCAAGCCAGCAGATGCGCAGGCTCAGCACAAGTGCCACGATATAGTATAGCCGTCTTGATATTCTCTTCTGTCAGTCTATCAAATTTGACAGAATATCCAATGCTGTCGCTGCAGCGAGCACGCGGACCCCGTCCCGGCCCTGGTCTCCGAACTGGCAGGCCAGATGCCGTGTCTGCTTACCTTTACCTGCGGCTGCAAAATGGACGAGGCCCACCGGCTTTTCCGCTGAGCCACCGCTGGGGCCGGCGATGCCCGTTATGGCGACAGCCACATCTGCACGTGAGTGAGACAGAGCCCCTTCCGCCATGGCCCGGGCCGTTTCTTCGCTGACGGCGCCCACGCGGGCAAGCACCTCTGCCGGCACGCCCAGCATGTCCATCTTCGCTTCATTGGAATAGGTGACGAAACCCCGGTCCAGCACAGCGGAAGATCCGGCAATCTCCGTCACCAGCGCACAGACAAGGCCGCCGGTGCAGGACTCGGCCGCCGCCATCATCAGCCCCTTGCTTTTCAGCTTCAGGACAAGCGCCTCGGCCTGCGGCCGCAATTGCGTCAGATCGGTCATCGAAGCCTTCGGAGGGTTCAGTCCCCCAAATCTGGCAGACGGACCGTTGCCGTGGCAAGAGCGGCGATGCCTTCGCGCCGGCCGGTGAAGCCGAGTTCTTCCGAGGTGGTCGCTTTCACCGAAATCCGCTCGACCGGCAGGGAGCAGATGGCAGCGATGCTGCGCCGCATATCGTCGCGCACCGGGCCGATCTTCGGCGCTTCGCAGACGATGGTCACATCCAGATGCGCCACCCGCCCGCCGCGGGCGGCCACGAGCGACAGGGCGTGCTGCAGGAACCGGTCCGAGGACGCGCCCTTCCACTGCGGGTCGGAGGGCGGGAAATGGCCGCCGATGTCCTTGTCGGCAATGGCACCCAGAATGGCATCGGTGAGCGCATGCAGCGCCACGTCCGCATCGGAGTGGCCCTTGAGGCGCTTGTGGAAGGGAATGGCAATGCCGCCGAGAATGACCGCATCGCCATCCTCAAAGGCATGCACGTCATAGCCGTTGCCGGTGCGGATATCCGGCAGTTCAGACCAGGGCTTCATGCTGGCTCCTATTCGCTTTGAGGCCGGCGCAGAAGCACGGCCATGGCGCGCGCCCGGTCAAGGTCCGCGCGGGTTGTCACCTTGAAGGTTTCGGCCGCCCCTTCCACCAGCTGCACGCGCAGGCCTGCCCATTCGGCCAGGGATGTGTCGTCGGTGAAATGGTCCTGACCCAGAACGGCGGCCTTGCGGTGCGCTCCGAGCAGAGGCTCGAAGGCAAAGCCCTGCGGTGTCTGGGCGGCCCACAATCCGCTGCGGTCCACGGTTCCGGTGGCATAACCATCCGGCCCGGCGCGCTTCAGCGTGTCATGCACGGGCAGGGCGGCCAGCACGGCCTGTTCTCCGGCCTGAAGGGCGGCCGTCATGCGTTCAAGTGTGACGGCCATCAGGAAGGGACGGGCGGCATCATGCACCAGCACATGTGCAGGAACGTGCTCTTCCGGCCGGGAGGCGAGCGCCTCAAGCCCGGCATGCACGGACGCCTGACGGGTGGCGCCGCCGATGGCGGGCGGCAGAATTCTTTCGCGCATGGCCGGTTGCACTGCCGCCAGCGATGCTTCATAGAGGCCGCCATCATCGGCATGGATCACGACAAGCGCATCAGCCACATGCGGGCTTTGCAGAATGGCCTCCAGCGTCCAGGCCAGCATGGGCCGGTCGTCGAGGGTCAGATATTGCTTGGGGCACCTGTCCTGTGGATCGGCGAGACGCGTTCCGCGTCCGGCAGCGACGATCAGGGCAGATGTCTTGCGCGTCATCGAGGGTTTCCGCTGGTGGCGCCGCCTCATGCGCCGGGGCAATCAGGACCGCCAGCCGCCGCATATGGACAGTTTTGAGGCAGGCCGCGTTTCGTGCCTGTCTCTTAAGGGTTTTCCGGGGTTGTTCTCAACTCATTTTCAGAAGCTGTTACAACTTGTCCCTTGCCGCAATGCAAAAAATGTCTAATGTGTAGGCAAATCGAGATATGCACACGATATGAGCACACCTGCAGCTGCACGTTTTGAGAGTTCCCTGACGATCGGTCCGCACGTTCTGGCGAACCGGGCCTTTCTTGCGCCCATGTCCGGTGTGTCGGATCTGCCCTTCCGCAAACTGGCGGCGCGCTTCGGTGCGGGACTTGTCGTGTCCGAGATGGTGGCTTGCGAACAGCTGGTGGAAGGCGATGCCGAAACCCGCACCCGGGCGGAAGGCGAGGGGCTGGATCTGCATGTGGTGCAGCTGGCTGGCCGCGAGCCGCACTGGATGGCGGAAGCAGCCCGCATTGCGGAAGCTGCGGGTGCTGCGATCATCGACATCAACATGGGCTGCCCGGCCAAGCGCGTGACCACCGGCTATTCCGGCTCGGCTCTGATGCGCGATCTTGACCATGCGCTGACGCTGGTCGAGGCGACGGTGGGGGCCGTATCCGTGCCGGTGACGCTGAAGATGCGCCTTGGCTGGGACCGGGACTGCATGAACGCGCCGGAGCTGGCGCGCCGGGCACAGGATGCGGGCGTGCAACTCGTCACCGTGCATGGCCGCACGCGCAACCAGTTCTACAAGGGTGAGGCCGACTGGCAGGCGATCCGCGCCGTGTCCGAGGCTGTCAGCATTCCCGTCATTGCCAATGGCGACTGTGTGTCCATCGGGGCGGCGGAGACGATGCTGGACCAGTCCGGCGCCGATGGGGTGATGGTTGGCCGCGGTGCCTATGGCCGCCCCTGGCTGCCGGGGCAGATCGGCGCTCATCTCAACGGCACAGAGCCGCAGCCTGCGCCCGAGGGAGACGCCCTCGGCGATCTGGCGCTGGAGCATTATGACGCCCTCATCGCCCTTTACGGGCTGGAGCTGGGCCGGCGCATCGCGCGCAAGCATCTGGGCTGGTATCTGGACCAGACCGCCGATGTGCCAGCCGCCCTGCGTCAGGAAATCCTGACCAGCGACAGCCCCGCCACCGTCACGCGGCTTGTCCGCACCTGGTTTTCTGATCAACCCCAACGGAGCGCCGCATGACAGGACCGTCTGCGAAATCCGTGGAAGGACGCACCGAGGCCCTCGCCACCGATGGCCCGACCATTCTGGACTCCTTGCCACACCCCGTACTTCTGGTCGCTCCCGATGGAGTGATCGAGGCCGCCAACATGGCCGCCGAAATCTTCCTGCGCTCATCCGTATCCTTCCTGCGGCGGCATACGATTGACTATTTCGTGCCCTTCGGCAGCCCGCTCCTGACCCTGATCGAGCAGGTGCGCGAGCGCGGGGCTCCGGTCAACGAATACAAGGTGGACATCGGTTCGCCGCGCATCGGCGCCGAACGGGTGGTGGACATTCACGCAGCCCCGGTGGTGGAGAGGCCCGGCGCGGTGGTGCTGATGTTCCAGGAAAGGGGCATGGCGGAAAAGATCGACCGCCAGCTGACCTCGCGCGGGGCGGCCCGCACCGTCACCGGCCTTGCCGCCATGCTGGCGCATGAGATCAAGAACCCGCTCTCCGGCATCCGGGGCGCTGCCCAGCTGCTGGAACAATCCGCCAGCGAGGATGACCGGGCGCTGACGCGCCTCATCATGGACGAGACCGACCGGATCGTGAAACTCGTCGACCGGATGGAAGTCTTCTCGGATGAACGGCCGATCGAGCGCGAGCCGGTCAATATCCACGTGGTGCTGGACCACGTGAAGCGGCTGGCGGACACGGGCTTCGGGCGCGGCAAACGCATCATCGAGGAATATGACCCGTCGCTGCCGCCGGTCTATGCCAACCGCGACCAGCTGGTTCAGGTGTTCCTCAATCTGGTGAAGAATGCCTGCGAAGCCATCGGCGATGATCCCGATGGCGAGATCCGCATCACCACCGCCTTCCGTCCCGGTGTGCGCCTGTCGGTGCCCGGCACCTCGGAAAAGGTCAGCCTGCCGCTGGAATTCTGCGTCAAGGACAACGGCCCCGGCGTGCCGGAAGACCTGATGCCGCATATTTTCGAGCCTTTCATCACCACCAAGACCAACGGCTCGGGCCTTGGCCTGGCGCTGGTCGCCAAGATGATCAGCGACCACGGCGGCTTCATCGAATGCGACAGCGCGCCCCGGCGCACCGTTTTCCGCATCCTGATGCCTGCCTTCACCGAACCTGAAACCTCCTCCAGCGACAGGACCGCCTGACCATGCCGACCGGCACCATTCTTGTTGCAGACGACGATGCCGCCATCCGCACCGTGCTCAATCAGGCCCTGTCCCGGGCCGGCTACACCGTCCGCCTGACGTCCAACGCGGCCACCTTGTGGCGCTGGGTCAGTTCCGGCGACGGCGATCTGGTGGTCACCGATGTGGTGATGCCGGACGAGAACATCTTCGACGTTCTGCCGCGCATCAAGAAGCTGCGGCCGGACCTGCCGGTCATCGTCATGAGTGCTCAGAACACCTTCATGACGGCAATCCGCGCCTCGGAAAAGGGTGCTTACGAATATCTGCCCAAGCCCTTCGATCTCAAGGAACTGACCGGCATCATCGCCCGCGCCCTTGAGGAGCCCAAATCCCGCCGCCCGGCGGAAATGGACGACATGGGAGAGGCCATTCCGCTGGTCGGCCGCTCGCCTGCCATGCAGGAAATCTACCGGGTGCTCGCCCGTCTGATGCAGACCGACCTGACGGTCATGATCAACGGCGAAAGCGGCACCGGCAAGGAACTGGTGGCCCGCGCGCTGCATGACTACGGCAAGCGCCGCAATGGGCCTTTCGTGGCCATCAACATGGCCGCCATCCCGCGTGACCTGATCGAGGCGGAACTCTTCGGCCACGAGAAGGGCGCCTTCACCGGCGCGCAGGCCCGCTCATCCGGCCGGTTCGAACAGGCGGACGGCGGCACGCTGTTCCTGGACGAAATCGGCGACATGCCGATGGAAGCGCAGACCCGGCTTTTGCGCGTGCTGCAGCAGGGCGAATACACCACCGTCGGCGGGCGCACGCCCATCAAGACGGATGTGCGCATCGTCGCCGCCACCAACAAGGATCTGCGTCAGCTGATCAATCAGGGCCTGTTCCGCGAGGATCTGTTCTTCCGCCTCAACGTGGTGCCCATCCGCCTCCCGCCGCTGCGCGAGCGCGTGGAGGACATTCCGGATCTGGTGCGCCACTTCTTTGCGCTGGCCGAGAAGGAAGGCCTGCCGGCCAAGCAGATCGATCAGGCCGCGATGAACCTGCTGCGCCGCTACCGCTGGCCGGGCAACGTGCGCGAGCTGGAAAACCTCGTCCGGCGTCTCGCCGCGCTCTATCCGCAGGATGTCATCGGCGAGGGGCTGATCGAGCAGGAGCTGAGCACGCCCGCCGTCACCAGCGCCATCGAGGAGCCCACCGGCGAAATCAATCTCGGTCAGGCGGTCGAGCGCTATCTCAACACCTATTTCGCCAATTTCGGCGATGCCCTACCGCCTCCGGGCCTCTATCACCGCATCCTGCGGGAGGTGGAATATCCGCTGATCAGCGCCGCCCTTGCCGCCACGCGGGGCAACCAGATCAAGGCGGCCGAACTGCTCGGCGTCAACCGCAACACCCTGCGCAAGAAGATCCGCGATCTCGACGTCCAGGTGATGCGCTCCAGCCGCTGAGGGGCTGGGCGAGGGGACATGAAAGAAGGCCCGGATGCGTCAGGCATCCGGGTCATCAATTGGGGGAAAGGCGTTTTCCTGCCTCTCCATCGTCATCCCGGACGCGCCCGCGCGATCCGGGACCGGTGAGCCGAGGTGAAAGCTGGTTGTCCCCTGAACCACAATCGATGGGCCTTGGCTCACCGGTCCCGGATCTCCGCTTCGCTTCGTCCGGGATGACGATGGAGAGGGTGTGCAACGTTCCTGCAGTCCCTCAATGCGCTGCCGCAATTGATTTGCGGAAGCGGATGGCGGCGAGGGTGAAGAGGAGGAGGCCGACGAGGGTCATGGCAACGAATTTCGGCCAGACGATCCAGAAATCCGCCCCCCGGTAGAGCACCGCCTGCGCCATGCTGACGAACTGGGTGGAGGGCACCGCGCTCATCAGCGTGCGCAGCATCAGCGGCTGGCTCTCGATCGGGGTTTCGCCGCCGGACAAGAGGTTCATCGGCAGGATGGTGAGGATGAACAGCAGCCCGAACTGCGGCATCGACCGGGCGATGGTGCCCAGCAGGATCCCCAGAGCCGAGGCAAAGAAGAGATAAAGGGCGGTGCCGCTCAGGAACAGGGCGACGGAACCGGCGACCGGCACGCCCAGAAGCTGCTCGATGACGATCTTCAGCGACAGCCCGGCCACCACGAGAATGACGAGGCCATTGGCCCACACCTTGGCCATCATGATCTCGAAGGGCGTCAGCGGCATGGAGAGCAGATGCTCCAGCGTGCCATGCTCGCGCTCGCGCATCACCGCGGCCCCGGTCAGAACCACGGTCAGCATGGTGATGTTGTTGATGATCTCCATGATGGCCGAGAACCAGGAGCTGGTGAGGTTCGGATTGAAGGCATAGCGGATGATGAGATCAACCGGCATTGCCGCCGCCGCAATGCCCCGGCCGTGCTGATAGCGGGCGATTTCCTGGGCAAAGGCCTGGGCGATGTGATTGGCGCCCGTTCCGGCCTGCATCATGGCTGTGGCATCGATGTTGAGCAGGATCTTCGGAGTGTTGCCGCGCACCACATCCGCCTCGAACCGCTCCGGAATGACCAGCACGAAGGAATAGGCCTGCGTGTCGAGGCCACGGTCGATCTCGGCGAAGCTGATCAGCTCCGGCTTGCGGAATTCGGGCGGCCGCAGGGTGTCGATGAGCTGCCGGGACAGGGGCGAGCGGTCCTCATCGACCACGGCAACGGCCACGTTGTTGAGGTCCGAGCGCATGCCGTCGGCCGCCATATAGACCCCGGCGCTGAAGGCCCAGAGAATGAGGATCAGCAGCACCGGATCGCGCCGCAGGCTCTGCAGTTCCTTCAGTCCCAGCCGGAAAATACTGGCAAGCCTGTCCATCTCAGCGCTCCTGCCGCGGGAGAAGCAGGGCGCAGGTGGCAAGCACCAGCGGCGCAACCGGGGTCAAGGCCCAGAAATTCGCCGAGAGATCCGCAAAACCCAGCCCCTTGGTGAAGGTGCCGACGCTGATGGTCATGAAATGGGTGGTCGGATAGAGCGAACCGATCACCGCACCAGCGCCCGTCAGCGAGGAGACCGGCTGCAGCATGCCGGAGAACTGCACAGCGGGCAGAACCGTGCCGATGGCCGTGCCGAAGATCGCGGCCACCTGCGTCGAGGTGAAGGTGGAGAACAGCAGGCCGATGGCCGTGGTGGCACAGACATAGAGCAGGGCGCCCGCCGTCAGCGCCAGCAGGCTGCCTTTCACCGGCACGCCGAAGACAACCGTCGCCATCAGCATCATCAGTGCGAAATTGACCATGGCGATGGCCACATAGGGAAGCTGCTTGCCCATCAGGAACTCAAGCGGCGTCACTGGCGTCACATAGAGATTGGTGATCGAGCCCAGCTCCTTTTCCCGCACCACCGAAACGGCGGTCAGGATCGCCGGGATGAACACCAGCAGCAGCGCCATCACGGAAGGGGCGATGGCATTGATGCTCTTGAAGTCCTGATTGTAGCGGAAGCGCGGTTCAATGCTGGCAGCGGCAAAGACCGGGGTCTCGCCGAAGCGCTGGCGGTATTGCTCGGCGATGTAGGACTGATGCAGCCCCGTGACATAGCCTGCAATCGTATTGGCCCGGAACGGCATGGAGCCGTCGATGGTGGCGGCAATCTGCGGTGTCTCGCCGCGCAGCAGCGCCTTGCCGAAGCCTGGCGGAATTTCGACGGCGAGTGAAATATCGCCGCTGCGCATCCGCATCAGGATATCCGCTTCGCTGGTGAGCGGCGCCTGTTCCTTGAAGTAGCGCGAGCCGGACATGCTTTCGGCATATTGCCGGCTTTCAAGGGTCCGGTCATGGTCCAGCACCGCATAGGTGAGATCGTCCACGTCGGTGGTGATGCCGTAACCGAAGACCAGCATCAGCAGCATGGTGCCCGCCAGCGCCACGGCAAGACGCACCGGATCGCGCCGCAACTCCTTGGCCTCGCGCAGGGAATAGGCCATGAGGCGGCGCTTCGACAGGAAGCCCTGCCGCCGCTTCTGTGGCTTGGCGGGCGGCTCGATAGCCGCAGCCAGTGGAGCCTGCGCCTCTGTTGCCGGCTGCGCGGCAGCGGATGCGCCTTCAAGCGCGCTGATGAAGGCCTCTTCCAGTGTGGCGGCGCCGTAGCTGCGCACCAGCTCGTCCGGCGCGCCGCAGGCCAGCACCTTGCCCGCATGCATCAGGGAAATGCGGTCGCAGCGCTCACCTTCGTTCATGAAATGGGTGCTGAGGAAGATCGTCACCCGGTCCTTGCGGGCCAGATCGATCAAGAGGCTCCAGAACTCGTCCCGGGCAACCGGATCAACGCCGGAGGTCGGCTCATCGAGAATGAGCACATCGGGCCGGTGAACAATGGCAACGGCAAGAGACAGGCGCTGGCGCACGCCAAGGGGCAGGGAGCCGGGCAGGGCATCGGCATGATCCGTCAGGCGGAAGGTCTGCAGCAGTTCATCGACGCGGCCGGGGATTTCCGCTGCCGGCATATGGAAGAGCTGGGCATGCAGCGTCAGGTTCTGGCGCACCGTCAGCTCGCCATAAAGCGAGAAGGCCTGCGACATGTAGCCGACGCGCTTGCGGGTGTTCAGGTTGCGCGCATCGATCTCCTCGCCGAAGAGCCAGGCCTTGCCTTCGCTGGGCGGCAGCAGACCGGTCAGCATCTTCATGGTGGTGGACTTGCCGCAGCCGTTGGACCCGAGAAAGCCGAAGATTTCGCCGCGCCGGATCTCGAAGCTGACATGATCAACGGCGGTAAAACTGCCGAAGCGCTGCACCAGATCCTGCGCGACGATGGCCGGACCCTCGCCATTGCCTTCATAAGGCGGCACGGTGAGGCTCTGGTGCGGCTGGTTGGCGTATTCCGGCAGCAGGTTGACGAAGGCGGCCTCCAGCGTTGCGGCCTGTCCTTTTTCCTTCAGGTCCGCTGCGCTGCCTTCCGCCAGTATTTTCCCGCCATGCATGGCCACCAGATGGCCGAAACGCTCCGCCTCGTCCATATAGGCGGTGGCCACCACCACGGTCATGCCGGGGCGCGATGTGCGGATGGTGTCGATCAGCGTCCAGAACTGGCGGCGGGACAGGGGATCAACGCCCGTGGTCGGCTCATCCAGAATGAGCAGGTCCGGATCGTGAATGAGCGAGCAGCACAGCCCGAGTTTCTGTTTCATGCCGCCGGAGAGTTTCCCCGCCGGGCGGTCAAGGAAGGGATCAAGGCCGGTCGCAACGGTCAGCTCCGCAATGCGGCGCTGGCGTTCCCGCCGGTCCTGCCCAAAGAGGCGGCCGAAGAACTCCAGGTTCTCCGCGACCGTCAGGTCCATGTAGAGGTTCTTGCCAAGGCCCTGCGGCATATAGGCTATGCGTGGCAGCACGGCGCGGCGGTGGCGGGCATTGGCCATATCGCCGCCGAGCGCCTCCACCGTGCCCGTCTGGATCTTGCGGGCGCCTGACAGCAGGGCCAAAAGGGTGGACTTGCCGACGCCATCCGGCCCGATAAGGCCGATCATGCCGCCTGCGGGCAGGGCGAGCGTCACCCCATCAAGTGCCCGTGTCTTGCCGTAGAGATGCGACACGCCGGTCAGACGTGCCACGGTGGAAGCGGGCGAAGCCTGCAAGGGGGCCTGTGTCATGACCGCCTCACCGGGGTGCCGGCAGACGCACCGCCAGGGAATCCGGCCATGCCACGGGCGGCGCCATCATCACATAGGCCTCGCCGGGCAAACCGGTGCGGACCATCTCTAGATATTCGGTGAGCAGGGCCGGATCGATGCGCAGCTTGACGCGGAACATCAGCTTGTCCCGCTCGGAGCGGGTCTCCACCTCGCGCGGGGTGAACTGGGCATCGGCGGCGACAAAGGAGACACTGGCCGGAATCACAAGATCGGGAGCCGCATCCAGCACGATCCGCGCCTCGGCCTTGATGAAGACGCGGCCGACGCTGGCGGTCGGCAGATAGACGGTCATGTAGACGTCGGTGAGATTGAGCAGCGTCAGCACACGGCCGCCGGCTGCCACCACTTCGCCGGGCTCCGCCAGCCGGTACTGCACGCGGCCGGTGATCGGCGCGGTCAGGACGCTGTCGCGGATCAGGGATTCGATCCGGGCCACCTCGGCCTGCGCCGCCGTGACGGTGTTGCGGGCATTGGCGAGCTGTGCCCGGGCTGCTCTGAGTGCGGCTTCGGCGGTTTCGCGGGCGGTCTGGCGCTGATCCAGCTCCTGCTGCGAGACATGGCCGTTTTCCCGCAGGGTTATCGCGCGCTGAAGGGACTGATCCGCCAGCTTCAGTTCGCTTTCACGCTGTGCGATCAGCGCCTCTGCCGTATTGGCCGCATCCTCGGCGGCGCTGACCTGGGCCACGGCGCCAGCCTTGCGGGCATCCAGCTCATCCGTGTCAATCCGGGCGAGAACCGTGCCGGCTTGTACCAGATCACCTTCCCGGACAGTCACTTCCAGCACCCGCCCGCCGGTCTTGGCAGCGATCTGAACGGTTTCGGCTTCGATGCGGCCATTCGCCGTAGCGATTTCCGGCGGAAGTGTGGGGCGCGTTGCAAACCAGGCAAAGACAGCCCCTGCAATGACGGCAACAACCGTTGCAACGATCAAAAGGATTTTCTTCGTCATCTTTGCTTCAGCCCCTATGAAAGCAGATCACTGTTCAGCGTATTATTGCAGCTTCACGTCCGTCCAGCTGATTTATGGGCATGCCCCCTATGCATATGCAACGGCGAAGAAGTCCGTAGTGACGCGGACCTGGAAGAGGGCTGGCCGCATTCTTGTCGCATTTAGGCAACAGTGTGTGGTAACAAAGCCGCGCATTTGTGCCGGCGTTGCATTTCTGATTCTTCCCTCCGCCTTGCCTTGAGGACTGATGATACTGGAACGTGACCCGCCCGCGGATTTGGACCAGGGGTCGCGCGGCCGCGCTGGCCGCCGAGCCGGGCTGGCCGTCATGCTGGCTGCTCTCCTGGCGATTTCTGTCACCTTTGCCGTCCTGACGGGGCTCACCCCGATTGCGCCGACGCCGGAAGTCGTCTGGGTCGCGATGATGGTCAATGGCGGGCTTGGCGCCGCTCTGGTCGGCATGATCGGCCGGGAAATCTTCAAGCTGATGCAGGCGCGGCGAAGGGGCAGGGCGGCCGCGCGGCTTCATGTGCGCATTGTCGCCATGTTCTCTCTGATTGCCGCCGTTCCCGCCATCCTGATGGCGATCGTTGCGGCAATTACGCTGGATCAGGGCCTTGACCGCTGGTTCGAGCAGCGCACCCGCCAGATCATCGACAATGCCCTGACTGTGGCGCAGGCCTATCTGCAGGAACATGCCCGCGTGCTGCGCGGCGATCTGATCGCCATGTCGCAGGATGTGGATCAGGCCAAGGCCGTCTATGAATTCGAGCCCACGCGCTTTGATGCCTTCTTCGCCGGTCAGGCGCAGCTGCGCGGCATCGTGGCGGCGTTCCTGCTGAAAGCAGATGGCACGGTCGTCACCCGCGTCATCCTGGTGCCCGATGTCAACATCCTGCTGCCGCCGAACGACGTCTATGCCAAGGCGGATCAGGGCGAGGCGGTGCTGATCGCGCCGGGCCGGTCCAATCTGGTCGGCGGCATCGTCAAACTGGATGCCTATGACGGCATGTATCTTTATGTCGCCCGGACGGTGGATCAGCGTGTGCTGGATTACCAGCGCCTCGCCGAAGAGGGGGCGAGTGAATACAGCCAGCTGGAGCGCAGCCGCTTTGGCGTGCAGATCGCCTTCGCGCTCGTCTATCTGGGCGTGGCGCTGGTGCTGCTGCTGTCCGCCATCTGGATCGGCTTCGGCTTCGCCAACCGGCTGGTGTCGCCCATCCGGCGTCTGATTTCGGCGGCGGATCAGGTTTCCAAGGGCAATCTCTATGTGGAAGTGATGACCGAGAAGTCGGAGGGCGATCTCGCCAATCTCGGCACCACCTTCAACAACATGACCGGCCAGTTGCGCGGCCAGCGCGATGCACTGCTGGCGGCCAACGAGCAGATCGACCGCCGCCGACGCTTCACCGAGGCCGTTCTCTCCGGCGTCACCACCGGTGTGATCGGCATCGATGATGACGGGGCCATCACGCTCGTCAACCGTTCGGCGCGGGATCTGCTGAGGGTGGAGGAGAGCGAAATCCTCGACCGTCCGCTGGCCGATGTCATTCCGGAGCTGGAGGCCTTCGTCCGCGAAGCCCTGGCGAAGGAAAGCGACCGTATCAAGCAAACGCAGATTTCCCTGCGGATCGGCGGGCGCGAGCGGACCGTGAATGCGCGCATCACCACCGAACTCTCCACCCGGCGCGAGCATGGTTATGTGGTGACGCTGGATGACATCACCGACCTTGTATCCGCGCAGCGCAATTCGGCCTGGGCGGATGTGGCAAGGCGCATCGCCCATGAGATCAAGAACCCGCTGACCCCGATCCAGCTGTCAGCCGAGCGCATCCGCCGCCGTTATGGCAAGAAGGTGGAAGACGACCGTTCGGTCTTTGACCAGTGCATCGACACGATCATCCGGCAGGTTGGCGATATCGGTCAGATGGTGGACGAGTTCTCCTCCTTTGCCCGCATGCGCAAGCCCGCCAAGTCCATGGCGGACCTGCGCAACACGGTGCGCGAAGCTGCTTTCATGCAGAGTGTCGGCAATCCGGAAATCGAGGTGAAGACCGAATTGCCGGAAGAGAGCATCGAAGCCTGCTTCGACAGCCGCCTGATCGGTCAGGCACTCACCAACGTGATCAAGAATGCGGCCGAGGCGATTTCCGGCCGCAGCGGAGACAATTTGCCCAAGGGCCGCATCCGCATCCGGCTGAGCCATGAAAACGGCAAGGCTTTGATCGATATTATCGATAATGGCATCGGCCTGCCGAAGCAGGAACGGCAGAAGCTGCTGGAGCCCTACATGACGACGCGCGAAAAGGGCACCGGCCTTGGCCTCGCCATCGTGCGCAAGATCATGGAAGACCACAATGGCAGCATCGAGCTGCTGGACGCGCCGGACCTCGCCCCGGACGAAACCGGCGCCATGGTGCGCCTCATCATTGGACCGCCCGCCGCAGAAGACAGCACGGCGCAGGCCGGAAGAGCGCAGTCCGGATCCCAATCAGAGACCAGAGAACAAGTGACGAGCCATGGCCTATGACATCCTGATCGTCGATGACGAGACCGATATCCGTGAGATGATCGCCGGCATCCTTGATGACGAGGGTTATGGCACGCGCACGGCCAGCGACAGTGACACGGCGCTTGCCGCCATCAAGGAGCGGCGGCCATCCCTCGTGGTGCTGGACATCTGGCTTCAGGGCAGCCGCCTCGACGGGCTGGCGCTGCTGGACGAGATCAAGGCCCAGGACAAGGATCTGCCGGTCGTCATCATTTCCGGCCACGGCAATGTGGAAACCGCCGTTTCCGCCATCAAGCGCGGCGCCTATGACTATATCGAAAAGCCGTTCAAGGCCGACCGGCTGCTGCTGATCACGGAGCGCGCGCTGGAAGCCTCCATGCTGAAGCGCGAGATCCGGGACCTGAAACAGCGCAGCGGCGATGCGTCCCGCTTCATCGGCGAATCGTCGGCCATCAACCAGCTGCGCCAGACCATCGAGCGGATCGCCGGCACCAACAGCCGCATTCTGATTTCCGGCCCATCGGGCGCAGGCAAGGAACTGGCGGCGCGGCAGGTGCATGAGCTGTCGCCGCGCGCCAAGGGGCCATTCGTCGCCATCAACGCCGCGACCATCACCCCCGACCGCATGGAAGAGGAGCTCTTCGGCATCGAGGACGAAGGCGGCAACCTGCGCAAGGTTGGCGCGCTGGAAGAGGCGCATGGCGGCACGCTCTATCTCGATGAAGTGGCCGACATGCCGCGCGAGACGCAGGGCAAGATCCTGCGGGTGCTGGTGGACCAGACCTTCACCCGTCTTGGCGGTTCCACCCGCGTGCAGGTGGACGTGCGCATTCTCTCCTCGACCGCCCGCAATCTCGAAGAGGAAATCGCCAGCGGCGCCTTCCGCGAGGATCTTTATCATCGCCTTGGCGTGGTGCCGCTGCGCGTGCCGGGGCTGGCGGAGCGGCGCGAGGATGTGCCGATCCTGGTGCGTCACTTCATGGAGCAGATCTCCGCCTCCGCAGGCCTTCCCATGCGCCGCATCGGCGATGACGCCATGGCCGTTCTGCAGACCCACGACTGGCCCGGCAACATCCGCCAGCTGCGCAACAATGTGGAGCGGCTGATGATCCTCACCCGGGCCGATCCCGAGGCCGTGATCACGGCGGATCTCCTGCCTTCGGAAGTCGGCTCCATGGTGCCCAGCCTTCCGGCCAATGGCGGCGGCGAGCATCTGATGTCCATGCCGCTGCGCGATGCACGCGAAGTGTTCGAGCGTGAATATCTTCAGGCGCAGATCAAGCGCTTTGGCGGCAACATCTCGCGCACCGCAGAATTCGTGGGCATGGAACGTTCGGCCTTGCATCGCAAGCTGAAGTCGTTAGGTCTATCGTGAGACAAGCGCCGTGAAAGCGCTTCAAACGGGGACATGTGACCGATGAAGGTCGTCATTTGCGGGGCAGGGCAGGTCGGTTACGGCATCGCCGAACGTCTGGCTGCGGAACAGAACGATGTGTCGGTGATCGATTCGTCGTCGAAGCTGATTGCTGCCATCGGTGATCAGCTCGACGTGCGCGGTTTCGTCGGCAACGGCGCCCATCCGGATGTGCTGGCGCAGGCCGGTGCCGACGAAGCGGACATGATCATCGCCGTCACGCTCTATGACGAGGTGAACATGGTCGCCTGCCAGGTGGCCCATTCCCTCTTCAATGTGCCGACCAAGGTCGCGCGCGTGCGCGCCCAGAGCTATCTCCAGGGCCGCTGGCGCAATCTCTTCGCCCGCGAAAACCTGCCCATCGACGTGATCATCTCGCCCGAGATCGAGGTGGGGGACATGGTGCTGCGCCGCCTGTCGCTGCCCGGCGCGGTGGAGACCATGCGCTTTGCCGATGATCAGGTCGTGGTCATCGGCGTCAATTGCGAGGAAGACTGCCCGGTTGTCGACACGCCGCTGCGCCAGCTGACCGATCTGTTCCCCGATCTTGGCTCCGTGGTCGTCGGCATCAACCGGGGCGGCAAGCTGTTTGCACCCAAAAGCTCCGACAGCATGCTGGTGGGCGACCTTGCCTATGTGGTGGCCCGCCGCGATCAGGTGCGCCGCACCCTCGGCATCTTCGGTCACGAGGAACCGGAGGCCACCCGTGTCGTCATTGCCGGCGGCGGCAACATTGGCCTTTACGTGGCCCGCGCCCTTGAGCAGCGCCAGACATCCACCCGTGTGAAGATCATCGAATCGTCCCGCGAGCGGGCTGTCGGCATTGCCAATGAGCTGAAGCGCACCGTGATTCTTCACGGCAGCGCGCTGGATCAGGGGATCCTGGAAGAAGCGGATGTTGAAACCGCCGATACCATGATCACGCTGACCAATGATGACGAGGTGAACATCCTCTCCTGCGTCATGGCCAAGAAGCTTGGCTGCAAGCGCAACCTGTCGCTGCTCAACAACCCGAGCTATCCGGCCTTTGCCAATGCGCTGGGGATCGATGCCTTCATCAATCCGCGTGCCGTGACGATCTCCCGCATTCTCCAGCATGTGCGCCGGGGCCGCATCCGCGGCGTCCAGTCGCTGCACAATGGCGCGGCGGAGATCATCGAGGCCGAAGCGCTGGAAACCTCGCCGCTGGTGGGCCGCCCCTTGCGGGAAGTTGACCTGCAGGACGGTATCCGCATTGGTGCGGTGTTCCGCAATGGCAAGGTGCTGACCCCTAATGGCGATGTGCAGATCCAGGCGCGCGACCGGATCGTCATGTTTGCCATGGCCAATCGGGTGCGCCAGGTGGAGCAGATGTTCCGCGTCAGCCTTGAATTCTTCTGATCCGCCGGTCAGGATGTGCCGAAAGGGTACCCTCCCGTACCCGCCTCCCGCCTTGCCCGCCCAACGCTCCGGCCTTTGCCGTAAGGAGTTCTCATGAGCCGCATTGCCTATGTGAATGGACAGTACCTGCCGCACTCTTCGGCCGCCGTGCATGTGGAAGACCGTGGCTATCAGTTTGCCGATGGCGTCTATGAGGTCTGCGAGGTCTGGCAGGGCAATCTGGTCGATGGTCCGCGCCATCTGGCGCGTCTGGAGCGCTCCTGCAGCGAGCTGCGCATCCCCATGCCGATGGAACATAAGCCGCTGACGCTGGTTCTGAAGGAAGTCATCCGCCGCAACAAAGTGCGCAACGGCATCGTCTACATGCAGGTGACGCGCGGTGTGGCCCGGCGCGATCACTTCTTCCCGCTGACGCCCATCGCGCCGACGCTGGTGATCACGGCCAAGCCGGCGAACCCGGCAGCCTCCGACAAGCAGGCCGAAACCGGCATTGCCGTTGTCAGCCACCCGGAAAACCGCTGGCCGCGCGTGGACATCAAGACCGTTGGCCTGCTGCCGAACGTGCTGGCCAAGCAATACGCCCGCGAGCAGGGCGCCAAGGAAGTCTGGTATGTGGATCAGGACGGCTTTGTGACCGAAGGCGGTTCGACCAATGCCTGGATCGTGACCAAGGACGGCGTGCTGGTGACGCGCCCGGCCGAAAGCGGCATTCTGCGCGGCATCACCCGCAGCGTGGTTCTGGATCTGGTTGAGCGCGAGGGCCTGCGCTTTGAGGAGCGTCCGTTTACGCTGGAAGAGGCCAAGACCGCGCGTGAGGCTTTCGTGACGGCCGCCTCCACCATCTGCATGCCGGTGGTCAGTCTCGATGGGGCTTCGATCGGCAACGGCCATCCGGGAAGTGTTGCGACGGAGCTGCGCAAGCAGTTCCACACAGCAACCCATCTTGATGAAATATATTGATGATATGAAATAGTGCTGGGGTAACGGACGGGACTTGTTGTAAACTTGAATACCGGCGCCCGGTTCATCCGGGAGAGGCGCTTACGTTTGTGTTTTTTGCCTCGCTTGCCGGTCGCACAACAAGAACATGTCAGATGCCCCGGCCGCGGACGACAGAAACAGGATAAGAAGACTCATGGCTGAGCGTGCACAGAATCTGCAGGACACCTTCCTCAACTACCTTCGCAAGCAGAAAGTTCCGCTGACGATCTTCCTCATCAACGGCGTGAAGCTGCAGGGCGTGGTGACGTGGTTTGATAATTTCTGTGTTCTTTTGCGCCGGGATGGTCATTCCCAGCTTGTCTACAAGCATGCCATTTCGACCATCATGCCGAACGGCCCCGTGCAGCTGTTCGAAGGCGGTGAAGAAGGCGCCGAAAAAGCAGGCGCCTGATTGGCTCGCAAGAACAGACAGGCCGGAGAGGGCAGCTCCGGCAACGAATTTGAAGATCAGGACTGGCTGGACGGGGAAGACAGCCGGGGCAGGGACGGTGGCCATGGTGAGCCCGCCGCCCACGGCGGTGAACTTGTCTTCAAGGGACCGTCTTCCCGGGCGCTGGTGATCGAGCCGGTTCTGCCGGAACGGCTTCCCAAAGGCTTTGAAGGCACGCCGCCTCCGACGCGCACGCCCGAGGCGCGGCTGGAAGAGGCCGTCGGCCTGTGTGCCGCCATTGAGCTTGAGATCGTTTCCGCCTCCATCGCGCGCATCCACACGCCGCGCCCGGCAACCCTGCTGGGCCCCGGCAAGGTGGAGGAAATCGCGCGTGCGGCGGAAGAGGGCGATGTGGACGTGGTCGTGATCGACCATGCGCTGACGCCGATCCAGCAGCGGAATCTCGAAAAGGCGATGAAGACCAAGGTGATCGACCGGACCGGTCTGATCCTGGAGATCTTCGGCGCCCGCGCCCGCACCAAGGAAGGCCGCCTGCAGGTGGACCTTGCCCATCTGACCTGGCAGAAGAGCCGCCTTGTCCGCTCCTGGACCCACCTTGAGCGCCAGCGCGGCGGTGTCGGATTCATGGGCGGCCCCGGTGAAACCCAGATCGAAGCGGACAGGCGCCAGATCCAGGACAAGATCATGCGGCTGGAGCGGGAGCTGGAGCAGGTGCGCCGCACCCGTGACCTGCACCGCAAGAAGCGCAAGAAGATCCCGCAGCCGGTCATCGCGCTGGTCGGCTACACCAACGCCGGAAAGTCGACGCTGTTCAACCGGCTTACGCAGTCGGATGTGTTCGCCAAGGACCTTCTGTTTGCCACGCTCGATCCGACGCTCCGCCGCATCCGCCTGCCGCATGGACGCGAGGTGATCCTGTCCGACACGGTGGGTTTCATCTCCGAACTGCCGACCCATCTGGTCGCCGCTTTCCGCGCTACGCTGGAAGAGGTGCTGGAAGCCGATCTTATCCTGCATGTGCGCGACATCTCGCACGAGGACAGCGACGCCCAGTCGGTGGATGTGGGCCGCACGCTGGCCGACCTTGGCGTCAATCCGCAGACCGGTGCACCGGTGGTGGAAGTGTGGAACAAGATCGACAACCTCGATCCCGAGCGCCGCGCGAAGCTGCTGGAAGCCAACGGTCCGGACGGTGCCATCGCGCTCTCGGCGCTGACGGGTGACGGCATTCCTGCGCTGCTGTCCCGCATTGAGGCCTTCATGGCCGTGGGCGACGACCGTTTCGAGCTGGCGCTCCCGGTGACGGAGGGCGAACTGCTGGCGGGCCTCTACCAGATGGGGGAGGTGCTGGATCGGGCCGACGGCGAAGAGGTCATCGAGCTGACGGTGCGCATCTCCGACAAGCAGAAGGGCCCCTTCCGCAGCCGCTACGGCGCCTATATCTCCGGGGCGGATTGAGAAGGCTGCCGGAAATGGCCGGTGCCTTTATACCAAGGCTCTGAGATGCTGACGCATCACGCCTTGAAAAGGCTCAAGCGCCGCACGGGCTTGACCAAATCCCGATGAGTCAAGCTTATCGGGATTTGGCATTACCACACGAGCAGCGGTCATCCCGGGCCGAACGCAGTGAGGACCCGGGATCCACTCGCTTGCAGAGCGCTTGAGGAGCTCTCAAGCCAGTTTGCCTGACTGTTTCGGCAAGACATTCACCGCTCTGAGAACGAGTGCTTCCCGGCTCGCGCTGCGCTTGGCCGGGACGACGCTAGGGTGATTAGCCGCCTTACTTTCCCTTCGCGGCCTGCCAGATCTCTTCCATTTCGTCCAGAGTGAGCGCTTCCAGCGTGGTGCCGCGCCGGGCAGCTTCGGCTTCGATGGCGGCGAAGCGGCGGCGGAACTTGGCGTTGGTCCGCTTCAGGGCTGCCTCCGGCTCCACTTCGAGATGACGGGCGAGATTGGCAACGGCAAAGAGCACGTCGCCCAGCTCGTCCTTCACCGCATCGGGCACGGAACCGGTGACTGCTGGCGGTGTATGGTCCGTGAGTTCCGCTTCCAGTTCGTCCAGTTCCTCGCGGATCTTGGCAAAGACCGGGGCGAGCGTGTCCCAGTCGAAACCCACCTTCGCGGCGCGGCGCTGGATCTTCTCCGCTTCCATCAGGGCAGGGAAGGCGGAAGGCACCGCGTCGAGATAGCCGGGCTCTGTGTCCGGCAGGCCCATGGCTGCCCGGCGGGCCTTGCGCTCGGCCTTCTCCTCGGCCTTGATCCTGTCCCACATGCCCTTGGCCATGCCGGAGGAGCGGGCTTCCTCGCTGCCGAAGACATGCGGATGACGGCGGATCATCTTCTTCGTGATCGCCTCGACCACATCGGGAAAGCTGAAGACGCCGTCTTCCTCGGCCATGCGGGCGTGATAGACCACCTGCAGCAGCAGATCGCCCAGTTCCTCGCGCAGATCATCCAGATCATTGCGGCTGATGGCTTCGGCCACCTCATAGGCTTCTTCCACCGTGTAGGGCGCGATGGTTCCGAAGTCCTGCTCCAGGTCCCAGGGGCAACCGGTCACCGGCGTGCGCAGCGCCGCCATGATGTCGATGAGAACGGAGATATCGCGGCCAGGTTTCATGGGAGAATCCGGTAGGGAGGGAATGTCGGGACCCGGACCTTACCGGCTTGCAGGCCCCGCGTGAAGCTGCGGGGCCTGTTTTCGCTCACCCTCTCTGGGACGGGTGCCAGAAGGTGGCCCAGCGTTCCACCGCCGAAACAGCGGCGTAGAACAGGGAGCCGGCCAGCGCCGCCACGGCGATTTCCGCCCAGACCATGTCGAGGTTCATCCGGCCCACTTCCGTCGAGATGCGGAAGCCCATGCCGACGATGGGGGTGCCGAAGAACTCCGCCACGATGGCGCCGATGAGGGCGAGGGTGGAGTTGATCTTCAGCGCGTTGAAGATGAAGGGCAGCGCCATGGGCAGGCGCAGCTTCACCAGAGTCTGGCCGTGGCTGGCCGCGTAGGTGCGCATCAGGTCCTTCTGCATGGCATCGGCTGCGGCAAGGCCGGCCACCGTGTTCACCAGCATGGGGAAGAAGGTCATGATGATGACCACCGCTGCCTTCGACGGCCAGTCAAAGCCGAACCACATGACCATGATGGGTGCGACGCCGATGATCGGCAGGGCCGAGACCAGATTGCCGATGGGCAAAAGGCCGCGCTTCAGGAAGGGCACCCGGTCGGCGATGAGGGCCACGAGAAAACCCGAGCCGCAGCCCGCCACATAACCGAAGATCACCGCCTTCAAAAACGTCTGCTGGAAATCGGCCCAGAGGATGGGCAGGGATCCGGCAATGCGCAAGCCGATGGCGGAGGGAGCGGGCAGCAGCACCTGCGGCACCCCGGCGCCAACGGTGATCAGCTCCCACAGGGCCAGCAGTGTCAGGCCAAAGACGAGCGGAATGGCCAGATTGACGACTCGCGCCGCCGTCTTGCCAAGCCCCCGCCAGGCGGAGAGGCGGCTTGCCAGAAGCCAGGCGGACAGCCAGATGGCCACCACCAGCGCCCAGAAGCCGGGAGCGGCCTGCCCACGGTGATGATGCGCAACGCCGATCAGCAGCAGGGCGGATATGGCGGTGACGATGCCGATGGCCACGTCGCCGATGCGGTTCTGCTGGAAACCGAGCATGATGCGCACGCCCATGATGGCCATGAGGCTGACTGCGATGGCAACACGCGGCATTTCGACCACGCCGAGATCCGGCGTGAAGATGAGGCTGGTGAGGCCAATGACGGTGAGAAGCAGACTGGCACCGGCAATGAACGCCGTGCTGCTGAAGGAGGTGCTGTGCCGGGACTGGATCATCGGCTCATCCCCATGCGGCGGAGGGTGATTTTTTCGGCAAGGCCGATGAGGGAAACCAGAAGCCCGGCGAGAACGGCGGCCATGATCAGCGCCGACCAGATCTGCACCGTCTGGCCGTAATAGGACCCGGCCAGCAGCCGCGCCCCGAGACCCGCAACGGCCCCGGTCGGCAGCTCGCCAACAATGGCGCCAACGAGGCTTGCGGCAATCCCGACCTTCATCGAGGTAAAGAGATAGGGCACCGCATAGGGCAGGCGCAGCTTCCAGAAGGTTTCAAGCTTCGTCGCCGAATAGGTGTGCATCAGGTCCATGTGGATGATTTCCGGCGAGCGCAACCCCTTCACCATGCCTACGGTCACAGGAAAGAAGGACAGGTAGGTCGAGATCATGGCCTTGGGCAGAAGCCCCGAAATCCCCACGGCATTGAGGACGACGATGATCATGGGCGCGATCGCCAGGATCGGAATGGTCTGGGACGTGATCACCCAGGGCATGAGCGACTTGTCCAGAACGCGGCTGTGCACGATGCCGACGGCCAGGAGAATGCCGAGCAGCGTTCCCATGGCAAAGCCGGTCAGCGTCGAGGAGAGCGTGATGCCGGTGTGGTAGAACAGGCTGCGGTTGGAGGTGATGCGCCTGTTGACCGTCGTGTCCCAGATTTCCACCGCCACCTGCTGCGGCGAAGGCATGACGGGCCGTTCCTGCATCATGGTGTCGGCGACCAGCTGTGTGAAAGGCACATCCGTCTGGCCGGCGCGGGCATAGATGTCGCGCTGGAACGGGGCATTGAGGGCGATCGTTGCCACATACCAGAGGCCGAGGATCGCCAGCAGGAGCGTGAGGACGGGCAGGGTGGAGCCCGAGAGAAGCCGTGCGGTTTTGCCCTTGTCAGTCATCATAGGCATGCCCCGCCTTCAGCCCTTCGCGCACCCGGTGGGCGATCCTCAGGAATTCCGGGCTCTCGCGCATGTCCAGCGTCCGCTTGCGCGGCAGATCGCTTTCGATGATGTCATAGATACGGCCCGGGCGCGGGCACAGGACGACGATCTTGGTGGAGAGATAGACCGCTTCCGGAATGGAGTGGGTGACGAAGACGACCGTCTTGTTCGTCTTGGCCCAGAGCTGGTGCAGCTGGTCATTGAGGTGATCGCGCACGATTTCGTCCAGCGCGCCGAAGGGCTCGTCCATCAGCAGGAGATCGGGCTGAACGGCAAGGGCGCGCGCAATGGACGCGCGCTGCTGCATGCCGCCGGAGAGCTGCCAGGGGTATTTGCGGGCAAAGCCGCCGAGTTCCACCAGCTCCAGCACGTCGGCAATGCGCCTGCGCTGCTCCGCCCTGGCAAGGCCCATGATTTCCAGCGGCAGGGCGATGTTCTTCTCGATGGTGCGCCAGGGATAGAGCGCGGCGGCCTGAAACACATAGCCGTAGGAGCGGTCGAGGCGGGCATTTTCCGGGGTGGTGCCGTTGACGCTGATCTCGCCGGAGGTCTTCTGCTCCAGATCGGCGATGACGCGCAGCAGCGTGGTCTTGCCGCAGCCCGATGGGCCGATGAAGGAGACGAAGTCGCCCTTGGCAATGTCCAGATTGATGTTCGACAGGGCATGGACCGGCCCGTCATTCGTCTCGAAGGTCAGGCACAGATCCTTCGCCGAAATCACCGGCTGGGAGGCGGCTGGCCGCTCAACTGCTGCACTCGTCACGTTCATCGTTCCCCGCTGTTGCTGCTCACCCGCCGCCGGATTTTCCCCGTGTCATGCGGATGCCTCTCGCCCATTTTCACTGCTCTTCTGCCAGCTTACGGCAGGCACCGCATCAGTGGCCCCCAGCTCATTCCGTCCGGAAAGGTGACGAGATAGCCATCTGCCTGCTGCGAAAGGATGAGGGTGAATGGCACCGCTTCTTCCTCGCCCTCCTCGCGGCATTGCGCCTCGATTTCAATGCCGTCTGCGCCTGTCTTGCGCTCTGCCGAAAAGGCGCAATATGACACGGCGGTTGAAATGCCCTCATCATCCATCAGAAAGAAAAAACCGTCTCCCGCCGTGCTGCCGGTGCGTGCAAGGATACAGCCCTCCTCATCCCCGTAACGTCCGTCGAGCCGGCCCGTGCCGTCTGCGGCCAGGGCGCTGCCGCAAAGCAGAAGCATGACGAAGGCACAAGGGCCGGGGAGACGGACGGCCATGGTCTGTCTCACACTCCGCTCGCCGGAATGCCGGTGCGTTCCACCTTGCGGGGGGCGGTGAGTTCCTTCCAGGTGGAAAGCGCCTTGTTGACCGCCTGATAGGGCTCGCGCTTGACGAACTGGCCGTGGCCTTCCTGCGGGCGCACCGTGCCGTCTTCCACGGCCACACGGCCACGGGTGAGGGTGAAGCGGGGCAGGCCCTTCACCGTCTTGCCTTCGAAGACGTTGTAGTCGATGGCCGACTGCTGGCTGGCGGCGGAAATGGTCTTTTCCTTCGCCGGGTCCCAGACCACGATATCCGCATCCGCGCCCACGAGAATGGCGCCCTTCTTGGGATACATGTTCATGATCTTGGCGATGTTGGTGGAGGTAACGGCGACGAATTCGTTCATCGTCAGCCGGCCCGTTGCAACGCCGTAAGTCCAAAGCATGGGCATACGGTCTTCCAGGCCGCCGGTGCCGTTCGGGATCTTGGTGAAGTCGCCAAGGCCGAAGCGCTTCTGATCCGTGGTAAAGGCGCAATGGTCCGTCGCCACCACCTGCAGCGAGCCGGAGGCAAGGCCGGCCCAGAGGCTGTCCTGATGCTTCCTGTCACGGAACGGCGGGCTCATCACCCGGCGGGCGGCGTGGTCCCAGTCGGCATGGCGGTATTCGCTGTCGTCCAGCGTCAGATGCTGGATCAGCGGCTCGCCATAGGCACGGATGCCGTTCTGGCGCGCCCGGCGGATCGCCTCATGCGCCTGTTCGGACGAGGTGTGGACGATATAGACCGGCACACCGGCCATGTCGGCAATCATGATGGCGCGGTTGGTGGCCTCGCCTTCCACTTCCGGCGGACGGGAGTAAGCATGCGCCTCCGGCCCGTTGTTGCCTTCGGCCAACAGCTTCTGCTGCAGCGAGGCGACCACATCGCCGTTTTCCGCATGGACGAGCGGCAAGGCCCCCAGTTCGGCGCAGCGCTGGAACGAGGCGAACATCTCGTCGTCATTCACCATCAGCGCGCCCTTGTAGGCCATGAAATGCTTGAAGGTGTTGATGCCCTTCTCGCGAACGATGGTTTCCATCTCGTTGAAGACCGTCTCGCCCCACCAAGTGATCGCCATGTGGAAGGAATAGTCGCAATGGGCGCGGGTGGACTTGTTGTCCCACATGGACAGCGCCTCCAGCAGCGATTGGCCGGGCGAGGGCAGGGCGAAATCCACCACCATCGTGGTGCCCCCCGCCAGCGCCGCGCGGGTGCCGCTGTCGAAGTCATCGGCGGAATAGGTGCCCATGAAGGGCATCTCAAGGTGGGTATGCGGGTCGATGCCGCCCGGCATGACATAGCAGCCCGTGGCATCCAGCACGGTATCGCCGGAGAGGTTCTTGCCGATCTCGATGATCCTGCCGCCCTCGATCTTCACATCGGCCTCGTAGGTGAGGTCGGCGGTCACCACGGTTCCGCCCTTGATCACAGTGCTTGCCATGTCTGTTCCCTTTTTTCCGTTTCCGCGCTGTTGCCCCTTCGCGAAGCATTGCGCGGCTGTCTTCGTGTCAGTTTCCGCTGAGGCTTCTGCTCATGAACAGGCTGTAGGGATTGTCCTCATAGGGCCCGAAAGGCCCGCAGGGCGCATAACCGAAAGCCTTGTACATGCGCACCGCCTCCACATTGAGCTCACCCGTTTCCAGATAAAGCTGCCGCACGCCGCGCTCCCGCGCCAGATGTTCCAGCTTCTCCATCAGCGCCCGCCCGGCCCCCATGCCGCGTGCGGCCGGATCAACGAAAATGCGCTTCAGCTCGCCGCTGCCTTCGTCGAACCACTTCACCGCCCCGCAGCCGATCGCCTCACCATCCCCCTTGCGCACCACGATGAAATCCACATCGGCCCGCATCAGATCCTCAAGCGGCGAGCCGAAATTGCCCTCCGGCGGATAGAGACTGTCCGCATAGGCATCCGACTGCGTCAGAAGCTCCAGAACCTCGGGCTGGTCAGGTGTTTCGATGGCGATGCGCAGCGATGTCATGCGGTGCTTTCTGTGGTTCATGGTTCTGTTCGAGACTTGCCCCCCACTCCGCGCCGTCCCGGCCTTGTGCCGGGACCTGTTATGTGGAGTGAGGCCTGCATCAGCGGGCTCTTCTGTCTTCTTTGACCACCGGATCAACGTCCTATGCGGTACCTTCCTTACAGGTCCCGGCACAAGGCCGGGACGGCGTGTGGGGAGGGGCATGAGCGAAATTTCCCGATTCCGTACAAGTGTCCCCCGACCCACGCCGTGTGTGTTCCTCTGTCTTCCAACCTCACTCCGCACCGTCCCGGCCTTGTGCCGGGACCTGTTATGCTGCGTGAAGTCCGTGTTGTTTCTGCATGCCACGTCTTCAGTAGGGGATCTGGTCCGATACATCCCACCAGCCGGGATTGTGTTCGGTGATCAGATTTTCCTTCCAGATCCGTGGCCATCGTTTCAGCCTTTTCTCCCGGTGCAGCGCTTCGATGACGGTTTCATGCTGTTCAAAATAGACGAGGGTCTTGATGTTGTACCGCCGCGTATGCGCCACCACAGTTCCCGCCCGGTGCTGTTCCAGTCTCTGTCTCAAATCCCGCGTTGACCCGACGTAGATCGCGCCATGAGGCTGGTTTGCGAGAATGTAGACAAAATGGCTCAGCTCCAGTCTCCCTTACAGGTCCCAGCACAAGGCCGGGACGGTGCGTGGGGTTGGCATTTGCGCGCAGTTTGCATCGCCATCTGACCTGTAGACTTCAAATTCAAGAACCATCCGTCCTCCGAGCCTTTGTCTCTCCAAACCTTAAATCCCGCTCCGCGCCGTCCCGGCCTTGTGCCGGGACCCGTTATTTGAAGTGAGGCCTGCGTTACCGTGTTGTACTCCGTTCAGCAGCCGCTTCGAATGCCGTGCGTCCCTTACAGGTCCCGGCACAAGGCCGGGACGGCGCGAGAGGAGAGGCAGCGTTGGGATCACAAGGGTGAAGTAAAATGCTCACCCCACCACTTCCGCCGTCTCCAGCACCGAGTGCAGCAGAACATCACAGCCCGCGCCCGCCCATTCCTTGGAAATCTCCTCAGCCTCGTTATGCGAGAGCCCGCCCACGCAGGGGCACATGATCATGGTGGCGGGGGCGACCTTGGCGGCCCAGCAGGCGTCGTGGCCGGCGCCCGAGATGATGTTCATGTGGCTGTAGCCGAGCCGTTCGGCGGCGGAGCGCACGCTGGAGACGAGTTTCGGGTCGAAGGTCACCGGATCGAAATGGCCGACAGCCTCCACCGAACAGCCGACGCCGAGCGCCTCGCAGATGGTGGCGGCTTCCGCCTCGATGCGGGCGCGCATCGAGGTGAGTTTGGCAAGGTCGGGTGTACGGATGTCGACGGTGAAGACCACCTGACCGGGCAGCACGTTGCGGGAGTTGGGCGAGAAGAAGACCTGACCGACCCCGCCAACGGCGCCGGGCTGATGGTCCATGGCAACGCTCTGGACCATTTCCAGAATGCGCGACATGGCAAGCCCAGCGTTGACGCGCAGGTTCATCGGCGTGGAGCCGGTGTGCGCCTCGCGGCCTGTCAGGGTGAATTCCAGCCACCACAGGCCCTGGCAATGAGTGACGACGCCGATCTGCTTGCCTTCAGCCTCCAGAATCGGCCCCTGCTCGATGTGCAGCTCGTAATAGGCGTGCATCTTGCGGGCGCCCACTTCTTCGTCGCCCAGCCAGCCGATGCGCTTCAGCTCATCACCATAGGTCTTGCCCTCCGGGTCCTTGCGGCCATAGGCATAGTCAAGGCTGTGCACCCCGGCGAAAACGCCGGAGGCGAGCATCGCAGGAGCAAAGCGGGCGCCTTCCTCGTTGGCCCAGTTGGTGACAACGATGGGATGCTTCGTCTTGATGCTGAGATCATTCAGCGTGCGCACCAGCTCCAGCCCGGCCAGAACGCCGAGCACCCCGTCATATTTGCCGCCGGTCGGCTGGGTGTCGAGATGCGAACCCACATAGACGGGCAGGGCGTCCGGATCGGCGCCCGCCCGGGTCATGAACATGGTGCCCATCTTGTCGACGCCCATGGTCAGGCCTGCGTCCTCGCACCAGGACTGGAACAGCCTGCGTCCTGCGGCATCGGCATCCGTCAGGGTCTGGCGGTTGTTGCCGCCTGCAATGCCGGGACCGACCTTGGCCATGTCCATCAGGCTGTCCCACAGCCGGTCCGGGTTGATCTTCAGGTTCTGTCCGAGTGCTGTCATCGTGCTCTGCCTTGAAAATTGCGCCGCTGGCGGGATCTGGTCCTCTGGCCAGCCTCAGTCGAGGCTGGGGAAGGTGAAGACCGCGCCGTCCTTGATGCCGGCCGGCCAGCGGGTGGTCACCGTCTTGAGGCGGGTGTTGAAGCGCACGCCTTCCGGGCCGTAGATGGAATGATCGCCGAAGAGCGAGCGCTTCCAGCCGCCGAAGGAGAAATAGGCGACCGGCACCGGGATTGGCACGTTGATGCCGACCATGCCCACCTCGATCCGGTCGGCAAAGGCGCGGGCGGCGTCGCCGTCGCGGGTGAAAATGGCGGTGCCGTTGCCATACTCGTGGGTGCTGATGAGGTGGAGCGCCTCGTCATAGCCCTTGGCCCGCACCACGGAGAGCACCGGGCCGAAGATCTCTTCCTTGTAGATGGTCATGTCCGGGGTGACCCGGTCGAACAGGGTGCCGCCGACGAAATAGCCGTTCTCATAGCCCTGCAGCGAGAAGCCACGGCCATCGACCAGCAGCTCTGCGCCTTCCTTGACGCCCTGATCGATGTAGCCCAGCACCTTGCGCTTGTGTGCCTCGGTGATGACCGGGCCCATTTCGGCGTCCTTGTCCGTGGCCGGGCCGATCTTGAGGGCCTGCACACGCGGCACCAGCCTTTCGATCAAGGCATCGGCGGTCTTCTCGCCAATCGGCACGGCGACGGAAATGGCCATGCAGCGCTCACCGGCAGAGCCGTAGCCTGCGCCCATCAGCGCGTCGGCGGCCTGATCCATGTCCGCGTCGGGCATGATGATCATGTGGTTCTTCGCCCCGCCAAGCGCCTGCACACGTTTTCCATGGGCGGTGCCGGTGGCATAGACATATTCGGCAATCGGGGTGGAGCCGACGAAGGACACGGCCTTCACATCCGGGTGGGTGAGCAGCACATCCACGGCCTCCTTGCCGCCATGAACCACGTTGAGCACGCCTTCCGGGAAACCGGCCTCGCGGAACAGCTCATACACCACCATGACGGCGGAAGGGTCCCGCTCGGACGGCTTCAGGATGAAGGTGTTTCCGCAGGCAACCGAGATCGGATACATCCACAACGGCACCATGGCCGGGAAATTGAACGGCGTGATGCCGGCGACGACGCCCAGCGGCTGGCGGTCGCAATAGCTGTCGATGGCTGGTCCCACGTTGCGGGCGAAATCACCCTTCAGCAGATGCGGAATGCCGCAGGCAAATTCAACGACCTCGATGCCGCGCGCGACTTCCCCCAGCGCATCGTCATGGGTCTTGCCATGTTCGGCGGAAATCGCCCGCGCGATGTTGTCCGCGTTGGCTGTCAGAAGTTCCTTGAAGCGGAACATGAACCGCGCGCGCTTCAGCGGCGGCGTGTCGCGCCAAGCCGGGAAGGCCGCCTTGGCCGCAGCGATGGCACCGGCCACATCGGCGGCATTGGACAGGCCGAGTTCGGCCACCTGCTCGCCGGTTGCCGGGTTGAACACGGGCGAAACCTTGCCGGAGGTGACGGGCGTTTCCTTGCCGGCGATGATGTTGTGAATGGTCTTCATGGGTCGCGTTTCCGGGTTCTGCCTTGGAGCGCGCAAGCGGGGGCCTGGCGGCGGTCTGGCATCATCTTGTTGTGTGTGCGGGGCTTTGGTGCCGCGTCAGGGCAGGCGGTCCCGCCCTGACGCAACGCTTCATCAGATGTTGTTTTCCAGCACCTTGCGCAGCTTGCCGAACAGCTCGTCGATCTGCTCCTTCGAGATGATCAGCGGCGGCGACAGGGCGATGATATCGCCCGTGGTGCGGATGAGGATGCCGTCTTCATAGGCCTTCAGGAAGGCCGAGAAGGCGCGCTTCGTCGGCTCGCCGGGGATCGATTCCAGCTCGATGGCGCCGATGAGGCCGAGGTTGCGGATGTCGATCACATGCGGGCAGTCCTTCAGCGAATGCACCGCCGCTTCCCAGTAGGAGGCAAGATCGGCCGCACGGGTCAGCAGGCCCTCTTCCTCGTAGGTGTCGAGGGTGGCAAGCGCTGCGGCGCAGGCGACCGGATGGGCCGAGTAAGTATAGCCGTGGAACAGCTCGATCATGTGCTCCGGGCCGGTCATGAAGGTCTCGTAGATCTGCTTGGTGCAGAACACGGCGCCCATCGGAATGACGCCCGAGGTGATGCCCTTGGCCGTGGTGATCATGTCCGGCATCACGTCGAAATAATCGGTGGCGAACGGCGTGCCGATGCGGCCGAAACCGGTGATCACTTCGTCGAAGATCAGCAGGATGCCATGCTGGGTGCAAAGCTCGCGCAGGCGCTTGAGGTATCCCTTCGGCGGGATCAGAACGCCCGTGGACCCGGCCACCGGCTCGACGATGACGGCGGCGATGGTTGAGGGATCATGCAGCTGGATGACCTTGATCAGGTCATCGGCAAATTCCGCGCCATGCTCCGGCTCGCCGCGCGAGAAGGCATTGCGGACGGGATCATGGGTGTGGCGGATGTGATCGACGCCGGTCAGCATGGTGCCGAAATGCTTGCGGTTGTTGACGATGCCGCCAACGGAAATGCCGCCGAAGCCAACACCGTGATAGCCGCGCTCGCGCCCGATCAGCCGGGTGCGGGTGCCCTGGCCGATAGCGCGCTGATAGGCGAGCGCGATCTTCAGCGCCGTATCGACGCTTTCCGAACCCGAGTTGGTGAAGAACACGTGGTCCATCGGCGAGGGGAGCATGGCGGCAAGGCGGGCCGCCAGTTCAAAGGCCTTGGGATGGCCCATCTGGAAGGCCGGGGCATAATCCAGCTCGGCGATCTGCTTCTGCACCGCTTCCACGATGCGCGGGCGCGAGTGGCCCGCGTTGCAGCACCACAGGCCGGCCGTGCCGTCCAGCACCTTGTTGCCCTCGGCCGTGGTGTAATGCATGTCCTTGGCCGCGACGAACATGCGCGGCGCCTTCTTGAACTGGCGGTTCGAGGTGAACGGCATCCAGAAGGCTTCCAGATTGTTGGGAATGGCAGCGGACGCGGCCTTGTCAGACATAGTTCCTCCTTGCCGGTTCCGGCCCGATGCGGCACGGAAACACGGTCGTGGCTGCAGCAAACTTGCACACGGGTTCGGCTTCAGGCGAACACGGGTAGCCTGAGCCTAGCAGTGCCGGGCACGGTTGTCCGTCATCGTCTTGCGATTTTGCACCTGCGCTGTTCCCTTCATGGCCTGCCGCAGTCTTGTTGCCGCGTGCGGGCCAGTCGATCTCTGGACATGCCCCGTTCGGGGTCTTGTGTTTTGCGGTCAGGCCGCTTCGAGAGAGCCCGAAAGAAACCTGACCAATTGGTCAAGGAGCGTATGAATCCTTGACCAGACGGTCAAGATGATAATTTCATCGGCAGGATGAAAATCTGACCACAGATGTGCTGCGCCGCAATAGGCTGGCCAGCAGCGGGGACAGGAAGCGGGGGGCAATGGAGCACAAGCCATCCAGCCGGAGCACAGCGCGGGCGGAAACCGAACGGGCGATCCTTGAGGCCGCCGAAGCGGTGTTCGCCGAACACGGCTACCGGGGCGCCACCACGGGCATGATCGCCGCCCGGGCCGGCATCCCCAAGGCGAACCTGCACTACTACTTTGCCACCAAGGAAGCGCTGTACCGCCAGGTGGTGGAAAACATCTTCACGATCTGGCTGGAAGCGGCCAATTCCTTCGATGACTGCGAGGATCCGGAAGAGGCGCTGACCCGCTACATCACCACCAAAATGGACATTTCCCGGCAGCATCCCATGGGGTCCAAGGTCTGGGCCAACGAGATCCTGCACCGGGCGCCCGTCATCCAGGACTATCTCGAAACAACGCTGCGCGACTGGACCGCGAGCCGCATTGCCATCATCGACCGCTGGGTGGCGGAGGGGCGGATGGACCCGGTCGACCCGCGCACGCTGCTCTACATGATCTGGGCGACGACCCAGCACTACGCTGACTTCATTCATCAGATCGAGACGCTGAACGGCGGAGCGCCCCTGTCGGAGGCACAGTTCGCCTTGGCCCGGGAGAACGTGGTGCGAATCGTGCTATCGGGCGTCGGCATAAGGCCCAAGGCTTGCACCGGGGCTCAGGGTGGAGACAGTGCGGCATGACGGATCAGACTTCTTCCGGCCATCCTCCGGCCCGTGCCCGCACGCCGCGCCCGCGCACCCGCACGGCCCGCAGCACAGGCGCTGCGGCGCAGAACGAGGATGGCAATCTCAGCCGCATTCAGGAACTGAACCGCAGCCGCCTGCTGGATGCGGCGCTGGCCGAGTTCTCCCGCCTTGGCTTTTCCGGTGCGACGCTGGAAGCAATTGCCGGCGGGGCGGGCATGTCCAAGTCGAACCTGCTCTATTACTTCCGCTCCAAGACAGAGATTTATGAGGCGGTTCTGGCCTATATTCTGGAAGTCTGGCTTGCCCCCTTGCGCCGTCTTGATCCGGAGGGCGATCCGGCCTCGGAACTGACCGCCTATATCCGCCAGAAGCTGCAGATGTCCGCGGATCTGCCGGAAGCCTCGCGCCTCTTTGCCAACGAGGTGCTGCAGGGCGCCCCGCGCATCCGCAAGGTGCTGGAGGAGGATCTGAAGGAACTGGTGCGCGAGAAGGCCGGTGTCATCCGGCTCTGGATGGACAAGGGGCTGATCCGGCCCGCCGATCCGGTGCATCTCATCTTCATGATCTGGGCCATGACACAGCACTATGCCGATTTCGAAACCCAGATCCGCATGGTGACGGGCAAGTCGCTGGAAGACCCGGAGTTCCGCGAAGGGGCGGCGGAGACGGTCTGCGGGCTGGTGCTGTCTTCTCTGGGGCTGAAACCGGCCTGAAAGGGATAGGGCTGAAACGCGAAAGGCTGCGGCGCCAGTGGCAGCGCCGCAGCCCTTGCGGGAGGTCAGATGTCTTGAGAGACCGCAGGGAGCGTCAGGGCGGGGATCTCCTGACGGGATGGGCGGTCAAGGCTCAGCCCTTCTTCTTGTGAAGCGCCGTGCCAGAGGCACTGGAGGCCGTGCCGCTGCTTGCGGACTTCTGCTGTGTCTTGCCCGTCTGGGCGGCTGCGGCCGGTTTGGTGGCCGAAGTCTTCGTCAGCAGCTGCGTCTGGTGCTGTGCAGGTGCTCCGGTGTCCGCCCGCTTCATCGTGGTGGCTGCGAATGCGCCGCCTGCCATGGTGGCAAGGAAGGAAGCGGCAAGGACCGGGGCAATCATCTTCTGCAGTTTCATTTCACCAACTCCTGGGTTATCAGGCCATAAGGACCTGCAGGAAGCATCCGCCTTGCCCGGAGCGGCGCGTGGAGCGCTGTGGGGGAGGGCTTGGCTGGCCGCTCCGGAAGGCAAGATCAGCATCCGCCTTTCCGGGCATTCTGCCAAGCCATTGTTTTGTTAAATCTTTTTAAGATGGATGCGCGCAATTCCGCCGTAATGCAGGCGGACGGGAGCAAAGGAGGCGGGACTATGGCGGAAGAGAACGGCATGCCGCCGCGCGGCCGTATTCCCGTGACCGGGCGGCTTTTCATCGAGGAAGCGGACCTGCGCGAGGAGTTCATCCGCGCCTCCGGTCCGGGCGGGCAGAACGTCAACAAGGTTTCGACCGCCGTGCAGCTGCGCTTTGATCTTGCCGGCAACACAAGCCTGCCGGAGGATGTGAAGGCACGGGCGGCAGAGCTTGCCGGCAGCCGGCTGACGCGCAGCGGCGAGATCATCATTCAGGCCGACCGGTTCCGCACCCAGCAGATGAACCGGGACGACGCACTGGCCCGGCTGATTGAGTTGCTGGCGCGCGCTGCCCACCGCGACAAGCCCCGCAAGGCGACCCGGCCGACGCTCGCCTCCAAACGCCGCCGCGTCGAAGGCAAGAAGCACCGCGGCACGATCAAGAAGATGCGCGGCAGTGGGCCGGTGGAGTAGGGGATGGGCTATAGACTGGTGTTCTATAACTCATGAAGGGCGCGGTTTGTGAGCTATAGAAGGCCTTTGGTTTTGAGGCCCGGGGCAAAGGTTGCCAGTGGAATGACCAGCGTCAGGGGGCTGTCCTGCAAGGGCTCGGCGCCAAAGCTCCGGTACCAGGACGCTGCCCGGTCCGATTTGGCATCGATGATCAGCAACAGGCCACCACCGTCATTTGCAAGGCGCAGGCATCTGAGGGCGGCAGCCGCCAGCAACTGGCCGCCAAGACCCTTGCCCGCCATGGAAACATCGACGGCCAGCCGGGCCAGACGGAAGCCGGGCACTTCATGCCGGGCAATCCGCCGTGTCATGTGAGAGGGAACCTCGGCATAGTCGACACTGGCCGGAGCGAGTGTGTAGAAACCGAGAACGCGGTTGGGCTGCGCATCGGAAATTGCACAGAAGGTCTTGGAGGCGTTCATCTCATGGCTTTGGCGTGCATAGCGCCGCAGGAAGACATTGAGGTCTGCATCCCCGCAATCAAAGGCGTCGCGGTCATGAGCCTTCGCCACAGGCTCCTCATGCCAGCCGGGCAGGTTCACAATGATTCAGGCAGAGCGTGGATGGCCGCAGCCAGACGGTCATTTGCCTTGGGCGGATTTTCAAGAAGCGTCATGATCCTCGTGAAATCCCGGCTGGAGGCCTTGAGGGATTCAGCCTCTTCAATCACGGCTTCGGCTTCACGCAAAGCCGTTTGCGTGACGAAGCTGGTAAGGTCCGTGTGCTTCAGGGCTGCCGCACGGACAAGCTTTGCCTTCACCTCCGCCGGGATGCGCAGGTTCATGCGTTCATTGTCTTCAACAGCGGCCCTGGGCATCGCACTTATCTCCGTATGTCTTCAAAGAGTACAGAAAAGGAGCCCTGCCGTCAAACTTACGCTTCTTGCGCCTTCGGCAGGCGGAAGTTCCAGGCGATCAGCAGGTTCATGATCAGCGCGCCCAGGAGCGACCAGACGAGCTTGTCAGGCGCGATGACGAAAAGCGCGCCGGTGAAGATGAGCAGATCCAGCGCCATCTGCACCCAGCCGGCCGGGATGCCGCGGGTTTCCTGCAGATAGAGGCCGAGAATGCCGATGCCGCCGGCGCTGGCCTTGTGGCGGAACAGGGCGATGAGACCGATGGAGCAGCAGCAGCCGGCAAGAACGCCCGCCAGCGGCACGGGCAGCTGATGGAAGGTGATCAGGTCCCCCAGCAGCGGCGACAGCAGCGAGATACCTGCAACCGATATCAGCGTGCGCAGGGTGAAACCTGCCCCGCGCCGCCGCCAGGCCAGCACATAGAAGGGCAGGTTGACGCAGAAGAACGCCAGACCGAAGGGCAGGGGCGTTGCCATGGAGACAAGAACCGAGAGGCCCGCCAGCTGCCCCGTCACCAGCCCGGCGGCCTTGAGGAACACGACACCGAGGCTGGTCATGATGATGCCGAAGGCAAGCCCCTGCACGTCATCGAAAATGTCTTTGGCTCTGGACATGGCCGGAGGGCTCCGAAGGATCAGGACAGCTGGCTGGCCGGGGAAAGGGCATGGGGCAACGTGCCGGGGGCATCCTGCTTCAGCTCCCCGTCCAGCGCACGGGCAAGGATATCCGCCGTGACCGGCCCCAATGTAAAGCCCTGATGGCCATGGCCGAAATTCACCCACAGGCCTGTTTCGCGCAGCACCGGACCCACCATGGGCAGCATGCCCGGAAGGCAGGGGCGGGTACCGGACCATTGCGGCTCCTCGATGCGCGGCCCCAGTTCGATCAGCCCGCCAACACTGGCCTCTGCCCGGCGCAGCTGGCGCGGATCGGCCTTGGCACCATGCGTCACCAGCGCGGCCCCTGATGAGAGGCGCAGGCCCTTGCGCATGCCCGCCACAACAATGCCGTTGGCGGCATCCAGGAAGGGGCGGCGGGGCATCTGCGGTGCCTGATAATGGGCGTGATAGCCGCGCTTCAGTACCATCGGCACGGGGATGCCGAAGCGCTTCAGCAGCTGCCCCGTCCAGGGGCCGAGGCAAAGCACCACGGTTTGCGCACCGGCCGGCCCCTCCGCACCCGCGACCTGCCAGCCGGAGGAGGTCCGCCGCAGCGTTGCGGCATCAGCGGCGGCGATTGTCCCGCCACGGCTTTCAAAGAGCGCGGCATAGGCCTTGGTGAGGCCGCCGGGATCGGAGCAGCTCCAACTGCCTGTGTAGTGAATGACGCCTGCGGGAGCCTGCCGCAAGGAAGGCTCTTCACGCATCCATGCAGCCCCGGCCACAGCCCGGAACGGCACGCCATAGGCCTCCTGCAAACGCCGGGCCTCACCGGCCTCCGTTTCAAACGCCTTCGGGTCCCGGTGGAGAATGGCCAGTCCCTCGCGGGCAATGAGGTTGCCGCTGCCGGAGGCTTCGATCAGCGGCGCATGAGCGGCACAGGCCTGCGCCGTCAGCTGGCTGTAAACGGCAGAGACTGCCCGGTGCCGCGCCGGGGACGATGCCCGGAAATAGCGCCACAGGGCAGGGGCCATCGACGCAATGCCGGCAGGAGACCAGACAAGGTCATTGCTCTGCCCGAGCACATAGCGCAGCAGAGTCGGCAGATCACGCGGCATGGCATAGGGCTCAGCGGCCTCGGCCTGAATAACACCGGCATTGCCGTAGCTGGTTTCCTCACCCGGTAGCCTCCTGTCCGCCAGCACCACCTTATGCCCGCGTCCCTGCAGCGCCAGCGCGGTTGAAACGCCCACCATGCCGGCGCCCAGCACGAGAATGTCCTGCATTCATAAGGTTCCTTGAAGGAGGCCGGCAAATCGATGCCGGGGCAGAGAACTGTCCACCGCGCCGTCCCGGCCTTGTGCCGGGACGGCGCGGAGTTTGAATGATCTTACGCCTGCGCGATGACGGTGATTTCCAGCTTCGCATCGATCATCAGGCCGGACTGGACCGTGGTGCGCACGGGCAGGGGATCGGCGAAGAACTCCGCATAGACAGCGTTGAAGGCGGCGAAGTCCTTGGGGTCCGTCAGATAGCAGGTGCAGGAGACCACATGGGCCATGGTCAGGCCCTCACCTTCCAGCGTTGCCTTGATGCGCGACAGGCAGTTGCGGGTCTGTGCCTCAATGCCTTCGGGAACGGTGCCGTCTGCGGCAAAGCCGATTTCACCGGCGAGATAAACGGTGGAGCCGGCGCGGCGGACCTTGGAGAAGGGAAGTTTTGCAGGTGCGGTCATGGGGTCAGTCCTCTTTCTGGGTTGAAGAGCATTTGCGGCCTTCGCCAAGCGCGGACAGGCCATTGATCAGGAGGTCGAGCAGGAACTCGTAACTGGCGCCGTAAGGCACCTGCGTGCCGTTCTGCCAGCGCAGCACGAAGATGCGGTTGGCAATTTCCGGCAGGGCGGCATGGGTCAGCGGATAGAGGGCCGGGTCGATGGTGGCCACCTGCTGCTGGAAATGGCTCTCCCAGCCGCCGCTGCCGCCTTGCGGGCCGGGGGCAAGCTCCATGGTGACGAAGCCGCCGAGCCCGCCAATCAGGGCATTGAAGGCGCGGGTCAACTCATCCCCGCGAAAGCCGCCATCACGCAGGGCCGCGAGCACGGTTTCCACCCAGCCAAGATTGGCCACGCCGTTCGACTGCATCTCCGCACCCAGCAGTGGCGCGAGGTTGGGATGCTCATGCACCAGCGCCCGGTAGCCGAGAAACACCTGCCGAAGCCGTAGGCGCCAGTCCGCCGAGCGGTCAAAACCGGCGGGCAGCGCGCTGGTGATCGCGCCGGAAATGGCAGCGAACAGGTCTTCCTTGGTGCCGCCCACATGCCAGTAAATGACATTGGGCGAGACCTGCAGCGCCCTTGCCAGCTCGCGCAGGGAAAAACCGGCAAGGCCCTTCTCGTCGATCTGGGCAATCGCGGCCGCCACGATCTGCTCCCGTGTCAGGCCAATGGAAGCCGCCCGCCCGCGCGGCGGTTTGGTTTGTCCTGTGTCCGTGTCAGCTGCCATCTTTCCCTCAAAGGCTCAGGAAGCCATCGGCTTCGGACAGGCACGGCGCTGCCTTGAGCGCGGCAAGATCCGGCCCGTGTGGCGCAAGATCCGCGATGCCGGCAATGACAGCTTCCAGCTCTGCCGCCACAGTCAGAACGCCAAGGTCGTCGTGGCGCTTGCCGACGATCTGTAATCCGAACGGCATGCCATTGGCATCGAAACCGCAGGGAATGGTGATGGAGGGATGGCCTGCAATGGTCGAGGCATAGGCCATGGCGAGCCAGTGATAGTAGCTGAGCGTCGGCTTGCCGTCGATCTCAGTGGGGTAAAGCTCGTGCCAATCCCGCGGGCTGATGCAGACGGCTGGCGAGATCAGCACGTCCCAGTCCTCGAAGAAAGCCTGCCAGCGCTGGTAATAGGCGCCCTGCTGCGTCAGCGCACCCGCCACATCCTCACCGCTGAAGGATCGGCCTTCGCGGACATTTTCGGTGACATTGGGGCCGACCAGATCCGGGAACTCGTCCACCCGCTTGCCGTGGGTGCTGACGAAGACCACGCCGCGCAGGACGGAGAAGATCCGGTCCGCATGGGCGCAGTCCGGTGTTGCCTCATCGGCCGTGCCGAAGAAGGGCAGGAGGGTTTTCACGGCCTTGCGGAAATGATCACGCACCAGCCCCTCGACCGGCGCGAAGCCGTAATCTTCGGTGACGGCCACCTTCAGGCTGGACAGATCGCGCCGGGGCAGGGCGGCGAAGCTCTGCGCATCCCAGGGCGTGCGGCCGTTGATCACCGTGGTGTAGGGGTCCTTGCGGTCAGCGCGGGCCAAAACCGAGAGCATCAGCCCCGCATCGGCGACGGAACGCGCCATGGGGCCGGAGGTGGACATGGGGATGAGGCCGATGGAACGCGTATCGCCCGGCACCACGCCGGGGCTGGGACGGAAGCCGACGGTGCCGCAAAAGGCCGCGGGATTGCGCAAGGACCCCCCCGTGTCCGAGCCCGTCGCCAGCGGTGCATATCCGCAGGCGAGCGCCACGGCGGAGCCGCCGGACGAGCCGGCGCAGCTGCGGGTCACGTCATGCGGATTGGCGGTGACGCCATAGACCCGGTTGCGGGTGTTGCCGCCCGCGCTCCATTCCGGATTGTTGGTCTTGCCCAGCGGAATGGCACCTGCCGCCCGCATGGCTGCAACGATGGCATCGTCCTTCGCGGCGATGTTCCTGGCAAAGAGTTCCGAGCCGAAGGTGGTCGGCAGGCCCTTCACGTCGATCATGTCCTTGACGCCAAAGGGCAGGCCATGCAGCGGGCCAAGCGCATCGCCGCGCGCCAGCGCCTCATCGGCCACCTTCGCATCCTTCAGCACAGCGTCGAAATCCCGCGCGACCAGTGCATTGACCGCGTGGTCCACCGCTTCCACCCGGCGGATGCAGGCCTGCGCCAGTTCCGCCGCTGACAACTGCCGCCGCACCATCATCTGCCGCGCTTCAACAGCGCCAAGATCAGCCGGGTCTGTGGCAGTAGAAAGGGGACGGGCGGCTGCAGACATCGGCAAGGCTCCAGCGGAAGTGGCATCTGCCTCTATCGCTAGCGCACAATTGCACGATGTTCAATTGATTTGAGGAGGAGGTCAGACACGCACTCTGCGAGGAAAGGCAATGGTGAGACGCTGCGTGCTGACCTGATTTCAGCACCGCGTCACAATTTACCGCAGCGTCGCCCCGGCCTTTGAGCCGGGGCCCACTCATTTGCAGAGAGATGCCAAAATCTGCTGAAGGTGAGAAAAGGATGAGCTCATGCGCCTGCTGCGCCTTCGCGGTTCATTTCACCGCTCTGCAAGCGAGCAGCCCCCGGGTCTGCGCTCCGCTCCGCCCGGGGCGGCGCCGGATTTGTGGCATCGGGCAGAAATTAATGCGGAACCCAGATGAGGTTCTTCCTCACTCCACCGCGAACAGGCTGATGACCACGCCCTTGCCGAGCCTGGCGCCGCGGCTGACGAAGATGGTGCGGTTGACCCATTGATAGCGCGGGTCGCCGGTTTCGAGCCTTGCGGAGGAGCGCATGTAATAGGCGTCGGGGGAGACATCGCCGCCTTTGGCAAGCTCTGCCATCACATCCGCCGGGCCATGGCGGAAGCCGCTGTCGCGCATTTCGATGAGGGCGCCGTCCTCGGTCTCGAAGGCATAGCGGGCATCAAGCACCGCCAGCCCGCCTTCGTGCAGCGTCAGCCAGTCCGCGCCCAGATTGAGAATGCGGCCATTGAGACGGGGGCCGGAGACCGTGCCGCCGGTGATCTGCATGATCTTGCGCTCGCCGCCTCTGCCTTGCCCCATGGCGCGCGGCGGCGCGACCTCGACCCTCAGATCGCACATGTGCACAAGGCGTGGCGCCGCCAGGGCAGGGGATTCTGGGGCAGGGGCTTCGCGGCTCAAGTCTTCCGGCGTTCGGCTTGTCATCTGCGGCTTCCTTCCTGAGGTTCACACAGGCGCCGACACAGGCGCCGGGGCGGGCACCCTTGCACCTTCGGCAATCATGCGCGGGGCGGCGTTGAGGGCGTCCTTGGCAAAGCCGGCAGCGGCCTTGTAGGCGCCCATGAAGCTGGCGCGCTCTTCGGGAGAAATCACGTCATCAATGTTGTCAAAGTCGCCGCCACAGCGCTCGTCCACCATGTTGAGAAGGCCGAAGGGGCCTGCGCCCCGGTTGCGCAGGATGAGCTGGGAGACGGGGCCGCAGAGCTTTTCGTCATAGGCGGCAAGCGCCTCCGGCGTGACGCCATGGGCCAGCATCATGACACCGAGCGTGCGCGCATCGATGATGGCCTGGCTCGCGCCATTGGAGCCGGTCGGATACATGGCGTGGGCCGCATCGCCCATCAGCGCCACCGGGCCATCCACCCATGTGTCCACCGGGTCCCGGTCGATCATCGGGTTTTCATAGGCGACATCCGCACCGCGCAGCAGGGCCGGAACATCCATCCAGTCATAGGTCCAGTCCGCAAAGTGATGGAAGAAATCTTCCACCTCCACCTGACGGAACCAGCCGGTGGCATCGCGCTTGCTGATGTCGTCATAGGTGACTTCGGCGATCCAGTTGATGCGGGCAAGGCCGGTCTGCGGATCAACGGGCGAAATCGGATAGATGACCATGCGGTGCCGGTGCGAGCCGAGGCCGATGAAGGATGAGCCGGTGCGCACCGGCTTTGCCATGGCCGTGCCGCGCCACATGACAGCGCCGCCCCAGTGGATCGGCGGCTGGTCCGGGTGCATCTGCGCGCGCACGGCCGAGTGGATGCCGTCAGCGCCGATCAGCAGCGTGCCGGTTTCCTCGCCGGAAGAACCATCCGCATGGCGGAGCAGGGCGGTGACGGTTCCATCCGGGTTCTTGCGGTATCCCGTAACCTTCGCCCCCAGAATAACAGCTTCCTCACCGGCGCGGGCGCGGAAGGTCTCATAGAGCAGCATATGCAGTTCGCCCCGGTGCACGGCATATTGCGGCCAGTTGTAACCGGCCTCCAGCCCGCGCGGCTCGGCGTAGATTTCCTGGCCGTTGCGGCCGACAAGCGCCCATTCGCGCGCCGGAACACCCACCTTGTCCAGCATGTCTGCCGTGATGCCGAGATCGAACAGCTCGCGCACCGCATTGGGCTGGATGTTGATGCCGACGCCCAGCGGCTTCAGCTCGCGCACGGATTCAAACACCTTGCAGCGCACGCCGATCTGATGAAGCGTCAAGGCCAGCGCCATGCCGCCAATTCCGCCGCCTGCGATCAGGACCAGAGGTTCCGTCACCCGCATTCCTCCCCGAGTTTGCTTTTGGCAAGGGGTATAGCGGGAGCAGGGCGAAATGGGAATGGATTTGGCGGGAAGGGATCAGCCCGTCACCCCATGCGTTGCCCAGACGGCGCGCACATCCTCGTCAGACGCAAACTCACCACGGGCCGCCTGTGACCGGGAGATGGCCAAGGACGCCGTTTCCTCCGGGCTCAAATCATGAACAAGCATGCTGGTTGATTGCCCCAAGCAATCCAGCCCCCTTCGCATCGCCGGGGGAAGGGCGTCCGGTGACACCCAGCTGAGGGCCGATATCTCGTCAGGATTGGCAAGAAGCGCGCCGGACGGGTTCGCAAAGAGATAGCGCAGATCGATATGGACATGCGCCGGCTCGTTCTTCTTCCTGTTTTCAGGGATGCCGTGGACATCGATATCGATGGGAAGCCTATCCTGCAGCTGCGCGGTGAGACCGGTTTCTTCGGCGAGTTCCCGGGCGGCAGCTTCATGGGGCATTTCTCCGGCATCGATGTGTCCGCCGGGAAACAGCAGTTTTCCGAGCGTGAGATGTTCCACCATCAGGACTTTGCCATCCTGCAGCAGCACGGCACTTGCGGTGACATGCGCCGGAACCGTTGAACGAGCCGTCATATCCGCATCGCTGCGCCAGAGGCGGTCAATGGCGGAAAGCTCTTCGAGACGCGCCGGATGGGCCGCGCAAAAGGCGCTGATCAGGTCTTTGATTTCCGTATTATGGCTTGAAAACAAGGCTCTGGCTCCACAGTCCGGACGGGTCATTCAGCGGGCCGCGATGGCCTTTAGAATGGCAGAAGCCGGCGCAACTGTCGCGATTTTGCCGTCCATATAGGCCAGCGAGACACGGGCGTGTTCCTCGTCATAGGAGGCCGTGCAGTCCCGTGCAATGGTGACGCGCAGATCGCGCTGATAGGCATCGATGGCAGTCATGCGGACGCAGGCATGGGTGTTGATGCCGCACAGAACCACATGCCCGGCGCCCATATGCGCCAGCCGGTCTTCAAGGTCTGTCCGGAAGAAAGCGCTGTAGCGCTTCTTGACGATGACCACATCTCCGGGCCGCCAGTCGAGATCCGCATGAAGCTGCGCGCCGCGCGTGCCCATGATGGTGGCCTTGATGTTGCGCTCACGCATTTCGGCAAAGGCATCGCTGAGGCCTGGCTCGAACTCCTGACGCACCCAGATGACGGGAAGCCCGGCCATCCGGAAGGCAGCGGCCAGCCGGTTGGTCTGCGCAATCAGCTCCGCCGTTCGCCCGGCGTCACAGCTGTCGAGAAAGTCGTTGAGCAGATCGATGATGATGAGGCAATGTGAGGCCATGGCGCGAAACAACCGCAGCACCGTGTCATCCATGTGACGGGAGGCATGTGACGGGTGATATGCAACGGGCAGCCTGTGACAAGCGGCGGCGCTTCGGCGCCAATCTCACCGTATATAGATAAGTTCCATAATATATCTTATCCGACATTTGTGTGCGTGAGCTGAGTTCCCCAGCTTGGCAAGCTTCCTGTGAGTCAAACTCATCTGGAACTGGTATTGGGAAACGTGCCATTCGAAACGGAGCGCTGGTGAGATGGACGAACGCGAAGCCGCAGCTTCGAGCTGGGATCACCCCAAATGAAAAAAGCCGCTGATGGTTCAAAGATCAAAGTTCGGCTGGCCGCGATAGACGATTGTGCTCGCTTGATCCAGATCCACGAAAGCGCCATTTTGATCTCTGGCCGCGCCGCCTATTCTCAGGATGAATGCGAGAGTTGGGCGACCGGGCTCAAGCCTGAAAATTACGTTGAGGCGATGACCATCAAAGGACAGACTTTTTTGGTTGCTGAAACAGGCAATAAAATATGCGGCTTCTGTTCATGCAAAGATGATGAAATAATTGGTCTTTATGTTGATCCGGAAACCGGGCGGTCAGGCATTGGATCTCTTCTTCTGGAGCATGCAGAAAAAGCAATTGAGAAAAAGGGTCACAGATCAATTCACATTGACGCTGCTCTATCTGCGCTCGATTTTTACTTACATCATGGATATTCCATTCAGCAGCGGCGCTCTGCCAGTTCTCGTGGCGGCCTCGAGTTGAATGTTTGCGACCTGACGAAGACCCTGCCGGGCCAGAACCGGTTTTGATCGTCGATTTCGCCGTTCCTGCCGCTCACTCTTCCATTCCCTCCACGTACTGCAAGGCGGCGCGGGCGGCGGAGATGGAGTGGCCGGCGCGGCACATGGCGGCCATGTCCTTGCGGTCCTTGTCGCGGCGGGTTTCCGGGCTCTCGTCCTGGTGGCCCTTGCGCCACTGCCCGAGCCTGCGGCGCTGCGCAAAGCGGCGGGCGGCGCTGGCGTCCGAGGTTTCGTCCTGATCCAGCACCGCATCGATCATCTGACGCGCCACACCTTTGGCCCCCAGTTGTGCGGCGATCTTGCGTGTGGAGGCTCCCTTGCGGCGCAGGCTGGCGAGTTTGGTTTCGGCAAAGGTCTGGTCGTTCACCAGACCGCTGCGGCTGCACTTGTCCAGCACCGTCTCGATCATCGGCGCATAAACGCTTGCATCCGTGCCATGGTGGCGGGCGGCGCGGGAAACCTTGCGCTCCAGCACAAGCCGCAGATTGGCCAGCGACGTGGCGTAGCGCTCCAGATAAGCCAAGGCCTGCCGCGTGAGGCGCTCCTCTGTCGGAATGCGCGGCGCCCGGCGTTGTGCCTTGCCGCCAGCGGGCCCTGCAGACGCCGGCCTTACGTCGCTGCGGCCGTCTGTCCGGGCGCTGGCCGGATGGTCCTGCGCGCCGTCATCGGCCATGAAGCCCTCCGAAAATCCGTTCCATACCAATCAAGGTATTGGAAATATTGGATTTTTCAAGAGTAAAATGGCCAAGTCTGACCGGAGGGCATCAGTGCCCTCCTCCGCCGCCGGAGTTCAGTTTCGGCTTTTCGACAAAGAAGATGGCGGCCAGCAGGCAGATGAACAGCAGGGTCAGCAGCATGAACATGTCGATGAAGGACATGATGAAGGCCTGCTGGGTGACCATGCCCTTCACCGCATTGAGGGCCGCTGTGGGGGCGGCATCGCCCAGCGGCGCATAGGCCTGCGTCAGCATGGACATGGTTTCCTGCACCGGCTCGCGGGCGCCATTGACGCTTTCGGCCAGGCGCTCGTAGTGGAAGGCGCGCCGTTCGGTCAGGAAGGAGTTGATCAGCGCAAGGCCCACGGCACCGCCGAGGTTCCGCGTCAGATTGAACAGGCCGGACGCGTTCTTGATCATCTGCGGCGGCAGCATGCCGAGGGCAATGTTGTTGATCGGCACCATGCACAGCATCAGGGAGCAGCCGCGCAGGATCTGCGGCAGCAGCAGCTCGTAGAAATCCCAGTCCTGCGTCAGACCGGTGACAAGATAGGTACCGAGCGCAAAGCCGCCAAAGCCGATGCCCATCATCACGCGCGGATCGAGCACGCTCATCAACCGTCCTGCGATGGGCGCGGTCAGGAACATGGCAAGGCCGCTGACGAACATGGTCTCGCCGATCTGCAGCGCGGTATAGCCGCGGATGCCGGAGAGATAGACCGGATAAAGATAGGTCAGGCCATAGAGTCCGATGCCCATGACGAAGCTGAACAGGCTGCCCATGGCGAAGTTCTTGTTGCCGAAGGCGCGCAGATCCGCCACCGGCTCGTCCACCGTGAAGGCCCGGTAGAAGAACAGCAGCGCGGCGGCACCCGAGAGCACGGAGAACAGGACGATATGTTCGCTCTGGAACCAGTCGTCATTGGTCCCCTCCTCCAGCACATATTCGAGCGACCCGAGGAACACCGCCATGGCGGCAAAGCCGGTCCAGTCGAACTTGTCGAGAAGGCTCATGTCCGGCTCGTCGAAGTCGATCAGCGAAATGGCGGCAATCGTCACGAAGATGCCGGGAATGACGTTGATCAGGAACAGCCAGTGCCAGGACATGAAGTCGGTGAGATAGCCGCCCAGCGTCGGGCCGATGGTCGGGGCCAGCGTTGCAACGAGGCCGATGATCGGCGACACGATGCTGAATTTCTCACGCGGGAAGATCAGATAGGCCGTCGCAAACACGGTGGGGATCATGCCGCCGCCGAGAAAGCCCTGCAGCGTGCGCCAGAGGATCATTTCGTTGATCGTCGTGGCCGTGGCGCACATGAAGCTCATGGCGGTGAAGCCGCCGGCGGAGATGGCAAACATCCAGCGGGTCGAGAGCATGCGCGACAGATAGCCGGACAGCGGAATCATGATCACTTCGGCGATCAGATAGCTGGTCTGCACCCACGGAATTTCATCGCTGGAGGCGCCAAGCCCGGCCTGGATCTCCGACAGGGAGGCCGAGACGATCTGGATGTCCAGGATCGCCATGAACATGCCGAAAACCATGCACAGGAAGGTCAGCATCCTGCGTGGGGTCACGACGGGTTGGGTCGGAACGGCCATCGTTGCGTCTGTCATGTTGCGTCCGCCGCCCTTCTGGGGCGCCCCCTGTCAGCGGGCGCTCGCGGTCTTGCTGCCGGGAAGGCCCGTGATCCGCGTGCCGGTGCGGGTATCGACTTCCACGACCACCGACATGCCGGGACGCAGCACGGAAGCGCCCTCCTCGCTTACCGGAACGGAAATGCGCACCGGCACGCGCTGCACCACCTTGGTGAAGTTGCCCGTGGCATTTTCGGACGGCAGCAGGCTGAAGACGGAGCCGGTCGCCGGGGACAGGCTCTTCACCGTGCCGTGCAGCTCAAGCTCCGGGTAGGCATCGACGGTCACCTTCACCGAAGCGCCGGGCTGGATGGCATCCAGCTGGGTTTCCTTGAAATTGGCGTCAATACGGGCATCGGCCAGCGGCACGATGGAGGCGACGCGGCTGCCGGTCTGCAGCAGCGAGCCCACCTGCGCCGCCCGGTTGCCGACGACACCGGAAACCGGCGCCCGCACCACGGTGAAGTCCAGATCCCGTTCGGCCTTTTCCAGCGCCGTGCGGGCGGAAGCTATGGCCTGTTCGGCTTCCTTCTTCTGGCTCTCCAGCACGGCCACGTTGGCTTCGGCGACCGAGACGGCCGCCTTGCTGCTGGCGACCGTGGCAGAGGCATCGCGCATGTTGGCAAGAGCCGTGTCCAGAGAGGCCTGGCTCGACACCTTGCCTGCGGTCAGTTTCACCTGACGCTCGTAACTTGCCTTTGCCTCGATGTCGCGGGCTTCAGCCGCCTCAACTGAGGCCCTCGCCTGCTCGACGGAGGCTTGGCTGGCGATGATCTGGCGGGCGATACGCTCTACCGTCGCTTCGGCGCTGGCCACATTGTCCTTTGCGGACTGCACGGCCAGCCGGTAATCGCCGTCATCAATACGGGCGATCACCTGCCCGGCTTCCACATGCTGGTTGTCGGCCACCTCGATGCTGGCGACATAGCCCGACACCTTGGACAGAACCGTGGTGATATCGGCCGACACATAGGCATCATCCGTCGACGCCATGAAGCGGCCATGGGTCCACCAGCCATAGCCCTCATAGGCACCGGCCGCGGCGGCAAGAAGCAGGATGACCCGCATGACCTTGCCCGCCTTACCTTTCTTCTTCGCTGCGCTGCCGCCCTCGCCTGCCTGCTGACCGGTGGCAGGCTGCGGGTCTCCCTGGGCATTCCGGGCACGGGTGGGGGATGGTGCTTCCGGGCTGCCAGCGGGAGACCCGCTGCCATCCGCCGCGGGTGCAGCCGCGCGGCGCTCCTCTCCGCTGCCGGTGGGGGTACCGGAAGCGGGAGATTGGGTTTCAGTCTTGAGAAGTGTGGCAGTGCTGGTCACGGCGGGGGAGCCTTCGTTGTGTGCCTTTCGCACATAAATAGTTTGACTGAACGGTTCGGTCAATAGATGATTTGAAAAGACCGCCCTCCGGAACAGGGTTCCTCCCCCGCTGAAATCACGGCATCTTCCGGGTGGAATTTGACAGAGGGCCCCTCACGAACCTACGTAGGGGCAACGCCGCTGCAACAGAGCTGAAACGGATCATGACTGCACAGGATGCCCAGGTGGACGGAGACAAGTCCGGCCAGCCCGCCAATGCCAAACGCCACCAGATTCTGGACGGCGCACGCCGTGTGTTCCGCGCCAATGGCTTTGACGGGGCCAGCATGGAAACCATCGCCCGTGAGGCCGGGGTGTCGAAGGGCACGCTCTATGTCTATTTCGACAGCAAGGAAGCCCTGTTCAAGGCGCTGATCCTGAAGGACCGGCAGCTTCAGCCCGAGCATTGCATCACGGATCTGGATGACAGCGCGCCGCTTGAGGACGCGCTCATGCGGCTTGGCATCGTCTATCTTTCACGGATGATCCTGCCCGAAACCATCTCGACCCTGCGCATGGTGATGGGGGCATCGGAGAAGTTCCCCGAATTTGGCGCCCTGCTCTATGAGGAAGGCCCGAAGAAGGGCATCCGCCACCTGAAGCAGTTCCTGCTGCACCGGCACGAAATCGGCCAGATCACGGACTGCGATCTGGAACTGGCGGCGAGCCAGTTTCTGGATCTTTGCATCTCCGGCACCATGCGGCGCATGCTGCTGACCTCAGGCTCGGCGCCCTCTCAGGCCGAGCAGCAGGCAATCGTCGCCTCAGCCGTGCGCGTGTTCATGAAGTCCTATGCGATGAGCAACGGCTGACAGGAGCTTGAGCCCGGTCAGTCCGAAGAGCCGGGCGCCGCTCCCCCGCCTGCCAGCTTGATCACCATGCCGTCATAGGCAGGTTCCACATGCGGCGGAAGCTCACGGCAGAGCGTGGCATAGTCCATGTCGTTGTGCATGTTGGTGAGGATCGCCCGTGCCGGCTTCAGGCTGGCAATCCAGTGCAGCGCATCGTCCAGCGAGAAATGGCTGGGATGCGGCGTGCGGCGCAGGGCATCGATGATGAACAGCCGCAGACCGGCAAACCGCGCCACTTCGCTTTCGGGAATCTCTGATACATCAGGTAGATAGACCACGTCCTGAAAGCGGAACGCGAGGGAATCGATTTCCCCGTGATGCACCCGGATGGGCTGGAAGGCGATCGGTCCGCCTGCTCCGCCGATCACGGTTTCCTCTCCTGCCGCCAGCCGCTGCTCGTCGAGGATCGGCGGATAGGAGGAGCCGGGCGGTGTGGTGAAACAGTAGTCGAAGGCCTCATGCGCGCGGGCCGAGGTGGGCTCATCCATGTAGACGGGCACCTTCATGCGGTTGCGCAGCGCCAGCATCCTCAGGTCATCGATCCCATGCAGGTGATCGGCATGGGCGTGGGTATAGATCACCGCATCCAGATACCCTGCCCCGGCGTCGAGCAATTGGGCGCGCATGTCCGGCCCGGTGTCGATGAGAACCGTTGTCTCGCCCCCCTCGCCTTTCTGGCGCACCAGCAGGGCGCAGCGGCGGCGGCGGTTGCGCGGCTCGGCCGGATCACAGCGTCCCCAGTCGTCACCAAGGCGCGGCACGCCCCCTGATGATCCGCAGCCGAGGATGGTGATCTCCAGCTCTGCGCTCATTCTGCCTCCGGCCGTTTCGCCTTGGTGAAGAGACGGAAGAAGTTGTCCGTCGTCTGCCGGGCCATGTCTTCCGCGCTCACGCCATGCACTTCGGCAAGGATCTGGGCGGTGAAGGCCGTATAGGCCGGCTCGTTGCGCTTGCCGCGCCAGGGCTGCGGGGCGAGATAAGGCGCATCGGTTTCGACCAGCAGCCGGTCACGCGGCACGCTGGCGGCAATCTCGCGGATCTCCTCCGAGCGCTTGAAGGTCAGAATGCCGGAGAAGGAAACATAAAGCCCCAGTTCCACGCCGCGCCGGGCCAATTCCGGGCCGGAAGAGAAACAGTGCAGCAGCGCCGGGAAGGCCGCCTTCCCCATTTCCTCGGTCAGGATCGCCATCATGTCCTCATCCGCATCGCGCGAATGGATGACCAGCGGCAGCTGGGTGCGGCGGGCAGCCTCGATATGGGTGCGAAGCCCCTGCGCCTGCGAGGCCCGCGGCGCCTTGTCGTAGAAGTAATCGAGCCCTGCTTCCCCGATGGCAACGACCTTGGGATGCTGGGCCAGCTGCACCAGTTCGTCCGCCGTGACGTCCAGTTCCTCGTGAGCATTGTGCGGATGGGTGCCGACCGAGCAATAGACGCTGTCATAGGCTTCCGCGATGGCCAGCACCTGCGGGAACTTGCGCACCCGCGTGGAGATCGTGACCATCAGCTTCACGCCAGCCGCATGGGCGCGTGCAATCACCTCGTCCCGTTCGGCCTCGAAGTCGGGAAAATCGAGATGGCAGTGGCTGTCGACAAGCATGGGAAAGCCTCGGGGGTACCTTGTGGATAACATGCGGGCAATCCATGTGGAGAACCGGTGCCCTCCCCTGTGGACCAACCTCGGAACTCTTTGAAAGAGCGGGGACTTTCCCGCTCTTTCGCATTTTCGCAGCTTATGCGTCCGCCTGTTCCGGCTCCACATAGCGCGGGAAAGCCGGCTCGGGCTTGGGGATTTCCACGCCGGCGGCAAGCCGCCCGGCTGCGCCAAGCGTTGCAAAGCTGCGGGCGCCGGCCGGAACCGACAGGTTGTCGAGCAGCTTGGCCGCCGCCGCCGGGGTCACCGGCTGGGCCAGAATGGCGATCTGGCGGATCACTTCGGCCGTGACATAGAGCACCGTGTTCATGCGCTCCGGATCGGTCTTCTTCAGCGCCCAGGGCTCCTGCGACGCAAAGTAGCGGTTGGCTTCGGCCACGCAGGCCCAGATGCAGGCAAGACCCGCATGGATTTCCTGCTTGGAGAAGGCCGCGCGGCAGGTCTCCAGCATGGCGTCGGCCTGCGCCAGAATGGCCTCGTCGGCCGGATGAAGCGCACCCGGCTGCGGCAGCTTGCCGTCGCAGTTCTTGGAGATCATCGACAGGGAACGCGACGCCAGATTGCCAAGGTCATTGGCCAGATCGGCGTTGATGCGGTTGACGATCGCCTCGTGGCTGTAGTTGCCGTCCTGTCCGAAGGGCACCTCGCGCAGGAAGAAGTAGCGGGTCTGGTCGAGGCCGTAATGCTCGATCAGGCTGAAGGGGTCGATGACGTTGCCGACCGACTTCGACATCTTCTCCCCGCGGTTGAACAGGAAGCCGTGGGCATAGACGCGCTTGGGCAGCGGGATACCGGCCGACATCAGGAAGGCAGGCCAGTAGACCGCGTGGAAGCGGATGATGTCCTTGCCGATGATATGGGCATCCGCCGGCCAGTAGGACCAGCGCGCATCCCCCTCATCCGGGAAGCCAGCACCGGTGATGTAGTTGGTGAGCGCATCCACCCACACATACATCACATGCCGCTCGTCACCCGGCACCGGAATGCCCCAGTCGAAGGTCGTGCGCGAAACGGACAGGTCCTTCAGCCCGCGGCTGACGAAGCTGACGATCTCGTTGCGGCGCTCGGACGGGCCGATGAAGTCCGGATTGGCCTCGTAATGGGCCAGAAGCTTGTCCTGATAGGCGGACAGGCGGAAGAAGTAGCTCTCCTCCTCCACCCATTCCACCGGCGTGCCCTGCGGGCCGTAGCGCACGCCATCGGCGCGCACTTCGGTCTCGCCCTCCTGATAGAAGGCCTCGTCGCGCACCGAGTACCAGCCGGAATAGCTGTCCTTGTAGATGTCGCCATTCGCCGCCATCCGCTTCCAGATTTCCTGGCTCGCCTTGTGGTGGCGCTCCTCGCTGGTGCGGATGAAGTCGTTGTTGGTGCAGCCGAGGGCCTCCACCATGGCGCGGAAGCGGGCGGAGTTGCGGTCGGCCAGTTCCTGCGCGGAGATGCCTTCCTTGCGCGCCGTCTGCAGCATCTTCTGGCCGTGCTCGTCCGTGCCCGTCAGGAAGAACACATCCTTGCCGTCCAGCCGCTGGAAACGGGCCATCGCATCCGTGGCAATCGCCTCATAGGCATGGCCGATGTGCGGCACACCGTTGGGATAGGAAATGGCCGTGGTGATGTAGTAGCGGGGCTTGTCGGTCATGACGCTTCGGATGCTTTCGGGCGAGAACTGGCTACAAACGGGAGAAACAGCCGGACAGGTGTCCGGTCATCAGCAGGTGCCTTGCGGGCGGCAAGGCTTCATGCGGGCATTCGCATGGCCTCGGAGAGGGACCGGAACACGTCGATGACTACCTGTTTCTTGTCAAGATTGAGCGCCTCGGCATCCGCCGCCGCGCGGCCCATCTTTTCCCATACCTCGGTCCACCTGACAAGCCGTGAGGCATGCCCCGCGTCCGGACCGCGCAACTGGGCGTGCATCCAGTCCCGCGCCACCGACAGGAAGGCTTCCCAGTTGTCGGTTTCGCCGCGTGCCGAAACGAGATCGGCAAAGGCATGCAGCGCCACCGGATCAATGCGCGGCAGGCGGGCGGCGAGATTGTGGAAGCCCTGCGTCACCGCCAGCCCCTCACCGGCCAGCAGCAGCAGGGCCGAGCGCAGGCTGCCGCCGGCAAAGCGCGCCACATCCGCCATGGAGGAAGGGTCAGCACTGCCGCCCAGGCCGGAAAGCGCCTGGGTCATGGCGCGGTCGTCCAGCGGCTGCAGGTCCAGCCTGCGGCAGCGCGAGCGGATGGTCGGCAGCAGGCGCCCCGGCGCGTGCGACAGCACGAAGAACAGAGAGTTGGCGGGCGGCTCTTCCAGAATTTTCAGCAGCGCGTTGGCGGAACTGGCGTTCATGTCATCCGCCGCATCGACAATGCAGATCCGCAGCCCCTGACCCGATGCCGTGGTGCCGTAAAAGGACACGGTGCGGCGCACCTCGTCCACCGGCAGATCGGTCTTGAAGCGCTTGGTCTTGTCGTTATAGGGCCTGCGCAGATGCAGCACATTGGGGCTCGCACCCGCCGCGATCTGGCGGCTGACGATATGCCCCTCCGGCACGGCAAGGCTGCTGGCTGCGGCAACCTCGGGTGAAAACCTGTCCGGATGGGCCAGCGCGAAACGCGCAAAGCGGAAGGCAAGCGTCGCCTTGCCGATGCCCTTCTGCCCGCCGACGAGCCAGGCATGATGGAAGCGCGGCGAACGGTAGGCCTCGATCAGCTCGCGCTCGGCTGCCTCCTGCCCCACGAGGGCAAACTGCTCGCGCGGCAGCGGCACGCCGTCGATGGCGTCGACCTCCGGGGTGGCTTCGATGTCCGTGTTACGCGCCATGGCCGGATCCTGCGCCTTCCCTGTTCTTCAGGCCGAAACGGGAGGACACCACCTGCCAGATGGCCGCTTCCACGCCGCCTGCATCCTGCGCGCCGTCAATGACCACAATGCGGTCCGGCTCGGCGTCCGCAAGCTCCAGGAACAGCTGCCGCCGCCGCTCGTGGGTTTCCATGGCATCGGTCTCGAACCGGTCCGGGCTGTTGCCGCTGGCATTCTGCGCCCGCGTGTCCACCCGCTTCAGGCCGATGGCAGCCGGAACGTCGATCAGCACCGTCAGGTCAGGCCTCAGCCCGTTTGTGGCCGTCACTTCCAGCACATCCAGCACCTGCGGCTCCACCCCCGCCTCGCCCTGATAGACGCGGGTCGAATCGGCATAGCGGTCGCACAGCACCCACTCCCCGCGCTCCAGCGCCGGGCGGATGGTCACATCCACATGGTCGGCACGGGCTGCGGCAAACAGCATCGCCTCACCGCGCGGGCCCAGCTTGCGCGCCGCACCCGACAGCAGCACCTCGCGGATCATCTCCGCCCCCGGCGATCCGCCCGGCTCACGCGTCAGCGTCACCCCCAGCCCCTGTTGCAGCAGGCGCTCGCGCAGGCGGCGGATCTGGGTGGACTTGCCCGCCCCCTCTCCGCCTTCAAATGTGATGAACCGCCCCAGCGCCAACGAAACTCTCCAACTCATCCGCCCCGCAGGGCGCTGCATCACAGCCAGCCAAACAGCAGCTGACGCACACCATTCATCGCCCGCTGGCTCAGCGTGCCTTCGCTGACGTCACCGCCCGTCAGAAGCGGTGCGCGGTAAACGACGGCATCATCCGGCCCCAGCACCCTGATTTCGCCCACCACGGTGCCCTTTTCAACCGGCGCAAGCAGCGGCCCGTCATAAACGGCGCGCAGACGGTAGTTCATCGTGCCGCCCGTGGGCAACAGAACCTCGACAGTGCGCGCCGCCACCAGCGGCACCTCGCCTGCCGTGCCGCCGAACACGCGCGCGCTGGCCACCTGTGCCCCGGCATCAAACAGGCGGTTGAGGGTGAAGGCATCCCATGCCCCCTCGACAAGATCCTTCAGCGCCGCCAGCCGTGCCTTGTCCGTGGGAAGGCCGGAAAGGGCCGCAATCACCCGCCGCCCGTTCCGCTCCACCGAAACAAGACCGCTGAACCCATCCTTTTCGGTCTGACCTGCCCCCAGCCCGTCGAGCCCGGTGACATTGCCCAGAAACGGGTTCTTCGCCCGCTGGAAAATGTTGTTCCAGGTGAACTCCGGCTGGCTGAACAGGCCGTAGCGGTCCTTGTGCTCGCTCAGGATATAGCCGGCCAGCAGACTGAGATCGCGCGCCGTCACTTTCACACCCGGCGCCGGATAGCCGGTCGGATTGGCAAAATGCGTGTTCTTCATGCCGAGCTTTTCAGCAAGAGCGTTCATGCGCCCGGCAAAGGCCTCCTCGCTGCCTGCAAGTCCTTCAGCCAGAACGATGGCCGCATCATTGGCATTGTGAACGAGGAGCCCCTGCAGCAGGTCGGACACCGCGATCTGCGACTTCACGGCCGCAAACATCGTCGCCCCGCGTGACGGCGCTCCGCCTGTGCGCCAGGCATGTTCGCTGACTGTGTAAAGCGTGTCTTCGGACGTTTCCCCCGCCTTCAGCGCATCGAAGACGATCGCCGCCGTCATCACCTTGGCAAGGGAGCCCGGCTCAAACGGCTGGTCCGGCGCCTTGGCATAAAGCAGCGTGTCACTGGACTGGTCGAGAAGAATGGCGGTCGTGGCACGGGTCGCCAGCACATCCTGCGCCGCGGCGGGGTGCGGCATGCACAGGCCGGAAAGCAGAAGCCCTGCGGCAAGGGCCGCAAGGCTGAAGCGCTTGAACCTTGTCTGCAGCGGCCGTGCGGCCGTTTCACCCTGCCCGATCATGTTCCACCCGGCCGAAAACCGCTCAAAACCGCCCCAAACAGCCGGAATCCAGCCTGCGCCTGCCGCCAGATCAGCGGTTCAGCTTCTGAAGGGACGTTGCGCTGTTCTCGAACGTTTCGAACGCGCCGAAAACACCATTGATACGGTCGTTGGCGGCATAGGACGACACGGCCCCGCCGCGCAGCAGGTTGCGCGGAGCGTTAAGCCCCGGCTGCCAGATCATCTGCGGCTGACCGGCGGCTGACGGATCCTGATAGGCCGCAGGCGCCGCATTTACCGGCGATGCCGCAGGCACGCGGATGGTGCCAAGGGTTTGCGGCTGTTCACCCAGCGTCTGGACGGCGGGAGCGGCAGCGGGAACCTCGGTAGCGGTGGCAGCGGCCGGGCTCATGATGGCCTGGGCTTCAGCGGCAGCCGCCGATGCATTGACCGCAGAGGCAGCCGGGCTTGCCGAGGCGACCATGATCTGCGCCGCGCTTTCATAGGCAACCGCCGGATCGAACGCGATCATGTAGGACGGATCAAGCTGCGGATGAGTGGTGCCGGAAGTGGAAGCCACCGTCACCGGCTGCGGCAGTGTCAGAGGACGCGGGCGCGGCGCGAAGCTCGGCACATAATTCATGCTGCCTGCGCCCTGCGCCAGCGGCTCGGCAGAGGCAACCATCACAGAAGCGGCAGGTGCGCGGACGGGTCCTGCTGCAGGTGCAGGCGCAGCAGGGGCCTGTGCCAGCATGGTGCCCGGCATCGTGCCGCCCGGCGTCACGGCACCCGGCCCGTCATAGCTCGCCATCAGGAAGGCCTCGTCATTGCCGTCCATGCGGGCCGGGCCGATATATTCCACCTTCACCTTGCCGATACCGGCCTGCTTGGTGCCCAGCATCTTGGCGACGCGCTGCGACAGATCGATCTCGCGGTTGCCATGGAACGGCCCGCGGTCATTGACGCGCACGATCATCGAGCGGCCGTTCTCCACGTTGGTCACGCGGGCATAGGACGGCAGCGGCATGGTGGTGTGGGCAGCCGTCAGCGAGTGACGGTCATAGATCTCGCCATTGGCGGTCTTGCGGCCGTGGAAGGCCTCGCCATACCAGGACGCAAATCCGACCTTGGTGTAGCCCGGCTCTTCCTTCGGATAATACCAGCGCCCGGCCACCTTGTAGGGCTTGCCGACGATGGCGCGGCCACCGCCTTTGGGCACCGGCTGACCATCGGCGACCACGCGGGGGCTGGCCTTCACGCCGTATTTGGATTCAGGGAAATATTCGGAGGAGCGTTTCTTGGTCGGCGCGCTTTCGCAGGCTGCCAGTGCGAGCGCTGCAGTCAGCGCGATCATCAGTTTCAGGGCGGGCTTGCGGAGTTTCACACCGCCTGCCTCCTGAGCGTCCTTGCTGGCGCATACGGCCTTCTCAGCCATAGCTGCCATCGGGCGTTTCCCCAAACCTTGCATCCTGCCGTCCCACTCACAACGCGTCTGGCGGCCCCAGCACACGCGCTCCATGAAGCCGGTTTCCCGGCACTGTCTCGCGGTTGCGCAAACTGACCGTTCGGTCTCTTGCGCGCAAGTGCATTCCGCCCCCGCAGAAATGCAACAGCCGCAGTTAATCGCATAGTGGTTACCTGATCCTTACCGCTTCGCCAAGTCCCAAAGCGCCGCAGAGGCCATCAAACCGTATCCGGTACACCGTATAGTCCCGGGGCGGCTGTTTTCCGCCGTTCCGGCAGGGGCGGAAGCGCCGCCGCCTTCTTGAAATAATTTACCATCCTGCAGCATGGCAGAGGGCTCATGCCCCGAATCTGCACCCCTGCCCGGCCCTGCCTGCCTCTGGCAGATCCCCCTGCCGGTCTATCCAGGCTTTGCGGCGCTGACGCGCCCCGCCCTAAAAAGGCTCAGACCCATCAAGGCCTGGATCCCTCAAGGCTCGGGCCCATCATTGCATCACTTTGTGATCGTCATCACAAACCGCAGCGGCGGCAGCGCCTAAGGTGATGTCACTGCAACGGGCCGCCCCGCCCTGCGCAGGCTGGGGCCTTCCCGGCACCGGCCGCTGATCCTGCACCCCTGCCCACGACACGCCGGATCAGCGGCCCCCTTCCGGGGGACACACGGCGGGCAACTCTTCCTGACAAGGCATTATATGCACAGCGCGGCGGCAGCCGTTCTGGCTGCGGAGCGGCTGCCCCCTTGCCGCAGCGTCGCCCCGGACGGAGCGCAGCGGAGATCCGGGGCCTACTCGTTTCCAGAGAAATGCCGAATTCTGCAAAGTTTCCCGCAAAGACATCTTTGTGCATCTGCCGTAGCCGCCACACATCCCATGAGCGGCTCTGCAAGCGAGTGGTTCCCGGGTCTGCGCTCCGCTCCGCCCGGGATGACCGGCGGAGGGAACCGCAAGGCTGAGGCCGCCTTTCCGCGTCAGTCCTGCCGTTCCGGGGATGCGCCCCAAGGTGCCGCCCGCCCCGTCCCCGAGCGTTTTCAGCCAAGGTTTCTGCGAGGTTCTCCGGCAGGTTTCCGGCACGTTTTCTGACACGTTTTCTGGCAAGTTCCGGGCAGTCCTCACAAATTCACACCACCCCGCTTGACATTCCCCCCCAAAGCCCCGAAACGGTTTGCAGAACGGAAGAGTGGCCGAGTGGTTTAAGGCACCGGTCTTGAAAACCGGCGTAGGTGAGAGCCTACCGTGGGTTCGAATCCCACCTCTTCCGCCATTTCAGACCGCCTTTGGGCACGCCAATTGCCGCCGATTGCCGCCCTTGACCGGCAATAAGCGTCTTCAGCAGCTCCGTTTTCGATCCCATGATGCGAATTGCGTCGTCCGCGACCTCGACGCGCTGCGCCAGCGCGCGCAGGTGATCCCGCCGATAGCCGCCCTCATGGCCGCGAATGCGCTCCCGCGCGCGGCGTGCAAACCCTTCGATCATTTCGGGGCTAAGGGCGCCGTGGCCGGGGCTTTCGAGCAGCGCCTGCGCCCGGTCGGCGTCAGCCCGCGCCTGATCGCGGATGACCTTGAGACCGGCGATACGCTCCTTGAGCGCCGGGTCGTCCAGATCAGCGACGCCGACCTCGATGGCATCATAGAGGCGCTTGAGGCGCGATTCCGATTCGGTTGCCTGCCGCTGCAAAGAGGCGATGTGCTCCCTGCGGCGCGCGGCCTGATCCTCGCGGCGGCCGAGGATGCTGCCGAGTAGCTTCTCCAGACGGGCGGGATCGAGCAAGCGGTCTTCGATATGGCTGACCACCATGCCGTCGAGCTTGTCCATGGGGATCGCTCGGCCCTTGCAGCCGGTCTCGCCCTGCCGTGCCTTGATCGAGCAGGCATAGTAACGGTAGCGGCCGCTCTTGCCGGTGCGGATGGTCATGGCACCACCGCAATCGCCGCAATAGCAGATACCAGTCAGTAGGGTCGGCCCGATCACCACACGGGCGGGCAGTTCGGTCTTGGGGTTGCGAGCCTGCAGAAGCGACTGAACGGCGTCGAAAGTCTCCCGCTCGATGATGGCGGGCACCGGGACGATGACGATCTCGCCTGGAGCGCGTGGGTCGTTGTGCTTGCTGCGCTTTCCCCATTCATGTTCGCCGATATAGGTGCGGCGGGTCAGGACACGATGGACTTGGCCGATGCCCCAGCGACCGCCGTCGCGGGTGAAGATGCCCTTGGCGTTCAGATGCTTGACGATCGCCTTGACGCCCATCTGGCCGCTGTCGCCTTGCCCTTCCAACGCGAGCCGATAGATCAGGCGGATCGTGTCGGCGTGCAGCGGGTCGATTTCCAACTTTTTCTTGGTCTTGGCACCACGTTGTTCGGCGGCGGCGATCCGGTAGCCGATCGGCGGCAACGCTCCGTTCCAGAAGCCTTGCCGGGCATTCTCCTTCAGGGCGCGCGTGACGTGCTTGCCGTTTTCCTTCGACTGGTATTCGTCGAACAGGGACATGATCCGACGCATCATGTCGTGGATCGGGTCGTCCCCCAACTCTTGCGTGATGGAAATCAGGCGCACGTCGTTCTTGGCGAGCTTGCGATAGTAATATTCCATGTCGAAAGCGTCGCGGAAGAAGCGCGAGAAGCTGTGAACCAGCACCACGTCGAAGGGCGCAGGTTTCGACGTGCCCGCCTCGATCATCCGCTGGAATTCCGGGCGGCGGTCGTTGGTGGCCGTGTTACCCGGTTCCACGAAGATTTCGACAAGCTGATAGCCTCGCGCGGCGCAATAAGCCTCGCCCTGCTTGCGCTGGTCGGGGATCGACACGTCATGCTCGGCCTGCCGGGCGGTCGAGACGCGCAGGTAGAGGGCCGCCCGTAAGGCGACGTTGGGAGATTGTGCGTTCATTTGCGGGTTCCTTTCGACTTGCGCCGTTCGATCAGGGGCAGGACCAGCTCCACGCGGTCATGAATGACCTTCGGCACCAGCTTGAGGCCTTTGCCCTTCTCCATGCGGACGAGGCCGTAGCCAGCCATGGCCTTGAGGGTCCGGGACAGGTTGGATTTCGCGCGGCCGGTGATTTGGGCCAGTTCCTCCAGCGAGTCCGGCTCACGCTCATGGATGATGCGGAGCAGTTCGCAATTGCTGGGCGACAGGAACTTGGCAAAGGACATGGTGGACGCGAACCAAACGGTCGGATCGCCGGGCGCGGGCTTCTCCTCGCCCTTGGCGATTCGCATGGTCCGGGCCTTCATTTCATCGGGTTCGGCGATCCCGACCTTGAGTGTCGTCATGGCGCATCTCGATCATCCATTACGGCTTTTCATTATCATACAGAGATAACTTTCTCAAGTCTTCCGGCAGATCGACTGAGCCGAACATCTCGTCAAAAACATCGGCGAACCAGCGCTCGAATACGTGAATCTCGGCCTCGGTGATCGGCACGTCTTCGGGCCAGTCGTCGATGACGGGCAGCTTCTCCACGTCGAAGACATGAGGCGGACTGCCGCGCGGCGGGCTGATGCGCGGCGCGGGATCGTCGTCATAGTCGAAAAGATCGTCGGGTAGCGTTCCAGGAGCTGGCTGCTTTGGGCGGCCTCGTTGGGCGTGGCGGCGCTCTGCGCACATGGTATCCTCCGTGTCTCGCTGGTGGAGTCAGGAGCGCTAAAGCCCCGGAACTAAGCGAAGCATGGAGGGGGATCGGCGGTGTGTAGCGTGCCGCATTCGCGCCTGTACGCTGGCGGCACCCCCGCCGTGATGGATCAGGAGGGTCGCCGCCGCGCCTTGGCGAAACCGCGATCTGTGGCGATGAACCGCTCCAGCATCGGCACGATAAGTCTGGCAGGCTCGATCGGCGCACCGCCATCGGCCAACAGAGCGCCATAGTCGATCAGGTCACGGTGGAGTGGTGCCGGCAGTTCCAGCGTGACCTTCACCGGCCTGTCGTCGGCCAGAGGACCGAGTTTCAGCTTCGCCATAATCAATTCCTGTAGGGTTCGAGGACTAAATCTCGCGTCACAATGACCCTGACCGGGAAGCCCGGCCGGATGGTCAGCGTCGGTGCGACCTGCAACTGGCGCTGGACGATCTGCTGCCCAGCCTGATTGATGGTGTCCTGCGCCCCGTCGCGAATAGCGCGGATCAGCCGGTCCTCGTCGTCTGTCGCCAGTTCCGTGCCGATACCGAGCAGCGTCGAGAGGCCGGCGGCCTTCATCAGATCCCACCAGTGATAATCGACGCCATCCTCAAGGCCGGCATAGCCGGAAGCGTCCGCGCCGGGCTGACGCTCCAGCACGATGGAGCGGCCGTTCGGCAGGATCAGGCGGTTCCAGACGAGCAGGACGCGGCGCTGGCCGAAGGTCACGCCGGCATCGTACTGGCCGATGATGCGCGTCCCCTGCGGGATCAGGAGAAGCGAGCCGGTCGGGCTGTCATAGACGTTCTCCGTGACCTGCGCGGTGATCTGGCCGGGAAGGTCCGAACGGATGCCGGTAATCATCGCCGCCGGGATCACGGCCCCGGCCTGAAGGATGTAGGGCGAGGCTGGCGCCGCGATGCGGTCAAGGGCGACCGTCTGCCGATCCACCGGGCCGTTGAGGAAAGCCGTATGCCGGTCCTGCGTGCCGGTCGCGCCGGGCTGCGCGGCAAGGCCAAGGCCGGCAAGGCTCGGGTTGGCGGTCCCTGTGCCGGGCGTTGTCTGGAAAAAGACGCGGCTGACGCGCGCGGCCTCTTCCTCGGCGAGACGACGCTGTTCCGCAGGATCGACGGCGGGCGTCGCCATGACGGGGGCGGCAACGGGTTGACCCCGGTTCTGCGCGTCGAGGATCGGGCCGCCCAGATCGCCCGGCAATGCCGGTCCCAGGACCGGGCCGGTATAGTCGCGCGGCAGGCCGGACAGTCCGTCCGCCGTGGGGCGGTTCTCGGTCGAGTAGAGTTCGTCACCGCTGCCACTCATGTCACGGGTCTGGAGCGCATAGATCAGCGCCCCGCCGATCCCGAACAGCGCGACGGCTCCGACGCCGGCCAGCATCTTGCGGGACAGACGGGTGACGCGGGGCGGTTCGGCACGCAGGCGCATGGGTGCGGTGGTGTCCGCTGCGGCTTCTACAGGGATCGTGTCTTCGGTCATGACGGGGATTCTCCGGTCGCTTTTGCCGGCTGTGCAGCCTGCCGTTGCTCGATGCGGACGATCCTGACCGTCTGCTGGCGATCACCGCTGCCAAGGCGCAATTCGGCCGCGCCGAACAGGCGGTCCACGATGAGGATGTTCTGCTGGATGCGGCTGTTGACGATCTGGGTTTCGCCATCCGAGCCGATGACGAAGATCGGCGGCATCTCGCCCTGCACGATGCCGCGCGGGAAGATGACATAGATGCGGCGGCCATCGTCGAAGACGGAGATAGGCTTCCAGGGTGGGTTATCGCCGGTCAGGCCGTAGCGATAGTTGCGCGCCGCCTCGACCGGGATGATCGGTGCGGCCGGAACGGTCTGACGCTGGCCTGCCGGTTGTGCCGGATAGGCCCAGGCGACGGACGGCATATAGAGGGCTTCGCGGGCGCGCAGCTCGATCATGTAGGTACGCCGGTCGGTGGTCACGACGAGGTTCGTGGCGATGTCCGGCCGACTCGGTTTGACGAGGATATGGACGCGGCGCGTTGTGCCCGAGCCGCTTTCGGTGTCGCCGATGATCCAGCGGGCGGTGTCTCCTGCTGCAATCGGTCCCGCGCCGGTCAGGCTCTCGCCCGGTTCCAGCGCAATATTGGTGATCTGCCCCGGCGCGGCATATACTTGATAGAGCGCACCTTCCGACCAGGGATAAATCTGGATGGCGTTATAGTAGCCCTCGCGGCGCGGCTCGACGCGCGCGGCGGCATTGGCGTTCTCGACACGGCCGGCCGGTGTCCCGGCGGCGGTCCCGCCGCGCGCCACGGTCCAGGCCGGCGGCGTGTGCAATCGCCGGGGGAGGTCATCGGTGACGGCGGCCGGCACAACGGGCAGCGATGGCACGTCGGGGTCGTAGCTGAACTGCGGGGGTTTGTTGGTAGCGCAACCGGCCAGCATGGTGGCGGACAGCAGCAAAGCCGGAAGGCCGTGTTTACGGAAAGCCGGAACTGCGGGTTTGCGGGTCAACGTGCTCATTGGCTCATCTCCCGCGACCACGAGATGGCGTTGACGTAGATGCCGAGCGGGTTGGCGCGCAGGCGCTCGGCGTCGCGCGGGGTCTGGATCACGATGGTCAGGATCGCGGTCCATCGTTCGGTCGTGGAAAGCTGGCCGTTCTCGTAATGGCGTTCTGTCCAAGCCACGCGGAAGCTGTCGTTCGACGCCCGGATGACGCTGGACACCTCCACGGCGACCTGTTGCCGTCCGACCTTCGTGAAGGGGTCGTTGCTGCGGGCGTAGTCGTTGAGCGCCACCGCGCCGCGATCCGTGGTCCATTCATAGGCGCGGAGCCAATTCTGCCGGACAATGATGGCGTCTGCCGGGATCGCCCGGACCTGTTCGATGAAGCGGCCGAGATGGAAAGCAATCTGCGGATCGTTTGGCCGATAGTCGGCCGTGGCGGGTGCGACAGTCTGCGCCTGGCCGAGATTATCGACCTGCACCACCCACGGCACGACGGACCCGCGCGCCGATTGCCAGACCAACGCCGAAGCAAAACCGGCCGAGAGGATCAGCGAGCCGAAGGCCATATAGCGCCAGTTCTTCGCCTGCACGCGGGCTGAGCCTATGCGCTCGTCCCAGACCTGCGCGGCTTTCTGGTATTGCGTCTCGGGTTCCGGCGATTTGCCGTAATGGGTCGATGGTCGTTTGAAGATGCTCATGAGCGGTCACTTTCGGAAAGATTGACGGAGGAGCCGCCGCCGTGGCTGTCGCCCGAGCGAACCGCATGGGCGGCCATGGTGGTGCCGTGGTTGACGGACTGTGAGCGCCGCATCCGCTGCGCCCAGGCCGGGGGGCTGGCAGTTGCTGAAGGCGATGCGGCTGCGGTTTCGGGGCCGGCGCTCGCGCCGCTGACGGTGCCTGCGGTGGATGATCCGCCCGTCACGCCGAAGGCAGCACGCGCGCCATTGGAAATACTGGATTTGACGCCTTCCGACGCTTTGGAGGCGGCACGCTTCAAGGGGGATGCAGCGGCAGAGCCTGCGGCGCGAGCGACGCCACCCAGGCCGGAAGCGACCCCCGCCGCGCCAGACTGGCCGAGCGAACCCATGCTGTAGGCTGCGGAGGCCCCGCCTGCGGCGGTTGCACCGCCGCGAACCGCCGCGGCTCCACCGGACAGAGCGGCGGCACCTCCCTTGACGGCGAGACCGGCCGCACCGCCTGCGGCAGCACCGCCGGCGAGCACCATGCCGCCGGCGGCCAGGCCGGTGCCGACCGCCGCGCCCGCGCCAAGCTGCGGCCCGCCCGAAACCAGACCGGAGGCGATGCCGGGTCCGAAGATGCCGAGGCCGAGCAGGGACAAGGCGGCGAGCACGACAGCCATGGCGTCGTCGATGCTCGGGGTCTGGCCGCCGAAGCCTTGCGTGAATTGCGAGAACAGCGTCGAGCCGATGCCGATGATGACGGCCAGCACCAGAACCTTGATGCCGGACGAAATGACATTGCCAAGCACGCGCTCGGCCATGAAGGCAGTTTTGCCGAAGAGGCCGAACGGGATCAGCACGAAGCCCGCCAGCGTGGACAGCTTGAACTCGATCAGCGTCACGAAAAGCTGGATCGCTAGGATGAAGAAGGCGAGGATTACGAGCGCCCAGGCGAACAGCAGGCAGGCGATCTGGATGAAGTTCTCGAAGAACGCCACCCAGCCCATCAGGTCGGAAATGGAGTCGAGCAGCGGCCGCGCGGCGTCGAGGCCGGTCTGCGCCACTTTGCCGGGCCGCATCAGATCCTGCGCGGTGAACCCCGTGCCGGATGCTTTCAGCCCTAGGCCGGCGAAGCTGTCGAAGACGATCTTTGCGAGGTTGTTCCAGTTGCCGATGAGATAAGCGAACACGCCGACGAACAGCGTCTTCTTCACAAGCCGAGCGATGATGTCGTCATCGGCGTTCCAGCTCCAGAACAGTGCGGCGAGCGTCACGTCGATGACGATGAGCGTTGTGGCGATGAACGCCACCTCGCCGCCGAGCAGGCCGAAGCCGGAGTCGATATATCGGGTGAAGACCCCGAGGAAATTGTCGATGACGCCCGCACCGCCCATGCATCACTGCCCTTCGCTGGAGGCCGGCGCGGCGGGCGCAGGCGAGCGGCCAAGAAAACGGTCGCGGGTTTCGGCCCAAACGCGCAGGCATTCGGCGTCGCTGGCTGCCGTTGTCCCAAGCTGCTGGCACCGGCGCTGCCCTTCTCGCAGCGGGTCCCGTTCGGGCTGGGCAAGACGCGGCGGCAATGCCGGCGTGTCTTCCTTGCGGGTCCTCTCGATGGCCGTCGCGGTGATGGCCATCGCCACGAATATGACTGCGCCCAGCCGGGCCAGCATCTTGCCGTCCATGGCCGCGCCCTCAGTTGCCGTTGTTGAACATCTGCGCGTTGCCGGGCGTGTAGCCCGAACCCGGCGTGAGGAAGCGTCGGCGCTGCTCGCGTCCCTGTTCGGCTGCTGCCGCACGCTCGGCTTCGGTCAACGCACCCGCCCGGCCATTGGCGGCGAGAAGCGCAACGAGATCGGAAAGCTGCTGCGACTGGAGAGCGAGAAGCTGGTTGCCGGCCTGCGTCGCCTGAAGCGCGCCAGTCGCCGACTGGCTCTGGCCGACAAGCTCGGACATCTGTGTGCGGTTGGTGTCGATGTTGCCGACGACGCCCGCCTGAACCCGCATGGCGTCCTGCAAGCCGCCGACCGTGTTCTGCCAGCGCGAGCGGGCGTCGGTGACGAGTTGGGCTTCGGTCGCCGACAGCGAGACATTGCCATATTGGGTCTGGAAGATCTGATCGACCTTCTGCACGTCGAAGGCGATGTTTTGGGCTTGGCTCAAAAGCTGCTGCGTGCGCTGCACGTTTTGTTGGAGCTGCTGAAGCGATGAATATGGCAGGCTCGCCAGATTCTTCGCCTGATTAATGAGCATGGTCGCTTCGTTCTGAAGTGACGTGATCTGGTTGTTGATCTGCTGGAGCGTGCGCGCGGCCGTCAGCACGTTCTGCGCATAGTTCGCCGGATCATAGACGATACGACCGAATTGCGCGTGAGCCGGGCTGGTCAGCATCGGTGACAGCGCGACGGGCATGGCAAGCGCCAGCGCGAGCATGGAAGCGCCGGCGAAGCGGGCAACGGGAACACGGATCATGGAAGGGTCTCCTCTGCTTGGGGGGCATCCGGCACGACCGGCGCGGCGGTTTCCGTCCGGTCGGCAAGATTGGTGAGATCGGGGATAAGGTCGGCTGCCCAATCGACGCCGCGCAGGCGCAGCCACGCCGCAAGGAAGCCGTCGCGACCATGCTCGGCGATAAGTCCGGCGATGCGCTTGTGGTCGGATTTCGCGGATACGGTGCAGAGCGCGAGGCCGACTTCGGACAGGCCCAGCTCGAAGAGGCGGTTTCCCCTGCGGCTCTGGCAGTAGTAATCCCGCTTGGGCGTGGCCCTTGCGAGGATTTCGATCTGCCGGTCATTCAACCCGAAGCGGCGATAGATGGCCGTGATCTGGGGTTCGATGGCCCGCTCGTTCGGCAGGAGCAATCGCGTCGGGCAGCTTTCGATGATGGCGGGCGCGATGTTGCTGCCGTCGATGTCCGATAGCGACTGCGTGGCGAAGATGACGCTGGCGTTCTTCTTCCTGAGCGTCTTCAGCCATTCGCGAAGCTGGTTGGCGAATCCTTCGTCGTCCAGCGCAAGCCAGCCCTCGTCGATGATAAGCAGCGTGGGCCGCCCGTCGAGCCGGTCGCCGATCCGGTGGAACAGATAGGCGAGCACGGCCGGGGCCGCGCCGGTTCCGACGAGCCCCTCGATCTCGAACGCCTGCACATCCGCATGCCCAAGATGTTCGGTCTCGGCGTCGAGCAGCCGACCATAAGCGCCGCCGATGCAATAGGGCCGCAATGCCTGTTTCAGATCGTTGGATTGGAGCAGGACCGTGAGGCCGGTGATGGTGCGTTCCCCGACCGGGGCGGACGCCAGCGAGGTCAGCGCCGTCCAGATATATTCCTTGGTCTCGGGCGTTACGGCCAAGCCCTCACGACCGAGAATGGCGGCGATCCAGTCGGCTGTCCAAGCACGTTCATAGGTGTCGTCGATGCGGGCGAGCGGCTGAAGCGAGACGGACGCCTCGTCTCCGTCCGTCAGTCCGCCGCCCAGATCGTGCCAGTCGCCGCCCATAGCGAGCGCGGCGGCGCGGATCGAGCCGCCGAAATCGAAGGCGAAGACCTGGCTGGCCTCATAACGGCGGAACTGCAAAGCCATGAGCGCGAGCAGCACGGACTTGCCCGCGCCGGTCGGACCGACAACGAGGGTGTGGCCCACGTCGCCGACATGGAGGGATAACCGGAATGGGGTGCTTCCCTCGGTCTTGCCATAGAGCAAGGGGGGCGACCCGAAGTGCTCATCCCGTTCCGGCCCCGCCCACACCGCCGAAAGCGGGATCATGTGGGCGAGATTCAAGGTGCTGATGGGTGGCTGGCGGACATTGGCATAGGCATGTCCGGGGATCGAGCCGAGCCAGGCGTCGACGGCGTTGACGGTTTCAGGCATCGCGGTGAAATCGCGGCCCTGTATGATCTTTTCGGCGAGGCGCAATTTCTCGTCGGCTATGCGCGGGTCCGCGTCCCAGACGGTGATAGTGGCCGTGACATAGGCCATGCCCGCCATATCCGCGCCGAGCTCCTGCAAGGCCATGTCGGCGTCAGCGGCCTTGTTCGCTGCGTCGGTGTCCACGAGGGCGGACGCCTCGTTGGTCATGACTTCCTTAAGGATCGCGGCGATGCTTTTGCGCTTGGCGAACCATTGCCGCCTGATCTTCGTCAGCAGCTTCGTCGCATCGGTCTTGTCCATGAGGATCGCGCGCGTGCTCCACCGATACGGGAACGGCAGCCGGTTCATCTCGTCGAGGAGGCCCGGCGTCGTCGCGGTCGGGAAGCCGATGATGGTCAGGACGCGCAGATGCTGGTTGCCAAGACGCGGCTCCAGCCCGCCGGTCAGTGACTGGTCGGCGAGCAGCGCATCGAGGTGCATCGGCACCTCCGGCACGCGCACGCGATGCCGGTTCGTGGAGATGGTCGAATGGAGATAGGTCAGCGTGCCGGCGTCATCGAGCCAACGGCATTCCGGCATGAAGCCATCGAGCAGAGCCAGAACCCGGTCGGTGCGATCCACGAAGCCGCGCAGCAATTCCCACGGATCGACGCCGGACTGCTCGCGGCCCTCGTAGAGCCAGGTTTCCGCGCGGGCGGCGTCCTCGGCGGGCGGGAGCCAGAGGAAAGTCAGGAAATAGCCGGACACGAAATGCGTGCCGGCTTCCTCGAAACCGGCCTTGCGCTCGGCGTCGAGCAGCGCCGACGCGGGATCGGGAAAGGTGCTGTCGGGATAGGTCGCAGCCTCGGAGCGCTGCGCCTCGACGAAGATCGACCAGCCGGACCCGAGACGGCGGACGGCATTGTTGATGCGGCCGGCGACCGCCACGAGTTCGGCCGCGACGGCGGAATCCAGATCGGGACCGCGGAACTTCGCAGTTCTCTGGAAACTGCCGTCCTTGTTCAAGACGACGCCGGGGCCGACAAGTGCTGCCCAGGGTAGGAAATCCGCGAGGCGACTGGCGGTGCGGCGGTATTCGGCAAGGTTCATCATGGTCACACCCTCACACCGAGAGATGGCCGGGGATGCGCAGATGCCTGCGGCCCACTTCGACAAAGAGGGGATCGCGCTTGGCCATCCACACGGCGGCGAAGTGGCCGATGACCCAGATGGCGAGGCCGACAAACCAGAGGCGCAGGCCGAGGCCCACGGCCCCGGCCAGCGTTCCGTTCATGATGGCGATGGAGCGCGGAGCGCCGCCGAGCAGGATATGCTCGGTCAGCGCCCGGTGGACCGGAACAATGAAGCCCGGCACCGCGTCGAGTTGTTCGAGGCCGCCCGTCATCAAACAAGCGCCCCGCCGCCGAACGAGAAGAACGACAGGAAGAAGCTCGACGCGGCGAAGGCGATCGACAGGCCGAACACGATCTGGATCAGCCGCCTGAACCCGCCGCTCGTGTCGCCGAAGGCCAGCGCGAGGCCGGTGGCGATAATCACGATCACGGCGATGATCTTGGCGACCGGCCCCTCGATCGATTGAAGGATGCTCTGAAGCGGAGCCTCCCAGGGCATCGACGAACCGGAGGCATGGGCGGCCGGGGCAAGCATGAGGCTGATGGCAAGGGTGGATGCGGCGGTCGCGGCGAAGCGATAGCCGCGCGAAAGCGTGCGGATCATGAAATTTCTCCTGTGTTGGTGGGGGTTGCGGGGGTGATGCGGTAGTCGCCGTCTGGCCCCAGCCCCTCGACGCGGGCGAGTTCGGCCAGCCGGCGCGCGGAACCGCGCCCGGCGAGGATGGCAACGAGGTCGATGGTCTCGGCGATCAGCGCGCGCGGGACCGTGACGACAGCCTCTTGAATGAGCTGTTCGAGGCGGCGGAGCGCGCCGATGCCGGTGCCGGCATGGATGGTGCCGATGCCGCCGGGGTGCCCCGTTCCCCAGGCTTTCAGAAGGTCGAGGGCTTCGGAGCCGCGCACCTCGCCGATGGGGATGCGGTCGGGGCGCAGGCGCAGCGACGAGCGCACAAGATCGGAAAGCGTCGCCACACCATCCTTGGTCCGCATGGCGACGAGGTTGGGCGCGGCGCATTGCAGCTCGCGCGTGTCCTCGATGATGACGACGCGATCCTGCGTCTTCGCCACTTCGGCCAGGAGCGCATTGGTCAGCGTGGTCTTGCCGGTGCTGGTGCCGCCTGCCACCAAAATGTTGGCGCGCTCGGCGACGGCTTCGCGCAGGGTCACGGCCTGATCGGCGGACATGATGCCTGCCGTCACATAGTCGTCGAGCGTGAAGACCGCGACGGCGGGCTTGCGGATGGCAAAGGCCGGTGCGGCGACGACGGGCGGCAGCAGCCCCTCGAACCGTTCTCCCGTCTCGGGCAGTTCCGCCGACACGCGCGGGGATTGGGCGTGAACCTCCGCGCCGACATGGTGTGCGACCAGCCGCACGATGCGTTCGCCATCGGCGGCGGAGAGAATCTCGCCGGTATCGGTCAGACCTTCGGACAGCCGGTCGATCCAGATGCGGCCGTCCGGGTTCAGCATCACCTCGATGACGGTTGGGTCTTCCAGAAACCGGGCGATGGACACGCCGAGGGCCGTGCGCAGCATCCGCGCGCCGCGCGCAATCGCCTCCGGTTTCTGGTGATGTGCAGTCATGTCGGCCCCATTTCTGGCGGGGCGTGACAGACGGACCCCGCAACGGGGTCGATTAAAAGAGCCTGAATTCAGACCGTTTCAACAAGTATCTAGCAGGATGCGGTGATCGGCGGCCATCGGCGGCAAATAGGATGGGTTGAAAATCTAAGAAGCGTGGCCATCGACCTCGGCCTGATCTTGCGACGAACTGTCGTGAAGCGAATCCATGTCGCGCGATAACTCTTTCAGAAACCTGTCTCCGGTCGCCAGCCTGCGGCCGAGATTCTGCATGAAGCCCTCGAACCGCTCGTTCCCCTTGATCCGTGCGGACTGCTTGGCGCTGTCGGGCAACGGCGGTGTCATCGTCAGCCAGAAGTGGACGAACAAGGAAAGGGTCTCGCCGAGCACGGCGAGATCTTCGTCCAGCGTGCCGATCTGCCTGCCGATCTTGTCCAGGCGGCGCGACATGGCCGCTTCCAGCCGGTCAGACGTGTCGCCCGACAGGAAGGATGCGACCGCCGCCTCGATGATGGCGGATTTCGAGACCTGTCGGCGCAGCGATAGCGCCTCGACCTGTTTGAGCAGTTCCGGGTCGAAATAGACATTCATGCGGGTGCGCGTCGTCATGGGCGACCTCTCAAAGCTCTATACCGTCATCGGAGTTCATCGAGGCCTGCCGGGCGATCATTCGCATCCGCGAGCGCAGCGCGCGGGCCTTGGCCGCGTCCACGTCCGGCTCGTCGTCCAGAATGTCGAACTCCTGGGCGGGCGTTGGTGGCGGCGGGATGATCTCCTCATGCTCGGGCAATTCCGGCTCGCGACGGATGCCGGCATTGTCGGGATCGCCCTCGGCCCCGCTGGCAGCGCCGGTCGCTGGCTTGTTCGCCGAGACGATGACGCGGCTCGTCCAGTCGTCGGTTGCTGGCTTCGCCACTGGTGCGGATGGCAACTCGGGCGGCGGCAGGATGCGCTCCTGCAATCGCGCATCCTCGAAATACCGGGCCTTCTTCGCCCGGATAGGTGGGGTTCCCGCGACCATCACGATTTCGTCTGCGGGCGGAAACTGCATGATCTCGCCCGGCGTGAGCAGCGGCCGCGCCGTCTCCTGCCGCGACACCATCAGATGCCCGAGCCAGGGCGCGAGGCGATGGCCGGCATAGTTGGTGGAATCACGCATCTCTGTTGCTGTGCCAAGCGAGTCCGAAACGCGCTTGGCGGTGCGCTCGTCGTTGGTGGCAAAGGCAACGCGCACATGGCAGTTGTCGAGAATGCTGTTGTTTGGCCCATAGGCGCGCTCGATCTGGTTGAGCGATTGGGCGATCAGGAAGGACTTGAGGCCATAGCCCGCCATGAAGGCGAGCGCCGATTCAAAGAAGTCGAGACGGCCGAGCGCGGGAAACTCGTCCAACATCATGAGCAGGCGATGCCGCTTGCCGGATAGCATCAGTTCCTCGGTAAGCCTGCGGCCGATCTGGTTGAGGATGAGCCGGATCAGCGGTTTCGTCCGGTTGATGTCGGACGGTGGCACGACGAGGTAGAGCGTCACCGGCTCTCGCCTGCCGACCAGATCGGCGATGCGCCAGTCGCAACGGTCCGTGACGCGCGCCACGACCGGATCGCGATACAAGCCCAGGAACGACATGGCGGTGGACAGCACGCCCGACCGTTCGTTCTCGCTCTTGTTCAGCAGCTCGCGCGCCGATGAGGCGATGACGGGGTGAACGCCAGCTTCGCCCAGATGCGGCGTGTCCATCATCGCGCGCAAGGTCGCTTCGACCGAGCGGCGGGGATCGGACAGGAAATTGGCGACGCCCGACAGGGTTTTGTCCGGCTCGGCATAGAGGACGTGCAGAATCGCGCCGACAAGGAGGCTGTGGCTGGTCTTTTCCCAATGGTTGCGCTTGTCGAGGCTGCCTTCGGGATCGACCAGAATATCAGCAATATTCTGCACGTCGCGGACTTCCCATTCGCCCTGCCGCACCTCCAGCAACGGATTGTAGGCGGACGATCTGGCGTTGGTGGGATCGAACAGCAGGACGCGGCCGTGCTGTGCCCGGAAGCCGGCCGTCAGCGTCCAGTTCTCGCCCTTGATGTCATGGACGATGCAGCTTCCCGGCCAGGTCAGCAGCGTGGGCACCACAAGGCCGACACCTTTGCCCGACCGCGTGGGTGCGAAGCACAACACATGCTCCGGCCCGTCATGGCGCAGATAGTCCCTGTCGTAGCGGCCGAGCACGACGCCATCGGGGCCGAGCAATCCGGCCGTGCGGATTTCCTTGTCCTCCGCCCATCGCGCGGAGCCGTAAGTGGCGACGTTGCGGGCTTCGCGCGCCCGGATGATTGACAAGAGGATGGCGGCACCGATCGCGAGGATGCCGCCCGATGTGGCGATAGCCGCGCCCTCCACGAAGATCGTGGGCGCATAGGCGTCGAAGGAGAACCACCACCAGAAAAAGGCGGGCGGATAGTAGAACGGCCAACCGGCCAGATCGAACCAGGGATTGCCAAGCTGGGGCTGGAAGCCGAGCCGAAACGCCACCCATTGCGTTGCGGCCCAGGTCATCACCATGACAATGGTGAAGACGACGGCAATCTGCCCCCAGAGTATTCGGCCTCCGCGCATACAGACTCCAATCGGCAAAATTGATGGAGCCGATCAGAGAATGGGCAATCATGCGGTAATCAACAATAAAGGTGGAGCGATAGGGCGACCGGATACTATCGGCGGTAAATAGGATGGGTCACGGCGGGACCATAACGGCACTGCTCGCCGCAAACTAACGCGAATCAGGTTTCGGATGTGGACGGCCCATTTTCGTCGCTAAGGTGAGCAGGCTCAAAAGCGCCGGGTCGCGGTTTCTCGGCGACCAGACGGCCGAAAATGGGATGGTTTCAGGCTCGTCACTGATTGGCAGGAAAATAACATTCGCTGTGTTGCCGACTGTGCTGTCCTCGACAAAAAGCGAGATGCCATGTCCGGCCGCGATCATCGCCAGCAGCGCCTCGCGCCCGACCTTACGACGCAGAATTGTCGGCACAGGCCATTTTCCGGCCGAACGCAGCACGATCAGATCGTGCACCTGTGGGCCGGTACCATGGTGGCGGATAAGGAAGGTTTCGTCGGCAAGCTGCCGCCATTCGACGTTCGATAGCTCCGCCAGCGGATGCTTCAATGGCAGCGCAACCATCAGCCGGTCCCGCCAGATGACGCGGGAGTTTAGGTCGGAGATTTCGTGAGCGCCGGCCATGAAGGCGACATCGAGCCGACCTTCACGCACCATGAATTGCGCATCCCGCGCCGTGCCTTCGGTGATGTGTAGACGAATGCCCGGATGCTTATCGTGAAAGCGTTCCAGTAGAAGATCCAGGAAGCACCCTGCCGTGAGGGCATGAACGCCGATCCGAATATCACCTTGCTCGCTGCGCGCATGCATCCCGGCCGTCTTGATCGCCCGGTCGAGAATACCCATGGCGTCATTGACCTGATCGACGAAACGGCGTCCGGCTTCGGTCATCCGAACGCCGCGCGTGTTGCGGTCAAAGAGGACGATTCCAAGGTCAGTTTCCAGCGCCTTGATCCGGGCGCTCACGCTCGACTGGCTAGTGCCCAGCGCCAGAGCGGCACGGTGGAAACTGAGATATTCCGCGACAGCGAGAGTCTGGATCAGGGCAACCATCGGGACATGGCTTCGAAGGATTGAAAGGCGAGAAGCTATTTCCGGTTCTTTTCTCTGCCTCCTTCGCATGTTGTTTACCGCCGAGCTGAAACGTCACACTTCAGCGGCGGAAGCGGAGTTCTTGAACAAGGAAAGGCTGTTGCAGCTACGAGTCCAACGACATGCGGTCACTTTGGATTCGCGCATCACGGCTGCCCCTCAGCAGTTACTTCATCGCGGCGTTCGCGGCGGTTTCTCGCGGGAATTTCGCTGTTGACCAGCCATAATGCGATGCCGATCAGAATGCCTCCGCAGGCCTGGAGCCAGGAGAGCGTGGCGCCAAGTATGAAATACGACAGGATCACCGTGAACAACGGGGCCAGGAACAGAAAGCCGCTCGTCTTCGTTGCGCCCCCCTTGTTCAACGCCACGAACCACAAACCGAAGGAGCCTGTTGAGGCGGGGATTGCGAGCCAGAAGAACCATCCCCACTGCTCCCTCGTGACGGATGCCGGCCAGTGCTCGCCTGTACCGTATGCAAGCCCCAAGACAGCGAGGGAGCCGATCAGCATCTGCCAGAAGCTCAGCCCCCATGGACCAAACGGCAGATTGGCGCGTTTGTTGATGATCGTAGCTGTCGCCCAGCAGAGGGCGGATGCAATACCGATGATTTCACCGAGCAAAGTGTCGCCACCGGAAAGCATGTCTGGTCCAAGACCAATGGCGAGTCCGACGCCGATGACGCCGAGGACAAGCCCGGTCAATCTTCCACGATGAAGTGTTTCGCCAAGAAAGAAACGGCCCAGCACGGCAACCCAGATAGGATTGGTGAAAAGTAAAATGGCGGCGGTCGATGCGGACACGAACTGCATTGCCCAGAAGAGCAGGCCCATGACCGCTGCCGTCTGGACCAGCCCAATAAGGATCACCAGAGCAATATCACGCAGGCTAGCTCGGCGCGGAAAAAGTACCTGTCTGAGGTTACCCTTGTCGAGGAGGACCAAAGGGAGGGTGGCGAGTGCTGCAACAAGGAAGCGCCATCCCACCAGAATCATGGGGTCGAAACCCTGCTGGATCAGGATTTTCCCTGCGACGAAGCTGGACCCCATCAGAAAGGTGGATGCAATCAGTATTATAAAGAATGGCACTTGAGATACCGGCGCAGGTCGCGTCCGCGTGGGCATGATTACGCTCCCTGGCTGGACGTGGTAAATTTCGTGATGAGTTCTGCAAGGAATTCGGGCGCGTCTTCCGGTAGGAAGTGTCCAGCGTCGGCGACGATCTCAAGGCGAGCGTTGGGCATAGCTTCCACAAGTCGCTGACCATAGGTAACGGACTGAAAAACATCGCGCTCGCCCCATATAACCATGGTGGGAACTGGCAGAGTCTCGATCGCACCCATCCGGGATGTAAGGTCTTCTGTACGGAGCGCTCGCGCTGCGCGGAGATAGGCCCCGCGTCCTTCAACCCCTCTAAAAGGACGCTCATAGGCATCAATCAGCGCTGTCGTCACTCGGTCGGCACGAACCATCCCGCGCGTCAGTCCTTTCGCGAACCCTTTCTTCAGGTCGAAGTCTGGCGCAGTGAGGATATCATCCCAGGCCGGCTCTTTGAGACGCGCAATGCCGGGTTCCGGGAAGGAATCGTAGGCGATTGTGTCAATAAGAACGAGACCAGCGATGACGTTCGGATTTGCAAGGGCTATCAGCTGGGCGACCCCGCCGCCGATGTCATGGCCGACGATGTATCCGCCTCGCCAACCGACCTCTTCAAGGGCATCAACGATGTAGCGCGCTTGGGCGGCAATGCCGAGATCGGCGTCAACCGGCTTATCGGAGTCGCCGTAGCCGAGAAGGTCAAAGACAGTAACCTCGAAGCCGGCTTCCACGAGACGAGGCGCAACCTCGCGCCAGAGAAAACCATGTGTAGGTATTCCATGCAGAAGTACTATCGATGGTCCCTGACCTGCCCGAGCCATCGACAGTCGATAGGGACCGACGGCTACAAAATTGCTCTTAAGTGGCGGGATGTTCATGGCCGTCCTTTCTTCGCCTCTGCCGAAACGTTTCGCCTTTAGCGCGACTGCCGCACCGATCCATCGAGCACCAGCGCCGCCGGGAACTGCGGGATGAGTCGAGGAAGAGCATTCGGCAGTCAGGCTGCTCACACGCCTTGATGCGTGTTCGTAGCGGGCTGCCGAGAAGATCGATTGCATCCCTCGCAATTGTTGCGAGCGCTGTCTGAAATGGATCGTCGGCAAACAGCTTCACGGTTGCCGACCTCGCATCGAGCTTCGGCACCGCCAATGGCAGTGCCGCCATTTCATTCAATGTTGCGACCGCCTCTGCGGGCAAATCGCGCTCGGCGGCAGCCGCATCGGCAACCGCCCATATCGCTTCCCGGAGCGTCTCAAGGTCAGATGTCTGCTCAGGGGAAAGCGCCAGCAACTCTTGGCTCAGACCAGCGTCGCGCAGCCAGCGAGCCGGTGCGCCTGATGGCGCCAGCACGTCTTGCGGCTCGGAAGCCCTACGACGGACGGTTGCCGGAAGATCCAGAGCAAGACGGCCGGAATTGAATCGGAATTCATCTACGTTGATCATACAAACCGTATAAACCGGTTTGTTAGGTTTATCAAGTTTTCTTTATCCGAGCGTCACCTGCCGACTAATCCCTGCACGCGGACATCCTGACTACGACGTGCGGAGCCACTTCCACGCTACGCCGCCTATGGGAGCACTGTCGCCGCGAACTCGTTCACGTCGCCTGCGGCGCACGCGACAGGGCGCGCCAGCAGCTTGCGCACAGCTTCGTCGTTCACTTGCCGCCGGTGACGTCCAGGAATGTACCGGTGATGAAAGACGCTTCGTCACTCGCCAGCCACACAATCGCGCGGGCGACTTCTTCGGGCTGACCACCCCTTCCCATGGGAATCGTGTCCCTGACCCGATCCACCCGTCCGGGTTCTCCGCCGCTGGCGTGCATCTCGGTATAGATGTGGCCGGGGCGAATGCAGCAGACGCGTATTCCCTCCCGCGCAACTTCCTTGGAGAAGCCGGTTGTGAATGTCTCGAGAGCACCCTTCGAGGCGGCGTAGTCGACATATTCGTTCGGGCTACCGAGCCGGGCCGATGCCGACGAAATGTTGATCACGACACCACCCCGCCCGCTGTGGCGGGTGGACATCCGTCTGACCGCCTGCTGGGCGCAGAGCATCGGACCGATCGCGTTGACCGCGAATATCCGCTGCATACGCTCGAAGCCGAGATTTTCCAGCCGGGATTGCTGTGCAATGATCCCGGCGTTGTTCACCAGCACATCGATCCGGCCAAACTCCCGGTCGATCGTGGAGAAAAGCTGGGTGATTTGCTCGGGGTCGGCACTGTCTGCCCGCACGGCCAAAGCCCTGCGCCCGGCGGCTTCCACATCGGCTGTGACCGCATGAGCCGCAGCCTCATTGGAAACAAAAGTGATGACGACATTATAGCCTTTGGCCGCGGCCAGCCGCGCAGTCGCAGCACCCACGCCACGGCTTCCTCCGGTTATCAACATCAGGGGTGCCTGCAAAACGGTATTCATTTTCTGGCCTTTCTCAGGGCGTTGAATGAGGCCGGTCAGGAGCCGGTCGGTTATTTGGGGTCAGTCAATTATGCGACAGTTGTGGCGTCGGCTGCCGGGCTTCGCAGATGGGAGCCTAGCGCCAGGACAAGCGGAATGATCGAAACCGCGGTGGCGGCCGCCGCAAGAACCCCGACCGTTCGGCTGCTGTGATCCGCGATTGCCCCATAAAGGATCGGGGCGAGACCCCCGGAGCCGATAACGCTCGTATAGAAGATTGCGAAAGCTCGACCTGTATCGCCGTCCGACAGTTCAGGCACAGTGCCGTAGAGCACCGACGATGTGCCGTTGAGAACAACGCCGAGCAGCGGCAACAGGATGAGCGTCAAGGGCAGCGGCGTGAACAGCGTCGCGACGATCAGCGAGGCGGTCATGGCCTCGGCCACCATCACGGTCCTGACGACGCCCAGCCTTACTCCAAGGCCGCCGAAAACTGCTTTCCCGAACGCGCCACCGATAAACAGTAGCGCAAGTGCGACACCAACCGTCGGTAGGCCACCACCGCGTCCCTGAACAAGAAAGGGAAGAAACAGCAGATACCCCATGCGGGTGGCGGTATCGAAGCCGCCGATCACTGTGAGAATACGAAAACCGCTGCGTCGGCGGCTGATGGTCCGCTGTCTCTTGCTTTCGGTGGCAGCAGAAACGGGCGGCACCAGCCGAACCAGGGTGAACATCAAAGCGGCCCCGAGCGTCGCCATCAGTCCCAGCACTGGTCGCCAGGTAAGAACCGTCAGCAGCAATGCGACAAGCGCCGGCAAGATGGCCTTTCCGAGATCGCCCGCGAAATTATAGATACCGAGAGGGCGTCGCGCGGCATCCCCATAACTTTCGGTCACAAGCAGAGACGCACGCGGGTGCTGAATGCTCGACCCAATGCCGGCCACAACGAGGCCGACGCAGAGCCCCGCCAGCCCCAGTGGCAGAGCCATGATCACAAGGCCGGCTACCGCGATAGCTGTGGAGAGGATCAGCGCTGCGCGTGGCGACCAACCGCTAAGGAGCCGATTGGCAGGTAGCTGAAGCCCGCCCATGGTCGCGTAATAGAGGGCACGGATAACGGCAAGAGCCGCATAGGACAGCCCGAACTGCGCCTGCCATACCGGCATGAAGGCATAGAGGGAGTCTGTGTAACCATCATGCAAGGCATGTGTGAGGCTCGCTCCGACAAGGCTACGTTTTTGATTATTCCATCGATTGCTGCGGTTCATCTCTCACTGTTCTGCCCGGAATGCTGTTTACCTTGCCATGTCTGGCCAACTTGTCATTCGACGGTATACGTGTGAGATTTCATCGACTAGTATGGTTTTGCTCACGCATATCGTTCGCTTTTCTCACGGTTTCAACATGCGCCATCTTCCTCCCTTAAATGCCCTGCGCATATTCGAAGTCGCTGCCCGGACAGGCAGCTATGCAGAGGCGGGAGCTGAACTCGGCCTCACCCATGGCGCGGTGAGCCGTCAGATCGCCGTATTGGAAGGCTGGTTGGGGCAGAAGCTGTTCGTGCGGGATGGTCGCCGCATGGTCGCTACGCCAACAGCGAAAATCTTCGCCGCAGAGGTCGGGCTTTCATTCGACCGTCTGTCTGTCGCAGCAGAAGCCTGCGGCCGCCCGAACGCGCGCCGCATCCTGCGCGTGAGCGCCCCGACCAGCCTCGCGATGCGCTGGCTCATTCCCCGGCTCGGTCGCTATCATGCCGATCACCCGCATGTCGGAGTCGTCGTCACGACCGTGTCCTGCGTGCAGGAAGAGTTGCGCGGCGGCGTGGATCTCTCGATCCGGCGTGGCGTTGCGCGGGATGATATCTGGCCCCAACACCATGTCGTTCCGGTGCTGGACGACGTGGATACGTTGATCATGAGCCCCGCGTTATTCGCCGAGCGCCCAATCCTCAAGCCTGCGGAAATTGAGGGACATACGCTGCTTGCTAGTGAAACGCGTCCCGGCGATTGGGTGAACTGGCTTGAAGCGGCAGAACTCCAGCATCTCGCCGGACTGTCGCGTCAGACATTTGACCACTTCTTCGTTGCCCGCCAGGCGGTGGAAGATGGGCTTGGCATCGGGATCGGCCCGCTTCCCATGCTTGATATCGACATTGCCAGCGGAAGGCTGATGACGCCTCTGCCAGACATTCGGGTGCCGAGAACGGGCTATGTCGCGGTTATCCCCCGTCAAGCCGATCCTGGAGACTTGGTTCGAGGTTTCGTTGACTGGCTGATCCACGAAGCGCGTGGCATGAAAAAGGGTGCTGCGGAATTTGGCCAAGCAGCCGAATAGAAGGCACTACAATCCAAGCCCACGTTGCCGTCCAAGCTGCCATGAGACCGATCCGCCCTGCACGATGGCCATGACTTCGCGGCCGAGCTGACGGTCGATGACCGGCCGCCACGGGACAAGCGTGAACTCATGGCTCTTCTCGATGAGCGCGAACTTGCCGCTGGTTAGCTGCACGGTGCTAGTGAACTTGCCGCTGACGGTTTCGCCGCCTGTGGCAGCGCGGAACGGCAGCGCCTTGCTTTCGGCCATCTCTGCACCGACGCGGGCCACCTCCCGCTCGCGCAGGTTGGCGAGAAGGTTGCGTCGGTAGAAGACGCGGCCATTCTGCTGGCGGGTGGCGTCGCCATGTTCGATATGATGGTCGCGCCGCTGGTCCATGGCCTCGCGCACCTGCTGGCCGAATCCGGTCGAAGCGAGATCCGATGCGTCGTTCGCCAGCATGCGCCGGTCGAGCCAGGTGGCGCCGTCAGCGCCGATCTGTTTTTCCAGATCGAAGGCGGAGAGGACGCGCACGCTGGCCTGCCGATTGCGGCCGGCATCATAGGCGGACGCACGGTTCTCGAAGTCTTCAGGGATACGCCATTGGTCGGCGTCGATCCGCTCGACGATCCCGGCCCGGCGTAGCGCCTCCAGCCGGCGCACATGGGCATCGACATAGGCTTCATAGTCGCCGCCGGGAACGCGGCCCTCAAACTTCGCCTGCTCCAGATGGCGGCTCGGCCGATAGACGCCATCCTCGGCGATGGCCGTGATGGTGCGGTCGGACGGTCGGGCCATCGTTTCGGCCGGGCCGATCTCGATCACGCTGCCTATCCGCGCATCCTCGACGCGAGCCGGGTCAATGCCGGGGACATGGTGCGTGCGGCCGTCGATGCCGTCCACCACGATAGTCAGGTTCTCGCCCATCTCGTCGGTCAGATATTTGTCAACGACGCGGCCAACGATCGGAGTCTCGGGCGGCCCGTCATGGATATGGAAGGTCATGGGATCGCGCTCCAGGCCATCGGCCTTCAGCGCCTTGTGCATGTTGCGGATGATGTCGCCGCGCTCGCCCAACTCGCGCAGGGTCGGCTCCATGCGTTCGCTCATTTCCCAGACGCCGGGCGCGTGCTCGGTGGCCAGCCCCATCTTCTCCAGCTTGGCGAGACGACGCAGGCGCAGGGTCCGGTTGAACTGGCGGCGCGGATCGTCGGGTTCGTGGCGCAGGTCGAGGAACCGTTCGTCCGCTTCTTCGGTCATCGCCCGGTCGATGCGGGTGAAGCGGTCCTGATCGACTTCGGCCGAGAGCTTGCGGCTCTGCTCGATCTCGGTCACGGGGCCAAGCTCCAGCGTGGTCAGCTCGCTTGCACGCTCTCGAATGCCGTTGGCGAGATAGTCGCCATTGATGACAAGGTTCTCGCCCAGATCGTCCTTGCCCCGGACGATGACATGCACATGGGGATGGCCGGTGTTGTAGTGGTTGACAGCGACCCAATCGAGCTTGGTGCCAAGGTCGGCCTCGACTTGTTTCATGAGGTCGCGGGTGTGGGCGGTCAGATCGGTCAGGTCCGCGCCGTCCTCCGGCGAGACAATGAACCGAAACTGATGCCGATCCTCCTTGCCGCGATCGAGGAAGGCGTCGCCATCGGCCCGGTCCTCGTTGGCCGAATAGAGCTGACCGCGCTCGCCGTCGCGCGAGGTGCCGTCACGCTGGATGTAGCGCAGATGGGCGGCGGCCTTGCCGTTCTTGCCGGCCTGTTGGACGTAGCGGGTTTTGACGACGACGCGCCGGATGCCGGGCGCGCTATGACGCCAGCCGCCTGACAGGGTGCGGGCGCGGACAAAGGATGCGCCACGGCCTCGCCGGACGCCGGGACCGCCAGTCGCGCGGGGCGCCTTGCCGCCCCCGGCGGGCGACTTCCCCGCCGAGCGCGATCCGAGACGCGACGAATATTTGGGATGGGCGTTGCTATGCTGGCGGGCGAGCTTCTTCGCTTGGGTGAGAAAGCTCTTGGCCTTGCCCGCCTTCGGCGTGTCGGACCGGATGCGGCCGGGCTTCACCCGGAAGCGGTTCTCGTCGTCGGCGCTCATGGACGCGCCTCCGGCCTGAATCCACGAAAATCGGGTGATCGGCGGCCATGGTGCCGGTCGAAACCCAGCAAAGCCAAGGCTTTGCGCAAGATCACGGCACGCGCCGTCCAAAAACAGGGTGCCGCTCGCGGTTCCCCTAACCAGTGTGCAGACAACAAGAATTTCCAGAACATTGGCGACGTGGTGCCATGTTCCTTTATCTTGCCCTCCGCACTTCCTTCCCTTTCTGCCCTTCCTCCCCGGAATCCAGCCAGGCGAAACCCCGCATGACTGGACACCGGAACGGCTCGCACGAAGCGCGGGAACGCCATCCTCATGGCGCTCCCCCGTCATCGGCGCGAGCCACGAAAATGCTGCCGTCCTGCGGCTCCGTGTCGGCGGCATCCCGCACCGGAACGGTTGCGCGAGTGCCGCCGGATTGCACGTCCGACGACGGCGCGGCGGCAGTCCGCGTGTCGGCCGAGCGCGCAACGAACAGCGGAGCCGCGCGCCAGTCGGGCGGCGGCGCTGGTGCTGGCGCGGGCGTTTCGGATACGACCGCGCCGCCGAGAACCGGCGCGAGCGCGGCGACATAGGCGCGTGTCTCGGCGGGCAAGGCGCGGCTGGTCGCGCGATGGTCATCGTAGCGGCCGGGACCGGCATTGTAGGCCGCGAGCATCGCCGCGACATTGCCGTAGCGATCCCACATTTCGCGCAGATAAGCCGCGCCCGCCAGAATGTTGTCGCGCGGGTCGTAGGGATCGCGGCCGAGGCCATGACGGACGCGCAGGCCCGCCCAGGTGTCAGGCATCACCTGCATCAATCCCATCGCCCCGGTCGAGGAGATCGCGCGCACGTCGCCCGCGCTCTCGGCGCGCAGCACGGCGCGAATCCAGTGCTCGGGAATGCCGAAACGCTGCGAGGCTTCGGTGATGAAGCCGGCATAGGGATCGGCGGCGAGGACGCGGGCGACCGGCGCGGTCTGTGCGACCGCAACGGTCGGTCCCATGCCAAGCGCGAGCAGCGCGGCCAGCAGGAAAACGGCGCAGAGCGATCCTGCCCTGTCTCCGCCACGACGCCAGCCTGCCAGCGTGCTCGCTGCGGTCAAGGGTGCGCGCGAAGCGCCGGCCGTTGGCCGCCCCTGACCTTCGCTGCGCGCGCCGGCCGTCCTGCGGTCGAGCGGGACGAAGGAATGAGCCCGCTTTTCCGCGAACAAAGGAATGGCCGGAACGCGCACCGATCAGCTCCGATCCTCGCGGGGCTTCTGCCGCTTCCACGACAGCCGGTAGGTGCGACCCTCATCGCCGGCCTGGAACAGCGCCGGACGAAACAGCGCGCCGAAAAGCGGGCTGTCGATCTCCAGCGCGATGTAATCCCCGGCGCGTTCGCCGTTGCGTTTCCACGCGGCGCCGATCTCCGGGCCGTCCTCGTCGTCGAGGTGGATGCGCCAGGCCGGTGCATTGTCGGCGTCGCCCGGCTCGATGTCGACGAGCACGATGGGTTCATCGATGCCGAACAGCCGGACGCGGCCGGCATAGCCGTTGGCGGTGGATTCAAAGATATTGTCAGGCATGGTCAGTCTCCTTGTGGTTTGGGGTGAAGTGACGCTTCAGAGCGCCGGCCATTGCGTGTGGGCGCGCCATTCGTAGCGGCCGTCGCCTTCTTCATCGGTCCAGAGCGGCAGCGCCCGGCCGATGACGGAACTTGCGGGGATGGGTCCGAAGTAACGGCCGTCGAGGCTGTCCTGGACCTCCCAATTCATGAGGAAGATTTCGCCGTCGCCGATGACGCGGCAGCCCTGCCAGATGGGCAATTCGCGGCCGATCCGGTCGCGTTGCAGTGCCTTGCCCATCTCCACGCCGTCCACCGTGATGGTGGATCGCACGCGGCATACGCGCTGTCCCGGCAGGCCGAGGACGCGCTTCAGAAGCGGCACGCCGCGCCCGACATAGCCGCGCCCGACCATGAAGTCGGCGAGCGGCTTGGGCGGCATCACGGCGACCAGCTCGGGCACCTCGATCCGGTCACCCGGCTCGACGGTGTAGAAGCCGATCGGCGCGCTGGCCGTGGCGTTCCAGATCAGTTTGGTGGGCGTTGGGATGAACGATGCGATGGCGACGCCCATCGCCGCGAAATACGTCACCATGACGTAGCCGAACCGGGTCATGGCGCGATCCTCCGACGCCCGATCCACGCCGCATGTCGCTCCGGCGTGTAGGCATGTGGTTCCAGACCGGCGATCAGCCGGTTGTGGACGTGCCGCCAGTGATCCGGCGCGGCGTCGGCCGGATCGAGGCCGAGCGCCTCCACCGCGTCGATGGCGGCCAGCACGCGCTGAACCTTCCCCCAGCTATCGAGGCGCAACAGGATGTCACCGCCGGGGCGCACGAAGGGCAGCGTCTGGAAGGGTTCGCCGCGGCCGATGGCGCGCACGATGTCGATGCGTGAGACGACAGTGCCATGTTCGCCGGAAGCCCAGCGGACGAAGGCGAAGACGCTCTCGGGCGAGAAGCCGACGATACTGCGGCGGCGGTCGATGATCTGTTCGTAGCTCTTGCGGCCGAAGCGTATCCAGCGCTCGACCTTGCGCTTGTCGAAGGTCAGCTCGACCAATGTGGTGAAGGGCGCAGGCCCGTCCGGCAACGGACGGCCGTGCGAGCGGCGGGCCGCGTTGCCGGTCATGTCGGATCTCCTTCGGTGGTTGGAAATTCGCGGGCGAGCAGGTCACGCAGCATGTCGGCGACGGTGATGCCGCGCCGGAACGCCGCGACCTTGATGCGCCCGCGCAGTTCGGGCGTGATGTCGATGGTCAGGCGGGCGGTGAACGCTTCGCCGGCCGCCTTGCCGCTTGGCGGAGCTTCGGCCGCCCTGACCCAGCTTTCGGCATTGCCCGGCCGGGAGGCGAAGTCGGATTTGCGGGGAGCGCGGCTCATGGAGCAGCTCTCCCGACGCCGAGACGGTCGATCTCGGCGGCCAGCGCCACGATCTCGCGCGCAGCCGGGCTGCCGTCGTCGATCTCGGAAGCGAGCCGCCCGGACTGCGCGGCATCGGCGAAGACGACGCGCTGGCCGATGGTGGCGGCGAGCAAGGGCGGATCGTGGTCGGCCAGCGTCTCGGCCGTCTCGCGAGCAATGACGGTGCGCGCGCCGCAACGGTTGAGCACGAAGCGCGCCCCCAACTCGGGCCGGTAGATGCGCGCCTCCTTCAGAAGCGCCAGCATCTCGGCCGAGGCCCAGCCGTCGAAGGGGGACGGCTGCACCGGCATCAGCACCAGATCGGCGGCGAGCAGCGCCGAGCGCATGAGACCGGCGACGCGGGGCGGCCCGTCGATGACGACGAGATCGGCGTCACGCGCCAGCTCCGGGGCTTCGCGGTGCAAGGTGTCGCGGGCCAGGCCGACGACACTGAACAGCCTCGGCAGGCCCTCATGGCTGCGCGTCTGCGACCAGTCGAGCGCGGAGCCTTGCGGGTCGGCGTCGATCAGGATGACGCGCCGTCCCTGAGCGGCCCAGGCTCCGGCGAGATGCAGGGCGAGCGTGGTCTTGCCGACGCCGCCCTTCTGGTTGAGGAGCGCGACAATCATGGCGCACCTCGGTGGCCGGAACCAGCACTGGCACCGGCACCATGGATCGCGTGCGCGCGCGTCAAAGAAGAAGAGTTAGATTCTTTGTTAGATTCTTCTATAGAGTCCGGCGTGCGATTTGCGCCTAATGTCCCGATACTGCGTGCGCCTAATGTCCCGATAGGATTCACATGGTTATCCACAGGCACTGTGGATAGATTTTCGGGCAGAAAACGCAGCAGTTCGCGCCCGTCTTCCCATTCGGTCAGGAGCAGGTATCCGGGCAGCGACTGACGAGCCGCGATCCGCCGCAGGTCGAGCGCGAAGTCGGATGGTCGCGCTGCGCTGCCGGATTTCTGATGAAGGTGGGAAATCTCGAACGCCCAGCCCTCGGGCTGGCGCCCGGCGTGTTTGCGGGCGACGCGGTAAAGCCAGCGTTCGATCCCGCCCGTCAGCCGGAAATAGGCCGGGTCGATGGTCAGGACCAGCGAGCGGTCGCTGACGCTGTTGTAGAACCATTCGGGCAGGACGAATTCCATGCCTTCGACGCGGCCGGCGCGCGTCGTCATCTCTTCCCATTCGTTGATCCATGAGAATTGCCGCCGCCGCCAATGCTTGCCGTTGCGGATGGTGGTGGCGATGACGGTGGATTGCAGGCGCGCAAGCGCGGCCTTGAGCAACAGATATTCCCGATTGCCGGTAGCTCGTCCGATCGAGCGCAGAAGCTGATAAGGCATGAAGCGGAAGAACCGCGACGTGGGGATGCCGTTGTTCCCGGCCGCGACGATCTGCGAAGCGGCCCAGATCAGCACATCGGCGTCCCAGATCGTCGCCATGCCATGTTCGGGCATGGCGAATACCTGCACCTCGACATCGGCGGCCCGGTAGAGGATCGGCGTGGTGCGGGGGCGCTTCGCCAGCGAGAAGAAGGGCCGTTCCATCAAATCGCGCTGGTCGCGCGGGGCGGCGTCGCCGGTCGCCACGATGAACGGGTCCAGGCGGGTGCGCTCACTGTCTTCGCTCGGCTGTGCGGGTCTGGGGTCGTCGTCGCGCAGCATTTACAGTTCGTCCCGCTCTTGCGGCGTCAGCGGGCGAGCGGCGAAGACCGTGCCGGTATTCTTGTCGCTGGTGGATTTGCGGGTGCCGATGGCGCTCCATGCTTCCAGATCGCGCAGGGCGTAGAGGACGCGGCCGCCGATCTTGCGGTAGGTCGGGCCGGTGCCATAGGTGCGGTGCTTTTCTAAAGTGCGGATGGACAGGCCGAGGAAGCGTGCGGCTTCCTTTGTGCGCAAAAGGCGCGGTGGCAGGTCCGGATTGCGAACGGCCATGGGGAATCACCTCGTAATTCGTCAGACAGGCGGCTGCCGAAGCGACAGCGGGCTGTGGCGAACGATGGCGAGGGATCGGCGGCCTGTAGCGTGCCGCATTTGCGCCTATGCGCTGGCGGCACCCCCTGACGGGTGATAGTCAGCCGGAAAAGGCGAGATATTTCAGCGTTTCACCGCCTGCGGCGCGGATTCGGTCAAGACAATTGCGCACGCATCGGCTAAGGGTGAAAGCGGAGCAGACGCGCTGCTCCGGGGCGTCGAAACCCCTGACTAGTGGTTGTTGCCGGCCGTAACGGCAACGCACTCCTTGACCTATGGTCGGGGAGCCTGTGGCGTATACAACAGGCTTTCCGAGCTAAAGGCCATGGGGCCGTCTAGTCACGGTTTCGAACTCCCCGATCACCAGGAGTCAGAGAGTCTTATCTGCGGGGGCGCACCGCAGGCACTCTTCTGAAGAAAGGGGAATGACGATGCGGGTTCCTGTCGAACTTGATCCCGATGTGGACGACATCGCGCCGACTGGCGACGAGATCACCACCTATGACGAACGGCATTTCGTGACCTATCTGCGCCTTCTCGATGCGAAGGCCGAAAATGCGGACTGGAAGGAAGTGGCGCGAATCGTGCTGCACCGCGATCCGGTCGCCGAAGAACTGCGGACACGGCGATGCTGGCAAAGCCATCTGGAACGGGCACAATGGCTCTCACGCGAGGGCTACAAACGGATTTTGGAACAGGCTGCCGCCAATAAGGCGTGACGCTCGGTATCGTCGGCAACCGCAAATACTGGCTGGATTCAGGTTTTGCCGGGTTTGATCGGATAATGCAGCAGCAGGCGATAGCCGCCGCGCATCATCCTGATGCCGTGGGCGACGAGGCGACGGGCTTTGTTCTTGGCTGGATCGCCTTCGAAATCCTCCTTCGTGCCGTGGAAGCCGAGCAGGACTTCGGCGATGGCGCGATAGCTCTCACCGCGCAGACGAGCATCAAGCGCGCGCAGGGACAGGATGTGCCATTCCCGGAGCTGGTCGGGAAGGATGCCGATAGGCGGTCCCGGCGGTCGCCGGGTGAGAGATCGCCAGAGACGGCGTGCGGCATGGGCGCGAAGCTCCAGAAATGAATCCATCGGCAAGGTCACGGCATAGAAGGCTGCGGCGTCGGGCACCGCGTCCGGCAACCAGAACTGGTGCGCGACGTTGCCCACCTGCCAGACGCCATGCCAGCCATCGGCGGCGCGGCGCAGATCGAGACCATCGAGATGGGCGAGAGCGACCAGCGGCTCGGTTTCTACGGCCTCCTGTTCGACAGGCGACAGCATGACCGCCTGCGGCTGAAGGCGCGGAGACCAGAACGGGGTATGGCTATCAGGCGATGCGTCGGGGTCGCTTGCGAAATCGCAACCCCCAGCGCTGCGCGAACCGCTCCAATTGCCGCGCGCCGGGTTCTCCGGTCAGGGCAATGGCGTTGAAGTCATGGCGATACTCATCGTTGCGACGAAGATATTCCCAGGCGAAACCGGCGGCGGGCAAATTCTTGGTGTGCTTGTAAGCCGCCGGAACACGCCAGTCGATGCTAAGCATGGCGTCTCTCCCAATGGCGGGTCGCACAAGGCAGACCCGAACTGGAAGCCTGCTGGATGTCAGGCGGCGACTGTAGCTGCGCCAAGGGTATAAGTGGTGTCGGTAACTCGATAAATTCCTTAGTTATTTTTGTCTTAACAGTGGTTATCTGGATTCGCGAGCCGGGCCTAGCCCGGCGAGCGGCGGCCGTGTCCCCGGCATGGCCGCACCGCCGATCCGCTGAGCCGGATCGGCGAAAAATTGGGCAATCTGAAAGCCTGAAAAGCGGAAATCCGTAGAGCCGGTTTTCCGGCTCTACGGCTTGGCGGTCATCGGGCCTTGAGGCGCTGCATGCCTTCGGCCAGCGTCCAGAGCGCGCGATTGAGGGTCACGTTCTGGTCGATGCCGTTGATAGCGCGGGTCTGGCTGCGGCGAATACGGCCGTCCGAAGTCTGGCGGCGTCCATGCAATCCGCCCCTTATCATGTTCTCCTGAATGGTGTTGTAGGTCATCCAAAGACTTTGCCCGACATCCTCGCGGCGGCGCGGCTGGATGATCTGATCCGGGCGAACGGGGCTTTCTTCTTCGCCGTAGCGGGCGACAAGGCTCGCCTCCGCCAGAACGCGGCGCTCATCTTCGCCAAGCTGGATTTCCTTCATGGTCTCGCTGGCGTCGATCAGCCGGGGGAAGTCCTCCGCGACGGTATAGACGCCTTCGATAATGTCATGCTGGATACTTCCCTTGTGGGGAACGCGCACGTCCTCGAACCGCTCGCCCGCCACTAGGCTGTTGGTGCAGACGAAACGCAACATTCCGGCGAACATCTGATAGCTGCTGGTTCCGTCATGGGAATTGACGATGATGACTTCCGCCGCCTCCTGCTTGCCGATGCCGTCATCCCGGCGCAGGCGCAGCATATGCTTGGCGTGGCCGTGGCGGCTGCCGTCGCGTGGGACCGACTGCACGGCGAAGAACGGGAACCATCCTTCCCGGCGCAACCCCTCCACAATGTCAATGGTGGGAACATAGACGTAACGCTCCGACCGGCTGTCATGGGCCTCGCGGGCGAAGATCGAGGGGACGTGCCGATAAAGCGCCTCGTTGTCGAGCGCTTCGCGCCCGCTGATCTGATGGCTGTTGCGGCCGAACCGGGTGGCAAGGTGATGATAGGTCATGATCTTGATCCTTATGGGTCTGGGTTGGAGCGCAGCGCTGCGCTGCAACCCTGGCCGTCGCCGAGACCGGGGGGTGCAAGGCGCAAGGGCGGACGGGCGGAGGGGGATCACCCGGCCTGCACAAGCGGATCGAAGTCGTGACGAGAGTGCGGAGCACATATCCGCGCGGAAGGCTGGGGATACCGCCCGGCCGCCCTTGTGCCGCGCCAGGGGGCAGCGCCCCCAAGCAACCCGCCCGGCCAGAGCAAAGCGGAGGACGGGGAGAAGATCCGATCGGGATACGCAAAGCCTGAAAACCGGAAAGCCGCGTATCCTGATCTCCTGGTTTCCTGAAAGGCGGCGGAGATGAGCAAAAAGAAGCCCCGCTCGGTTGAGCGGGGCAATCGGGGAGCTGGCCTTAGTCGCCGTTGCGGCGGGACCAGATGAGGTTGTGGGAATTTCCGTCCTCGGCTTCGACCAGGCTGGCGTAGATCGGTGCGGGGAAGCTCGGATCGTCCAGCTTGACGGAGAGGTATTCGCGCTGCGTCTCGCGGGCGGTCTTCCTCCAGGCCGCGCCGAACTCGGTAGCACCGGCGAAGATGCGGAAGTCGGGGGCGCGCTCGCTGTCGCCCTCGCTGGGAACGAACTTGGCCTTGACGTTGAGGGTCAGGGTCTTGACCGCGCCGGTGAAGCCCGCGCCGTTCTCGTTCTGGGTGAAGGTGCCGATGGTCGCCATTGTCGTATTCCTTTTCCTGTCGGGCCGCACCATTGCGACCTCGATGGTGGTCGTGAGACCGGGGACGATCGGCCCCGCACCCCTAGGGGCTGGAACATCGTGGAAGGCGGCCGGCGGCAGCTTTTTTGCTTCGCGATGCAAAGCCGAAGGCGGCGGAAAAAAGTTGGCGACGGACGTTGCGGGAAGACGAGCGAGGCGAAGCCGATCTTCGGTCAGACCCATTCCAATCGAGGACGCGAATGGAGCGCCCGTTTCAGGAAATCGCGGGAATACGGCAATGGCGGCCGTCCTGCGCCTCGCCGGGATCGGGGACGCTGCGCCGGTCGCCTTGGGTGCGGTCTTTTCCACCCTGACCGCCAAGGCCAGTTCGTATGATACCAGCGGGGCGTTGGCGGGCACGGCTTCGTCTGACCTTCGCCGGTGCTGGCGTGCCCGGTGTGGCCGGAAGACCGCTTGCGGGGCGGCATGCACTACCTCGCCAAGCGGATGATCCGAGCTTCCCGGCGCTGATCCGCCCCGCCCGTCGAAGCGGACGGAAAGCCTAACCTCATCATGGGGCTGCCGTGGCGACCGTGACCGGCCTCCGAGACTGCCTCCCTCACCGGATGGGAGCTTCCCGCGAAATGTCCGCCGCCGCCCCTTGCGTTATGGGATTGAAGCCGAATGGCGGAAACGCGGCGAAGTCGTGGTTCCGGCGCAGCCGAAAGCCCGGCCCGGAGGGCAACGCCCAATCCTGTGACGTTCAACAGCACTCGTCATGGATTCGGGGGCGAGGCTTTTTCCAGCCGTGCAACGGCCTTGGGGTCGGAAGCCTCTTTGTGCAGAGCATCCCAATTGTCGGGCGGATTGCCGTCATCCAGCATCCCCTTGAAGACCTTGTAGGCATCCGTTTTGGAGCCATAGGTCCGCAAGCTGTTTTCGTCGTTCACCCATGCGAAGATGATGACCTTGCTGGTGCTGCTGTAGCGGAAAAAGAGCCGGAAACGACCATTGCCGAACTTGGCGCGAAACCAGTGCTTGCGGTCATCGCCAAGGGTCGCGCCCTGGCGATAGATGGAAGCTGTCGGGTCCGATGGCACATTGACGGTGACGAGCTGGACCAGGGACGCGAGTAACTTGGCGTCTGCGGATTTCTGATAATCGTCCGGTTTCTTCGCTTTGAGCGCGCCGACCGCCTCGATCAGCTTTTCCCACTGATCGAGAAAGAGAGGGTGTGCGAGGACCGTCCAGCCATTGATCGTCGGCATATCAGATCGAAACGTCCCCCTCGATCTCGGCATCGAGATCGACCGTCATGCCCGCCGTCAGGGCAACAGCCCGGTCGAGCAAGGACTGGGGGAACGGAAGAACGGATTTCTCGGGGTGCTTCGCCATGTCTCGCGCGAGAAATTCGAGAAAGCGGTCGATCACGGGATCGGCGGTTTCTTCAATCTCGGCCTTCTGGACATAGACGCGGTGCTGCTCGTCAATGAGAAAAGCAATGCGTCCACCATAGTCAACGCCCAGCGCCTGCCGAACGGACTTCGGCACGGTGGTCTGTCCCTTGGCGGTGATGGTGCTTTCTTCTTTCAGCAACGCTCCCATGGCGGGCCTCCATAAATCGGTCGAGTGGAATGTAAGGAATATTCCTTATCATGTCAAGATTGGCCGTCGCCTTGCTCTGCCAGCCGGTTCCGCGCCTTTATTTCGCGGGGTGGCCGACACCGTTCACCAGCCGCGCCAAGGCAGAGAAGCCGACGAAACCGCCTCCGACGATACAGAAGATTTGCCGCCAGATGTCGGACGGGACGGCCTCCTTGGTGACGCCATGGACCAGCGCATAGCCCGCAACGGCGGCGGGAGCGGCGAAGATTAGCGCCACGATCAGGCGGATGATGGGAGTGCGGATCGTCTCGAACAGCCCGGCCAGAATGCCGAAGGCGGCACAAGCCGAGAACAAGCCGACGAGTCCCGCACCGATCAGGCCAGAGCCGGTCTGATACGCGAACTGCGCTGCGGTCAGCCCGAGCATGAAAGGCAGGGCATAGACGGCGAGATTGTAGGCGAGGACGCAGAGCAACGCGACCAGCGCAACACTCATGAACATGACGGCGACCATGATGTTTCACCTTTGCTGACGGCACCGCCTTTCGTGCAATCGCCATGATGGCGGCTGCACGTTCCGATGTGTGCCGATGTGTTCTTGTTCTGTCGAGGTCATCCGGCCGCGCGGGGAAGCCGCGCGGCCGGATTTTACGGGTAGAAGGCCGGGACCGCTGACGCGATCCCGGCCCGCCGTTCATTCCGCCGCGACGGCGAAAGGCTCATCTTCCACGGTTTCGGCGCTGTCGGTTTCGGGCAGAGCCTCGTCCTCCATGGCGAGGGCTTCCGGCTGCTCGTCCACCGCCAACCATGCGGGCCGCTCCGTGCGCAGGATCGGCGGGAGCCACCCGGTTCCGGCCAGAAGCCGTTCGGCAGCTTCCGCCATGTCCGGCTTCTTCTTGTCCGCGATCCGCTCGGCGGCTTCGTCGCCAAGCGCCTCACGCACGGCGTCAAGGATATGGGCCTTCGTGACACGCCCGAGATAGGCCCGAACGGTCGGCGTCCAATGCGCCGTCATGTCGAGCGCAACCGCCGTCGCCAGCCTGTCCGCCGTTGCATAGGCGTGGCGCTTGTTCTGCTCCCATGGCAGCTTGAGGGCGTTGACGGTCTGCGCGGCGCAATGGGCGAACAGCGCCATGACGCTCGCATGGTCCAGACCGGCGATGAAGCCCCAAAGCTCGGCCACGTCGCGCGGCATGTCCGCCGCCCATCCGGCATGACGATCCGCCAGCGCCTTCGCCGCCGCCGTGTCCTCGATGCCGTCCGCATGCCCGCCAAGGCTGGCGCTGATCGGGCGGATTTCGAGGGCGTGGGCGTCCCCGCCGCCACGATAGAAGGTCTGCGCGGCAAGCGCATGGGTGACGGCGATCAAGGCCATGTCCGGCTGTTCGCCAAGAGCGAGACGCAGGCCAAGCGTCCGATGGGCCGTCAGGTCGCGAATGAGAAGATCGGAAATCGGCTTGCCGTCTTCCTCCGCTTCATCGTCCTCGGCGTCGAACGCGGAAACATGGTTGCCGTCCTCGTCATACTCGCCGTCCTCTCCGATGATTTCGCCATCGCCGTTGACGTGAACGCCGTCGATGATGGTTTCGCCATCTGTGCTTGCTTCTTCTTCCGGTTCCGGTGCCTCGTCCTCGGGCCGGATGAAACCGCGCTCGATCCGGGCTTCGCCGTCATGGTTCAACACCACGAACACGCCGCCGCGCCCGATCTCGTCGGCGTCATAAGCGTAGCGCAGCCCGTCGATCCGCTCGATCTCGGCTTCAAGCTCCGCAAGGCGCTGATCCACATCGGGCGGCAGGTCTGTGTCTGCGTCCTGCCATTCCGCCGACAGGCGCTCAAGTTCCTCCTGCGCGGCGTCGTAGGCGGCTTCCTGTTCCTCGGAAAGCTCCACCGGCTGCGGATAGGTGCGGCGCATGCCGTGCGCATGGGGCCAGTCGATATAGGCCAAAACCCATTTCCACCCCTCGGCCTCCCGAACCTCGGCGGCAGTGCTTTCCAGTTTGTCGAGGGCAAGCCGGTCCAGCAGCGCGGCGTCCTCGTAGAAGCCGCCGCGATCCTCGGTGAACAGGTCACGGATAATGTTGCCACCTGCCTCGGTATAGGCTTCCGCGCCGACGAACACCGCGCGCCGATCCGAAGCCGCCACATTGCTAGCGGTCAGGTCGCGGCGGATGATCCACGGCTCCTTGTTGTAGGACAGATTCTCATAGACCTGTTCCTGCCGGTCGTAGTCGTCGGTGATGGCGAACGCCTGCAACTGGTCCATGGTCAGCCCGCCATCGCGGTAAACTTGAATCAGCTTGGGGCTGACAGCGCCGAGGCGAAGCCGCTGCTTCACGACATGCGCGGACTTGCCGAACCGGGCCGCGATTTCCTCCGCGCCCCATCCGCGATCTTCCGAAAGCTCGCGGAACTTCTCGAACTCGTCGGCGGGGTGAAGGTTTTCGCGGTTCACGTTCTCGTCAAGGCTGATCTCGGCGGCGTCGTTCGCCGTGTCGATGACGCAGCGGATCGGCTCCGTCTTCTTGATCTCCTTGCGCTTGGCGCGCAGAAGCTGCGCCAACCTGCGGCCTTCCCCGACGCTGACGAGATAGAAGCCGGTCGGTTCCCCGCCCGCGTTCGTTTCCGGCTCTACCACAAGGTTTTGCAGCATCCCCTTGGCGGCGATGCTTGCGGCCTTCCCCTCGATAGACGCCTCGCTGTGCGGGGTCTTCCGGGCATTCTTCGGATGCTTCTTAAGCTTGTTGAGCGGGATGAAAACCGTTTCGCCATGTTCTGGAACGGTCGTGATCTGTGTAATGGTCGTCATGATCTTGATCCTTTTGGTCTGGGTTGGAGCGCAGCGCTGCGCTGCAACCCTGGCCGTCGCCGAGACCGGGGGGTGCAAGGCGCAAGGGCGGACGGGCGGAGGGGGATCACCCGGCCTGCACAAGCGGATCGAAGTCGTGACGAGAGTGCGGAGCACATATCCGCGCGGAAGGCTGGGGATACCGCCCTGCTGCCCTTGTGCCGCGCCAGGGGGCAGCGCCCCCAAGCCACCCGCCCGGCAAGAGCGAAGCGGAGGACGGGTACAAAGCTAGATCAGGATGTGCAAAGCCCCAAAACCCGAGGACCGAGCATCCTGATCGCCGCTTTTGTTATTCTGTTGCGATATAGTTGGTATCGCTTAGGAATTGATCATCTGCCATACTGGCCAAATAGATGTCAAAATATAAAGACGAGAAGACGCGCTTGGACATTCACGAGCTTAAACTACTGTTGCAACAGCATCTGACAGACGGCCTAGTAACGGTTGTCGGCTCTGGTCTGTCATGCGCGGAAGGGCTGCCGGGTATGGGCGAGTTGGGCACTCATCTCGATGCGACAGTGACAGCAGGCTTGGCGGCAGCGGAGGTAGATCGGTGGAAAGCGATTTCACCGCTCCTGCCAACCAAGGGACTCGAAGCGGCTCTTCTGGAAGTGCCCCCGACGACAGGACTGGAAATCGCGATCGTTGCGCGCACGGCCGAACTGATCGCTATACGTGAGCGTCAAATTGTTGCCGAAGTTTTCTCGCGGACCCGGACGCTGCGTTTTACCGGGCTCGTCAAGCACTTGTTGAAACCTCATACCGGACTTCCGGTGGTTACTACCAACTATGATCGCCTGGTTGAGGTCGCCGTGGAAGAAGCCGGTCTCGGCGTTGATACGTTGTTTATCGGCCATTTTGCAGGAGAGTTGAACGAGCAGGAAAGCCGCCTGAGCTTCTGCCGGGAAGTGACGCTGAAGGCCGGACGAGCACAGTTTCGTTATCGTCCGCGCGCCAATATCTTCAAACCTCATGGCAGTCTCGACTGGTATCACCGTGACGGGAAGCCCGTCCGCTACTCTGGTGATCTCGATCTACCGAGGCTCATCATCACGCCGGGGTTGAACAAGTTCCGCAACGGCTACGAAAGCCCGTTTGACCGCCATCGGGAACGGGCAAATTCGGCGATCGACCGTGCCAGCCGCTTTCTCGTGATCGGCTATGGTTTCAACGACGATCACCTTGAAACTCACCTGACGCCCCGTATCCGCAGCGGCGTGCCCACGCTGCTTTTAACTTACGGACTGTCGGATAATGCGGTGAAGCTCGTAAACGAGTGCCGCAATGTCATCGCGATTCAGCGCGCCGAACAAGCTGGTGTTTCCGGCTCTGGCGTCTTTGTCGCTGGCGTCGAGACCTTCTTTCCTGGTCTGGACCTGTGGGATCTGGGCTCATTCGTTGCCGAGGTGCTTGAACCATGACTGAAGCCGCTCTCCAATTTGCTGACGAGGATAAAATCGGGCGCGTCGCGTCGGTCGATACCAGCCGTGTTGCGATCGATGTGACGAACTCCGTTCTGCTCACGCGGATCGGCATCGGACAGCTCATCGCCATTCGCGGCGCGACGGAGCGCGAATACCTCATCGCCATGACAGAGCGCGTTACCCGCAGCATCAGGGAAGAATTGCCCGGCCCGGACGATGAGGATGCCGATGGCGGGCTTTTGGCAGCGGTGCCGACCGACCTGATCCAGGGCGTGTTGATCGGTACGTTCAGAACGGTGGAGGGAGATCGGCGGAATACATTCAAGCGCGGTGCGGATAGCTTTCCGCAGATCGACCGGGACTGCTTCGTCATTGAAGGCGGAAATCTTCAGCGCTTCATGGGAATCCTGGGTGCCGGTTTTTCCGCCGATGAAAGACTCAAGCTCGGCACGTTCGTTGCGGATCGCACGGCCGATGCGATCGCCAGTGGGGACAAGTTCTTTCAGCGGCACGCAGCGATCCTCGGAAGCACCGGGTCCGGCAAAAGCTGGGCTGTTGCACTGATCCTCGAACGGGCCGCCAAGCTGAAGTTTCCAAACATCATCGTGTTCGATATGCACGGCGAATACGCTCCGTTGGCAGATAAGGCGAACGGAGGATTCGCTACGCGCTTCCGCGTCGCTGGTCCCGGCGATCTGGAAAATCCGGGAAACGACACGCTGTTCCTGCCATATTGGTTGCTCAACCGTGATGAAATGCTGTCGATGATCCTCGATCGCAGCGACCAGAACGCGCCAAATCAGGCGTCGCGGTTCACGCTGCATGTCCGCTCCTTAAAAGGGCAGACACTCGATGCTGAGAAGAAGGCCGATATCAAGAAAACGTACACTGTCGATTCGCCGATTCCTTACGACGTCAAACAGTTGGTCGGGCTTCTGAACACAGACAACACCACAAAAGGGGTGGGTAAGAACGGCCCGGTGAAGGGGGAATGGGAGGACAAGCTGACCCGGTTCCTGTCGCGCCTCGAAGCAAAGCTGGACGATCGTCGCTACGGCTTCATGTTCGCACCGCCACCTGCTGCGATGAAATACGACTGGCTTGCAACGCAGGTGCTCAAACTGCTGCAATCTGGCGATGACACAGGCATCAAGGTTATCGACTTCTCCGAAGTGCCCGCCGACGTACTCCCCGTGGTGACGGGAACGCTGGCGAGGCTACTTTATGATGTTCAGTTCTGGATGAGCGGGAAGACCCGGACGCCGGTTACGCTGCTCTGCGACGAGGCTCATCTTTACCTTCCGGTTCGCGATGACGCTGACGCGGTCCAGCGTCAGGCCCTCGGATCATTCGAGCGGATCGCCAAGGAAGGCCGTAAATACGGCTTCTCGTTGCTCGTGGTGAGCCAGCGCCCGTCGGATGTCAGCCGGACGATCCTGAGCCAGTGCAATAATTTCTTGGCTTTGCGCCTGACGAACGAAACCGATCAGGGCGTCATCAAGCGCCTGATGCCGGATTCGCTGGCTGGGCTGACGAGCATCTTGCCATTGCTTGATACGGGTGAGGCGCTGTTGTTGGGTGACGCTGTTCTGCTACCGACGCGGATCAAGCTCGACATGCCAAAAGTGCCGCCGGATAGCGCGACGCGAGATTTCTGGAAGGAATGGGGATCGGCCAAGCCGGATGATGCCGCAATAACTTCTGCGGTCGAATGTTTGCGGGGGCAATCGCGTAACGGCGGATAAAGCCCGCAAAGGCGCATTGGGGGGGAAATGATTCTAACGGATAATGAGACAAAGGTGGATCTCCTCAACAATGAGGCGATCGCCAAAACTATCATCGAACTGCTGCGTGAAAAGCCTGACCGCGCTGTGACAATCGGTGTTCATGGCGACTGGGGCGCAGGCAAATCCAGCATCCTTGAGATGATCGAGAATGGCCTCAGTTCGGATGAGGACGTGCTCTGCATCAAATTCAACGGGTGGCGTTTCCAGGGGTTCGAAGACGCCAAGATCGCGCTGATCGAGGGCATCGTTACCGGGCTCGTTGAAAAGCGGCCCTTACTCACCCAGGCCGGCGTGGCCGTGAAAGACATCTTTCGGCGGATCGACTGGCTGAAGATCGCGCGGCGCGGGGGCGGTCTCGCGTTCACCGCGTTCACCGGCATCCCCACAGCCGATCAGATCGGCGCAGTGGTGGGCACCTTGAAGGGAATCTTCTCCGATCCCTCGAAACTCGCCACGCAGGAGAATTACGACAAAGCGATCGATGGTGTGCAGGGTCTGCTGAAGCCCGGAGAGTCGAAGAACGTCCCGGAGGAGATCGAAGCCTTCAGGAAGGCTTTTGACGATTTGCTCAAGCAGGCAGGCATCAAGCAACTGATCGTACTCATCGACGATCTTGACCGCTGCCTGCCAGACACGGCGATCGAAACGCTCGAAGCCGTCCGACTGTTCGTCTTCACCGCTCGCACCGCATTCATCGTCGCGGCCGACGAGGCGATGATCGAGTATTCGGTGCGCAAGCATTTCCCCGAGTTGCCGGACACGACTGGCCCCCGTGACTATGCGCGCAACTATCTCGAAAAGCTGATCCAGATTCCATTCCGGATTCCGGCTTTGGGCGAAACAGAAACCCGTATCTACGTCACCCTGTTGCTCATCGGCGCCGAGCTGGGTGACGACGATCCCGCTTACTCGTCGCTCATCACAGTCGCGCGTGAATTGCTCAAACGGCCTTGGAAGACGGCCGGGCTCGACGCGCAGACGGTGAAGACCGCCTTGGGCGACAAAGCCGGCCAGGTACAGAACGCGCTCACCTTGAGCGACCAGATCGGTCCGATCCTGGCCAGCGGTACTCAGGGCAATCCGCGGCAGATCAAGCGCTTCTTGAACACCTTGCTGCTGCGCCATCAGACCGCGCTCGCTCGCGGCTTCGGAGAAGAGGTGAAGCTGCCCGTCCTGGCGAAACTAATGCTGGCCGAACGGTTCCTCTCCAGACTATTCGATCAGATCGCCAGCGCCGCCGCCCGTGATCCAGACGGCCGTTGCGCAGACTTGGCGGCGCTTGAAGCCGCCGCGTTGGAGAAGAAGCCAGTTCCAAAGGCCAAGCGGGCCGGGCCGAAAATCAGTGTCATCGATGACACCAAGCCGACCGTCGTGCCGGATTCCAAAGACAGTGCCGTTCTGACGGAATGGAAGGCGGCCGACGCGATACGGGCCTGGGCGCGGCTATCGCCGGCCTTGGCTGAGGTCGATCTGCGCCCCTATCTGTTCGTCACCAAGGATCGGAAAGACTATTTTGGCGCGGCCTCCGTCCTCGGGCGTCTCGCCGCTGTGGTCGAAAAACTGCTCGGCCCAAAACTCGCGGTCCAAGCGTTCGAAGGCGAACTCAAGCAACTCGTTCCTGCGGAGGCGGCGCAGGTCTTCGAGGAACTGCGCGGGCGCGTTATGGGCGGAGACACCTTTGATACCGTGCCACCCGGCATCGACGGACTCGCGGTGCTAGTTCGCGCGCATCCGACGCTTCAAGCCAATCTTCTTGACCTGCTCGAAGCCTTGCCCGCCGATCGGTGCGGGCCTTGGCCCGCGTCGGGTTGGGAGGGTGTCGTCAAGGATTCCGACGCCGTGGCGCGCTTCGAGAATCTACTCTTAGGATGGTCCACCTCCGGTTCGTCCTTCCTGAAGCCCACGGCGAGCGCCGCGCTTCGCACGCGGAAGGGTGGTCGCTGATGGGCACGTCGAACGCCTATGGGGGTGCAGGAGGCGGTACGCCGCTCATTCCGAGTTGGTTGCAAGGTGACAGCGACGGCGGAGCTGGCGCGGGTGATAGCGACGGAACGCAATCCCCGGCTCCTGATGGAGCGCCGCCCGCAGTTCCTCCCGCGCCAGCACCTCGGCCGACCGCGCCGGCAGGGGCGTCGGATCGCTTCACTTCCGCCCGAAACAATTTCACGCGTTTCGCAAGTTCGGGCGGAAGCGACCGTAGGAGCCTCGGCCGCGCGGTTTCGCAATATGTGTCCAAATCAGCGGGCGGCTCACGCCAGGCTGCGCAGCGGATGGGTTCGTCGCGGGGCGCGGGTGCTGGACTGGTCAGGTTCCTCAACGACGCCAGCGCGAATGGCGTGCGTGAGGCGCTACGAACGCTCAACCTTGAAAGCCTCGCCGGGCGTCCGATCGAGGAAGTGTTCGCGGGTCTCGCCGATTATATCTGCCCCGAAGGTGGGTCTATTGATGAGGGAATCGCGCGAGACGCCTTCGTCGAGACGATCGCCGATCTCGCCGGTGCTGGCATTACCGACATCGACGCGCTGACACCTGGGCAAATCCAGACCGTCTTCGAACTATATGCGACTCACGCGATCGAGGCGCGCATCTGTAACGACATCGGCACCAAGGTCGTAACCTTGCCTGCCGATCCGCGCGCGGCCGAGAGGGTTCAGGCGCAATTGCGTGATTTCATCCAGCGGGGTGTCAGCGACGCGATCAACGCCGCGGGTGTCAACATTCAGTCGCTGACCCCAGATGCAGTGATGGGCTTTGTAACTAACGTCTATCAATCCGCCTTCGACGTGTTGCAGACGATGGGCGATGGGGAGGCAGCGAAATGAGGCGCCATGTCATCATTGGCCGTTTCGGCGAGGACGATAAGACCCGTGTTCCAAAGGCGCGCGACGAAGTCGCATCGATCTTACAGTTGGTAGCGGGCAAGCGTCTCGATCATGGGATCGGCCACGCCTTGGCTGACCTCAAGGCGCTGCACCTGACCCCGAGCGAGATCGGCGCGGACATGCTCGTGGTCGCGGCCCACGTTCACGCAGCGGACACCCGCATCTCCCGCTCGACGGAATCGCAGGATGCCTGGACGCGCGAGATTCGATTAGTCGTCCCCGTGAGCGATCCAGTGCGATGGACGGCCGCCGCGCCGATCTTGGTCCGCGCCTTGAACTTCCTGACAGGCGACAGATGGGATGTGGGCTTCCGCAAACGGGCCAAGGGCTACGCGAAGCTGGTTTCTCCTGCCGCGCCCACCCTCATTCCCGCCCCGTTCGATGGCGTGAGCTTGTTCTCCGGTGGTTTGGACAGTTTGATCGGTGCGATCGACAGCTTGAATGCCGGCGAGACGCCGCTTCTGGTCAGCCATGCCGGCGAAGGACTGGTGAGCAAGTCGCAGGAGCAGTGCTTCCACGGTTTGAAAGCCGCTTATAAAGCCTCTTCTTTCGATCGGCTGCGGGTATGGATGAGCTTCGATAGCGGGTTTGTCGAGGACGTCGGATCGGAGGACACCACACGCGGCCGCTCGTTCCTGTTCTTCTCGCTGGGCTTGGCCGCCGGGACTGCGCTCGGCCGCGACTTCGTGCTCAAGGTTCCGGAAAACGGGTTGATCGCGCTCAACGTGCCGCTCGATAGACTTCGGCTCGGCGCGCTCAGCACCCGCACGACGCATCCCTTCTACATGGCCCGGTGGAACGATCTGCTGCGGGCGCTCGGTGTCGGAGGGAAGGTCGAAAATCCCTATTGGGACAAGACCAAGGGGGAGATGGTCACCCAATGCACCAATCCGGCCCTGTTGAAGCAGCTCGCCCCGCTGTCGCTATCATGTTCATCGCCGACGAAGGGGCGCTGGACCAAGAAGCCACAGGGACACTGCGGATACTGCCTACCGTGTCTCATTCGACGGGCCTCTCTACAGGGCAAGGATTCGACAATTTACGGCGTGCCAGACCTGAAGACTGCCACATTAGACACCCGACAGGCCGAAGGTCAGCAGGTCCGATCCTTTCAGATCGCGATCGCGCGGCTATCGAAGCGTCCGGAACTCGCCAAGGCCCTCATCCACAAGCCAGGGCCGCTCTATGATGATCCTTCCCGTCACGATGACTTGGCTGATGTCTACCGCCGCGGATTGGAAGAGGTTGGGCGCTTGCTGACTGGCGTTCGCACCGCACCGTCGTAAGAGGCATCATGCGATCAAGTCTCGTTGATTTTCATTGCCACCTCGATCTCTACCCGGACCACGTGGCCGCGGTGGAGCGTTGCGAGAGCGATGGCGTTTTCACCCTCGCCGTGACCACCACGCCTAGAGCTTGGCCGCGGAACCATGAACTGGCGTCCGCCACCCGTCACGTTCGCGCGGCTCTCGGCCTGCATCCTCAACTGGTCGGCGAGCGCGCCCGCGAGATCGGGCTGTGGGAGGAATTGCTTCCGCTAACACGCTATGTTGGCGAGGTCGGACTGGACGCCGGCCCGCGGTTCTACAGGTCGTTTGAGACGCAAAAAGAGATTTTCGCTCGTGTGCTGACGCTCTGTGCGGCGGCGGGGAACAAGATCGTCACGACGCATAGCGTCAGAGCGACGAAAGCCGTGCTCGATATGGTCGAGCAATACATGCCGCCCCAGCGTGGACGCGTTGTGCTTCATTGGTTCACCGGTACCGCGAAAGAGGCAAAGCGGGCGGTAGATCTCGGCTGCTATTTTTCAGTGAACGCCGAGATGCTCGTAAATGAAAAGCGGGCGGCAATAACCAAATCTTTGCCTCTCGATCGCATTTTGACAGAGACGGACGGACCGTTCACACAAACTAGCGGTAATCCTTCCACACCAAGCGATGTTTGGGTCGCTGTCGAGGGATTGGCGCGTCTGCATGGGATTTCAGTAAGAGACATGTCCGCAGCCATTCTGAATAACCTCAAAGACCTACTTGCCGAGCGGAGCTAGATGGGCGGCTCACCGTCGCCTACGGATGCATTGGTATGTGCTGCATCCCCGGCGGTTGCAAACGCGGCAAACCATGGCTCGACTTGTAAGGCATTCCTTAGAGGCGTTCGGATTAGATCCGGTGCGCTTCAAACATAAGTTGCGGCCATAGACTTGCCGTCTTTAGTCAGCGATTGGAGGTGACTAATTGCCTCTGCGACTGAGAACTCTTTGCCAGTCTTATCCTTGAAGTTGCTGGGCAGCCCTGTCCACACTACGACATCATATTCTTTTTCGGCAGCCCATTCAGCGACTGCGTCCGGCACGGGGGGCGAACAAGTCCGGCTGCCATCGCGGAAATAGAAACCTATTCGCTTCATGATCGTACCTTCGCGGCAGCGCAGATCGGCAATCGCGTCATCAGGGTTGCTGCGCCTGCTGAGCGAGTAGGCGGCCAGGCCCTGCGCCCGTGCAAGCTTATCCTCGGGGTATCCGGGCCGAGCGGCGCTCGGTCGCGTGGAGAAATGTTCGAACCACGTCTGTAGTTTGATGCATTCCGGTGGAACCGGTACCGCGTAGAAGTCTGCCGCATATTGCAGGGTCGCCATGGCAACGCAGTCGGCCACGGTTATCCGATCTCCTGCGATGAACTCAGTGCCGCCAATCATTTTCTCGATAAGACGCAGTTGCCCGAAATACCTGATAGCGCAGATTTCGGCGACGTCCTGACTGGTCCGCACGATGCCATGGCCGAGCGGACTGCCATGACGCCCCCATAGGCCGAAGAACGTCAGCGCTTCATCGAGCATATGCACGAATTGCCGGGTGCGCGCCCGCGCAGCAGGCATTGCTCCCAACATGTCGGGACCGAAGGCCTTGTCCTCGAGATATTCGAGGATCGCCAGCGACTGACCAATGACCGTGCCGTCCTCATCTTTGAGGATAGGCATCGACCCGGTCACAGTAAGCGCCGTGATCGCTGCCGGCGGGACATCGGCCCGTCTGTCCGGCTCGTCGAACAGGGTGACCTCAACATTGGTTGGCTTTTTCTCGGCCAGGTAGATGTTGAGCCTTTGCGGATAAGGCCCGAAGGCAAAATTGTAGAGTTTGATGGCCAATATGTCGGCTCCTATGTCCGGTCAGGCAAACCCACCACTCAGCCGGCGATCGCGACCCAGCCGCGGAACGAAAACGCGGCATAGAACAGCGCCGGGTCCACAAAACCTGCTTCCAGCAGAAGCGTCTCCTCGTCGTCAGGCGTCAGGAGGGGCAGACGCTGTGCCATAATAGCTGCGGAAGCGGCGGCCTTTGCCGGATCGGACCCGTCCCGGTCGGCGAAGAGAGCCGAGCGAGCGAGCCATCGCTCCGAGGCGGCGTCCGGCGCGGTGTGATGAGCGACGACGACGGCGCTGCCGGGTTTCAGGCGATGACGGATTTCCCGCAGCGTCTTCAGCCTTTCATCCCTGTCGAGAAAGTGAAGCGTGAGAAGACATGTCGCGCCGTCGTATGGACCGGGCGGTGCCTCATCCACAGTTCCGGCACTCAGGTCCATGCGGCCAGCGAACGGCGAGACGGCTTTGTGTGCGAGGTCCAGCATGGCAGGTGACGGATCGACGCCGGTGAAGCGCCATTCCGGTCGCACTTGCGCCATCGCCTTCAGTTCCAGCCCGCCGCCGGCGCCGACCACGAGGATGCGCGCTGCGTCCGGCGCGTGCTCGGCGAGAAGCAGCTCGGTCATGCGGTGCAGGTCGGTGAGGCCGGGGACTTTCTTCAAAGTTTCCTCGGCGTAAGATGCGACAGAGGTCGGGTTCAGGAACGGCGTGAGATTGTCGTTCATTGCTTGTCACCCCCGAACACAAGGGAGCGATGGATCGCCATTGCCGCCATGACCCCGTCGGCGCAGGCGAAGGTGACGTTGTGCGCCATGCGGGTAATGTCGCCGGCGGCATACACGTCGGGAACGCTGGTCATCTGCATCTGGTCGACCTTCACGGTTGAGCCGAGTGGCCCATGATCGATATCGCAGCCCAGCGTCCCGGCAATCTCGCTGTTGAGACGATTGCGTGGACTGATGAACAGAGCATCGATGGGCTGCGTGCTGCCATCCGAAAGGTGGATTGCCGAAAGGTTGGATCCGTCACCCGTCACATGTTCGACACGCGCCGGCTCGATGCGCACACCGCGCCGGGAAAGCGCTTCGCTGGCCGCTGCCTCCAGCTCGCCGCCGTCCAGGTAGAAGGTCGCCGGGCCCCAGTCTGCGATCAGCATCGCCTGATGGTAGGACATTGGCGAGACGTTCAGCACGCCGAGCAGGCGGTCGCTGAACTCGTAGCCGTGGCAATAGGGGCAATGAATGACGGATGCGCCCCAGCGTTCGGCTAGCCCCGGCATCTCGGGAAGAATGTCTGAGACGCCGAAGGCGAGCAGCAGGCGCTTTCCGGCGATGGTCGCCCCGCTCTGCAAGGTCACGGAGAACGAACCGTCTGCCTTCTGTGCCTCGACGGCGGCATCGTTGAAAAAGCGTACGGTCGGATAGGCGCCAACCTGCTGGCGCATCGTGTCAAGCATGAGTTTGGGATCGCTCCCATCCTGCGCAAATAAGCCGTGCGATGCGGCGGCGAAGCGATTGCGCGGCTCACCCGTATCGAGAACGCAGACGGATTTGCGGGCGCGGGCAAGATACATGGCAGCGGAAAGGCCGGCGAAGCTGCCGCCGATGATGATCGCATCATAGTGCATGAAATTCTCCCCGCATCAGGCTTTTGCGGAAGTGGATTCGGTTGACGCAGGCCGCTCAGGGCCGCGCAGGACGATAAAAAGGAAAAGCAGCGCCATCACACCGACGCCGACCCACATCGCCTGCTGCCAGCTTTCGACGAAAGCTTCCTGCGCGGCCCTGTAGAGGCTATCCGCGTAAGGCAACCCGCCGTCCGCGAGGGCCATTGCGTTGGCAATGTTTTGTCCCGCCAGTCTGGCTGCATCGCCGGGAAATCCGGCCAGTCGCGGAGCGATCGCGCTTGTGTAGCCTGCGGCGAACACCGCGCCGAGCAGAGCGACCCCAAGTGATGTTCCCAACTCGCGCGTGACATCGTTGAGCGCCGACGCGACACCCTGCTGATCGCGTGGCAGGGAGGACGTGATCGCTTCCGTCGAGGGCGCCATGGCCAATCCCATGCCGATGCCCATCGCGACCATGCCCGGCAGAACCGAGAGGTATCCGCCATCGACCGACACAAGGAGCGACATCAGTGCCAGCCCCGTCGCACCCAGCAGCACGCCCCCGGCGATCGTCGTCTTCGGGCCGATTCGTGCGGACAGAAGCGGCGCGACCCCGGAAAAAACCATCATCAGCAACGCCATGGGCATGAGGCCCAGCGTGGCGCGCAGGCCCGACCACCCGAGGACCGCCTGGAAGAATGGATAGAGGACGATGAATACGCCGGCCTGCACGCCGAACCAGGTCGTCAGAGAGACCGAGCCACTGGTCAGACTGCGTTTCCTGAACAGCCTGATATCAAGCAACGGGTCGGGATGGCGCAGTTCCCACCAGACGAAAGCGATGAAGGCGGCGATGCTGACCGCAAAGCCAAACAGCGTCGGAGCCGCTGTCCAACCAATCGCCGGGCCTTCATGCAGAACAAAACTCGCGCCCATGATGGCGAGAAGCGACAGGACAGAGCCGACCGTATCGAACCGATGTTCCGAGGACTGGCGCGAATTGGGAACGGCACGCAAAGCCATGACCGCGGCAACTGCTACCAGTACGACAGGAAGCGCGAACAGCCAGCGCCAGGACAGGAAATCGACCAGCACGGCGGAAAGGAACATGCCGAGGATGCCGCCCGCGCCGGCCACGCCGGTCCAGATGCCGATGGCCTTCGATCGTTCCTCGTCGGGAAAGGCCGAGGTAATGACCGAGAGCGTCACCGGCATGATCATCGCCGCGCCGACGCCGCTCAGGAAGCGTGCGCCGAGCATCACCTCGACGCTCGGGGCAAGAGCCGAGCCAATATTGGCGACCCCGAAAACCGCAAGGCCGATCAGCAGCACCGGCTTGCGGCCCCAGCGGTCTCCCACCGCGCCCAGCGGCAGCAGCAGCGAGGCAAGGCTGATCGCATAGAGATTGATCATCCAGAGCACCTGGCTCTGGCTGGCCCCGAGATCGAGCGCCAGATGCGGCTGCGCGACATTGAGGCCGGTCACGGCGGCGATGACCGCCATCAGCGCGATGCAGACCGTGATCAGGATGCTGCGGCGTCGCGCGGGATCGTGGACCGTAGGGTCGGGCAAGGAATCACCATGAAGAAGAATGGCGTCTTCAGGCGAAGTCGAACTGTCAAAGCTGGACATTTGGGCACCGGATCATGTATCAGACGAAGATACATATAACCAGTGCCGCCTTACGTATCAAGAACAGATACATGAACTCCGGATCAGGCCGGTCTGCGGCCTGAAAGCTCGCAAACGGAAATACGGATGAACAAGGACACAAGGCTTTCCGACGTGCTGCACGTCCTGCTCCACATGGGGCAGGTCGACGAGCCGCTGACCTCCGAGATGCTCGCCAAGAGCATGGGAACCAATCCGGCGGTGTTCCGCAGGACGATGGCGGGGTTACGCGAGGCAGGCCATGTCCATTCAGGCAAAGGCCATGGTGGTGGCTGGCGGCTGGCGCGTCCGCTGGCGGAGATCACATTGCTGGATGTCTATCAGGCGCTCAATTGCCCGACCCTGTTCGCCATAGGTAATCGCAGCGAGCGTACGGATTGTATGATTCAAAAGAACGTCAACGCCGCCCTCTCCGAGACGATGGCGCAGGCGGAAGCGCTGTTCGTCAGGCGGTTCGGCGAGGTGACCCTCGATACGCTGCTGCCGGCAAATCCGGATTCCCCCACATTGCATGTGCACGACGCCGGCTGAGCACGACTGCTGCACGATACGCCGATTTCGTAAGGTCGGTGCCGGCGTTCCTGTTGGCGCTTCTCAATCCTGAGCAGTAGGACGCACGACGATGCTGCCGATCTCGACATCGTCGGGCTGCTCGACGGCAAAGGCGATGGCCCGTGCGATGGCGTCAGGAGAGACGGCCATTTCCTCCTTCCGCTTCAGTATGGCTGCCTTGACGGCAGGATCGTCGATGGCCGCATCTGCAAAACCCGTATCTATGAAGCCAGGCGAAATCTCGGTGACGCGCAGGCCTCTCACGCATTTCTGCCGTAGCGCTTCCGTGGCGGTCCTTAGGCGCGAGCCGGCCTGCACAGTTAACGGCGAACTTCGCGGCGCTTTCGCTGCATCTGTCCGAGGATCACCGGGCGCGGCTTGATGCAGCCAGAGTACTGCCGGTCATCAATCCGTATTTTATCTTTCAACTGCCGATGCCGATGTTGTTTGGCGGGATGGATGTCCAGTCCTGGCGGCGGAACTGATACCTCGCTGAGCCGCAGTATCGGCTCCGCTATCTCTGTCCGCGGGATCAGTCCATGAGATAGCGCCATTTGACCATGCGTTCACCAAGATCGATGGTTCCGCCATCGACGCTGAAGCGTCCGTCACCCTGATGGTGGATCAGCCGCTTTTCGCGGCGCTTGGTGTCAGCCCAGATGCGCTGCACTTCCAGCACCACCATGTCATAGCGGTTTAGCCAGCCATCATCGGCGATGCGGCATTCCAGATTGGCCCAGCATTCTGTGACGAGCGGCGCGCCCACGGTCTGCGCCGGTAAGGGCGTCAGGCCGAAATGATCGAACTTGTCGATTTCATCGCCCGAGCAATTGCCGATATCGACCACCGTCTCGGCCAGATCAACGGTCGGCACCGCAAGCACGCATTCGCCGGTTTCCAGCAGGGCCTTCTGGCTGTGATCCCAGGACCCGATGACCGCGCCGACGAGCGGCGGCGCGTGGCTGATCATCATGTGGAAGCCCATGGTCATCAGATTGGCCTTGCCCGCGTGCGAGCGGGTGGAGACCATGACGATGGGGCCGGATTCGAGAATGCGATAGGCTTTTTCTGGCGGGATTTCGTCGAACATGGCAAGCTCTCACAGGGTTGGCCCCGGGCAGGTACAGGATGGGCCTGCCCGGTGCTTGAGGTTCAGTCCTCAAAATCAGTGGCATCCGAGGCTGTGCGCCAGGCGTCGAGATCCGTCTTCACCGCGTTCATCTTCTCATCAGCCAGCGTGGTGGCGATTTTGCCTGCAAACAGGTGCAAAGGCGGCTCGGCAACCTTTGAGGCCTCAATAATCAGTGCCGCCACCTTTTCCGGGTCGCCAGCCTGCTTGCCATCCAGCGCATTCAGATGCAGGTCGAGCGAGGCCTGCGCCTCGGTATAATCGGCAATCGCGCGTTCGGCGACGACGAGGCTGTCCTTCGACAGGAAGCCGGTGCGGACGGGGCCGGGGTAAACCACCGTGGCCTTGATCCCCAGTTCTGCCACCTCGGCGCGCAGGCTTTCGGTCAGACCGGCCAGCGCGAATTTGCTGGCGACATAGCTGCCCCAACCCGCATAACCGCCCTGAAAGCCGACGATGGATGCGACGTTGAAGATATGCCCGCTACGGGCGGCGCGCAGATGCGGCAGCGCATGGCGCAGCACGTTGAGCGGGGCGAAGACGTTGACGTCGAAATTGCGCCGCAGCTCGGCATCCGACAGCGCCTCGATCGCGCCCTGCTGGCCGTAGCCTGCGTTGTTCACCACGCGGTCGATGCGGCCGAAATGGGCGATGGTGCGCTCAATGGCGGCCTTGGTGCTGGCATCATCGGCCAGATCGACCGCGAGCGCCAGAAACTGCGCGCTGTCTTCGCCAAGCGCATTGCGCAGGCTGGCAAGATTGCGCGATGTGGCGGCGACGGCATCGCCCCGCGCCAGAACCTGACGGGCCAGCGACAGGCCGATGCCGCGTGCGGCCCCGGTGATGAACCAGATGTTTTTGGGAGAGATGTTTTGCATGGAAGGCTCCGTTCGTTCACTGCGATGCGCCCGCCTGGGGTCGGTGTTGCGATGGTGGGAACCTAAGGAGCGATAGAAGGCCGGACTAGGCCGAGGGCTATTTCATAATTGCCTAATCCTATTTGGTATTCATAAATTCATAGATTGAAACGCATATAATATGCCATGTTCATCTTGAACTTAAATTTTCAGGACCGTGCAGCATGCATGCACCCGACCCAATGCTACAGCAGGAGATGATCGCCCTGATTCAGCAACTGGCCCCGCATGAGGGCCACACCAGAACCGCGCTGGACGGGGTGCGGCTGATGCGCACCGATCACCCTTTGGGACGCACGCCGGTGCTTTATGAGCCGAGCATCGTCATCGTCTGTCAGGGCCACAAACGCGGCTATCTGGCGGATCAGGTCTATCATTATGATGCGCAGCATTATCTGGTGCTCTCGGTGCCGCTGCCGTTTTCGACCGAAACCGAGGCGAGCCCGGAGGAGCCGCTGCTGGCCGTATCGGTCCGGCTCGACATGACGGCGCTGGCCGATCTGGTGATCGAGGTCGATCAGAGCGCCTCGGTGCCGCCTGCCACGCCCGTGGGGATCCTCTCGACGCCGCTCGATGCCACGCTGGCCGATACCACCTTGCGACTGCTACGCGCCCTGCAATCGCCGCTTGAGGCGCGGGTACTGGGGCCAGCAATCATGCGCGAGCTGTGTTTTCGGGTGCTGATTGGGCCGCAGGGCGGGGCCATCCGCGCAGCTTTGGCAAGTCATGGTAATTTCGGGCGCATCGCGCGGGCGCTGCGGCGCATCCACAACGACTACGGCCAGTCGCTGGATGTGGCGACGTTGGCGGGCGAGGCAGGGCTGAGCGTCCCGGCCTTTCACGCGCATTTCAAGGCGGTCGCTGCGACCTCGCCCATTCAGTACATCAAATCCGTGCGTCTGCATCAGGCGCGGCTGATGATGATCCGTGACAATCTGACGGCAGCGGCGGCGGCGGCGCGGGTGGGCTATGAAAGCGCTTCGCAGTTTAACCGTGAGTTCAGGCGGCTCTTTGGCCGTTCCCCGGGCGAAGAAGCACGCGAGATGCGTTCGGCCTTCGCGTTAATGGCGCCCACGCAGCTTGAGGCGCTGGCCGTCACGCATTAGCCCCGCGCGAGGCTGGCGCGGAAAAGCCCTGCGCCGTAATCGGCGCCAGGCAGCTGGAGCGGTTTTGGTGAACAATATCCGGTAGATCACCGGGGCCACGACCTGATCGAGCAAGGTTTCTGCTAGGAATGACTCGCACCTCACTCAACGATCGGACCGCTTTTGCCGCCGTCGTGCGCCGCCAGAGCTTTACTACTGCTGCGGCCGATCTCGGAGTATCACCCTTCCTACACTCCGCCACGCGATGCGATGACTGGAGGAGCGCCTAGGAGTGCGGCTTCTGGCGCGCTGACTCGATCCGTCGCGCCCACCGAGGCCGGCGCGGCGTTGCTTTCAAACTTGCAGCCCGCACTTTGCAGATCGAGCAGGGCTGAGCGCGCTATCACATTGTCCGCCCTAGATCAGGGTCGCGTGGATCGGCACCGGGGAGCCGACCCCAGGCGTACCCAAGTTTTTCGGCAATCGCATTGAGGTCCGGCGGCAGAGTTCTGCTGGATTCTTCGCCGAAGACGCCGAAGAGTGGATCCCATTCTTCAATGGAGAGCGACACGATCAGTTTTTCCCGGCTGAAGGGATCTTCTTCGATCAGGGCTTCGACCTCCGTCCTGCTGTTCGCGACTATGATCAGAAAGCCTGACCGCAACGGCGATCCCTTCAGCGGGCCGGAGGCCTTCAGCTTTTCCTTCTCGACCAGTTCCAGCAGATATTCGACATGTTCAGCGACGTGACGGTTCCATTCCGGTCCGTCGGGATGAGACATGGTGACGATATAGAATGCCATGATCGATGTCCTTTTATTGCGAAGGCACGACTAACATTGGCAAACAGTAATGATAAATCGTAGTTTCTACCGTACAGAAACAACCAATGGTGTTGAATGCCTGACCGGCTCGAAAGCATGGCCGCCTTCGTCAAGGCGGCAGAACTAGGCTCCTTCGCCGCAGCGGCTGAGAGCCTCGGAGTATCGCCGCAGATGGTGGCAAAGCATGTTGCCGCTCTTGAAAGCCGCCTCGGCCTGCGCCTGATCAGCCGCACCACACGGCGGCAGAGCCTGACCGAATTCGGTCAGCGCTACTGTGAAAGCTGCCGGACGATCCTTGGCGATATCCAGGACGCAGAAGCCGAGGCGACCGAAGTCCGCAAGGTTGCGCGGGGCGTCTTGCGGATCAATGCTCCCGTGACGTTCGGTACCCATGCGCTCCTCCCGGTCATCACCCGATATCTTGTGGAGAACCCCGAAGTACAAGCGGACGTCGTCTTGTCAGATCGGTTGGTTGATCTGGTCGAGGACGGCTTCGAAGCCGTGATCCGTATCGGTCCACTTTCGGAAACCAGCGCACTTAGCGCGCGAGAGCTCAGCCCTTATAAATTGATTGCCTGCGCCGCACCTGGCTATCTCGAAGAGCGCGGCGTCCCCGCCACACCTGACGATCTGAGCCGGCATGAATGCCTAGGCTTCAGTTACTGGTCGCAGGCGATGGCGCGTGAATGGACTTTCCGGAAAGCAGGCACGCTGTTTCGTATACCCGTCCATGGCAGGTTGAGGGCGAATGACTGGAAGGGCCTTCACCATGCGGCGCTGGTCGGCTTTGGAGTGACGCTCGGGCCAATGGTTGCGCTGCGCGACGACATCGCAGCCGGTCGTTTGGTTCAGGTTCTTGCCGACTACGACGGGCCTTCCCGCCCTATGCATCTTCTCTATGCGCAGGATCGCCGGATGACGCCCAAGCTGCGGCACTTCATCGACACGGTGCTGGCTGCGTTCCCTCGCGAGCCGGAGGCGTAGCGGCAAGGAGTTCGCTACCTGACCTTCGACAGGACCATCGCGCAGGCCCACCGACACGCAGTAGGCGCAAAAATGTCTGATAATTCAGTATATTGTCCGCTCCCGCGGCGACCTTAGCACCAAGATCCACCTGGCCGTGCGCAGCCTTGACTGCCCGGCCAGGATCATCCTGACCGCCGGTCAGCGCGGCGATGCGCCCCAGGCTGCTGCCCTGCTCGGTGAGGATCGGCCCGACGGGCGGCTGGCCGATGCCGCCTACGGCGCAAATCACTTCCGCGAGGCCATCACCAAGGCTGGCGCTGTCGCGATCATCCCCAACAACCCGTCACGGATGAAGAAGCGTCCGATCGACCGCTTATTTGGGAGGGTAATAGAGGGCTATGGAGTAGATATCGTTCTCATCGCTATCCCGCATGGCCCGCCATCGCCCGCTGATCTTCCTCTGTGGTCCGATATTGCTGCCGATTACCGCACCTGCCGGGTAGGACAGCAAATCGCTGATTTGACGCTACAACCTTGCAAATCCTGGGTGCAGCGGCGCGGATTCCACCCCAATTCGGTCGGGACGCATTCCGAGAAACGGCCGATTGCTTGCCTTTGGAGGCTATCCCCGCGGTTGCGGGGGAACCGCCTCAATGGCACGCGCGGCGTCATGCGGATCGGGGCTATCTCCGCGGTTGCGGAGAAACCATGGCACGGCGATACTTGCTCCTTGCGCTCATGGGGCTATCCCCGCGGTTGCGGGGGAACCGATGACACGGCGTGGCTGGGTAACAGCGGATGGGGGCTATCCCCGCGGTTGCGGGGGAACCTGCGTCAAGTAACGCCTGGGCCAGGTCGAAGCGGGGCTATCCCCGCGGTTGCGGGGGAACCCGGCAATATCCGGCTGCCGCAGTGTCTGCTGCGGGGCTATCCCCGCGGTTGCGGGGGAACCTGGGACGCTAACCCGTGGGTCGCTGCCTACACGGGGCTATCCCCGCGATTGCGGGGGAACCGACAGCCCGCGCGACTGGCGGATGCGCTTGATGGGGCTATCCCCGCGATTGCGGGGGAACCGGCGCGCCGCCCGTCAGCCATTTGCTGGCAAAGGGGCTATCCCCGCGATTGCGGGGGAACCCCCGGCTTCACCTCTGCCGGTGAGGCTGATCTGGGGCTATCCCCGCGGTTGCGGGGGAACCCGTGACCCTGTGTACCGGATGGAAGCAGCGGAGGGGCTATCCCCGCAGTTGCGGGGGAACCACCCCTAGTTTGTTCTGACCGGATGCAGTCTGGGGGCTATCCCCGCGGTTGCGGGGGAACCATGTCTGACATTCAGGTTCTACGCGTTGACTCGGGGCTATCCCCGCGGTTGCGGGGGAACCGAAGTCACGTACAGAAGAGACGGCCTGGACAAGGGGCTATCCCCGCGGTTGCGGGGGAACCAACGAAATGCGGTTGAACGGCACACTCGCAGTGGGGCTATCCCCGCGGTTGCGGGGGAACCCATAGTAGCCGCTGCGGCTGCGGTCTATCACGGGGGCTATCCCCGCGGTTGCGGGGGAACCGTACTGTCAAACATCAGAGCCAGGTCATCGCCGGGGCTATCCCCGCGGTTGCGGGGGAACCCGTGAAACGGATCCAGGGCATCACAGCGCGACGGGGCTATCCCCGCGGTTGCGGGGGAACCGCGGCTGCGGCAGGTCTCGCAGGCTCATGTCAGGGGCTATCCCCGCGGTTGCGGGGGAACCTTGGTCGCGTAATTTCATACGCCACAATAGGCGGGGCTATCCCCGCGGTTGCGGGGGAACCTCCCGCTTCCAGCTTGAGACGGTCCGCTTTGCGGGGCTATCCCCGCGGTTGCGGGGGAACCTCCAACATCGAGGGCGGCGAGGGCTTCGACTGGGGGCTATCCCCGCGGTTGCGGGGGAACCGGGGTTCAATCTCACTAAATGCCACCAAGTCGGGGGCTATCCCCGCGGTTGCGGGGGAACCATGTCTGACAGTACGGTTCTACGCGTTGACTCGGGGCTATCCCCGCGGTTGCGGGGGAACCGCGTTGCCGAAGCTCTTCCAGAAGCTCTCGCCGGGGCTATCCCCGCGGTTGCGGGGGAACCACATAAGGCCGAGACGGCACATTTTGCTTGAGGGGGCTATCCCCGCGGTTGCGGGGGAACCCGCTATCAACCGAGGGCGCTGTCCGCCTCCCGGGGGCTATCCCCGCGGTTGCGGGGGAACCGTGAGCGATGCGGTGATGGGCACGATCCGCAAGGGGCTATCCCCGCGGTTGCGGGGGAACCTCACCCACCCAGCCGCTGCCAGTGCCCGCTGCGGGGCTATCCCCGCGGTTGCGGGGGAACCGCCGATTCCGTGCCGGTAAAGGTTGAAGTCCAGGGGCTATCCCCGCGGTTGCGGGGGAACCGACTATTTCGCGCAGGTGCAATCCTCGGACCTGGGGCTATCCCCGCGGTTGCGGGGGAACCTGGAATGCCTCTGAAGTCGACCTGCGCGGCAAGGGGCTATCCCCGCGGTTGCGGGGGAACCGCGACAACGAGGCGCGGGTAGCGCCGAAGGGGGGGGCTATCCCCGCGGTTGCGGGGGAACCAGCCGCGAAGCGCCGACATCATTCGTCCGGCCGGGGCTATCCCCGCGGTTGCGGGGGAACCTTTTTCTGCCTCTGCTTTCTCGCGCTCTGCACGGGGCTATCCCCGCGGTTGCGGGGGAACCTGAACGGTGAAGCCGTAGACTGCGACAAAGGGGGGGCTATCCCCGCGGTTGCGGGGGAACCTGGCCATCCTTCACGAGAACGGATCCCAGCGAGGGGCTATCCCCGCGGTTGCGGGGGAACCGCATCGGGTGTCAGGCCCAGGCGGATGATCGCGGGGCTATCCCCGCGGTTGCGGGGGAACCTGGATGTTGCCGGCCGTCACCACGACATTGCCGGGGCTATCCCCGCGGTTGCGGGGGAACCTCGATCACGCTGCCGCGCTCGCCGGTGGCCGGGGGGCTATCCCCGCGGTTGCGGGGGAACCATTACCCTGTACAGGGCCGCATTGCCGCAACGGGGGCTATCCCCGCGGTTGCGGGGGAACCGGCACGGTCTGCACCGCCGCCACGGCAAATTCGGGGCTATCCCCGCGGTTGCGGGGGAACCGCCTCCTATCAGGCCTCGAATTCGAGGACGCCGGGGCTATCCCCGCGGTTGCGGGGGAACCGGAATGGCGACCATCCACAGATCCGAGCTGCGGGGGCTATCCCCGCGGTTGCGGGGGAACCTCTGATGCTTAACCGATTGAGATCTATAAGCAATGTCAAAGAACAGGGAAAGATTTAATGTTTACCTTTCACTTTGATTCTACCTGCAATTTGCTGTTTCCGGTGGCACCGGGCGGCGTACCAGAAGCATTGCGTCGTGGGCTACGATATCCTTTGGTGGCTCGCCCAGAGCGGAAAGACCAAGGCCGCCGTTCGCTGCACTGTCGGCCCAGATCATGACGATGCTTCCCCGCCCCAATTGGGCGTACCAATCGGTCAGCACGGTCCAGATTCGTGCTCTCACCCCGGCGCTCATGCGCGGCCCGGCGTAAACGCCTGGAGAGAGTTCGAGCATGGCAGAGCCCAGGAAGCCGCGATAACGCGATTCCACATCGCGCGTGATGATCACCACCATCGGCATCATTCTTCCCCTTGCCCGGCCTCTGTTTCCGGCTTGGTGTGGTCCCGGTCAGGGCCGATCAAAGTCTTGATCCGATCAATCATCGAGGGAATGATGGAGCGTTGACGCATAAGCTTTGCCGCCCTTTTGCGCGTCACTCTCTCGACGGGTTCGCAACTGCTTGAGGCTTCCTTTGCGGCGCCGAAGGCGATGTCGAGCGTTATGTCATGCCGGTAAAGGTCAGCAATGTCGAGGACGAAGGATTGGCCGGAATCCTCATGAACAAAGCCCAGTTGCGGGATTGCACCCACGCTGGCCACCGCTACACTCGCCGCCGCACGCATAGCGCTGGCGGCATGGTTGAGAGCCTGGTTGGGAGTGTCGCCCGCGTTTGGATTATTACGATCATAGTTGCGGCCTTTCCATGAAATGCCATGCCTTTCGGCCGCTAACTGATAGCTGCGTTTGATGCGTGCGCCCTCCTGCCCGCGCAGCACTTCGATGTCGCGGGTGCGCACGATCTCGCCAAAGCGGATGGCATACATGGCGCGGGCGACTTCCATGCGCTTCTTGAGGTCGGCCCAGAGGCGCACCTGCTCACGGGCCAGCGCAGATGTATCGGGCATCAGGGGCGGGGCGGTGTAAAAGCGCACCGCCCCCTCGCCAATTGCCGCGAGCGCACAACCATGGCGGGCCAGCAGGCGCAAGGCATCATGGGTCACGCTCGATCCGGGACCAAGCAGGATGATGGACAAGGACTGGTGGGGGATTTGATAATCGCCCGCCGCCAATTCACCGCCACCGGCGGTGACAAAACGCAGGCAGCCATCTTCCACTTCCAGGCGGCCGCGATCCAACCAGACGAGGCCATGCCGGTCGGCATGGGGGATGCGGGTTTTCTCCAGACCAAGACGCCCGATCAGCATGGATTATCCCCCTGTCATTTTCCTTGGGCTGGGCGCAAAAGCAACATGCCATAGCCATAGGCTTTGTGGCGCCCGATGCCACCGGCCAGACGCTTGGCAAAGGCTTCGCTGTTGGTAATCGTCAATTCGCCGTGGAGAGTAGCGTCCGGACCCTCCTGTATTTCACGGCGCTCGATTTTCGAGCGGGCAAAATGGGCAAGGTGCGTACAATTTCGATCCAGCAGCGCTCCGCCAGCCAGCCGCTCTTCCAACCAGTCGATATAGACGCGTTCGCGTGAAAACCCGTCTGCCTCTTCCGGCAAGCCATCCGGGAATTGCCGTTGCCGGGAGATGATGAAGGCGTCAACCTCGGCACCTTTCTTGAAGGGGGGCGGTGTTGCCTCCCCACGGGCCTGCTGGCGTCCTACATTCCGGCTCCACGCCTGCATGGGTTTGATGAGCCGGCGCACCGGGCGCACACGGACATCGAAGGCCAGGCGGCGGCCTTGCGTCCACTGTGCCGGCATTGTCTTGACGGCAAGGCGGGAAAGGCCGAGCGCGGTTTCCAGTTCCGGCGCAGCGGTCTCAGCATTCTGTTTCAGGGATGCCTCATCAATCAACGTATAGGCATAAAGCGAGGCTCCGCTCTGCCTGGGCGCAACCATCAGGCGGAATGGTTGCGCTATGGATTTGCCGAAAACCTCGCACAGGAAATGATGCAGCGCGCGGCCTTCATCGGCGGCGTAGCCACGGCTAGCGGCAAGGCGGCGCAAGGCGCGCAGATCCACCGGCAGACTCATCATATGCAGGAGATTCATGGGGTTGTCCTCTGCGGAGCTATACGACCTTCCACCACCTTGCGTACCCCGCCATGCAGGCCAGTACGCCAGTTGCGCAGATCAGGCAGATCAATGACGCGATCCACGCATTGGCCCTCCGCCGGACCTTCACCGAGCGGCCACAGGGCGCGGGTTTCCTCGGGCAAAGGGCTCTTTTCCAGCGCCTCATAGGCGTTTTTTGCCGTGATGAAGCCGCCCACAACCCGGCCTGTGGGCAGGCAGGTCTTTCGCCCGATGAACAATGGCCGCTTTGGCCGATCGAGCGCCTCGGCAAGGTGGTCTAGATCAGGACCATCTGGAGATGATTCGAGCCGCACAGCCAGGCTCACCCGCGCGTCCATGTGATAATCGCGAAAGCGGCGATGGGGGCCGCCATAGCTGTCACCACCCCGCTTTTCGACACCACCCCATGTCGTCCAACCCCTGTCGTTTTTTTCCAGATTCACGTTCTGGGTATCGGTCAAGAGACCCGAGGGATTTTCCCGCTCCCGCCTTGCGGCGAAAATCAACCGGTCCTGCAAGGCCTGGTGCTCTTCCCATTGTGTGCGCCGCCAACCCAAAGCATTGGCGAACAAGCCGGTGAGCATGGATAGCGAGGGGAAATCCCGCGTGACGCCGATGGCATCGATCGTGACACCACCAAAGGACAGCAGTGGCGCTTCGAGGTTGAGGATAAGCCAACTGCGTTCAGGCATCAGGCGCATCCTTCACCTTGGCGGCAGCCCATTCCGCCAGTGGGGTAAGTGCCTTCTTCTCTATCGCCTCGAGACTACCGGTCAGGCACAGATGCGCCCGCGCTTCGTCGGTGGCATAGGCTTCGTCATGGTTGGCAAGAGCTTGTTGCAATGCCGTGCGCGCAGCGTCGATGTCATTCTTCACGGCCTTGCGATAGGCAGTGGCCAGCGAGCGCGGCTGGCGATCGCCCGCTTCGACCAGCATCAGGTCGGCCCGGCCATAAGGCGCGGTGGAACCGTGCTTGGCCCCAGGCGAAACTTCGGCGATGAGATGGACGAGATTATGCACCACCCGGGCGGCCAGATCGCGATCCGCTCCGCAATTGGCGATCAGACCGGGCAGGTCAATGACCACATAGCCATAGAACAGGCCACAGGTGAGTTCGGTTTCCTGAATGGTGTCGGCGCTGCTATCGTCTTCATCGCGCTTGAGGTCGTCGACGGCGGTAAAATAATCGTTCTCCGTTTCCGCCCTGTGAACGGTGAAGGCATGGGCGACATGAACAGGTGCTTCGATATTGGCATCTGGATCTGAGGTAACCATGCGCCCGAACAGGGCCGCAGTAATGCCGGCGTGAAGCTTATTGTTTTCACGCCAAATTTTGATTGTCTCTTTATAGTGATCAGCCCATTTCCCCCCAAGCTCGAAAGCCCTGTCCGCATCCTCCTTGGCCTTATCGGCCAATCCTGCAAATTCTCGTTGGAGCCAATTCAGTTCCGGTTCGCCAAATAGCAGGGTCGGGCGATTTTTCTTGTCTTCTGCCTTGGCTTTCTCTCCACGTCTTTTCGGTTTATTCGTCTTGTTCCCGCTGTAGATGATAAACTGGAACCATTGTTCCAGCGCATTCACCACATCATCGGGAAAGCGCCCGCGCAGCGGCGCGATGACCTTCTGTGTCACCAGTTCACGCGAACGGAAGGAAGCGGCGAACCCTTCGATTTTCTGTATGGCATTCGGATCGGTATCCGCCATCCGCCAATGCCGCTTGAGGCATTGCGAGGAAATGCGGGTGCGGCTGACATCGCCATAGCGAAGCCGCTTGGCTTGGCCGGTATCATCGCGGTTGAGCAACGCAGCAGTGTAGGAATGCAGGGTGTGAATTTGCAGAAAACGAGGAGAAGTCATGCGGCAGCGTCCTTCTTCGGGTCTTTATCGAATTCTCGGTAATAGCTTTCGGCAAGAGTGCGGGCATACTTCACATCGCCCGAAAACAGCAGACAGGCGATATCGCGGCAGTTGACGGGCGTACCACCCCTTGCTCTCAGCCAGCGTGCCATGCGCTCCAGCGCTTCGGCACGCTCTTCAAACTGCAGTTCAAGAAACCGCGACAGACGTTTTTCGGAATATTGGGTCTCAGCGAGTTTTGTGCCGAATGATTGCTCAAAATTGTGGAACTGAGTTCGGCTACCCGGTTCGCCTTTGGGGGCCAGAATGGCCATGATCCTGACCAATTCCATACCCTTGTCATCAGTACGCAAGCCGCATGAAATGGCCAGTTTCCAGAAAATCAGTTCGCCGGGCCCATCAGCTTGCATCCGCCTGAGCCGCGCCAGTTCACCTGGGGCAAGCCGCAACATGGCGCTTGCCAGCCGTCCGATGGCTTCTCCCAGTGTTGGTGTTATTTCTTTTTCGTCAGACGGCATTGTTTTTCTCCTCCCTCTTGAATAAATCGGGATAGTTTTTGCGCAGATTCCTGTTGCCATAAAACTCCCGCCGCGCCCGAGCTTCAGCGCGATGACGATAAAGCGATGGGTATGGCATGGCTGGCAGGGCCTGCTCGAAGATCTCTTGTGTGCGCTGCCAAAGCTTGCGCAAAAAAGCCGTATCTTCGGCCTTTCTTACCTCCCCTTTCGCCTCAAAACGCCGCCAGAGATGTTCAAAGAAAATGCTATCGGCATAGCGATCGAAATGGGCGCGGGCATTCTGGACATATTCACCAAGCTTTTGTCTGTTAGACTCGCTTTTTTGCTTTTCTTTCAGAACCTCTGTATCGCCCCCAACAGCAGCGAGTTTGAGTGCGTAGGACAAGGTACCATCAAGCGCCGAGATCGCCTCGGCCTGCCATTTGCCCAGTTCATGCAAAGCCTTGCGCTGATCCCCTAAAGCCAAAGCGACCTTGCCAGAGAGGGGAAGGGCACGGGATTTGAACCCTTCCGTCTTGGAGTTTCCGCGCGCCAAGGCCTGCGCAATAATGACCATCGGCTCGCTTGCAGTTTCGAACGAGGCCGCATGTGCCAGAAGCGGCTTTATCCACTCCCCGCCAAAGAGCAACTCACTGAGGGTGCGATAGTGGAAGTCACCGCCACCGAGTGTAAAACTCTTGTTCTTCGTCTTGTGCTCAGGTGCCCACGGGTCTCCGAGAGCTCCTGCGAGGTGCTTCGCATTGATCCGCGTTTCCCTGGATGTGCCTTTGACTGCCGACAGGTTCTCACTCCGCCTGGATAGCCGGATACGGCGGCACACCTCTATGAACCAGAGATCCAGCTCCTTTATCTGAAGCTGTTCGCCCTCCAGCCAAGGGGCAAGCCATGTCAGGCCAAGACCGCGCATTTCAGGATATTCTGTATACGTCTCCAGCGCCTTTTCACGCGTCTCCAGCAGCATAGATACATCACGCCGGAACCATCCACCGGGACGCGGCATCATCTGTTTGCCATTAGCAGAGGGGCGCGGCGCCAGCGTCAGCATCGAGCGCGAGGATGAGCCGCCATTCATGCGAGCAATGCCCTGATTGCCTGCGCCGCCATACCCCTCCCCGGTTTGCAGCGTCACCAGCGCAAAAACCCAGTCCTCCTCCAGCCCTTTACGGCCAATACTCTGCTTGAGATCATGGTTCTTAGAGGTAATCAGAAGATCGAGCGCATCCGCTGTCGGAACGTCATTGCCAAGCTTCACTCCCTCCGGCACCGGCGGCTGCATGAAGGCGGGCTTCTTCCAGTCATCGACAATAAGGCACCACGGCTCGTCTCCGGCAAAACCGGCGGTTAAGCCCCGCAATAGGACTGTCCACTGCGCTTCCTCCATTGGTAAATCAACGCGTTCCGCCCTATGTAGGGCCAGAGCCCCAAGCTGAACGAGAAACATATGCCAGAACATTCCCTGATGCGCCCGCAGCGCCGGGAAGTTCTCCACCTCGTCTCGGGTGAGTGCCGCAAGCACGCCGGGCAGAGTGAGGAAGCCGAGCGGCACGGTGTTGATGAGCGGTTGAGTGAGTAGATTAGTCATCTCACCCATCCAACCGGTTTTGATTTCCACGCGAATGCGTGGGAACGGCACTATCCTGGGCATTTGTCAGAGCAGAATAGGGACTATCCCAAGGTCGTTGGTCTTGGGGAGTGGAGCCGGACAGCACGACCTCCGCCTCACTTTCAGATCGCACGCTAGCAGAAACGCCGAAATCTCTCCACGCTATGCCCCATTCGGTCAACAATTTCCATCTGAAGATCATGCTGAGATTCCCTCGTCGTTTCGCCTGCCACCTCTGAAGATACGGAGAGAACGTCAAATTTCAAGAACTATTCTGCTCTAACCCCGTTCGTGCATAACGAAACGCTTTCCCGTTCACCTCGAACCACAGCGCCTCGCCCTCAATGACCACCGGCACCGGCTCCGCCGCCAGAACGCCTTTCGACCAATGGGCGGGCAGAGTGATATTGCGGATCGTCTGCCCGAACGGGCCTATGACCGGAGTAGCAAAACAGATCACCGCACCTTCCGCGCCAAGGCGGGTACGGATTTTTTCCTCGTCTCCGGCAAACAGATTGGGCTGCCCCTCATCCCCAATGAATGTCCTATCCACCTTTAAGGCGACACGGCGCGCATTGAGCACCTCGGCCATACCCGTGCCGGAAACACCATTCCAATACTCTTTCCACGTCTTTCCCAATTCCGCATTGAGCGCGTTAATCTTTTCTTCGTGTGTTGCACTCTCGACCAGAAAGCGGTTCATTTCCGGGATGCGCCATTCGTGATGATCAATCACCAAGCGTCTTGTCAGTTCACAGGCGTGCAGATTGGTATAAATGCCACCGCCATTCCTGAGCCACCCAAGTCCATTATCAAAAGCCGGTGCGGCCAACCGTTCCAATCCGCCTTCGGGGGAGAGCACCACGCATTGCGGCGTCTCAAAGTCGGCCGGACGCGGCAGTGTGTGGCGGTGCAGGCGGCCGATGCGCTGCAACAGCACGTCAACCGGACAGAGATCGGTGATGAGAAAGTCGGCATCAATATCGAGTGATTGTTCAAGCGTTTGCGAGCCGATGAAAATGGCGCCGCCATCCGGGCGTTTTTCCTGATCCGGTGAAAGGGCAAGTTCCACCGCTTTATCGAGAACTTCACGATCCTCCGGGGCAAAGCGGGCATGATGCAGCGCGGGAGCGCCCGCAACCTGCCATAACCAGCGCCCCTCCCCCGCCTGGAGCACAGCTTCAAACGTTGCCAGCGCCGCCGTCACGGTATTACGGATCACCAGCACTTTTGCGCCTCTCTTCGCTGCCGCAATGGCGCGCGCCGAAGCTTCCCCTGCCCCCCATGAGGTGGCAAGCGTCATCGAAACAGATTTGTTCTCTCCACTGCCTCTCACCCTGTGGGGAGTTTCATCCTGCCCCCAAACGGCCGGATAGGGCGTGGCAACGGCATCATCAAATATGGGCGGGATATAGCGTTTATGCGGGCTGAGCCATTTTGAGCGCGCATCACTGCCCAATGTCGCCGACATCAGCATGGCATATCCGCCGCGTCGTATATGTGTCTTCAAGAGTCCGTTCTGCACTTCGCCCATATAGCGGTCGGAAGCATGGACCTCGTCAATCACCAGCAAGGAACGTGACAAAGCCGCGCTGCGCAAATGCGCATGCTTCACCTCCAATGCAGCCAACATTGCCTGATCAATCGTGCCCACGGCGACAAACGCAGCGAGATAACGCTTGGCATTTTCCGCTGCCCAGCGGCTGAGCCGGGCTTTTTCATCTCCATCATCATCCCAGAGCACTTCAAAATTTTCCAGCGCCCGGCCTTCCACCTCTCCGGCCTTAAAATAACTGGGCACGGCAAGAATGGCCTCGGGTGCGCCCGTGCCCAGCAGGTTATGCATCGCCTTATGCACACGCCCTTGAATCTGGGTGGCAGCCGACCGTGTCGGCAGCGCGAAATAGAGGCTCTCCACCTTGCCAGCCTGAAATAATCGGGCGAAATGCCAGAGCGCAGCTTCAGTCTTGCCTGATCCGGTTTCCGCTTCAAGAATGATGAGTTGGTCGTCAACCGGCAATTGCCCAACGGCCTCTTGCGCCGGACGCGGGGTCTTACCGGGGTTGAGCTGCGAAAATAGCCCCGCTTTGCCAGCAATGACCTGACGCCAACCGCGCGTATCGAGACCGATGGACGAAGCCGCTTCGGCCGCCCGTTCGCGAGCCGTTTCAATATATTCCGGGCTCAATTCGCCTGCGAATTTAAATATCCGCGTGTCCGACCCCAACCAGTCGGCAAGCGTGACCAAGCCGCAAAACAGATGTTGAAAACCGGGTGAATCCGGCAGTGGCGTACCCCCTTCAACAAAGGCTTGCGCAAACCAGACAGGCAGTAATTCGCCGAATTCTTTTGAGGCAGCCAACGGATCATAGCCCGCCTCTCGAACGCGGCACCATCGCAGCGACGCTCCCTCTTCGATCTTGAACGGTTGTCCGTGATGGGCAAGGGCGGCATAAAGCAGGTTTGCTACCGTTGCCTCGTTACCCCATGTTTGAAGCCGGTCGCAATGCATATTACCGGCAAGTTGCCCATTCATCACGCCGCCGAAGAAGATCGCCGCCCCTTCTTTTACATGACCGTGAAGGAAGTCTTTCCAGATACCTGCCGGCCAGCCCTTGGCCTGGAATCCCGGATGCAGTTTTCCACAATCGTGCAGAAAGACGAGAACCGCCAGACGCGCAATGTCGGTTTCGGAAAGCGCGCGCCCTGCCGCTTTCTCCAATCGTACGCGTACCGCGGGCAAAGCGACAATTGCCTCAAAACATGCCGCCACATCGGCACAATGATGAGCAAGATGATGGCGGCCTTGCTCGCCAGTTTTGCCCCAAGGTTCTTTTCTTTGTGCCCTCACTAATTTCTCCAGGAAGAAAATCAATAAGAAATGCAGGGTTAAAATTATTATTACCGAACCAAACGTGAAACTGCAGGGGGATTATGCTCTACATTCTATGCTCGGATCAAGACATGCGTGGACTATTTCTTTTGGGCTGCAATTAAACCGGTCTTGAATCAGAAGATTTCGTTTCCAGCTTCCTGAATGTGGCAGCGGAAAGCAGGGAGTTGAGCGAGGCGTTGGTCATCTTGGCGAGCCGCCGCACTCGTTTATATGCTCGTAACGATAGATATTTGGGTAAACTATCAATATATGAAGCGCGATGTAAATAAATTATGGATTAAATATCAATTATTGTCGCTGACTTAAATCGATAAATATATGTATACCATATCTGGAAATTTGCGATGGCTCTTACGATGTTGACGCATGACGCCTTGGCATAAATTTCAAGAGCGAAAGCGGTGACAGCTTTCTCACCATCGATCTCAGCTGCATTGTTCATTGCTTTGCGCTGTGGTCGCCCAGCCATTTCCGGACGCACGCAACCGCGTCTTTGTCTGTCTGCGGTGAAGGGGGCGAGCGATGAAAGACGCCGCTTCGCCGAAGAGCAATACGCCTGTTTTCAACCGCACGTGACCCCTGGCATGTGTCAGTCTGGTTCCGGTCACCCCAAATCCGCAAATCTCTCCAGAAAACGCTCTTTTCTTGCGTGAAGATCGCGAATTTCCTGAAGGCGCAGCCTGAATTCGTCAAGCGATCCGTTTTCTTCATAAATGGACCTGAGTGCTCGGATCAGATTGGCGGCTGTGTCATAGCCTGACGCATTGCGCCGTTCGGCCTCTGAGTTGATTTCATCCCAGACGTTGTACCCGTGCCGCATCAATTGATCGGCCCTGGTCCGGAAAAACTGCAGCTGTTCTTCCTCGCGCCGCCTGCTCTCGGCCGCCGCCTGCTCGGCCTGTTCTGCCTCACGTTCCTGGCGGATCACCTTGGCGCGGGCACAAAGGTCACCTGCCGTTCGCGCGGCAACGGGAGAGACTGTATTGGCAGATTTAAGGCTGTTGCGGACAAGGGCACGCAATTCGCTGGCAACATGCGCATCGCCACTGACAAGGCGGACAAGAAAACCGGACTTGTCCGCATCAGGCAGCCCGGCAATAACCTGCGCTGCGGTCTCCGAAGATGCGTCCACGCTCGTATAAGCGTCGTCTTCCCGTTCGGCGGCGGCAACCACGAGATCGCAGTCAATTCCAAAGAAATCTGCGAAAGCTTCCAGCGCATCCGATATTGGTCCGATACCGGGCATTGGCTCCATCTGGTCCGCCTCCGCAAGCCCCAGATCAACCTCCATCAGCCACATAAGATAGAAAAGCCGCAGATCACCGGCGAGCACGTCAGCACGCAACGGCGCAAGTGCTGCCAGCCATCCCGTGCCATCCTCCCAGCCATCCAATTCCATCTCATCAATGGAAATATCCAGAATGAGGTTTTGGCCAGCGGCACGCAGCTCTACACAATGGAGGCTTCCGGCCAACTGATCGAGCCGGGCGCGGCCGGGCAGATCGGCAGGCAAACGCATCATCAGCCGGCGGGCTCCCCAGTTCGCCAGATAGAGATGCAAGTCGAACCAGCGCTCCATCATGCTATCCGGATCCCCCCGGAATGAGCCCCATTCATAGGAGTTCGTGAAGCTGGTGGAGGAAATCCGGGCACGCGTGGACAAGGACCTCAGAGCCTCCAGATCTGTCCTGGTAAGCGGCTTGTCGACGGCCAGAAAATCATAAAACTGATACTCGCTCATAATCCACCCACTTCTGGAAACGGCTTATCTTCAACCGGGTGATATGGCTCTGCAAGCCTCTGGTACAGATCATCACGCTCACCTGTCATGGGTGGGGAGAAGCGGAGCCGTTTTTCCAGGCAAGTTCGCCTGCACCTTTGTGCCGCCAGAGGTAGACTGCCCGCCCCCCCTACTCCGCAGCCACACGGATTGCCGATGCGATCCATTCGTTCAGGCTTTTGCCCGCAGCGGCGGCTGCAGTGACGGCGGCTGCGTGGTCGTCCGGGCTCAAGCGGACATTGAATTTTCCGGAGAATTTCCGGCGCGGCTCGATGCTTTTTCCCGGCACATTTCAAGATAGACAGCCAGTGACTTGCGGCCCTCTTCCATCAATTCGTGGACGCTTTCAGCATAGAAGTCTGCCCCGCCACTCAGGCCCACGAACTCGCCGCGCAGCATCTGAAGCTCCGGGTCGAAAGCGATGACGGCTTTCTCGCCATTGATCTCGATGACATCGTTCATGGTCTTGCTCCGTGCCTGCTCAGCCATTTATGCCAGTCATTCCCGGAGACTGGCAACGGCGCCAGCTGCCGGTCACATGACGCCCTTCTCCAGGAAACAGCCACCGGCGGAAACCCGCCAGCGGCTTTTCTCGTCCCTGTTACCTCAGACAGGCATCTGCCGGGATTGGCTTGCGGCTGGCGAAGGTGAGGAGTGAGAGGCCGGCGAAGCACCAGGCGGCGATGGCGCCGTAGAGCGTGACCCAGCCGGTGCCCTGTGTCAGGGCACCCCGGGCCTCAGCGAGGGAGAGACCGTGAGCACTGGCAGCGGCGAGATTTCCGGCGGATACGGCGTCGGCAAGGCCCACCAGCACGCCGTCAGCGGGCGCCCCGGTGAAGACATTGGCCAGATGGGCGTGGACGCCGCTCCACAGGATCAGCCCCATGACCGCGATGTTGACGGCGAGCGAAATGAACCTTGCGCTCATGTCCATGCCCGAAGCCATGCCGGCCCGCTCCGGCGGCACGGCAGCGGTTGCGGTGTTGGTGACGGGCGTGTTGGTGAAGCCAAGGCCGATCCCGGCCATGACGCAGCCGGGCAGCAGCGTCAGCCAGCGGGCCTCCCCGCTGACGATTGCCAGATGCAGCAGCAGGAAACCGGCGCCGGTCAGGAAAAGCCCAAGGGGGATGACCATGCCGGGGCCGCGGCGCAGCAGCAGCTTTTCGGCCAGCGGCGGCACCAGGATCGTCGGCACGGTATAGGCCAGCACGGTCAGCCCGGCGCCGATGGCATCATATCCCAGCACGGCCTGCAGATAGATCGGCAGATAGATGACGAAGGGCCAGAAGCTGAAATTCATGCCGCAGGAGCCGAGCAGCGCGCCGGAGAAGCTGCGGATCCGCAGGGCGGCAAAGTCGAACATCGGCCGCGCGATGCGCGTCTCGATCAGAACGAAGAGACCAAGGCAAACGATGCAGGCCGACAGGATGGCAAGGCCCTCCGGATTGTCCAGCCCCGGCTGCTCCCCTTGCGTGATCAGATAGACGATGCCGAGCACCGCCAGCGACAGGGTGATCATGCCGCCAAGATCGATCTGCACCGCGTGGGGATCGCGTGATTCCTCAACGCCCTTGAGGGCAAACAGCACGGTGAGCGCGGCAAGGCCCACATGGATGAGAAACACCCATTCCCAGCTGGCCAGCGTGATGATGCCGCCCCCGGCGATGGGGCCAAAGCCGAGGCCGATCCCGAAGATGATGCCCCACCAGCCAAAGGCCCTGCCCCGGCCCGCGCCGTCCGGGAACTGATGCGACAGCACCGCCACCTGACAGGCGAGCATGGCGGCGGCGGCGACGCCTTGCAGGAACCGCGCCGCGATAAGCAGGGGCGCGCTGGTGGCAAGCCCGCAGATGAGTGAGGCCACGCCGAAAACGGCGACACCGGCAATAAAGATGCGCTTGCGGCCGAACCGGTCGCCCAAAGCGCCCATGGCCATCAGAACCGCGCACATGGCGATGGTGTAGCCGTTCATGATCCATTGCAGCTGGCGGAAATCCGCCGGCAAAACATGCTCGAGCGTGGGAAGAATGGAGGGAATGCTGGTTATTTCCAGCCCCAGCATGAGCGCCGAAAGACACACGGCGGCCAGCGCGAAGCTGTTTCCGGAGGAGGTGGCTGATTTCATTATCTGACCCTGCAGTTGAATGCCGCGCAAGCCGGTTCGTTGCCGCTGGCAGCATGCGCTGCCCGGCTGATCCACTTTGTGCGGCGGTAAGGTTCACTTGCAGGAATGCCGGACCTATGATCATTTGGCAATCGCATGGCAGGGCATATTAGAGATAACGAAATTGGATGGATAGATGAGCGCGCTTGAGGTCGAGGCCGTGCGGGCCTTCGTGATGATCGCCGATCTTCAGAGCTTCACCCGTGCGGCGGTGGCGCTCGGCTCCACACAAGGGGCAGTCAGCGTGAAGCTGAAGCGGCTGGAGGAGCGGCTCGGCAAGAAGCTGATCGAGCGCACGCCCCGGCAGGTGCGCCTGTCGGCACAGGGGGAAACCTTTCTGGCGCCTGCAAGGGAGTTTCTGGCGGCCCATGAACGGGCGCTCGCGGCTCTTTCGGCCGAGCGCCGCCGCTTCCGGCTGGGCATCGCCGCCCATGTCATGGGGCCGGAGGTGCCGGCGCTGCTGGCCCGGCTCAAATCGCTCGATCCCTGCCTGACGGTGGAGGTGATCGTCGACAATTCCCGGGTGCTGATCGAATCCTTCGAAAATGGTGCGCTGGATGCGGTGATTGCCCGCAGCGATGATGGCCGCCGCGATGGAGAGGTGCTGGGGCCCGAGCATTTCGGCTGGTATGCCTCGCCCGCCTTCGAGCATCACGCGGGCGAGCCCTTGCGGATTGCCAGCCATCCCTCTGTCTGCACTGTGCGCGAAGTGGCGGTGCATCTGCTCAACGGGGCGGGCATTCCCTGGGTGGAGGTCTTTGTCGGCGGCACCACGGCCGTCATTGCGGCGCTGTCTGCCGGGCTGGCGGTGGCCGCCTTCCCCTGCCGCCTGGCGACGGCTGACATGGTGGAAGTCAGCGAGGCCCTGAACCTGCCGCCGATCCCCTCGCAGTCCATCGTGCTGCATTCGTCGCTGACTGACGCCAGAACCCGCGAAACCCTGCGCGCCATCACGGCGGTGTTCAGCGAACACCGCCGCAACAGCAACCGGCAGATCAGCCTTCCGGCAGCGTGAGACCTCTCACCCATTCCTTGCGCAGCAGGGCGAACTGGAATGTGTTCTCATAGACCGGATTGCCCGCCGCATCATTGCGGAAGCTGATGTAGTCCAGAAACAGGCCTTCCTTGCGCATGCCGAGCTTTTCGCACAGGCGCTGCGAGGCCATGTTGTGGTCTTCCACATAGGCATAGACCCGGCGGGCCTTGCAGGTGGTGAAGAGATGGGTGAAGAGCGCCCGCGCCGCCTCCAGCGCATAGCCTGCGCCGCCATAGGCGGGATTGAAGTTCCAGCCCACGGACCAGGTGTCTTCTTCCTGCATGGCGAAGACATCGCCGATCAGTGCGCCGGTCTCCTTGAGGGTAACCGCGAGATACTCGTCATCCAGGCCGCGCTTTCCGGCCTCCGCTTCGGCGGCCTCAAGGCTCTCCAGCCGCATCGACAGGAAGCAGCTCGCCACAGGCTCGCGCAGATAGGCATAGAGCCCTTCGCCATCGCTGCGGCGGAAATTGCGGATGATCAACCGGGCCGTTTCAATCGGCTGCATGAAAACTCCATGGTCAAACGTCTGTCCGGTGCCGCTGCGCCCGGCCGGGCCACTGCAGCACCGCCCCGCAGGTGGGGCTTTGTCCCTGAAGTTCAATGCTAAGAATGCCGCCAGCGCCTGCAGTCGCGCGTCCGGGCAGGCAGCTCGGCGATCAGGTCCCTTGTCAGACCTTTCATGGAACGGCGCCGAGCCTGACAAACCCACATCGTCCTGGGTCTCGCCGTCCCATCTTTCAAGCTATTCCCCCTTCAGGAAAGCCAGAGGGTTACGCTGCCAGAATTCGGCTATGCGCTGCACAGTGGGGTTTGTGGCGGCTGTATCGCGTTCGGCCTCTGCCTGCAGGCGGGTGTAGTCGCTGTCGATGAGGAACCAGGACATGGTGGTTGGATCATCAAAGGTAAAGTTGGCGATGGTGACGAAATCCTGGCCGATCTCCCGCCAGGGCTTTGGCGGCGTGACGCCCGGATTGGCCTCTTGCAGGGCAAGGCCATAAAGGTCGCGGGTCATGCGCAGCATGTCCCGGTTACGGATGGTCTGGGATGAGCCGCGCGCATTGAACACGCCTTCCAGCGGGCTGGTCAGCCACCAGAACAGCCGCGCAAGGGCGCTGGCCGGCTTCGCCCGATCCTGATCGGGAAAGGCCCTGACATTGACGATCAGCACGCCGGACGTGTTGCGCACCACCCAGTTGCGCACGGCTCGTGCATTGATGAGGCCCGTGGCGGCCATCACGCCGTAATTGTCGTAATAGCCTGCGTCCACCACCCGCCGCTGCGGCATCGCGGGCAGGGATACGGCCGGCGAGACATAGGGAAAGGTGGCGCTGAGACGCACAGCCGTGGCAACGGTGAACTCATCCTTGCCCCGCTTGCCCGCGCGGACGGCATGTCCCTCCTCCCCGGATCCGCCCGCCTGTGCGTATGGGTAGACGCGGAACATCTCCGCCGAGTGCACATCCGGATCCTCCGCCGCGAAATGCTTGCGCATTTCCAGAAGGTCGAGATTGGAAATGAACAGCGGCGCGCCGGTTTCCACCAGCATGGGCGAGAAGACGACGGAGGGCCTGAGGCCTTGCCGCTCCTCCTCCTTCCAGCCGTTGAAGGGAAGGCGCAGCGTGCCCCACTGGGCCTCCAGCACACGCCCCCTGTCGGCCCGCCGCACGCGCGGCAGCAGGCCTGCGCCCACGTCCCGCACCATCTGCCGCGCCACCGGTGAAATGCTGTCACGCGGCACGATCACGCCTTCCCTTGCGGGATAGCGCATGCCGGGAGGCGCCTGCGGCGGCTGTTGCTGCTGCCAGGCGGCAATGTCGTCCTCGATCATGCGGGCCACCGGGCGGACGGGCAGCCCCTGTGCCGCCTTCGAGGTCTGTTCGGTCAGGTAAGCACCCGCCACCATGCCGCCCGAAGCCCCGGTGATGAAGCGGATGGCATTCATGAAACCGGGCAGTTGCACATTGCTCTGCGTCCCCTGCCCCTTGCCAGCCTCCGCGGCCGCCCCCGCCCCCGCCCCCGGAAACAAAGGGTCATGACGGCTGAGGCCGTCGAGCACGGCCGCTGTCCAGAAGCCTGCCCGGTAGGCGCCGCCTGACGTTGCCAGCAGCACGAGCTTGGGCTTCAGGGGTTCCGGATCATCCGTCTTCTGCCCCGCATCTCCATCGTGGCCAGCCGGGTTTTCTGCACCGAGCCGCGCGGCCCAGGCAGCCAGAACGGCCTCCGGCGCCAGCAGCGCTGGCGGTTCAGGGCGGTCAGCCCAGACAGAGCCGTCCTGTCCGGGATTTGAGGGATCCGGCAGCTCGCCGGAGTAGTCAAGACCTGGAATGCGCAAGCGGAATACGGGCATGCGCCACGCCAGAACCCCGATCCCAGCGGCAAGGCCAAGGGTCAGGACCAGCACATCAAAGGCGGAGGCCAGCGCCACCAGCGCCGTCACTAGAAGCAGCAGCAGGAACCAGGCCGCGCAGGCTTGTAAATACCGGTATTCTGCACCAATCAAGGCTATCAGCACCGCGGCGGCCAGCTGAAGGTGCGTTCCCCATGGTGGCAAATAAGGCCCAATAAACGGAAGATAAACGTAGATCACGCTAAACGTGAGGGCAACGCCGAAGACAGCGCCTGCGAGCCTGCGCAACGGCTCTCCCGGCTGCCATGGCGTTGCCCGAGGGTGTGCCCAGATGGCCGCGCCGCCGCCCAAAAGTAACCATATACCGGCAGCGAAACACAAGTTTGCGGACACCCCTGCCATTCCTTCGCGGAGGGGCGGATCCTGTGCTACAGGCAGAATTCGCGTGAAATAAAGCGCCACGCCAATCCAGATGAACAGCAGCAGCGTCGCGGTGAAGGAAGGGCTCAGATACAGCCGCCAGAACCCGTGCCTGCGGATCGCCTCTTCATGGGCGCGCTGGTCGCAAAACAGCTGCATCAACCCGAATCTAGAACCAATCTTGCCACGCATGATTAGAATTGTCACGGCATAGGCCACAACCGCAGCCAGTTCCCCCGCCCCAACCGCATCGCTGAGCAAGAACCAAATCCTCACCAAACATTCGAACACGGTCATGCGGCGCCCCCTGCCTGCTGTCATGCTCACGCAGGAGTTGAGCATATGAGGGGCGCACTATCAATCGGGGCCTTGCGTGAAAACGGCCCGTACCGCGATGTTTTGAAGCACCATTTTTCACGGGACGGACGGTCTGCCGGCAAGCAAAAAGGCCAGCCTCTTGCGAGGCCGGCCTTTCCGCGTTTCCGGAAATGTCAGGCAGATCAGCCGACGATTTCGTGACCGGCGAACCAGAAGGCGATTTCTTCGGCAGCGGTTTCCGGAGCGTCGGAGCCGTGCACGGAGTTTTCGCCGATGGACAGGGCGAAGAGCTTGCGGATGGTGCCTTCGTCAGCATTGGCCGGGTTGGTGGCGCCCATCACTTCGCGGTTCTTGGCAATGGCGTTCTCGCCTTCCAGAACCTGCACGACGGTCGGGCCGGAAGACATGAACTCGGTCAGTTCGCCGAAGAACGGACGGTCCTTGTGGACGGCGTAGAAGGCTTCGGCCTGACGCTGGCTCATCCACACGCGCTTGGAAGCAACGACGCGCAGGCCGGCTTCTTCGAGCTTGGCGGTGATGGCGCCGGTCAGGTTGCGCTTGGTGGCGTCCGGCTTGATCATGGAGAAAGTGCGTTCGATGGCCATTGGTCTCATCCTTTAAAAATACGGGTGCCGCGCATGCGGCGGTGAAGTGTGTGAAGGCCGCCCTTTGGGAGCGGCCGCGTTGCGCTGCGCCCCATCGGCTGACGGGCGCGGAAACTTGGCCGTTCCTATAGCTTTGCCTCGCGCGCCCCGCAAGGGGGGCGGCGCGAAAGACATGGGGCCCTTGCGCAAACACGCTGGCCGCACGTTGCCCTCTTGCAATGCGGGCCAAGCTCCCCCAAAGATCCGCCCATGTTGCAGATTTCAGACCTCACCTATCGCATCGGCGGCCGTCTCCTCATCGACAATGCCAGCGTCACCCTGCCCGCCCGCAGCAAGACCGGCCTTGTGGGCCGCAATGGCGCGGGCAAATCCACCCTGTTCAAGCTGATCACCGGCGATCTGACGAGTGAAGGCGGCTCCGTCAGCGTGCCCCGCCTTGCCCGCATCGGCCAGGTGGCGCAGGAAGCACCGGGCACGGAGGAAAGCCTGATCGAGGTGGTGCTGGCCGCAGACACGGAGCGCGCCTCCCTGATGGCTGAAGCGGAAACGGCGAAGGACCCGGACCGGATCGCCGCCATTCACACACGCCTTGCCGATATTTCCGCTCACACGGCAGAGGCCCGTGCCTCCGCCATTCTGCACGGCCTTGGCTTTGATGCGGAGGCGCAGAAGCGGCCCTGCTCGGCCTTTTCCGGCGGCTGGCGCATGCGCGTGGCGCTGGCGGCGGTGCTCTTCTCCGAGCCGGATCTGCTGCTGCTCGACGAGCCGACCAACTATCTCGATCTGGAAGGCACGCTGTGGCTGGAAAGCTATGTGGCACGCTATCCGCATCAGGTGCTGCTGATCTCACACGACCGCGACCTCCTCAACAAGGCGGTTGATTCCATCGTGCATCTGGACCGGGGCAAGCTGACCTTCTACCGCGGCGGCTACGACAGTTTCGACCGGCAGCGGCGCGAGACCATGATGCTGCAGCAGAAGGCCAAGGAAAAGCAGGACGCGCAGCGCAAGCACATGCAGGCCTTCGTCGACCGGTTCCGCGCCAAGGCCACCAAGGCCCGGCAGGCCCAGTCGCGCCTGAAGATGCTGGAGAAGATGGAGCCCATCGCCGCGCTGACCGAGGAAAGCGGCCGGCCGATCCATTTCCCCGATCCGCAGGGGCGCCTGTCGCCGCCGATCCTGAAGCTGGAAAATGTCTCGGTGGGCTATGACGGCAAGCCGGTGCTGTCGCGCCTGACGCTCAACATCGACACCGATGACCGCATCGCCCTGCTCGGCTCCAACGGCAACGGCAAGTCCACCTTCGCCAAGCTGATTTCCGGCCGTCTGGCAGCGCTGTCCGGCGAGGTGACCAGCGCCACCAAGCTGAAGATCGCCTTCTTCGCCCAGCATCAGCTGGATGAACTGCGCCCGAACGAAAGCGCCGTCCAGCATGTGCGCATGCTGATGCCGCAGGCGGCCGAAGCGCAGGTGCGCGCCCGCGTGGCCCGCTTCGGCCTGCCGACCGACCGGATGGAAACACCTGCCAAGGATCTCTCGGGCGGCGAAAAGGCACGGCTGCTGCTCGGCCTTGCCACGTTCGACGGGCCGAACCTGATCATCCTCGACGAGCCGACCAACCATCTCGACATCGACAGCCGAGAGGCGCTGGTTCTGGCGCTGAACGAGTTTCAGGGCGCCGTGGTGCTGATCTCGCACGACCGGCATCTGGTGGAAGCCTGCGCCGACCGGCTGTGGCTGGTGGCCGATGGCAAGGTCAGCACCTTCGACGGCGACATGGAAGACTACCGCCGCTACATCCTGCAAGGGCCGGATGCGGTGAAGAAGGCCCGCGAGGACGAAGCCAAGGCGGCCTCCGCCACGGACAAGCGGCGTGAAGCTGCCGAACGGCGCGCCCGCGAGGCCCCCTTGCGCAAGAAGATCGAGGCGGCGGAAAAGGAAATGGCGCGGCTTTCCGACAAGATCGTCATGCTGGATGCCACCATGTCCGAGCCGGATTTCTTCACCCGCGATCCCGAGCGGGCGGCGAAATTCGCCAAGGAACGGGCCTATATCGAAAAGAAGCTCGTCACCACGGAAGAGGAATGGCTGCTGCTGTCAGCGGAGCTGGAAGAAGGGTAAGTGGCCGTCCTGCGGCAGGCACCATGCCCGCCGCACAGGCTCCGGCCCATTGTTGAGATTTGAGGCTGGGGCGGATCGGCGGCTGCAACTGCTCACAGGGAAGCACAGGCGGGCCGCAAACTCGGTGTCACCCCGGGCGGAGCGCAGCGCAGACCCGGGGACCACTCGCTTGCAGAGCGGCGAGTTGAAACGCCGAAGGCATAGCGGGCACATCAGGCCATCTATGTCTCACTTGCGAAGAGTTTCGGCATCCCTCTGCAAATGAGTGGGCCCCGGCTCGAAGGCCGGGGCGACGCTGCGGTGAAGGGCAAGGCAGAGCATCCCTCACAGTCAGCGCCGTCAATCGTTCTACAGCTTCTCACCTTGTCATCCCCGCGAAGGCGGGGATCAAGCTCAACCGGTTGGGCTACAGGCTTTGCCTCAACGGCCCTGGATTGCGCAGGCGCGTCCTGAATGACGCTGGAGAGGCAAAGCCCCCTAAAGCCACCCGTACTGGATGGCCCAGATCACGCCCGTCACCGTCACCACGGATGCCATGGTGCCGATCATGACGAGGCTGGAGGCGCGGTTGACGTAGACCTGATACTGCTGCGCGATGACGAAAACGTTGGTCGCGGGCGGCAGACAGGCCATCAGCACGGCGGTGGCGACCCAGACCGGGTCAAAGCCGCCGACCCAGGTGAGCATCAGATAGACCAGCACCGGGTGCAGGATCAGCTTCACCGCCAGAATGACCGGCAGCTCCAGCGGCACCTTTTCGATGGGGCGCTGCGCCACGGTCACGCCCATGGCAAAGAGCGCGCAAGGGGCTGCCGCACCGCTGAGGAATTTCAGCATGGTATCAAGCCCCTGCGGCGGCTTGAAGCCGATGAAGGCGGCGCCGACACCCGCGATCGTCGCCAGAATGAAGGGATGGGTGAAGACACGCACCGCCACCTTCTTCATGGTCTGCGACAGATGCTCCTTTTCCGTTCCGGCCATGGCCATCATCAGCGGCGCCAGAATGAACATCAGCGTGTTGTCGAAGCACAGGACGAAAGCGGTCGGCACGGTGGCGGCAGGCCCCAGCACCGCCATGGTCAGGCCCGGCCCCATGTAGCCCACGTTGGAATAGGAGCCGCCGATGGCCATGATGGTGGATTCGGGGATGCTGCCCTTGGTCGCCAGCACGCCGATGCAGAAGCAGATGGCAAAGACCGTGTAGGTGACGAAGGTGGTCGCAGCCACGTAGCTGAGGTCGGTCAGCTGTTCCACCGGCGTCTCCGACAGGAGGCGGAAGAACAGGGCGGGCAGCGCAATATAGATGATGAAGAAATTCATCCACGCCATGCCGGACGGCGGAATCTTGCTGAGCTTGCCCGCTCCGAAGCCCAGAAAGATCAGGCCGAAGAAGGGAAAGGCGAGCGCGATGACATCTTGCATGGCAGGATCCGGGACCTTTGGCCAAGACTTCGGGGCCAAGACGTGAGGGGCCAAGACAGGGTGAGGAATGCGCAGCGTCAGAGGATCTGCCGCTTGCAACCGGCATGTGGCTTGGGTAATCCACGCCTAACCTGTTCGCGCCAGACGGTCAATGAACCCTCTGGCTATGTGACGCGCCGGCCGGGCACATGTGCCATACGTGCATGCCCTGCCGGCCATGATCCGGATCCGACCACAGCCGATGACCCAGCGCTCTCCGTTCCGCACTTTCGCACTGAAGGCTGAATGGGCCGTGCTGGCGGCTGTTGTGTTCCTGTTCCGCCTCGTGCCGGTGGACCGGGCTTCGGCTGCCATGGGTTTTCTGTGGCGCAAGCTTGCCCCGCTCAACAAGCGCCACAAGCGGGCACTGAAGCATCTGGAACTGGCCATGCCGGAGCTGACGGCTTCAGAGCGCCGCCAGATCATCGACGGCATGTGGGACAATCTCGGCCGGGTGACCGCCGAAACCTTCCAGATCGACCGGATGATCCGCGACGAAAGCCGTTTCGAGCTGCAGGTGGATGCGCGGACCGATGCCATTCTCAACGGCGCTGGCCCTTGCGTCTTCGTGTCGATGCATTCGGCCTGCTGGGAACTTTGCGTGACGCCCGCCTTCCAGCGCGGCCTGCCGATGGCCGGCGTCTATCAGGCGTTGAAGAACCCCTATTCCGACGCCTTGCTGCGCAGCCTGCGCGGCACGCTCTATCCGCTCGGGCTCTATTCCAAGGGGCATCAGACGGCACGCAAGCTGCTGTCCATCCTGCGTTCCGGCGGCGTCTTTGCGCTGATGGCGGACCTGCGCGAGCGGCGCGGCGTCAAAGTGCCGTTCTTCGGGCGGGAGGCCTATGCGACGCCGGTGCCGGCCACCCTCGCCCGTGCCTGCGGCGTACCGATCGTCATTGGCCGCGTGGTGCGTCTGGAAGGCGCCCGCTTCCGCATCGAGGGAATCTGCATCGATCCGGCATCGGATGGGGACAAGGAGGCCGATATTCTGGCGACGACGGCGGCCATCCATGCCCAGTTCGAGGCATGGATCCGCGAAGTGCCGGAGCAATGGATGTGGATCCACCGCAAGTGGGCGGATTGATCCGCTGCTTGCGCTTCCGTCTTTCGGTGAATTGCTGCTCCGCACCATGATGCTATAGCTGTGGGTCATGAGGACCGGAGGAGCCGCAGCATGACGAAGACACCACGCGCCTTTTATGCCCCGCTTGCCATTGGCGCGCCGGCGCCCTTCCGCGACCTGCCGGTCCGGCTGGAGCGCATGATCCATTTCGTGCCGCCGCATCTGGAAAAGATCCGTGCCAAGATCCCGGATCTCATTTCGCAAGTGGATGTGATCCTCGGCAATCTGGAAGACGCCATCCCCGCCGATGCCAAGACGGCAGCCCGGCACGGTTTCATCGAAATGGCCAGGGCGAATGACTTCGGCAGCACGGGCTTGTGGACCCGTGTTAATTGCCTCAACAGCCCCTGGTTTCTCGAAGACATGCTGGAGATCATTCCGGCGGTGGGCCACAAGCTCGACGTGGTGATGCTGCCGAAGGTCGAAGGCCCCTGGGACATCCATTATCTCGACCAGCTGCTGGCCCAGCTTGAAGCCCGCGCGGGCCTGACGAAGCCGATCCTCATTCATGCCATTCTGGAAACGGCTGAAGGGGTGAAGAATGTGGAGGCCATTGCCACGGCCTCTCCGCGCATGCACGGCATGAGCCTTGGACCGGCGGACCTTGCCGCCTCGCGCGGCATGAAGACGACCCGCGTCGGCGGCGGCCATCCCGGCTATGCGGTGCTGGCGGATGAGGACGGCAGCGGCGCGCCCCGCGCCCGCATGCAGCAGGACCCATGGCACTACACGGTGGCCCGCATGGTCGATGCCTGCATGTCCGCCGGCCTCAAGGCTTTTTATGGCCCCTTCGGCGACTTTTCCGATCCGGCGGCCTGTGAGGCCCAGTTCCGCAATGCCTTCCTGATGGGCTGCCTTGGGGCCTGGTCGCTGCATCCGTCTCAGGTGGACATCGCCAAGACCGTGTTCAGCCCGGACCCGGCGGAAGTCGCCTTTGCGCGCCGGATTCTGGACGCCATGCCCGACGGCAGCGGCGCTGTGATGATCGACGGCAAGATGCAGGATGATGCCACCTGGAAACAGGCCAAGGTGATTGTTGACCTTGCACGCCTTGTTGCGGCGCGCGACACCAAGTTTGCAGAGGTTTACGGACTCTAGACGGTTCCCTATTATAAGGGAAAGTCTTCACCGCGCGCTGACGCCGCATCGTGCCCCTCCACACCATGGGGCGTCTCCGCCGGTTCAAGCCACGGTGACAGTCATGCGTACGGCAAAATTCAAGATCGGACAGGTCGTCCGCCACAAGGTCTATCCCTTCCGGGGAGTGATCTTCGATGTGGATCCGACCTTTTCCAACACCGAGGAATGGTGGAACGCCATCCCCGAGGATGTCCGCCCGAGCCGCGATCAGCCCTTCTATCATCTCCTCGCGGAAAACGAGGAAACCGAATATGTCGCCTATGTGTCCGAGCAGAACCTCGTGCCGGACAACACGGGCGAACCGGTGCGCCATCCGCAGATCGAGGAAATCTTCGAAGAGCAGGATGACGGCTCCTATCTGCCGCGCTCGACCGGCCTGCACTAGGCAGGCTGGCGTGCCCGGCTCGCTTGCGGGCATCTGCAAGGCCCAAATGAAAACGCCGCCCGGTTTCCCGCGCGGCGTTTCGTGTTCATGTAAGGAAAGACCGGCCGATCAGTTGCCCGACTGGGTCTGTTCCTTCTGCTTGTCGATCAGCTTCTGACGGGCTTCGTCAGCGCGGCGCTGCAGCTCGCTCTGAAGCTGTTCCTGCTTCTTCTGGATCTCGCCCACATCCATGGCGGCGCCGTCATAGACCTTGGTGAAGCCTGCGAGCGTCAGTTCCAGCGGAACCGGCTTTGCCTGCTGGTTCAAGGCGGTGATGACGAGCTTGGAGCCCTTCTTCAGCTGGGCGACGAAGGCATCATCAATGACGAGCTCCGAATAGCACGCATTCGGGAAGCAGATGCCGTACTTGGCTTCCGTCTGCTTGCCGGCATCGACCTGCACGCGCATGCCCGGCTGGATCAGCATACCGGTCGGCACGGCGATGAGCAGCGTCTTGCGCGCTTCGCCGGCGATCTCGCGAATCGCAACCGACGACAGGAACTGGCCCGTGGCAGTCCGCAGCTCCTGCGTCACAAGGCAGATTTCCTTGTTCACGTTCGGATCGGTATTGCACACCTTGACCCAGGGGGAATCAGCCTCGGCCTGCTGCGCCGAAACGGCGGCCGTGCCACCAAGCATGGCAAGCGCAGCGACCGCACAGCCCGCCATCCCCCTCATCAGAAAACTCTTCATTCGAAACATCCTCGATTGTGCGTTCGCTCGTCCAGGCCTTGCGTTCCCCACGGCCCCGCGCGTCCAGCGGAACTGCCGCCGCCACGCTGGCCGACATCACCAGCCCCGATGCCGGAAGATTGCGGCAACAGGGTGACCCTTCACCTGCGCGGGCCCATGTTTAACCGCATCGTGAGCGGATTTCCAGCATCTCCGGGCGCGGAATGCGCGGGTAGCCACTGGTGTGTTACCATTCCAGCGACAGAATCAAGATGGACATGCATCACACAATGGCTTTTTCCCTGAAAACTGTTTCTGGAAAGACCGGACGCATGACGGCTTTCCGCCGGTTTGCGCTGGCTTTTCCGGTCTTTGTGCTGGCAGCGGGCGGTTTAACCTTCACGCAGGATTGCCGCGCTCAGACCCCGGAAACAGCTGCCGCGGGTGAGGAAAACCCGGCTCCCTGGGTCCATGGAATCGCAATGCATGGTGATCCGGCCCTGCCTGCGGACTACTCACATTTTCCTTATGCGAATCCCAATGCGCCCAAGGGCGGCACTTTGACGCTGGGGGTGCAGGGCACGTTCGACAGCCTCAATTCCTTCGTGGTGCAGGGCGGCTTCACCAGCGCGCGCGGCATGAAGGAGCGGCAATTCGGCGAAAACATCATCGAAAGCCTGATGGTGCGCTCCAACGCCGAGGCTTTCTCGCTCTACGGCCACCTCGCCGAGGCCGTGCGCATGGCCGAAGACCGGTCCTGGATCGAATTCCGCCTGAACCCGAAGGCCAGGTTCTCGGACGGCAGCCCCTTCACGGTCGAAGATGTGATCTTCTCGCTCGATATCATGCGCGAGAAGGGCCGCCCGCCCTTCCGCAACTGGTATGCCGAGATCGAGAAGAGTGAAGTCACCGGTGAAAGAACCGTCCGCTTCACCTTCAAGAACAACGAGAATCGCGAGCTGCCGCTGCTCATCGCGCTGGCGCCGATGTTCTCCAAGGCCGCTACGAACCCTGACACATTCGACAAGTCCAGCCTGAAGCCGCCGCTTGGCACCGGCCCCTATGTCTTCGCCGAGATCGTCCCCGGCCGCCGCGCCGTGTACCGGCGCAATCCGGATTACTGGGGCAAGGATCTGCCCTCCAAGCGCGGCATGGACAATTTCGACGAGATCCGCATCGAATATTACCGCGACGAGACCACCTTGCAGGAAGCCTTCCGCAAGGGGCTGATCGATGTGCTGCCCTTCAACAATCCCTCCCGCTGGGCCAATGGCTTCGACTTCCCGGCGGCGAAGGAAGGCAAGGTGGTGCGCAAGGAGATCGTCAAGGGCATCCCGCCGGTGATCCAGGGCCTTGCCTTCAACACGCGCCGCCCGGTCTTCGCCGACAAGCGCCTGCGCAAGGCGCTGTCGATGCTGTTCGATTTCGAATGGATCAACCGCAATCTCTATGCGGGCCTCTATGACCGCACCGCCGGCTACTGGGACAAGTCGGAGCTGTCGTCCATCGGCCATCCGGCCAGCGAGCGGGAGAAGGAGCTTCTGGCCCCCTTCCCCGGCGTCGTGGATCCGGATGTGATGGATGGCACCTGGCGCCCTGCCGAAACCGACGGCTCCGGACGTGACCGGGCCGTGCTGCGCGATGCCATGGCCGTGCTCAAGGAGGCCGGTTACACCCTCGACGGCCGTATCCTGAAGGGGCCTGACGGCCAGCCGGTCAGTTTCGAGATCATGACCAAGAACGAGGACGAGGAGAAGATCGCCCTCGCCTATGCGCGCAATCTGGATGTCATCGGCATCAAGGCAAACGTGCGCACGGTGGACCCGTCCCAGTTCGAGGACCGCCGCATCAAGTTCGACTTCGACATGGTGTTCCACATGTGGAGCTCGTCTCTCTCCCCCGGCGGCGAGCAGATGGGGCGCTGGTCGATCGCCGCAGCCGATACACCCGGCTCGTTCAACATCACCGGCGCAAAGGAGCCGGCGATTGACGCTATGATCGCCGCGATGGTCGCATCACACAGCAAGGAAGACTTCATATCGGCCGTCCGGGCGCTCGACCGTGTTCTGATTTCAGGCCGTTACGCCGTGCCCTTGTTCCATCCGCCTGCGGAATGGCTTGGACATTGGACCAGAATCACGTCACCTCAGATAGACCCGATTTACGGTTTCGAAACCACGACGTGGTGGAAAACCGAAGGCGCCAACTGAGACCCGGCAAGGGACCAGGATCATGATTACAACGCCTGCAGACTCCATCGAACGCAACCGCCTCAGCGCTTTCTGGGGCCGCGTGACGCTCGACGAGATCTTCCGCAAGACGGCCGCCGCCAATCCGGACCGGCTCGCCCTTGTGGACGCGCCCGACCGTTCCTCCTGGACCGGCGGTGAAGCCCGCCAGCTGACCTATGCCGAAGCCGAGCGCGAGATCCAGAAGCTCGCCGCCTTCTATGCCGCCGTTGGCCTGTCCACCGACCATGTGATCGGCATTCAGGCGCCGAACACCGTGGATACGGTGATTGCCTTTCTGGCCGCGCTGAGGGCCGGGCTGATCGTCTCGCCCCTGCCCCTGCATTGGCGGCAGAAGGACGTGCTGGAAGCGCTCAACAGTCTCGGCGCCAAGGGCCTTGTGGCAGCGGACAGATTGGAGACAAGGCAGGTGGCCCATGCCGCCCGCGATGTGGCAGCCGAGCTGTTCAGCCTGCGCTTCGTCTTTGGCCTGGGCAAGGACATTCCCGACGGGCTGATCGAACTGGGGCCCGTGCTTGCCGAGATGGGCGACGACATGCCCGCCCCGCAGCTGTCGCGGCCCAATTCGGCGGAACATACGGCAACGGTCACCTGGTCGCGCAATGGCGCAGAGCCGATGCCCGTGACCCGCAGCCACAATCAGTGGATTGCCGCCGGCTTCATGCCCTATCTCGAAACACGCCTGCCGGATGGGGCCAGCATTGTTGTTCCCTATGCCTTCAGCGGCATGACGGGTGTCGGTGCCGGGCTTGTCCCGTGGCTCCTGTCCGGCGGCACCATGCACCTGCATCATCCCACCTCGCTGCAGCGCCTTGCGGCCCATGCCGAGGCCGTGGAGGCCGATTATGTGCTGACGCCCGGCCCGCTGGCCGAGGCGCTGGATGTGCGGCTGGGCCGCAAGTCCACCAGCATCGTTGCCTGCTGGAGCATTTCCTCACCGCAGGCCACCACCTTCGTGCCGCGCCACCAGCTGGTGGACCTGCATGTGGCGGATGAATATGCGCTGGTTGCAAGGCTGCGCGGCAAGTCGGCCCGCATCCACCCCATTCCGCTTGGCAGCTTTGGTGCCCCGGCCGGAACCGATATTTCCGCCGGCGTCCTGGAGATCAAGACGGAAGGCGGCGAGAATGGCAACCCGCACAAGCTGCTGGCCCGCGGCCCGATGGTTGCCGATGCCGGCTGGAAAGCCGGCCGCAAGGCTGGGCCGGGTCCACTGACTGACGCGGCCGGTTTTCTCCGGACAGGCGTTTCCGTGATCCCCGTTGAAGGCGGACTTGCCGGGTTCGGCATTCCGGGCGAGCTGGCCCCTGGCGCCGGTGCGCTGGAAGGGATCGATCAGATCTACGCCGCCTATGACGAGGTGACGGAGGCTGCCGCTTTTTTGGTGGATGATCCGATCCTGGGCGCAAAGCTCTACGCGGCCCTTGTCATGCGCCCCGGCTGCTCGCCCGATGCCCGTGCCTTCTTTGCCTGGCTCGATACCGAACGGGTGGATCTGGCCAAGGTGCCCACACGTGTCCTGATGCTGCAGGCGCTCCCCAGGCAGGAGGATGGCACCGTCGACCGGCACCGGCTGGCGGCACGGCTTCAGCGCCAGGACCGGCAGGTGGCATGATCAATGGCGGCCTTTGACGGTGATGGCGACAGTGCCCTCGTCTGGCAGGGGCCCGTCTGGCGCATTGGTCCGGAGCCGGTGTTTGGCGCTGGCGCTCCCGGCTGGCCGCGTGAACTCGACCTGCTGACGGCGAGCGATGACGATCTGGCAGAACTGCCGGCGGCTGTTGTGGTGCGGCTGGACCAGACGCTTGCGCCGCTCGCCCGGCTTGCGAGGGCCGAGAGCAAGCTGCCGGTGGAGGTTCCTGCCCTGCTCCTGTGCGGCGCCGGAAGTGCTGTCGGCCTGCCGCTGCGCCGCTCCCACGGCCTTGTTGACGCGGATATCCCCGAAGCAAGCCTGTTCCGCATGATCTGTGCGCGCCAGCGTGCCATCCTGCGCAGTGACGAGGCGCGCATCCGCCGGCTCGTTTTTGGCCGCGTGCCGAGCTATGGCTCTGCGCCGCATCAGCAGGGCGGCTCCAGCCTTCTGGTCGCGGGCCTTGGCCGCCGTTTCATCGAGCTCTTCGACGCCCGCGCAAGAAACGTGGATCTGATCGGTGCCTTGTCCGCCGACATGGCGGAAAACTACCTCTCCCAGCGCGCGTTCGACGCGGTGATCATCGAGGCCGGAATCGACGACAGCCTCGATCTGGTCGAGCGCATCCGCCGCGATGCCCGCTTCTCCCAGATCCCCGTGCTGGCCTTTGCCGAAGACCGGCAGGAAGTGGCGGCCCTGTTCGAGATGGGCGCCAATGATGTGCTGCATGGTGACCTGACGCGGGCCATGCTGTCAGCCAGGATTGCCAGCGCCATCCGCATGGGCAAGCGCCGCCGACTCGCCGACCGCCTGCTCGCGGAAAGCCGTGTCTGGCTGCTGCGGCAGGCGGGCGAGGAAGGCCTGCCCATGCCCCTCTATCAGGCTTATCTGCATCGCAGCGCCGATCAGGCGGCCTTGCGCGGGCTGATGCTGGATGAGGTACGGCTGTCCCCGGAAGCAGACGCGGCCAATATCCCCGTCACCCAGCTCGCAGGCGATCTGTCCGGTACGATCCTCTCCATTGCCGATGCCACCAGCCGGGAGGAGGACCTCATCTGCTATGTGGCGGGCCGGGGACCTGTGGCGGTGCTGAAACATGATCAGGCCGGACCGAACCTGAAGCGGCGCATCAACGCCATTCTCGGCTCAACCCTTTTGTAAGCAGTGCAGCGGATATCCGTTCTGGTTGCCCTTGCGTGGCTCAACAAGTCTGTCTAGCCTGACCCTACATGAGCCCGCAGCCAGGAGGCAGCCATGGCGGAACAACCGCCCCTTACCGTCGATGTCATCTCAGATGTCATGTGCCCCTGGTGCTACATTGGCAAGCGCAGGCTCGAAAAAGCCATCCGGCAGGTGCCGGACCTCAACATCGAAGTGCGCTGGCATCCCTTCCAGCTCGATCCGTCGCTTCCGCGTGAAGGCAAGGACCGGGAAACCTATCTGAACGAGAAATTCGGAGGCCCGGCCAAGGCAGCCGCCATCTACCAGAAGGTGAGCGCCGCAGGGGCGGAAGAAGGCATTGCCTTCGCCTTCGACAGGATCCGCGTGTCCCCCAACACGCTCGACAGCCACCGCTTGATCCTCTGGTCCCGGGCGGACGGGCTGCAGGATGACGTGGTGGAGCGGCTGTTCCGGGCCTATTTCATCGAAGGACGCGATCTGTCCAAGGCCTCGACGCTGGTCGATATCTCGGCAGAAGCGGGCATGGAATCCGATCTTGTTGCCCAGCTTCTGGAAACGGACAGCGACCTTGCCAAGCTGCGCAGCCAGATCGAGCAGGCCGGCGGCATGGGTGTCACCGGCGTGCCCTTCTTCATCATCGACGGCCGCTTTGCGATTGCCGGGGCGGAAAGCCCGGAAACCATCTCTGCGGCCCTCCTGCACGCCGATGCGACACGCACGGCCGACGAGCCCGTCACCGTCAACTGACTGCGAGCGATCTGCCGCAGTCACTTCAGTCACTCACGGCAGCGGCAGAACTTCGCCCTTGGCGCCGACCAGCTTGGCAAATTGCACCATACGCTTGCGCAGGCGCTCGCCATCCAGCATCGCCAGTTCACCGGGCAAGGTCAGCGTCAGGCTGTCCTCGTCGCGCTGGATCAGGGTCTTCAGCAGCGTGCCGGGCATGGAGGCGGAGATCAGCGATGCCACGCGCAGCGCCGCACCCAGAATGCGCGCCCGCTCCTTCAGCCGGGTCGGGGCCAGCTCGCGCAGACGCGGCGACAGGGCGTCGTCAATCAGCCCCTGATGGCGGAAGAACACCGTCATCGCCAGATAGGCGCGGCCCGCATGGTCGATACCGGCAAAGGCGGCGTTGGAAATGATGTTGAGGCTCTGCTCGCCGCGATAATCGGGGTGCGCGCGCCAGCCGATATCGGACAGAAGACAGGCTGCATGGCGCAGGCGCAGCTCTTCCTCGGTTTCATCCACCCCGATCACCGGCATGAGCTGATCGGTCCATGTGATTAGTTCCTCCGCATATTGCGGCGAACGGGCGCGCAGATGCGCCAGCTCACGGGCTGATTCCAGCAGCGGATCCTGACGGCGGATGGCAGGCGGCAGGTGCTCGTAGAGCAGCCCCTCGCGCACACCGGTGGCCGACATGACCACCCGGTCGGCCTTCATGGCCCGGAGCACCCGTTCCATGACGATGGCGCCAAAGGGCAGCAGGGCGCGGCGCTGGCGGGAGATGACGTCGATGAAGTCCAGCGTGTTCACGTCCCGGGTGGAGACCACCCGGCAGAACTCGATCGCCTCTTCCGCCGGAATGGCATAATTGTGCATCACATGCAGCGGATAGCCCGCCTGGAAGAGATGCAGCCGGGCCAGAGAGCGCCAGGTTCCGCCGACCGCATAGAACGTATGGCGCGCCGCGCGGGCAGGCCAGTTGGCTTTCGCCAGCGCATCATCCACGATCTTCTGGGCGCGCGGAATACGCCCGCCCGAGGCTTCCTGCAGGCGCAATCCGCCCAGCGGGAAGGTTTCCCCCTCGCCCGGGCCGCGGGCGCCGATGCTGACCAGCTCCAGACTGCCGCCGCCCAGATCGCCGACGACGCCATGCGGCTTCCAGAAGCCGGCCATGATGCCCAGAGCCGAGTAATAGGCCTCTTCCGCGCCGTTGAGGATGCGTACCGTCTGGCCGGTCACACGTTCCACTTCGGCAACGAAAGCCGCGCCATTGCTGGCATCACGAGCGGCTGCCGTTGCCAGGACATAGACCGCCTTTACGTCCAGATGGCTGCACAGGAACCGGAACCGGCTCAGCGCCGCCAGGGCCGAAGCGGTCGATTCTTCGGCAAGTTCCCCGGTGGTGGCAATGCCGCGGCCAAGGCCTGCCAGCACCTTTTCGTTGAACAGGATCGTCGGGGAGCGCGCTTCCCGTTCATAGACGACAAGGCGGACCGAATTCGATCCGATGTCGATCACTGCGACCGGCCCGCTGCCATTGAAACGGCCGCGGGCCGGGGGATGCTTTTCGCTTGAATCAGCCACGCTTTGGCCGCTCCATGAAGGGTTTAGGTCTGTCAGCATTGAGCGATTTGCCACGGCCCGAGAGTGAAGGGTTTGTCATGAAATACCGGTGGGCGTTGAAAGGTTCCTCGCCCGGTCCCGGAATGATGCGCTCGTGGGTGCCATCGGCCAGAATGCGCCAGCTCTGCTGATTGTCCCGCAGATTGGCGACCATGATCTGGTCCAGCACCTGTTCATGCACCGTCGGCGTCAGCATGGGCGCAAGGATTTCCACGCGCCGGTCGATGTTGCGGGGCATCATGTCGGCCGAACCGATGTAGACATGCGCCTGCGGCGAAGGCAGGCCATGGCCATTGCCGAAGCAGAAGATGCGGCTGTGCTCCAGGAACCGCCCGACGATGGACTTGGCCCGGATATTCTCCGAAAGGCCCGGAATGCCGGGCCTGAGGCAGCAGATGCCGCGCACCACCAGATCGATCTGCACGCCTGCCTGACTTGCCCGGTAGAGCGCATCGATGATGCCGGCATCCACCAGCGAGTTCATCTTCATCCAGATCTGCGCCGGCCGCCCTGCCCGCGCATGTTCGATCTCGGCTTCCGTCAGCTCCATGATGCGCTTGCGCATGGTCACGGGCGAAACGGCGAGCCGCTTCAGTTCGGCGGGTTCCGCATAGCCGGTGATGTAGTTGAAGACGCGCGCCGCATCCTGACCGATTTCCGGATCGTCGGTGAAATAGGACAGATCCGTGTAGATACGCGCCGTGATCGGGTGATAGTTGCCCGTGCCGATGTGCACATAGGTCTTCAGCTCGCCATTCTCGCGGCGGACCACCATGGAAAGCTTGGCGTGGGTCTTCAGCTCGATGAAGCCGAACACCACCTGCACGCCCGCCCGCTCCAGATCGCGGGCCCAGCGGATGTTGGCTTCCTCGTCGAACCGTGCCTTCAGCTCCACCAGCGCCGTGACCGACTTTCCGGCCTCGGCAGCTTCCGCCAGCGCCTTGACGATGGGCGAGTCCTTCGAGGTGCGGTAGAGCGTCTGCTTGATGGCCACCACATCCGGGTCCTGCGCCGCCTGGCGCAGGTACTGCACCACCACATCGAAGGATTCGTATGGGTGGTGAACGATGATGTCCTTCTGCACGATGGAGGCGAGGCAGTCGCCGCCATGTTCGCGGATGCGCTCGGGGAAGCGCGGCGTGTAGGGCGTGAACTTCAGGTCGTCCCGGTCCATGGCGACCAGCTGGGACAGGTTGTCCAGCGCCAGCAGGCCATCCACCAGGAAAATCTCGTTATCCGTCACGCCGAGCGCATTGGCGACGAAGGCCCTGAGCGAGGCCGGGGCATTGGCATCGATCTCCAGCCGGATCACCGAGCCGCGGCGGCGGCGCTTGAGGGCGGATTCGAACAGGCGGACCAGATCCTCCGCCTCTTCCTCGATTTCAAGATCGCTGTCACGGATGACACGGAAGGTGCCCTTGCCGCGAATCTCGTAGCCGGGGAACAGCCGGCCGATGAAGAGCCCGATCACCTTCTCGATGGTGATGTAACGGACCTCGCCCTCGCCCTGCCCCAGATCCGGCAGGCGGACGAAGCGGTCGATATGGGCCGGCAGGCGGATCAGCGCCGTCATGCCGCGCCCGCCCTTCACCGGCACCAGCTCGAACACCAGCGAGAAGCCGAGATTGGGAATGAAGGGGAACGGATGCGCCGGATCGATCGCCAGCGGCGTCAGAACCGGGAAAATATGGGCAAGGAAATGGCCTTCCAGCCAGTCGCGTTCCGCCTCAGTGAGGTCTGTCGCCAGCAGAATGCGGATGCCGGCGCCGACCAGCTCCGAACGGATCTGCCGCCACAGGCGCTGCTGCTCGCTCTGCAGGCGCTGGCAGGCCGCGCCGATCTTCTCCAGCTGTTCGGCCGGTGTCAGGCCATCGTCGGAGCGCAGGCTCACATCGGCGCGCAGCTGCCCCCTGAGGCCTGCGACGCGCACCATGAAAAATTCATCGAGATTGTTCGCCGAGATCGACAGGAAGCGCAGGCGCTCCAGCAGCGGGTGATCCTTGTTGATGGATTCCTCAAGCACCCGGTGATTGAACTGCAGCCAGGAGAGCTCCCGGTTCATGAACCGGGCCGGCGACTGCATCATCTGCTCCACCGCCGCAGGATCAACACCATTCGGCGCTGTCCTGGCCTGAGGTACAGGCTGGGCGCCCTCCGCTTGCGGTGCTGCCGGTGTCTCTTCCCTGTCAACCAAAATGCTGCTCCCGTTTCAAATGACGTCAGGCCTTGCCGGACTGCCGCTCCAGCACCTTGCCAGCAAGGCTGCGGGTGATGCGGCTGCCTGCGGCCAGTGCTTCTGCGTCAAGCGCGGCCACCAGACGGCCCGCGACGCCCAGCGAGCGTTCCATGCGCACGACAAGATAGTCCACCACCCCTTGGTCAATGGCAACCTGCCGGTCGGCAAAGAGCTTCACAAGGACACAGCGCAAAAGCCCGTCATCCGGCTCCAGAATTTCCACAGGTGTCGCAGCCCTGAGGCGCGAGACCAGATCCGGCAGAGTCAGCGGCCAGCTCGACGGCCACGTGCGGCTGGTGATCAGGAGGCTTGCCCCCGCCTGCCGCGCCGCATTGATGAGGTGGAACAGCGCCGTCTCGTCAAAGCCCCGATGGGCATCTTCGACGGCAACAGCCCCGGCCGCCACCAGATCCGCCACCTTTTCAGAGGTGAGGTCACGGGCCTGGATCACCACCGCCCCCGATAGCGCCCGCCAGATCTCCACCAGATGCGTCTTGCCGCTGCCCACGGGCCCCGCCAGCACGGTGACGGGGGCCGGCCAGTCAGGCCAGGACTCGATCATCTCCAGCGCGGCATGATTGGCCTCGCCTTCCAGGAAGTCATCCCGGCTCAGGGCCTGCTCATGCGGCAGGATCAGGGGCAGCTGGCGCGGTGTGTCAGCCATGGTCTCTTGGGCTTTGAACTCTACTCGTCAGAAGCTCCGGACTGTTCCGGAACGCCCGTGCCCTTGTACAGGGCACTGGCTAGGTACTGCCTTAGCGCGAAACGCGCAAGCACGCCCACCATGGCAGCCGCCGGAACAGCCACAAGCATACCAACAAATCCAAAGAGATATCCAAAGGCAAACAGGGCAAACATCAGCCAGACCGGATGCAGGCCGACGCTGCTGCCCACAAGCTTCGGCTGCAGGATGTTGCCTTCCAGAAACTGCCCCACGGCAAACACGGCTGCCACCGCTGCAATCCAGTGCCAGTCGGGCCAGAACTGCACCAGCGCGACCGACATGGAGGCGATGAACCCGAGCGCCGCGCCGACAAAGGGAATGAAACTGACAAGCCCCGCACCAATGCCGATCAGCAGGCCGAAATTCAGCCCCAGCATCACCAGCGACACGGCATAGAAGAGGCCCAGCAGCAGGCAGACGGACACCTGCCCGCGCACGAAGCCGGCGACGGCATTGTCCATCTCGCGCGCCAGTTCGCGGATGGTTTCCGCATGCTGGCGCGGCAGCCAGCTGTCGATGCGCTCGATCATGTTGTCCCAGTCGAGCAGCATGTAGAAGGCAACCACAGGCGTCACCACGAAGAGCGACAGGATCGACATCAGCGCCTGTCCGCCGCTCCAGACCGATTTCAGCACGCCGCCGATCCAACTGGCCGCCTTGCCCATGATGTCGCCAAGAGACGACTGCATGTCCTCGACCTTCAGGCCGCTGAACCTGGTGAGCCGGTCGCCCAGCTGCTCGGTCAGGAGGTCCTGCAGCGAGCGGACCAGCGAGGGAAGCCGGTCGACAAATCCCAGCATCTGGTTGCCCAGAACCGGTACGAGCAGCACCAGAACCACGATGAGAAGAATGACGAACAGCAGCAGGATCATCAGCGTGGCCGCAAGCCGGCTGAAGCCCCGGCGCTCGAACCAGTCTGCCACCGGATCCAGCAGATAGGCCAGCGCCATGCCCGCCACGAAAGGCAGCAGAACCGCGCTGAAGACCATCATGAACAGGATGAAGGCCAGGAGAGACAGAAGCCAGAACTGGACCTGCCGGCGTAACGTCATGAAGCAACTCCGTTATGCACCGCAACACAGGGCATATGAGCGCGATAGGGGCAGTTTCAGGCCGCAAGGTCAAGCCGGAAGCTGCCCGCCTGCTCCCTTGGCCGCCGCCGTCCACGGCTCATGCGGGCGCAATCGGCGGTTTTTCGTGATGTGCACCCTCTCAGCCGTTGCAAGGCGCCCGAAAATCGGGCATTGCGCTGGCAAACCGCAACCGGCACGGAGACTTGACCCATGAGCGCGCAGGACAGCCAGGGGAAGAACGGCCTCACCTATTCCCAGTCAGGCGTCGATATTGACGCAGGCAACGCTCTGGTCAAGCGCATCGCGCCGCTGGTCAAGGCCACCGCCCGCTCCGGCGCGGACAGCGCCATCGGCGGCTTCGGCGGCATCTTCGACCTGAAGGCTGCAGGCTTCTCCGATCCGCTGCTGGTTGCCGCCAATGACGGCGTCGGCACCAAGCTGAAGGTCGCCATCGACACCGGCTGCCACGACACCGTGGGCATCGATCTTGTTGCCATGTGCGTCAATGATCTGGTTGTTCAGGGCGCAGAGCCGCTGTTCTTCCTCGACTATTACGCCACCGGGGCGCTGGATGTGGACACGGCAACCGCCGTCGTTGGCGGCATCGCGGAAGGCTGCAAGATCGCCGGCTGTGCGCTGATCGGCGGCGAAACGGCGGAAATGCCGGGCATGTACGGTAAGGGCGACTATGACCTTGCAGGCTTTGCCGTCGGCGCCGTCGAGCGCGATGGCCTGCTGCCGCGCCTTGACGTTCAGGAGGGCGACGTGCTGCTTGCCCTCGCCTCCTCCGGCGTCCATTCCAACGGCTATTCGCTGGTACGCAAGATCGTCGAAATTTCGGGCCTTACCTATGAGGATGCCGCCCCCTTCGCGGAAGGCCGTAAGCTGGGCGAAGCCCTGATGACGCCGACGCGCATCTATGTGAAGCCGCTGCTGGCCGCCCTCAAGGCCACCTCCGGCATGAAGGCGCTGGCGCATATCACCGGCGGCGGCCTGCCCGAAAACCTGCCGCGCGTGCTGCCGAAAGGCACCAATGCGCGCATTGATCTGTCCGCCGTTTCCGTTCCCCCGGTCTTCGGCTGGCTTGCCAACACCGGCAACGTCGCCGAAAAGGAAATGCTGCGCACCTTCAACTGCGGCGCGGGCATGGTCGTGGCCGTTGCCGCTGACAGCGTGGAAGCCGTGAAGGCAGCCCTTGAGGCCGAAGGCGAGACCGTTGCCATCATCGGCCGCATGGAAGCCGGGGCCGAAGGCGAAAGCGAAGTCATCTTCGACAATCACCTCAGCATTTTCGCATGACCGTGAGCCGCAAGCGCACCGCCGTTCTGATTTCGGGCCGGGGCAGCAACATGCTGTCCCTGATCGAGGCTGCGAAGGACCCTGCCTATCCGGCCGAGATCGTCCTCGTTGTCTCGAACCGGCCGGATGCGGGCGGCATTGCCCGGGCGGAGAGCTTCGGCATTCCCGCCAGGGTTCTCGATCACAAGACCTATGGCCGTGACCGGGAAGCCTTCGAGCGCGAGCTGGACGCCATGCTTGTGGCAGAAGGCATCGAACTGGTGGTTCTCGCCGGCTTCATGCGGCTGATGACGCCCTGGTTCGTGGAACGCTGGAACGGGCGGATGATCAACATCCACCCTGCCCTGCTGCCCTCCTTCAAGGGCCTGCACACCCATGAGCGCGCTCTGGAAGCGGGCGTGCGGCTGCATGGCGCGACGGTACATTTCGTCTCGCCCGGCATGGATGAAGGCGCGATCATTGCACAGGGCGCCGTGCCTGTGCTGTCCGGCGACACGCCCGAGGCGCTGGGGGCAAGGGTGCTGACCGTCGAGCACCAGATCTATCCGCAGGCACTGGCGCTGGTCGCCTCCGGTCAGGTGCAGCTGGAAGACGGCAAGGCCGTCTGCCGCGCTGCGGCTGAGGATGCCGAAGGCCTCCTCACCGCGCCGCGCTGGTAATCGTCACAACTCCAGCCCGCCTGTCCCGATCCCCGCCGCTTCCTCATAGGCCAGCGCAAACTCCAGCGTCTGCCGGTCCGCCCTTGGAGGGCCGATGAGCTGGACGCCGGCCGGCAATCCGCCCGCCCCAAAACCGGCGGGAACGGCAGCCACGGGAAGGCCTGCCAGAGTCGGGCCGATGACCACTTCCATCCAGCGGTGATAGGTGTCCATCGTCCGCCCTCCGATCTCACCGGGCCAGGGCAGATTGACATCGAAGGGAAACACCTGCGCCGACGGCAGGATCAGGAAGTCGTAGGTCTCGAACATGCGCCGCATCGCGGCATGCCAGCTGGTGCGCACCACGGAAGCGGCATGAATGTCTTCCGCGCTCTTGCTCAGGGCCAGCTCGAACTCGTAATGCATCTGGGCATTCAGTTTCGCCCGAGCCTCCGGCTTGTCGTAGAACCCGCGCAGGCCGTGGGCGACGGAAAAGCTGCGCAAGGTGAGCCAGCACTCCCACAGCTTTGCAAAGTCGAACGGCGGGGTCACCTCCACCACCTCGCAGCCCATCGCAGACAGCACATCCAGCGCCTTGCGGCAGACCTCCAGAACGCCCGGTTCAAACGGCAGATAGCCGCCCAGATCCCCCAGCCAGGCCACCTTTCGGCCCGTGAGATTGGCAGCTCCGCGCAATGTCAGGTCTTCATCGGCAAGCGACAGCGGGTCAACCGGATCATATCCGGCCTGCGTCTCCAGCAGCCGTGCCATGTCGGCCACCGTGCGCCCCATGGGGCCGTTGATTCCAAGCTGGCTGAAGAACAGATCCGGGCTCTTGCCGTTCGGCACCCGGCCGAAGCTGGGGCGGAAGCCGTAGACATTGTTGAAACCGGCCGGATTGCGCAGCGAGCCCATCATGTCCGAGCCATCGGCCACCGGCAGCAGCCTTGCGGCCAGTGCCGCAGCCGCGCCGCCGCTGGAGCCCCCGGCACTGCGTACCGGATCATGCGGATTGCGGGTCGCCCCATGAACCGGATTGCGGGTGTGGGAGCCAAGGCCGAATTCCGGCGTGTTGGTCTTGCCGATGAAGATGGCCCCTGCCGCCCGCACCCGCGCCACGTGAATGGAATCAGCCGGGGACACATAGCCGGGGAACAGCGGTGAACCCCAGGAGCACGGCAGGCCCTTGACCTCCGCCAGATCCTTCACCGCCTGCGGCATCCCGTGCATCCAGCCGCGCGAATGCCCATCCGCCAGCTCCCGGTCGCACAGGCGCGCCTCTTCCAGCAATTCCCTTGCAGGGCGCAGATAAATGAGCGCGTTGATCAGCGGATTGATCCGCCCGATCCGCTCCAGATAGTCCTCCATCACGGAGACACAGGAGATCTGCCGTTGATGGATGGCAGCGGACAGCTGGACGGCGGAAAGCGTTGTAATGCCGGTCTGCATGATGGTTCGGCGGCTCCTGATCCTTTGCGCGGCTTCGCGGGCGTTGCAATCGTCCTCCATTCCGGCGGCACTTGTCGAGGCCATGATTGCGGCAGAGCTGCCCCAATGCCCGCTCCGGCGTGATTTGGAATTTTTCAGGTCCAATCACCAGAAGCTGCCAGCCATGCAATAGAAAAGAAACATCAGAAAGCGGGCACGCACCGAGTAATGCGCGGCTCGATTTTCCAGAGTTGCTTTTCACCTCCCGTTGTCTCTGCGAAGCCCGCAGATCAACGGCAGAACAATACGATATTTCAAAGGTCAATGCTTGGATTTTGCGGCGGCGCTGGCTGCCACAAGCAGCAAGCAAAACGGAAAAGGCCATTCACATGACCAGTTCAACAGACCCGATGGCTCGCGCGCGCCAGCATGTCGAGGAAGCGCTGCTGGCGAAGGCTGGCGAAGATGCCGCCTTCCGCACCCTGCTGCTGAGCGATCCGCGCGCTGCCCTGAAGCAGCTGCTTGGCGTGGACCCGATCCCCTCGCTCAAGATCCGCATCATCGAGGAACAGGCCGGCGAGGTCACCCTGGTGCTGCCCCGTGCGATCGCCCAGGACGAACTGCCGGACGAAATCCTCGACTATGCCGCTGGCGGCAATGCGCAGGAATGCTGGAACCAGTTCAAGAACGACTGGCTCTTCGGCCGGTTCGACAAGAAGAAGTAACCACTCATCACTTGATCAGAAAGGATATTCAGATGACGTCCATGACCGAAGCCGTTGCCGGTGCACGTGCGCACATTGAAGCCGCGCTCGTTGCCAGGGCAACCTCAGATACTGCCTTCCGCGAGCTGCTGAAGAGCAGCCCGCATGCCGCCATCCGCGAGATGTTCGGCAATGATCCGATCCCGTCGATGAAGATCAGCGTCGTCGAGGAACAGGCCGGCGAAGTACTTCTCGTGCTGCCGCGCTCCATCGCCGAAGACGAGCTGCCGGATGAACTGCTCGATTATGCCTCGGGCGGCAGCCTCGACAAATGCCTGCGGGATATCGGGTTCTTCAAACCGATCGAGGGCCGCGGCCTCTGGTAATCAAGGAGAAGACCATGAGCGACATCATCGCCTATCCGTTCGAGAAAGCCCGCGCCCTGCTGGAGGCCGAACTTCGAGCCAAGGCACAGTCAGACACGGCCTTCCGCGCTGCGCTTCTGAGCGATCCGCACGCAGCGCTCGTGGATCTGCTCGGCACGGATCCGGTGCCCAGCCTTGCGATCCGCGTTCTGGAAGAGGCCGCCGGAGAGATCGTGCTGGTTCTGCCGCGCCGCATCGAAGCCGATGAACTGCCGGACGAGCTGCTCGATTACGCCTCCGGCGGCGCCTACAAGGGCTGCAAGGGCGACGGCTGGACCCAGGACAAGCTGGGCCGCATCGGCATCGATCCTTTTTGATCAGATCATGTGCATGGAGGCCGGGAGTTCCCCGGCCTCTTTCTCATGCCAAAGGTTCAGCCCGCCACATGAAGCCTTGCGTTGAACAGCGGGCTGCGGCTCAGCTGCTTCAAGGCTTTTGCACCGGCCAGCACGCCAAGATCCACCAGCGGCTCCAGAATGATCACGGTCATGTAGGCCGCACCGAAGCTGGCCACGTCTGCCAGGTTCTCCGCTGAGAAGCCATGGCCATAGATGGCCCAGAAGGCCACCCAGGCGACGATGCCGCCCTGATAGGCGGTGGAAAGCGCCAGCGCCTGCGAATATTTCAGGTCCACATAAGGCGTTGACGGCGCAATGATTCGCTTCGCCAGCAGGCTGATGCCAAAGAGCGGCACCAGCAGCGTGGTGACATTCATGCCGTATTGCGGCAGGTCGAAGGGCGCAAAGAACAGCCCCTGGATCAGCAGACCGGCCGCCAGACCGATGGCGGCAGCCCCTGCCCCGAACAGCAGCAGCAGGGTCGAGCCGAGAATCAGATGCACCTCGGATACACCCACGGGGTGATGCGGCAGCACCTCGAAGAAGCAGAACACCAGCGCAGTCGTCATGATGCTGCGCAGGAGAAGCGGAATGGCGCCGCCATTGGTCCGCAGGTCGTCAACGGCGAGTTTTACCGCAAGCCCGAAAGCCGCTGCCGCCGTGCCATAGCTCAGGATGATCTTCGCGCCTTCAACGACGCCTTCTTCGATATGCATGCTCGTTCCTTTCTGCGCCCGCCGCGCATGGGACTGGGTGGGACTTTGCGCCCGGTCATGTGATGGACAGGTATCCTGGCTCACGGTTCACTGCTTCGCCTGCCTTCCCAGCCTTTTGGGGCCAGTGGCATCGGGGCGTCGCTCGCCGTTTACAGTTGCGGGGGCAGCCGGGGAATCAGGCCTTGCCTCATGTGCAAGCCCTTCACCCCGTTCCCTGATTTTTGCCGCAGCAGACCTCGTCTGTGCAGCCCATCAGCGGCACTCTAGCTCACGCGGAAACAATGCCAAAGCATTTGTGCAGGCGCGCAAGGCCTCCACACACCAGCAAAAAGTATGAGCCTGCCGCGGCAAAGCGCCGTGAAATCGCCCCCTTTGACAGATCATTTCACAAAGCCGTTATGCCGGAGTAGTTTAACCTGCCTTACGGACGGTCATGTTCCGGCCAAAGACCTGTGTGTGACGCAAGTCACGGACCCGGATGGCAAGGTTGGGACATGGTTCCGGCGGTTTAGATTTCAGTTCTCAATCTGGAGCTTCAAATGCGATCCTTTCTGATGCGCGGTGTCAGCGCTTCTGTCATGACCCTGGTGCTGGCCCACGGCGCACTGGCCTTCGAAGCGACCGGCAATGACATTGCCGACGCCTTCCTGACCCGTCTTGAAGCCGGGGAAGTGAAGGTTCTGTCGGTCGGCGGCGTGTCTGAGGATGGCAGCGAGGTCACCATTGAAGACGTCGCCCTCGAAGGCAAGACGCCGGATGACGGCTCGGGCTCCATCGGCATCATCACGCTGACCAACGGTGTGGTGCAGGCTGACGGCACCATGACACTGGACGGCCTCGCCTTCGAGGAAGCCTATCTGGAAGACAAGACGGGCACGGCCGTTTCGGTGGCCTCTTTCGTCGCCAGCGAGGTGGTCCTGCCTCCGGCCGACGGCTCCAAGTCCTTCGAGGATGTGGCCGATTACAAGAGCATCGAGGCCGAAGGCATCGAGATTACGGAAGGCGACAGCACCAAGGCGCGCCTGGAATCGGCCTATGCCGCCATCAACAGCCGCGAAGACAACCTGCCGACCTCGGGTGAACTGACCCTTTCCGGCCTGACCATGGCCGTATCGGAAATGGATGCCTCCTCGGCAAAGCAGCTGACCGATCTGGGTTACGAGACCGTCACCGCTGATCTTTCGACCGACTTCAAGTGGGACCCGGTGACCGGGGTTCTGGACCTGCAGAAGCTGGACATCACCGCCGCCGACATGGGCGGTGTTTCCCTCGCTGTCCAGATCGGCGGTTTCACCAAGGAAGTGGCCGAAAAGCTGTCTGCCGCCAAGGACAACAGCGAAGAAGCCATGGCCATTCTCCAGGGGCTGACGGTCAACTCCATGCGCCTGCGCTTCGACAACGGCTCCATCGTCGACCGTCTGCTGGACCAGCAGGCCAAGACCGCCGGTTCGGACCGTGCCGCAGTCGTAAGCCAGCTCAAGACCGGCCTGCCGATGATGCTTGCCCTGCTCCAGAACCCGGAGTTCCAGGCCAAGGTGGCAACCGCTGCTGCCGAGTTCCTGGACAACCCGGTGTCGCTGCAGGCTGACGCCAAGCCGTCTGCACCGGTCTCCATCGCGCAGATCTTCGGAACGGCCGTCATGGCGCCGCAGGGCCTGCCGCAGATCCTCGGGATCGACGTAACGGCCAACAAGAAATAAGCGCCGTTCGACGGTCCCGCATCCGGCGATGGTTCCCCATCAACGGAACCATAGACCGGACGCCTGAATTCAGAACCAGCCAGCGCGGCGGTTTGACTGAACTGCCGCGCTTTGCATTTTCACAAAAGGAGGCCAAGCCTTGTTGCCGAACCCGATCTTCACCCGCTTCAGCGCCCGCACCGCCACGGTGGTGCTGGTCATGTCGCTGCCCTCGCACGCTTTTGCCAACCAGGCCAGCGTGCTGGTGGACCGCTGGATGGCGGATTTCACCAGCATGGGGGCTTCCGTTGCCAGCTATGAACGCGCCGAAGACGGTGCAACCGAGAATGACGTCACCATCCATGGCGTCAAGATCGAGTTCGCCATTCCGCTGCCCGGCGGCGAGGACAAGGTGGACGTGAAGCTGGGCATCGATGCCGTTTCCTTCGAGGGCCTGACCGAGACGGACAAGGGCTACGAGGCCGCCAGGATTTCCGTGCCGGGAACAGCCCGTGCAGACGTTGAAATCCCCGGCAAGTTCTTCGACACGTCCTCACACCGGCAGACCACGCTGGAGATCCCGGACCTGGAAGACGAGACTGCGGATGCACCGGCAGAAGGCGAAGCCGGGGAAAGCGCTGAAGCTCCCGAGGCCGCCGCACCGGAGGCAAAGCCTGCCGAACCGGTGAGGATCATCCTCAGCCAGACCGGCTATGTGGCCGAAGGCATGGCCTGGAGCCGCATCCCCGATGTGCCGGAAGATCCGCAGCGCCCGGTGACCCGTTACTTCGACATTGCCCGCACGCTGCTGGACGGCAAGGGTGACCGCTATCACATCGAGACGATGACACTGGAGATGACCGGCCCGGACGGCATGAACCAGAAGACCGTCTACGAAGACTATGCGATGACCGGGTACAAGGACTTCCGGATCGACGAGTATTCGGTCGGCAAAACGGTCCAGACCCAGGACTTCATGCCCCTGGAACCCGGCGGCCAGATGGCCCAGATGACCATGACGATCGGCAAGCAGGTGGTGAAGGACATCGACTTCATGCCGCTGCTGACCCTGATCGGCCAGGGCTCCGACCCGAGCCGCTTGACCATCATGGGCAGCCAGACCGTTGAAGAGATGACCGTCAACGTCGCCAGCGTCGACGTCAAGATCGACAGCCTCACCGCTGATCCCATGAGCATCACCAAGGCGGAAACCCTTCCCCTTTGGCCTTATCTTGACCAGCTGGTGCTGGATGAAGATGCCGTTGACAGCGATGAGGCCGGCAAGGCCGCCCTCGCCTCGCTGCAGTTCTTCAAGGCCGATGGCATGGCCGTCAATGGTGTCAGCTTCACCGCTCCGGACGTGAGCGGCGGTCTCGACAAGTTCGAGATGAAGGACATCAGCAGCAACGGCCTCGGGATTGTTGCCTTCGACGGCCTCAAGGTTGATGTGACGAAGCCGCAGGAAAAGGTCGAGATCAATCTTGGCCGCATCGCGGTGGGCGAGATCGACTTCCCGCTGATGGACTCCCTCGTGCGGATCTCCATTGCCAGCATGAGCGGCATGGAGCCCTCCGTGCAGGACATTCTCGATGCCCGTCCGATCATCGGTCTGGCCGAGGTTCTGGGCGTTTCGGTCAAGGCGGCCGCCATCGGCGATCAGGAGATCGCTCTGGACACCTACCGCCAGACCGAGAAGGGCCACATCAACCGCATCCCGACCGAGGCTGGCCTTGTCATCAAGGGCCTGCGCTTCCCGGCGGCGATTGTGCCCGACCCGCAGTTCCAGGACCTTGCCGCGCGCCTCAACATCACCGAAGTGGTCATCGACCAGAACTTCGAAATGAACTGGGATGAAGCAACAGGTGACCTGACGCTCAAGGACCTGAGCCTTGAGATGAAGGACGGCGGCAGGATCCACATGACCTTCACCATCGGCGGTATCCCGAAGGACATCTTCGAGAACCCGGAACTGGCGCAGCTGGCCCTGGCAACCGCCAGCATCAAGTCTGGCCGTATCGAAGCTGAAAATCTCGCTGTCCTGTCGGCCTTCATCGGCGTTCAGGCGGACGAGGCGGGCCTCACCCAGGAAGAGCTCGCCGCCGGCCTCGTCGATGCGATGGCGCAGGACATGGGTCCGCTCACCGGCACCCGCTTCGGCGAGGAACTGCTGGAGGCTGCCCGCACTTTTGCCGCCGACCCGAAGAACATCGTGATCGAAATGGCCCCGAAGGCACCGGTCCCGGTCACGCAGCTTCTGGGTGCAGGCGCCACCGCTCCGCAGACCCTTCCGGATCTGCTGGGCGCAAGCGCCACGGCCAAGTAACCCCCGTTCCCGGCGCGCCTCACGCACCGGGAACAGCACAGCTGACACAGCAAACAAGAACGCCGGGCAGATCCCTCTGCCCGGCGTTTCTGTTTTCCGGTCGCATATTGCCAATCCGGCAGCTCCGGATCAGCTCACGCCGCCATCACGTTGACAGGGTCAGCTCTCCTTACTTCACCATGACGGTGATACAGCCGGAGAGGCTCTTGCCCTTCACCTTGGGCGTCGTGTTCTTGGTGCAGAACTGATCTTCACCCTTGAAGTTGCGTGCAGGCGTATAGATCAACCCCTGCCCCTTAACCACCGACACCTTCCCGTTTTTCGGCTGCCGGGTGATGGTTACATCCGTGGCAGGTTCGCGTGTTTTCTTCACCTCGTCAATAAATCCGGGAAAGCTGATTTTACAAACCTTGTCGGCGGAAGTCATTTCGAAGCTTCCCTTGCCATTTCCCGTTCCCCACCCGCGGCCGTTTGAACCACTACATTCTGCGTGAGCAGAAGCGGTAACTGCCACAAGGGCGAATGCTGCGATTGAAAGTCTGATAACGGGGCTCATCAGATGATTTCCTTTTCAGTATGACTGACAGGAACCATTGGTTTATTCTAGCCCCACCCAAGTCAATTGAAAAACCTGATAGCAACGGTAAAAGCGGAAAATTTCCGGATGTTTAGATTTTGAATTCAAACACTTGAACTATTTCTTGGAGGGCAGGAATGGGCGAAGGGGAAGCTGACAACGGGCCTGAAATCGACAGATGGCACCTCTTGCTGGATGAGCTGTGCAACCAGTCGGGTGATTATGACAATGCCCGTCTGGGTAGCGAGCTTTGCCGCCGCCTTGGCAAAAGAGAAGATACGCACTTCGAAACGGCCGTCAGGAACCTGCGCAACTGGCGCGCCGGCCGGCATATTCCCCGGCAGCGGAATTTCATGATTCTTTCCGAGTTGATGAATGTGCAGCGCAGCCCCGCCCTGCGCGCCCGGTGGAACGCTCTCTATGCCAAGGCGCGGGAGCTTGAGGACAAAACTGGCGGCAGCACCGGCAACGGCACGGATGACGAGCTTGAGAAGGAACAGGAGGCGTTCGAGGTTGGGCCGTTGCAGCCGGCCCCGCCTCCGGGCCTGGTACCGCCGGCCTTGGTGGCGGATATTTCTCTACGGCCAGCAAAACTGCGTGGAGCCGCTTTGGGTCTTCTGATGTTCCTGTGCGGGATCGGCGCCTCGGAGCTCTACAGGGCGGAACCATGGCTCTGGTTTCACTCCGGCCCGGTTTACCCTCTCATCGTGCTACGCCCGCATGTGTCCATGGCTGTGGGCGAAAGCATCGTCATTCACGGCGAGCGCGGCGACTGTGGCAAGCTGCCACCAGACTGGGAGTATGTGCTGACCCGCTTGCCCGTCAGCCGCATCGGCGATTTCTCGGACGGCGGGATCGTCAGACGCAACAGCAATTTCTGCAAGGGCGAGACACCTGCACGTGCCGTCGTCTTCACGGCTCGCCGGACCGGCGTGGAGGAGTTCCTGGTGCTGGGCGACGTGATGCGGGTCACTGTCACGGACGCACCGCTTTGACCGTTTGGCCAGGCCCGAAAGGGCGTCAGCTGCCTGCCATCACACATCACCCCTTCGCCGTGTCGCGAAACTGCAGATCGTAAAGCCTGCGATAAACGCCGTCATGGGCCAGAAGCGCTTCATGCGTGCCGGTTTCCACCACGCGGCCCCGGTCGAACACGGCGATGCAATCCGCATCGCGCACGGTGGAAAGCCGGTGGGCGATGACGAGCGTGGTGCGGCCCTGCATCAGCCGCTTCAGCGCACCCTGCACCTTGGCTTCTGATTCTGCATCCAGCGCCGAGGTCGCCTCGTCCAGCAGCAGGATCGGCGCGTTGCGCAGCATGGCACGGGCGATGGCGATGCGCTGGCGCTGGCCGCCGGACAGCCGCCCCCCGCCCTCGCCCACCAGCGTGTCATAGCCCTGCTCCATCGCCTCGATAAACTCATGCGCATTGGCATCCACCGCCGCACGGATGATATCCGCATCCCCGGCACCGGGGCGGCCGAGGGCGATGTTGTCGCGGATGGAGAGGTCGAAGAGGAAGGTATCCTGCGTCACCAGCGCGATCTGGTCGCGCAGAGAGGCAAGTGTCACCTGCCGGATGTCCTGTCCGTCGATGAGAATGCGCCCCGTATGAATGTCGTAGAACCGCTCCAGCAGCGAGAAGGTGGTGGACTTGCCCGCCCCCGAAGAGCCGACCAGCGCCGTTACCTTGCCAGCCTGCGCCACCAGGTCGAGCCCGGTCAGAACAGGCTTGTCGCCATAGGTGAAATGCACGCCCTCGAAGCGGACCTCCCCTTTGCCGGTCTTCAGCTCAACGGCATCCGGCGCATCCTCGAAGGCGGGCGGGCGGTCCAGCATCTCGAACATGAGACGCACACCGACCAGATTGGAGCTGAGGTTCACATGCAGGCGGGCGAGGCGTTTCACCGGTTCATAGGCGAGCAGCAGCGCGGTGATGAAGGAGAAAAACCCTCCCGGATCCTTGCCCTGCTCGATGACGCTGAAGCCGCCATAGAGAATGACCAGCGCAATGGCAAAGCCGCCGAGAGTTTCCATCAACGGCGAGGTGCGGGCCGTCAGCGCCGCAATGCGGTTGGCGCGGCGCTCCACATCGGTGATGGCCTTGTCCATCTCGGCGCGCATCCGCTCCTCGACGCGGAAGGCCTTGACCACGCGCACGCCGATGGCGGTTTCCTGCACGGCGGAGACGATCTTGGTGGTGGAAACAAACTGGGATTTGGCGTGCTTGCGCACCCGCCGGACCAGCAGCGACACACCGAAGACGGCAGGCGGCATGATCAGCAGCGCGATGGCGCTGAGGCCGGGGTCCTGAATGACCATGACGGCGACCAGGCCCACGACGCTCAACAGATCGCGGCCGAGCGACAGCACCACCATGTCCAGCACGCTGCGGGCGGCTTGCGCATTGTGTGAAAGCCGCGTCGCCAGATCGCCCAGCGGCGTGCGGTCGAAGAAGGCCATGTCCTGCCGGGTGATGGTGCGGAACAGGCGCCGCTGGCAATCGGCAACGATGGCATTGCCGATCCGGCTCATCGTCACCTGCTGGCCGTAGGTCGAGATCCCCTTCACCGCGAAGATGGCCATCACCGTAAAGGCAATCAGCCGGACCATGGACTGGTCGCGGTTGACGAAGACCTCGTTGATCACGTCGCGCATGATCCAGGCGCTGGCAGCGGTCGAACCGGCCACGAGGCCCATGAACAGGAAGGACAGAAGATAGCCCGGCACATGGGCGCGGGCATTTTCGGAAACGAGACGCCGGATTACGGCATAGGTGCCGTCCGGGTCCTGAAACCAGGTCTTGACGCTCACGTTTCACGCCTCTGGTCTGCAGCGGCCTGCGCCCATTGCACAAGGATCACCGCCGGATAATACGGCTGCGCCCGCTTTTGGGCGGGCGCAGCATCAGATCACTTGGCCGGGAGGTTAAGCCGCAGATGCAGCTCCCGCAGCTGTTCGTTGCTGGGCGGCGTCGGCGCGCCCATCAGAAGGTCCTGCGCCTGCTGGTTCATCGGGAACAGCGACACTTCGCGCAGGTTCTTTGCCCCGACCAGAAGCATGATGATGCGGTCCACGCCAGCGGCCATGCCGCCATGCGGTGGTGCGCCATACTGGAAGGCGCGGTAGAGGCCGCCGAAACGCTCTTCCACGTCGGAGGCGCTGAGACCCACCTTCTCGAAGGCCTTGACCATCAGCTCCGGCGACTGGTTACGGATCGAGCCGGACGCAATCTCGAAGCCATTGCAGACCATGTCATACTGATAGGCCTTGATGGTCAGCGGGTCCTGGTTCTCCAGCGCCTCCATGCCGCCCTGCGGCATCGAGAAGGGATTGTGGGCGAAGTCGAGCTTCTTCTCGTCCTCGTTCCATTCATAGAACGGGAAGTCGACAATCCAGCACAGCTCGAACCGGTCGCGGTCGACGAGGTTCAGATCCTCGCCCGCGCGGGTGCGTGCTTCGCCGGCAAACTTGTAGAACTTCGCCGGATCACCGGCGACGAAGAAGGCGGCATCACCGTCCTCAAGGCCAAGCTGCTGGCGGATCGCTTCGGTGCGCTCCTCACCGATGTTCTTGGCAATGGGGCCAGCACCTTCCAGCACATCGCCTTCCTTGCGCCAGAAAATGTAGCCGAGGCCCGGCTGGCCCTGCCCCTGCGCCCAGGAGTTCATCCGGTCACAGAAGGCGCGGCTGCCGCCGGTCTTGGCCGGAATGGCCCAGACCTGGTTGCGCTCGTCTTCCAGCATGCGGGCGAAGATCTTGAAGCCCGAACCGCGGAAGTGGTCGGACACCTCCTGCATGACGATCGGGTTGCGCAGATCCGGCTTGTCGGAGCCGAACATGCGGATCGAATCGTCATAGGCGATGCGGCGGAAGGTCTGCGTCACCGGCTTGCCTTCGGCAAATTCCTCGAAGATGCCGCGGATCACCGGTTCCATGGTGGTCCACACGTCTTCCTGCGTGACGAAGCTCATCTCCAGGTCGAGCTGGTAGAACTCGCCCGGCAGACGGTCGGCGCGCGGGTCCTCGTCGCGGAAGCAGGGAGCGATCTGGAAATAGCGGTCGAAACCCGCCATCATCAGAAGCTGCTTGTACTGCTGCGGTGCCTGGGGCAGCGCGTAGAAGGTGCCCGGATGAATGCGGCTCGGCACCAGGAAGTCACGCGCCCCCTCCGGCGAGGAGGCGGTGAGGATCGGCGTCGAATATTCGGTAAAGCCGCCCTTGGTCATCTCGCGGCGCATGGCGGCGATGATCTGGGTGCGCTTGACGATGTTCTTGTGCAGCGTGTCGCGGCGCAGGTCGAGGAAGCGGTAGGTCAGGCGGACGTCTTCCGGATACTCCTGCTCGCCGAACACCGGCAGCGGCAGTTCCTTGGCAGCGCCCAGCACTTCCATGTCACGGATGAACAGCTCGATCTCGCCGGTCGGCAGGCCTGCATTCACCGTCTCTGCCGTGCGGGCCTTCACCTCGCCGTCGATGCGGATGCACCATTCGGAGCGGACGGTTTCCGCCAGCTTGAAGGCGGCGCTGTCCGGATCGACCACGCACTGGGTGATGCCGTAGTGGTCACGCAGGTCGATGAAAAGAAGCCCGCCATGATCGCGCACGCGGTGGACCCAGCCCGACAGGCGAACGGTTTCCCCAACGTGGCTCGCGCGCAATTGGCCGCAAGTGTGGCTCCGGTAGCGGTGCATGCAGTCCTCGACAATCTCGGCAATGAACAAGGGGCGCGCCCCGCAAAAGGGCACGCAATCGTGCGAGCGACAAGCCACGTTGTGCCGCCAAAGTCAAGACGCAGGCGGGTTTCCTCCCCTGTTCCAGCCCTTCCGGGGCATGCCGCGCCACGGCCTTGCGCGCCGACCGATCACTTTCCGTGAAGTGTCCATTCACCTCGTGAACTGTTTTCACCGGCAAACGCAGAGTACAACGGGATACAAGGGAATTGCAGGCGGCCTGCGGCCTTTGAGTCGGGGCCAGGCACCGCCGCACACAGAACTGACCAGGTCCAAGAGCGCAGCAGCAAAGCGCCGGTCCGCAATCGCAACGCGCCTTCCAGAGAAACCGATGTCAACGATCCGCCCGCTCATTCCCCTGCTTGCCACCGCCGGCATTCTCATCGGCGGCAACGGGCTGCAGGGAACCTTCATCTCGCTGCGCGCGCTGGAGGAAGGCTTTTCGCCGCAGACCATCGGCGTCATCGGCACGGGCTACAACATCGGCTTCGCCGTGGGCTGCATCTATATCACCCGGATCATCCGGGCCATCGGCCACATCCGCGCCTTCTGCGCCCTGGCCGCGATCGCCGCCGCCGCTTCCATGCTGATGCTGCTCTATATCGCGCCCCTGCCCTGGTTCCTGATGCGCCTCGTTCAGGGCCTGTGCATCGCCGGACTGTTTGCCGTGGTGGAAAGCTGGCTCAATGCGCGCGTCACCAATGCCAACCGCGCCCGCACGCTTTCCATCTACCGCTTTGTCGATCTGGGCGCGGTAACCTTGGGCCAGTACATCATCCCGGCGGTCGGCGTCAGCGGCTTCGAGCTGTTCGTCATCATCGCCATGACGCTGACGCTTTCGCTGGTGCCGATCTCCCTCACCGACCGCACCAGCCCGGCGGTGCCCGAACATGTGCGCTTCGATGTGCGGGTGCTGTGGCGCGTGTCACCGCTGGCGACCATCGGCTGCATCGTCGTGGGCTTCACCAACGCCAGCTTCCGCTCGCTTGGCCCCGTCTATGCGGACGGGATCGGCATGACGGTCACCTCGATCGCCACCTTCATGAGCGCGGGCATCTTTGCCGGTGTGGTGCTGCAATATCCGCTGGGGCATTATTCGGACAAGCTGGACCGGCGGCTGATCATCCTCATCGCCACTTTCGGCTCCTTTGTCTCCGGCATTTTCCTGGCGCAGGTGGCGGGCGAAAGTGTCTGGCTCAATTATCTGGGCATCTTCGCCTTCGGTGCCTTCGCCATGCCGCTCTATTCCCTGTGCTCGGCCCACGCCAATGACCACGCAGCCCCCGGCCAGCATGCGCTTGTCTCCGCCGGAACCCTGTTCTTCTGGTCGGTTGGAGCCATTGCCGGACCGCTCTTTGCCTCGATGCTGATGGGCCGTTACGGGCCGCACTCCCTCTTCTGGTACACCGCCGCCGTGCAGGGGCTGTTCATGGTCTACACGGTGATGCGGATGATGCAGCGCGAAGGCGTTCCGGCCGAAGGCCGCCGCAGCCGCTTCCGCTCCCTCCTGCGCACCTCCGCCTTCTTCGCCAAGCTGGCGGGATCGGGAGGCGCAAAGGAAAAGCCGTGAGGGAGTGTATCCTCACGGCGTCGCCCCGGCTCGCGCTTCGCTTCGCCCGGGGTGACGCCGGGATTGAGTGGCAAGGCTCAACACATCTCCGGCTCATACTGCGGCGTGATGGAGCCTGGAAGCCATAAAGACGTCAGCGCCGGAAACGGCACAAACCCCGTTTCAATCCAGCGCCTGAATGAGCGGATGCCATTGCGCCAGAACATCGGCGGGAGCCGCAGGCGGATCGAAGACGCTGGTTCCGCTCGCAGCATGGCGGGCATAGATCACCCGGTCGGCAATTTCGGTCAGCAGCGGATAGCCTGCTTCCTGCGCCTGCTGCTGCAGCAGAAGCTGATCAGCCCGGCTGCGCCGGACCCGGTTGGCCACGACGAGAATTTCCGCCTTGCCCTTGCGGATGCGTTTCATTTCCGCGAGCCGTTTCAGGAACGCTGCCGTCGCGTCCCAGTCGAAGGCCGACGGCATCAGCGGCACGACAATGTCATCGGCCTCCGCCACAAGATCCTTTGCCCGCTCACCGCGCAGGCCGCCGGGGCCATCGATGAAGATGAACCCCTGGCTGAAGGACGGCATGTTATGCTCTCCCTTGCTCCAGTCGAGCCCATGGATCACCGGCAGGCCTTGCGGCCGCCGCTTCAGCCAGCCCAGCGACGAGCGCTGCCGGTCGGCATCAGCGAGAAACACCCGCTCGCCCCTCGCCGCAAAAGCGGCAGCAAGCGTGGTGGCAAACGTGGTCTTGCCACAGCCGCCCTTGCCATTGACGATGAGAATCCTGCGCATGAAGCTGTCCTCCGGAACCTGAGCTTTGCGCAGGTGTTTCCCTCATGCAACCTCGCTGGCGCACATTACAAGAGGCTGACGGTTTCATGGCGACAAGATGGCAAGTCTGCGGTATAGACCAGAGTTACCATGAATCTGATCACGACCACATCTGACCTCGCCGACGCCTGCAAGCGCCTTGCCGCCCATGATTACGTGACTGTGGACACGGAATTCCTGCGCGAGACGACATTCTGGCCGAAGCTCTGCGTTATCCAGCTGGCTGGCCCGGATGACGCCTTCATCGTCGACGCACTGGCCACCGGGCTTGACCTTGCGCCCTTCTTCGAGCTGATGCGCGATCAGTCCGTCATCAAGGTCTTCCATGCCGCCCGGCAGGATATCGAGATCGTCTATCATCTCGGCGGCCTGATCCCGACGCCCCTTTTCGACACTCAGGTCGCGGCAATGGTCTGCGGCTTTGGCGACTCGGTCTCCTATGACCAGCTGGTGCAACGCATTACCGGTGCGCGCATCGACAAGTCGTCCCGCTTCACCGACTGGGCCCGCAGGCCCCTGACGCAGAAGCAGCTGGAATATGCACTGGCAGACGTCACCTACCTGCGCGACGTCTATCTGTTCCTCAAGGCCAACCTTGCCGAACAGAACCGCATCAGCTGGGTGGGCGACGAAATGCAGGTGCTGCTGTCGGAGGGCACCTACCGCACCGAGCCGGAAGACGCCTGGCAGCGCCTGAAGATGCGTGTGCGCAAGCCCATCGAACTCGCCGTGCTGATGGAAGTGGCCGCTTGGCGCGAGCGCGAGGCCCAGTCCCGCGACGTGCCGCGTTCCCGCGTGCTCAAGGATGATGCCATCTACGAGATTGCCGCCCAGCAGCCGGTCAATGCGGATGCCCTCAGCCGCCTGCGCACCATCCCGCGCGGCTTCGAACGCTCCAAACAGGCCGAGGACATCCTCAAGGCCGTCAACGCCGCCATGAGCCTGCCCAAGGAGAAGCTGCCGAAGCTGCCCAAGGGCCGTCAGGCGCCCGATGGCTCTGCCGCCGCGGTGGACCTTCTGAAGGTGCTGCTGAAGCTCGTCAGCGAACAGCAGGGCGTCGCCGCCAAGGTGATCGCGACGGTCGAAGATCTGGAGCAGATCGCCGCCGACGATCAGGCCGATGTGCCTGCGCTGGAAGGCTGGCGCCGCGAAATGTTCGGCGAGATGGCCCTGAAGCTCAAGCGCGGCGAAATCGCCCTCGCCTTCGACGGCCGCCAGGTCGTGGCGCTGGAGCAGCCCGCCAAGTCCAAGGCCGCTGCGGAGTAATCCGGCAGGCAGTCTAAAGATTGAAAAGCCCCCGGGCCGCGAGGTTCCGGGGGCTTTTTTTGTTCCGCCAACTCGCCACCCGGCGCCGCCCCGGGCGGAGCGGAGCGCAGACCCGGGGTCTACTCGCTTGCAGAGCGGCGAAATGAACCGCGAAGGCGCGGCAGGCGCACGAGATCATCGGTTTCTCACCTTCAGCAGATTTCGGCATCTCTCTGCAAATGAGTGGGCCCCGGCTCAAAGGCCGGGGCGACACTGCGGCAAGTGGCAAGGCAGAGCAAAACACACACCGCCTCCATAGCCAGAATGAGAACAGTCAGAAACAAAAACCCCCGGAACCTTCCGGTTCCGGGGGCTTCAAACTCAGCAGTCCGTCAGACTGATCAAACCGTCAGGCCAATCAGGCCTTCAGGCCAATCAAGCTTTCAGGATGGAGCGGCCGGCGAAACGGGCCTGGGAGCCCAGTTCCTGCTCGATGCGCAGCAGCTGGTTGTACTTGGCAAGCCGGTCGGAACGGGCCAGCGAGCCGGTCTTGATCTGGCCGCAGTTGGTGGCAACCGCGAGGTCGGCGATGGTTGCGTCCTCGGTCTCGCCCGAACGGTGTGACATGACGGCGGTGTAACCGGCCTTGTGGGCGGTTTCCACGGCGTCCAGCGTCTCGGTCAGGGAGCCGATCTGGTTCACCTTGACGAGGATCGAGTTGGCGGTGGCGCTGGCAATGCCCTGGCGCAGGCGGCTGGTGTTGGTCACGAACAGGTCGTCGCCCACCAGCTGTACGCGGTTGCCGCACAGCTCGGTCACGGCCTTCCAGCCGGCCCAGTCGTCTTCGGCCATGCCGTCTTCGATGGAGATGATCGGATAACGGGCGCTGAGGTCGGCGAGGTAAGCGGCCATCTGGTCCGAGTCGAGCGTCTTGCCTTCACCGGCCAGAACGTACTTGCCGTCCTTGTAGAACTCGGTGGAAGCGGCGTCGAGCGCGAGGTAGATGTCCTCGCCCGGCTTGTAACCGGCCTTCTCGATGGCCTTCATGACGAAGCCGATGGCAGCGTCGGTCGATTCGAGGTTCGGCGCAAAGCCGCCTTCGTCGCCCACGTTGGTGTTGTGACCGGCGTCCTTCAGGGCCTTCTTCAGCGTGTGGAACACTTCCGCACCCATGCGCAGCGCCTCGGAGAAGTTCTCCGCGCCCACCGGCATGATCATGAATTCCTGGAAGTCGATCGGGTTGTCCGCATGGGCGCCGCCGTTGATGATGTTCATCATCGGCACCGGCAGCAGGCGGGCGGAGGCGCCGCCGACATAACGGTAAAGCGGCAGGCCGGAGGACTGGGCAGCAGCCTTGGCAACGGCCAGCGACACGCCGAGGATGGCGTTGGCGCCAAGGCGGGCCTTGTTCGGGGTGCCGTCCAGCTCGATCATGGTCTGATCGATGTGGATCTGGTCTTCCGCATCGAGGCCGCCGATGGTGTCGAAGATCTCGCCGTTGACGGCATCGACGGCCTTCAGCACGCCCTTGCCCAGGTAACGGGAGCCGCCGTCGCGCAGCTCGACAGCCTCATGCGCACCGGTCGAAGCACCGGAAGGCACGCCGGCGCGGCCAAAGGCGCCGTCTTCCAGCAGCACGTCCACTTCAACGGTCGGATTGCCGCGGCTGTCCAGAATTTCGCGCGCCGTGATATCGACAATGGCGGTCATTCGTATCTCCTCGAGATCAGCCCGGCCGGCCCTCCGGCACGGGCAAGGTAGGGACCGGACAATTGTCCGGCGCATTCACATCCCCCGGCAGCCGGCAGCGGCCACGGCAAGGGCAAAAGGTCAGGACTGCGCGGCAGCCTTCACCACGCGGTCAATGTCGCGCACCTGAGCAAGCAGCGCGCCCAGGTCCTTCAGCGGCACCATGTTCGGACCATCGGACGGAGCATTGTCCGGGTCGTCATGGGTTTCGATGAAGAGCCCTGCGATGCCTGCAGCGGCAGCCGCACGGGCGAGAACCGGCACCATGGTGCGGTCACCGCCTGTGGAAGCGCCCTGCCCGCCCGGCTGCTGAACCGAGTGGGTGGCATCGAACACCACCGGCGCACCGGTGCGCGCCATGATGGGAAGAGAGCGCATGTCCGTGACAAGCGTATTATAGCCGAAGGAGGCGCCGCGCTCGGTGAGCAGCACATTCGGATTGCCGCTCTCGACGATCTTGGCCAGCACATTGGCCATGTCCCAGGGCGCCAGGAACTGGCCCTTCTTCACATTCACCGTCCGCCCCGTGCGGGCAGCAGCGACGAGAAGGTCCGTCTGGCGGCAGAGGAAGGCGGGGATCTGAAGGATATCAACAACTTCCGCAACCGGCGCACACTGGGCCTCGTTGTGGATGTCGGTGATCACCGGCATGCCGAATGTCTCGCGCACTTCGGCGAAAACCGGCAGCGCTTCTTTGAGACCAATCCCGCGCTTGCCCGTCAGCGAGGTGCGGTTTGCCTTGTCGAAAGAGCTCTTGAAAACAACGGGAATGCCGAGATTTCCGGCAATTTCCTTCACCGCCGCTGCCATCTCCAGCGCGTGGGCGCGGCTTTCCATCTGACAGGGACCGGCAATGAGGGAGAAAGGCGCGTCATTGGAGAATGTGACGTTGCCAACAACGACTTCCTTGTTCGGAGTCACCATGCGCAGATCATCCTTTGGGCGTAGGGGCCAACGGGGTCTGCATACAGGCCTTTTGCCCCTGCCGCAACTCCGCAGAACCCCAAGCAACCCCGTTTCGCATTTGCGAAAAATTTGATATTCAGGAGGTGTTGCCTGCAATCCTGCCATGTTTCGGCGCCAGCGTGAGCAACCTACAGCATATTGACCGGACAAACAGTCCACGTGTTTCAGGAGTATTTTCCATGAGCAGACCGATCCGCAAGGCCGTATTGCCGGTGGCAGGTCTCGGTACGCGTTTTCTTCCCGCGACCAAGGCCGTTCCGAAAGAGATGCTCACGATTGTTGACCGCCCGATCATCCAGCACGTGGTGGACGAAGCCCGTGCCGCCGGTATCGAGCACATTGTTTTCGTGACGGGCCGCAACAAGCACGTCATCGAAGACCATTTCGACATCAATTACGAGCTGGAAGACACCCTGCGCCGCCGCAACAAGGCAGCCGCGCTGGAGCTTCTCGACAAGATCCGGCCAGACGCAGGCAGCACCAGCTTCACCCGCCAGCAGGAGCCGCTGGGTCTGGGCCATGCCATCTGGTGCGCCCGCGACATCATCGGCGACGAGCCCTTCGCCATCCTGCTGCCGGACGTGATCGTCAAGTCGCAGAAGAGCTGCCTCGCCCAGATGGTCGACGTCTACAACGAGCGCGGCGGCAACGTCATCGCCGTTGAAGAAGTGCCGGAAGACCAGACCCACCAGTACGGCATCGTCAAGCTGGCCAGCGGTGGTCCGCGCGGCCGCGCCATGCCGATCGAAGGCATGGTGGAAAAGCCGGCTCCGGGCACCTCTCCGTCCAACCTGATGATCACCGGCCGCTACATCCTGCAGCCGGAAATCTTCAAGCTGCTCTCCGAACAGGAGAAGGGCGCAGGCGGCGAGATCCAGCTGACCGACAGCATGATCAAGCTGATGGAGAACCAGACCTTCACATCGCTTCAGTTCGAGGGCCGCTCCTATGACTGCGGCTCGAAGATCGGCTTCATCGCCGCCAACATCGCCTTCGGCCTGGAACAGTCCGATATCTCCGGCGAACTGATGACGATCATGTCCGACCTGACCCGCGCCAAGGCCGCCGAATAAGCAGCAGTCCGGAAGCAGAGCAATTCAAGGGGCGGAGCAATCCGCCCCTTTTGCGTGAGCGCGTTGCTTTTCAGGCTTTAGGGGGCATATTTTTCGGAAAACATGCGCTCTGAAAGCTGTGAGATTGACGCTCTGCTGCAGAAATTGCCGCGCGGCTGCAGACAACAGCAGCCCTCTGCAAACGAGTGGTCCCCGGCTCGCGCTGCGCTTGGCCGGGGTGCCCCCCAGTGTTTGCTGGCAGGGCAGTACTCTCGGTCTATGCCGCATGCTGCAGAGTGATGCACAGATATCCCACCCATTCAGCGTCACCCCGGACGCAGCGAAGCGGAGATCCGGGGACCACTCGCTTGCAGAGCGGTGAGAATTGTTTCCGCAGCTCAAATTGGCCTGAGTGGAGCTTACCGCAGAGCCCGGAACAACGGCCCTTCCCCGGCAAACAGTTTCCCGCCGCCGTTTTTCTCTGTCCCACCCCCGCTCTCCTCCCGAAAACGTGACGAAACAGGCAGATCTCTTTGCCGTTTTCTGGCGTAATCTTCTCATGTTCCACACGCGAGGAGACGCGCCATGAACAAGGTGGCCAGAAGGGTGATGTGGGGGGTGATGTGGGTTCTATGCTGCAGTCTGGGCCTTGTGCTGTCCCCGGACCCGGCAGCGCTGAGGCTCGGGCCTCAGGCGGTCCAGGCCGAAGAGGCCTCGGGCCAGGAGTTCCGCCAGCTCATCCAGCAGCAGATGCAGGCCTTCCGGCGCAATGACGCGGCGGGGGCCTTTTCATTTGCCACGCCCGGATTGCAGCAGCAGTTCATGACGCCGGACATCTTCATCAACATGGTGAAGGAGGTCTACATGCCGGTCTACCGGCCGAAGAGCGTCAGCTTCGGCAAGCTGCGCCAGACGAAAAGCGGCCCCGTGCAGGAGGTCTTCGTCACCGGGCCTGATGGGGACGACTGGCTGGCGCTCTATTCCTTCGCACAGCGGGAAGACGGCACCTGGGGCATCTCCGGCTGCATCCTGCGCAAGGACAAGGGCTTTCAGGCCTGAATGTCCTGCTCCTCCCACACCGCTCCGGCATAAAATCCCAAGACTGAGCCGGGAGGATGCAAAGGTCGCGGGCTGCAGAAGTGAGAGCACAGCCGCAAGGCCCATGCGGCGTCACCCCGGGCGAAGCGAAGCGCAGACCCGGGCCCTACTCGCTTGCAGAGCATTAAGTTGAGTTGCAAGGGGCGCGGCAAGCGCATGGGGCCATCCGCGCTGTACTTCGGCGAACTTGGCAACAATTCTCTGCGAACGAGTGGTCCCCGGCTCAAGGCCGGGGTGACGCGGAGAGAATGGCAACACCAGAACAAGACGGAGGTGCTGCACGCAACAACAGATTCCCGCGCACCCTGACTGCTCGGGAGTGTTTCGGCAGACAGCCAGCCCCAACATATCCCTCACAGCGGCGGCAGGTCGCCCCTGGCCCAGCCTTCCTTGACGCTGAGGCGGTGGTCTTCGAAGCGGCCAGCCTCAATGGCATCGCGCATGCCCTGCATCAGCTGCTGATAGTAAGCGAGGTTGTTCCAGGTCAACAGCATGGCCGCCAGCCCTTCGCCGGCCTTCACAAGATGATGCAGATAGGCGCGGGAATAGTCGCGCGCGGCCGGGCAGTCGCTTCCCTCGTCCAGCGGACGCGGATCATCGGCGTGGCGGGCGTTTTTCAGGTTGATCTTGCCCCGGCGGGTGAAGGCAAGGCCATGGCGGCCGGCCCGGGTCGGCATCACGCAGTCGAACTGGTCAATGCCGCGGGCGACACTCTCCAGAATGTCGTCCGGTGTGCCGACGCCCATCAGGTAGCGCGGCTTGTCCACCGGCATCACCGGCGTGGTGACTTCCAGCATGCGCAGCATCACCTCCTGCGGCTCGCCAACCGCAAGCCCGCCGACCGAATAGCCCTCGAAGGGCATGGCCGCGAGGCTTTCGGCGGAGCGGATGCGCAGATGCGGCACGTCACCGCCCTGCACGATGCCATAGAGCCCCTGCCCCTTTTCAACGCCGCCCATGGCCTCGAACTTGGCGCGCGAGCGTTCGGCCCAGCGGAGCGACAGCTCCATCGCCCGCTGCACTTCCTTTTCAGGCGCAGGCAGGCCGATGCACTCGTCCAGCTGCATCTGGATGTCGGACCCGAGCAGCCCCTGAATTTCAACGGAACGCTCCGGCGTCAGGTGATAGCGCTGGCCGTCGATATGGCTCTGGAACTTCACGCCAGTTTCATCCAGCTTGCGCAGCTGCGCCAGCGACATGACCTGAAAGCCGCCCGAGTCGGTCAGGATCGTATGCGGCCACTTCATGAAGTGATGCAGCCCGCCAAGACGTGCCACACGCTCCGCACCGGGGCGCAGCATCAGGTGATAGGTGTTGCCCAGCACCACATCGGCGCCAAGCGCGCGCACCTGATCGGTGTACATGGCCTTGACGGTCGCCTGCGTGCCCACGGGCATGAAGGCTGGCGTGCGCACGAGGCCGTGCGGCGTGGTGATCTCCCCGCGCCGGGCCATGCCATCGGTCGCAAGCAGGCGGAAGGAGAAACGCTGGGTGTCACCGGTCATCGGTCGATCTCGTCCTGGGCGGCGATGCTTCCGGCAGCGGGAAACAGCAGCGAGCTGTCGCCATAGCTGTAGAACCGGTAGCCGTCGGCAATCGCATGGGCATAGGCCGCGCGCATGGTCTCGAGGCCGCTGAGGGCGGACACCAGCATGAACAGCGTCGAGCGCGGCAGGTGGAAATTGGTCATCAGCGCATCAATGGCGCGGAAGCGGTAGCCCGGCGTGATGAAGATGCGGGTCTCGCCCCGGAAGGCGGCAAGGCCGCCGGGCCCTTGCGCGGCGCTCTCCAGAATGCGCAGCGAGGTGGTGCCGACGGCAACCACCTTGTTGCCCCGCGCCCGCACCGCCTTCAGCGCCGCGGCAGTTTCACCGGAAATCTCGCCCCACTCGGCGTGCATCTCGTGCGCGTCCGTGTCATCGGCCTTCACGGGCAGAAAGGTGCCGGCGCCCACATGCAGCGTCACCGTGTGGCGCTCGATGCCGCGTGCATCCAGCATCTCGAACAGACGCGGCGTGAAATGCAGGCCGGCGGTCGGCGCGGCGACGGCGCCTTCCTTTTCCGCATAGATGGTCTGATAGTCCTCCCGGTCCTGCGCATCCTCGCCGCGCTTGGCCGCGATATAGGGCGGCAGCGGAATGTGGCCGGTGGCGTGAATGGCCGCGTCAAGATCGGGGCCCGAAAGATCGAAGACGAAGAGCACCTCGCCCGTGTCCTTCTTCTCCGCCACGGTCGCGTCGAGCACGCCTGCCATGCAGGCCATGCCTTCGCTGGCCGAACCAAAGCGCACCCGGTCGCCCGGAACCAGCTTTTTGGCCGGGCGGACAAAAGCCCACCAGCGGTCGGCACCGGCGCGCAGATGCAAGGTTGCGCCGATGGTGGCGATGGCCTCGCCGCGCTGGCGCGTGCCTTCCAGCTGCGCCGGGATCACCTTGGTGTTGTTGAAGACAAGCGCGTCACCGGGCTGCAGCAGCGCAGGCAGATCGAGCACGTCCCGGTCCTCCAGCACAGGCCCGCCCTGCGGGCGCACCAGCAGCATGCGCGCCATGTCGCGCGGCCGGGCGGGCCTCAGGGCGATACGCTCGGGCGGCAGGTCGAAGTCGAAATCGTCAACGCGCATGGGTGCGGGGTCCTGGGATCAAACGGCATCCCGCCGGGGGCTGCGTGACAGTCAGAGGTCCCAGCCACGGTTCTGGAACACCAGCCGGTGCCCGTCCGGATCCTCGAATGTCATGCCTGCTTCGGCCCAATAGGGATTTTCCGGCGGCACAGGCTGATAACCGCTTGCCTGCATCCGGTCAACGCTGGCGGTCCACAAGCCTTTGTCCGGCTGGTAGAGCACCAGCAGGCTTTCCTTGTCCGTGCAACGCGGCACGGTCAGCCCCTCGCGCATGAACAGGGCGAGATGCCAAGGCGCATGCGCGGCTCCGGCAATGAAACCGCTGTACCCCGCATTGCCGGCGAACCGCGTCAGCACGGCAAGCCCGGCAGCATCGCAATAGAAATGCTCAAGGGCAGCAAGATTGCTTGCTGCCCTTGCAACTCTCAGCACCGGATAAGTAGAGGCCGGTGCGCTGATCATGTCAGGCGTCCGCCGCAACCTTCAGCGACACGATGCTGTCCGGGTCACGGACCGGCTCGCCGCGCTTGATCTGGTCGACGTTTTCCATGCCGGAGATCACCTCGCCCCAGACGGTGTACTGGCCGTCGAGCCAGGGCGCGTCGGTGAAGCAGATGAAGAACTGGCTGTCGCCGGAGTTCGGGTCCATGGCGCGGGCCATGGAGCAGGTGCCGCGCTTGTGCTTCTCCTTGGAGAACTCAGCCTTCAGCTTCTGGCCCGAGCCGCCGGTGCCGGAGCCGTGCGGGCAGCCGGTCTGGGCCATGAAGCCCTCGATCACGCGGTGGAAGACGATGCCGTTGTAAAAGCCCTCGCGGACCAGTTCCTTGATGCGGGCCACGTGGTTCGGCGCAAGGTCCGGACGCATTTCAATGACCACGGCTCCCTTGGTCGTTTCCATCAGGAGCGTGTTTTCGCTGTCCTTGTAGTCTGCCACTTGGATCTCCAGTTCGGATGCTTGTGTATGAACGGGTTTTAGCCTGCGCAGCGCCGCGGTCAACCCGCGTCGGCAGCAACCGTCATCTTGATGATCTTGTCCGGGTTGGCGGGCGGCTCGCCCTTGGCAATCTTGTCGACGAATTCCATGCCTTCGACCACTTCACCCCAGACCGTATACTGGCCGTTCAGCCAGTCACCATCAGCGAACATGATGAAGAACTGCGAATTGGCGCTGTTGGGCGAGGCGGCGCGGGCCATGCCGAGCGTGCCGCGCTTGAACGGTGTGCGGGAAAACTCGGCCGCCAGATCCGGCTCCTCCGATCCGCCCATGCCGGTGCCGGTGGGGTCACCCGTCTGGGCCATGAAGCCGTCGATGACGCGGTGGAAGACGTGGCCGTCATAAAAGCCTGCGCGGGTCAGCTTCTTGATTCGCTCCACATGATTGGGCGCAAGGTCCGGACGCAGGCGGATGACGACGCGGCCATCCTTCAGATCCAGATAGAGGGTGTTCTGAGGGTCGAGGGTCTGCGCCTGCGGCATCGCGGGGGCGAGGACGAGCGACATGATGACCGCAAGGCAAGCAAAAAGGCGTTTCACGCGATGCTCCTGATACAACAAAAAAGCTGGAACGGCTGACGGATCAGCCCTTTTCCGCAGCCCGGGCCGCAAGCGGGCCTGCAACCGGTGCCGGGACAAAGGGAGTGATATCACCGCCCATGCGCGCGATCTGACGCACAAGCGTGGCAGTGATGTGACGCACCCCCGGTGAGGCGGGAAGAAAAACGGTATGAACATCGGGCACCATGGTGCCGTTCATGCCTGCCATCTGCATCTCATAATCGAAATCCGTGCCATCGCGCAGGCCGCGAATGAGCAGGGAGGCACCTTCGGCCTTCGCCGTTTCCACCACCAGACCGCTGAAGGACAGCACGGACACCCGCTCCCCCGCCCCTGCCCCGAGCCTGTCTGCCACACAGGCGCGGATCAGATCCGCCCGTTCCTCGAAGGAGAACATCGGCGTCTTGCCGGGGTGGACACCAATGGCAACGATCACCTTGTCCGCAAGGCTGAGCGCCTGGGCAAGCACGTCGAGATGGCCGTTGGTGATGGGATCGAAGGATCCGGCGTAAAGGGCGGTACGTGTCATGGCAAAGTGATAGCGCCCTTGCGGCGGCCGGGCAAGCGCTCCGGCACAGTTGCGCCGTTCCCGCTCAAGGCCGCGAAACCGGAGCGGCAATCACTGAACACAGTTTCAACATGTTCACATAACGTTGACAATTTGTTTAGCCAGCTTGGCTGGACAATGACCGGCAACAGGCCCATATCCGGCTCATCATGAACACCACATTCCTCTCCTCCCTGAGAGACGGGCTCTCTTCGCGCGTCTCAACTCCTGTTGCTTTCTGGCTGGCGGCGCTGGCCGGACTTGTCCTCCTCATGGGCGCGGGCATTGCCCGTATCGACACGATCGCAGCCCCTCTGCCCCCTCATGCGCTGACACCCGGCAAGCCGGCCGTGAAGGATCCCCATGGCTGCGCCGAACTGAGGTTCCTGAAGGAAGAGCCGGCCTGTTCCTACCGCGCCCGCGACGACAAGCCGCTCAATGGCGGCCCTGCGCTCTGAATTCTGGCTCTCTGAATTCTGCCCCCCTTATTCTGGTCCTCTGATCCAGACAGCAGGCCGCCGCATCAGACATGACCAAAGGTAAGTTTTGGCATGATCGTGGCGGCCAGCCGCTCATTTCGTGTCATCTTGTGATACCCATCACGGAACCAAAGCCGTTTTTGAGGTGTTATGCTCTCACAACCTGACCAGATGGCAGGAGAGAGCCAGATGACGACGCAGCACAGCTTTACACCGCATGTTTCCGATACCGCCAGCTTCAACATTGCCAAGTTGAGCTTTGCAGGAGTTGCCGGACTTTTTGCGCTGGCCATCCTCGGCGTCTTTGCCTCCGTGGCGCTGGCCTTCGCCCAGTTCGAAACCACCCAGACCGCTCAGGCCACCAAGGGCAACCGGATCGAAGCAAGTCTTCCCTCCGACTGTGACGGCCAGAGCTGGGGCAACTGGTCCGCCGCCTGCCTTGCCACCCTCAACGGCGAGCGCACGGTCCGCACTATCTCCACCACCACCACGGTGGAACAGCGCCCCGGCGGCCCGGTCTCGGTCCTCGTGCGGACCCCGGTCGAAGGCTGATCCCCACCCCCGACCTCCTCCCTCCCCCAAACTTCTCCCCGCGACTGAAGGCGGATGAGAGCAATAGCCTCATCCGCCTTTTTTTGTTTGGGGATGGGAGACGAATTCTGTCTCAAGGAAGGCCGCGCGGTCGAAAGGCAGCCCTTCTCCGGCTTTCTCACGGACAAGGCGGAACGCCACTGCAAGCGATCCGGCTGAACCTGTCTGGTCTTGGGAACCGGGAGGACTTTGATCGGGACGGGATGTCTCTTATCCGGAACAGCCCATGGTTCATTTGGGACAACAAGCATTTGGCGGCTTTGCGGACGGGACTGACGTTTCCTGCAGGCTATGCATCGCCTGATTTGAGACCATGCCCGGAATGGCGGATTTCTCTGCCACTCTTTGAAAAGCTGCCGTTGCCTGCCCCTAGATGACGGCTCTATTCAGCAAGACATGGCGGGAATCTGCCGCAAAATATCCGCGTAAGCCTAATTTTTGCACTCGTTTCTTGCGGCAATTATCTAAAGCCACTCAATTCGGCTGACGTGGTTGCGAAACTCAGGATTTCGCGACATTGCCGATGCGGCAGCTTGCGTCCTGAAAGTGTCAAGCTCTGCCATTGTCCTATCTAGTCATCCCTTCTGCACTGGCGTGAATTGCTTCCGCCATGAAATCGCAAAGCGAATTGTTGGACCCAGCGCTGCGTATCAGGGCAACGTCAAGATGCTCTATCATAGGCAACACATCAGCCTGCGTCAGTTCCACAACAGAGGACGGGGCCGACATGCGCGTGACGGCAGCCACGGCAAGCCCAGCCTCAACCACAGTGAGAAGAGCCGACAGGCTGAAACTTTCATAAGCCGGCTGAAAGCGGATATCGCTTTTCCCCAATGCGGCCAGAACAACGGCACGTGCCTGACTTCCCGGTTCGAACAATGCAACAGGAAGCGGACGCCTTTCCAACGCAATCCGATCGCGGGAGGCAATCCAGATCATAGGCTCTTGTCGCAGGAGTTGACCTTGCACACCCCGCGACCGTGTTACGATGGCAAGATCAATGTCTCCCTTCTCGACTTGCGGCACAAGCACTGTTGATTGAGAACAAACGATCTTAATGGCGACGCGGGGGAACAGCTGGCCGAAACGGCGTAACACGGGCGGCATGATATGGGAGATATAATCATCAGGCGCGCCGATGGTGATCGACCCGGCAATATCGGGCTTGCGGAAAGCTTCCACGGCCTCGTCATGCAGCCGTAGAATGCGCCGTGCATAGGCCTCCAGTTCTTCACCGGCCTGGGTCAGAGCCAGATTGCGCGTGTCGCGGATAAAGAGCGGTGCCCCTACTTCAGCTTCGAGCCGGGAGATCTGCGTGGAAACGGTGGCCGGCGATTTATGCACGGCAGACGCCGCCCGCGTGAAACTCATCAAATCGACACATGCGACGAAGGTCCGGAGCAAGGTGTGATTAAGTTCCATGATTGTTTGGAAACTCCAATGAATATGTTCATATTATATTGATTGTGCAATTAATTGGAAAAGTCCAATCCTGAAGCAAGCAAAGGTGCATCAGGAGCGAGACAGCATGAGCAGGCACATTCAAGGTTTCCTCGGCATGGCATCTGCCCAGATGTTGTTGGGAATTCTTGGGGTCTGTGTTCTGGAAAGCAATGCGGATCCGCTATCCGTCACCTTTTACCGATGTGTAATCGGTGGCCTGGTGCTGGCACTTTATAGTGCCATGCGGGGTAATCTTTCCGGCGTGTTGCGCCTGCCGCCAAGAGTGCTCGGTCTTGCATTTACCAGTGGCCTGCTGATGGTCGGCAACTGGGTGCTGTTCTTTACAGCCATGCAACACATTGGTATCGCGGTCGCCACGATCGTCTTTCATGTTCAGCCGTTCATGGTGGTGTTGATCGGGGCGTTCGTCTTTCGTGAACGGTTGCATGCCGCCACCCTCTTATGGATCGCCGTTGCCCTGATCGGGCTCGCTTTCGCCACCGGGTCCAGCGAAGGCCAGACCACTGCCGATGCATCCTGGCTGCTGGGAATTTGCTGTGCGCTTGGCGGTGCGTTTCTCTATTCCATTGTTACGATTATCGCCAAAGGACTGACGGGCATCACCGGACCTCAATTAGCCTTCGTGCAGTGTCTTTGCGGCATAGTGCTCCTGGCGCTGGCCGTGCCGGCAGGACCTCTGAAGGTATCACCCGTTCAATGGGGGTGGTTTGCCGTCATCGGCGTCGTGCATACTGGTGCTGTATACATGCTGCTCTATAACGCACTGCCGAAGCTCCCAACGCCCTTGGCAGCCGTATTGCTGTTTCTCTATCCGGCCACTGCGATCGTTGTGGATGCCCTCGTCTATGGCCATCGGCTGGGGTTGGCGCAATATGCTGGCGTAGGCTGCATTCTGATCGCAAGCCTCGGTGTGACGCTGAAGTGGGGTGTTCGCCGTCACCCGTCAGTTTCGGCCGCTTGAGGAGTCGAAGAAAGTGCACTCCATCTTGTCGCAGAAATCCCAATTAAAGTTTCTGTATTCCGGACGGAGCGGAGATCCGGAACCGGCGAGCCGAGGTCTATAGGCTTGGCCTTGAGACAAGAACAATGGGTACGCCGACTCTCCGGTCCCGGATCGCGCGGGGCGCCTCCGCGAGGACGATGGAGAGGCAACCATGCAAGAAAAAGGGCCGCCTACTTGGGACGGCCCTTGTTCGTTTCTGCGTCAGAACAGCCTGCGACTTACTCTTCGCCGCTAGTGTCCTCGCCACCCTCAACGGCGAGCGCACGGTGCGCACCATCTCCACCACCACCACGGTGGAACAGCGCCCCGGCGGCGGTGTCTCGGTCCTCGTGCGGACCCCGGTCGAAGGCTGATCCCCACCTCTGACCTCCTCCCTACCCCCAAACTTCCCCCCGCGACTGAAGGCGGATGAGTACAGCAGCCTCATCCGCCTTTTTTTGTTTGGAGACAGCAGAACGCAAAAGATCTCAGGGCAGCAAAAACTTGATTGCAGCTCATTTCGGTCCCTAGAACCGCAAGGTCATCCCCAAAACAGGACCACTCAGAAGAACATCGTAAACATGCCCGCCGTGATCGTAATCGACTTTTAGTGCCTTATAGCCAGCCGACAAGGACAGCCTGTCGTTCAATGTATAATTTGCGGTAGCAAGCACCGACCAAGTAAGATCGGCACCAGCCCCAAATCCCCCCACATCAGCCTGAGCCTGTATCGAGAGCTGTTCCGTCATCGGAACAAACGCACGCAGTCCCACGAGTGGGTCGGCCCAGCCGAAGCTCTCGCCGTGGCTGGCAGTCCGCCGGCCAATAGCGGCATGTTCAGCCGTTACCTTGAGCTCATTGGAGATATGCCAGAAACGAACACCTGCAAGCGCATCAAGCGTGAACCGGGGCGTGTCGACGACGCGATACCCCCCCTGTAGAGCCGCCATCAACTGTTCTGTGTTGACACTTCCGCTGACGGCAGCTTCCGGAGGGATCGAAATGCCAAAGCCCGGAATCTGAAACGCAGGCAGTGGCCCGCTCGCCCGGGCATCAGTGGTGTTGACATACATGACATCACCTGAGAACACAAAACGGTCGCGCCGTATCCACAAATTGGCAAACCCGCCGAAATTCAGGTCATCCAGAACGTCCCGGAACGGCTTGTCAGCATCGACGGCGGGGCCGCGCCGGAAGGGCGAGATGCGCCCGTCAAGGCCAGCCGCCCAGAGATAGGGTGTGACCTGAACCACCCATTGGTGGCTATCCGTCACCTCATGAGCCGGGGCAAACGGACCAGAAGTACTTTCTGCCGCGTCTGTTACCTGGACACAGCACAAAAGCAGGATGGTGAACGCAGCAGCTCGTTTCAATGTATCCCCCTTCCGGTCACGCAGGCAGCGTGTTCTTGTGGATGCGCCCGTCCTTCATGACCAGTTTCATCGTGCGGTCAGGGTCAGCAATCAGGGTAATGTCTTCAAGGGGATTGCCATCAATCACCAGAATGTCCGCATAGGCTCCGGCCTCGATATGTCCAAGCTTCGCAGGATAAGGATTGCGTGCGCCGGACAGAGCCGCAAGCTCTGCATTTCCGCTGGTGAGAAGGCGCAGGACCTCGGCATTGTCATACCATCTTGCAAACTTGGCCAGCTGTTTGCCCTGGGTCGCGGTTCCCGCCGGGTTGAACAGGACATCGGTACCCAACGCCATCTTGACACCGTACCTGCGGCCAAGTTCCACAGCACGGGCAGTGCCTTCGGCAATGCGCCTTTGTTGTTCCCGCTGCTCCGGCAAAGGATATGAATTGGCATCCTCATCGGCCAGGAATGGCTGGATGCTCCACCAAGCGCCGGAATCTGCTATACGTCGAGCCGTTTCATCGTCCGCGAGCTGGCCATGCTCAATGGATTTCACCCCACACGCAAGCGCGCGCTGTATGGCGGCCGAAGTGTAGGCATGGATACAAACATAAGTCCCCCAGTCAGCCGCTGCGGAAACAGCAGCCTTGATTTCGGCCTCGGTGTATTGAAGCGTGTCGATCGGATCATAGCTGGAGGCTACGCCGCCGCCGCCCATGATCTTGATCTGACTGGCGCCGAGCATCAGTTGCTCCCGGACGCGGCGCAGCACCTCCGCCTCGCCATCGGCAATCGCTGAAATGCCAGCCTGTTCCGCCCCGCTGAGATTGGTCTGCGGAGACCGGGGCAACTCCGTGCGCAGGCGGAAGTCGCCATGCCCTGAGGTCTGGGAGATCATGGCCCCGGAAGGATAGATACGAGGCCCTGCAATGCGTCCCTCATCTATGGCGCGCTTCAGGGAAAACGAAGGCCCCCCCGCATCCCGAATTGTTGTGAAGCCGCGCAAGATCGTACGCTCGGCCTCTTGGGCGGCAACCAGATGGACGTAAGGAACATCGGCAGTCACCGCCGTCATCTGGGAAATTCCGGCAAGGATAGAATGCCAGTGCGCGTCGATCATGCCCGGCATCAGGGTCCTGCCGCCGCAGTCAATGGAATCGGCATCAGCCACTGTCTCTCCGGCTGGCACGAGTGCCTTGATCCGGTTGCCTTCGACAAGAACATGCTGCCCGGCGATCAGCTTCGGGTTAACGCCGTCAAAAACATTGACATTCGTAAAGAGCAAGGGCTTTGCCGCCGATTGCGAAAAGGCAGGATTTACAAGTCCCAATGCGGGCGCTGCAAGTGTTGCCCCAATTGCCTTGAGAGCTGACCGGCGCGACATCTCCCTGCCCATCCTGGCCAGCAGTTGCTGAGCGCCAGGGCTGTGACAGGCACACATTGCGGCCAGGGAAAGATCTTTATATTTTCCGCCAAGACTAAGCAATTTCATCCCCCCTTACGCAGCAATCGTCAGATATCATACAACAAATCATGACGCTCTGGCCACATCGTGCAACCGACGGCTGTTTCCATTCTTCATACGAGGAAACAAGACGGGTTGCACCACCCCCAACTTGAGGGAAGAACAGGCCCATTGGATCATCCCCACCATGCAAAAAGGGCCGCCCACATGGGACGGCCCTTGTCGTTTCTGCGTCGGAACACCGTGCGGCTTACTCTTCGCCGCCCGTGTCCTCACCACCAGTGTCTTCACCAGCTTCCGGGCCAGCGCCCTCACCGGCAGCACCCTCAGCGGCGATGCCGTCCACGGACTCTTCGCTGTCGTCTTCCTCGCTGACGCGTTCCACGGCGACGACCTTTTCGTCCTCGGCGGTGTTGAAGACGATGACGCCCTGGGTGGCGCGGCCGGCGACGCGGATGCCGTCAACCGGGCAGCGGATCAGCTGGCCGCCGTCGGTCACCAGCATGATCTGGTCGCGGTCCTCCACGGGGAAGGAGGCAATCAGCGGGCCGTTGCGCTTGTTCACCGCCATGGCCGTGATGCCCTTGCCGCCGCGTCCGGTGACCCGGTACTCGAAGGACGAGGTGCGCTTGCCGTAGCCGTTTTCGGAGACGGTGAGGATCACCTGTTCCGCCGCGCTCATTTCGGCGTAGCGCTCCTGCGGCAGTTCGCCGGCGGCGGCTTCCTCCCCGTCGTCGGCCACGGCTTCGCTGCCCGCATCATCGGCCTCGCCGCGCATCAGGCGGCGGAGCTTCAGATAGGCGGCACGCTCTTCCGAGGTGGCGTTGAAGTGGCGCAGGATCGTCATGGAGATCAGGCGGTCGTCGTCGGCCAGATTGATGCCGCGCACGCCGACCGAGTTGCGGCCCGCAAAGACGCGCACATCGGACACAGGGAAGCGGATGCACTGGCCGGCCGCCGTCGTCAGCATCACATCGTCATGCTCGGTGCAGGTGAAGACGCCGACAATGCCGTCGCCCTCTTCCAGCTTCATGGCGATCTTGCCGGAGCGGTTGATCTGGGTGAAGTCGGACAGCTTGTTCCGGCGCACGGTGCCGCGCGTCGTGGCGAACATCACGTCCAGATCGCCCCAGGTGTCCTCGTTCTCCGGCAGCGGCATGATCGAGGAGATCTGCTCGCCGGGTTCCAGCGGCAGCATGTTGATCAGTGCCTTGCCACGCGAGGTCGGCCCGCCCAGCGGCAGGCGCCAGACCTTCATCTTGTAGACGATGCCGCGTGAGGAGAAGAACAGCACCGGCGTGTGGGTGTTGGCCACGAACAGGCGGGTGACGAAATCTTCGTCCTTCGTCGCCATGCCCGAACGGCCCTTGCCGCCCCGGCGCTGGGCGCGGTAGGTCGCCAGCGGCACGCGCTTGATGTAGCCGCCGTGGCTGACGGTGACCACCATGTCCTCGCGCTGGATGAGGTCTTCGTCCTCCAGATCCGCGCCGCCTTCCACCAGCTCCGTCTTGCGGGGGGTGGCGAAGTCGTTGCGGATGGCCAGCAGTTCATCGCGAATGATCTGCTGCACCCGGGCGCGGGAGCGCAGGATGTCCAGATAGTCGGAAATCTCGTCGCCGAGCTTGTTCAGCTCATCGCCGATTTCATCGCGGCCAAGGGCGGTCAGGCGCTGCAGGCGCAGGTCGAGGATGGCGCGGGCCTGTTCCTCGGAGAGCCGGTAGCTGCCGTCGGCATTGACGGTGTGGCGCGGATCGTCGATGAGGCGGACCAGCGGCTCCATGTCCTTGGCCGGCCAGTCGCGGCCCATCAGCAGGGCGCGGGCGGTGGCCGGGTCCGGCGCGGTGCGGATGAGGTGGATCACCTCGTCGATGTTGGCAACGGCGATGGCAAGGCCCACCAGCACATGGGCGCGGTCACGCGCCTTGGCCAGCAGGAAGCGGGTGCGCCGGCCGATGACTTCCTCGCGGAAGACGACGAAGGCCTTCAGCATGTCCATCAGCGTCATCAGCTCGGGGCGGCCGCCGTTCAGCGCCACCATGTTGCAGCCGAAGCTCTGCTGCAGCGAGGAGAAACGGTAGAGCTGGTTCAGGATCACGTCGGCGACGGCATCCTTCTTCAGCTCGATCACCACGCGCATGCCGAGGCGGTCGCTTTCGTCGCGGATGTCGGAGATGCCCTCGATGCGCTTTTCACGCACCAGTTCGGCGATCTTCTCGATCATCGTGGACTTGTTGACCTGATAGGGGATCTCGGTGACGATCAGCGCCTCGCGCCCGGCGCGCAGCTGCTCCACCTCGACCTTGCCGCGCATGACCAGCGAGCCACGGCCCGTCTCATAGGCCGAGCGGATGCCGGAGCGGCCCAGGATCGTGCCGCCGGTCGGGAAGTCCGGGCCGGGGATGATCTCCATCAGCTCGCCGAGGCTGAGCGCCGGATTTTCCATCACGGCAATGGCGCCATCGATCACTTCGCCGAGGTTGTGCGGCGGAATGTTGGTGGCCATGCCGACGGCGATGCCGCCTGCGCCATTGACAAGCAGGTTCGGGAACTTCGCCGGGAGGACGACAGGCTCGGTCTCGGAGCTGTCGTAGTTCTCCTGGAAGTTGACCGTATCCTTGTCGATGTCATCCAGAAGCGTGTGGGCAACCTTCTGCAGACGGCATTCGGTGTAGCGCATGGCCGCTGCCGGGTCGCCGTCCACCGAACCGAAATTGCCCTGCCCGTCGATGAGCGGCAGGCGCAGGGAGAAGTTCTGCGCCATACGCACGAGGGCGTCATAGATCGCGCTGTCACCATGCGGGTGATATTTACCCATCACGTCACCGACCACGCGGGCCGACTTGCGGTAGGGCTTGTTCCATTCGTAGCCGTTCTCGTGCATCGAATAGAGGATGCGCCGGTGAACAGGCTTGAGCCCGTCCCTCACGTCGGGAAGCGCGCGGCTGACAATCACGCTCATGGCGTAATCGAGATAGCTGCGCTTCATCTCATCCGTGATGGAGACGGGGCGAATGTCGGACGGCAGGGATGCGCCCGGCGTACTTGAATCCTGATCGGCCAAGGAGTTGCTCGCCTTCTCTCTTTATGCTGCGCCGTTTATAGCCGATTCCGCCCTGCTCTCCAAATCGCCCTGCCCTGGCAGGGCCAGATATTCGCCATGCTATTCAATGGTTTACAGCGACAATTCACAGCCCCCGGAAAAGAATGCGGCAGCATGCGGGCAAAATGGCCCGATGCGCTGCTATAAAGAAGCACATGGTCACCGGAATCCTTGGGGGGAATGGTCTTGATCGAGTTCATCCTGAACGCATTTGCGACGCTCTTCGTCACCATCGATCCGGTGGGTCTGGCGCCCATGTTCCTGGCGCTGACCTCTGGTGTCTCAGCCGCCGACCGGCGCCGCGTGGCGGTGCGGGCGACGCTGACGGCGGGGGCCATTCTCTTCGTCTTCTTCTTCAGCGGCCAGACGGTGCTGAACCTTCTGGGCATCTCCGTCCCGGCCTTCCGCGTTGCGGGCGGCCTGCTGCTGTTTGCCATCGCCTTTGAAATGGTGTTCGACCACCGCAACAAGCGCAAGTCGGAGACGGCCGAGAAGGCGGTGGTGCACAGCCGGCAGGATCTTCATGCGCTGGCCGTGTTCCCGCTCTCCATCCCGCTCATAGCCGGTCCTGCGGCCATTTCCGCCGTCATCCTGCTGTCGAGCCAGGCACCGGATACGGCGACCTACGCCGGTGTGGGCGGCGTCATCCTCAGCATTCTTGCCTGCTGCATGGGCGCGTTCCTGCTGGCCGACAAGATCGAGCGGCTGATGGGCGACACGGTGCAGATGGTCGTCACCCGGCTTCTGGGCGTGCTTCTGGCCGCCCTCTCCATCCAGTTCATCGCCGACGGCGTCATCGCCTTTGCCAATGGCGCCATGGCGCAGTGAGGAAAAGGACGGCCTGAGACAAGGACATCTCAGGCCGTTGCCTCACGCCCGGCCATCCTCCCGCAGCACCACATAGATCGCCGGGATCACCAGCACGGTGAGCAGCGTCGAGGATGCAAGGCCGAAGAGCAGCGAAATCGCCAGCCCCTGGAAGATCGGATCGGTGAGGATCACCGCCGCGCCGATCATCGCCGCCACAGCCGTCAGCAGGATCGGCTTGAAGCGGATGGAGCCCGCCTCCAGCAGCACATCGCGCAGGGAGCGTTCCGGCTTGCGGGCATGGCGGATGAAATCCACCAGCAGGATCGAGTTGCGCACGATGATGCCCGCCAGCGCGATGAAACCGATCATCGAGGTGGCGGAGAAAGGCGCGCCGAAGATCCAGTGCCCGAGCAGAATGCCGATGAGTGTCAGCGGCACCGGCGTCAGGATCACCAGCGGCACGGTGAAGGAGCGGAACTGCCCCACCACCAGCACATAGATGCCGAGCAGCGCCACGGCAAAGGCCGCGCCCATGTCGCGGAAGGTGATGAAGGTCACCTCCCACTCCCCGTCCCACAGAAGCACGGTTTCGTCATCGCTGACGGGCTGGCCGTGATAGCTGATCTGCGGCTTCGGCAGATCCGCCCAGTCTGCCGCATCAATGCCGTCCGCCACCGCCAGCATGCCGTAGATGGGCGCCTCGAACTCCCCGGCGAGTTCCGCCGTCACCAGTTCGGCCGGGCGGCCATTGTGACGGTAGATGAGGTGGGACGCCGGTTCGCGGGTGAGGCGCACCACGTCCCCCAGTTCGACGACACCCCGGCTGCCCGGCATGGCATTGGCGGCCACGGGCGTCGAGAGAAGCCTCTGTCCGAGGCTCCGGTCCGCCTTCGGCAGCGCCAGAACAATAGCGAGCGGCGCCCGCCCCTCACCCCGGTGCGAATAGCCCGCAGGCGTGACGCCGAGAAGCGTGCTGATGGTCTGGTAGACGTCTGCCTCCGAGACGCCATGGAACTCCAGATTCTCGCTGTCGATCTCGATGCGGATGCGCCCGGCAGGAAGCCCCTGGCTGAGATCAATGTCCACGATATAGGGCACGGCCTTGAAGACGTCCGCGACCCTTTGGGCCACGGCCCGGCGTGTGTCTGGGTCCGGCCCATAGATTTCCGCCTGCAGCGTCGCCATCACCGGCGGTCCGGGCGGCACTTCCACCACCTTCACCGAAGAGCCGCGCGGCAGATCGAGCCCCGCCAGCCGCTCACGGATTTCAAGCGCAATGGCGTGGCTCTCGCGGGACCTCTCCCCCTTGGGCAGGAGATTGACCTGCAGGTCGCCCAGTTCCGGCCCGCTGCGCAGGAAGTAATGCCGTACAAGGCCGTTGAAGTTGAAAGGCGCAGCCGTCCCCGCATGGGCCTGGACGGACAGGATCTCCGGCACGCCTTCCAGCAGGCGCACTGCCTCGCCCAGCTGGCGGGCGGTCATTTCCAGCGCCGTGCCCTCCGGCATGTCCAGCACCACCTGCACCTCCGACTTGTTGTCGAAGGGCAGCAGCTTCACCGTCACGTGCCGGGTGTAGATCAGCACCATGCTGGCAAGCGTGGCCACGCCGACCAGCAGCAGGAAGGCAAGCGCCCGGCCCCGCGTCTTCAGCACTGGCCGTGCAGCGGCGCGGAAGATCCGCCCCAGCTTGCCCCCGTCTGCCGCCTCGTGGTGGCCTTCGCCCGCCTTGCGCCCGGCGATCTTCAGCATGGCCCAGGGCGTCAGCACCACGGCGACAAAGAAGGAGAACAGCATCGCCGCCGAGGCCACGGCCGGGATCGGGCTCATGTAGGGGCCCATCATGCCGGAGACGAACATCATCGGCAGCAGGGCGGCCACCACCGTCAGCGTGGCGATGATCGTCGGATTGCCGACCTCCGCGACGGCGGCAATCGCCGCGGTGGCCCGGCTGCGGCCATCGTTCATGGCCCAGTGGCGGGCAATGTTCTCGATCACCACGATGGCATCATCCACCAGAATGCCGATGGCGAAAATCAGCGCAAACAGGCTCACCCGGTTGATGGTGTAGCCCATCATCTGGGCGGCAAAGAGCGTCAGCAGGATCGTCACGGGAATGACGATGGCCACCACCAGCCCCGCCTGCCAGCCGATGGCGACCACCACCAGAATGACGATGGACACCGTTGCCAGCGCCAGATGGAACAGCAGTTCATTGGCCTTTTCATTGGCCGTTTCGCCATAATCACGGGTGATGTGGACGGAGACACCCTCCGGGATCAGTGAGCCTTCAAGGCTCTCCAGATGCTCGCGGACCTCTTCGGCGATCAGCACCGCATTGGCCCCTGCCCGCTTGGCCGCGGCAATGGAGACGGCCGGCACCGGCGTCAGGCTGCCGGAGGACGCGTCACGGCCGTAATGCCAGACCTGACGGTCTTCCGTGCCTGCGCCAACCGTGATGGTGGCCACGTCCTTGACATAGACCGGGCGGCCATCGCGGCTGGTGATCAACAGGTTGCCGATGGCCGGAATGGTGCCGAGCGTCTGCCCCGCCACAGCCTGCAGCGCCTCACCGTCCTGCCGCACGGTGCCGGCGAGGAACGAGCGGTTGGCGCTGGTGATCTTGCCGAGCAGCTGGTCCAGCGTCACATTCAGCCGCGACAGCCGTTCCGGGTCCGGCTCCACCCGGATCTCGTCCGGGCCCGTGCCCACCAGATAGGTCAGCCCCACATCATCCAGCCGCGCCAGCGATGTGCGCACTTCCTGCGCCAGGCCGTAGAGCGCTGACGGGCTCCAGGTCTCTGCCGAGGCCGCATCCGGGGCGAGCGTTGCCACCACGATGGCCACGTCATCCACCCCCCGCCCGACGACGAGCGGCTCGGGAATGCCGGAAGGAATGCGGTCCATGTTGGCGCGGATTTTCTCATGCACCCGGAGGATGGCGCTGTCGGAGGGCGTGCCGACCAGAAACCGGGCCGTCACCATGACCCGGTCATCCTGGGTCTGGCTATAGACATGCTCCACGCCATTGATGGCCTTGACGATGGTCTCCAGCGGCTCGGTGACGAGTTTGACCGCATCGGGGGCCTTGAGGCCATCGGCGCTGACCAGAATATCCACCATGGGCACGGAAATCTGCGGCTCTTCCTCGCGCGGCAGCGTTGCCAGCGAGATGAGCCCGACAATCAGCGAGGCAAAGAGCAGCAGCGGCGTCAGCGGCGAGGCGATGAAAACGGCGGTCAGGTGGCCCGACAGGCCGAGGCCTGCCTGAGGCGGCATGCCGTTGGGTGTCTGGCTCATGGCAGAACCACCACGTCACCGGCGGCAAGACCGCTCAGGACTTCCACCTGCGGGCCATCCTGCGTTTCGAACGCCTGCCCGCGCTGCACGGTGATGGCCGCAGCGCTGCCGTCCTTGCGGCGCAGCTGCACATAATCAAGCCCGTAACGGGTGGTCAGCGCCGCCTCCGGCACGGCCAGAACGCTTCGGGTGCCCGTGGCGATCTCGACCGGAATCCGTTCACCGACGAAAAAGTCGCCCATGTCCGGCGCAGAGGCATCGGCAATCACCCGCCCGCCGCGCAGCTCCGGATAGACCAGCGTGATCTCGCCGCTGCGCCGGGCAGCGCCCGCCTCTTGCGGCAGGTGCAGGGTGTCCCCGGCCTTCATCAGACCCGCATGGCGTTCGGGCAGCTCCAGCCGCAGGATGAAGCCTTCCCGCGCGATCTCGGCAATGGTTTCGCCCGGCATCACCAGCGCCCCCAGTGCGACGGGCACGGACAGGACACGGCCGCTGGCGGCCGCCAGGATTTCGCCTTCCCGCTCCTGCTGGTCCAGCACATCGCGCTCGGCTTCGGCGGCTCTCAGGCTGTTGCGCGCCACCTCCAGCTGGGTTTCAAGCTGATCGACACGGGCCTGCGAGATGGTGCCGCGCGCCAGCAGCTGCCGCGCCCGGCCGGCCTCCGTCTCCAGATTGGCCGCTTCGGACTGCGCTGCCGCAATCTGGGCGCTGAGCGCCTGCCGCCGCAGCGCCAGCTTCTCATCGACGATGCGGCCAATCCTCTGCCCCGCCTGCAGGGCATCGCCCTCTTTCACGGCGAGCTCCGTCACCGTGCCTTGCGTGCGGGCCCGCACCGGCACCCGGACGGCCGGTTCGACGGTCGCATAGACCGCCTTCCAGTCGGTCACCTCCAGCGGCTGGACCGCCAGATCAGCCGCACCAGCCCCCGCGGGCAGCAGCAAGGCGGCAATGACAGCAGCCGTGCAGATCAGGCGCTGAGGATCACAAAGACCACGCCGCGGCGCGGAAGGAACGGGGCAAGTCGATGCGGGCATTGGGATTCCCATATTTTCATTATTTTGAAAATATAAAGGTAAGCCTCAGCCCTGCCAATGTGTAATTCCCGGTATGCCCGCGCCCGCCTGACCGCCTCTTGGCGGCACATCTGACCCGGCCTCAGTGCTCGAACAGCACGAAGGCATAGGTCAGCTCCGGGTCGACACCCTCGATCCGCCCGGCCCAGGCATCGCGCTTGGTGGCGATGAAGGCCTTGGAATAACTCATGCCATCGCGCAGCAGGTGTTCATGAAAGCGGATCATGAAACGGGAGGTCGCCCGGTCCGGCACGTTGTCGATGGTCAGCAGCGAGCGGCGGGCACCGGCGATGGAGAGCGCCATCGGCAGGCCGCGCACCGTGGCCGTGACCCCGGGATCTCCCAGTGCGGTTTCACAGGCAGCGATGATGACAAGCCCGGCGCCGCTCAGGTTCCAGTCCAGCACCTCGCGGGCATGGACAACATTGTCGGACGGATCATCGCCCTCGCCGCTGTCCTGGAGATCCGCCAGTACGAAACCCGTATTGGTCAGCCGCGCGGCGCCGTCATCATCTTCCCGGTAGAAGCCGTGGGTGGCGAGATGGATGATGGAAGAGCTTTCCACCCCGGCCCGCACTCCGCTCTCAGTCGCCGTCTTGCCGGTGAGAAGGCTGGGCTTGAAGCCGGCCGCACCGGCAAGCTCCGCAATCGCCTGAACCTCGCTGGCCGTTCCCGGCAAGGGCACCACACTGGCATCGGGCCCATAGTCCAGCCCGCCAGCCAGCAGAATCCCTGCGCCCGGTTCCGGCCTGCTGTGGCTGTCCCGGTAGGCATAGGCCTCGCGGCTGGTAATGAGATGCACGTCCACCAGCTCGCCCAGACGCTTGCCATCCCCGGTCCTCAGTTCGGCAAGCGCCCACTGATAGAGCGAGTCGTCCGGGATGATGTACAGCGAGCCCGCGCCCTCGGCGGCCGAAGCCAGAACCTTGGCAAGGCGCGTCTCGATCGCCTTCATCACGAAGCCTGCCGGGGCCTCGCCATCCTTCATGCGAATGGTGCCGATCTGGTCCACCTGCGGCGGCTGGCCGGGACGTGAGATCACGGCACGGAGCTCGTAAGCATCCGGATAGCCCCGGCGCTCCACCGGCCATCTGCGGGTGACCGCAAGATCCACGATCACATCCCCCGCCTCCGGCTCCGCAACCGCTCCGGGAAGCGTCACCGGCCCACGGAACCAGGGTGTCACCTCGGGCAAGCCACGCGCCGCACGGGCCTCGTTGAGTGCCTTGCGGGCCTCCTCCATTTCGCTCCGCTGGGGATCGAGCTCGTCCGTATAGAGCGTGCCCGTCACCAGCTCGCGGAAGCGGCCGAACTTGCGGAAATAGGTGAGGATCAGCTCCCGGTAGGCCTGGTCCTCCGTTGTTTCGGCTTCCCGGCGCAGATCAAGCTCGGTCTGGCGCGTCAGGGTCTTCCAGCTGTCCAGCGAGGCGGCGAAGTGGCGGGCGGCATCCGCGTTGTCCCGCGCAAAATCCGCGAAGGCCGCCAGCATGTCATCGGCCAGAATGCGCGCCGAGCGCGCGGCGCTCAGGCTTCCGGCCGCCGTGACATTTGCCCGCGTCCAGCCGGACATCGCCGCATCCAGCTGCCGGAAGCCCTCTGCGGCCTCTTCCGGCTTCAACCGGCTCAGCAGCTGCAGGCGCGCAAGCTCTGCTTCGAAACTCAAGGGATGAGCCTCGGTAAACCGCTCATAGGCCACATCCCGGGCGCCCTCGCGGTAGGTCAGCGCCAGATCGTCATACCCCCGCCGCTCCGCCTCCGAGGCATAGAGATCAAGATAGGCCAGCCGCTGCTCGGTTCCGGCAGTACGCCCTTCAAGCCCGGCAGTATCGCGCAACGCCGCATCCTCAATCGCCTTCACACCGCTGCGGTAAGCCACATAATCGCGCCAGGCAGCGATCATCTGGATGTAGCGCGGCGCGTAGTCCATATCGGTGGCGATAGCCTCAAGCGACTTCAGCGTCCGCTCCGCGTCCTCCCAGCGTTCCAGATCCAGCTGGTCGTGAGCCATGTTCAGGGCCGATGCCAGCGTCAGGGGCGCCGCATTGCCGTATTTGTCATGGCGCTTCAGGTAGACGTCAAAGTCGATGATCAGCGCATCGGACGGCAGCTTCAGCGAGCGCAGCACGGCTGCATGATTGTTCCTGACACGCCAGTAATCCGGATCGTCCGCCCCGAACAGGCGCCACATCTGCGGCACCATATAGCTGTAGGCCGCTTCCGCACCCGCCAGTTGCCCGGCGGCATGCATGGTCTGGGCAAGACCGTCATAGGCATCGTAGCCCTCCTTGCTCTCCGGCCCGAAGATGCTGAAGAGCTCGTTCATCGCAGGCAGGTGCAGCCGCAGCGCCTCGTCATACACCCCCGTGTCACGCAGGAAGACGGCATAGTTGAACATGAGGAAGGCCCGGCCGGGGCTCGTGGTGCTGGCGAACAGCGGCGAGGTCATGCCGCGCTCATAGATTTCGGCTGCCATCTCCGCAGAGGCGTGGGTCATGAAGGCATCACCGCCCTCGGACACGGTGTTGAAGAAGTGGCCGTCCTCGCCGGAGGCCTCCAGCGTGTCCAGCGCGGCCATGAGGGCGTCGAAGGCCTCATCGTCCCGGTCCGTGGACAGAAGCGCATAGGCCTTGTTCACCAGCGCGCGGTGGTAGCGGCGGGCGTCCTCCGTCTTGTTCTCCTGCGCCCCTTCAACCATCTGCCGCAGCAGGGCATCCTGCTCGGCGGGCTTTCCGGCATTGCCGGCAGCGACAGAGAAATCGAACAGGAAGGCGTCAAGCTCACCCCCCTCCAGCCGCTCCATCAGCGGAGCCGCCTGTGCGGCAATGACGGCATAGGTTTCGGGCCAGCCGCCGGCGGTTGCCGTCCTGTTGACCAGCGTAGTGATGAGCTCGCCCGCCCGCGACGGTTCCTTCTCGGCAAGCTCATGGGTCAGCGCCTGCCGCAGATCATCCCGCTCCGCCGCCACCGGTCCGATGTAGCGGGTCATGTCCTGCGGGATGGTGAGGTCTTCTTGCCTCTGCGCAAAGGCAGATGGCGGCAGGGCAGTTCCGCCCAGCAACAGGGCGAGCAGCAGAGCGCCCGTGCTGATTTTCAGCCTGACTGCCCGGTCTCTCAAGACGGTCTGGAGGGGCTTGCGGGACAGGTGGACAGGCGTCTGGCGGGCAGGCGTCTGACTGAACATGCAGGGCGGCTCCATGGACTTGCGCGCAGCGGATCACTGCCGCTTTGGACAAGGACTAACGCCCTCGTCAAATTCTGCAAGTCCAGGGAAGGTTCCATCCGGCCTTGCCGGCAACTCCGCATCTCAAGGCGTTTGTTACTGCCGCATTACGCCTTGAGATTGCTCATGCGCCACACGGGCTTGGCCAGCACTCAAGCGGTCAAGCCCGTTGCGTCCTGGTATCAGCCGAGCGCTGCAATCTTCTCACGGAACTGCGCCGTGCCCTGCTCGATCCGGTCGAGGATCACATCCAGCGCCCAGAACTTGTCGAAGATGTCATAGGTGATGGTGCGGCAGTGGTCATGCCGGAAGGTGCCGAGGCGCTGATGGTAGACCTTGGCAAGCTTCGGATAGCCCATTGGCTCGCACATGGCGGCAAGGCCGAGGAACACGGCCAGCTCTTCGGCCAGCTCCGGATGGGACGCCCCGTGATCCTCCAGCCAGCGGTAGAGGTCCGGATGCACGTTGTTCATGACGCCGCAGAAGCCCCTGGAGCCTGCCTGCATCGCCGGATAGGCAATGGCCGCATTGGCATTGCTGATGGCAAGCGGCGAGCCTTTGGTCAGGGCAACGCGGCGCTTGACCACGTCCAGATTGCACGAGACATCCTTCAGCATCAGGAAGCGGCCTGTGTCTGCACAGAACCTGATCTCGTCATCCGTCAGCAGGCGGCGGTAAGGCGCCGGGCATTCGTAGAGGCCCAGCGGCACATCCTTCGGCAGAGCTGCCAGAAGATCATCAAGGCGGGCGCGGAACACATCCGTCCCCTCGTCCTTCTGCGCCAGGCGGTTGGTCACGAGCACCAGCCCGTCAACGCCCGTGGCGGCAATGGCGGTCATTTCCGCCTTCTGGTCTCCGGCGCTGTCCGAGATATGGCCCGAGGCCACCACCGGCACGCGGCCCTTCACCTTTTCCATGGTGAAGCGGGCAAGGTCCACCCGCTCCTCAAGGCTCAGGAACTGCATTTCGGAAGACTGGCAGACGGCAAAGAGCGCCTCGCTGCCATGGGCCAGATACCACTCGATCAGGGCCTCGTAGCCCTCCCAGTCGATCCGGTTGTCCGGGGTAAACGGGGTCAGGACGACAGGCACAATTCCGCCAATAGGAGCGAACACGTCAGGTTCCTTTCAGCACTAAGAACAGGTGAGGTCAGCCGGCGTAGCCGAACATGCGGGGCAGCCAGAGGACCAGATCAGGGAAGAGGATGAGCGCCAGCAGCGCCGCCAGAAGCGCCCCGAGGAAGGGCCAGATCTCGCGGATCATCTCGCGCAGGGAAATGCCGGTGACGGCGTTGATGACGAAGAGAACGATGCCATAGGGCGGCGTGATCAGGCCGATCATGCAGTTGACGATGGCCACGACACCGAAATGCACCAGATCGATGCCAAGCTCGCGGCAGGCCGGCAGGAACAGCGGGATGATGACGAGGATCAGCGTCGAGGCATCCAGCAGACAGCCGAGCAGCAGCAGCAGCACGTTGATCATCAGCAGGAACATCAGCGGCGAAATGTCGAGCGCTCCGGCGAAGGCCCGCATATGCGCCGGAATGTTCTCCGAGGCGACGATGTAGTTGAAGATCAGCGCTCCGCCGATGACGACGCCCACCGAGGCCGACTGCCTCGCGCTGACGCGCATGATGTCCCAGAAGGCGCGGAACGACAGCGCCCGGTAGAACACCACCGACAGGAACAGGGCATAAAGCGCAGCCAGAGCGGCGGCTTCCGTCGGCGTGGTCATGCCGCCGTAGATGCCGACCAGCAGGATCACCGGCATCATCAGCGCCGGAAAGGCATTGACCGTCAGGCGCGGGATCTGCCGGACCGGAACCGGCTCCTCCAGCTTGAAGCCGCGCCGCGCAGAAATGCGGGCGTTCATCAGCATCAGCACGGCCCCCATGATCAGGCCCGGCACGATGCCGCCGAGGAACAGGTAGCCGATCGACTGGTCCGACACGAGCGCATAAAGCACCATCGGGATCGACGGGGGAATGATGGGGCCGATGGTGGAAGAAGCCGCCGTGATCGCCGCCGCATAACCGGCCGTATAGCGCCCGCCCTCGCGCATCATGTTGATGATCAGCTTGCCGATACCGGCCGCATCGGCAACCGCCGAGCCGGACATGCCGGCGAAGATGAGGCTTGCCACCACATTCACATGGCCGAGCCCGCCCCGGAAGCGCCCGACAATGGCCACGACAAAGCCGAGCAGCCGTTCGGACACGGTTCCCGCATTCATGATGTTGGCGGCAACGATGAACAGCGGCACGGCGAGAATGACATAGCTGTCATAGATGCCCTGAATCAGCTGTTCTGCAGGCAGCGCCATGTCCTGACCGCGCATGGCCACATAGACGATCGAGGACACGATCATGGACAGGGCAATGGGCGCCCCGAGGGCGGCCAGCGCAAGCAGCACGCCCAGGCAGACGATGAATGCAAGGGTCACAGCCGCCCTCCCCCATTGGCCAGGATTTCAGCCGAATTGTCCGTATCGTCTTCGCCGGGCGCTTCCCCTCGCACGATCCTGGCGGCCCGCCAGATGTAGCGGCCGATGATGGCCGCAGCGAACAGCGCATAGATGCCGAAGACGTAGTCCAGACGCCACTTCAGGATGGCGCTCTTCTTGATCTTGTAGAAGGTGATGTAGTCCCAGGTGGCGGGAAGTGCCGCGGCAAAGGCAGCAACGATCACCAGCGCGGCCACAAGGGCCATGACACGGCGCGTGCGCCGCCCTGCTGCCTGATAGAACAGGTCGAAGCGGACATGGGAGGTTTCCGGGAGGCAGAACGCTGCCCCCCAGAGCACCACCCACAGCCACAGGGTCATGCTGAATTCCACCGTCCAGCCGATCTCGATCCCCGGATAAAACCGCAGGAAGACATAGCGGGACAGGACCTGAAAGATGAAGGTGGCGAACAGGGCGGCGAGCAAGCCCGCCGCCACATGATCCGCCCCGGCCTGCAAGCGGCGGGCGATTTCACGCATGACCTCTATCTCCGGAACTCAGAGGGCGTTGATCTGATCGACCATGCCTTCCGGCCAGGACTTGGAGAAGTCCGATTCCAGATACTGCTTCTGCACATGGGTGCGGAAAGCCTCGATATCCGGCGTGTAGACCTTGAGCCCCTGATCCTTGAAGAACTGCTCCAGCTCCGCCTCAAGCGCCAGCTGCTTCTGGCGGCCGCTTTCGGCAGCCTCATCAGCGGCCTTCTGCACGGCGGCCTGCTGTTCTGCGGTCAGGCTGTCCCAGACCTTCTTGGAGAAGGCAATGTAGTTGAGGTCCACCAGATGCGAGGTCAGAACGATCTGCTTGGTGACTTCATAGAACTTCACGTCGCGGTTCGTCGGCAGCGGGTTGTCCTGAGCATCAATCGCGCCGGTCTGCAGGCCGGTGTAGACTTCCGTGAAAGCCATCGGCACCGGGCTCGCGCCAAGCGCCTTGCCGAGGAACTGCCAGGCTTCGGAACCGGGCATGCGCAGCTTGACGCCTGCAAGGTCTGCCGGGGTCTTGATTTCCTTGTCCGTGCGCAGGTTCAGCTGGCGCCGGCCGAGATACATGACGGAGAGCAGCTTGACGCCAAGCTCGTCCTCAACCTTCTGCTTCAGCGGCTGCATGAATTCGGCGGCAAACACCTTTTTCTGGTGCTCGGCGTCCTTGTGCAGGTAACCGGCGGTGAAGATGGAGAATTCCGGGAAAATGGCCGCCAGTTCCTGCGCCGAGGTGATGGCCATTTCCAGGTTGCCGCGGGCGATGGCTTCCAGTTCGGTGCCCTGCTTGAACAGCGAGGCATTATAATGCGGCTGATACTCGGCAAATTCTGCAATCGCCGGAGCGAAGATGGTGGACAGCGCCACGGTGCGGCTGTCCGTCTCGGTTGCGGGCGTCGACATGCGCAGGGTGATCTTGTCAGCGGCGAGTGCCGGAATCGTGCACAGAACGGCTGCGCCCGCGGAAACGGCAGCAACGGTGCTCAGAAACTTGCGGCGGGTCAGGCTCAGATCCATCATATCCTCCCAGATCGGTCTTGTTATGGCCCCGGTCTTGCTCCTCCAAGCCGGCTGGCCGCCCCGTTCCCAGACCAGCGTGAAATTCACCCCACTGGCAAACGGTGTAACAATGTCGTAACATGTCAGCATGCGGTTAGCAATCTGGGTTAAGCAGGAATGAACACGCAAACGATGTCCCGGACGAAGGACCGGACGCCGGAGGCAGAAGGTTCGGCGGCAAAGCCGGTCTCCCTGCGTCAGGCTGCCTATGAGGGGATCGAGGAGCTGCTGAATTCCGGCCGCCTGCGGCCCGGCCAGCTCATCAGCCAGCGTGAACTCATGGACATGACCGGCGCAACCCTCGGCGCCGTGCGTGAAGCCATCCCGCGCTTCGAGGCGGAAGGCCTGCTGGTGACCGTGCCCAAGCGCGGCCTGATGGTGCCGGGGCTCGACATTCACTTCGTCCGCGACGCCTATCAGATGCGCCGCCTGCTCGAAGTTGCGGCTTTACCGGAAATTGCCGCCAAGCTCGACCCTGCCTTGCTGAAAAGCTGGATTGCCCGGCACCAGGAAGGCCAGGCGCAGCTGTTGCAGGCAGATCCCGCAGGCCATGACGCCGCTGCCCACATGATCCAGCATCTCGACTGGGAAATGCATGAGGGCCTGATTGCGGCGCTGGGCAATGCGGTGATGAGCAATGTCTACCGGGTCAATGCCATCAAGGTGCGCATGGCGGTGCAATCGCAGATCAAGGTGACCCCGGCCAATGCGGTGCGCGTCATCCGCGAGCATCTGGCTTTTCTGGAGCCCATGGCGGAAGGCCGCTACGCAGAAGCGCAGCAGGCGCTGGCCCACCACATCACCAATTCCATGCGCATCGCGCTGGGCGAGCCGATTACCGGCGGCCCGTAGCCAGATGTCAGGCGCTCGCCTGCTCCAGCGTGCGCATGGCAAATTCACCGCGCAATTCGCCGTAAACGGCCGCCTGCACCTGAATGTGGGAGCGCATCAGCCGCTCGGCCGCAGCCGTGTCCCCGGCCTCCAGAGCGTTGAGGATGTCCCGGTGCTCCTGCATGGAGGCGCGCAGCCGGTCTGCGGCAGAAAGCTGTGCCTGCCGGAAAGGCCTGAGGCGGCGCTGCATGGCGCGTGTTTCTTCCGCCAGAAAACTGTTGCCGGACGCATCATAGATCAGGCCGTGAAAGATGGCGTTCTCGTCGTAGTACTTGCGGAAGTCACCGGCGGCGAAGGCCCGCTCGCATCCATCCGCCGCCCGGCGCAGCAGCATCAGCTGGGCGGCCGTGATCCGGGCCGCGGCAAGACGGGCGCACCAGGCCTCAAGCTCGGCCATCACCTCGAACATCTCCACCAGCCGCACGAAGTCGGGCTGGCGGACGAAGGCGCCGCGGTTGTGGATAAGTTCGACCAGGCCGGAGGCGGCCAGCAGCCGCAAGGCCTCGCGCAGCGGCGTGCGCGACACGCCAAACTCACGGGCCAGCGACACCTCGTCCAGCCGTTCCCCCTGGCTGAAGCGCCCCTCGGCAATAAGGCCCTCAAGCTGTTCAAAGATATGTTCTGCGGTTGGCAGTCTGACAGTGCTCACAGCCGTTCTCCTTCTCCCGCAAACCTCTATGGCGGGAAGCCGGACTTCCCGCAAGGTCAAGACAGCGTAACACTCGATTGCATGTAGAGTGTCATTTTTTGTGTACAAAAATGAAAAATCGCGTACGCTGACAATGTAACAAGCTCGAAACGGGCAAGAGGGGAAGATTGATGAAGCTTTTGACGACTGCCGCGGCAGCGATCCTGCCTGCATGCCTGCTCACCACCTCCGCACTCGCCGGCAAGGCGGACGATACGCTCAACATTGCCTTCACGAAGGAAGTTGAGCACATCGATCCTTACTTCAACACGGCCCGTGAAGGCCTGCTTCTTGCCACCGCCATCTGGGATGAACTGGTTTACCGCGATCAGGAAACCGGCGAATACAAGGGCGTTCTGGCCACCAGCTGGAGCTGGGTGGACGACAAGACCCTGGAACTCAAGCTGCGCGAAGGCGTCAAGTTCCACAACGGCGAGGACTTCGACGCCGATGACGTCGTCTACACTCTGAACTACACGGTCGATCCGAAGAACGGCATCAAGGCAACCGCCAAGACCAGCTGGATCGACCATGCCGAGAAAGTGGACCAGTACACGGTCCGCATCCACACCAAGGGCCCCTTCCCGGCTGCGCTTGAATATCTCGCCAACGGCGTGATCATTCACCCCAACGAATATTATGCAGCCGTCGGCCCGGACGGCGTTGCGACCAAGCCGGTCGGCACCGGCCCCTACAAGGTCGAGAGCCTTGATCCCGGCAAGCACTATGTGCTGAAGCGGTTTGACGACTACGTCGAAACGGCAAAGCCGAAAGCCTCCATCGGCACCGTGGACATCCGCACCGTTCCGGACACCAACACGCAGATGGCCGAACTGTTCAGCGGCTCCGTTGATCTCGTCTGGGGCGTACCGGCCGATCAGGCGGAAAAGATGGCGACGCTGGAGCAGTTCCAGATCATCAACGCCCCGACCATGCGCATCGGCTATCTGTCGATGGATGCCGCCGGCCGCTCCTCTCCCGACACGCCGATGAAGGACGTGCGGGTGCGTCAGGCGCTCTATCACGCCATCAACCGGCAGGGCATCGTCGATGCGCTGCTGAAGGGCTCCTCGCAGGTGGTGGACAGCGCCTGTTCGCCCGTCCAGTTCGGCTGTGATCAGGACCTGCCGACCTATGCCTATGATCAGGAAAAGGCCCGCGCCCTTCTGGCAGAGGCCGGGTACCCGAACGGCTTCGAGATGGATCTTTACGCCTACCGCGACCGTCCGCTCGCCGAAGCCATGATCGGCATGCTGGCTGGCGTGGGCATCAGGGCCAACCTCAACTACCTGCAATATTCGGCCTTGCGCGAAAAGCGCCTCAAGGGCGAGGTTGCGATCTCCTTCCAGACCTGGGGCTCGAACTCCATCGCCGATGTGTCGGCCATCGCCAGCCAGTTCTTCAAGATGCAGGGCGAGGATGATGCCCGTGACGCGGACCTGCAGGCCATCCTCGACAAGGGTGACTTCTCGGTGAACGACGACGAGCGCAAGGCCGCCTACAAGGAAGCCCTGACCTACATCATCGACAAAGCCTACTGGGTGCCGCTGTGGACCTATTCGTCCAACTACGTGATGGGCCAGGACGTGTCCTTCACCCCCACCCCGGACGAGCTGGTGCGGTTCAACGAGATCAGCTGGAAATAAGCTCCTGATCCGCCGGAGCCGGGTCCGCCCGGCTCCGGGCCGACCGTGCCTTCGCCCCCGGCGAAGCTGCGCCAAGACAAGACCGGAGGCGGCCAGCCCGTCTCCCTTCCTTTTCATGCAGGCGGCAAGATGCTCAAATTCATTCTCTCAAAACTCGGACTGGCGGCCCTTGTGGCGCTGACGGTCTCCTTTTTCAGCTTCATGCTGCTGTTCATGGCAGGCGACCCGGCCATCGCCATCGCCGGTCATGAAGCCCCGCCGGAAGCCATTGCCGCCATCCGCGCCCAGTACGGCTTCGACAAGCCTTTGCTGACCCAATACGCAGAGTGGCTGATGCGGGCGCTCTCCGGCGATTTCGGCATGAGCTACTATTTCAAGGTGCCGGTGGCTGATCTCATTGCCGACCGGCTGCCCGTCACCTTCATCGTCGGCAGCCTGGGCATGAGCTTTGCCCTCATCGTTGCCATTCCGATGGGCGTCATTGCTGCTGCCTTCCCGAACACGATCATCGACCGCATCGCCCTGACCATCGCCGTCGTCGGACAGGCGATCCCGAGCTTCTGGTTCGCGCTGATCCTGATGCTCATCTTTGCCGTCAATCTCGGCGTCGTTCCGGCGTCCGGCACGCGCGTGTGGACCGGTTACATCCTGCCCATGGTCGTGCTCGGCTATTACGCCACACCCGCCATCATGCGCCTGACCCGTGCGGGCATGCTGGAGGTGCTGAACGCCGATTACATCCGCACCGCCCGGGCCAAGGGGCTCAACTGGCGCATCATCATGTTCAAGCATGCGCTGCGCAATGCCATCATCCCTGTCGTCAGCCTCGCCGCCGTGCAGCTTGGCTTCATGTTCGGCGGCTCGGTGATCGTGGAAACCATCTTCGCGCTGCATGGCGCCGGGTATCTTGCCTGGGAATCCATTTCCCGCAATGACCTGCCGACCTTGCAGGCCCTCATCCTGATCTTTGCGATGCTCTACATCGTCTTCACCTTCCTGGCCGATGTGCTGAATGCCTGGCTGGACCCGCGGCTGAGGAGCGCCTGACATGAGCACACCGTCTTCAACCCCGGCCGCAGTCGCGCCGCGCGTTGCGGTTTCGCCCTCGCGCCAGATCCTGAGCAGGGCCTTCCGCCACAAGGGCTTTCTCATCGGCTTCGTCATCGTCGCCTTTACGGCCGCCGTGGCGCTGCTGGCCCCGGTCCTTGCCCCGCATGATCCCTATCACCAGGATCTGCTGATGCGCATGAAGCCGCCCGTCTTCATGGGCGGCACCTGGGAGCATATTCTGGGCACCGACCAGCTCGGCCGCGACTATCTCTCCCGCCTCATCTACGGCGCCCGCATCTCGCTGCTGATCGGCCTTGTGGCTGCGATGATCTCCGCCGTCATCGGCACCACGCTGGGCGTGCTTGCCGGTTATTTCGGCGGGCGCGTCGATGCGGTGGTGATGTTCATCCTGTCCGTGCGCCTTGCCCTGCCGGCCACGCTGGTGGCGCTGGCGGTGGTGGCCATCTTCGGCGGCTCGCTGCAGGTGGTGGTCACCGTACTCGGCCTGCTGCTGTGGGACCGCTTTGCCGTGGTCATGCGCGCTGCCACCATGCAGGTGCGGCAGATGGACTACATCTCCGCCGCCGAAGTGCTGGGCGCCAGCCTGCCGCGCATCCTGTGGAAGGACGTGCTGCCCAATGTGATGAATGCGCTGATCGTCGTCATCACGCTGGAAATGGCCCATGCCATCATTCTGGAAGCCGCCCTCTCCTTCCTCGGCCTCGGCGTGCAGCCGCCGCTGCCGTCCTGGGGGCTGATGATCTCCGAAGGCCGTCCCATGATCCTGTTCGAAAGCTGGCTGATCACCATCCCCGGCATCGCCCTCTTCGCCCTTGTTCTCGGCATCAACGTGCTGGGCGATGGCATCCGCGACATCACCGCGCCCGAAGGGAGAAACTGATGACCATGACCGGCAACACCGTTCTGTCCATCAAGGGCCTGACCATCGACCTGCCGGAAGGCGGCGACCGGCCCCATGCGGTGGAAAATCTCTCCGTCGAAATCCGCGAGAACGAGATCCTCTGCATCGTCGGAGAGTCTGGCTCGGGCAAGTCGATCACGTCCTTTGCCGCCATGGGCCTGCTGCCCAAGGCGCTGAAACCATCGGCCGGAGAAATCTGGTTCGAGGGCAAGGACCTGCTCAAGCTGTCCCCGCGCGAGCACATGCAATTGCGCGGCAACCGCATGGGCATGATCTTCCAGGAGCCGATGAGCGCGCTCAACCCGTGCTACACGGTGGGTGAGCAGATCGAGGAAGTCTTCCGCGCCCACACCACCATGCCCCGTGCCGAGCAGAAGGCCCGCACGATTGCTTTGCTGACGGAAGTGCGCCTGCCGGATCCGGAGCGGATCTATCATGCCTATCCGCACCAGCTCTCCGGCGGCCAGCGCCAGCGCATCGTCATTGCCATGGCTCTGGCCATGGAGCCGCGCCTGCTGATTGCCGACGAGCCGACGACGGCGCTGGACGTGACGACGCAGGCGCAGATCCTGAGCATGTTCAAGCAGCTGAAGGAAACCCACAAGGCCGGCATCCTCTTCGTCACCCACGACTTCGACGTGGTGGCGGAACTCGCCGACCGTGTGGTGGTGATGCAGAAGGGCATTGTCGTCGAGCAGGGCCCGGCTGACGAGGTGCTGAACCGGCCGAAGCATCCCTACACCCGCATGCTCATCGACGCCGTGCCGCGCAAGCACAGCGGCAAGGGCGGACCGGAAACCGGCAAACCCGTGGCCCTCAAGGTCGCCGGCATCGAAAAGACCTTCCGCTCTCCGCGCAGCCTGTTCAAGCCCGCAAGAACGGTTCATGCGGTGCGGCCCATCGACTTCGAGGTTCTGCAGGGCCAGACCCTCGGCATTGTCGGCGAGTCCGGATCGGGCAAGACGACGCTGGTGCGCTGCCTGATGGGTCTGGAAGAGCCGGATGAAGGCTCGGTCTACATCGGCAACGAGCGGCTGGACATCACGACAGCCGCGGGCCGCCGCGCCTTCCGCCGCCACATCCAGATCGTCTTCCAGGACCCTTACGGCTCGCTCAATCCGCGCCGCAAGATCGGCGACCTGCTGCTCGAAGGCCCCACCAACTTCGGCGTGCCGCGTGCGCAGGCGATGGAAAAGGCGAAGGAGCTGCTCAGGATCGTCCGGCTGGAGCAGGACGCGCTCGACCGCTATCCCTCGCAGTTCTCCGGCGGCCAGCGCCAGCGCATCTCCATCGCCCGTGCGCTGATGGTCGATCCGAAGATCCTGATTGCCGACGAGGCCGTCTCGGCGCTTGATGTATCGGTTCAGAAGGACGTGCTCAAACTATTGGCCGATATCAAGAAAAAGGTCGGCCTTACAATCCTCTTCATCACCCACGACCTGCGGGTGGCTGCTGAAATCTCTGACCATATCCTCGTGATGCAGAAAGGCGTCGCGGTGGAATATGGCACGGTGGACGAGGTCTTCGGCAATCCGCAGAACGAGTATACCCGCCAGCTTCTCTCCGCCATGCCCGGCCGCGGCTGGGAAGTGCCGGACATCGCCGCCCTTGGCCCCGCCATTCCTGCGGCGCAACCCATCCCAGCATGAGCATTTCAGATATGACCACACGACAGGACCTCATTGCCGCCGCCTCCCGCTATGTCACGGAAGGCGGGCTGGAAACCGATCTCGCCCGGCTTGTGGCACACAAGTCCGTCAGCCAGTCCGAAGGCACGCCGGAAGACCTGATGGCCTATCTCACCGGCGAAATGCAGCCGATGCTGACCGCCATGGGCTTTGACGTGGCCATTCATGCCAACCCGCGTCCGGGCGGCGCACCGCTGCTGACGGGTGTGCGCATCGAGGATCCCGCCCTGCCCACCGTGCTGGTCTATGGCCACGGCGATGTGTGCAATGGCGAGGCGCACCGCTGGCGCGAGGGCCTCTCCCCCTTCGTGCTGACCCGCGAGGATGACAAGCTCTACGGGCGCGGCACCGCCGACAACAAGGTGCAGCATCTGATCAACCTGAAGGCCATGGAGCTGATCCTCAAGGAAAACGGCCGCCTCGGCTTCAATGCCAAGGTCATCATCGAGATGGCCGAAGAGACCGGCTCCTATGGGTTGAGGGACTTCTTCGAGGAAAAGAAGGACCTGCTCGCCTCGGACGTGCTCATCGCCTCGGACGGCCCGCGCCTTGCCGCTGACACGCCGACCATGTTCATGGGCTCGCGCGGTGGCATGGGCATCGATCTCACCGTGGATCTGCGCCCCTCGGACCATCACTCCGGCAACTTCGGCGGGCTGCTGGCCGATCCGGCGATCATCCTCGCCCATGCCATTGCCTCGATCACCGACAAGCGCGGCCAGATCCGCATCAAGGAATGGCTGCCCGACAGCCTGACGCCGGACATCCGCGACGCGCTGAAGGACCTGCCGCCCCGCCGCCATGATGCGGACTGGGGACAGGAAGACCTGACGCCTTCGGAGCGCGTCTTCGGCTGGAACTCAATGGCCGTGCTTGCCATGGCCAACGGCAACATCGATGCCCCGCAGAATGCCATCTCAGGCAAAGCGCGGGCGACGATCCAGCTGCGTTTTGTGGTCGGCACGGATGTGGAGGGCGTCATCCCTGCCCTGCGCCGTCATCTGGACAGGGAAGGCTTCCCTCAGGTCGCCGTGAAGCCCTCACGCGGCGAAGCCTTCCGCGCCACCCGCTTCCCGCCGGATCACCCCTGGGTCAAGTTCGTGGAACAGTCGCTGGCGGAAACCGCCGGCAGGAAGCCGCATGTGCTGCCGAACCTCGCCGGCTCCCTGCCGAACGATGCTTTCACCGAAATCCTCGGCCTGCCGACCATCTGGGTGCCCCATTCCCACGCCGAATGCGGCCAGCACGGCCCCAACGAGCACGTGCTGCTGCCGGTGATGGAAGAAGGCATGCGCCTGATGACCGGCCTGTTCCTGGACATCGCGGAAAAAGGCACCTCCCTGCCGCGCCGGGGGTGATGTGAAGCAATCGCCTTAAGCTGCCGGTGAGGCGGAGCTGATGTTATCGAGGCACAGCCTCTAGCCCACCGCAGTGGTCGCCCCGGGCGGAACGAAGTGAAGACCCGGGGACTACTCGCTCCCAGAGCAGTCATTGGAACTGCAGAAGGTGCGAGGTCTGAAGCTGATGTTTTCGCCGCACCCACTACCCACCGCGCCGTCCCGGCCTCCGTGCCGGGACCTGTGATGGATGCACAGGCCAGAGAACCCAACCACCCACTTCCTCGAAGCCTCTCACCTTGTCATCCCCGCGCAGGCGGGGATCCAGTAACCCCGGTATCAGCCATCTCCCTCTCCGGGCGTACTGGATTCCGGTCTTGCCGCTGCGCGTCAAACCGGGATGACACTCCGGACTCGCGCAGTCACGCTTGCGTGAGCCTCCGCCCCATTCCCGGCATCCCTTGTTGGTTCTCACGATCCCCTGCCCCATATGCGGGATACGCTGCGGGCGGTCTTGCCACCTGCTGACACGTCTTGTTCAAGCTGCGGAGATCCTTGATGCCCCTGTCACGCCTCTTCCCCCTTGGTCTTGCCGCCCTCATGGCGGGCGCCGCACCTGCTGCCATTGCGCAGGAAACCGTCCGCTCCAAAGCCGCAGATTTCAGGATCGTGGAAGTCGCCAAGAATCTGGAGCATCCCTGGGGTCTTACCTTCCTGCCCGATGGGCGGATGCTCGTCACCGAGCGGCCGGGACGGCTGCGGATCGTGGGTGCCGATGGCAGCCTGAGCGCGCCGCTGACCGGCCTGCCGGAGATCTACGACAGCGGCCAGGGCGGGTTGCTGGATGTGATCCTCGATCCGGATTTTGCTTCGAACAACACCATCTACTTCTCCTATTCCACGCCGGTGGAGCGGCGCGGCACCACGCGCATTGCCAAGGCAAAACTGACGGATACAGGGCTGGAGGACGTGACCGTCCTCTTCACCGCGACGACGTCGGGCTCGAACGGACGCCATTTCGGCTCCCGGCTCGTCATCGGGACAGACGGCTATCTTTACGCCAGCATCGGCGACCATGGTGCAGACGATACGGCGCAGGATCTGTCGCTGCACTCGGGCAAGATCATCCGCATCACGAAGGATGGCGCGCCTGCACCGGGTAATCCCTTCCTCGACACCGCTGGCGCGCTGCCGGAAATCTACACCTATGGCAACCGCAATCCGCAGGGCATGACGCTGACACCGGAGGGAGAACTCTGGGCCAACGAACACGGGCCGCGCGGCGGCGATGAAGTGAATGTGATCACGGCCGGAGCAAACTATGGCTGGCCCGTCGTCACCCATGGCCGCGCCTATTCAGGCCTGCCCATGGGGGAGGGCAAGGAGAAGGAAGGCATGACGCCGCCGATCCAGGTCTATGTCCCGTCCATCGCCCCGTCCGGCATGGCCTTCTATCAGGGCGATGCCTTCAAGGGCTGGCAGGGCGACCTGTTCATCGGCGCGCTCGCGCTGACCCATCTCAACCGGCTCGACATGGAGAACGGCAAGATCGTGGGTGAGGAGCGGCTGCTGGAAGACAAGGGCTGGCGCATCCGCGACGTGCGCTCAGGCCCGGACGGCTTCCTCTATCTGCTGACGGATGCGCCCGATGGCAAGCTGGTGCGGCTGGAACCGGCAGGCTGAACTCAATAGCCGCCAGCCGAACGGCCATCGATGGTCACCCGGCTGGCGGTCACTCCATCGGGCCCCGTTGAAAGCCCCACGGCGCCGCCGCGCACCTGCGTGCCGCTGTCAGGGCTTGATGTGATCACGGCACCACCGGCGCCAACTGACGCGCAGCCTGCCGGAACAAGCGCGGCGGCCAGCACAGCCGCAAGGGCAAAGGCGCGGGAGGGATCTGGAACAAGGCGCATCATCAGGCTTCCTGCATCTGGAATGGCTCGATCTGCACGCTCACGAGCCGGATGCGGCCGGAGACGCACAGATCCTCTTCATTCCGCAGCATGCAGACGCGCATGGCAAAGATGCGGCAGGATGAAAGGCGTTCCGGGCGGCGGCACGGCGCCAACGCGCAAGGGGCAGGAGTAAACTTCAGAGAGCACCTCCGTCGTCAGCGTTTCGGCCGTGGTGCCGCAGGCAATCACCTGCCCCGCTTTCAGGGCGAGTACGCGCGCCGCATACATGGCCGTCAGGTTGAGGTCATGCATCACGGCAACGACGCCGCCTCCGGCCTTTGCATAATCTGCGGCCAGATCCATGATCATCAGCTGGTGGTGAATGTCGAGGCTGGCGACGGGCTCGTCCAGAAACAGCCAGCGCGGTCCTTCCGGGCCGACAGGCTCCCAGATCTGGCACAGCACGCGGGCAAGCTGCGCCCGCTGCTGCTCGCCGCCGGACAGCGACTGATACTGCCGTCCGCCGAAACCGTTCAGGCCCACCCGCGCCAGCGCTTCGCGCACGCGGGAATCCGGCGGCGGCATTCCCGCACCGCCGAGCCGCACCAGTTCGGTCACGGTCAGCGGAAAGGCGATGGCCGAGCTTTGCGGCAGAACGGCCCGGAAGCGGGCCAGCACATGGGCCGGGACGCGGCGCAGATCATGTCCGTTCAGATGCACGTCCCCGCCGTGCCGGTGCTCACCACAGATGGCCTTGAGCAGCGTGCTCTTGCCGGAGCCGTTCGGCCCGGCAATCGCCGTCACCTCGCCTGCCCGCGCCTCGAAGGAAATCTGCCGCACGATGTCGCGCCCGGAGAGCGAAACGGTGAGGGTCTTCACATCCAGCGTTGCCATGTCCGTCACCTCAGCGCAAAGCCCCGCCGTGTCAGCAGGATCCAGAGGAAGAAGGGCGCGCCGGCCAGCGCGGTGAGAATGCCGATGGGCAGTTCGGCCGGCGTCACGATGGTGCGCGCCACCGTGTCGGCAAGAAGCAACAGGCTTGCCCCCAGCAGCGCCGAGGCGGGCAGAAGGTAGCGGTGATCCGGGCCGATGGTCAGCCGCAGCAGATGCGGCACGACGATGCCGACAAAGCCGATGCTGCCACTGACGGCCACACCAGCCCCGGTCGCCGCCGCCACGGCGACGATGCTCAGCCGCTTCAGCCGCTGCACGGGAATGCCCAGATGCCCCGCCGCCGCCTCGCCCAGCACCAGCGCATTCAGCCCGCGCGCCATGAAGGGCATGGACGCAAGCACGGCGGCGATCACCGGTGCGCACATCAGGATCTTGTCTGTTGTCGCCCCGGCCAGCGATCCGAGCAGCCAGAAATTGATGTCCCGCAGCTGCTTGTCGTCGGCCGTGAAGATCAGGAAGCCGATGGCTGCCTGTGCCAGGGCGGCCACTGCCAGACCCGCAAGCAGCATGGTGGCAACATCGGTGTAGCCCCCCCGGGTTCCGATCCGGTAGAGCAGCGCCGTGGCAGCAAGCGCGCCCAGGAAAGCGGCAACGGGAAGTGCCAGAATGCCGAACGTGGCCATAAGACCGGCCGGCAGCCAGGATCCGGCAACGATCATCAGCGCCGCCCCAAGCCCCGCCCCTGACGAAACGCCGACGATGCCGGGGTCGGCCAGCGGATTGCGGAACAGCCCCTGCATCAGCACGCCGGAGACAGCCAGCCCCGCGCCGATAAAGACGCCCACCACCATGCGCGGAAAGCGGATGTCGGCGAGGATGATCCGGTCGCGCATGGCCATGGGGCCCTCGCTCTCCCGGCCCGTCAGAATGCCGAGAAGTGCATCGAAGCTCGCAAGTCCGGTCGGGCCGGTCATCAGCGCCAGCAGGATGGCAAGGATCAGGAGGACGGAAAGCCCGGCAATCACCAGCCGCGCCCGCCCGCTGCGGTCCCCTTCGAGAGGCCCGTGATCTGCGGTCACGGTTTCAGCTGCTGTCATGGCCATCTGCCGGTCCCTCACTGGCTGGCCGCAGCGGCCTTGTCAAAGGCGGCGGAAAGCTCGCGCACGGCATCGGCGGTGCGCGGCCCGAATCCGATCATGAACAGCCCGTCCATCCGCACGATGTGCCCGGCCTGAACAGCAGGCGTCAGCGACAGCGCCGCATGGCCACGCATTTCGTCCAGCGTTGCATCATGCTGGCCGCCGCGCTCCATCATCAGAATGATGTCGGGCTTTGCCTCCGTGACGGCCTCATCGCTCAAGGGCTTGTAGCCGTTGAAACCGGACACCGCGTTGACGCCGCCGGCAAGCTGAATGACTGCATCGGCAGCAGAGCCTTCACCGGAAGCCATGATGCGCCCGCCCTGCAGGGACAGAATAAAGAGCACGCGCGGCTTGATCTGACGCTTTGCCGCAGCTTCCGCCACGGCCTGGAGATCGGCTTCCAGCTTCACCGCCAGATCCTCGGCCTTGTCTTCCAGCCCCAGCGCCTTGCCCACCACACGCACCTTTTCGGCAACGCCTTCTGCGGTGTAGCGGTCCGGCACCATGACGAGCGGCACTCCGACCTTCTTCAGCACATCCAGCGCTTCCGCCGGGCCGCTGCCTTCAATGACCAGCAGGCCATCGGGGGCGACCGCCAGCACGCCTTCCGGCGACAGGGCGCGCATGTAACCCGTGTCGGGCAGCGCCAGAGCCTCGGGCGGATAGGAACTGGTGCTGTCCCGCGCCACCAGACGGTCTTCCGCGCCAAGGGCATAGACCACTTCCGTGACGGCTCCGCCAACGGAGACGATCCGCTGCGCCCCGGCGAGAGAGGCAGGCTCCTGCGCACGGGCTTCAGGTGCCGTGAAGCCCAGGCCAAGGCTCAACAGCGCGGCGGCCATGGGCGTGAGCGCCAGGCCGCACGGACGGGAGAGAGAGGAAAGCAGACGCATCATCATATCCTTACAAGACGCAGGGCTTATTCGGCCGCAAACGGCAGCACCGCTGTCTGCGGAGCAAGGCGCGGCAGGTGTTCCACCAGTTCGCGCCAGTCGCTGCGCTCATGGTTGCCCTCGCCGCGCACGCCGAAGAACTGGATGATCAGATTGCCATCGGCCCCATAGGCTTCCAGCGACGTCACATGCCCCACATCCGCGCCCTTGCGCACGGCCCAGATCTCGCTGATGTGGTCGAGCCGCAGATGCAGATGGAAGGTGGGATCCATGACATTGATCCAAGGCCCCATCTCCTTGATGTTCATCACCGGTCCAGAGTGAATCTGCACGCATCCCCGGTTGGCAACGAAACACATCAGCGGGATCGCATTGCCGGACACCAGCCGCAGCATGACGCGGATGCTGTCGCCATCCACCTGCCAGGCCTTGTCTTCGCCCGCCAGCGCCAGTGCATTGATGCGCTCGATGTCGAGTTCGCGCAGGATGTTGAAGAACTGATGCGGATCATTCATGGCCGACCAGCGGCTGCGCAGATCACCCGCCTTGCTGCCATCGAGCGGGCGGCGTGGCTCAGGCTGCGGGCGCTGCGGGACTGTACCGAGGCCCGGCGTCTGGTCAGAGAGCACAAGGCGCTCCACCAGCGCCTCATAGGCCTCCACATTGGAAGCCACGCGCAGATGCACCTTGAACACGGCCTCGCCATGGGCGTCGAACACCTGCAGGCTGCGGCGCGGGCCCTGATCTGAAGGCTTTTCCACCGCAAAGGCATGCACCCAATGGGAAGGGAACATGCGGGTGTCGATCTGGCTGCCCAGCATCAGGCCGGTGCGGGTGCCGTTCACGAACTTTTCAAATGGCCCGATCTTTTCATGGACGGCGCTTTCGTTGCGGGTCAGCGCCATCACCTCCCCCACAGCCTGCATGCCCTCGCAGATACCGGCCATCGAAGCCTCGACACGGCGCACGCCATGGCCGCAGAACGCGGCCACAAGCTGCGCCTCGCTGATCCCCAGTTCCTGCGCCAGATCGCGCTCGCGGCGGTCCGGATTGGCGCTGACAGCGGCGCGGATCTCCTCCGGCGCCAGATCGCGATAGGCAGTCGTGGTCATGTGTCTTCCCCGCTTTGTTGCGTGGCCGGCTCCTGAGGACCGGCAAGGGCCCGCGCCTGCCAAAGGCAGAGCTTTGCGGGCGCATCTTTGAATGGCGCGTAATGGGTTCCGGCTGCCGGAAGCTGGGGTGTTGCCTGGCAGGCATGCCGTTTTGTTCAAACCCATCCGGCAGGTCCAACCGCGCAAGGGCCTGCAGAAAATGCTGACCCGCGACAGGATCGTCACCGCCGATAGTTGACTTCAATATTCATCTTTTGTATCGACCGCAATACCTGAATACGTTAATCAGGTTTTAGAGTTTCACAGTTCAGCGAGCGAGCCCTTTGCCAGCCAGCGGGATAGACCAGAAAGAGGCGTATGAAATGACTCGCGGACGGGGCACGGCAGGGTTTTGGCTGAACGGCGTGGCGCTGATTGCGCTCGCATATGCAGGCAGCGCAAATGCGCAGCAGGCACCTGTGGAAGAGACGGCGGCCGACAAGCCGCAGGCCACGACGTCATTGCAGAAGATCGTTCTCGGCGCCGGGCAGGAAAAGGTCGCCATCGACACGCCGCAGGCTGTGACGGTGATCGATCAGGAGCAGATCGACAACGCCCAGGCGACGACCATCGGCGATATTTTCAAGCAGACACCGGGCATCACCGTGGTCGGCAGCGACCGCATCGGCGGGCAGGCCTTCAACATCCGCGGCATCGGCGATCTGGGGTCGGCGGACGAATCCAAGATCATCATCACGGTGGATGGCGCCAACAAGTTCTTCGAAATGTACCGCATGGGCTCCTTCTTCTCGGACCCTGAACTCTACAAGCGCGTCGAGGTGCTGCGCGGCCCCGCCTCCTCCACGCTCTATGGTGCCGGCGCCCTTGGGGGTGTCATCGCCTTCGAGACGAAGGATGCTTCCGATTTCCTTGAAGAGGGAGAGACGGTGGCCCTCCGCCTGAAGACCGGATTTGACAGCAACAAGAACGGTCTGATGACCTCGGCCATTGCCGCCATGCGGCTCGGCCCCAGCACCGAAGCCCTGATCAACGGCAATTTCCGCCGCTCCTCCGACTACGAGACGGGCAATGGCACCCGTGTGGTGGGCTCGGCTTTCGACAGCTTCTCCGGCCTTGCCAAGGTCACCCATCACTTCGGCGAGAACAACGAGCAGTCGGTGCGCCTGTCCTATGAGCGCTGGCAGAGCGATGCGGACAACACCGCCTATTCCCAGACCGGTACGCTGGATGCCTTCGGCAACATCGATCGCGAGATCACCGACCAGACGGTTGTGCTGCGCTATGAAAATCCGGCAAGCGGCAATCCGTTCCTGGATCTGAAGGTCAACCTCTCCTTCTCCGACACGCAGGTTGCGCAGACCAACGCCCGTGCGCCAGCGGCCTCAAGGATGCGTTCGCCCGAGCTGTTCTATGATGCCGACTACGGCTACCGCACCTGGCAGGCGAAGGTGGAAAACACCTTCGAATTCAAGGGTGACATCTGGGAGAACTATCTGACCGCCGGCACGCAGGTCAGCTACCAGGAGCGCACCGCGAGCACCAAGGGCGGCGTGGGCTGGATCGACTTCCATCCCGAAGGCACGGACACCAAGGTCGGCGTCTTTGCGCAGAACGAGTTCATCTGGAACGACCGGCTGACCATCACACCGGGCATGCGCCTTGACTATGTGACCGTGCGTCCGGACAGCGTCATCCCGAATGCCTCCACCCAGACGGATTACGCATTCTCGCCGAAACTCGCCGCGCTCTACAAGTTCACGGACAGTTTCTCGGTCTTCGGCTCGGTTGCCCGCACCGAACGCCTGCCGACACTGGACGAACTGTTCTCGACAGGCGCCCGCACCTCGACTTATCCCGGCGGGCGCACCGTCAGTCTTGATCTGAAGAAGGAGGAATCCTTCAACTACGAGGCTGGCTTTGCCGTCAACCGGCAGGACCTGTTCCAGGACAACGACAGCATCGCGCTGAAGACAACCGGCTTCTACAACGATCTGACGAACCTGATCACCACGGGCCCGCAGCGGCAAGCCTCGGCTGTCCCCTATTATGTGAACGTCCACAGCGCGCACATCTATGGTGTGGAACTCGAAGCCGCTTATGACTCGCGCTACGTGTTTGCCAGCGCCGCCTACAGCTGGACGCGCGGCAAGAACGAGACCACCAATGCGGCCCTGACGACCATTCCGGCAGAAACGGTGGCCGTCACCCTCGGCGGCCGCATCCCGGACTACAACGTCAATTTCGGCTGGCGCGCCGAGTTCACCGGCTCTGCCGATGCCGGCGCCACCACAGGCCCCTTCCCCGGCTATGCGCTGCACGATGCCTTCGTGAACTGGAAGCTCGATGAGGGCCAGTTCAAGGGACTGGAGCTGCGCGCCGCCGTCGAAAACATCTTTGACAAGCGCTACCGCAACAATCTCTCCGGCGATGACGGCAAGGGGCGCACGTTCAAATTGTCCGTCAACAAGAAATTCGGATGGTGACATGACACTGGCACGCAAATTCGAAGTGATCGCAGCCGCCGCGCTGTCGATCTCCACCCTTTCCGGCGCAGCTCTGGCCCAGACAAGCCCGGCAGCGGCGGACGGGGTCAAGCTGGAGCTGAACCGGGCGGCGGATGCCGGCAACGGCTGCCTTCTGACCTTCGTTGCCACCAATGGCACCGGGGCAGCGCTGGAGACGGCAGGCTTCGAATTCGTGCTTTTCAACAAGGAAGGACTGGTGGACCGCATGACCGTCTTCGACTTCGGCGCCCTGCCGGAAGGCAAGACCGTGGTCCGCCAGTTCCAGATCCCGAACCAGCCCTGCGCGGGCATCGGTTCCATTCTCGTCAACGGCGCATCCGGCTGCAAGGCTGCCGCTGCCAGCCCGCTGTGCAGCGCGCCGCTGACCACAACAAGCCGCACAGACATCGGCTTCACCCGGTAAGGACACGGACATGCTGGACTCTCCCTATCTCGCCCCGGTCTTCAGCCTGATCGAACTTGGCGGTACGGTCGTGGCCCTCATCGCCGTCATGTCGGTTGTGGCTGGCGCCATCGTCATCGCCAAATTCGTCCAGTTCGCCCGCTTCCGCACGGCCCGGCCGGGCCGGGCCCGGGAAGCAGCAGGCCTGTGGCGGGCCGGCAGGCGCAAGGAAGCGCTGGTGCGCCTCGCCCGTCCCGTCAGCGCCGCAGAACATGCGGTCGTCACCGCCATGCGCCTGACCGCAGCCGGCCAGATGGACCGCAGCGCCATTGAAGACGAAATCGCCCGGGTGGCGGCCCAGCAGCTGCATTCGCTCCAGTCCGGCACCCGTGCGCTTGACAACATCGCCCAGCTGGCCCCGCTGCTGGGTCTGTTCGGCACGGTTCTGGGCATGATCGACGCCTTCCAGGCCCTGCAGAATGCGGGAGATGCGGTGGATCCGTCGATCCTTGCCGGCGGCATCTGGGTGGCTCTGCTGACCACCGCTGCTGGCCTTGCCGTCGCCATGCCGGTGGCCGCCCTGCTCGCCATGTTCGAATCCTGGATCGAGGCCGAGCGCGTCGCCGTGGAGACCCTGAGCGCCCAGGTTCTGGTGGATGTGGTCCATCACGACCATGAGCGCCACGCCCCGGCCGCACAGGATGGCGCTGCCCTCGGGAAGGTTTCCCATGCGCATTAACATGCCGCAGCGGCGCAGGCGGCCGCTGTCGATGACCTCCCTCATCGACGTGATCTTCCTGCTGCTGCTGTTCTTCATGCTGTCCACCACCTTCACCCGCTTTGCGGGGGTGGATCTGGGCAAGCCCGGTCAGGCTGGCGGCGGCGCCTCCGGCACGCCGGGCATCCTCGTTTTTGTCGAGGCCGACGGCCTGCGGATCAACGGCGTGACCGTAATGCCTGAGGACATGGGGGACCGGCTGGCCGGGCTGCAGGAGAAGGGCGCGACCTCTGCGCTCGTCGTTGCCCGCGAAGGGGCAAACGCCCAGGGCCTGATCGACGCCGTTCAGACCGTGCGCCGCCTTGCGCCGGCGCTCACCCTGCACGTCGCCCGGTAACGGGCCGCGGAAGGCAAGGAGCTACAGACATGGCTGTGCGGATCCCGCGCGAAAAAACCAAGCGGAAGATGGAAAGCACCATCTCGCTGATCAACATCGTCTTCCTGATGCTGATCTTCTTTCTGGTGGCCGGGCAGCTCGCCCCTCCGGCGGACAAGGAAGTGGATCTGGTGGAGACCACCGATGCGGAAAGCCTGCCGCCGCCGGACGCGCTCTATGCCCGCGCCGACGGCACGCTGGTATTCCGTGGCCAGCCCACCGATGCGGCATCCTATCTTGCTGCCAACCCGCTGCCGGAGGAAGGTCCCGAAAGCATCCTGAAACTGGCCGTCGACCGGAACCTTGATGCTGCCCGTCTCGTGGAGATCGTCGACGAGCTCTATGGCGCTGGCGCTCCCGGCATCCGTGTCGTCACGCAAAAGGCAGGCACGCAATGAAACTGAGACCCTGGCACCTGGGTGCAGCCCTTCTGGCATCGGTGACACTGCATTTCGACGCAGTTGCCCTGACCGTTGACACCTCCGAGGAGCCGGCCCTGCTTCAAGGCGGCGGTGGCGGAGCCGTCTCCATGCTGGGCGAAGCCTATACGGACATGCTGACCTCCGGCGATCCGGACACCGCCAACGCGGTTGCCGCCGAGTCCCCCGACACGCTGGCGCCGGTTGATCCGGATGCCGCCGAGCCCGAGACACAGGAGCAGATCACCGCGCAGGACATCCCGGTACAGGAAGCCACCGAAACGCCTGTTCAGGAACCAGTGCAGCAGATGGCGGAAGTCCAGCCGCAGGATATCAAGCCGCAGGAAATTGCGCCGGTGGAAGAGCTGGCCATCCAGCCGCTGACCAGCGCGGAGGCCATCGCGCCGCTCAACGAGACGCCGGAAGAGACCGTCACCGCAATCGAGCCTGTTCCCGTGCCGGAAATGCGGCCGAAGGATCTGCCGGTCAAGGTGGCCGAAGCAAAGCCCGTGCAGCCGGTCAAAAAGACCCAGACGAAGAAACCGGAAGCACAGCGCCAGCCAAGCACACAGAAGGGCAACAGCAGGGCCAATGCGGTTCAGGGCGCAGGCGGCGCCGCCGATCAGGTGGCCTCGCAGGGCAGTTCCGAAAACCAGGGCCGCTCCACGATCCTCGGCAATTCGGACCGCACCAACTACAAGGGCCAGGTTCAGCGCGCGCTGCAGCGTGCGATGCGCCGCGTCCGCTCCCGCGAGGCAGGCCTTGCGACCGTCTCCTTTGTCGTCAGCAAGGACGGCAGCGTTTCGGCCATTCGCATCTCCGGCAGCTCCGGCAATCCGGAGGTGGATGAAGTCGCGTTGGAACTCGTCCGCCGCGCCGCTCCCTTCCCGCCCATTCCGGCAGAAGAAGGCCGCTCGACGTGGAATTTCAACGTTCCCGTCGAGATCACACGCCGCTAAGCTGAGTTGAACCGGCCTGCCAGCCTCATGCTGGCTGGCAAGCAAACGGAGAGCGGAGAGCACAAATGCCTGCACCGGAAGATGCCACGATGATGACCGCCCGCGACGGGCTTGATCCGGCCCTGCGCGGCACCCGGTGGCAGCACCGCAAGACAGGCGGCATCTACCGGATCGTTGGCAAGTGCCGGATCGAGGCCACGGGCGAAGAGGCTTTCCTCTATCAGGGGGCCGAAGGCACCATCTGGGCCCGCCCCTGCGGCGAATTCATGGACGGGCGGTTCGAGCCTCTGGAGGCCAACTGAGCCTCAGACCGCAAGGATCCGGTCTTCGAGCCGGAAGCGGAAGATGCGGGCGATCTGGGCCAGTGCGGTTTCAAATTCTGCCTGCGGGCTGTTGCCAAGCCGTGCCTCGAAAGCATCAAGGATCATGTGCTTCGTTGCGCCCTTCACCGCAAAAATGAACGGGAAGCCGAAGCGGGCGCGGTAGGCATCGTTGAGCATGGTAAACCGGGCAAATTCCTCTGCCGTCAGCCGGTCAAGGCCCGCGCCCGCCTGTTCCTTCCGCGAATCCTCGGCAATGTCCCCGGCGATGGCGGCCCTGCCCGCCAGATCCGGATGGGACCGGATCAGCGCCAGCTGCTGCTCGTGGGAAGCCGCGCGCATGGCGGCTTCAAACGCGCCAATCAGATCCTCCCGCCGGACAAAAGGCCCCGCCGCAAAGGCATCCTCCGCCACCCAGGGCGAGTGCTCGGCCACATCCGCGAAGGCGGCCATGAAGGCCTCATGATCGAGCCCGGCAAGCAAGGCTTCGGCGATGGGAAAGGCAATCGGCGTGGCGGACATGAGAGTGTGCTCCAACTGTCTTCTGTCCCGGTCCATTCACTTGTTCTGCGCGATCCAGCGGCCCAGTTCCTCACGCTGCTCCGGGGTCATGCCCGTCTCGTTGCCGAGCGGCATGGCATCGGAGAGCACGGACTGGGCCATCACCTGATCAGCGTAGCGGCGCAGCTCTGCCAGCGTTTCCAGATGAATGCCCTTGGGCGCATCCGTGAAGCCTTCATGGGTCGGGGTTGCCGCATGGCAGGCCGCGCAGTGGCTGCGGATCAGCGTCAGCGCCGTGGCATCGGAAACAGCCTCACCGCCGGAAAAGTCGCGCGGGGCGGTCATCACCAGCGCTGCGGCAAAGCCAAGCGCGGTGATGGGCAGGCTCCACCAGTAGCGGTTCAGAGGGTCGCCCGCCTCATGCCGGTTGAGGAAATGCCGCACCATGCCGCCCATCAGCAGCACGAGGCCGACGAGAAGCCAGGCCTGCGGATGGCCTGTGAGCATGGGATAGTGGTTCGACACCATCATCAGCAGCACGGGCAGCGTCAGATAGTTGTTGTGCACCGAGCGCTGCTTGCCCATTTGGCCCAGCTTCGGGTCCGGCGCCTCACCGCGCAGCAGGCTGGCGACGATCTTCTTCTGGTTCGGGATGATCAGGCCGAACACATTGACGGCCATGATCGTGCCGATGAATGCGCCCACGTGGATCAGCGCCCCGCGCCCGGAGAACACCTGCGTGAACATGTAGGACGCCGCCATGATCAGCGCAAAGACACACAGTGCCAGCAGCGGCGTGCTGCGGCCGATGGGCGAGCGGCACAGCCCGTCATAGATGAACCAGCCGGCGACAAGGCTCAGAACGGAAATCAGCACCGCCTCTGACGGCAGCATCTGAAGCTTATTCACATCAATGAGATAAGACGATGCGTTGAAGTAATACTGCACCACCAGCAGGGCAAAACCAGTGACCCAAGTGAGATAAGCCTCCCACTTGTACCAGATGAGATCCTGCGGCAGGTAGGCTGGGGCAACCGTGAACTTCTCCACGTGATAGAACCCGCCGCCGTGCACCTCCCAGGCCGTGCCGTAGACGCCCTCGCGCATGCCCTCCCGCTTGCGCAGCGACAGATCGAGGGCGATGAAATAGAAGGACGTGCCGATCCAGCCGATGCCCACCACCAGATGGGCCCAGCGGAAAAGCAGATTCAGCCATTCAGCGGCAAAGGTCATGGTCATGGAGAGGCTCTGGATCGGGATTGTTATTATCTGAAAGACATGCGCGGCCACGCCGGAAGGCCCGGCCGCGCACGGTCATGGTGCAAGAGCAAACCGGCCCGCAGGTTCGGCACCTGCGGGCCGAAGCTCTTGTTACTGCGGCAGCTTGTCGTCGATGCCCTTGACGTACCAGTTCATGCCGAGGATGGCGCCATCGTCGAGACGCACGCCGTCAGCAGCGGCTTCCGAACCGTCCTGCTTGGTGATCGGGCCGGTGAAAGGCTCCCAGCCGCCCTTGATCTTCTCTTCGGTTTCCTTCGCCATGGCGACGACATCGTCCGGCAGGTTGGTGTAGGGCGCCATCACCACATGGCCTTCCTTGAGGCCGTGCCAGGTCTGCTCGCTCTTCCAGGTGCCGTCGAGGACAGCCTGAACGCGCTCGATGTAATAGGGTGCCCAGTCATCGATGATGGCGGTCAGCTGCGACTTCGGTGCGAAGTTGATCATGTCGGAGGCCTGACCGAAACCAAGCACGCCGCGCTCCTCAGCCACCTGCAGCGGTGCGGTGGAATCGGTGTGCTGCGAGATGATATCGGCGCCCTGGTCGATCAGCGCCTTGGCCGCATCGGCTTCCTTGGCCGGATCGAACCAGGAATTGGCCCAGACGATCTTGACCTTGAAGTCCGGGTTGACGGACTGGGCGCCGAGCAGGAAGGCGTTGATGCCGGAGACCACTTCCGGGATCGGGAAGGAGCCGATGTAGCCGGCGGTGCCGGTCTTGGACATCTTGGCTGCGATCTGGCCGATGATGTAGCGGCCTTCGTGGAACTTGGAGTTATAGGTCGCGACATTTTCGGCGGTCTTGTAGCCGGTCGCGTGCTCGAACTTCACGTTCGGATACTTCTGCGCCACCTTGATGGTCGGGTTCATGTAGCCGAAGGAGGTGGTGAAGATGATGCCGCAGCCTTCACGGGCGAAGCGCTCGATGGCGCGCTCGCTGTCCGGGCCTTCCGGCACGTTTTCCAGATAGGCGGTTTCGACCTTGCCGCCGAAATGGGCTTCGACAGCCTGGCGGCCCTGATCGTGCTGGTAGGTCCAGCCGAAGTCACCCACCGGGCCGATGTAGACGAAGCAGGCCTTGAGGTCGGCAGCCTGAGCAGTTGCGAGCGAGCCGGCCAGTGCGGCGGCGGCGACAGTGGCTTTCAGCAGAGTCTTCATGTTCACACTTCCCCTTCGGTTCTCGTTGGGACCGGGTATGCAGCGGGTCCAAAGATGGCGGCCGGGACCGGACCCCATTGAGGTCCCGACTCGGACCGGATGTCAGCGATCCGGCACGAACGGCTTGCCGAGGCAGGCCGGCGTATTCACGAGCGTCAGGCGCCGGTTGGCGGAAATCAGCACCAGAACGATGATGGTGGCGAGATAGGGCAGGCTCGACAGAAGCTGCGAGGGAATGCCCATGCCCTTCGCCTGCGCATGGAAGGTCAGCACCGTGACCATGCCGAAGAGATAGGCACCGGCCACGACGCGCCAGGGCAGCCAGGAGGCGAAGACCACCAGCGCCAGCGCGATCCAGCCGCGCCCTGCCGTCATGTTCTCCACCCACTGCGGCGTATAGGCGAGCGACATGTAGGCGCCCGCAAGACCGGCGCAGCCGCCGCCGAACAGCACCGCCAGAAAGCGCACCTTCAGCACCGAATAGCCAAGCGCATGGGCCGAGGCATGGTTGTCGCCCACGGCGCGCAGGATCAGCCCCATGCGTGTGCGGGTCAGCATGTAGGAGACGCCGGCCACCAGGGCGAAGGCGAGATAGACGATGGCATCCTGCCGGAACAGCACAGGCCCCAGGAACGGCAGGTCGCTCAGGACCGGAATGTCGAGCTTCGGCAGCTTGAGGCCCGGAACGCCGATGAAGCGCTCGCCGACAAGGCCGGACAGTCCGAGGCCAAAGAGCGTGAGCGCCAGTCCGGTGGCCACCTGATTGGTGACAAGGCCCAGCACCAGCGCCCCGAACAGGGCCGACATGGCCATTCCGGCCGCAATGGCCGCGAAAATGCCGAGCGTGCCGGAGCCGGTGAGATTGGCGGCGGCAAAGCCGGTCACCGCTCCCATCACCATCATGCCTTCCACGCCCAGATTGAGAACGCCGGAACGCTCGACGACCAGTTCGCCGATGGCCGCCAGCAGCAGCGGCGTTGCCGCGGTGATGACGGTGAGAAGAATGGCTTCAAACATGGGCGCCCTCCCCGGCATTTTCAGAAAGCACCTTCCGGTGCAGGCGGACGCGGTAGAAGATCAGGGTGTCGCAAGCGAGCACGAAGAACAGCAGCATGCCCTGCACCACGCTGGCAATCTTGTCGGAGATGCCAAGCGACGCCTGCACGCTTTCCCCGCCGATGTAGCTGGAGGCCAGAACAACACCGGCCACGACAATCGCCAGCGGATTGAGACGGCCAAGGAAGGCGACGATGATGGCGGTGAAGCCGTAGCCCGGCGAAATGGTGGGCAGCAGCTGGTTCAGCGAACCGGACACCTCCATGATGCCCGCAAGGCCCGCCAGCGCCCCTGAAATCGCAAAGGCGAAGACCGTCATCCGCTTGGCCGAGAACCCTGCGAATGCGCCTGCCCGGGGGCTCTCGCCCAGTACACGGATCTGATAGCCGCGCAGCGAGCGCGACAGCACCACCCACAGGAGAAGCGCAACGCCGAGGGCCACGAACACGGATACCGACAGACGCCCCATGCCAAGAGACGGCAGCGTGGCGGAAGCCGAGAACAGGGCCGTCTCGGGAAAATTGAACCCCTGCGGATCGCGCCAGGGACCGCGCACCAGATAGTCCAGCAGCAGATTGGCAACATAGACCAGCATCAGGCTGGTGAGGATCTCGTTGGTGCTGAAGCGGGTCTTCAGGATGGCCGGGATCATGGCATAGGCCGCCCCGCCAAGCGCGCCGCAGAGGAGCATCAAGGGCAGAGTGTAAAAGCCCTGCAGATGCGGGAACATGACAGGCAGGATGGAACCGGCCAGCGCGCCGGCCACAAACTGGCCTTCCGCACCGATGTTCCAGTTGTTGGAGAGGTAGCAGACGCTGAGGCCGCAGGCGATCAGCACCAGCGGCGTCGCCTTCACCAGCACTTCCTGCAGGGACCAGGCTTCCGTCAGCGGCTCGATGAAGAAGCGGAACAGCGCCTCCAGCGGGTCCGCGCCGGACATGGCAAACAGGACGGCAGCGCAGATCATGGTCAGCATGACCGCAATCAACGGGGAAACGGCGGTCATCAACCCGCTGTGTTCGGCGCGCTTGACGAGTTCGATACGCATCACGCGCCCTCCCCGGACAGACTTGCAGACGAAGGCTTTTCCGCACCGCCCGCCATCAACAGGCCGATCCGCTCCAGCGTCATGGACGAAGCCGGCTCTGCCTGCGACAGGTGCCCGCGCGAAATGACGGCGATGCGGTCGGCGATCTCGTAGATTTCATCAAGATCCTGGCTGATGACCAGAACCGCTGATCCCTTGCGGGCCAGATCCAGCAGGCACTGGCGGATGAGCGCTGCAGCTCCTGCATCCACGCCCCAGGTCGGCTGATTGACCACCAGAATGCCGGGATTGCGGCTCAGCTCGCGGCCAACGACGAATTTCTGCAGATTGCCGCCCGACAGCGACCGCGCCTCCGGATCGTCATGGGACATGCGGATGTCATAGGCCCGCGTGATGTGTTTTTCCATCTCCCCGGCGCGGCCATAGGCGGCAAAGCCGGAGCGGACCAGATCATCGCCGGTGGAATGGCGCGTCAGGATGATGTTGTGCGACAGGCGCATGCCGGGCACCGCACCGTGCCCCAGCCGCTCCTCCGGCACGAAGGCCGCCCCGCGCTGACGGCGGCGGGTGACGCTTTCATTGCCACAAGGCGTGCCATCGATTTCCACCATGCCCGGCGCGCAGCGCCGCTCACCGCTGATGGCATCGAACAGCTCGCCCTGCCCGTTTCCGGCGACGCCGGCGATTGCCACGACCTCACCGGCGCGCACGTCCAGATTGACGCCCGCCAGCGGCACGGAAAAAGGCGTCAGCGGGCTTGTGGCAAGATTGCGCACGGCAAGGCGCACCGGTCCGCTGCCCGTCAGCGCGCCGGAGCTGGTCACATGCGAAACATCGGCTCCGACCATCATGCGGGCAATCGAGGCGGGGGTTTCCAGCGCCGGATCGCATTCCCGCACGAAGCGGCCATGGCGCAGGATGGTGGCGTGGTGGCAGATGCGGCGCACCTCGTCCAGCCGGTGGCTGATATAGAGCACTGCGCAGCCCTCGTCCGCCAGCCGCTTCAGCGTCACGAACAACTCGTCCGCCTCCTGCGGGGTCAGGACGGAGGTCGGCTCATCCATGATGATCAGCCGCGGCGCCTGCAGCAGGCAGCGGACGATCTCGATGCGCTGGCGGATGCCGACCGGCAGATCGGCCACCAGCGCATGCGGGTCCAGCGGCAGGCCATATTCGCGGGAGACCTTTTCGATCCGCGCCGCCAGCTCGCGCATGGAGCCGGGTTTCGGCAGTGCCAGCGCGATGTTCTCGACAACGCTCAGGGCCTCGAACAGGGAAAAATGCTGAAACACCATGCCGATGCCCAGCTGGCGGGCGGCGGCGGGGCTGTTGATGCGCACCTTGCGCCCGTCCCATTCGATCGTGCCGGCGTCAGGCTGCAGTGCGCCATAAAGGATCTTGACCAGCGTGGACTTGCCCGCGCCGTTTTCGCCGAGGAGTGCGTGGATTTCACCCTTGTTGATGGTGAGATTGACCGCATTGTTGGCCGCGATGGCGCCGAAATGCTTGCTGATGCCGCGCGCATTCAGCAGCGGCGCACCTTGCGCCCGCCGCACCATGCCCCCAGCGGCCTGCTGCCCATCTGCGGTCTGATCGAGACTGCCCACTCCACACTGCCCCTTCTGCCGTCGGGTTCACCCCGCGTTATTGACCGGCTTCTGCCCCTGCGCAAGAGGCTGATTGTATAGACCTTCCAGCTTTACTGCCTCATTTTTAATCAGTAGTTCAACCGCAACAGAGGCCGCGATGGCCGCCGGTAATTTCGACTTCACCCCACCCGCCCCGATGGGGCACACCAGCCCGCCAACCTGCCGTTCCGCAAGTCCCCGGCGGCGCAGGCGGCTCGTGAACCGCGCGCGCTTGGTCTCGCTGCCGATCACGCCGACATAGGCAAACCGGTCCGCCGCCAGCGCTGCCGCCACAATATCCTCATCCAGCGCATGGGAATGAGTCATGACGAGAATGAAGGCACTGTCCGGCGCATCCTTGAGCAAGTCCGCCGGGCGGCTGACGCTGACGTAGCGCAGATTTCCCGGCATCGCCGGTGGAAAAAAGTCCGGGCGGCTGTCGATCCAAGTGATCCCGAACGGCAGCGGTGCCAGCGCCAGCACCACGGCACGGCCCACATGCCCGGCCCCGAACAGCCACACGGGCTGAAGCTCCAAGCCGAAGCGTTCGGTGATAACGCCATCCGCCAGCTGGAAATTCGGCCCGGCGGGCAGATCCCCCAGCACCTGCCGCTGCAGGGGCACGCCTTCCTGCCCAAGAGCCGCCCGGACCGCCAGCTGTCCGCCGCGCTCCTCCTGCGCATGCACCAGCGCCCGCACGGGTTCGATATCCTCTGCCGTGAAATGCTCCAGCGCCAGATCGACGCGTCCACCGCAGCACTGTCCGAGATCCGGTCCCAGCGACACACGGCGCAAGGCAAGCCCCCTGCGGCCTTCGCGTATGCCGGCAAGCGCACAGCGGATCGCCTCGAACTCCAGCGTTCCGCCGCCGATCGTGCCGGAAATGCTGCCATCCGCACGCACGGTCATGCGCGCACCCGCCTCACGCGGGGCGGATCCGGCCGATGCTGCGACGGTGACGAGGCAGCAGGCCCCACCTTCACGCAGCTCATCCAGAATCCGCCGCCAGAGGATCATCGCGCTCCTCCCGCCTGCCGCATGGCCTGCACCGCCTTCAGGATCGCTTCGGGCGTGGCAGGTGCGTCCAGCTGCGGCACGGTGCCGGGCCGCAGCGAGGCGACCGCATCGGTGATGGCGCAGAAGACGGAATTGGCCAGCATCACCGGCGGCTCGCCCACCGCCTTGGAGCGGTAGATCGTCTCCTCCGGATTGCCGGCGGAAGCATAGAGCGCCACGTTGAACTCGGCCGGCGTGTCGGAAATGGCCGGGATCTTGTAGGTGGAGGGTGCATGGGTGCGCAGGCGCCCCTGCTCGTCCCACACCAGTTCCTCGGTCGTCAGCCAACCCATGCCCTGAATGAAGCCGCCCTCGATCTGGCCGATATCGATGGCCGGGTTGAGCGAACGGCCCACATCGTGAAGGATGTCCACCCGGTCCACGGTCATCTCACCGGTCATGGTATCGATGGTGACTTCCGCCGCCGCCGCTCCGTAGGCGAAATAGAGGAACGGACGGCCGCTGGCGCTGTCACGGTCCCAGGTGATCTTGGGGCTGGCATAGAAGCCCGCATCGGACATGTGAACGCGGCCCATGTGGGCAAGCTTGGCGAGTTCCGCCAGGCTCACCACATCGCTTCCGGCGCGCACCCGATTGTCCGCAAAGACAACGGATTCCGGCGAACAATGGAAGTGCCCCGCCGCAAAGGCAATGAGCCTGTCCTTGATGGCGCGTGCCGCATTGCGCGCGGCCATGGCGTTGAGATCGGTGCCGGAGGAGGCTGCCGTCGGGCCGGTGTTGGGCACCTTGCCGGTGGAGGTGGCGGTGATGATTACCTTGTCGAGGGTGACGCCGAATTCCTCCGCCACCACCTGCGCCACCTTCTGATAAAGCCCCTGCCCCATCTCGGTGCCGCCGTGGTTCAGCTGGATCGAGCCGTCGGTGTACAGATGCACCAGCGCCCCGGCCTGATTGAGGTGCTTGAGCGTGAAGGAGATGCCGAATTTCACCGGCGTCAGCGCCAGCCCCTTGCGCAGCACGTGATTGCGGGCGTTGAAGGCGCGCACCTCCTCCCGGCGCTGCCAATAGGCGGAAGTAACTTCCAGCTGCTCCACGATGGTGTGCAGCGTCTGCCACTCCTCCACCACCATGCCATAGGGCGTCTGGTTGCGGGCCCAGTCATAGAAATTGCGCTTGCGCACTTCCAGCGGATCAAGCTCCAGCGTGATGGCGATGGCGTCAATCATCCGCTCCGCCGCCAGCATGCCCTGCGGCCCGCCAAAGCCCCGGAATGCGGTGTTGGAGCAGGTGTCGGTACGCAGGCGGCGGCTGCGGATCTGGGCGTCGGGATAGAAATAGCTGCTGTCCGCATGGAACATGGTGCGGTCCACCACGCCCAGCGACAGGTCCGCCGAATAGCCGCAGCGGGCGAAGAACGTCATGTCCACGGCGCGGATGCGGCCCGTGTTGTCATGGCCAACGGTCCAGTCGACACGGAAGTCATGCCGCTTGCCGGTCATGATCATGTCGTCGTCCCGGTCGAGCCGCAGCTTGCAGGGCCGGCCCGTGACGCGGGCGGCGAGCGCGGCAAGACAGGCCCACTGGTTCGCCTGCGATTCCTTGCCGCCAAAGCCGCCGCCCATGCGGCGCACATCGACTGTTACCAGCGCATCGGGCACGCCCAGAACCTTGGCCACCACATGCTGCACCTCGGTCGGGTGCTGGGTGGAGGAATGGACCTGAACGGCCCGCTCCTCGCCGGGGATCGCCAACGCAATCTGGCCTTCGAGGTAGAAATGCTCCTGCCCGCCGACATGGAACACACCGGAGAGCTTGTGCTCGGCGCTCGCCAGCCCTGCTTCAGGCGCACCGCGGCGGAACTGATAGTCCGGCAGCACGGTCACATCGGCGGCGATGGCATCTTCAACGGAGATGATCGGCGTCTGCGGTCCGACATCAATCTGCGCGAGGCGCGCTGCACGGCGGGCAGCATCCCGGCTGGTGGCAACGACGGCAAAGGCCACCTGCCCATAGAACAGGATTTCCTTGTCCGCCAGCACCGGATCGCCGCCGAAGGAGGCCGAACAATCGTTGAGGCCCGGCACATCGGCAGCGGTCAGCACCGCCACCACACCCGGCGCATTGCGCACGGCCTCAAGGTCCATCGCCAGCAGCGGTCCGCGCACAGCATGGCGCGCCCAGCCCGGCACCACATGCAAGGTGCCCTGCGGCTCCGGCATATCGTCGATATAGACCGCTGTGCCGGTGACATGCCGTTCGGCGCTGTCATGGGGCAGAGAGCGGTGCACATGGGTCAGCGCCTCTGCGCCTTCCGTCAGAGCGGTGTCATGCGGCGCGTTCATGGTCGCCTCCTTCCGGCTGAAGCACGGGCAGGCGCACGGGCTCGGCAGGCCCGGCAATCTCCATCAAGGCCTTGGCCAGCAGCGAGCGGGCGACTTCCATGCGGTAGGCCGCACTCGCGCGCATGTCGGTGATCGGCTTGAAATCCTCCTGCAGCGCGCGGATGGCCGCGCCCCAGGTAACGGGATCGTCGATGCGCGCTCCGGTCAGGGCTGCCTCTGCCCCCAATGCCCGGCGCGGCGTTGCCGCCATGCCGCCGAAGGCGATACGCGCAGCGGTGATTTCGCCCTCCACGACCGTCAGATTGAACGCCGCCATGACGGCGGAGATGTCCTGATCAAACCGCTTGGACACCTTGTAGCAGCGAAAATGCTGGTTGGCGCCCGGACGCGGCACGAAGATGCCTGCCACGAATTCGCCCGGCAGCCGGTCCTGCTTGCCATAGTCGATGAAGAAGCTTTCGAGCGGCAGATCGCGCAGATTGTCGCCCTGCTGCAGCTCGATGCTGGCGCCGAGCGCAATGAGGGCTGGCGGCATGTCGCCGATGGGCGAACCATTGGCGATATTGCCGCCGACCGTGCCGGACGCACGGACCTGTTTGGAGCCGATGCGCCCCAGCAGCACGCCCAGATCCGGCGCCAGAGCGCGCAGCGCCGGTTCGGCGGCTGCATAGGTGGCGGCAGCGCCGAGGATGATGCCCTCTCCCGTCACCTCCACCCGGTCCATGCCGGCCACATGGCCCAGCCAGATGATACGCGGCAGGGTCCTCAGGCTCTTGGTGATCCAAAGGCCCACATCCGTCGCGCCTGCCACAAGCGTGGCATCGGGAAACTGGCTGTAGAGCGCGGCGAGGCCGTCCACCGTCGCAGGTGCAGCAAAGAAACGATCGGTGGAACCGATGAACACATCCCGGGAATCCGCCAGCCGCCGCAGCGCCTCACGGGTTTCGGCAGCACGCCAGGAGAAGGCATCATCCGCCGCCTCGAAGCAGCTGGCCAGCGCCGCGTCGATGATCGGCCGGTAGCCGGTGCAGCGGCACAGGTTCCCCGCCAGCCATTCCGTCACCGCCTTGCGGCTCTTTTCCATGCCTTCGGCGTGATAGAGCGTGAAAAGGCTCATGATGAAGCCCGGCGTGCAGAAGCCGCATTGGGAGCCGTGCAGGTCGCGCATGGCCACCTGAACCGGATGCAGGCGGCCATCGGCGGCGAGATCCTCCACCGTCACCAGTTCCGCCCCGTCGATCATGCCCAGAAGCTGGATGCAGGCATTGACCGGCTGATAGGTCAGCCTGCCACCAATCACCCGGCCAAGCGCCACCGTGCAGGCGCCGCAGTCGCCCTCGCCGCAGCCTTCCTTGGTGCCGGTCGCCCTTTCGGTGAGGCGCAGATAGTCGAGCACCGTATCCATCGGCCCGATATCCGCCAGCTCCACCACTTTTCCTGCCCGCAGGAAGCGGATCGTGTCCCGCATGGCTCAGCTCCCCCTGTAGGTCGAATAGCCGTAGGGCGAGAGCAGCAGCGGCACGTGATAATGCTCGCGCGCATTGGAAATGCCGAAACGGATCGGGATCATGTCGAGGAAGGCAGGCTCTGTGACCGGCGCGCCGCTGGCCTTGAGGTAATCTCCGGCAAAGAACCGCAGCTCATAGATGCCGGGGCCGAACTCCGATCCTTCCAGGATCGCCCCATCGACCCGGCCATCGGCATTGGTTTCCACCCGGCGCAGGCGCGAGGGCTTCGGCTCCACCGCCCAAAGCTCGATCACAAGTCCTGCCGCAGGCTTGCCCAAGGCGGTATCAAGGACATGCGTGGTCAGACGGCCCATTCTGCTCTCCCTCTCGTCCGGTCCCGGGGCTGCCGCGCGTCCGCAGGCCCGGGCTGGCTGGCGTCCCGCGCCAGCCGCAATTTCTCAACCCTGAGGTTGCCTTACTTTCCGGGGAAACAATAGAACCGATTAGGGGGCGGAGCGATGCCTAAATGGCATCAATCAACGGCAAGTGCTCTTTGATGGCGAGCATGGCATGATCGTAGAACATGCCCGGCGCCAGCCCGAGCGCGCGCAGCGAGGATGTGACCACCGCCAGCCTGTCCGCCTGAAGCGGCGCATCGCTCAAGGGCCGGAACACCAGCAGCCCGCCGGCGAGATCTGCCTCAAGCCCGATCTTGGTCTGAAAGCTGACCACCGCCCCGCGCCTTGTGAGCGCCCGCATGAAGCTGAGGGAATTGGCTTCCACATAGGTGCGGATGTTGCCCGGCAGGCGGGCGAGCGCCGCATCAATGCGGGTGCGCAACGACAGGCCTTTGGCAGGCAGCGCCAGCGGATAACGCAGGCAATCGGCCAGTGTCAGATCCCCGGCATGGCTGGCCAGCGGATGATCCGGCGTCATGACGGCACCGATCACCAGTTCATGGGCAAAGGCGGTTGTCAGCGCCGAGGTGCGCGGCGGATCGAAGGTGAAGCCGATATCCGCCTCCGCCCGCTCCACCATGCCGGTCGCCTGCAGGGCGCTGGTCACGGTCACAGAAACGTGGATGCCCGGATAGGATTTGCGGAAGGAGCCGATGATCTGCGGCAGGATCGAATCGGCAACGCTTTCGACCGTTGCCACCGACACGGTGCCGCGCCGCAGGCCCTTCAGCGCGTCCAGTTCCGCCACCGTGCCTTCAAAGTCGGAATAGGTGCGCCGCACATGGGCAAGCAGCACCTCGCCTGCAGGCGACAGGCGCAGGCCCCGGCCCAGCCGCTCGAACAGGGCGAGGTCCAGCGCTTCTTCCAGCCACAGGATCTGCCGGTTCACCGCCGACGAAGCGACATTGAGATGGCGGGCCGCAGCGCGGATCGACCCGGCTTCGGCCACAGCCGCAAAGTAGCGCATGGCGGGCGCATAGAGACTGCGCGACCGGTCAGGTTCGGCTGTCTTGCGCCCGGTTTCCATGCCCCCTCACCTTTTTCAGCCCGAAATGCCGCCAGCCTTATTCGGGCAGCATCACCGATGTGCCGGTGGTCCTGCGCGCTTCCAGATCCCGGTGCGCGGTGGCAGCATCGGACAGCTTGTAGCGCTGGTTGATCTGGATCGAGACGACACCCTGCTCCACCACGTCGAACAATTCACCAGCCGTTTCCTCAAGGTCGGAACGGGCGGCGATGTGATTGAACAGGGTCTGGCGGGTGGCAAACAGCGAGCCCTTCTGCGCCAGCATGCCGATGTTGAAATCGGTGATCGGGCCGGAGGACTGACCGAAGGACGCAAAGAGGCCCATGAACTTCAGGCAGTCGAGCGAGCCGGGGAATGTGTCGCGGCCCACGGAATCATAGACCACATCGCAGCCCTTGCCGCCGGTGATCTCCTTCACCCGCTCGACGAAATTCTCCGTGCGGTAGTTGATGACATGGGTGTAGCCGTTCGCCTTGGCGAGTTCCGCCTTTTCGTCCGAGCCAACCGTGCCGATGACCGTGGCGCCCAGATGCGCAGCCCACTGTCCGGCAATGAGGCCGACGCCGCCAGCGGCCGCATGGAACAGGATGGTGGAACCGGGGCCAACCTTGAAGGTGCGGCGCAGCAGGTAGCGCGCTGTCATGCCCTTCAGCATCATGGAAGCGGCAACGTCACAGGCAATCGTCTCCGGCAGCTTCACCAGACGGTCTGCCGGGACAAGGCGCTCCTGCGCATAGGAGCCGAGCGGGCCGACATAGGCGACCCGGTCGCCCGGCGCCACGTGGGACACGCCATCGCCCACCTCGGTCACCACGCCCGCGCCCTCGTTGCCGGGAATGAAGGGCAGGCCGTTCGGCGCCGGATAAAGCCCGGTGCGGTAATAGACATCGATGAAGTTCAGCCCCACGGCCTCATGGCGCACCCGCGCCTCACCCGGCCCCGGCTTGCCCGGCTCGAAAGCCTCCCAGGTCAGAACCTCGGGACCACCGGTCTGATGAATGCGGATGGCATGAACCATGATATCTCCTCCAGATCATTTGCGCCGTTACGGCAAAATCAGGCCCTGCCTGCGGGCCACAGAAAGCCACGCCCGCGCAGGGCATTTCCGCGCGCAGGATAAAGGCAATACCGTTCAATGGGAAAGCCGCTTTCTGATGCGAAAGCGGCCCATGTGACCTTCCGGTCAGGCGTAGCGTTCCAGCGCCTGATGCACGGCAGAAACCGTCAGCAGGTAAAGGCTGGAGATGCCGAAGACCCAGGCCATCGGCTCGCTCAGGGTCATTTCGTTCCACAAGCCGATGCCGGCGGCCGCAAGCCAGGCGGCGGTCATGACCAGCGTCAGCGGACGCCAGCGCTTGACGCGCACCGGATGGACGAAGCGCACCGGCATGAAGGTGAAGAGGCAGCAGGCCAGGACAACGGCGATGGTGAAGCCCTGCGAGGGCGACAGCAGCATCAGGCCGAAGACGACCATGTTCCAGCAGGCCGGGAAGCCCTTGAACGCCTTGTCGTGGGTCTTCATGCCGTTGTCGGCGAAATAGAGCGCACCGGTGAAGACGACGAGGCCGCCGCAGATCCAGTTCCACGGCCGGTCCAGCATGGGCCCGGCGGCCAGGGCGAAGGCGGGAAGGAACACGTAGGTGGCGTAATCGATGACGAAATCCAGCGAGGCGCCGGACCAGCGCGGCAACCGTTCGGCGATGTTGTATTTGCGCGCCAAGGGGCCGTCGATGCCATCGACCACCAGCGCAAGGCCGAGCCAGACGAACATTTCCTGCCAGTTGCCGCGTGCACCCGCCAGGAGCGCCGCAAGGGCAATCGGCGCGCCGGAGGCCGTCAGCACATGAATGAGGAACAGCGCCGGCACATGGGACCGCTTTTCAGGGGTAATGTCAGTCACGGCGTTCACTTTCCCTTTGCCCGGCCCGCCCTGCGGCAGTCCGGATGCCGGTGCCTTCAACGGCACATCTGTCCATGCTTTCACGCTTCTTGCGCGCGGCAGGCACAGATCCTGCCAGAACCGGTTCCTTGAACCGGATGCCGGCACGCCCCTGCCCGCATCCGTGACATAACACACGGCCGACGCATTGGTTCCCACCACGCCCGGCTCACACCTGCGCAAGCAAGATCAATGCACCTGTTTGGGCAATATTTCAATATCATGACAGGCAGCAAAGCAGGATTTTCAGGAAATCCGGCGGATTTCTGCGAATTTCAGCTCAAATTTTCCCGCTGAGAACCAGCGTTGCCCCCATCAGCGAAGCCCCCCACAGCAGCAGGAAAACGCCGACGGCCTTGTAGAACCAGCGGCTCGGCAGGTTCTTTTCCAGCGCCATCACCGCCCCGAGCAGCCCCACCCAGATGATGTTCATGATGCCGACCGCGAACATGACGGTCATCAGCGCCCAGCAGCAGCCAAGGCAGGCCAGCCCCTGGATCAGGCCTTCCCGGTAGAATGCCGCCGCCGCACCGCCCGAAACAGGGCTGGACCAGCGCGGATACCAGCAGCGCAGGAGACAGGCCTGCTTGGCCGGGGTGAACTGGTACAGCCCGGCGGCAATCAGCGTGGTGGCCGAAAACACCAGCGACACCGGGGCCATCATCGACGACAGCAGGCCGTAATCCGTCAGCAGCCATTGAACCAGCGTCGCGGCGAGCGAATAGGCCGTCCAGATGGTGAGATAGCCGAGCGCCAGCAGGCTGACCGTGACCGCGGCAGAAGGACCGGAGACGGCACCGGCACGGCGCTTCGCATGCGACAGAAACACAGGCATCGCCGTGGGCAGCATCATGGCCAGCGTCATCATCATCCACATGAGGAAGACAAGCCCCGCTCCGCCCACGCCCCAGTCCTCGGCCGGCATGCCGAATGTGGTGGCACCCGCTGGCAGGCACAGCACGGCCAGCGCAGCGCGCACGTCCTTCGGCAACCCGTCGAAAATATTGAAGGCGTTGAAGAGACCCATGCCCGGCCCGGCCTCGGTCATGTCCATGACCGGAACCATCGCCGCGACCACGGCGGCAAGGTAAAGCCAACCGGCCACCGCCAGCAGGCTGCACAGAAGGATGACGAGACGGCGTCCGCCGGATGCATCGCTGCCCCCGGTCTTTTCCCCCGCTTCGTCAGCCTTGACGTTCTCAGGCATTGGCGCACTGCTGCTCATGAGCATCTTTCCTGCCGTCCACCGGTCAAGTGTTCCGGCCCCTGCAGCGAAAGCACTTGCCTGTCAGTGTCATACCCCTTACCCCGGCGCGGGGCGCGACGCTTTGCGCAAGGTCAAGGCCTTGCATTTCCCTCATGGGGCGCCATCCTGTCCTCAACAGGTCAAAAGATCAGGCCACAGATCGGGCAAGAGACATGAACACAGCTTCCGCCGCAGGCACGATGGACAAGGCACAGGATCAGAACCGCCACAGGGATTTTGACGCTGCCGTCATTGGTGCGGGGCCTTCCGGCATGGCCGCTGCCCTGCTGCTGGCCCGCAGGGGCTTGCGCACCGCTCTCGTCGCGCCGGAGGTGAACACGAAAGACGCCCGCACCACGGCGCTGCTGCAGGCCTCTGTCGCCTTGCTGGACGAAATCGGCGTCTGGGACAAGCTCGCCGCCCGGTCTGCGCCTCTGGCCCACATGCGCCTCATCGACGACACCCGCCGCCTGATCCGTGCACCCGAAACCACCTTTGATGCTTCGGAACTGGGACTGGAGGCCTTCGGCTACAATGTGCTGAACCGGGAGCTGAACGCGGAACTGGAAGCCGCCGTCCTGAAGGCTGACGGCCTCACATGGCTCAAGACCCGCCTTGCAAAGCTTGAGCCTGCCGAGGCAGAGGTGCGTCTGACACTGGAAGACGGTGCCACGCTGACGGCTGCCCTTGCGGTGGGCGCCGATGGCCGCACCTCCATGGTTCGTCAAGCCGCCGGGATTGACGTGCGCGAATGGTCCTACCCGCAAATGGCGCTGGTGATGAACCTGGAGCATGACCGGCCGCATGGCTCGGTCTCCACCGAATTCCACACGCCCACCGGCCCTTTCACGCTGGTGCCGCTGCCGGGGCGCATGTCGTCGCTCGTCTGCGTCGTCACGCCGGAAACAGCCACACATCTCAAGGCTTACGAAGATGGCGCACTGGCGCTGGAGCTGGAGCGGCGCGCCCATTCGGTGCTCGGCGCCTTCCGGATCGCCAGCCCCCGTCAGGTCTATCCGCTCAGCGGCATGATCGCGAAGAAAGCCGCCGCCAACCGCTGCGCCCTCATCGGCGAGGCGGCGCATGTGTTCCCGCCCATCGGTGCGCAGGGGCTCAATCTGGGCCTGCGCGATGTGGCCGATCTCGCTCGTATCGCAGGCGAGGCCAAGGCCCGTGGCGAGGATGTGGGCAGCGCTCTGACGCTCGCCCGCTATGACAGCGCCCGCAAGCCGGACATCACCAGCCGCACCACGGCAGTGGATCTCCTCAACCGCTCGCTGCTGACGGACATGCTCCCCGTCCAGGCCCTGCGCTCCCTCGGCCTCTACGCCGCCGGCCGCTTCCCGCCCTTGCGCAAATTCCTGATGCGCGAGGGGATCACCCCCAAGGCAACGCGGCTTCTGCCGTTCTGAGGGGCGCTCGTTCCGCCACCCTCCCCGTTTTCGTCATGCCACGACTTGATCGTGGCATCCATTACCTGAGCTCACCGCACGGGGACAAAACACGAATGATCCGCTGTGTGGAGAGGCAACGGCATGGGTGCCACGGTCAAGCCGTGGCATGACGGAGGATGGGGTGAGCGCACTGCTCATCTTAAGCCTTGCCCCTCGTACCAAGCTCCCCGCCCCCATCGGGCAATCGCCCCACCGCGCTGCCTCCCCGCTGCACTGTCTCCCCGCACGGCACACCCTCCCCGCTTTCGTCAAGCCGTGGCATGACGGAGTGATGGGTTGAGCGCACTGCTCACCTCAAGCCTTGCCCCTCGTACCAAGCTCCCCGCCCCCACCGCGCTGCCTCCCCGCTGCACTGTCTCCCCGCACGGCACGCCCTCCCCGCTTTCGTCATGCCACGACCTGATCGTGGCATCCATTCCCTGAATTCACTGCACGGCGACAGGCGCGGAGGGACACCTGCATGCCACGGCCAGCCGTCACACCTCTGCGTCAAAGCTCAGGTTTCAGGCTCTGTCCTGCAGTAATTTCCACTGCCGGGCGCGCTCAAGCAGCTCCGCACAAAATCAACCAAAGATATATCCCACAAACTGCACAACCAAATGCAGCAGACGGCCTGTCAAACACCTCAACGAAAACGCTGAACCAAAATGACATCAAACTGTCATGCCAATAATGTCGTTTATCATCAAGTTCGAGATGAGTTCTGCTCCGAATCCCGCCACCTGATTCTTTGAAAGAGATTATGACCCAAGCCGTTGCTTTTTCCCGTGATTTTACGGACGCCGTTATCGGCATGGAACAGGCAGCGGATGAAACCGGGATTTTCAAGGCGCTCCATACGGCCTGTGAACGGATGCTGGGGCCAACCCAGCTTGCCGGCTTCGTTGCGGCTCTGAACAGACGTTCCATCCGCCGGGCTTACTGCGCCGGCATGACAGACCTGCCGGTGGAAGCGATCAGCGCCTGGCTTGCGGATAGGCAAAACCCGGAGCCGGAGCTGGCCGGGACCGCAAGCCTTGAGCGCCCGGCATTTTTCCGGCTTCACAGTGACGGGCAGATCATCGGCGGAGTTGTCCTGCGCTGTCCGCAGCTTGATTCCGGAAAGCAGGCCGTCCGGCAGAATCTCATCCGCCTGACAGACAGCAGCCTGCGCACGCTGCAGCGTCAGAAGCTCACGCAGATGGTGCTGGAGGCACTGGAGCAAAGCGAGGAAGCCATTTCCTTTTATGATGAGGAAGATGGTGTGGTGTTCTCCAACCCGGCATACCACCGGGTCTTTCCGCATTATCCCGGGCGGCAAGGCCTGCTTGGGGCACGGCACCTCGATCTCTACAAGCTCGACCTTGAGGCTGGCATCATCGATGATCCCCTCGCCCGCACCGATCCGGATGCCTATCTTGCCGGGCGTGCCGAGCTCGCCAGCACCCTCGTTGACCACCACAGGGAAATCCAGACCCTTGGCGGCAGGACCTATATCTACTTCCGCATGAAGTCCCGAACAGGCGCCACCATGTCGCGCCGTATCGACATCACGGAACAATGGCAGATCACGGCAAAGCTGCGCGAGCGGGAGCGTGAACTCAAGGAGCTCGTCTACCGCGATGTGCTGACAGCTCTGCACAACCGTGCCTTCCTGCGCCAGCACATCACGGCCGTGTCGGCCAGGCTCGAGGCCGGTGCCATCAACGGTTTCGCCGTGCTGCTGATCGATCTCAATGATTTCAAGGCTGTGAATGATGCCTATGGGCATGACACCGGCGATCAGGTGCTCAAGGTTCTGGCAGAACGCATCGCATCTGCCGGTGGAAACGGACAGAACACCATCGCCCGGCTTGGGGGGGACGAATTCGTCGTCGTGCTGGAAAACCAGACCTCCAGAATGGCTCTGCGGTCGCTGGCCCGCCAGCTGATCGCCAGCATTGGCAGCCCGATAGAATCCAACACGCGCGTCTTCCGAATGGGATGCAGTATCGGCATCGCCATTGCCACCGGAGACAGGGCCGGCCGCCGCGACATTCTGGTTGATGCCGATGTCGCAATGTACCACGCCAAGAGCCGCAAGCCGAAACGCAGCGATTACGCCTTCTTCCGGCCGATCATGCTGGATGAACTCAACAGCCGCCGGAATCTGGTTGCCGCGTTGCGGACAGCCGTCTCGGAGCAGAAGTTTGAACTGAACTACCAGCCCCGCTTTTGCACCATGACGCGCCGGCTGATTGGCTTCGAAGCGCTGTTGCGTTGGCGCAACCAGCACAACCGTCCCGTTCCGCCAAGCCGGTTCATTCCCATTCTGGAGGAGACAGGCCTGATCGATCAGGTTGGCGAATGGGTGCTTGCGGCAGCTTGCGAACAGGCCAGGTCATGGCCAGGTCATCTCAGCGTGGCCGTCAACGTCTCGCCGGTCCAGGTCGGCAATGCACGCTTTGCGCAAAAGGTCACGGATATCCTGGCACGGACCGGTCTGCCGGCACAGCGGCTGGAGCTGGAAATCACAGAATCGGTGTTTCTGGACAACGAAAAGGCTGCCGTGGAGCGGCTCAACGAATGGCGGGCCCTTGGCGTGCGGGTGGCGCTGGACGACTTCGGCAAAGGCTACTCGTCATTTGAGTATCTCAGCTGGGTGCCGGTCGACATTCTCAAGATCGACCGCAGTTTCATTGCCCGTCTTGATCCCAATGAACCGAACCTGCGCGTCAAGGAGATCATGCGCAGCATCATAGACCTTGGAAAATCTCTCGGCATGCTGGTGATCGCCGAGGGTGTCGAAAGAGAAGACCAGATGGAGCTTTTGCGCAGCATTGGCTGCCCGCAGGTGCAGGGCTATCTTCTCGGCCAGCCCATGCCGCTTTCCGATGTTCTTCTTCTGCTGAACAGGACGTCTGCGCCAGTCTGCAGCCACCAGGCCGGATGATCACGCGGGCCGGTCCACAACGGGATTACGGCGCGCTGCCGTTCTTCGGGCAGCCAAAGGCCTGCGCAAGAGGATAACCAAATCTGCCCCTCCCCGCCTCCGTCGAGCCGTGGCATGACGGGGATGGGTTGAGCGCACTGCCTCCCCGCACGGCACGCCCTCTCAACTTTCGTCATGCCACGACCTGATCGTGGCATCCATTCCCTGAATTCACCGCACGGGGACGGGCGCGGATGGGAACCTGCAAGCTGTGCCGTATCGAGAGGCAACGGCATGGATGCCACGGTCGAGCCGTGGCATGACGGAGTGATGGTTGAGCGCTCTGCTCACCTCAAGCCTTGCACCTTGCACCTTGCACCGGGATCCCCGCCTCCATCGGACAATCCCCCGCCGCGCTTCCTCCTCGCCGCTCTGCCTCCCCGCACGGCACACCCTCCCCGCTTTCGTCATGCCACGACCTGATCGTGGCATCCATGCCCTGAACTTGCTGCACGGGGACAGGCGCGGATGGAAACCTGCAAGCTGCGCCGTATCGAGAGGCAACGGCATGGATGCCACGGTCGAGCCGTGGCATGACGGAGGATGGGGTGAGCACCCAGTCCATATCCCCCCAATACAAATCAGGCCCCCGGTTTCCCGGAGGCCTGAGAAGGTCTTGCGGTGCAGTCCGGGTCAGGCCGTGAAGGGCCGGGTGCCGGAGGCGTCCTTGATTTCGGTCGGCAGGCCGATGCGGTTGAGGATGGCGAGGAAGGGCTTGGGGTCAAGCTCCTCGACATTCTTCATCGCGCCGACGTCCCAGGTGCCATCGGCGATCAGCATGGCAGCGGCGACCGGCGGCACGCCGGCGGTGTAGCTGATGCCCTGCGAACCGACTTCATTGTAGGCTTCCTTGTGGTCGGCCACGTTGAAGACGAGCACTTCGGCCGGCTTGCCGTCCTTCTTGCCCTTCACCAGCGTGCCGATGCAGGTCTTGCCGGTGTAGTCGGGCGCGAGCGAGGACGGGTCCGGCAGCACGGCCTTGACCACCTTCAGCGGCACGACTTCCACGCCTTCCGCCGTCTTGACCGGCTGCTCGGACAGGAGGCCGAGGTTCTTCAGCACGGTGAAGACGTTGATATAGTGATCGGAGAAGCCCATCCAGAAGCGCACGTCCGCCTGCGGATAGTTGGCCGAGAGCGAATGCACCTCGTCATGACCGGTCATGTAGGTCTGCTGTTCGCCGACGACCGGCATGTCCCACACCTTGCCGACCTCGAACATTTTGTTCGACTGCCAGGCGCCCTGCTGCCAGGAATAGACCGTGCCGGTGAACTCGCGGAAATTGATCTCCGGGTCGAAGTTCGTGGAGAACCAGCGGCCATGCGAACCGGCGTTGATGTCGATGATGTCGATCGACTCCGGCTCGGTCACATATTCGTCGATGGCAAGGCGTGCATAGGCATTGACCACGCCCGGATCAAAGCCGACGCCCAGAATGGCGGTGACGCCCTTCTCAGCGCAGCGCTCGCGGCGCTGCCACTCGTAATTGCCGTACCAGGGCGGCGTCTCGCAGATCTTCTTCGGGTCTTCGTGGATGGCCGTGTCCATATAGGCCGCACCGGTCTCGATGCAGGCTTCCAGCACGGTCATGTTGACGAAGGCAGAACCGACGTTGATGACAATCTGCACGCCGGTCTTGCGGATCAGGTCCGCAACGGCGGCAGTGTCCATCGCATTGAGGGCATGGGCTTGAAGAACACCCTCGACCTTCAGGCTGCCTTTTTCGCGGACGCTGTCCAGAATCCGCTCACACTTCGCAACGGTGCGCGAAGCAATATGAATGTCGCCGAGCAGGTCGTTGTTCTGCGCACATTTATGCGCGACAACCTGCGCTACGCCACCGGCGCCGATGATGAGTACGTTGCGCTTCATTTCGCCCATAGTCCTCCTTGGGTCTCTAAGGGTTGCACAGCCTCAGTGTGAGGCTGAAATCACGACAGGGCCGCCGTGAAATCGTCATAGGTGAAGTCGCGGGCAAGGCGCACGGAGCCATCCAGCTCCTTCACCGCAATCGCCGGCATCTTCACGCCATTGAACCAGTTCTTCTTGACCATCGTGTAGCCGGCCGCATCCTGAAGGGAGAGCCGGTCACCGGCAGCCAGCGGCTTTTCAAAGCGGAACTCGCCGAAAATGTCGCCCGCAAGGCAGGACTTGCCGCAGACCATCCACTCATGATCACCCGCATTCGGCTCGACCTTGGCGCTCTGCCGGTAGATCAGCAGATCCAGCATATGCGCCTCAATGGAGCTGTCGACGATGGCAAGGTTCTTGCCGTTGTGCAGCGTGTCAAGCACTGTCACTTCCAGCGTGGCGGACTTTGTGATCGCCGCCTCGCCGGGCTCCAGATAGACCTGCACTTCGTTTTCGCCCGCAAAGCGCTTCAGCCGCTCGGCGAACTTTTCCAGCGGATAGCCCTCGCCGGTGAAATGAATGCCGCCGCCGAGGCTGATCCATTCCATCTGGCGGATGAGAAAGCCGAAGCGCTGCTCGATATGGCCAAGCATGCCGTCGAAACGGTCGAAATCGGCGTTCTCACAGTTGTTGTGGAACATGAAGCCGGTGATCTTGTCCGCGGCCTTTGCGATCGTCTCCGGGTCATGCTCGCCAAGGCGCGAGAACGGGCGGGCCGGGTCGGCGAGATCAAAATCCGAGGTGGAGACACCCGGATTGACGCGCAGGCCGCGCACATGGTTCGCCGACTGGCTCTCGAAACGCGCCAGCTGGCCGATGGTGTTGAAGATGATCTTGTCGGACGAGGCAATCACCTCGTCGATCTCATCCGGCGCATAGGCCACCGAATAGGCGTGCGTCTCGCCGGGGAATTTCTCCCGGCCGAGCTTCACCTCATAAAGCGACGACGAGGTGGTGCCGTCCATGTAGTTCGACATGAAATCGAACACGGACCAGGACGCAAAGCACTTGAGCGCCAGCAGCGACTTTGCGCCGGAGGCCTCACGCAGCCATGCGATCTTCTCCATGTTCGGCAGAAGCTTCGACTTGTCGATCAGATAATAGGGGGTGGAAATCATCTCGTGCCCTTTGCGGATCCGGTCCTGAGGACAGGGACAAAACCTGTTGGGGGGCTGTTACCCCCTTTGGGCGCAACACTCAATGAAAATCGGTACCCGGCGATGAATTAGACGTCTTTTCCGTGCCAAAGGGCAAATAGGAAAAGCCCCGCTGCAAGGCCTCACGCGGGATGGTCCTGTAAAAAACAGAAAGCCACAGGCGCTGTAACGCAAGAAAAATTCAAATCTGATTTTCAACACATGCCGGAGCGCGCCGCTGCTGCAAGAGGTGGCGCAGCAAAACGAAAGGGACGGCAGAGGTTACGAAAGCACGCCGAATGTTTTTCTTGAGCCGGCCAATCAAACAGCCGCAAACCTTCCGGCAGAGGAAGATGACAATGCGCCGGGAATGCAGACAGCCTCAGGCCTTGCGCTCCCAGCCGCCGCCATCGCGCTGCTGCCAGTAGGTGACCTCAGCCCCCTGCCCCTTGAACAGCTTCCAGTGCTGACGGGCCTCGGCCAGAGCTTCCTGATCATTGCCATCGAACATGACGACGACACGGCCATAGCCCTCGATGGGGGGCGGCGCGGCCCGGTCCACCAGAAAGCGCACCTCAGCCCCATTGGGATTGTCCGGCCCCGTGGTCAGGAACACCGGCTGATGCTCGGGGAAGCCATCGGCGATGGTTCCGTGCGGCAGAAACTCGTGATCGGAGAAGCTCCACAGATGCGCATCCAGTGCGGCGCAGCGCTCATCCGAGCCGCATTGCACCACGACCTTCCAGTCCCGCTCCAGGCATTTCATCAACAGGCCCGGCAGCACGTCTTCCAGCGGCTGGCGGGTCAGATGGTAGAACAGGACTTCCGTGCTCACTGATGATTCCTCACATGATTTCCGGTGCGCTTGCGGCCTTCCGCGCAGCGCGGTGAAAAGTTGCGGGTTATCCCCGGCAGCGCCCCAGCCTGCCATGCTTGCGCCACGTTTGCAGACCTTTTTGCCCCGCCCGCCGCGCAGGCGCCCCATTGGTGATGCGCAGGTGCAACATCACCGGGCAATAAGCGCAAAACGTGCTGTGCCGGAATGGACATGCGGACAGACATCTAGCATTAACCGCTCGCAAATGCGCGGCCGGTATGGTGAAAGAACCGGAAAACATTCAGGTCGATTCTGAATGAACCGGCGCAGAAGTTTCAGGGCCGTTTGCGGCCATTTCCCCGGGGGTTTTCATGCTTGTTCGCGTTGCGTTGTTCTTCACCATGGTCATGGGTCTGGCCGGAGCAACGGCAGCACTGGGTCTTGTGGTGACGGAGAACACCACGCAGTGCCAGACCTACAAGGCCTGCTGAGCCCCTGAACCGGGCGTGACGCGGGTCTGCAGACCTGCTGCATCCTGTGAAGAAGCGTTTTGATAACCCGCCGGAAAACCGGCGGGTTTTCTGTTGAGATGCTGTGGATAACGCGTACCGCCTTTGACCTGCGGCGCCATTGAGATTGGGTCCTGAAGAGCCTCACTCCCCGCTCTTCCGGCGCATTGCAGCAGCAAGGTGATCAGCGCCGCGTGCGGCAAGTTCCTGCGCGACGGCTTGGCGGTTTGCCTCGGGATGGTTCTGGTTCAGCTTGGACTTTGCCTCGATCCGCAAGATGGAGATTTCCAGCGCAACGATCTTGCTGATCATGTCCTCAAGATAGTCGGCCGGGGCATCGCCCATCTTCCAGGCGCCCTCCCCGTTCAGCGGTTTCTCGAAGCGGCTGGTCAGAAGGCTGACGATCCGGCGCTTGGCCGCCGCCTCCCGCAGCCAGCGGATATGGCCGTGGACATGCACCACCTGATAGTTCCAGGTCGGCACCGCCCGGTGGGTCTCGGCTTTGCTGGGGTACCAGTTGGGGCTGACATAGGCATCGCCGCCCCGGAAGATGGCCAGCACCGGCGCACCGTCCGGCACCTCTTCGTGCATCGCATTGGCCAGCGCCACATGGCCGGTGAGCCTGTCCCCGGACAGCAAAAGCGGCAGATGATTGGCGCAAAGTCCGCCCGGCGTGTCAGCCACCACCGCCGCCAGCGGAAATGCGCTGATCAGGCATTCGATTTCATCGGGATCGGCTTCGGCAAAATGCGCGGGCGTATACATCGCGTCCCCCGGCAGAAGTGGAACCGGGGCGGCAGCAGCTAAGCCGCCGCCCCAAAACAGCTAGGAGCTGTGTCAGCCTTCGTAGTGGTCGCGCACCAGCTGGTCGAGCAGGCGCACGCCGAAGCCGGACGCCCAGCCCTGGCTGATCTCGTCCTTGACGGAGCCCATCGCCGTTCCCGCCACATCCAGATGCGCCCAGGGCACATCATTGACGAAGCGCTGCAGGAACTGTGCTGCCGTGATGGAGCCAGCGGTGCGCCCGCCGGTGTTCTTCACGTCCGCATTGGGGGTGTCGATCAGCTTGTCATAGGCCTTGGACAGCGGCAGGCGCCAGACGCTTTCGCCGGTCGTCTCGCCAGCGGCAAACAGGCGCTGCGCCAGTTCGTCGTTGTTGGAGAAGAGGCCTGCATTCTGGTTGCCGAGGGCGATGATGACGGCGCCGGTCAGGGTGGCGAGATCAATCATGAACTTCGGCTTGAAACGCTCCTGCGTGTACCAGAGCGCATCGGCCAGCACGAGACGGCCTTCGGCATCGGTGTTGAGGATCTCGATCGTGGTGCCGGACATGGCACGCACGATGTCGCCCGGACGCTGGGCGTTGCCGTCCGGCATGTTTTCGACGAGGCCGATGATGCCGATGACATTCACCTTGGCCTTGCGGGCCGCCAGCGCATGCATGAGGCCGGTGACGGCAGCCGCGCCGCCCATGTCGCCCTTCATGTCTTCCATGCCGGCCGCCGGCTTGATGGAAATGCCGCCGGTGTCGAACACGACGCCCTTGCCGACGAAGGCGACCGGGGCTTCATCCTTCTTGCCGCCGTTCCAGCGCATGATGACAAGGCGCGGCGGACGGACGGAGCCCTGCGCCACGCCAAGAAGCGCGGCCATCTTCAGCTTCTTCATTTCCTTTTCGGTGAGGATCTCGATCTCCACACCAAGCTTTTCGAGCTTTGCGGCGCGGTCCGCAAACTCCACGGGCCCGAGCACATTGGCCGGCTCATTGACCAGATCGCGCGCCAGCAGAACACCCTCACCGACAGCTTCCGCATCGGCAAAGGCCTTCTTGGCAGCCTTGGATTCCGGGCCGATGATGTTGAGCGTCAGCTCGACCGGCTGGCCGTCCTCATCCTTCTTCGTCTTGTAGGCATCGAAGCTGTAGGAGCGCAGCTTTGCCCCAAGCGCGAACTGGGCGGCGGCCTTGGCGCTCACCTCGCCGCCGCCGGGCAGCTCCAGATAGACGATGGCATCGGCAGCACGGGCACCGGCCAGCGCCGCCTGCACGGAACCGCCCAGCTTCAGCCAGTCGGTGTCCTGCATGTCTTCCGCCTTGCCGAGGCCGAAGACGAAAAGACGGTCGAGATCAAGCCCGCCGGGCGCCACGAGATCCAGCTTCGAGCCGCGCTTGCCCTTGAAGCCGCCGGCACTGGCCGCGCGGGCAAGACCGCCCGGCAGCGCATCCAGCAGTCCTGCGGCCAGCGGACCGGCGGCCAGAGAATCGTCAGCCAGAACGACAGCGGCAGGAGCCGGCGCAGCGGAGGCCTTGCCGAATTGGATTTTCGTAAGCTTGTTCATTTTTCCATCTTGGGTTCACTCGCCCGTAAAAGACGGGCCAGGATGCGGTAAATTCCAGCAATGTGGCCTGATATGCCTTGTGCAGCAAGCCTTTGCCGAATAAATCTGCAATCGGGCAGTCTGCTGCAGTCCGGCATCCGGCGGCTTTGAAAGGCCATGATCGGGTGGAAAAGGTCTGCGGTTGAACCGCGTTGCAGTCCGGCAGAGAGCATGAAGACACTCGAACGTTACATCATCCGCCGGTCTGTTTTCGTCTTTACGATGACCCTCGCGGCCATGACCGGCGTGGTGTGGGCGACGCAGGCCCTGCGCCAGCTCGATCTGGTCACGTCCAAGGGCCAGACCATTGTCCAGTTCATCTCCATCACGATGCTGGCGATGCCGTTTCTGGTCGTCATCGTGGCGCCTTTCGCACTGATGATTGCCCTGATCCTCGTTCTCAACGCCCTGTCGAGTGACAGCGAGCTGATCGTCATCAATGCCACCGGCGGCTCCCGTTATCTGGTGCTCCGGCCAGTCCTCATCTTCGCGCTCGGCATCGCCCTCCTGACGGGCGCCATGTCGCTTTACGTGGCGCCGGAGGGGCTGGCACGGCTGCGCGATGAAATCACCCGCGTGCGGGTCGATCTTGTGGCGAATATCGTCAAGCCCGGCCGCTTCATTTCCATGGCAGACGGTCTGACATTCCACATCCGCAACCGCTCCGGTGATGGTGCGCTGGATGGGCTGCTGCTGCATGACACACGCGATCCGGCCACGATCTTCACCTATGAGTCCGAGGTCGGGCACATTGTCGAGGTGCAGGGGCTGACGCTGCTGGTGATGCAGAACGGCACGATCCAGCGCCGTCCGAAGACGAGCGGCGACATCTCGATCGTCCGCTTCCAGTCCTATGCCTTCGACCTGTCGAGCCTTGTTCCGGAAGCGGTTGAGCCAGTCTACAAGGCCAGCGAGCGCTCCACATGGGCTCTCATCAGCAATCCGGCGCCTGACGAGTTTTCACAGCGGTATCCGGAGCGGATCGCGGCGGAACTTCACAACCGTTTCAGCCAGCCGCTTTATGCCATTGCCTTTGGCCTGATCGTCTTTGTCTTCCTTGGCCAGGCCCGTACCACGCGTCAGGACCGCGGGCTTGCGCTGCTGGGAGCGCTCGGCGGCTGCATCCTGCTGCGCACGGCAGGCTTTGGCGCGACATCGCTTGCAAGCGGCTCGGCTGCGATCATCGCGGCCTATTATACCGTGCCGGTGCTCGGCATCGTGCTGCCGGCCTGGTTCATTCTCCAGTCCGACACGGGGGCGGCCCCCCGCTGGCTTGCAAAGCTGGTTGAACGCATGACAGACTTCAGCGAGCGCCTGCAGAACCGTCTCAGCCGCCGCCTGTCGAAGGGAGCCTGACCGGAATGCTTGGGCCGACCCTCTCCCTTTATTTCTCCCGCCGGTTCCTGCGGTCCATCCTCGGACTGTTCCTGCTGGCTGCGATCCTGATTTTCCTGTTCGATGTGCTGGAACTGCTGCGCCGTGCCGGTGAGCAGGGTGATATTTCCGTGCTGCGCGTCAGCATCATTTCGCTTCTGCGCGTGCCGCTGCTGCTGGAACAGGTCATCCCCTTTGCCGTCCTGTTCGGCTCCATCTCCGCCTTTGTCACCCTGAGCCGCGGCCTGGAGCTGGTTGTCACCCGGGCGGCGGGCATTTCGGTCTGGCAGTTCGGCGCACCGGCCGCTCTGGTGGCTCTCGTGCTCGGCGGCCTGTCGGTCGTACTCTACAATCCGGTCGCCGTATGGATGCAGCAGCAGTCCGACAGGGTTGCCGCGGGTCTTTTCGGCGGTGAGGACAGCTTCCTGCTGCAGACGACCAACGCGGTGTGGATGAGGCAGGATGGTCTTGACGGCGAATCAGTGCTCAATGCGGAGCAGCTGCTTGCACAGGGCACGACGCTGCGCGGCGTCACCGTCTTCACATTCAACCGGCAGGGGCGCTTCGATGAGCGGATCGAAGCCCGTGAAGCGGAGCTGAATGACGGCTATTGGGTGCTCAAGGACGCGGTTGTCTACCGCACCAATGCCGATCCGCAGCGCCACAACACCTATCAGGTCAGCACATTCCTGACGCCGACGGAAGTGCGCGAGAGCATTGGCTCACCCGAATCAATTTCATTCTGGAACCTGCCGCGCTTCATTGAACTGGCCAGCCGCGCCGGTCTTCCGGCCTATCGGTATACGCTGCAATATCAAACGCTTCTGGCTCGTCCCCTGCTTTTATTGGCGATGGTGCTCATCGCAGCAGCAGTTTCTTTAAAGGTTTCGCGCTTTGGTGGTCTCGGAAAGATGATTCTGGGTGGAATCGCCGCCGGGTTCGTGCTTTACGTTCTCTCTGAGCTCGCACGCGATCTCGGAGGGGCCGGTATCGTCCCCCCAGTGATCGCTGCTTGGGCCCCGGGAGTGTTTGGAGTTCTCATGGGTTTGACGATCCTGCTCAATCAGGAAGACGGCTAGATGGCGAACAAGATGCGTCTCAAGCCGGGCCTCCTGAATTCGGGTGCCTGTGCCCCGGTTCGCGGACTTTTCATCCGCGGCCTTGGTACCGTTATTGCCTGCTCACTGATCACCGCTCCCTGGGCCGCGCCTGTGGTTCTGGCGCAGTCGCCCGCGTCTGCGTCCGTCTCTGCCAACGTGAATCCCAACGCGGAGATGCTGCTGGAAGCGGATGATCTCACCTATGACTACGACCGGGACAAGATCCTGGCGCGCGGCAAGGTGCAGATCTTCTATGACGGCTACACGCTGGAAGCGGACGAAGTCATCTTCGACCGCGGATCCGGGCGTATGTTTGCCAAGGGCAACGTCAAGATGGCGGAGCCGGATGGCAACATCGTCACGACGCAGGAAATGGAACTGACGGACAACTTCGCCGAAGGTTTTGCCCGCTCATTGCAGGTGGATTCGCCCCAGCGCACACGGTTCATCGCGGAAAGCGCGAACCGTGAAGGCGGCAACGTGACCACCTTCAACAACGGGCTCTACACCGTCTACACTCGCCAGCCGGCTGAAAAACCGCCGCTGTGGCGCCTGCGTGCCCAGAAGATCGTCCACAATCAGGAAGAAAAGGTTATCCGGTTCGAGGATACCCAGCTGGAGTTCTTCGGCACCCCGATCGCCTATGTTCCCTACCTGTCGATGCCGGATCCTTCGGTCAAGCGGAAGTCCGGCTTTCTGACGCCCTCGGGCTCGGTTTCGTCCAACCTGGGTTACGGCCTGACCGTTCCCTACTACTGGGCGCTTGATCCCCATTATGATCTGACCGTCTCCGCGACCGGCTTCACCAAGCAGGGGGCGCTTGGAACTACCGTCTGGCGGCAGGAGCTTGAAGGAGGCAAGTACCTTATTTCAGGTGCGCTGATTTCGCAGCAGGATCCTTCGGCCTTTACGACATCCAGCGGCAACCGGCGCTGGCGCGGCGCCTTGCATACCGAGGGCAACTATGTGCTCTTTGACAGCTGGTCGCTGGGGTGGAACCTCACCTACAAGTCCGACCGGGCTTTCCTGTCGGACTATTCGCGCGCAGAGCTTGGCAGCACCAGCGACGTTTCGCAGGTCTCCATCAGCCGGTACAAGGACCGGAACGCTGCCAGCATCTATGCCTACGCCTTCTCGATTTCGCAGGAAGATTACAACACCACGACAAACGCACCGATTGGTCAGTTTGCGAAGGTGGGGTCGAAGCTGCAGGACAAGCAGCCGTTCGTCTTCCCGGTGGCTGATGTCAATTACGTGTTCGACCAGCCGATTGCGGGCGGCGAACTGTCTTTCGACAGCAACTTCACAAGCCTGACCCGGGCTGAGACTGACGCCTATTCCGTCAACGGCGTGAACCGCTACCGTGGTGTGGACGGCACATTCTCGCGCTGGAGCGTGAACACCCAATGGCGGCGGACCCTGATCGATCCGATCGGTCAGATGTTCACGCCCTTCGCCTATGTACGCGGCGACCTGTTCTTCCTCGGCTCGCAGGACAAGAACGTGACCCCGCTGACGGATGAAGCCTTTGTGGGCCGCGTCCTGCCTGCCGTCGGCATGGAGTACCGCTATCCGTTCATTGCCAGCTTCAACGGCGGCAACCAGATCTTCGAACCGATCGCGCAGATTATCGTGCGGCCGGATGAGCAGAGAATCGGAGAGCTGCCGAACGAAGACGCCCAGAGCCTTGTCTTCGATACGACGACCCTGTTCGAATATGACAAGTTCTCGGGCTATGACCGGGCGGAAGGCGGCACCCGTGCGAACCTTGGCTTCAGCTACAAGCTGCAACTGGACAGTGGCGAGTATCTGAGCACCCTGTTCGGCCGGTCCTTCCATCTGTCGGGCCGGAACTCCTTTGCCAAGGCAGATCTGTTCGGCTCTTCGCTGGATTCCGGTCTTGATACACGCCAGTCGGATTATGTGGCCGGCTTTGCTCTGGACACACGGCGCGGTGTCACGCTTGGATCACAAGCACGCTTTGACAGCGATGATTTGTCCTTGCGGCGCCTTCAGATGCAGGCAACGGGATCCTATGGCCCGGTTGTCAGCACTCTGGCCTATGCCTTCCTCGACAAGCAGCCCAATCTTGGCATCGACAAGAAACGGGAAGAGATCCTGGCCTCCAGCAGTCTGCGGATTGCAGAGAACTGGCGGCTGTTCGGCGGCGTGCGCTATGACCTGAAGAATGAGAACATTGTTCAGGACTCCGGCGGCCTTGGCTATGATGATGAAGGCTTCTCCATGTCGCTTTCCTATCAGCAGGACCGCAGCCGCAACAATGGCGAGACGGTGAACCGGACATTCTTCTTCCGGTTCGGCCTGCGCACGATTGGTGACACGCAGGTCTCCAGCAGCGGCGGCCTGTAAGCCATTCAGGGCAGCAGGTTTCTGCTGCCCTGCAAGCTTGTCCGTGACGTGACATGTTTCGTCTTGATGCGTTCACGAAATGGTGGCCAGCACTTGCGTAAACGGCTCAATTTGGCCATTGTTTCAGGGCATTGCGTGGATAAAAGCATTGACCGTGACTGACTAAGCCTTGTTACGGGTCAAATTCATGTCCACGACGTCATAAGGGAGACGCCGGGAGCACGTGCCGGCTGGGATGAGATGAAAAAATCACTGATGATCGCCTGCGCCGCCCTTTGCCTTGTGGCGGCAACTCCTGTCGGCGTGTACGCCCAGTCTGCCATCAAGGTGGTTGTGGATGATCAGGCCATCACCTCGTTCCAGATCGGGCAGCGGGCCCGCCTTATTTCCCTGACCGAACGCAAGAGCGGCGCTGCGGCCACCAAAGCGGCTCAGGATGAGCTCATTGACGAGGTGCTGAAACTCAAGGAAGCCAAGCGCTACGGCATCTCGGTTTCCAAGAAGCAGGTCGACGATGCCTTTGCAACGATTGCGTCACGCGTCAAGCTGACCCCTGCCAACTTGTCCGCAGCCTTGCGCCAGAGCGGTGTTGATCCTCAGACGCTGCGCGATCGCCTGCGCACGGAAATCGCCTGGTCACAGATACTTCGTCAGCGTTTCCAGGGCCGGGTCTCGGTCAGCGAATCCGATATCGCAGCTCAGTTGCAGAAGCTGAGGAACGAGAAGGACCAGCCTCTCAAGAGCATCGAATACAGGCTCGAGCAGGTGATCTTCGTCGTGCCCGAAAAGGCTTCGGGCAACTTCAAGGCGCAGCGCAAGAGAGAGGCCGACCAGTTCCGCCAGAGCTTCACCAGCTGCGAACAGGCTGCTGAGAAGGCACGGGCCTTCAATGAAGTCGTCGTCAAGACTGTTGGCTTCCGTCTGGAGACCGAGCTTCCGGGTGACATGAAGGACGTGATTGCCAAGACGGAAGTTGGCCGCCTGACCCCGGCCCAGGTCACCCCCCGCGGGCTTGAAATGATCGCCGTTTGCGGCAAGCGTGAGCTGGCGTCTGATGTGGCGGCCCGCACCGAGATCGAGGACGAGCTGCGCCAGAAGGAAGGCGAGCAGCTGACCCGGCGCTACATCCAGGATCTGCGCCGCCAGTCGGTGATTTCCTACAGGTAACAAACCGGGCAAGGCTCCGCCGATGGCTGACATCCGTCTTCCGCTTGCCGTGACAAGCGGCGAACCCGCAGGCATCGGACCGGATGTCACCCTGCAATGCTGGGCAGAGCGGAGCCTTATGGGGCTGCCGCCCTTCTATGTCCGGACAGATCCCGAACTTTTGCGCAGCAGAGCCGCGCGGCTTGGCCTTGACGTGCCCATCATCGAAGTTGCCCCGGAAGGTGCCTGCGAAGCCTTTTCCAGCGCGCTTCCGGTGGTTGCGGACGGTCACAACATGGCTGATCTGCCGGGAACACCGGATCCAGCCACCGCCGCCGCCGTCATCGCCTCGATTGACGCCTGTGTTGCCGATGTGCGCGAAGGCCGGGCTGCGGCCGTCGTCACCAACCCCATCGCCAAGAAGACGCTCTATGACGCCGGCTTCCGCCATCCCGGCCATACCGAATATCTGGGAGAGCTGGCCGGACAGTTTGGGGCCGGTCCCCATACGCCCGTGATGCTGCTGGCGGGGCCTGAACTGATGGTGGTGCCCGTCACCGTCCATATCCCGCTCAGTGCCGTTCCCGCCACGCTGACGGCTGACCTCATCCTCGAGACCGCACGCATTGTGGACAGGGACTTCCGCAAGCGCTTTGGCCTTGCAAGGCCACGCATCGCCGTTGCCGGGCTTAACCCGCATGCTGGCGAAGGCGGCAGCATGGGACGGGAAGATATCGATATCATTGCCCCTGCCCTTGAGCAGCTGCGGCATGAGGGCAGGGATGTCAGCGGTCCCTGGCCGGCCGATACGCTCTTCCATCCGGAGGCCCGCAAGACCTATGACTGCGTGCTCGGCATGTATCACGACCAGGTTCTGATCCCGGTCAAGACCATCGCCTTTGACGACACGGTGAACGTGACCCTCGGCCTGCCCTTCGTGCGCACCTCGCCCGACCATGGCACAGCTTTCGATATCGCAGGCACAGGCAAGGCAAGGCCGCAGAGCCTTGCGGCCGCGTTGCGCATGGCCGCCGTCCTGGCTGAGCCGGAGAATCTTGAATGAGCCAGATCGACGGCCTGCCGCCCTTGCGCGAGGTGATCCGTACGCACGGCCTCGACGCGAAGAAGTCGCTCGGCCAGAATTTCCTGCTCGACCTCAACCTGACCTCACGCATTGCCCGCTCCGCCGGAGATCTTTCGGCCTGCACCGTGGTCGAGGTCGGCCCCGGCCCCGGTGGCCTGACCCGGGCGCTGCTCGCCAATGGCGCACGCAAGGTGGTGGCCATCGAGAAGGACAGCCGCTGCCTTCCGGCCCTTGCCGAAATCTCGGCGCATTATCCGGGCCGCCTCGAAGTGCTCGAAGCCGATGCGCTGACGATTGATCCGGCCGCATTGAGTGAAGGCTATCCGGTCAAGATCGTCGCCAACCTGCCCTATAATGTCGGCACACAGCTCCTGCTCAACTGGATCACCTCCCCCACCTGGCCGCCATTCTGGGAATCGCTGACGCTGATGTTCCAGAAGGAAGTGGCCGAGCGCATCGTGGCGACGGTTGAGGATGATGCCTATGGCCGGCTGGGCGTGCTGGCGGGCTGGCGGACGCGGGCGAAGATCCTGTTTGACCTCAATCCGCAAGCCTTCACACCGCCGCCGAAAGTCACCTCGTCGGTGGTGCATCTCACGCCCAATCCCGAGCCCCTGCCCTGTGATCTGAAGGATCTGGAGCGGGTGACGGCAGCGGCCTTCGGTCAGCGCCGCAAGATGCTGCGTGCCTCGTTGAAGGGGCTGAAGGCGGATGCGGAAACGCGCATCAATGATTGCGGCCTTGCACCGACGGCACGGGCGGAAGAAATTGATATCGCTGGTTTCGTGGCTCTGGCCCGGCGCTTTGCCGAGGCCTGAGCGAGACGCCTGATCAAAAGCTGAGCGGTCAGCCGAGCAGGCGCCGGGCACCGCGCCAGATCAGCCACTGGCGCCGCAGCTGGGACAGGGAGACCTCGGAGCGCAGCGGATCATACCCCTTCTGCTCCATCTTCCCCAGAAACGCCTCGACGAGCACAACCGGCAGGAAGGCGGGCACGATACCAGCCGTGCAGACCGTTTTCAGGCTCTTCACGCGGCCGAGATGATGGCGGATATGCTCGCGCATTTCGGCCAGAGCTGCTCCCAGTTCCGGCGTCGCCTCGCCCCGGAACAGGGTTTCCCGGTCTACCCCATGCCGGTCCAGCACATCGGCGGGCAGATAAAGCTGCCGGCGGGAGGCATGCCAGGGCAGAGCCCGCAGCAGCCCCGTAAGGCCGTAGGCAACACCGGCGTGTCCCGCAAGGTCACAGGTGCCGGCCTCATCCCCGCCCGCCAGAATGATCGAGGCCAGCTGCATCAGCGCCGAGGACGTCTCTCCGGTATAGCCCTCCAGATCATGCAGGGTTGGCATGGGATCGTCGTAAAGATCAAAGACCCGCGCATCGATCAGCCCCTGCAAGGCCTCGACAGGCAGCCGGTAGCGCTCGATGGTGCTGGCAAGGGCAGCGGCCACCGGATTGGCATTGGCATCACCATGCGCACTGCCGGACAGAAAATCCCGCCACCACTGCAGGCGGACCTCGCCGGGCAGAGGATCGCGCACCAGTTCACGCACCCGCGCCACTTCCATGTTGAAGGCATAAAGGGCCATCAACCCGCCACGGTGCTCTTCCGGAGCGAGCAATGCCGTCAGATAACGGTCCGGATCGTGCTGGCGCACCAGTGCCTGTGCGTGGCTAAAATTCGTCTGCATTCTTGCCTAAATAGGCCTCTTTCCAGCGTGGACCAGAGCGGTGAACTGCGGATGCCTCAAGGGCACAGTGTCAGGGAACTGGTCTGGCCTTCAGGTCAGTCCACCGCAATCAGCGCTGCCGCGGCGGCACGGTCTTCGGAGAGGAGAACGTTGAGCGTCCGGACGGCGGCGCCGGTGGACATGGGCTCGGCCTTGATCCCGGCCTCGCGGAACAGGGCGCGCAACTCACTGCCGAGAGGCTTGAGCTCCGCGCCGGTGCCAATCAGCAGCACTTCGATGTCCTCTGCCTGCTCCAGCACCCTGGAAAACACGTCTGGCGAGAGATCTCCAATGCCCGTCACATCCCAGCCGTGGATCCCGCTCGGCAGGCACAGGATCGAGCCGTGATGAGACATGCCCGCAAAGCGGAACCCGCCGCCTCCATAGGAGTCGACGGGTGCACGTCCGGGAAAATGCGCCTTGCGGATTTCCATGAGACCGCCTTCAGGCCGTCTTGGCCGGTGACTTGCCGTCCTTGGCGCCATCCTCTTCCTCACCGCCGCCGGTACCGCGCAGGTTGAACAGGATGAGCAAGGGAGCCGCCAGGAAGATCGACGAGTAGGTGCCGATCACCACGCCGATGATCATGGCCAGCGTGAAGGACTGGATGACCTCACCGCCGAAGGTGTAAAGCGCCAGAAGGGCGATCAGCGTCGTCACCGAGGTCATGGTCGTACGCGCCAGGGTCTCGTTGATCGACAGATCCAGAAGTTCGGCCAGCGGCATCTTCTTGTAGCGGCGCAGGTTCTCGCGGATGCGGTCATAGACCACCACCGTGTCGTTCAGCGAATAACCGATGATGGTCAGGATGGCCGCGATGCTCGACAGGGTGAAGTCGAGCTGCAGAACCACGAAAAGGCCGATGGTGACGATCACATCGTTGAGCGTCGTCAGGATGGCGCCCACGGCAAACTGCCATTCGAAGCGGAACCAGACGTAGAACAGGATACAGATCAGCGCCACGGTCACGCCAATGGTGCCGGCTCTCGCCAGTTCACCGGAGACACGCGGGCCGACGATCTCGACGCGGCGGAACTCCACCTGCCCCTCGAAGGTCTCGCGGATGTTGTTGATGGCCGCCTGCTGGGACAGCTCTCCCCCATCCTGCTGCTCGATACGGATCAGCACCTCGTCGGGGTCGCCGAACTGCTGAACCTGTACGTCGCCGAGGTTGAGGGCCGAAAGCTCACCGCGGATGGCGGCAAGGTCTGCTGGCCCTTGCGTCTTCAGCTCGATCAGGCTGCCACCCTTGAAGTCGATGCCGTAGTTGAGACCCACGGAAAAGAACAGGCCGAAGGACACGATGGCGATGACGATGGACAGCGGATAGCTGACCGTCCTGAACCACATGAAGCGGTATTTGGTGTTGTCCGGAAAGAGACGGAGCAAAGCCATGACGTTTTTCTCCCGGATCAGAGCGCAAGCTTCGTCGGCCGGGCCCTGCGGACCCAGATCGCGACAAGAAGCCGAGTGAAGGTGAAGGCGGTGAACACCGTTGTCAGGATGCCGATGGCCAGCGTCACGGCAAAGCCGCGCACCGGGCCGGAGCCGAGCTGGAACAGCACAAGGGCTGCAATCAGCGTCGTCACGTTGGCATCCACAATGGTGCTGAACGCGCGGGAGAAACCTGCGTCAATCGCCGAAATGGCCGAGCGTCCGTTGCGGTATTCCTCGCGTATGCGCTCATAAATCAGCACGTTGGCATCCACCGCCATACCGATGGTGAGCACGATACCGGCGATACCGGGCAGCGTCAGCGTTGCTTGCAAAAGCGTCAGCATGGCGAAGATCAGCGTCACGTTCACCGCCAGGGCAATGTCCGCGAACAGACCGAAACGGCCATAGGCGAGCAGCATGAAAATAATCACCGCTGCGGCACCGATCATCGAGGCAAGACGGCCGGCATCGATGGAATCCTGACCAAGGCCGGGGCCGATGGCCCGCTCCTCGATCACGGTGAGCCTCGCCGGAAGCGCACCGGCGCGCAGCAGCACGGCCAGATCATTGGCGGTCTGGACGGTGAAATTGCCCGAGATCTGCCCCGCCCCTTGCGTGATCGGCTCGTTGATGCGCGGGGCGGAAATCACCTCGTTGTCAAGCACGATGGCAAAGGGACGGCCGACGTTCTGCGTGGTGACGGTCGCAAACTTGCGCGCGCCCGCCGTATTCAGGCGGAAGCTCACGACAGGCTCGTTGGTCTGCTGGTTGATCGAGACCTGCGCGTCGGACAGATCCTCGCCGGTCATCAGCGGCACTTCCTCGACGAGATACGGCATCGGAGGATCATCCACCGAGCTGATCACCACGGTACCTGCCGGCGGGCGGCCCTGCATGGCCTGTTCGGCAGACATGGTGGTGTCGACGAGGTGGAAGGTCAGCTGCGCCGTCTGGCCGATCAGCGACTTCAGGCGCTCAGGGTTCTGCTCGCCCGGCGCTTCCACGAGAATGCGGTCGGTGCCCTGGCGCTGGATGTTGGGCTCAGTCGTGCCCAGTTCATCCACGCGGCGGCGGATGACCTCGATCGACTGCTGCACGATTGAAGCCATGCGCTGGTTGAGGCCGTCTTCGGTGAAGGTAAAGCGGACGAGGCCGTCGTTATCCACCGAGAGGGCAAATTCATTGACCGAGCCGCCGCCGAACAGGGAGTTCACCAGCGGATTGACCAGCGGCTGCAGGCGCTCGCGCACATCGTTCAGGCGGTCCATATCGCGGATGCGCAGCTGCACGCTCTCACCCTGGATGCCAAGACCGGTGTAGCCGATGCGCGGCTCCTTGCGCAGTTCGCTGCGGATCTCACCTGTCAGCGTCGTCAGGCTCTTCTGGATATAGTCCTGCCGGTCGATCTCATAGAGCAGATAGGCACCGCCCTGAAGATCGAGACCAAGCACAATCTGGCGCTGGGGAAGCCACTTGGGCCAGGATGCAAGTGTCGATGCCGGCAGAAAGTTCGGCAAGACGGACACAATGCCCGCAAGAATCACACCAATGATCAGTGCGATCTTCCAGCGTGCGAAATAGAGCATGTCGAAACGCCTGTATTAAGGCCCGGCACAAGGGGCCGGGCCAATGGGATCCGCAGGGATGGGATTATTCGCCGTCCTTGACCGGCTCGGACTTGGAACGCACTTCCTGCACCATGGAGCGCACCAGACGCACGCGCACGCCTTCAGACAGTTCAACCTGCACTTCCGAATCGTCAACCACCTTGACCACCTTGGCGATCAGACCGCCAGCCGTGATCACCGTATCACCGCGGCGCAGGTTGGCGACCATTTCCTGGTGCTTCTTCACCCGCTGACGCTGCGGGCGGATGATGAGAAAATACATGATGGCAAAGATGGCCACGAAGGGCAGCATCTGGATCAGGAAGTCGGGGCCACCGGCACCGGTCTGGGCATAGGCAGGGGTAATCAACATCAAGCTCTCCTCGCAGAAGGGCGATTCTCACCATTGGCGGATGGCACCACCAGTTTATTTCTGGTTTCGCCTTCATCAGATTGCGCGGACTATACCGAGGGAGCCCCGCAATTCAAGCCATGCTGCAATATTGAGCGTACCGATCCAGCCAAAACCGGCATTTCGGCCCCCTTCCCCACATGCTAAGCCTGACGAAGACGCGTTTCCTCGCGCCATATAGGCACTCAGACCGCGAGTTACACCTGCAAGATGACCCAAGGCGCCAAAGATTTTCCACAAATCAACCCGGACTTCCAGTTGCTGTCGGCCAAGCTCGACACACTGATCAGCCTCATCGCCCGTGCTGTTCCCGCTGAGCCGTCTGCCCCGGACTTTGCCGCTGCAGACGCTTTTGTCTGGCAGCCTCACCCGGGCGAACTGTCGCCCGTGCCGAAGGTCAACCGGGTGGACCTGGACCTTCTGTGCGCCGTCTCCCGCGTGCGGGATCTCCTCTTTGAAAACACCATGCGCTTTGCCAAGGGGCTTCCGGCCAACAACGCCCTGCTGTGGGGCGCCAGAGGCATGGGCAAATCGTCGCTGGTGAAGGCCGTTCACGGGGCGATCAATTCTGACGGCGGCGTGCCCGCGCTGAAGCTGATCGAGATCCACCGCGAGGATATCGACACCCTGCCCGCCCTGATGAAGATCATCAAGGGCGCCCCGCACCGCTTCATCATCTTCTGCGACGACCTGAGCTTCGATCACGATGATACCTCCTACAAGTCGCTGAAGGCGGTTCTGGAAGGAGGCATCGAGGGACGGCCCGAGAATGTCATCTTCTACGCCACCTCCAACCGCCGCCACCTGCTGCCGCGCGACATGATCGAGAACGAGCGCTCGACCGCGATCAATCCGGCCGAAGCGGTGGAGGAAAAGGTCTCCCTGTCCGACCGTTTCGGCCTGTGGCTCGGCTTCCACAACTGCAGCCAGGACGACTATCTGGAGATGGTCGGCGGCTATGTGCGACATTTCGGGCTGGAGATCGATGCCGCAACGCTGCGGGCAGAGGCTCTCGAATGGTCCACCACCCGGGGCGGACGTTCGGGCCGCGTTGCCTTCCAGTATATCCAGGATCTGGCAGGGCGCCTCGGCAAACCATTGTCCTGAGGCAACTGCGGCACAGAATCAACAAGGCCCGGAGAGCACATGCTTTCCGGGCCTTGTTCTTCACTGAGCTTATCCGAAGCGCCGGTCAGCCCTTGGGCAGATAGCGCGTCGGATCCACCGGACGGTTGCCCTGACGCAGCTCGAAATGCACCTGCGGCTGGGTCACGTTGCCGGTGGCACCCGCCTTGCTGATCACCTGACCGCGCTGCACCTCGTCACCGCGCTTGACCAGGATCTCGCTGTTGTGGGCATAGGCCGAAACCCAGCCATCCGCGTGGCGGATCAGAACCAGATTGCCGAAGCCCTGCAGCTCATTTCCGGCATAGATGACCGAACCATCACCGGCAGCCTTCACCGGTGTGCCTTCCGGCACCGCCAGATTGATGCCGTCATTGCGCGCGCCGCCCGGCTTGGAGCCGAATTCGGAAATGATGCGGCCACGCACCGGCCAGCGGAACATCGGCCCGCCTACGGCCTCGTCCGGGTCGATGGACGCGGTCTGCACCGGCTTGCCTTCACCGGCGGCAGAATTCAGAGCCTCTATGGCCGGCTTGTCATTGGCCGGCAGGCTGGAAGGCTGCACCTCACGCAGGGCGGCGATCGGGGCAGCCGGCTTCGGCTCGTTCGTGCGGGTCACCGGTTTGGCCGGGGCCGGAGCATTTGCGGCCTGCCGGACACCTGCAGGCTTGCGGTCCGGCGCTGACACGGCGGCGAGCTGCTGCGGAGCAGGCGCAATGGTCCCGGTTGTTGCAGGAGCCGCGCCGGCGGGCGGCAGCGTTGCCTGCGGAGCCGAAACGCCTGCCGTGGAATAGGTGGGAATCAGCACGGTCTGCCCGGCCTGCAGCGGGGCGTTCTTGTCGATCCCGTTGACGGCCGCGATGGCATCGGCAGGAACGCCGAAGCGCTGGCCCATGGAAGCCACGGTTTCGTTCTGGCGTGCGGTCACGCTGGTCCCGCCTGCACTTGACCAGCCACGCCAGGACCGCTCGCCCTGTGCCTGCGAAAGATCAGCCACGGGCTGGGCAGGTGCCGGAGCAGCAGCAACCGGCTGCGGCGCCGGAAAACCGGAAGATTGCGCCAGCGGCGGCAGCGACGAACCGGAGACCGAACCTGTCGTGCGGGGCGAGCCGCCGGAAGCAGGCAAGCCCCCATTATTGCTGCCACGCCCGGCTACCACGTCCTGATAGGTCGGCTGGCCACCGCCGGAACTTGCAAGGATCGAACGCTGATTAGGCGTGCTGCCGGTGTAAATGGGGCCGTCAGCGAAGCGCTCCATGCTGCCGCTGCACCCGGCGCCTACAGAAGCCAGTACACAGATTGCTGCGACCCGCAAACGCAGGGAGCTGCGATACTCACGCATCGGATTTGCCATCGCCCTACTCTGATCCACAGTTGAAAACCACTGGCAATCATTAGAAGCGAGTAAGGTTGACAAAGCCTAAACGCCGCATCAACAAAAGGTAAACCCCTTGATTTGCGGGCGTTTAGAGCACCTGTGCGATCCCATCGCGCAAGGAGACCAGCCGGACTTCGCCAACTTTGCTGCTCTGGTATTCACCATCCACCTTGCGCATGCACATCAGATCCTGCTGCTGTCCCGCAGGGCCGACCGGGGCGAGAAGAATGCCATCCGGCGCAAGCTGCAGGCGCACAGAATCAGGGATGGCCGGAACCGAACCTGTCAGGATGATCCGGTCATAGGGGGCTCTCTCGCGCAGACCCGTCAGCCCATCGGCATGATGAAACTCGACATTCTGGATCTTCAGCGCAGCAATGCGCTGGCGGGCCAGATTGATCAGCGTCTGGTAGCGGTCTGCGGTGAAGACATATTGGCTCAGATGGGAGAGAATCGCCGTCTGGTAGCCTGATCCGGTGCCGATCTCCAGCACCCGGTGGTTTGGCGCAATCTCCAGAAGCTGCACCATCCTGGCCACCATCGACGGCGCACTGACCACCTGACCGCATTCGATCGGCAGCAGCGAATCCTCATAGGCAAAGCGGTGGTGGCGGGCAGAGAGGAACAGCCGGCGCGGCACCCGTTCGATGGCGGAGAGCACACGCCTGTCGTTCAGTCCGCGGCGGCGCAGGGACAGAACCAGCGCCGCACGGGCCTCCGACTCATCCTGTGTGACCGATTCCGGACCGGTGTCGAACACCTGCGGCATGCCCCACCCCTTTCATGCCCCTCGTTGCATCCCGCAATCAGGCCAGATGCTCTGCCACCAGCCCGACCAGATCATGCGCGGTCAGATCCAGGCGCAGCGGCGTCACGGAGATGCAATTGGCATTGAGTGCGTTGAGATCGCTGTTGCCGACAGGATCATGCGTGCGGGCGGTAAAGCCAAGCCAGAAATACGGGAAGCCGCGCGCATCAACGCGCTCATCCACCATCAGGCCCGTCTGCTCGTGATGGCCCTGCACGGTCACCCGCACGCCCGCCACCTGATCCGCCGGACAGGCGGGGAAGTTGACGTTCAAAAGCGTGTAACGCGGCAGCCTGAAGTCCAGCAGCTTGCGGAACAGCGCCGGGCCATGCGTTTCCGCCGTGGAATAGTCCGGGTTGCGCCCCTGCCCGTAGCCATAGGCCTGCGAGACGGCAATCGAGGGAATGCCGAGGATGGCCCCTTCCATGGCGCCTGCAACAGTGCCCGAATAGGTCACGTCATCGGCGACATTCTCACCCCGGTTGATGCCGGAGAGAATGAGATCCGGCATATCTGGCAGCACCTTGCGGGCCCCCATGATGACACAGTCCGTCGGCGTGCCGCGCAGGGCAAAGTGCCGGTCGTTCACCTGGCGCAGGCGCAGCGGCTCGGACAAGGTCAGCGAATGGGCAACGCCACTCTGGTCGGTTTCCGGCGCGACGATCCAGACATCGTCGGACAGGGTCTTCGCAATCCGCTCCAGGGCATAGAGCCCCGGAGAATGGATGCCATCATCATTGGTGATGAGAATGCGCATGGCTCACCCGATCTTTTCGAGGCCGCCCATATAGGGGCGCAGAACCTCCGGCACCGTGATGCTGCCATCGGCGTTCTGGTAGTTCTCCATCACCGCAATCATCGTGCGGCCGACAGCAAGACCCGAGCCGTTGAGCGTATGCACGTAGCGCAGGCCCTTGGCCGCCGGATCGGACGGGCGCAGGCGCGCACTCATGCGGCGGGCCTGGAAGTCGCCGCAAACCGAGCAGGACGAGATTTCGCGGTAGGTGTTCTGTCCCGGCAGCCAGACCTCGATGTCATAGGTCTTCTGCGAGCCGAAGCCCATGTCGCCGGTGCACAGGGTCATGACGCGGTAATGCAGGCCAAGCTTCTGCAGCACCATCTCGGCGCAACCCAGCATCCGCTCCAGCTCGTCCAGCGAGGTTTCGGGCGTTGTCACCGACACCAGCTCACATTTCTGGAACTGGTGCTGGCGCAGCATGCCGCGCGTATCGCGGCCGGCCGAACCGGCTTCCGAACGGAAGCAATAGGTCAGCGCCGTAACGCGCAGCGGCAGCATGTCTTCCGTCAGGATCTCGCCCGCCACCAGATTGGTCAGCGGCACCTCTGCGGTCGGCACGAGATAGTGGTTGTCACCGGCCTTGAAGAGGTCTTCCTCGAATTTCGGCAGGTTGCCGGTGCCATAGAGGGTTTCGGAATTGACGAGCAGCGGCGGCGACACTTCGGTGTAGCCGTTCTGGGTCGTGTGCAGGTCGATCATGAACTGGCCGAGCGCACGTTCAAGCCGCGCCAGCTGGCCCTTGAGGACGACGAAGCGCGCGCCCGACAGCTTGGCCGCAACGGCAAAGTCCATGCCGCCGTTGGCCTCGCCCAGCTCGTAATGCTCCTTCGGCGCAAAGCCAAGGCTCAGCTCCGGCTTCTCACCCCAGGTGCGGTAGACAACGTTGCCGCTCTCATCCTCGCCATAGGGCACATCGTCCAGCGGCAGGTTGGGGATGACGCAGAGCGCCTTGTCGAGTGCCTCGTTCAGGCGGCGCTCTTCTTCCTCACCCTCCTGAATGAAAGTCTTGATCTTGGCAACTTCATCGATCAGTGCCTGAGCCGCTGCCTCATCCTTCGTGGCCTTGGCCTTGCCAATCTCCTTGGAAGCGGCATTGCGGCGCTCCTGGGCTTCCTGCAGGCGGGCGATGTGGCTGCGGCGCGCATCGTCGAGGGCGATGAGACGGGCGGATGCCTTGTCGAGGCCACGGCGTGCGAGGGCTGCGTCGAAGGCGTCGGGATTGTCCCGGATCCACTTGATGTCGAACATGTCAGGCTTCCGCTGAAAGACAGGAAAAGCGGCCCGGACAGACCGGCGGAAGGGGCAAAGGCAAGGAAGGCTGGAGGCGGTTCACGCCGCCGCGTCTTCCTTTTCCTTTTCGGCCCGCTTGCGCTCGATCATCCGCACCGAAAGAATGGACACTTCGTAGAGAAGCAAGGTCGGGACCGCAAGGCCGATCTGACTGATGGGATCGGGCGGGGTCAAAACGGCGGCCGCGATGAAACCCACCACGATCGCATATTTCCGCTTTTCCTTGAGCGTCTGCGACGTCAGGAAGCCGGAGCGGCCCAGCAGCGTCAGAACCACCGGCAGCTGGAACACGAGGCCGAAGGCGAAGATCAGGGTCATGATGAGACCGAGATATTCACTCACCTTGGCCAGATGCTGGATGGCCACCTTGCCCTCGCCGCCCGTCTGCTCCATCGACAGGAAGAAGCCCATCGCCATCGGCATGACGAAGAAATAGACGAGACATGCCCCCATCAGGAACAGAACCGGCGTGGCCGCCAGGAACGGCAGGAAGGCCCGCCGCTCGTTCTTGTAGAGCCCCGGCGCCACAAACATGTAGATCTGCGAGGCAATCACCGGAAACGCCAGGAACAGGGCGCCGAACAGCGCCAGCTTCATCTGGGTGAAGAACCACTCCTGCGGCGCCGTGAAGATCATCTCCACAGGCTTGGCCGATCCCACTGCCTTCAGATAGGGCACCGTCAGGATGTTGTAGATGTCCGTCGCGAAGTAGAAGCACACGACAAACATGATGATGAAGGCGATGACCGACTTCAGCAGGCGGGAGCGCAGCTCGATCAGGTGCTCGATGAGCGGCGCCTTGGAGGCGTCGATGTCGTCCTGGCTCATGCTGTCTTGTCCTGGGAAGCGGGTGCAGCCTGTGCTTCTGCGGGAGCGGCCGGAGCGGCTGGAGCAGGCTCAGACTTGGGCTCAACCACGGGTTCGGGCGGTTGAGGCCCCGTCACGGGAACCGCCAGCGGCTGGTCTTCCGTCGAGCTGGCGGCGGAAACGGGCACCGGCGGCGAAACGGGTGCCGCTGCATCAGTCGCTGGAGCCGGAGAGGCGGCTTCCTTGCCGGCAGCACGGTCCCCTTCAATCGACTTCTTCAGGTCCCCCAGAGGATTGAAGTTGGCAGCAGCGTCGGCCGCCTTGCGCATGTCGTCGATGTCGGCCTGACGCTCAGCCTCGCGGATGGCATCATTGAAGGTCGACTGGAACTCGTTCGCCATACGCCGCGCCTTGCCGACGATCTGACCGAAGGTCCGCAGCATCCGCGGCAGGTCTTTCGGGCCAACGACAATGATCGCCACGCAGGCAATCACCATAAGTTCAGCCCATCCGATATCGAACATGAATAACCGCCATCCCTAGCGACAAAGCGACTGACGGATCAGCCAGCCTTGGACTGGTCCTGTACCTTGTCGGCAGCAACCGGATCGGCCGGCTTGTGTTCGATGGTCTTGGACGCTTCGGGAGCCTTCTCGGCCGTGTCGTCCTCAGCCATGCCCTTCTTGAAGCTCTTGATGCCTTTGGCGACGTCGCCCATCAGGTCGGAGATCTTGCCACGCCCGAAGAGCAGGATGACGATCACTGCGATGATCAGCAGCTGCCAGATACCAATACTCATTCCCTGAACTCCCAATATGGGTCAGATACGCAATGCCCTGCCCTCGTGCACCCTTGCCCCTGGCGCAGGACGCTTTTCCAGGAAGCGCCGCGCCCGATAGATGTGGGACCCGGAACACGGCCCCGCAAGCTCCTTCTAGTCGGTTACGGCCTCTTTGGCAAAGGCAAGTACATCCCGTGGATCAAGCTCCACACTCACATCGGAACCTGCAGTAAGGCCCTCATCACCGCGCAACCGCGCCTTCAGGGGCTGGGACAGTCCTTCCACGTCCACAAGCACCAGATCTGCCATGCCGATGAAGCGGCGGCTGAGAATGCGCCCCTTGCAGCCTTTGCCCTCTGCGCCGGAAAGAATCACGCCTTCCGGGCGCACGCAGATGTCCAGTTTCGTGCCGGCAGGCAAGCAGCGCTCCGGCTCCAGCGCCAGCCGGCCCAGGGCGCATTCCAGCCCGTCTGCCGTGGCCACGCCCTCCAGTTCATTGACCTCGGAGAAAAAACGGGCGGCAAACCGGCTTGTGGGCTGGAGATAAAGCTCCCGCGCCGTGCCGAACTGCACCAGCCGTCCGCGCCGCATGAGGGCGATCCGGTCGCCCATGCGCATCGCCTCTTCCGGGTCGTGGGTCACCATGATGCAGGTCGCCCGCGTCTCGCGCAGGATCATCAGGGTTTCCTCCCGCACATCGTCGCGCAGGCGCCGGTCAAGGCCCGAAAAGGGCTCATCCATCAGCAGGATGCCGGGGCGCGGTGCAATCGCACGGGCCAGCGCCACGCGCTGCTGCTCGCCGCCGGACAAAGAATGGGGATAATCATCCGCATAGCCCGCCAGCCCCACCCGCGCCAGCATCTGCCCGGCGACCGAGCGGGCCGCATCCCGGCTCAACTGCGTCAGGCCGAACATCACGTTCTCAAGATTGGTCAGATGCGGAAACAGCGCATAATCCTGGAACATCAGGCCCACACCACGCTTTTCCGGCGGCAGGAAGCGGGCTGGCCCGGCAACTTCCTCGCCATTGATCAGCACGCGGCCGGACGTTTGCGGCTCGACACCGGCCGCAATGCGCATCAGCGTTGTCTTGCCGCAGCCCGAATGCCCCAGAAGGCAGAGAATTTCGCCCGGCTCGATGCTGAGGCTGACACCATGCAGCGTCGGCACCCCATCATAGGAATGAAAGACATTCTCGAAGGCCAGACCAGCTGCGAAAGCCGCCCCCGCCGTGCCGCGAGCCCCCCAGCCGGGGGTATCGCCGCTTTCGGGCCGTTCCTTCAGGGCGGTTGCGCTCATTGCTGCGGTTCCTCTTCTTCAAGCTCCTCGAAATCGAACAGTTCCCCTGTCTCCAGCGGATCTTCATCCGGGGCAAGGGCATCCGAATCGTCAGGCATCGGCACATGGAAGCTGGCCGGGATGGCACTGTCGAGCAGCCCTGCCCCCTTCAGCTCCTCAAGGCCCGGCAGATCGCCGATGACCTCCAGCCCGAAATGGTCGAGAAAGGCATCCGTGGTGCCGTAGGTGACCGGGCGGCCCGGTGTCCTGCGGCGGCCGCGCATGCGGATCCAGCCGGTTTCCATCAGCACGTCCAGCGTGCCCTTGTTGGTCGAAACGCCGCGGATTTCTTCCACCTCGGCGCGGGTCACCGGCTGGTGATAGGCGATAATGGCGAGGGTTTCCAGCGCCGCCCGCGACAGCTTGCGCTGTTCCACCGCCTCGCGCTGCAGCAGATAGGCCAGATCCTCGGCGGTGCGGAAGGCCCATTTTCCGGCCACCCGCACCAGATTGACGCCGCGCATCGCATAATGGCGCTTCAGCTCGGACAGGAGCCCATCCACATCCATGCCCTGCGGCAGCCGGGCGGCAATGTCGTCCCGCGCCAGCGGCTCGGCAGAGGCAAAGAGCAGCGCCTCCACCATGCGCAGGCCATCCCGGTCGATCTCATCCGCCATCGCGGGAACCCTCCTGCCGTTTTCTGATATAGACCGGCTCGAACGGGCCGGACTGGCGCAGTTCGATATGTCCCTCACGGACCATTTCAAGGCTGGCGGAGAACGTGCTGGCGAGCACGGTCGCCCGTTCCTGATCGTCCATCAGATAGTCCATCAGATAAGAATTGATCGGCGCCCAGTCCGCCATGCTGCCGACAAGGCGCGTGAGGATTTCGCGCGCCTCCTGCAGTGACCACACGGTCCTGAGCCGCACCCGCACGTGGGTGACCGACTGGCGCTGACGCTGCGCCGCATAAGCGGTCAGGAGCTCGTAGATGGTCGCCGTCCAGATGCTCTTGCGCTGCACGGCGAGCTGCTGCGGCGCGCCGCGGGCAAACACATCCCGGCCCAGCCGGTTGCGGGCCATCAGCGCAGCTGCCGCATTGCGCATCGCCTCCAGCCGCTGCAGGCGGAAGGCAAGCGCAGCGGCCAGCTCCTCGCCCGTGGGCTCGTCCTCGTTCTTCTGCTCTGGAATCAACAAACGCGACTTCAGATAGGCGAGCCAGGCCGCCATCACCAGATAATCGGCCGCCAGCTCCAGCCGCATCTTGTGGGCTTCGGAGACGAAGGCAAGATACTGCTCCACCAGCGCCAGAATGGAAATACGGGTGAGATCCACCTTCTGGCCGCGTGCCAGCGTCAGCAGAAGGTCGAGCGGGCCTTCAAAGCCGTCCACATCCACGACAAGCTGCGGATCGGACACCGCCCGCTCATTGTCGATGGGCGGGCCTTCCAGAAAGTCCGGCTGTGTCACCATCTGCCGTTTCCTTCACGCGCTGGTTCCGGGCCGCACAAAATCAGGCAAGCCCCGCACCGCCCAGCAGTTCATCCATCTCCGCCCGCGCCGCAAGCGTATCAAAGCCCGCTTCCGGCACCGGGCGCGCGGCAAGGGCCCGCACGCAGCGGTCAAGGCTGCCGCCTTGCAGCACCGGCGCAACTGCCGCCACCTGGCGCATCTCGGCCAGATCTCCGTTGCAGTGAAGCGCAAGATCGCAACCCGCAGCAAAGGATTTCGCAGCCCGGCTGCCAATATCGCCGCCCAGAGCCTCCATGGAAAGATCGTCACTCATCAACACGCCGTCAAAGCCGATCTGGCGGCGGATGACCTCTTCAATGATGATCGTCGACTGGGTGGCCGGATGATCCGGATCGATGTCCTCGAACAGCAGATGACAGGTCATGCCCAGCGGCAAATCTGCAAGCTTGCGGAACGGCAGCATGTCCACCGCTTCCAGATCAGAGCGCGGCGCCCGCACGCGCGGCAGTTCCTGATGGCTGTCGACTTCCGCCCGCCCGTGTCCGGGAAGATGCTTGATCACCGGCAGCACTCCGCCTGCCAGCAGGCCGTCACAGGCGGCCCGGGCAAGCGCCGCCACCGTCTCCGGCTCCTCCGCATAGGCCCGGTCGCCGATGGCATCCACGGTCTGCGGGAACAACACGTCCAGCACGGGCATACAGTCTACGGTGATGCCGAGCTCGGCCAGGTCATGGGCGATCAGCCGCGCGCCGAGAAAAGCGGCGCGCAGGCCCTTTTCCCGGTCCAGCTCATAAAGCGCTCCGAAGCGGCGCGCAGCCGGATAGGATGGGGCAAGCGGTGGGCGCAGGCGCTGCACCCGCCCGCCTTCCTGATCGATCAGAACGGGCGCATCGCTGCGGCCAACTGCCTCACGGAAGGCGGCTGTCAGCGCCCCGATCTGCTCACGGCTCTCGCAATTGCGGCGGAAGAGAATGAGCCCCCACGGGTCTTCGGCGGCCAGAAAGGCGCGCTCATCCTGCGAAAGTTCCAGCCCCGCACAGCCCGTGATGAATGCCTTCGTCATCAAACACCTTTGCGGGCGTCCTTCCACAGGAACCGCCCGGATCTGTCAGGCCGCACAAAGGGCTGATTTGCACCCTCTGTGCGCCTGGCTCATAAACATGCTCTGAGACCCATGTGCCAATCACAGGATGCCATCATGCGCAAGCGCCACGACACACCCAAGGGAAGTCTTCACAGCCTCACGGTCGCAAGCTCCCTGCTGGCAGCCAATCTTCTGGGCGATCCGGCAGAGCGCGAGGTCATCGTCTACGTGCCCCATGGCCATGATGGCAAGGGGCTTCCGCTTCTCGTCGATCTTGCGGGCTTCACCGGATCGGGCCCCGGCCATGCCGCCTGGAAGAATTTCGGCGAGAACCTGCCCGAGCGGCTGGACCGGATGATCGAAGATGGCACCCTGCCCCCGGTTGTCATTGCCATGCCCGATTGCTTCACCCGGCTGGGCGGCAACCAGTATGTCGATTCGGCCGCCATGGGCCTGTGGGCGCAATATCTCACCGGCCCGATGCTGGAGGCGGTCGAGGGCCGCTTCGGCTGCGGCGGCAAGGGCAAGCGCGGGCTTTTCGGCAAGTCTTCCGGCGGCTATGGCGCCATCATGCATGCCATGCGGCACGCGGATGTGTGGTCGGCGGCCGCCTGTCATTCCGGCGACATGGGTTTCGAGCTGTGCTACCTGTCCGACATGCCAAACGTGCTGCGCACGCTGGCGCGCAAGGGCGGCTCGGTGGAGCGTTTCATCACCGACTTCGAGGCAGGACCGAAGTTCTCCGGCGCCGACATGCATGTGCTGATGTCCCTCGCCATGGCCGCGAGCTATGATCCGGACCCGGACAGTTTCTGCGGCATCCGTCTGCCGGTCACCTCCGGCACATGCGAGCTCATCCCGGAACGCTGGGCCAACTGGCTGGCACATGACCCGGCGCAGATCGTCACCCAGCACCTGGACGCGTTGTCCAGCCTCAAGGCGCTGTGGATCGATTGCGGTGATGTGGACCAGTACAATCTCCTCTACGGCGCCCGCCGCCTGCACCAGACGCTGACCGCAAGGGGCGTCGCGCATGTCTATGAGGAGTTCCCGGACAACCACTCCTCCATCGACTACCGGCTGGAGCGCAGCCTGCCGCACCTTGTGAAGGCACTGATGTAAGGCATTATTCTTAAAAGAAAAACGCCGGTCACGTGACCGGCGCTTTTCGTCTCTGGCTGTCCGTCTCAGTTGCGGCGGACGAAGCAATCGCCGCCGGCGGACTGCAGGCTGCCGCAGAGCGCGTCGGCTGCGTCCTTGGACCCGGCCGGAATGCGCACGCGGTAGAACGTGCCGCGGCCTTCGATCTCGATCGGCTCGATCACCGGCGTCTGCCCGCCCAGCACCGACGGGTAGCGGCGCTGAAGGGCGGCGTAGGCGGTCTGCGCCTGTTCCTGGCTGCGCTGAGACGTCACCTGCACCACATAGGTGCCCGGCGCAATCGAAGACGCGGCCGGAGCGGTGGCCTGCGGCTGCTGCGCGGGCTGAGCCGCAACGAGCTGGGGTGCCGCCGGCTGAGTCAGGTTGAGTGGTCCGGAATTGACAGGCTGCGGCGTGGAAGGCTGGGCCGGAACCGGCTGCGGCTGAACAGCCGCAACCTGCGCGCCCGGACCCGGCTTCACCCGCGGTGTTGCACCGTTGAAAATCGCATCCGCAGCCCGCTGTTCTTCCGGCGTTACCGGCGTCAGAGGCCCTGCGGCCTCCTCGGCGCCCGGCGCCGGCGTCAGGGCCGCAACCGGAGCCAATGCACCAGCTGCGCCGGGCATGCCCGGCGTTTCCAGTGCCGGGGTCTGCGCAACCGGCGTGGGCGAAACGGTCCGTACTGTCCCTGCCCCGGCCGTATCAGCGCTCGAAGCGCCGTTGATAATCGTGCCGTCGGGCCGCACCACGAGCGTGCGCACCCGCTTCGGCGCCCCCGGCGTCAGATCCGATGCGGAACCATCCACCGGTGCGGGGGGAAGTTCGGCCGGCTCCGGGCTGTCCTGCACGACCATGCGCTCACCATCGGCCGGCTCTCCGCCAACACGGTCATAGATGAGCTTGGCGGGCTGGCTGGCGCCGCTTTCGGCCGGTTCGGGATAGGTCTTCAGCGGCTCTTCGAGCCCTGCAATCACCTGCGGCGGGCCATCCGGCACGGACGAGCCGCCAGATCCGAGCAGCGCAAAGGCAGCCCCTCCGGCAACGGCAACGCCAAGCACGGCGGCGGCAATCTTCAGGCCCCGGCGGCTGTTGCCCGAATGCGGAGCTGCCTGCTCTTCATAGGCGGAATGGGGCGGAAGGATACCGGCGCCCGCAAGCGTCGGATCACTCTCCTGCATGGCACGGGCAACCGCATCCAGATCATAGCCACCGGGAGGGGGCGGTGCCTCGTCCTCATCATACAGCAGCGGCAGCTGCTGAGCCTGCGGACGGCTCTGGGCAAAGATATCGGCAATCTCGCCCTCAGACAGGTCATCCTCGACAGGACCTGCATCCCGCGGAAGATTGCGCAAGGCGTCCGGCCAGGCCATGTCATCGATATCGGCAGAATCAAGGCCGGAGGACTTGCGCTCCGGCTCATTGCCCCGCTGCAGTCTTTCATCCTTGAACAGGGACCCGACGAGATCATCAAGCTCGGCAAAGCTGGCCGAGGCCTCCTTTGCGCTGCGCACAGCTGCATCGGACGCCAGCGATGGCCAGGGCTGCGTGGCATCCGGCACAAAGGGAACCGCAGCGGTCGCCGCCTTGCTCGGCTGGGGCGCCGCAGCCAGGGCCTCGGGGTCATAGCCTCCGTAGGACGGCGCACTGGCGGTCTTGTTCGAAGGCTCGGCCTTGGCCTGAGGCATCTGGGGTGTTGCGCGCGGCTTGAAGGTCCGTTCCGCAGATTTTGCCCCGGCCGGAGAAACCTCTTCGCTCAGCGCAGACACCAGCGACCCGGCAAGAGCGGCCGAAAGACTTGCCGCCATGGATCCCGTCTCCGGGCCATGAGCGGAAGGAGCAGGCCTCTCCTCGCCATATCCAGCGAAGGAAGAGGCCGGTTGAACGCGGCCCTGTTCCTGAAGCCCTGCCTCGAAGGCGCCCTGCAGCTCATCCTCCAGCCCCTGCTCCAGGCTGGCAGCAAAATCAAAACCGCTTCCCCGATCCAGAGACCCGCGCAACGCGCCCTGATCCCCGGCGTCATACCGGCTGCCAGCCGCCGTCAGATTGCCAGCGTAGTCCTCAGCGGGATAAGCCTCTTCCGTATAGGCTTCTTCTGCCGGGTAAGCGCCATCGTCTGTGTAGCCCTCGTCAGCATAAGCCGATGCGCCATAAGACTGACTTGTGTAAACCTCGCCGCCGGTCATGGCGGCATCATCCTCCGGATAGCCCGCGAGCTCTTCCGGATCGAGAGACAGGTTCAGGCCCGGACGCAGACCTACAACGGCCTCGTCCTCAGCGCTCTCGCCAGCGTAATAGTCCCCCTCACCGGCAGCCAGAGAAGAGGCGAAGGCATCTTCGTCCAGCTGAAGGCCGGACGAGCCGCGCAAGCCATAGCTCTCCACTGACGGGGCATACTGCGCCGGCTCTGCCTCTTCAAAACGCAAGGGGGCACCGCCGCTGCGCAGATCCGGCGTCACGAATGGCTGCGATACGACCTCAGGATAGCCGCTCTCCTCGCTGCGGGGAGTGCCATAGGGGTCTTCCAGATGGAAGTCTTCAGGCAGGGCCACGGCCGGAGCGCCATAGTCCGGCTGGTCCGGATAGCCTTCGTACGGCTCATCCGCATAGGATCCGGCGCCGGCATAAGCCTCTTGGCCAGCATAGCTCTCCGGCTGGCCGTAAGCGCCCTGGCTCTCGTCACCGCCGTAGCCGGCAGGCTGGGAAACCGGAGGCTGCCCCGCCGGCTCCCGCAGCAGATCATCCTGATCCAGCGCTGCGAAGTAATCGCCGCCAGCTTCTGAAGATGCGGGACGGTTGCGGTTGACGATGCGCGCCAGCTGAACCAGCGGATCCTCAGCGCCCAGCTGATCGTCCGTATGCCGTGCGGCAGCATCTGCCTCACGGAAAGAATCGGATCTGGGAAAGTCAGAGCGTTGAGACATATTCGTGTTGCGTTCCACCGATGGCATCCGGCCAGGCCAACTGGCTATCCGGGATCACCCGGCCGGACACGCTCTCCTGCCTCAGCGCATTTCCTGGGGGGCGTCGACTCCAAGAATTGCAAGCCCAGAAGCAAGAACCAAAGATACTGCCCTCACAAGAGCAAGACGCGCGAGAGTCAACTCTGTATTTTCAGGGTTAATAAAACGTAATTGCGGCATTTCCTTGCCACGGTTCCAGTGCGCATGCAAGGAACTTGCCAGATCGTGCAGGAAAAACGCGATTCTGTGCGGCTCATGCGCCTCGGCGGCGGCGTCGACCATCTTCGGCCACATCGCAAGCTTGCCGATCAGCTCCAGTTCGCCAGAATCACTCAGGCCTTCGTAGCTCACCGCGGCCAGCGCAGCGTCCGACAGATCCTGCCCCTTCATCTCCTCAGCCGCCTGGCGCAGCACCGAGCAGCAGCGGGCATGGCCATACTGCACGTAGAAGACGGGATTGTCCTTCGACTGCTCCGTCACCTTCTGGAAATCGAAGTCAAGCGGCGCGTCATTCTTGCGGAACAGCATCATGAAGCGCACCGGATCGCGGCCCACTTCCTCCACCACATCGCGCAGGGTGACGAAATCGCCGGCACGCTTGGACATGCGCACGGGCTCGCCCGCCCGGAACAGCTTCACCAGCTGGCACAGGCGCACGATCACCTCGGACGAGCCGCCGGAGATGGCCTTGCCGACCGCCTCCAGACGCTTCACATAGCCGCCGTGGTCGGCGCCCAGCACATAGACCATCTCCTTGAAGCCGCGCTCGTATTTCGACAGGAAATAGGCAACGTCTGCGGCGAAATAGGTGTAGGAGCCGTCGGACTTCTTCAGCGGACGGTCGATGTCATCGCCAAAACCGGTGGCGCGGAACAGGGTCTGCTCGCGGTCTTCCCAGTCTTCCGGCAACTGGCCTTTCGGCGGCGGCAGGGTGCCCTCATAGACGAGATCACGGCCGCGCAGCACGTCCAGCATCCGGTCGATGGGCGATTCTCCGCCTTCGTTGCGCTCATGCAGGGTGCGCTCGGAGAAGAACACATCGTGATGCACGTTGAGGAGCTTCAGATCCCCCCGGATCAGCTCCATCATGCCCGAAATCGCTGCTTCCTTGACGATGGGCAGAGCCGCCTCCTCTCCCATCTCCAGCAGCGTCTTGCCATGGGCCTTGGCCAGTTCCTCGCCCACCGGCTTCAGATAGTCGCCCGGATAGAGGCCAGCCGGAATCTCGCCGATGTCCTCGCCCAGAGCCTCGCGGTAGCGCAGGAAGGCGCTGCGGGCGAGCGTGTCGATCTGCGAGCCTGCGTCGTTGATGTAGTATTCGCGGGTCACTTCATAACCGGCATAGGCCAGCAGGTTGGCCAGCGCATCGCCGAAGACCGCGCCGCGCGTATGGCCCACATGCATCGGGCCCGTCGGGTTGGCCGAAACATACTCCACGTTGACCTTGGCGCCGCCGCCCAGTGCGGAGCGGCCGAAGTCAAGGCCGCCGCTGACGACAGCCTTCAGGATCCGCTGCCACACCACGGGCTTGACGCGCAGGTTGATGAAGCCGGGACCGGCAACGCTGACCTCTGCAACTTCGGCATCCTTGGCAAGAGCTGCGGAAATCTGGTCGGCCAGATCGCGCGGCTTCATGCCGAGCGGCTTGGACAGAACCATGGCCGCGTTGGTGGCAAGGTCGCCATGGGCCGGATCGCGCGGGCTTTCCACGGTGATGCGGGCAAGATCCTGATCGCTCAAGGGGCTGGGAAGATCGAGCGCCTTTACGGCAGCCTGCACCCGGGTGGTGAATTCAGCAAAGATGTTCATCGTATGGCCAATCTGGCTTGTCTTGAAAAGGAATGGCTTGAGCGCCCCGGTTTCACCCTGGGGCATGTCTGGCGGCGGGCCTAGCCCAAATCCGGTGTATCGTCAAACAGGCGGCGGTGTTCCTCGATGGCATAGCGGTCGGTCATGCCGGCGATGAAGTCGCACACGCGCCGCGCCCTCGCTTCCGGTGCAAGGTCAGCAGCCCCAGCCGCCCATTCGCGCGGCATGTCGGCCGGTGTGGCCATGTAATGGGCAAAGAGCTCGCGCGTGATCCGCGCCACCAGCTTGCGCACCGACAGCACATCCGGATGCCGGTACATGCGGGCAAAGAGGAAGCGCTTCACTTCCTTCTCGGCTTTGCTCATTTCGGCGGAGAAGTCCACCACCGCATGCCCTGCCCTGCGGATGTCCTCGGCGCTTTTCGGCTGCAGCTCGCGCAGGCGGCGGATGCCCTCGCGGATCACGTCTTCCACCATGCGGGTGATCTGGCGGCGGACGATCTCATGGATACGCCGCGGCTCGTCCAGCCCCGGATAGCGGCTATCGACTTCCTGCAGAATATCCGCCAGGAACGGCACTTCGGCGATGTCCTGAATGTTGAACAGCCGCGCCCGCAGCCCGTCATCCAGATCGTGGGCGTCATAGGCAATGTCATCGGCAATGGCGGCGGCCTGCGCCTCTGCGCTTGGCCAGCTGTCGAGGCGCAGATCCTGCTTGTCCGAATAGGTGCGGATGGCGAAGGGCAGCACGCTGTCCTTGAACTTGCCGAGGGGCGCGCCGGAGGCATCCACCAGCGGGCCATTGTGCTTCACAAGGCCTTCCAGCGTTTCCCAGCTGAGGTTCAGCCCGTCCCATTCGGCGTAGCGGTGCTCCAGCGAGGTGACGACGCGCAGCGACTGGGCATTGTGGTCAAAGCCGCCGTAAGGGGCCATGCACTCATGCATGACATCCTCGCCCTCATGTCCGAAGGGCGTGTGGCCGAGGTCATGGGCGAGCGCCAGGCACTCGGCCAGATCCTCATCGAGCCGCAGAGCGCGGGCGAGCGCACGGGCGATCTGCGACACCTCGATCGTGTGGGTCAGACGCGTGCGGTAGTGATCGCCCTCGTGATAGACGAAAACCTGCGTCTTGTGCTTCAGGCGGCGGAAGGCGGTGGAATGGATGATGCGGTCCCGGTCGCGCTGGAAGGGCGTGCGCGTCGGGCTCGCCGGCTCGGGGTGAAGACGCCCCTGCGTCTGTGCCGGGTCCTGTGCATAGACGGCCCGTGCCTGCGCCCCATAACCAAGGCTCGCTACTGTCATTCAAATCACCCCACCTGCAAGCAGACCGTACCGGACGGCATTCCTGACCTTGCGCTTCTGCAATTGACGCAGGCCCAATGCGTACATACCTATTAGTCAAGACAAGGCGCAACTGTGATGACACCCTGTGAATGGCTGGATATGGCCATTTTCCTGCAGAAATCCAGCGCCGCACCCCAAGGGAAGCCGATTTCATGAGCACAGACACCCTGGAAGCCGCCACCCCGGTCACCCTGAGCGCCCGCGCCGCCCGCCGTGTTGCAAAGATTCTCTCCGGCGAAACGCCCGGCTCCATGCTGCGCGTCAGCGTCGAAGGCGGCGGCTGCTCGGGCCTTCAGTACAAGTATGACGTGGTTACCGCCCGCGAGGAGGATGACCTGGTCATCGAGCGCGACGGCGCCACGGTTCTGGTCGATTCGGTGTCGCTCCAGTACATGGAAGGCTCGGAAATCGACTTCATCGACGATCTGATGGGCCAGTCCTTCCAGATCCGCAATCCCAACGCCGTCGCCGGCTGCGGCTGCGGCACGAGCTTTACGATCTGAGGCGCAGTCCGGCGTAACGCAGCAAGGCTCTACGCCACTCGTCCGCAATCCCTCCCCATCGTCATCCCGGACGCGCGCCGCGCGATCCGGGACCGGTGAGCCGGGGCAGTTGTTGTTTGTGCCGCGAACCATATCCGGAAGGCCTTGGCTCACCGGTCCCGGCTCTCCGCTTCGCTTCGGCCGGGATGACGATGGAAGAGCTGGAGCAAGGCAAGTCGCCCCGTCGCGCCGTCGCGCCAGCATTTCCTTGCAATCCACCTGCTGCCAGTCCCCCTCTCTGGCCATCCCCCCACGTGCCTGCTAACACTGTCAGCCGGAAAACATGAGATCGGCAGAAGGACGGGCTGCGGGGATGAAGATCGCCACCTGGAACATCAACGGGGTCAAGGCCCGCATCGACACGGCGCTGCAGTGGCTTGCCGAGGCAAAGCCGGACATTGCCTGCTTCCAGGAAATCAAGTCGGTGGACGAGGCCTTCCCCTCTGCGCCTTTCGAGGAACTGGGCTATCACGTCGCCACCCACGGGCAGAAGGGCTTCAACGGTGTTGCGATCCTCTCCCGCCAGCCGCTGGAGGACATCCAGCGCGGCCTGCCGGGCGATGACAGCGACGAGCAGGCCCGCTACATCGAGGCAACCGTTTCGACAGACGGCGGGGCGCTGCGCGTCGGCTGCCTTTACCTTCCCAACGGCAACCCGCTGGGCACGGAAAAATTCCCCTACAAGCTGCGCTGGATGGACCGGCTGATCGCCCATGCCCGCACGCGCCTTGCCGAAGAGACGCCCTTCCTGCTGCTGGGCGACTACAACGTCATCCCCGAGCCGAAGGATGCGCGCAATCCGCAGGACTGGCTGGGCGATGCCCTGTTCCAGCCCGAGAGCCGCAGCCGCTTCCGCAGCCTTCTCAATCTCGGCTTCACCGAAGCCGTGCGCGCCTCGACGGATGCCGCCGAAACCTACACTTTCTGGGATTATCAGGCAGGCGCCTGGCAGCGGAACAACGGCATCCGCATCGACCACATCCTGCTGTCGCCGCAGGCAAGCGACCTGATGCGCGGCTGCGGCATCGACGCCCATGTGCGCGGCTGGGAAAAGCCCTCCGACCATGTGCCGGTCTGGGTCGACCTCGCCGCCTGATATGTGACGAGCCTCGACGGCTCGCCGGTGGATCTTTCGGCCTATCCGGCCGGCTCGCGGCTCCGGGTTCTGCCCAGCCACGCCTGCATGACGGCGACGGCCTATGACGGCTACCACATGATCGAAAACGGCGCCGTGACGGGCTGGTGGCCGCGTGTAAACGGCTGGTGAGCCGTCGCCATCCGGGTGAGATTACCGTAATCAGTGCCCTTGCGGCTTGAAGACCGCGCCTCCCGTGCTACGCTCAAGCCATGAAGACCTTGCGCCTGATCCCCGGGGCTCTGCTATCGGCACTGATCCCCGCCCTGATCACGGCAACTCTCCCGGCTCCTGCGGGGGCCGGCGAGAAGCCGAAGGTCAACTGCATCTGCAAGGCCAACAGTCAGGACTATCACGTGGGCGATGTGATTTGCCTGCGCGGCGTCATCGCCCAATGCGTGATGTCACAGAACGTGACCTCCTGGGACGTGAGCAAGGCCCCCTGCCCTTCGGTTGAAGCCCCGGCGCCTGAACCCGGCGAGCCCACGGATCTGGCTTATGCCAACTTCGAATGAACTTGACTCATCGGAAGTTGGTCAAGCCCGTGCGGCGTCTGAGCATTTTCAAGGCGTGATGCGTCGGATGCCCTTCCCGTGGCTGAATAGCAAAACGCCTGCGGCGCGGAATGGCAAAACGCCTGCGGCGCAGGCCACAGGCGTCAATTTCCACGTGATGCAAAGAGATGTTACCGCAGCGTCGATGCGCTGAGCGCTTCGGCAGAAGGCGCGCGCATCGGCTCATGCTTGGCCATCCAGGCATCGGCACGGCGGGCGGCGGAGCGGCGGATATCCTCACTTGCCAGCGAGAAATACCGCTCCTGCATGTCGACGACCCAGCCCAGATCGCCAACGCCTTCTTCAGCCGCATGGGCGCGGGCAATGGTCATCCACATCAGCCCGCGTTCGCGGTTTTCCAGCGAGTCGGCCAGGTTGAACAGGGTCTCGCCCAGAAGCGCCTGCGCCCCGATGTGCCCCTTGAGGGCCGCAAGGTTGAACCAGCGCACGGCCATCAGATCATTGTTCTCGCGGTAGATCTGCCCCAGCTCATACTGGGCCTCCGCATCGCCGAAATACGAGGCGGCGTGGGTGAAGATCTGGCGGGCACGGGCCGGATTGGCCTTGACCTGCGTATTCTTGATGCCGGTCATGTAGTATTTGCCAAGCGCCACGAAGGCGCTGGAGACGAAAGGTGCCTGCGGAGAGGTGGGGCTTTCGTCGCCATAGAGGCTGACGACCTGATTGTAATACTCGAAAGCCTTGTAGTCGTCCTCGGCAACGCCGTCACCGGCCGCATACATCTGGCCCAGCTTCCAGGCAGCCATCGGCTGGCCGTTCTCGGCCGCGTAGCGCAGGGAATCAAGCGCTGCCTGCTTGTCGCCGGAATAGTATTTCCTAGCGCCAAGGCGCAGCGCCTCGCTCGCAGTCATGCGCTCCGGCGTGATCTGCTCGTTGCTGGCCGGTGTTCCGTCAAAGGCATGAGCAGGCACCAGCAGCATGAGCTGCAGACCGGCTATCTGGACGAGATTCCGCAAGATACGCATGACTCTGGATCTCACCTTGGTGCGGACTGGCGCACCTTTTCCGGCCAAAGCTGCAGCGCGGCTGGCAGCCAGCCTGACCGCCATGCCCGTGGCGCCGTGCGGCGCTGGCCCTGTGTGAATTCGATGGAGAGAAAAATACCCCGGCATTCCGGCAGCATTTGGGCCAGCAGCGCTCCGGCCGCCGGTATTTGAGCTGGCAGCTACGGCACCATGCGAAAAAAATCTGCGGGAGATGGAACCGAAGAAAGAGGAATGCGTTTCACCGCTGTAAAGACAGACTCGGGATGTCATCCCGTCATTCCCTGTCCTGTTCAACGCAAAGATAACGCGCACACCAAACCCCTGATCCAATGGCATACACACTGATGCGTATGCCCGCTTGACTGCCTCGCTCTTCATGCCTGCCACTCATTCCCCCAAGGGGGCGGCGGCAATTTGCTGAAGATCATTCTGCCCTTCCATGCCACAAAGGGTTGAAGCCCAATCGTGGCTGAACGGCGGCAATTCCGGCGCCACAAGTCATAGCGCATCACATCGCGTCTGACTGTTGCGGCGGCGCCACAGACTCGCGTCTGTTTTTTATTCAATCCCGCCACCCTGAGCGCCGCAAAGCTCAAGGTTTCTGCCGCGTCCTGCCGCCAGAACACCTTCCAAAAAGCAAGCCGGGCAACCATTCACGGCTGCACAGCTCCTCTTGCTGCTTCATGGCAGGGACTGGCGCGGGGCCGGACGGCCCTTGCACTCACACTGGATGAAAGCGGTTGACATTCGGTTGTCCAGACCGTTCAAAAGCGCCGTTTCGTTGGAAATCCGCGCGGTTCCGGGGCTTTCCCCTTTCGCCGCAGGCTGGCGGCTGAGACAATCGCGCCGAATCGGGCAGCAGCGAATCGGGCTCCGGCAACGGGAACCGGACATACGGCACGGCCATTTGCGTCACACGCAAGGGCCTGCCCCACAGACTATGGAACATGGAAACGGCATGAGCGCAGACGAGGATCTCTTCGCAGGATCAGCAGCAGCGGCAGGGAGTGCGCCCGCAAAGGCAGCCCCCAAGGCGGCCAGCAAAGCAGCCCTTGCGCCCGCGCCCGCCGTCCTAGCGGCCGCAACAGCACCGGCTGAAGCGGCAAGCCCCGCACCGCAGCGCAGTTCCGCAGCCGGTGAGGACTATACGGCAGCCGACATCGAGGTGCTGGAAGGCCTTGAGCCGGTGCGGCGCCGTCCCGGCATGTATATCGGCGGCACCGATGAAAAGGCGCTGCATCACCTCTTTGCCGAAATCATCGACAACTCGATGGATGAGGCCGTCGCAGGCCATGCCACCTGGATCGACGTTGCCGTTGGCGCCGATGGCTATATCACCATCACGGACAATGGCCGCGGCATTCCGGTCGATCCGCATCCGAAGTTCAAGGACAAGTCCGCGCTCGAAATCATCATGACGACGCTGCATGCGGGCGGCAAGTTCGACAGCAAGGTCTACGAGGCCTCGGGCGGCCTGCACGGCGTGGGCTCCTCGGTGGTGAATGCCCTGTCGGAGGAAATGGTGGTCGAGGTGGCGCGCGCGCGCAAGCTCTACCGTCAGGTCTTCCAGCGCGGCAAGCCCGTGGGGCCGCTGGAACTCGTCGGCGACGTGCAGAACCGGCGCGGCACGCTGGTGCGTTTCAAGCCCGACTGGCAGATCTTCGGCAAGGAAGCAAAGTTCGAACCGGCGCGCCTTTTGCGCATGGCCCGCTCCAAGGCCTATCTGTTCGGCGGCGTCGAAATCCGCTGGCATTGCGACCCTGCCCTGCTGGACGAGAAGGACAAGACACCGGCCGAAGCCGTGTTCCACTTCCCCGGCGGCCTGAAGGACTTCCTTTCCGAAAAGCTGGGCAAGGAGCGCAAGGTCATCGACGACATCTTCGCCGGCAAGCTGGGCCAGCCCGGCAAGCACGGCGCGGTGGAATGGGCCGTCACCTGGTTTGCGGGCGACGGGTTCCTGTCTTCCTACTGCAACACGGTGACGACACCGGAGGGCGGCACGCATGAGGCGGGCCTGCGCTATGCACTGCTGCGCGGCCTCAAGGCCTATGCGGATCTCGTCGGCAACAAGAAGGCCGCGATCCTCACCTCGGAAGACATCATGACCTCGGCCGCCGGCATGCTGTCGGTCTTCATCCGCGAGCCGGAGTTTGTCGGCCAGACCAAGGACAAGCTGGCCACCAACGAGGCAACGCGCATCACCGAAAATGCCCTGCGCGATGCCTTCGACCACTGGCTGACCGCCTCCCCCACCCAGGCCAACAAGCTGCTGGAATGGGTGATCGACCGGGCAGAAGAACGCCTGCGCCGCCGCCAGGAAAAGGACGTGGCCCGCAAGACCGCCGTGCGCAAGCTGCGCCTGCCGGGCAAGCTGGCGGATTGTTCGGCCAACCAGTCGGAAGGCACGGAGCTGTTCATCGTCGAGGGTGACTCGGCCGGCGGCTCCGCCAAACAGGCCCGCAACCGCAACAATCAGGCCGTGTTGCCCCTGCGCGGCAAGATCCTGAACGTTGCCAATGCCGGGCGCGACAAGCTGGTCGCCAACCAGCAGCTGGCGGACCTGATCCAGGCGCTCGGCTGCGGCACCCGCACCCACTACAAGGATGCGGACCTGCGCTACGAGAAGGTCATCATCATGACCGACGCCGACGTGGACGGTGCGCATATCGCCTCGCTGCTGATCACCTTCTTCTACCGCGAGATGCCGGAGCTGATCCACAACGGCCACCTCTATCTCGCCGTGCCGCCGCTCTACCGCCTGACGCAGGGCGGCAAGACCATCTATGCCCGCACGGACGAGCATAAGGACGAGCTGATGGCCACCGTCTTCAAGGGCAAGAGCAAGGTCGAGATCGGCCGCTTCAAGGGCCTTGGCGAAATGCTGCCGGGTCAGCTGAAGGAAACCACCATGGATCCCTCCAAGCGCACCCTGCTGAAGGTGCAGGTGGTGGCGGGCGACGAAGCCGGCACCAGCGACACCGTCGAACAGCTGATGGGCAACAAGCCGGAAGCCCGCTTCCGCTTCATCCAGGACCGCGCCGAATTCGCGCATGACCTCGACATCTGAGCGTGAAGCGCCCGTTTCAAGCTAACGGCGAAGTCAAGCTGCGGCATTTGCGATGAGAGGCAGGCGCCCGCGTGCCTGCTGATTTGCTCCCAACTGGCGGCTGTTAGCATTAACAGGGCCGTTTCAGGGTCAAAACCTCAGGAAAACATTGACAAGAGGGCCTTTAACTGTAGGGTGGCGCCAATTCCGGACCCGGGCAGAGCTTGGGTCCGTCCAGCTACAGCGACCCAGAATCGGACCTCGTTCTCAATGTCATTTGACACTCTCGGCCTCAGCGAGAAAGTACTTCAGGCGGTTACGGCTGCCGGTTACAACGAACCGACCGCCATCCAGAAGGGCGCCATTCCCCACGTGCTGGAGCGGCGCGATGTTCTGGGCATCGCCCAGACCGGCACCGGCAAGACGGCCTCTTTCACGCTGCCGATGCTCACCCTTCTTGAAAAGGGCCGCGCCCGCGCACGTATGCCCCGCACCCTGATCCTTGAACCGACGCGCGAACTCGCGGCGCAGGTTCAGGAGAATTTCGAGCGGTATGGCGTCAACCACAAGCTGAATGTCGCCCTGCTGATCGGTGGTGTTTCCTTCGGCGAGCAGGACAAGAAGATTGACCGCGGCGCCGACGTTCTGATCGCCACACCGGGCCGTCTGCTGGATCACGTCGAGCGCGGCAAGCTGCTGCTGCAGGGCGTCGAGATCCTCGTGATCGACGAAGCCGACCGCATGCTCGACATGGGCTTCATCCCGGACATCGAGCGGATCTGCAAGCTGATCCCCTTCACCCGCCAGACCCTGTTCTTCTCGGCCACCATGCCGCCGGAAATCCAGCGCCTGACGGAAACCTTCCTGCAGAACCCGGCCAAGGTTGAAGTTTCGACACGCTCCTCCACGTCCTCGACCATCACCCAGCATCTGGTGGCGACCGGCGGCGAAGACTATGAGAAGCGCCAGACCCTGCGCGATCTTCTCGCCCAGGCCGAAGACCTGCAGAACGCCATCGTCTTCTGCAACCGCAAGGTTGACGTGGCCACCCTGTTCCGCTCGCTGGAGCGGCATGGCTTCAATGTCGGCGCGCTGCATGGCGACATGGACCAGCGCACCCGCATGACCATGCTGGACAATTTCCGCAAGGGGAACCTGAAGCTGCTCGTCGCCAGCGACGTGGCTGCCCGTGGTCTCGACATTCCGGATGTGAGCCACGTGTTCAATTTCGACGTGCCGATCCATGCGGAAGACTATGTCCACCGCATTGGCCGCACGGGCCGCGCCGGACGCCTCGGCGTTGCCTATACGCTGGTTGACGGCGACGACCAGAAGTATCTGGGCGCCATCGAGAAGGTGATCGGCAAGAGCATCGACTGGCTGGGCGAGCCGCTGGACTTTGAAGCTGCCATTGCCGAGCGCAAGGAGCGCCGCAAGGCCGCCCGCTCCGGCGGTGCCAAAGCCGAGCGCCCTGCCCGCCGCCCCCGCGGCGGCAGCCGCACCCAGGAGGCTGCGCCGGACGAAAGCCCGCGCGAGGAAGCTGCAGAGGTTGCTGAGGCCAAGGCACCCGCCCGCACCCGGACACGCCGCCCGCGCAAGAGCGAGACGGCCGAGGTGCAGGATGCGGCGCCGGCCGTGATGGCGGAAGATGCTCCGCAGCCGCGCATTGCCCCGCAGCAGGCACAGCCGCAGGACACCGGCCGCGAGCGCAACGACCGGCACCCCCGCGACGGCAACCGCAATCAGCCGCAGCGCGACCGCAACGGTGGCAACAACCGCCGCGGCCGCCATCAGGATGACGACCAGCCGGTTATCGGCCTCGGCGATCACATTCCCGCTTTCCTGCTCCGGGATCCGCGCGCTAAAAAGGCGTCCTGATCCAGGTTCTGAAGTCAGGTGTGGAAGCGCCGCCGCATCTGATCAGTGCGGCGGCGTTTTGCTGCGGCAACGCAGCCTGCGCCAACTGCAGCCGGAACGTACAGGGCAATCTCTGGCCGTAACGGAAACATTGTATACAGTAGAACGGAGGGCAACCGCCCCAGATTTATGCGCAATTTAACTCAGCGTTAAATTACATACTACTAGTGTTACAACATATCGAAGCGCCTCTTTGCAAGTGGCGCTCTTTTTTGGTGGGGGCCAGGATGGCAGATGCGGAGGATTTCAAGAGAACCATCACTTATGGTGAAGCGGCGCTCTCGTATATTCGACGCAATGTGATTCCTGCGCATCCGCGCAATTACGAAACCTGGTATACATATGCGGCCGGTTTCAACCAGGCCCTCAATCGCGCGATCAACGATCTGATCGCGACGAAGGGCTCGATCTCAGCCGACGATCTGCAGCGGATCTATTCGCGCTTCCTGTCTCCCAACCGGCTTGGTGACCGGGTTGACGAGGTGGGCACACGCGTTGCCGAAGAAGTGCAGGACCTGGTCGATGCGATCCGCATCAGCACCGATGCGACGTCTGACTTCGGGAGAGCCCTCGACAATGTTCTGGGCAAGCTGCATGAAGCGCTGAATGATGAAGGGCTGAGGGATTTGACCTCGGCCATGGTCAAGGCGACCCATGCCGCCATTGCGGCCAACCGCAATCTCGAGAGTCAGCTGCTGGAATCGAACCGGCAGATCCGTTCGCTGAAGGAGAGCCTTGAGGCGATCCGCTACGAATCCCTCACCGATGAACTGACCACGCTCAGCAACCGGCGGCATTTCGACCTTGCCATTGACCGGGCGATCGAGCTGGCTTCACGCACCGGCGAAGGCTTTGCCCTGCTGCTGACGGATATCGATCACTTCAAGAGCTTCAACGACCGGTTTGGTCATCAGACCGGCGATCAGGTTCTGCGCCTCGTGTCTCTGGCCGTGAAGCAGAGCATCAAGGGTCAGGACATTGCCTGCCGCTACGGTGGCGAGGAATTCGCCATTATCCTGCCCGAGGCGCAGATCGACGATGCCATGGAGGTGGCAGAGCAGATCCGCAAGGCCGTCATGGGCAAGGAACTGGTGAAGCGCTCGACGGGTGAAAATCTCGGCCGCCTGACCCTGTCGATCGGCGTCAGTCTGTATGAAGGCGGTGATACGAGCCAGATGATCATCGGCCGCGCCGATGCTGCACTTTATGCCGCCAAGCACAGCGGCCGCAATGCCGTCCGCAGCCTGCAGAGCAACGAGCTTGCGGCCCATCAGAACGGCAGCCGCGTCGCCTGACACCCCTTAGCGGACCGCGCCCTGTTCGGGCACGTTCAGGCCCCGTCCAGCCCCATCTGCCAGAAATCAGCCTCCAGAACGCTGGCCTGCCGGAACAGATGCTCCAGCCGGGCCTTGCGTGCCGGTGTCTCATAGTCTGCCGCCAGACGGTCCATCCAGGCCGCAAAGCCGACGGCGACGTCCTGATAGGCTTCACTGGCGTATTCACTGATCCAGCGGGCATAAGGGTTCTGCGGGTCGGAGCCGGACGGCGTCTTTGCGAGCCTGGCGCCGATCTCGGCATAGCCCAGAACGCAAGGGGCCAGCGCGACGAGGAGATCCAGCAGATCCCCCTGCCCGCCCGCGTCCAGGACAAAGCGGGTGTAGGCCATGGTCTGGCGCTCTTCCCGCGCCCTTTCCAGATCCTCGCGCGAAAGCCCCCAGCCGGCGCAGAGCTCGACGTGAAGATCCATCTCCATGTCGAGAATGGCCTTCACTCCGGCAAGCGCGTGGCGCATGTCGCCGAGCGTCGGGCTCTTGTAGATGGCCAGCGCATAGGCCCGGGCAAACTGGATGAGGAACAGATAGTCCTGCACCAGATAATGCCGGAAAGCGGCTTGCGGCAGCGTGCCGTCCTGCATCTGGCGGACAAAGGAATGCTCGACATAGGCCGTCCAGTCCGGACCGGCGGCCTCACGCAGGCGGGCAAAGAAACTCATGGATCTGCCTTCTGAAGATTCTGGCGGAGGTGTCAGGCGAAAGACGTGTCAGGCGGAAAGCGCAGCCGGATCGGCCGCCTTGAGCGATACGGATTCGCCGCAGCCGCAGGACGACACTTCATTGGGATTGCGGAAGACGAAGCCGGAGCGGAATTTCGTCGTTTCGAAATCCATCTCGCTGCCGATCAGATAGAGCACCGCCGCCGGATCGATGAAGACCTTCGCGCCATCAGCCTCGATCACATCATCGCCCGGCTGGACGCCGTCCACCAGCGCCATGGCATATTCCATACCGGCGCAACCGCCCTTCTTGATGCTGATGCGCAGACCGGCCTTGGGCTCATCGGCGCCGTCCACCAGCTCGCGCACGCGCTCTGCGGCTGCCGGGCTCACCTTCATGATCTGCATCTTGCGGGCCAGTGCCATGGGCTTGTTCCTTTGTGGGGGAGATGCCCCTTCAAATAAACCGGTGGGTATTATATGGGGATTCCGCTCAGCTTTCCAACCGGCTGCCTCCCCTGCCCGCTCTCAATACCAGTTGAGCGCGACGCGGGCTTCCTCGGACATGCGGTCCGGCGTCCACGGCGGGTCAAACACCATGCTGACGTCCACGGCGCCGATGCCGGGCACAGCGCTGATGGCGTTTTCCACCCAGCCCGGCATTTCCCCGGCCACCGGGCAGCCCGGCGCGGTCAGAGTCATGTCCACCTTCACCGAGCGGTCATCCTCGATATCGACCTTGTAGATGAGGCCAAGCTCGTAGATGTCACAGGGGATTTCCGGGTCATAGACGGTCTTCAGCGCCGCGATGATGTCATCGGTCATCCGCGCCAGTTCCTCGGCCGGGATGGCGGAAGAGCTGGTGTCTGCGGCGGTTTCCGGCTCAGCGGAAACGTGAGCGGGACTGTCGTTCATGGGTCGATCCTCAGGCAAAGAAGTCCTGCGCCTTCTGCAGGGCGGCCGCAAGGGCGTCCACTTCCTCGAAGGTGTTATAAAGGCCGAAGCTGGCGCGGCAAGTGGAGGTGACGCCATAGCGCGCCAGCAGCGGCTGGGCGCAATGGGTGCCGGCACGTACCGCGACGCCTGCCCGGTCCAGCACGGTGGCCACGTCATGCGCGTGGGCGCCCTTCATCTCGAAGGAGATGATCGCGCCCTTGCCTGGCGCCGAGCCGAAGATGCGCAGGGAGTTGAAACCGGCGAGCTTCTCCGTGGCATAGGCCAGCAGCGATGCCTCATGCCGGGCGATGTTCTCGCGGCCGAGGCTGTCCATGTAGTCAAGCGCAGCGGCAAGGCCGATCGCCTGCACGATGGGCGGCGTACCTGCCTCAAACCGGTGCGGCGGCTTCGCATAGGTAACGATATCCTCGGTCACGTCGGCGATCATCTCACCGCCGCCGCAGAACGGGCGCAGCCGCTCCAGCGCCTCCGGCTTGCCATAGAGCACGCCAATGCCGGTCGGACCATAGACCTTGTGGCCGGTCAGCACATAGTAGTCGCAGTCCATGTCGCGCACATCGACGGGCATGTGCACGGCAGCCTGACTGCCATCCACCAGCACCTTGATTCCGCGCGCGTGGGCGATGCGGCAGACGTCCTTCACCGGCACCACGGTGCCCAGCACGTTGGACATCTGGGTGATGGCGACGAGCTTGGTGCGCTCGCTCAATGCCGCCTCGAAGGCCTCCAGATCGAAGGAGCCATCCTCGCGCACATAGACCCACTTCAGCACCGCGCCGTTGCGCTCGCGGTGGAAGTGCCAGGGCACGATGTTGGAGTGGTGCTCCATGATCGACAGCACGATCTCATCGCCCGGGCCGAACGTATCCGGGCCAAGGCCGTAGGACACGAGATTGATGGCCTCGGTCGTGGAGCGGGTGAAGACGATCTCGTCCACCGATCCCGCATTGAGGAAGCGGCGCACGGTCTCGCGCGCGGCTTCGTAATTCTCCGTCGCCGTGTTGGAGAGGAAATGCAGGCCCCGGTGCACGTTGGCATATTCCTGCGAATAGGCCTTCACCATGGCATCGATGACCGCCTGCGGCTTTTGAGCCGAAGCGCCATTGTCCAGATAGACGAGCGGCTTGCCGTAGACTTCCCGCGACAGGATCGGGAAATCACGGCGCACGGCGGCAACGTCATAGCCGGTAGCAGGGGCAGCAGCAGTCTGGCTGGCGGTCATCATTCTCTCCAATCAACAGCAGCTTACGGTCAGCCGGCGATAGCCAGCCACTCCCGCACGCGGGTCTCCAGCAGCTCGGTCACGCTCTCGCTGCCGAATTCCTCGATGGCTTCCGACAGGAAGGCGAGGACCAGCAGGGTGCGGGCTTCCGCCTCCGGAATGCCGCGGGCGCGCAGGTAGAACAGCAGGTCTTCATCGATCTGGCCGCTCGTCGCGCCGTGGGCGCACTGCACGTCATCAGCGAAGATTTCGAGTTCCGGCTTGTTGGCCATCTCGGCATCTTCGGACAGGAGCAGCGCCTGCGTCATCATCCGGCCGTCCGTCTTCTGGGCGTGCGGCCGCACGATGATCTTGCCCTGATAGACGCCCTTCGCACCGGCGTCGATCACCGTCTTGAAGAATTCCCGGCTCTCGCAGTTCGGCACCGCGTGGTCCACCACCAGCGTCTGGTCGCCCAGTTGCTGGCCGCGCACCATGGTCACGCCGTAGAGCTTGGCCGTGGAGTGCTCACCGGCAAAGGTGACGTAGGACTGGTTGCGGGCAAAGTCGGTCCCGGCGATGAAACCGAGCGTCTTCAGCTCGGCCTTCGCACCAAGATGCGAGAAGGCGGTGGAGATGTGCGGCGCACGGCCCGAGCCCACGATCAGGCGGGTTACGGTCAGTGCAGCTTCATCGGCCAGCACCTGATCGGAGACGGCGTTGACGACAGCATCCTCACCGGCGGTGACGAAGCTCTCCAGCAGGGTCAGGCTCGCGCCCTTGGCCAGTTCGGTCCGCACGCGGGAATAGACCGCGCCACCAAGCGCCAGATGCACGATTTCGACCGGCAGGTCCACGGCCGTGCCCGCCTTGACCTTCAGCACCACGCCGCCCTGCAGCAGCGCCGTATTGAGTTCAAGTGCCGGATTAACTCCGGCGATTTCCGAATTGGAAAGAAGGGCTTGCGCAGAATTTTTCACAGCATCATTGAAGTTTGAAACCTCAACGCCAGCTGCTTCCAGCTTCGCCAGATCGGACACTTCGGCCACAAGACGGCCATTGGCGAGCACGATGCGCAGGCGCTCCAGCTCCGCATAGGTCTCGGCATCTGCGAGAGCAGCCTTGACCGCCTCCAGGGAAGCCGCGGCTGCCGGGGCAACGTAGCTCTTCAGGAAGGCGCGCAGGTCCGTGTACTTCCACTCCTCGATCCGCCGGTGCGGCAGGCCGGTCGCCCGGAAACGGGCGAAGGCGGCTTCCCGCAGGCTGATCAGATCGGCGCCACCGTCCTTGAGCGCCGCAAAATGGGCCTCAAGATCGGTTTCGGCCTGTGTCGAGACGACACGCAGGTTCGCAGTCATGGTCACTCCCCGTGGCTCAGGCCGCCGCGCCGACGTAATCGGCGTAGCCGTTCTTCTCCAGCTCAAGCGCCAGTTCCTTGCCGCCGGTCTTGACGATCTTGCCCTTGGACAGAACGTGGACGACATCCGGCACGATATGGTCGAGCAGGCGCTGGTAGTGGGTGATGACGATCATCGCCCGCTCCGGCGAGCGCAGCTTGTTGACGCCTTCCGAGACGATGCGCAGGGCGTCGATGTCGAGGCCCGAGTCCGTCTCGTCCAGCACGCAGAGCTTGGGCTCCAAGAGGGCCATCTGCAGGATTTCCGAACGCTTCTTCTCGCCGCCGGAGAATCCGACGTTGAGCGGACGCTTCAGCATGTCCATGGTGACGTTGAGGTCGGCCGCCCTGGCCTTGACCAGCTTCAGGAAGTCCGGAACCGACAGCTCGGCCTCGCCGCGCGCCTTGCGCTGTGCGTTGAGGGCGGTCTTCAGGAACTCCATCGTGGCAACGCCGGGAATCTCTATCGGATACTGGAAGGCGAGGAACACACCTGCAGCCGCACGCTCGTCGGCTTCCATCTCCAGCAGGTTCTCGCCGTTGAACAGGATCTCGCCCTCGGTGACCTCATAGTCTTCCTTGCCCGCCAGAATGTAGGACAGGGTCGACTTGCCGGAGCCGTTCGGGCCCATGATGGCGTGAATCTCACCTGCCTTCACGGTCAGGTCGATGCCGCGCAGGATCTCGGTGCCGTCTTCGGCGATGCGGGCGTGCAGGTTCTTGATCTCAAGCATTGAGATGGTCCTCATTTCAGTCCGGATTCAAGGTCCGGTGTGTGTCATCAGTGTCAGGAGCCGGATGCCGGGCATTCGCCCGCCCCCGGCGTTCAATTGCGTTTGCCTAAGACCTTACTTCTGTCATCCCCGGGCTTGTCCCGGGGATCTGAAGCAGGCTCCATCCGAAGACCGGTCCGACTGATTGCAGTCATTCCACGTCCTCGTGTTTTGATTTGGCATTCCCGATCCCGTCCCATAACCCATACATGCTGATCCAGTCTGGCAGATCCTCGGGACAAGCCCGAGGATGACGGAGTGGGTGTTCGACTTCTCGCCTACGTTACCCCACGCTGCCTTCCAGGCTGATCGAGATCAGTTTCTGGGCTTCGACGGCGAATTCCATCGGCAGCTGCTGGATCACGTCCTTGACGAAGCCGTTGACGATCAGTGCGACCGCCTCTTCCTGCGAAAGGCCGCGGGCGAGGCAGTAGAACATCTGGTCGTCGGAGATCTTCGAGGTGGTGGCCTCGTGCTCGAAGACGGCCGATGCGTTCTTGCTCTCGATATAGGGCACCGTATGCGCGCCGCAGTCCTGCCCGATCAGCAGGCTGTCGCACTGGGTGAAGTTACGGGCGTTCGAGGCCTTGCGGTGCGCCGAGACGAGGCCGCGATAGGTGTTCTGCGACTTGCCTGCGGAAATGCCCTTGGAGATGATGCGGCTCGACGTGTTCTTGCCGAGATGGATCATCTTGGTGCCGCTGTCGACCTGCTGATAGCCGTTGGAAACGGCGATCGAATAGAACTCGCCACGCGAATTGTCACCGCGCAGGATGCAGGACGGATACTTCCAGGTGATGGCCGAGCCGGTTTCCACCTGCGTCCAGGAGATCTTGGAGTTCTTGCCACGGCAGTCGCCACGCTTGGTGACGAAGTTGTAGATGCCGCCCTTGCCGTCCTTGTCGCCGGGGAACCAGTTCTGGACGGTGGAATACTTGATCTCCGCATCATCGAGCGCGATCAGCTCGACGACAGCCGCATGCAGCTGGTTCTCGTCGCGCTGCGGCGCGGTGCAGCCTTCCAGATAGGACACGTAAGCGCCCTTGTCGGCGATGATCAGCGTGCGCTCGAACTGGCCGGTGTTCTTCTCGTTGATACGGAAGTAGGTGGACAGTTCCATCGGGCAGCGCACGCCCTCCGGCACATAGACGAAGGAGCCGTCGGAGAAGACCGCCGAGTTCAGCGTCGCATAGTAGTTGTCCGTCACCGGAACCACGGAGCCGAGATACTTGCGGACGAGGTCCGGGTACTCGCGAAGGGCTTCGGAGATGGAACAGAAGATGACGCCGGCCTTCTTCAGCTCGTCCTTGAAGGTGGTGACAACGGAGACGCTGTCGAACACGGCGTCCACGGCGACGCGGTTCTTCGGCTCGACGCCGGCAAGAATCTCCTGCTCGCGCAGCGGAATGCCCAGCTTCTCGTAGGTCCGCAGCAGCTCCGGGTCCACCTCGTCAAGGCTCTTCGGCCCTTCGACGGACTTCGGCGCGGACCAGTAGTACAGCTCCTGCAGGTCAATCGGCGGATAGCTGACACGGGCCCAGGTGGGCTCTTCCATGGTCTGGAAGCGGCGCAGCGCATCGAGGCGCCACTCGGTCATCCACTCCGGCTCGTTCTTCTTGGCCGAAAGGAAGCGCACGGTTTCCTCGGAAAGGCCCTTTGCCGCCGTTTCCGACTCGATGTCGGTGACGAAGCCATATTTGTACTGGTCGACGTCAATCGCTTTGACCCGGTCGATCGTTTCCTGCACAGCGGGCATGTCTTTGTCTCCATTCCGCCGCCCTCAAGTGCGGGGCGGTCCATCTTCCCTGCCCCCGTTCTACGGCAGCAGGGTCATCTCAGGTTCAGCCCGCCGGCACAAAACTGGCCGCGGGCGGTTTCAGGCCCCGTTCGGGGCAATTTCGAAGCCGTATCTTCAGGCTGCCTTGCCGGTTGCCGAAGGGTTGAGCGTGGCCGCCACACTGGCCCAGACCTCCAGGAAGCGGGCAATGTCCGCCTCCTGCGTTGTCCAGCCAAGGCTGACCCGCAGCGCACAGCGTCCCAGATCCTCCGAAACGCCCATGGCGGTGAGCACATGCGACGCGCCGACCTTGCCCGAGGAGCAAGCCGAGCCGGAGGAAAGGGCGATGCCGTTGAGGTCCAGAGCCATAAGCGCCATTTCGGACGGAACGCCCGGAACGGCAAAACACGTCGTGTTCGCAAGGCGGGGCGCATCCGCGCCAAACACCACCGTTGATCCAGATATAAGGCGCAAACCCTCTTCGAGAAGCCCCTGAAGCCTTGCGAGACTTGCGAATTCCTCAAGCATTGTGGAGCCATCGCGCGCAATGGCACCGAAAGCAGCAATAGCGGCGGCATTTTCCGTGCCCGCCCGCCGGTGCTGCTCCTGCCCGCCACCAATCAGCAGAGGCGCAGGTGCCAGCGCAGATGTGCGCAGCACAAGCGCGCCGATGCCCTGCGGACCGCCCATCTTGTGGGCCGACAGGCTCACCGCATCCGCCTGCCATCCGGCAATATCCACCGGCAGGCGGCCACCGAACTGCACGCCATCCACATGGAAGATGCCGCCAGCGGCCTTCACCTTTGCACCGATTTCGGCCAGAGGCTGGATGACGCCTGTTTCATTGTTCGCCGCCATCACCGACACAAGCGCGGGGCCTCCAGCGGCCAGCAGCTCGTCCAGATGATCAAGCCGCAGGACGCCGTTTTCGCCGGTGGCGATATGGGAAATCTCGCGCGCAGCAAAGCGCCCGCCCGCGCGCACGCTCGGGTGCTCAACGGCGGACATCAACAGCCGGTCCAGATAGACCGGACCATCATTGCCCTGCCAGCGCGGGCTGAGGGCCAGCACATTGGCTTCCGTCGCACCGCTGGTGAAGATGACGGAGCGGGCCTTGACGCCGCACATGGCGGCCAGCGCCTCGCGCGCATCCTCGACGACACCGCGCAGCTTGCGCCCTTCCCCATGCACCGAAGACGGGTTGCCCGTGACGCCCAGCACCTCGACCATGCGCGCAAGCGCCTGCGGGCGCAGAGGCGCGCTCGCGTTGTGATCCAGATAAAGCCGCTCGGTTCCGCCGTTCATGGCCCGGTTCCAACTCCATTCAGCCTGGTTTGCCCTCTTCGCCTGCAGGCGTTCGGACAAGGCCGGTAGCGCCTCTTTTTCAAGTCAAGTCAACGGAAAACTTGAAATTCCCCGCCCACATGATGATAAGTGCGCCAAGCGCCCGAATTCGAACCGGCACGCTTCACGCGGCTGCATTCGAATTTGAAGCATTCTAAAGAAGCTTGTAGAAACTCGGAACCTCAGAGTCAAGTTTCCTGCTCAGGGATTCCACGTACAAATTCCTCATTTTTTCCGGACCAGAAGGCCCGGAAAGCGAGAAAAGGACATCGCGCTTCATGCCCGAGGTGATTTTCAACGGCCCTGCCGGACGTCTGGAAGGCCGTTTCCATCCCGCCAAAAAGCGGAACGCGCCCATCGCACTGGTGCTGCATCCGCATCCGCAGTTCGGCGGGACGATGAACAATCAGGTCGTCTACCAGCTGTATTACATGTTCGCCCAGCGTGGTTTTGCCGTGCTGCGCTTCAACTTCCGTGGCGTCGGCCGGTCGCAGGGGTCCTTCGACCACGGTCAGGGCGAGCTTTCGGATGCCGCCGCTGCCCTCGACTGGGTGCAGACGGTTCATCCCGACGCACGCGGCTGCTGGATTGCCGGCTTCTCCTTCGGCGCCTGGATCGGCATGCAGCTTCTGATGCGCCGTCCGGAAGTGGAAGGCTTCATCTCGGTTGCCCCTCCGGCGAACCTCTTCGACTTCTCCTTCCTTGCCCCCTGCCCGTCGTCCGGCCTGCTCATCCATGGCGATAACGACAAGGTCGTGCCGCAGAAGGACGTGCAGAACCTCGTCGACAAGCTGAAGACGCAGAAGGGCATCGTCATCGATCACGAGACGATCCCCGGCGCGAACCACTTCTTCGAGAACAGCGTCGAGGAACTGATGCTGCGCTGCGGCACCTATCTCGACAAGCGCCTCGGCGTTGACGCCCTCCCCGTCCTGCCGCCGCCCCCGGCCGACACGGGCGAGGAGTTTGCCGAAGATCTGGACGAAGACGAGGAGTGATCCCCGTCATTTGTCCGGCGAAAGCCGTTCACGGCGTATCGAAACCCGTCAGAGCAATCTGGCGGGTTTTTGTTTGGGGGGATGCAGCGTTCCTTCCATTTTTTGCGAAGCCTCTGCATCCTCCACGCCGTCCCGGCTTCCGGGCCTGGACCCGTCAGGTGCACGTCTCCCCTCCGCCGTCATCCCGGTTTGCCGCACAGCGGCAAGACCGGGATCTAGTAACCCCGGCGGAGATGACGGCAAAGACCGGGAATACTGGATCCCCGCATGCGCGGGGATGACAAGCTGAAGCGCTTTGGGCATTTCCCCGCGAGTGGCCGCAGAGGCATCGGCCTGTCCGGACAAACTCATGCCATCGCCCCCCGCTCAACAAAAAAACCCGCCGGATAACACCAGCGGGTTCTTCAAATTCAAGCAGCACTGCGCGGCTTACTGGCCCAATTACTGGCCAGGCGTCCAGGCCTGATAGTCGCCGGTCACTTCCGGGCGCTTTTCCGGGGTCAGGATCGAGCCCTTGGGACGGTAAGCCTCCGGCGTGCCGGTGCGGTTGCCGTGATGCGGCGCCTGCCAGGACTTGGCGTGATAGTTCTCTTCTGTCGGCGGCGTATCGACGCGGTGGTGCATCCAGCCATGCCAGCCCGGGGGGATCATCGAAGCTTCGGCGAGGCCATTATAGATGACCCAGCGCTTCTTGCCGCCCCGCTCCTTGTAATAGGTGTTGCCGAACTCGTCCTGACCGACAAGCTCGCCCTTGCGCCAGGTGAAGAACCGGGTGCCCATGGTCTGGCCGTTCCACCAGGTGAAGATTTGCAGGAGAAGGGTCTTCATCCGCTGTCTGCTCCGAATCGGGCGGACCAACTGCCGCCCCCGAAAAGGACTGGCTGCCAATGCAGCCAGATGTTGCGGCAACATGTAGCCGGAATTCTCCGGCCCGTCCACACGGCTGCGGCATTTTGCGCCGCTTCGCCGCAGCGCCGGAACAGGAAACCGGCCGCCTGGCGCTGCAGCTATCTCAGAGCCTTGCGCAGCGCAGCGAATCGCGGCCCCGGCACCGGCGGTTTCGGCTCGTCCGTCTTCGGCTTCTGCACCGGCTTTGGGGCGGTCCGGGCAACAGCCGCCATGCGTCCGGCCTGCGAATCAAGCGCCGCTGCGGCGTTCGAGCCATCCTCGTTGAAGACGTGCTCCACCGTCTCCTTCACTTCCTGATAGCGGCGGGTCGCCCGCTGGTGATAGGCGCGTGCTCCATCCAGCGTCTTCATCTTGTCCGCCTGCTGCTCCAGCAAAAGGCCAACGCCTTCAATGGAGTAAAAACCGTTCTTGTCAGGGATCATCTCCCTTGCATCATTGAGCAACCAGTTCAGCCGGGCGTGGAGCATGGAGGGCGAAACGGGCTTGGCCAACAGATGATGCGCCCCTGCCCGGAAGGCCTTCTCGACAAAGGCCCGCGTGCCATGGGCGGTGACGAACAGCAGCGGCACAAAACAGAGCGGTGCCATGTTCTTGTGCCGGATCAGCCGCAACATCTGGTAGCCCGTAGCCGGTTCCATACGCCAGTCGGAAAGAATGAGATTGGGCGGTTCGGTGAGCATGGATTCCAGTGCCGCATCCACCGTATCGAACACCCGCACCCGCTCGACCTTGAAACTTAAAAGTATCGAGCGAAGAATGGTCTGCATCTGCCTTGAATCCTCGACGACAACCACGTCGAGTTCCTCAAAGGTCAGGCCATAGGCCGCATGATGGTTGGACATGAAATCAGGGCCCCTGCCGGAGATGAACCGCCCTTCTTCTCGCATGCCGCGCTTAAGCCCGCTTGAAATGCGGTGGCGGCCTTTTCGTCAAATTGTCATCATCAATCAGCAACATGGCAGGCATTGCTGGCATCGTCACCGCTTGGGCCCCTCGCGCGCTTCAACTTGATGCAAAATTGCAATGACCTGCATCAAATCACGGCTTTCCCCCGCTCTCCCCGATTTCCACAAGAGCTACTAGATTTAGATTGCCGGCCAATTTTTACACACAAGCGATAGTTCCACAAACTTGACGGTAACCGATGATTCACACTAATGTCCGGAACGTCACGATGAGTGTTCCGGCGGGCAGACTGGCGTCTGTTTCCGCCCAGTAGAACCGGTTTCCGGCAGCATCATGGACAGCGGCAGCGGCCTCCCGCGCGCCGCCTTCCGTTGCGCTGGCAGCTTGGACATCGCGGCACCCGGCTTCTGGCCGTCCGCATGCGGAAACACCAGTGGCAGGCCACCAGGGTGGCAGGATCAGGGAATTCCTCACTGAAAGAGTGAGCCCGGCTCTGAACCGGGCCTCGATTGACAGGGTAGCGGCACTATTGAACGTCCGGGATGCGGCTGCGCCCGGGCAACGGATTTTTGCGGCCTGACGCAAGGCGGATCGCCTGCCGGGCCGGCACGTTGAAGGGGGCATGGGAATGCGGATTGAACGGCGTTACACCAAGGATGGACAGTCCCCTTACGCTGAGATCGACTTCACCACGACCACGAGCGAGATCCGCAATCCGGATGGCTCCGTCGTGTTCCGTCTCGCGGACATTCAGGTTCCGGCCCAGTTCTCGCAGGTCGCCTCCGACATTCTCGCCCAGAAGTATTTCCGCAAGGCCGGCGTTCCGGCCCGCCTGAAGCCGGTGGAAGAGAACACCGTTCCCTCCTGGCTGTGGCGCCGCGAGGCCGACATGGCCGCTCTCGAAGCCCTGCCCGAGGGCGAGCGCTTCGGCTCTGAAACCGACGCACGCCAGGTCTTCGACCGTCTGGCCGGCACCTGGACCTACTGGGGCTGGAAGAGCGGCTATTTCGACGGCGAGGCCGATGCCCAGACCTTCTACGACGAGCTGCGCTTCATGCTGGCGACCCAGAAGGTGGCGCCGAACAGCCCGCAGTGGTTCAACACCGGCCTGCACTGGGCCTATGGCATCGACGGCCCCAGCCAGGGCCACTTCTATGTCGATTTCCAGACCGGCGAGCTGGTGAAGTCCGCCACCGCCTATGAGCACCCGCAGCCGCACGCCTGCTTCATCCAGTCCGTCGAGGACGATCTCGTCAACGAGAACGGCATCATGGACCTGTGGGTGCGCGAGGCGCGCCTGTTCAAGTATGGCTCGGGCACCGGCTCCAACTTCTCGCGCCTGCGCGGTGAAGGCGAAAAGCTGTCCGGCGGCGGCCGCTCCTCCGGCCTGATGAGCTTCCTGAAGATCGGCGACCGGGCTGCGGGCGCCATCAAGTCCGGCGGCACCACACGCCGCGCCGCCAAGATGGTGGTCGTGGATGTGGACCATCCGGACATCGAGGACTACATCAACTGGAAGGTCAAGGAAGAGCAGAAGGTGGCCGCCCTCGTCACCGGCTCGAAGATCTGCCAGAAGCACCTGACCGCCATCATGAAGGCCTGCGTCAACTGCGAGGCGGACAATGGCGACTGCTTCGACCCGGCCAAGAACCCGGCCCTGAAGCGCGAAATCCGCGCTGCCAAGAAGATGATGGTGCCGGAAAACTACATCCGCCGCGTCATCCAGTTCGCCCGTCAGGGCTACACCAACATCGAATTCCCCGCCTACAACACCGACTGGGATTCGGAAGCCTATCTGACCGTTGCCGGCCAGAACTCCAACAACTCCGTGCGTGTGACCGACGGCTTCCTCAAGGCCGTGACGGATGACGGCACCTGGGACCTGACCGCCCGCAAGGACGGCAAGGTGATGAAGACGCTGAAGGCGCGCGAGCTGTGGGAGCAGATCGGCTATGCCGCCTGGGCCTCGGCCGATCCCGGCATCCAGTATCACACCACCATCAACGACTGGCACACCTGCCCGGCCTCGGGCGAGATCCGCGCCTCCAACCCCTGCTCGGAATACATGTTCCTGGACGACACGGCCTGCAATCTGGCGTCCCTGAACCTGATGCAGTTCCGCCGCGAGGACCGCTCCTTCGACGTGGACGCCTATGAGCATGCGGTGCGCCTGTGGACCGTGGTGCTGGAAATCTCCGTGCTGATGGCGCAGTTCCCGTCCAAGGAAATCGCCGAGCTGTCCTACCGCTTCCGCACCCTCGGCCTTGGCTATGCCAACATCGGCGGCCTGCTGATGACCTCGGGCATCCCCTATGACAGCGATGCGGGCCGCGCCCTTTGCGGTGCCCTGTCGGCCATCATGACCGGCGTGTCCTATGCCACCTCCGCCGAAATGGCCGGTGAGCTGGGCGCCTTCCCCGGCTATGGCGACAATGCCGCCCATATGCTGCGCGTCATCCGCAACCACCGCCGCGCCGCCCATGGCGAGGCAGCGGGCTACGAGGCGCTGTCCACCAATCCGGTGCCGCTGGACCATGCCTCTTGCCCCGACAAGGCGCTGATCGAGCGGTCGAAGCTGGCCTGGGACCGGGCGCTGGAGCTGGGCGAAAAGCACGGCTACCGCAATGCGCAGGTCTCCGTCATTGCCCCCACCGGCACCATCGGCCTGGTGATGGACTGCGACACCACCGGCATCGAGCCTGACTTCGCGCTGGTGAAGTTCAAGAAGCTGGCCGGCGGCGGCTATTTCAAGATCATCAACCGCGCCGTGCCCGAAGCCCTCGAGGTGCTGGGCTACAAGCCGAGCGAGATCGCCGAGATCGAGGCCTATGCCGTCGGCCATGGCTCGCTGGATCAGGCGCCCGGCGTCAATCCCTCCAGCCTCAAGGCCAAGGGCTTCACCGAGGACAGCCTTGCCAAGCTCAAGGGCTCGCTGAAGTCGGCCTTCGACATCAAGTTCGTCTTCAACCGCTGGACGCTGGGCGATGAACAGCTGACCGCCCTCGGCGTCACGGCTGAGCAGATGAACGACCCGGCCTTCGAGCTGCTGCCGTTCCTCGGCTTCTCCAAGGCCGAGATCGAGGCTGCCAACATTCACGTCTGCGGCGCCATGACGCTGGAAGGCGCGCCCTTCCTGAAGAAGGAGCATTACCCGGTCTTCGACTGCGCCAACCCCTGCGGCAAGACCGGCAAGCGCTACCTTTCGGTGGAAAGCCACATCCGCATGATGGCCGCCGCCCAGCCCTTCATCTCCGGCGCCATTTCCAAGACGATCAACATGCCGAACGAGGCGACCGTCGACGACTGCAAGGAAGCCTACATGCTGTCCTGGCGGCTGGCGCTGAAGGCCAACGCGCTCTACCGCGACGGCTCCAAGCTGTCCCAGCCGCTGAACTCGCAGCTCATCGCCGATGAGGACGAGGACGCGGAAGAGGCCGCCGAGGCGATTGCCGCAAAACCCGCCGCTGCCAAGGCAGAAGTCATTGCCGAGCGCATCGTCGAGCGGATCATCGAGCGCACCGTGCGTGCCCGCGAAAAGATGCCGGACCGCCGCAAGGGCTACACCCAGAAGGCCCGCGTCGGCGGCCACAAGGTGTATCTCACCACCGGCGAATATCAGGATGGCCGCCTCGGCGAGATCTTCATCGACATGCACAAGGAAGGCGCCGCCTTCCGCTCCCTGATGAACAACTTCGCCATCGCCATCTCGCTCGGCCTGCAATATGGCGTGCCGCTGGAGGAATATGTCGACGCCTTCACCTTCACCCGCTTTGAACCGGCGGGCATGGTGCAGGGCAACGAGGCGATCAAGAACGCCACGTCGATCCTCGACTACATCTTCCGCGAACTCGCCGTCTCCTACCTGGGCCGTCATGACCTTGCCCACGTGCCGCCGGAAGCCATCGGCAACACCGGCATCAGCGCGGGCGCCAGCGAAGGGCGCGGCGAACAGGGCGTCGTCTCCCACGGCCTCGTGCGCGGCCAGACCGAGCGCTTCCGCCTCGTCTCCGCCAGCGGCGAACCGGCCGGCTCGCTCGCCGGTCAGGGTCCGGCTCATGGTGCAGCTCCGGCCGTAAAGGGGACCGCAAGCGCCCCCATCGCCCAGACTGTCGCCCAGACCTCCGCCGTCGCCACCGCCTTTGCCCGCTCGGGCAACACGGAACTTGCCGTCAAACTCGAAACCGCCCCCGCCCCGGTAGCGGCGCCCTCTTCCGCAGCCGAGCGCATCGCCCAGGCCCGGATGAAAGGCTACGAAGGCGAAAGCTGCTCCGAATGCGGCAACTTCACCATGGTCCGCAACGGCACCTGCCTGAAGTGTGACACCTGCGGCTCCACGAGCGGGTGCAGCTGAGGGGGGTGAGGTTTGTCTGAATGGGTTTGTCACCGATGTCGCTAGAGCAGTCATTAGAAGCCATTTAGCTCTGTAAAAAAACTTCGTCGTCAAACGCTAAACTTGCGCGCTGATGAGCCGACGATCCGGGCACCGAAAGGTGCCCGGAAAATGCATAAAGGAACAAATAGTGAAACAATCGCATCCGTGGGCTGAGTCCCTCGATGCACCAGTTTGGAGATGAAACACACATGGCTAATGCATGGAAGCATGATCGGGCAAAGGCTGCGATCGACGCACGCATCAACGATGTCAAGACCGTTACTGTGGTCGACTACACGCGCGACACCTCATTGAAATCCATTCCGACGAGCAAGGCGTACCGCGTCGATGGCGTTCATATCTACGTAGAGATCGTCAACTTCGACGATATGCTTTGGTCGACTGAGACCGAGGGCGAAACGTGTCATAAGCGAGCGCTCCGGTTTCTGAATTTGCACTATCGCGCGGTTCATCGGATTCTGGCCGATGCCAACGCCATCCGTGTCGACTTCCATAATCAGCGGCTTCATGCTGTGGTCGCCAAGCCTTACGGCGACGATTCCGCTGAGGATCGCGTTAACCGTGCTGTCGCGATCGCCAAATTGATCACCGACGTGCTCGCAGAAACCGGCGACGACGACGAGAAAATTCCGAATGCGCAACTGCGAATCGGGATCGATACCGGAAAGACGCTTGCGGTGAACAACGGGCGTAGCGGTAACCGCGAGCCGCTTTTCCTCGGCCGTCCCGCAAACATCGCAGCGAAGCTAGCTTCCAACAACGAGGCTGTCGGGATCTATCTGAGCAACGAAGCCCGTGCAGCGAGTGGCCTCGACGCGGCGGACGATCCCGCAATGACCAAATTGACCGACGAAGAGATCAAGGCCTGCGATGCTTCGGCGAAGCTCGGGCTCAGCAAAGAAAAAATCGTTGCAGACTGGAGGAAGGACAACGAAGCCAATCCTATCGGGGCATTTGCTTTCTCGCGGGCGACTCCGCCACTGAAGAACTTGGACATTTCTGTTCTTACGCCGGGTAATTCGAGGCGCATGGAGATGGTCTCGATCTATGCCGACGTCGACAACTTCACGGCCTACGTAAACGCTCACATCGATGACGAGCCGGAGAATGTGGTCCGGTGCCTTCATGTTATCCGTGCCGAGCTCGACAGGATCATCAGTGCAGACTTTTCGGGCCGAAGGATCCGCTTCATTGGCGATTGTATCCATGGCCACATCCTGGAAGGAACGGCCTATAACACCGATACCGATGCCACCATCTCCACTGCGGTACTTTGTGCTGGCGGACTTCGCAGCAGTTTCGATCTTGCTCTCGAACGCCTTCAGGATAACGGTGTGGACACAGACGATCTGGGCCTTGCCATCGGCTTTGACTTTGGCCCGGGTTCGATCACACGCCTTGGAATGCAGGGGAGCCGCATTCGGTGCTCGACCGGCCGCTCGGTGCTGCTGTCCGAGGCCGAACAGAAGCGGTGCGATGGAACGCAAACGGCAATCGGCCAGTCTGCCTACGAAGAGGGGCCGTCTTCGGTACGGAAGCTCTTCGGGGCGTCCCGTCGGGTCGCTAAACTGACCTACGATGTCGCACTCGAAGCACTTGCCGCCGAGGATGATTCCACAGCAAAGGCGGCGCGGGCCATGCTCTATGCGGCAGCGAGTCCTGCCATTGCTCGAGCGGCAGAGGCACCTTTCCGCCCGCATGCAAAGATCGATTGAGGCCAGCGTTGTCGCCTATCGAACATCTTCATAGCGTGGCACATAAGAACCACGCCCGGCTCATCTCTGGCAACGGCGAACGAGCGATATACGGCGTCAGTCCGCCTAACGCCTCCGGCGCTCCCTCATGCGAGTTCATCCTAGAAATCTCACGTGAGGGAGAGACAGTGTCTGTGAAAGAGGCAGAGGCGACCCTCCTACCGTCTTTCTGCGCGGAGCGGCACATCAATTCGGGCGGCACGTTCTGCCTCTACTGGGGTGAAGTTGAACCAACGCAGATCAAGGACCACGAGGATGCGGAGGCTTGGTGGGGAAAGCTTCTGACCTTTCTGCTCCGCCAACGTTCTGCAGCCGCGCTACGGCGCTGGCCGGGTAAGGCTGACGCTCGCGCGCATGGTTCGGAGGCTGCGCGCTTCCAAGCCATAGCAGAGGAGCATGCTGCAGCCCTTGGTCCCAAGTTCATTACCTTACTGAGAGATAATCGCCTTAGCGTGGGGCGCGGGTACCGCCGGGATCGCATCACACTTTTTCAGGACGGTCAACGCATGGTTACCGTACTGCCCACCGCACAACGCATCATGACACTGCGTCAAAGATGCAAATGCGAACATGCCGATGTTCACCGTTTACCGCTGGCCTCCTGTGGTGACCATGCGCGGAGGCTTGCCGAACTCGTCCTTAACATGGATGGCTGGCAGAAAGCAGAAGCCAATTTCTATAGGTATCTGCGCGCCAGAAATCAGATCTGCTGCGGAACTATGGACGATTGCCCGCTTGCAAAACCTTCCGGCTGAGGAAAAGAACATGGCCAAAAACGACCAACAGGAAGCCTATGAAAAGCTGCTTTCCGCGAACCACAACAGAATGATCGAGTTCTCTAGGTTTGCCGAGGCAAAGAATGCTGCCCTTCTGACTTTTTGCTCCGTCTGGATGGGAGCGATCATCACGCTTCTCCGATCTTCGGAGGAACTGCCAATTGGGTTCAACCACGCTTTAAAAGGGGCCCTGCTCTTTCTCTTCGTCGCCGCCGTGATCAGCCTGCAATCTCTACTGCCCAAGTTTCTTGACCATATGCATAAGCGCGAGGATGACTACAAGTGCCTCCTTTATTTTGGTGATATCGCCAAGATAGGAACAAAGGACTACCCTGATATGGCGGCTGATCTTTACCTACCAACTGGCAACGACTCAACGACCGCAACCTACCTCCATGATCTGTCGGTACAGACCGCGATCCATGCGAAAATCGCGGATCGGAAATTCCGGATGTTCAACTTGGCCGGAACCCTGGTTCTGACTGCTTTCGCAATCATGACACTTCCGCCGCTGGTCTTCGGTACCCGCTGGGTAATCAGCCAATTGCATTGCTGATGGTATCACGATGACAATAGCAGACGGCATCAGGAGTAACGCGACCACGACATTCCAAACCTGTTGCCCCGCGCGGGAAGGGACAACAGTACCTGAGCCCACGGATCTCAAATTCTCAGGTGACGCGTACACTTCAAAACAGCTACGATCCTTTTACGCGGAGTTGGACGGCTCAACCATTAGATCGAGAAGAAGAAACGGCAGTTCGCAGAAAACGAGCACACAACTCGACTGCATAGCCTTTGGTGAACTCGGCTAGCAGCTGTTCGCTCCTACCCCGCCAATTGGAGTATCGAAAACCGTCGCGCCTCTAGTCGCGGCGGATTAAAAGCTCAGTGGTGGGTCAGAGCGAATATCCGGGACCGGTGAGCCGGTGCCTCCCGTCACGATCCAGTTGCACCCCGGCTCTCCGGTCCCGGCTCGGGGGCCGGGATGACGCATTGAGAGGGTTGAGGACCATAACAGGCCCCGGCACAAGGCCGGGGCGGCGCGGCTCGGGGTTTTCTGGCCCGGAGGAGGTGGCCTGGAGGAGGTGGCCCGGCGGCGGTGGCTGCCCGCTGGCGGCGGTGATGGCGGCCTCCGTTCTCAAACCGCTTTTCATCCGTAAAGCGCAAGCAATAACAAAAACCGATCCAAGAGCGGGTTAGGCGGGTACAAGCACCACCCCACACTCCGCGCCGTCCCGGTCCTGTGCCGGGACCTGTAAGGGACGCAATGGCTGGAGAACTGTCCGGAATATACCCCCCGACAGGTCAGCCCCCTCCCCTCCACCATCATCTCACACGAAGCGCAGCGGAGATCCGGGAGCGGTGAGCCGGGGCCTCCCGTTCACGATCCAGTTGCACCCCGGCTCTCCGGTCCCGGCTCGGGGGCCGGGATGACGCATTGAGAGGGTTGAGGACCATAACAGGCCCCGGCACAAGGCCGGGGCGGCGCGGTGCGGGGTTTTCTGGCCCGGTGGAGGTGGCCCGGCGGCGGTGGCTGCCCACTGGCGGCGGTGATGGCGGCCTCCGTTCGCAAACCGCTTTTGCCCGCAAAGCACAAGCAATACCAGCAGCCGATCCGAATGCGGGTTAGAAGGGACCTCCTCGCCCCACACTCCTCGCCGTCCCGGCCCCAGATCCTAAACTTGGGCCGGGACCTGTAAGGGACGCAATAGCCAAAGAGCTGTCAGCCCCTCCCCTCCATCATCATCCCGGACGAAGCGCAGCAGAGATCCGGGACCGGTGAGCCGCCCCCCGTCACGCTCCATCAGCAGCCCGGCTCTCCGGTCCCGCTCGGGGGCCGGGATGACGGATTGAGAGGTTTGAGGACCATAACAGGCCCCGGCACATGCTCCGAACTTCCGGGCCAAGGCGGCGCAGCGGGAGGTGTCCGCAACGGTGGAATGACAGCGAACCGGGGCATGGAACGGAGGCGGCAGCGCCGGCAGGGCTCATATGTGCGCAGCACGCCGCCGGTCCGGCTGAACAAATGCCCCACACTGGATATTTCCGGGAAAGAGATCTATATTTGACGCTGCGAGGCAGACATGAAGATTGAGACAAGCCACTATCCGCAGCTCAGGCTGCTCTGCTGGAGCCGTCCCGGAAATCCGGTGCTGGACGGACAGGAGGCTTTTGATCTTTACGAGCGCAACTGGCGTTTTGTCGATACGGAAGCTCTCGAGGACGGCGAACGCGGCCTGATTGCGTTGCTGACAGCACGCTATGGCAACGGCATCATGCTGGCTGCCTGAGGCTGGCATGGCAAGGTTTTTCAAGCGCCCGCACCATCAGGCCATTCTGACTGCCCTGCATGGGCTGAACGGCGAGTTGATGCACCGTGCGCAGTGCTTTTTTGGCGGCGGCACCGCAATCGTGCTGCAACTCGGCGAATACAGAGAAAGCGTTGACATCGATTTTCTCTGCGCCTCGCAGGAAGGTTACCGCCTGATCCGGCAAACCGTCTTTGGCGCAGGGCTTGCGGGTCTGATCCGGCCGGAGGCTGAGATTACTCCCCTGCGGGAGGTGAAGACGGATCAATATGGCATCCGCACAGCATTTGAATGCGGCGGCGCGCAGATAAAGTTCGAGATCATCCGGGAAGCGCGTGTCACCCTGAACGGTGCTTTCGATCCGGACCTGAGAGTGCCGGTTCTTGCCCGCACCGACTTGTATCTGGAGAAACTGCTGGCCAATGCCGACCGCTGGGCAGACAGGGCCGTACTCAGCCGGGACATCATTGACCTTTCGATGATGATATCCAGCTGGGGCGAGATTCCGGCTGCGGCATGGACACGCGCCCGCGAGGCCTACGGCGACACGGCCGGGCAAGCCTATGCGCAGGCAGTCGAATTGATCCGCGACCCTGAATACTTGCGGCATTGCATGGAAAGAATGGCTATGAGTGCCACCTTTGCGGACACCATTCTCGCACCGCATGGCGGACCTCTGCCCAAGGCCCGCTAAGCCAGCGGCTCAAACGCTCCCGGATACGGCACCTGCGGGTCGCATGGACGCTGTCCACCCGGCAATTTGCCGCCCCTTCCCTGCCCCGCAAGAAAAAAGGCGGCCCCGGTTGGGCCGCCTTCATCAGGTTTATGCGTTCAGACCTCAGCTTTCCGCCGTTCCCCGCGCCTTGCGGGTGGCCTCGAGGGCTTTCTGCAGATAGGCGTCGCGGTCATAGACATCGCCGAAATAGCCGATGCTGCCATCCGTCTGCGGCCAGGCGGTGAAATAGGCAATATAGACCGGGATGTTCCCGGCAACGTCTTCCGAGTTGTTCTTGCCCGTGGCAATGCGGCTGGCCACATGCGCCTCGGTCTTGCCCAGCACGGCGGCGGCCATGGCGCGCGGGTCGGCAAGGCGCACGCAGCCGTGGCTGAAGGCGCGCATGTCCTTCTTGAACAGCGAGCGCGACGGCGTGTCATGCATGTAGATGGCGTGCTTGTTGGGGAAGAGGATCTTCAGCTCGCCAAGCGCGTTGTCATCGCCCGGGCGCTGGCGCACGTTGACCCGCATCTTGCCGGTGGCCACCGCATGCCAGTCAACACTGGCCGAGGAAACCGGCTTGCCCGCCGCCGTCGTCACCTCATATCCGGCCTTGTCGAGCCACGCCGGATCCTGCTGCAGCTTCGACAGCTTCTCATTGACGATGATCGAATAGGGCACGCCCCAATAGGGATTGTATTCCACCGTCTCGATGGTGTCGTAGAAGAAGTTGGTCTGGTTCGACTTCTTGCCGATGACCGCGCGCATTTCCAGCGGCGCCTTGCCCGGCTCGAAATAGGCAACCGTGAAGGCCGGCTGGTTGATGAAGACGCGGCGCTCGCCAAGATTCTCCGGCAGCCAGCGCATCCGCTCCAGCGCCAGTTCCACCTTGGCGATCTTCGAGGCGTTGCTTTCGCCCATCAGCGCCTGGATGGTGCCCGCCCCCACCACGCCATCGGCATTGAGCCCGGCTTCGGCCTGATAGGCCTTGACCAGACCGGCGATGGCATCGCTGTAAAGCTCCTCGCCCATATAGGTGTCGAGCAGATCCTTGTGCGCCTCCAGCAGCGCCGCCGAGCCGCGCAGGCGGATGGCGGCGACCACATTCTTCACCTCGGGGCTGGACTTGCCGGCTTTCAGCAGCGTGCCGGCCGCAATCACCACCTGCGGGGTATCGGCGGTCTCGCGCTTCAGCCGCGCCAGCTCTTCAACCAGCGCGGTAAACTGGGGCGATGCCAGCTGGCGCGAGCGCAGGTACTGTCCCGCATCGGCAGCCGCCGCCAGCCCTTTCGCCTCGGCCGTCAGGTCCACCTTGTGGCGCGGCAGGTCGTGATAGCCGGAGATGCGGTTCGGATCGACCCGGCCACGGCGCGCGTCCAGCACATAGGTCAGCGCCGCGATAGACGCCTTCACCTCAAAATCCACCAGAGCCGCATCGCGGGCCGCCGGCTCAAGGCCGGTGAGCGCAGGCGCCTCGACCCGGTAATCGGCCGGATCCAGCCCGAAATCCCCTGCCCGCTCCAGCTCGGACTTCAGCGCGGCGAACCGGGCACCGGGCGCACCATTTTCGACCCAGACGAAACGCGGCTCCTGCGCATAGAACGCTTCGACCGCCTTGGCCACTTCCGGCAAGGCCTTGAAGCTGAGCGCGGCAAAGGCCGGGCGTGCCGCGTCAAAGGCCAGAGCCGCCTTATCTCCGGCGGGCTCCGGCTGAACGGCCGGCGAAGCGATGCTGCCGGTCTGGTCAGCCACAGAGTGAGGTGCAACGGCCTGAGGTGCAACGGGCTGAGCGGACACGGTCAGCGCTGTGCCAGTCTCACCGGACGTGGCACCGCCGGCCGTTTGAGCTGCTGCGGGCTGGGGGCTTACGGCCAGCGCCTTCAGAGAGAAGGCCGCCAGCTGATCGGCCTTGTACGTGTAATATTTCGGAGCGGAGACCTTGTTGGCGGCGATCACGGCCTTGTCCAGCACCGGCGCCGGTGCCGGCTGAACAGGCTGGGGCTCGTCCACGGGACGTCCGCCGAAAATCCGGTCCAGAAACGCATCGGCAGGCTGAACGCTGGCGGTCAGCGTGAGGGAAGCAATGGCAGCGCTTGCCAGAAGTGTGGAGAGGAAACGTGCGGGCTGCAGCGTATGACGCATGGTCTCAAAAGGCCTCAAGCTCGAAATCAGATGAGGACCGGCCACTCGCCCCCGGGGCCAATCCGCTCAATGATGCCGGGGCAGTCCACAAAGCCTCGCAGGTATAAGATCTTGCCGCTGTGACCGGTGTCACAGGAACGGCGGACCGGCAGATGGAGCCCGGTTTCCGAACGTTCAGACCCTGCAGACTGTTCCGCTGGCAGAGCGCAAAGCTACCCTGCCAGCGGCAACCAGATGGTTAATGAAACCCAACCTTCACAACAGTTTGAAACGAATGCCCGGCCCCGGCGCGCCCCTGCATTTCTCTGCAAGGGCGGTCATCAGGCCCGGCCATCCGCAGGCTTCCGCAACACTCCGTCAGAACGGGATCTCGTCGTCCATGCCGCCGCCATAGCCGCCGCCTGCACCACCGGAGCCGCCAGAGCCACCGCCATAACCGCCGCCGCCACTGGAGCCGCCACCGTAACCGCTGCCGCCGCTCGAACCACCGCCATAGCCGCCGCCACCGCTGGAGCCGCCTTCATAGCCGCCGCCTGAGCCGTAATCCGGCAGTGCGCCACCACCGCCGCCGCCGCCGCCTTCACCGCGCCCGTCCAGCATGGTCAGTGCCGAGTTGAAGCCCTGCAGCACCACTTCGGTGGAGAAGCGCTCCTGGCCGCTCTGGTCCTGCCATTTGCGGGTCTGCAGCTGCCCTTCGATGTAAACCTTCGCGCCCTTGCGAAGATATTGCTCGGCAATCTTGCAAAGGCCTTCATTGAAGATCACCACCCGGTGCCATTCGGTGCGCTCGCGCCGCTCCCCCGACCCGCGGTCCCGCCACGTCTCGGACGTGGCAATGCGCAAATTGGCGATGGGACGGCCATCCTGCGTGCGGCGGATCTCGGGATCCGCCCCCAGATTGCCAACCAGAATGACCTTGTTCACGCTACCCGCCATACCAGTGGCTCCTGCTTTTGTCTGTCGTTTGTCGTCCAATCCCGGCACGGGCACAGCCCAAGGCCGGCGCCGCCCTGCGCCTGCCCGCTGCTCACAAGAACAGCCTGGAAACACGCCCCTTCCGGCCCGGAAGCCAGATCAGGCGCCCTTCTGGACGGCAGCAGAAACCGGTTGATCGGGCGACCCTAACGCCTCTTCGCCCCTCATGCGAACCATTCTGCCCGGCTGCGCCGCGTTGTCCACAAACCTGGCCGCTTTCAAGCCGCTGCAGGCATAGATTGTTCTTTTTTTGTTCCTATCGTCAAGAGCCATTTGCCTGCCTTGGCGGAAAAGGCCCAGCCCCGCCGGAAAAGAGGCACGACAGCAGTTTTTCGCGGAGATGCGGCTTGCTTCAGATTTTTGTTCCTGTTACGTTCCTTACGAAATGTGATCCGGCAGACCCGCAAAAACGTAGGCCAAGCCGCAGATTGTCAAAGGCCCGCCCTTGAAGATGCGAAGGAAGGACCGCAGATGAGACAGACGGAACATTCCGGACAGACGGGTCCGTCCTTGCCGGTCAAGCACGAACCATCGCCGCAGCTCAGGCTTTTCTCAGGCTGATTTTTTCACGAGCCTTCCATCGCGCCTGACCGGAACAGGCCAGGACATTCTCACCCGCACAGCATTTTGCCAGTTGAGGCCTGTTGTGCGGCGCTTATAACTGCTGCCAGTTTTCATGCCCGCGCCGGGCAAGTTCAGGACGATACCGATGGCCAAGGATGCCGCCGCCGAACCGCAGAGCAAGGAACAGGGATCTGCCCTGACGGGCCTCAGCCGTGACAAGATGATTTCCATCCGCGGCGCGCGCGAGCACAATCTCAAGAACGTTGATCTGGACCTGCCGCGCGACAAGCTGATCGTGATGACGGGCCTGTCCGGGTCGGGCAAGTCGTCTCTCGCCTTCGACACGATCTATGCGGAAGGCCAGCGCCGCTATGTCGAAAGCCTCTCGGCCTATGCCCGCCAGTTTCTGGAGATGATGCAGAAGCCGGATGTGGATCAGATCGACGGCCTGTCTCCCGCCATCTCGATCGAACAGAAAACCACCTCGCGCAACCCGCGCTCGACGGTGGGCACGGTCACCGAGATCTATGACTACATGCGCCTGCTGTTTGCGCGCGTGGGCACCCCCTACTCGCCGGCGACGGGTTTGCCGATCGAGAGCCAGACCGTCAGCCAGATGGTCGACAGGGTCATGTCGCTGGAGGAAGGCACCCGGCTTTACCTGCTGGCTCCGGTGGTGCGCGGGCGCAAGGGCGAGTACCGCAAGGAACTGGCCGAGCTGATGAAAAAGGGCTTCCAGCGGGTCAAGATCAACGGCGAGTTTCATGAGATTTCCGAGGCCCCGGCCCTCGACAAGAAGTTCAAGCATGACATCGATGTGGTGGTGGACCGCATCGTCGTGCGCGAGGACATTGCAGGCCGTCTTGCAGACTCCTTTGAAACGGCGTTGAAGCTGGCCGATGGCATTGCCATTGCCGAATTTGCGGACAAGCCGCTGGAGATCGCCACCGGCAAGGATGCGGTGCTGCAGAACCGCAATGAAACCCATGAGCGGATCATCTTCTCGGAGAAATTCGCCTGCCCGGTGTCCGGCTTCACCATCCCCGAGATCGAGCCCCGCCTCTTCTCCTTCAACAATCCCTTCGGCGCGTGCCCGTCCTGTGACGGCCTCGGCACGACGCTGGCCTTCGAGGCGGACCTGGTGGTGCCCGATCAGAGCCTGTCGCTGCGCGAGGGCGCGGTGCTGCCCTGGGCCAAGACCGGCTCGACCTCACCCTATTATGCCCAGACTCTGGAAGCCATCTGCCGGCATTTCAAGGTGTCCATGGCAACGCCCTGGCGCGAGCTGCCGGATGACGTGCGCCATGCGGTGCTGTACGGCACCGGCAAGACCGAGCTTGAGTTCGTCTATGACGACGGTGTGCGCAGCTACCGCGCAAAGAAGACCTTCGAAGGCGTTCTGGGCAATATCGAGCGGCGCTGGCGCGAAACGGATTCGGCCTGGGTCCGTGAAGAGCTGGAGCGTTTCCAGTCCAACCACCCCTGCCCGGCCTGTAACGGCTACCGCCTGAAGCCCGAGGCGCTCGCCGTCAAGATTGGCGGCAAGCACATCGGCCACGCGGCGGACATGTCGATCCGCGATGCCGGGGCCTGGTTCAACGGGCTGGATGACGCGCTGAACGGCAAGCAGCAGGAAATTGCCGCAAGGATTCTCAAGGAAATCCGCGAGCGGCTGAAATTCCTCAATGATGTGGGGCTGGAGTATCTGTCGCTGTCGCGCAATTCCGGCACGCTGTCGGGCGGCGAAAGCCAGCGGATCCGTCTGGCCTCGCAGATCGGCTCCGGCCTGACGGGCGTTCTTTATGTGCTGGACGAGCCGTCGATCGGCCTGCATCAGCGCGACAACGCAAGGCTTCTCGACACGCTGCGCCACCTGCGCGATCTCGGCAACACCGTGATCGTCGTGGAGCATGACGAGGATGCGGTGCTGACGGCCGATTATGTGGTGGATGTGGGGCCGGGCGCAGGCGTCCACGGCGGCCAGATCGTTGCGAAGGGCACGCCGGCGCAGATCATGGCAGACCCGAATTCGCTCACAGGGCAATATCTGAGCGGGACGCGCGGCATCGCCTTGCCCGCAGAGCGGCGCAAGATCAACAAGAAGCGCCAGATCAAGGTCATCGGCGCGCGCGGCAACAATCTGAAGAATGTCACGGCGGAAATTCCGCTTGGCACCTTCACCTGCATCACCGGCGTCTCGGGGGGCGGCAAGTCCACCTTCCTCATCGACACCCTGTTCCGGTCGGCCGCACGGCGGCTCAACGGCGCACGCGAGAACCCTGCCCCGCATGACCGGATCGAGGGGCTGGAGCATCTCGACAAGGTGATCGACATCGACCAGTCGCCCATCGGCCGGACCCCGCGCTCCAATCCTGCGACCTACACGGGGGCCTTCACGCCGATTCGGGAATGGTTCGCCAGCATGCCGGAATCAAAGGCGCGCGGCTATCAGCCCGGACGCTTCTCCTTCAACGTCAAGGGCGGCCGCTGCGAAGCCTGCCAGGGCGATGGCGTCATCAAGATCGAGATGCACTTCCTGCCCGACATCTATGTCACCTGCGATGTCTGCAAGGGCAAGCGCTACAACCGTGAAACGCTTGAGGTGCAGTTCAAGGGCAAGTCGATCGCCGATGTGCTCGACATGACCGTTGAAGAGGCGGCAGGCTTCTTCTCGGCCGTTCCGGCGGTGCGGGAAAAGATGGAAACCCTGGCGCGGGTGGGGCTCGGCTATATCAAGGTGGGCCAGCAGGCGACGACGCTCTCCGGCGGTGAGGCACAGCGTGTGAAGCTGGCCAAGGAACTGTCACGCCGGTCCACCGGCCGCACACTCTATATCCTCGACGAACCGACGACCGGCCTGCATTTCCATGATGTGGCCAAGCTGCTGGAAGTGCTGCACGAGCTGGTCGAGCAGGGCAATTCGGTGCTGGTGATCGAGCATAATCTCGAGGTCATCAAGACAGCGGACTGGCTGATCGACTTCGGTCCTGAGGGCGGCGATGGCGGCGGCACGGTAGTGGCCGAAGGCCGTCCGGAGGATGTGGCCGCGAATCCCGCAAGCCATACCGGGCAGTTCCTCAAGGAGCTGCTGGAGCGACGCCCGCAGAAGCGGACAGCCGCTGCCGAGTGACAAGGAAAGGGCGCCTCTGATCGGGTGCCCCGCCCTCTCCGGGAGCGGACGCCGGAGGCTGAGGACGCACAGACGCGCCGCATATCGGCCGCTGGCCGCCTTGAGCGAAGCGGAGATCCGGGGACGGCTCGCAGCGGGAGTTCTCCCGGGGGACCGGCATGACGGGCGGTATAGGCGTGAGGCCTGCCGGGTGCCGGTTCGGGCTGTTTTCAGCAGTTTTCAGCAGTTTCCGGCATCTCTTCCGCGAGCAAGCAGACTGACCCGCGGGCCGCAGCGGCGGCCCACGAGGGCTTCAAGGCCGCAGATCCGTGTCTATGAATCCCTTGTGGCAGCTTCCAAAGTATGGCTCACGCCATGCACCCGGCGCATGTGGCAAGCGCGAATCCGGCTATCGCTGCATTGCAACACAAGTCTTGCAGCACCACGCAATCGGGACACAACCGGAGGCCTCCTGCATATTTCCTGCTGCAGCGCGAATTTCTGCGTTTTTATCGGTTTAAATTCCCTTCACCTCGCCTGATGACCGCTCATCATCGTTTGTTTTTCCGCTTTGCATAATTCGCATGACTGACATGCCAAACTTCCACTTCTCGCAAATGCGAAAACGGACTATCTCTTGGACATCGGAACGGCGCTGCACCGCACAATAGCCAAACCGGCCGCGGGCCGACAGCTGACGCTCCAGACGGTTCAAGGAACACGAAAATGATCGACACTGTTGTTCGCAAGTACAATTCCTGGGTCAACTACCGCCGCACGGTGGACGAGCTGTCCCGTCTGTCCAATCGCGAACTCAGCGACCTGGGCATTGGCCGCGGCGATATCCGCTTCATCGCACGCCGCGCCAGCATGTAATCGAGATCGCGGTCACAGGCTCTCCTCCTCCCAAGCCTTGTGACTGTGTGCCGGCGGGGTTCTTCTCCTCCCAAACCCTGCCTGCTGAAACAGCGCCCGCCAGTACCTCCTCCCACTGGCGGGCGTTCGTTTGTCTGACGTTCGATACGTCTTTCAAATCAAATCGCTAGACCTTATGTCAGGCTGCCGCAGATTTGCCGGCGGCCTTTTTGCTGTCCGCCCAGCCCTCCCCTTCGCTCACCGTTATCCCTTCCGGCAAAGCAACTCTACGGCAGGTGCGCGGCCCTGATTCCGCCCTGCGGCGGAGGGCTTCGCCACAATCCGGCCACATGCCCTTCACCTGTGCAGATGCACATTAATCATGCATTGCATTGCCTGCAGGGCAGGCATGTTGAAGCCCCCATAGCTGAAACCGGCGAACAGGCATAGATAAGGGTCACAAGATGCAACGCCAACAAGAGCGCTGCCACAGCTTCAAAGACAAAGCAAAGAACGGATAAAATCATGCTGCACGACATCGTCTCGAAGTATCGCTCGTGGAAGAAGTACCGCGCCACCTATGAAGAGCTGGCCCGCATGTCCTCGCGTGAGCTGAGCGACATCGGCATCTCCCGCGCGGACATCGCCTCCGTCGCCCGCGGGGCCATGCGCTAAGACGCAGCCCCAGCCCTGTTTTCGCTGCTCTGCAGCATAAGCAGGCCAGCCATGCAGAATTGTGCATGGCGGTATCGCCCGGCCCGCGGTACAACATACTCAACAACGGGGCGCCAAGCGGTGCCTCAGCTCTCCCGGACCAAAGGATTCCTCCTCCCACCTGCGGTCCGGAACAAGCCGGTTCTCCTCCTCCCGAACCGGCTCTGGAAAGAGCGCTCGCCGAACTCCTCCTCCCATCGGCGAGCGCTTTTCTCGTTTTAAGCACCCCTTCAAATTTTCATCACCAGGCACCTGCTGCGGCAAACCAGCTTTCGAGCGGCTGCACCACAGGCGGCTCCGCATTGGCGCGCACCCAGCTGTCGATGGCATAGGCCTGACCGCCCGCATTCTCCCGCAGAACCGCCGTGGCATGCGGATAGCGCCCGTCCAGCAGGAAGCCGCGCGCCACGGGCGATGCGACACGATGATGGCGCAACATCCCCGCGCGTTCTGCATAAAGAAGCAGGCTGGTGGTGTTGCTGGCCTCGTCGATACAATCCATCTGACCCGGCACACCGGCATTGCGCATGTCGAGACCGCCAATATCCGGCGCGGTTCCAAGCGCTGCCGTCACGCGTGCCTCCTGCCACTGGACGGCCCTGGACACGGCCCTGCGCTCTGCCGCAGGCGATTCCTTGCCTGAGGCGAGAATCGATGCAAGCTTCCGCTTGTCCGCGCCGGAAAAATCCACCGGCGCCTTGTAGGTGCAGCCGAAGCCGTGACAGATGTAGAGCCTGTCCTCCCTGGGAAGCAGCGCTTTGCGGTCGCGGTACCAGGTCTCCGGCCCCAGCTCCGCCTGCGCCGCGCAGCCCGCCAGCATCGCGACTGCCAGCAGCATCTGAAGGGCGCGTCCTGCCTTGCTGAGGCGCAGGTGCCTTGCCTTGGTCTGCATGTGCCGCCTTCCCTTTAAGCCGGAGCGCTGCCCGTCCGCGCCAGTCTCCGGACCTCTCTCTGCCCAGCCTACGGCAAATGCACCTGTCCCGCCAAACGCCAGACCGCCCCGGCTCAGGTTCAACGGCGGCTTTCCGTTGCATCGCCCCGGTCATGCGGGTATCAGGGGCTTGAGATGCAGGACCGCAGCGCGGACTGGCGCCGCAGGACCGGCCGCCGGGACATATGTCCGGTCCAGCCCCTTTTCAGCACAAGCACAGGCAGAGCCACGTGACGAAACCCATTCATGTGATCGGCGGCGGTCTCGCCGGTTCGGAAGCAAGCTGGCAGATCGCCCGCGCCGGCGTTCCGGTTGTTCTTCATGAAATGCGCCCGGTGCGGGCAACGGATGCCCACAAGACGGACGGGCTGGCCGAGTTGGTCTGTTCCAACTCCTTCCGCTCCGACGATGCGGATTACAATGCCGTCGGCCTGCTGCACTGGGAGCTGCGTCAGGCAGGCTCGCTGATCATGCAGGCGGCCGATGCCCATCAGGTGCCCGCCGGCAGCGCGCTGGCGGTGGACCGGGACGGTTTTTCGGAAGCGGTGACTCAGATGCTCACCTCGCACCCGCTGATCACCATCGAGCGCGGCGAGCTGACCAGCCTGCCGCCGGAGGACTGGGACAATGTGATCATTGCCACCGGCCCCCTCACCTCTCCGGCTCTGTCGGAAGCGATCCTGGCGCGCACGGGTGAGGATTCGCTCGCCTTCTTCGACGCCATTGCCCCGATCGTGCATTTTGATTCCATCAACATGGATGTGGCCTGGTTCCAGTCCCGCTATGACAAGGTGGGTCCGGGCGGCACGGGCAAGGATTACATCAACTGCCCTCTGGACAAGGCCCAGTACGAGGCCTTCATCGATGCGCTGATCGCAGGCGAGAAGACCGAATTCAAGGAATGGGAGGCCAACACCCCCTATTTCGACGGCTGCCTGCCCATCGAGGTGATGGCGGAGCGTGGCCGCGAAACCCTGCGCCACGGGCCGATGAAGCCGATGGGCCTCACCAACGCCCATAACCCGACCGTCAAGGCCTATGGCGTGGTGCAGCTGCGCCAGGACAATGCGCTCGGCACGCTCTACAACATGGTCGGCTTCCAGACGAAGCTGAAATATGGCGCACAGGCCGAGATCTTCCGCATGATCCCGGGGCTGGAGAATGCCGTCTTTGCCCGTCTCGGCGGCTTGCACCGCAACACCTTCCTCAATTCACCGAAGCTGCTCGATGGCACGCTGCGGCTGAAGGCCGATCCGCGCCTGCGCTTTGCCGGGCAGATCACCGGCTGCGAAGGCTATGTGGAATCGGCCTCCGTCGGCTGCATGGCCGGGCTGTTTGCCGCTGCGGCCGCCCAAGGGCGCGAGCTGACGCCGCCGCCCGCCACCACGGCCATGGGCGCGCTGCTGGCGCATATCACCGGCGGCCACCTTGTGCATGAGGAAGAAGGCGCGCCGCGCTCATTCCAGCCGATGAATGTCAATTTCGGCCTGTTCCCGCCGGTGGAAGCCCCGAACAAGGGCGAAGACGGCAAGCGCCTGCGCGGGGCGGAAAAGGCCAAGGCCCGCAAGCTCGCCATGACCCAACGGGCCCGCAGCGATTTCGGCGGCTGGGTGCAAGAAATCAGTCTTCCGCAGATGGCGGGCTGAGTGTGGCAGGTTGAAGACGCCTTTGGCAGGGCGGGCTCCTTGCGCCGCTGACAGGGCCCGGTACAAGGCCGGGACAGCGCGGAGGAAAGTCATTTCATTTCTTTCAAAACAAACAGGGCTCCGCATGCGGAGCCCTGTTTCGTTTCAAATGAAGGAAAAAATCAGCCTTCGGCATCGCTCGCACCGGCCTCGCCCAGCTCGCGGCGCAGGTCGTCCACCATGCCGTCGATGAAGGGGCCGATGGCGGCGGAGCGGGAGCGGCGGTGGCGCTCGGCGCGCAGGATGGACTGAACCGCTAGGAACGCGCGGCTGAGATCGTCATTGACGACCACATAGTCATATTCGCTCCAGTGGCGCATCTCGCCGACAGCAGTCTTTAGCCGTCTCAGGATCACGTCATCGGCATCTTCCGCACGCCGGTGCAGGCGGGATTTCATCTCGGCAATGGACGGCGGCAGGATGAAGATCGACACCACATCCTCACGCATCCGCTCATAAAGCTGGAAGGTGCCCTGGATATCGATGTCGAACAGCACGTCCCGGCCGCTGCGCAGCGCCTGCTCCACCGGATCGCGCGGCGTGCCGTAGTAATTGCCATGCACCTCGGCCCATTCCAGCAGCTCTTCCCGGTCGCGCATCAACTCGAACTTTTCGCGGGAAATGAAATGGTAGTGCACGCCGTCAATCTCGCTAGTGCGGCGCGGGCGCGTCGTCACGGAGATGGACAGGGACAGGCTTGTCTCCTGCCCCAGCAGGTTGCGGGCAATCGTCGATTTGCCCGCGCCCGAAGGCGAGGACAGAACGAGCATGAGGCCGCGGCGGTGTGCCTCGGCCTCATCGGCGGTAACGGATGTCCCGGCGGGACGGGCGGACTTGCTGCCGGCCATTGATCACTCCAGATTCTGGATCTGCTCACGCATCTGGTCGATGACGGATTTCAGCTCAAGGCCGATGGCCGTCAGCGCCACGTCATTGGATTTCGAGCAGAGCGTATTCGCTTCCCGGTTAAATTCCTGTGCGAGGAAATCGAGCTTGCGGCCCACAGGCCCGCCATCGGCCAGAAGCTTGCGGGCGGCAGCCACATGGGCGGCCAGCCGGTCCAGTTCCTCGCGTATGTCGGCACGGGTCGCCAGCAGCACCGCCTCCTGGTGCAGCCGCTGCGGATCCAGCGCGGGCGCAGCCTCCAGCAAGGCCGAAACCTGTGCGGCAAGCCTGTCGCGAATGGCCTCTACCGTGCGCGCCGGATGCCTTTCGGCTGCATCCGTTGCTGCGGCAATGGCGGCCAGCTGGCCGTCCAGCACGGCGCCGATGGCCGCACCTTCCGCCTTGCGCATGGCGGCAAGCGCCTTCAGCGCCTCATCGAAGGACGCGGCGAGCGCTGCAATCAAAGCCGCACGGGCCTCTTCGTCTTCCTCCGGCTCGCGCAGTTCCAGCACGCCCTTGTGGGCGAGGATGCCATCAAGGCTCGGCGGCACAGCTTCGGGCAGGCGCCGCTTCAACAGCTGCACCGCATGCAGAACGGCTTCGAGCGCTGCCTCGTTGATGGTGAGAACTGCATCGCCCTGGTCCCGCTGCAGCGACAGGGAGATGGAGACATTGCCTCTGGCCAGAGCCTTGCCGCAGCGCTCGCGCAGTTGCGCTTCCAGATCTTCCATGCCCGGCGGCAGCCGGAAGCGCAGATCAAGGCTCTTGCCATTGACGGAGCGCAGCTCCCAGTGCCAGCGCACCGCGCCATGAGATCCTTCAACCCGGGCAAAGCCGGTCATGCTGGACAAAGCCATGTCCTGATCCTTCCCCCCGGAACCGGTTCAGGAGACAGACGCCGGGCCGCAAGCACAAGCTGCGGGCCCGCCGTCTGTCTCCTGCCGGTTCAGTTCTGTGTTGCCGGAGCAGCCTCTTCCGGCGCGGGCGCCTCGGGAGCGGCCTCGCTAGCGGCGGCACCGTTGCCACCGGCCTGCTGTGCCCGGCGGGCGCGCTCGATCTCGCGCCACTTGCGCACATTGGCCTGATGCTGCTCGTAAGTTTCAGCAAAGACATGGCCACCCGTGCCATCGGCAACGAAATAGAGATCCTTCGTCCGCGACGGGTTGGACACCGCTTCCATGGCCGCACGGCCCGGATTGCCGATCGGCCCCGGCGGCAGCGCACGGATCTGATAGGTGTTATATTCGGTCTTCTTGTCGAGATCGGCGCGGGTGATGGCACTGCGGTCGGTGGTCCACGCGTCGCCGCCATAAAGCCCGTAGAGAATGGTCGGGTCAGACTGCAGCGGCATCGACTTGTTCAGCCGGTTGACGAAGACACCGGCAACGCGCGGGCGCTCATCGGCGCGAGCGGTTTCCTTCTCGACGATCGACGCCAGAATGACCAGCTCTTCGGGCGTCTGCACCGGCAGGCCTTCAACCCTGCGCGCCCAGATTTCCGCCAGAAGCTTGGTCTGCGCCGCCTGCATCTGGTTGAGGATCTGCTGACGCGAGGCACCGCGCGTGAATGTGTAGGTCTCAGGCAGCAGCGCCCCTTCCGGCGGGATGTCCGTGATCTCGCCGGTGAGAATCTCGTTCTCGCGCAGACGCCGGATCACCTGCGCCGTCGACCAGCCCTCGGGGATGGTGACGGAATAGACCACCGCCTTGCCCTCCACCAGGTCCGTCATCACGTCGCGCATGCTGGAGCCGGCCTTGAACTCGTATTCACCGGCCTTCAGCCGGGCCGCATTCTTGTAGGCCCGCACACCCAGGTTGAACACCAGACCATCGGTGATCACTCCGTTGCGCTCGAGGATGTCGGCGATCCCGCCCAGGCCCTGACCGGAGGAAATGATCACGGTCTTGTCTTCCGTCAGAGGACCAGCGGCATCGAATTCCTGCTTGCCCCAGTAGATGCCTGCACCAATGGCAAGAATCAGGATGACGGCGCTGGAAAGCACCAGATTGATCAGGATGACAATGGGATTGCGCGCATGGCGCGACCGCTGAGGCGGTTCTGGCGCCCGGTCGGGCTGGATGGCCTCGCGTGGGCTCTTTGGCTTGACACGCATGGTCGCTCGCTCCTTCGGATCCTGCCGCCCCCGGCGCCCCGCAAAGAGGGCCCGCAGCAGATTGTCAAGGGTGTGAGGGAGACCCGCACGGCACGGCCGTCAGCCCCTCCCCTCTCGTTCAACTGCGGCCAGATGGCCGGAAGCACTCCGGCCCGGTTCTGTGACACCGCCCGGCTCCGCCGCAGATCAAGGGATTAACCTTGTCAATGCGGCGAAACGAGGAAATCGTGACGGGAGGGCTGTCAGCCCTCGACGCGCCGCAGGATCAGCGAAGCATTGGTGCCGCCAAAGCCGAAGGAATTCGACAGGGCAACATCGATCTGCTTCTTGCGCGGCTGATGCGGCACCAGATCGATCCGGCTCTCGACGGACGGATTGTCGAGGTTGATCGTCGGCGGCGCAATGTTGTCGCGGATGGCGAGGACAGAGAAGATCGCCTCGACCGCACCGGCAGCACCCAGAAGGTGGCCGATGGAGGATTTGGTGGAGGACATGGAGATCTTGTCCGCCGCATCACCCACCAGACGCTCGACAGCGCCCAGCTCGATGGTGTCAGCCATCGTCGAGGTGCCGTGGGCGTTGATGTAGTCGATATCGGCTGCCGTAATGCCGGCACGCTTCATCGCTGCGCTCATGCAGCGGTAAGCGCCGTCACCATCTTCGGACGGAGCCGTGATGTGATAGGCATCGCCCGACAGGCCATAGCCGATAACTTCGGCATAGATGGTCGCGCCGCGGCGCTTGGCGTGCTCATATTCTTCAAGCACGACAACACCGGCGCCCTCGCCCATGACGAAGCCGTCACGGTCCTTGTCGTAGGGGCGCGAGGCCTTTTCGGGCGTGTCGTTGTAGATGGTCGACAGCGCGCGGCAGGCGGCAAAGCCAGCCAGAGCAAGACGGCAGACCGGAGATTCGGTGCCACCAGCCACCATGACATCGGCATCATCAAGCGCGATGAGGCGGGCCGCGTCACCGATCGCATGCGCGCCGGTGGAACAGGCCGTCACGACGGCATGGTTCGGCCCCTTGAGGCCGTGGCGGATGGAAACCTGACCGCCGGCCAGGTTGATCAGACGGCCGGGAATGAAGAACGGGCTGAGGCGGCGCGGCCCCTTGTCCCGCAGCACATGGGCTGCTTCCTCGATGCCCTGCAGGCCGCCGATGCCGGAGCCGATCAGCACGCCGGAGCGGATCTGCTCCTCGTACGTCACGGGCTTCCAGTTTGCATCGGCGAGCGCCTGGTCGGCAGCAGCCATGGCATAAACGATGAAATCGTCGACCTTGCGCTGCTCCTTGGGGTCCATCCAGTCGTCGGGATTGAAGGCCCCTTCGACTGACGGATCGCGCGGGATCTGACAGGCAATTTTACAGGCGAGATCCTCGACTTCGAAGTTGCTGACGCGCTGCGCAGCACTCTTGCCCTCAAGGATCTTCTTCCACGTCACGTCAACGCCGCTACCATGCGGCGTCACCATGCCCATACCGGTAATAACTACTCGTCTCATCAGCCCGCACATGTTTCGGGTGGAAGCGTCGCCGCTTCCCCCCACAGGTCACGAATAACCGGAGATTAACCGGCGTTCTTTTCGAGGAACTTGACCGCGTCGCCGACGGTCAGGATCGTCTCGGCTGCATCGTCGGGGATCTCGACGCCGAATTCTTCTTCGAAGGCCATCACCAGCTCGACGGTGTCAAGGCTGTCCGCGCCGAGGTCGTCGATGAAGCTTGCAGCTTCGACGACCTTGTCGGCGTCGACGCCCAGGTGCTCGATAACGATCTTCTTAACTCGTTCCGCGATATCGCTCATTTTATTTACCTCGGTGGTTTTTACGAACCGGACACACGCTGCAGGATGAACCGGACCTCAGTCTTCGCACAGCCTGCTTACGGGCGCTACCCGGACAAGAGCAACGGAAGGCCCATGAAATCAAGCCATTCCGTCAGTCTTTCCAGAATAATCGGCGGCTAGGTATCACACTTTATCAGGCTTGACCAGCCGCCGCCCCTGGAGTGGACCCGTGTTTTCCGCCAATGGCGTAAAACACGGATTCCAAAGTCAAATCATGGCCATGCCGCCATTCACATGCAGCGTCTGGCCGGTCATGTAGGCTGCCTCGTCGCTGGCAAGATACACAGCTGCACCGGCAATTTCCGCAGCCGTGCCCAGACGGCCTGCCGGAACCGATCCGAGAATCGATTCCTTCTGCTTGTCGTTCAGCACGTCCGTCATCGCGGTTTCGATGAAACCGGGCGCGATCGTGTTGACCGTGACATTGCGGCTGGCGATCTCGCGGGCGATGGACTTGTACATGCCGATCATGCCGGCCTTAGCCGCTGCATAATTGGCCTGGCCCGGGTTGCCGGTGACGCCGACCACGGAGGCAATGCCGATGATGCGGCCATGGCGGCGCTTCATCATGCCCTTGATCGCCGAACGGCAGATGTGGAAGTTGGAGGTGAGGTTCACTTCCAGCACCTGATCCCACTCTTCATCCTTCATGCGCATGAAGATGTTGTCGCGGGTGATGCCGGCGTTGTTCACCAGAATGTCGATCTGGCCCATGGCCGCTTCCGCTGCCGGAACCAGCGCTTCCACGGCGGCGCGGTCGGAAAGGTTTGCGGGGACGACATGCACCCGCTCCTTCAGATCGGCGGCCAGCGCCTCCAGCTTTTCAGCGCGCGTGCCGGACAGGGTCACGGTGGCGCCCTGTGCGTGCAGCGCGCGGGCAATGGCCTCGCCGATGCCGCCGGTGGCACCGGTGACGAGAGCCGTCCTGTTGGTCAAGCTGAACATCGTGATGTTTCCTTCCAGTTTCCTGTCAGCGGTGCGGCCCGGCCAAAGGCCACGGCAGCACCGCATATGATCCGCTGTCAGCCGTTCAGGCGCTCCAGCACGGCATCCACATCGCCCGGCGTGTTGACGGCAAGGCCGCCCGCATCCTTGGCAATGCGCTTGATCATGCCGGTCAGAACCTTGCCTGCGCCGATCTCGACGAAAGTATCAATCCCCTCGCCCGCAAGCCACTCGATGGATTCGCGCCAGCGCACGGTGCCGGTGACCTGCTCCACCAGACGGTTGCGGATTTCCGCCGGATCCGTCACCGGGCGCGCCAGCACATTGGCAACCAGCGGCACCTTCGGCGCATGAATGGTCACGCCCGCCAGCGCTTCAGCCATGGCATCGGCAGCGGGCTGCATCAGCGAGCAATGGAAGGGCGCGGACACCGGCAGAAGCACGGCGCGGCGCCCGCCCTTGGTCTTGGCAATTTCAAGCGCCCGCTCCACGGCCGCCTTGTGGCCGGAGACCACAACCTGCCCCGGAGCATTGTCATTAGCCGCTTCACAGACCTCGCCCGGAGCGCTGGCTTCCGCCGCAACTTCACGGGCAACGTCGAAATCAAGGCCGAGCAGCGCCGCCATGGCGCCAACACCCACCGGCACAGCCGCCTGCATGGACTGGCCGCGCAGGCGCAGCAGACGGGCCGCATCACCGATGGACAGGCTCCCGGCAGCCGCAAGAGCGGAATATTCGCCGAGCGAATGACCGGCGACATAAGACGCAGAGGCCTTGAGGTCGATGCCGCGCGCTTCCATCACGCGCAGCGCCGCAAGGCTGACGGCCATCAGCGCGGGCTGGGCATTGGCCGTGAGGGTCAGCTGATCCTCGGGGCCATTCCACATGAGTTCGGAGAGCTTCTCGCCGAGCGCCTCATCCACTTCTGCAAAGACGGCACGTGCCTCGGCGGAGCCTTCCGCCAGTTCCTTGCCCATGCCCACGGCCTGGCTGCCCTGACCGGGGAAAATGAATGCAACGCCCATAATGCGCGGCCTCCGTCGCTTGGCACCGGCTCTGGAGCGGCCGGCTGTTCTCAACTCATGATGCAAGGGACCGGGAAGACAGACGGGCGGAGAAACCCGCCATTCGATATGTCCCCGCCGCCCTCTTGCGGCAAAATGATCCGCCGCTATGGTCTGGCAGACAGGGCCATGTCAAGAGCATATGCCCCCCGCACCGCAGCGAAAGCGGCCAAAGTCCGTGGGAAACTGCTGGCGGCATGGGGCTGAAACGCTGACGAGAGGCCAGCCGGCGCCCTGCTCCGCTCCGTTCGCCGGCTGTGATTTGATGCAGTCTGCGCTTGCATTTGCGGGCGCCTTCTATATACAGCGCCACTATCCGGAACCTTGGCTGGTGGCTGAACGGAAGGATGCGCAAGCATCAGGGGCGTCAAACTCCCGTCTTCCCGTGTCTCCGCTCTCGTAGGACTTTACGTACCTTTCCGTAGGCACGTTGAGGCTTTGCGCCAGGTTTTCCCGGATAGACGCTAGAGAAAGGCAAGACACACATGCCGCTTTATGAGCACGTGTTCCTGGCGCGCCAGGACATCTCGACCCAGCAGGTCGAGCAACTCGTTGAACAGTACAAGGGTCTGATCGAAGCCAACGGTGGCAAGGTCGGCAAGATCGAGAACTGGGGCCTGCGCGCGCTGGCTTACCGGGTCAAGAAGAACCGCAAGGCCCATTACACCCTGATGAACATCGAAGCTCCGCATGCCGCGGTTGCCGAAATGGAGCGTCAGATGGGCATCAACGAAGACATCCTTCGTTTCATGACCCTGAAGGTCGAATCCCACGATGACGAGCCGTCTGCCATGATGCAGAAGCGCGACCGTGATGACCGCCGCCGCCGCGACGACAAGTTCGGCAGCGACCGCCCGGCCCGTGAGCCCCGTGGTGAGCGGAGCGAACGCGCTCCCCGCCGTGCAGAAGCGGAGTAATTGACATGCCTGAAATCGCACAGATCCCGACGCGCCGTCCGTTCTTCCGCCGCCGCAAGACCTGCCCCTTCTCGGGCGAGGGTGCTCCGGTCATCGACTACAAGGACATCCGTCTGCTGCAGCGCTACATTTCCGAGCGTGGCAAGATCGTTCCGAGCCGCATCACCGCGGTCTCCGCGAAGAAGCAGCGTGAGCTGGCCCGCGCCATCAAGCGCGCCCGCATCCTGTCGCTGCTGCCCTTCGTCATCAGCTGAGATCACGGCTCACGCCTGATCTGATCAAGACGCGGCCCGCCGGCTTCATGCTGCGGGCCGCGCCGGACTCTTGAGGGTCCGGCATCCCGGATTGGGGCCGGCGGGTTTGTGGACCGGCTTCTAACCGCCCGAGAGGCGGGACAGACCGACTGGAGAAATCCCATGGAAGTCATTCTTCTGGAACGCGTGGCCAAGCTTGGCCAGATGGGCGACAAGGTGCGCGTGCGCGACGGTTACGCCCGTAACTTCCTGCTGCCGCAGGGCAAGGCGCTGCGCGCCAACAAGGCAAACCTTGCCAAGTTCGAAGCCGAGCGCGCTCAGCTGGAAGCCCGTAACCTGGAGCGCCGCAAGGACGCCGAGGCCGTTGGCGAAAAGCTGGCCGGCCAGAGCTTCATCGTGATCCGTTCGGCTGCCGAAACCGGCCAGCTCTACGGCTCCGTCTCCACCCGCGACATCGCCTCCGTGGCGACCGCTGGCGGCTTCAGCGTTTCCCGCAGCCAGGTGCACCTGTCCGAGCCGATCAAGACGATCGGCCTGCACACGGTTGCCATCGCCCTGCACCCGGAAGTCGAAGTCTCCATCACCATCAACGTTGCCCGTTCCGCTGACGAAGCCGAGCGTCAGGCAGCCGGTGAGAACCTGACCCTGCGCGAGCAGGACAGCTTCGAGTTCGAGGAAGACGAAGAAGCCGAAGAAGGTGAAGTCGAGGCCGAAGACGAGGAGTAATCCTCTCCGGCCCGGTTTGCCCGGCGCAAGATCAGGCGGTGCCTTCCGGGGCGCCGCCTTTTTCTTTGCCTGTTTTATGGGCGCGCTGACGCGGCTTCCGACCAATATGTGCGCAGGATATCCACAGCCTGCCCTCAGCCCTTGTCCACATGCACCAGTCAAGGCGCGAGATGACTTGTCCCCGTTGATCTTGCGCAGGCTGAGGATAATTGCCTCCCCTGAACTGCGGCCTTTTCCTGCGCCCTTAACCCCGGTAAACGAAATATGACCGCGACCGGGGGACCACATGAAGGGCACTATCCAGAAGATCGAAACCGCGAGCGAGACCATGCGCGTCGCTCCGCATAACGCGGAGGCTGAGCGCCAGCTGCTGGGTGCGATTCTGGTCAACAACGAGACCTATTACCGCGTCTCCGACTTTCTGGAGCCGCACCACTTTTTCCTGCCGCCGCACAAGGACATTTACGAGAAGATCGGCCAGCTGATCCGCGCAGGCAAGACCGCCTCGCCCATCACGCTGAAGACCTTCTATCCTGCCGACATCAAGATCGCGGATCTGAGCGCGACGCAGTACCTGCTGCGCCTTGCCGCCGACGCCGCCTCGATCATCAACGCGGAAGATTATGGCCGCATCATCTATGACCTTGCCGTCCGGCGGAACCTGATCCGCATCGGCGAGGACATGGTCAACATCGCCTATGACGCGCCCATCGACATGCCGCCGAACCAGCAGATCGACGACGCCGAGCGGCGGCTGTTCGAACTGGCGGAAACCGGCCGCAGCGAAGGCGGCTTCGTCACCTTCGGCGATGCGCTGACCGAAACCATCCATATGGCCCACGCGGCCTATAACCGCGAAGGCGCCCTGTCGGGCATTTCCTCCGGCCTGACCGACCTTGACCGGCTGATGGGCGGCCTGCAGCATTCGGATCTGATCGTGCTGGCCGGCCGTCCCGCCATGGGCAAGACTTCGCTCGTCACCAACATCGCCTATAACGTCGCCCAGGCCTATCAGGCCGAAGAGCAGCCGGATGGCTCGCTGAAGACGGTGAATGGCGGTGTCGTCGGCTTCTTCTCGCTGGAAATGTCGGCCGAACAGCTGGCCACCCGTATCATTTCCGAGCAGACCGAGATTTCCTCCTCGAAGATCCGCCGCGGCGACATTTCCGAGGCCGATTTCGAGAAACTGGCCGCCGCTGCCCAGCACATGCAGACCGTGCCGCTTTACGTGGACCAGACCGGTGGCATCTCCATCGCCTCGCTGGTGGCCCGTGCCCGCCGCCTCAAGCGCCAGCGCGGCCTCGACCTGCTCATCGTCGACTATATTCAGCTGCTCTCCGGCTCGTCCAAGAACAGCGGCAACCGCGTGCAGGAAATCACCGAAATCACCACGGGCCTCAAGGCGCTGGCGAAGGAGCTGAACGTTCCCATCATCGCCCTCTCCCAGCTGTCCCGTCAGGTGGAATCGCGTGAAGACAAGCGCCCGCAGCTGTCGGACCTGCGCGAATCGGGCTCCATCGAGCAGGACGCCGACGTGGTGCTCTTCGTGTTCCGCGAGGAATATTACCTGTCCAAGACCATGCCCGAGGAAGGCACGCCCGAATACGAGGCCTGGGTGGACAAGTTCGAGCGAGTCAAGGGCAAGGCCGAAGTCATCATCGCCAAACAGCGTCACGGCCCCACCGGCACGGCACAGCTGCACTTCCAGGGCGAGTTCACCCGCTTCTCGGATCTGGCGCAGGAAGACTATATGCCCGAGCGGATGGAGTAACCCGTCCGGACCGGTCTATGATGGCCGCAGATATGGGCAAGGTGCCGATTCGCCGCTCCGCGTGGAAACCGCTGCGTGAGGGCTCTGCCTTGCTTTTGGCTTCATGACACAGGACCCGCAGAGCATGACAAGCTCCAGTCACGGGCAAACCGTCATCCCGGCCGGCAGCCGTCTGACGATCGATCCGCTCGCCATCGCGCGCAACTGGCGCCGCGTGAAGGACCAGCTCACGCCCGGCACCCAGTGCGCCGCCGCCGTGAAAGCCGATGCCTATGGCTGCGGCCTTGCCGTCACGGTGAAGCATCTGGCGGAGGCCGGCTGCTCCACCTTCTTCGTGGCTACGCCGCAGGAAGGCGTCACTGCCCGTCAGGCAGCGCCCAATGCCATCATCTACATCCTCAACGGCCTGTTCCCGGGCGCAGCTCCCCTGCTGGCTGAGGCAAGGCTGCGGCCGGTGCTGGGGTCCCTGCCGGAAATCGAGGAATGGGCGCTGTTCTGCCGCGAACGCAAGGTGAAGCTGGAAGCGGCCATCCACATCAACACCGGCATGAACCGGCTCGGCCTCAACGCTCCCGAATGCGAGCGGCTGGCGGCGGATGGCACGCTGCTGGAAGCTTTCACCGCGTCGCTGCTGATGAGCCATCTGGCCTGTGCGCCGGAACCGGCCCATCCGATGAACAAGGCGCAGCTTGCCGCTTTCGAGGCGATGAGCGCGCATTTCCCCGGCGTGCCGCGCTCGCTGGCCAATTCGGCGGGCGTGTTTCTGGGGCCGGAGTTCCATTTCGATCTGGTGCGCCCCGGCATTGCGCTCTACGGCGGCCAGATCATCGACCATCCGCCCCTGAAGCTTGAACCGGCGATCCGTCTTGAGGCCCGCGTGCTGCAAGTGCGCAAGGTCCCGGCTGGCGAAGGCGTCGGCTATGGCCTTGCCCGCACGGCGGAGCGCGACAGCCGCATTGCCATGATCTCCTGCGGCTATGGCGACGGGTTTCTCAGGGGCGCGGGCAGCGCCGATGGCAAGCCGGGCGCATCGGCCTGGGTTGATGGGCACGCCCTGCCTCTGTTTGGCCGGATCTCCATGGACATGCTGGCTGTGGATGCCACCGATGTTCCGGCAGACAAGCTGCGCCGGGGCACCTATGTGGAGCTTCTGGGCCCCAACGCCAGCCTTCAGGCGGCGGCATCGGCGGCCGGAACGATTGATTATGAACTGCTGACGGGCCTTGGAAGCCGCCACGCGCGCATCCACGGGCCGCTGGACGGCGGGACGACCGGAGACTGACATGGCCCGCCGCGGCTCATCCTTTGTGTGCCAGGCCTGTGGTGCGATCACGGGCAAATGGACCGGTCGCTGCGAATCCTGCGGCGAATGGAACACCATCGTCGAGGAGGCCGAAGGCAGCGGCGTCGGCGGCGGCCCCTCCAAGGGCAAGGTCACCCGTGGCCGCGTCGTGCCGCTGGTCGGCCTTTCGGGCGAGGCGAAGGAAGCCCTGCGCTTCCAGAGCGGCATAAAGGAGCTGGACCGGGTGACCGGCGGCGGCTTCGTCAAGGGTTCAGCCCTGCTGGTGGGCGGTGATCCGGGCATCGGAAAATCCACACTGCTGATCCAGGCCTCGGCAGCACTCGCCAACAAGGGCCTGCGCTCGGTCTATATCTCCGGGGAAGAGGCGATCGATCAGGTGCGGCTGCGCGCCGAACGCCTCGGCCTTGCCAATGCGCCCGTAGCGCTCGCTTCCGAAACCAGTGTCGAGGACATTCTGGCGACGCTGGAAGCTGGTCCTCCCCCTGCGCTGCTGATCCTTGATTCCGTGCAGACCCTGTGGACGGAGCTGGCGGATTCGCCTCCCGGCACGGTGACGCAGGTGCGCGCCTCCGCGCAGGCCATGGTCCGCTATGCCAAGAAATCCGGCACCGCCATGGTGCTCGTCGGCCATGTTACCAAGGACGGCCAGATCGCCGGCCCCCGTGTGGTCGAGCACATGGTGGACGCGGTGCTCTATTTCGAAGGCGACGGCGCGCATCAATACCGCATCCTGCGCTCGGTGAAGAACCGTTTCGGTGCCACCGATGAAATCGGCGTGTTCGAGATGACAGGCGCGGGCCTGCAGGAAGTGGCCAATCCTTCAGCGCTTTTCCTCGGCGAACGCTCGTCCAATGCACCGGGTTCGGTGGTCTTTGCCGGACTGGAGGGCTCCCGCCCGCTGCTCATTGAAATTCAGGCGCTCGTCGCCCCCTCGCCGCTCGGCACGCCCCGCCGCGCCGTGATCGGCTGGGACAGCGCCCGCCTGTCGATGATCCTGGCGGTGCTGGAAGCGCGCTGCGGGGTTCGCTTTTCGCAGCACGATGTCTATCTGAATGTGGCCGGCGGCCTCAGGATCAACGAACCGGGCGCAGACCTTGCCGTGGCCGCTGCACTGGTCTCTTCACTCAGCGGGCTTGCCCTGCCGGTGAATTGCGTCTATTTCGGCGAGGTCAGCCTCTCAGGCGCCGTCAGACCGGTGGCCCAGGGACAGGCAAGACTGAAGGAAGCGCAGAAACTCGGCTTTGACCGCGCCATCTGCCCGGCCGGAAACATCAAGGATGGGACCGGGCCGGAGCTGAGCGCGGAAGGAATACAGGACCTGAGCGCCTTCATCGCCAAGATTGCTGCCAAGGGCAGCGGGCGGGCCGGCGGCGGGCCCCGGGATGTGCGGAACGACTGACAGCAGCATGGCGCCGCAAGCGGCAGCCGGGACTGCGGGCTACAAGGGTAAAACCGGACGATGCCAATCACGCTCCTCGACGGAATTCTTCTCGTCATCATGCTGATTTCCGCCGTTCTGGCGATGGTGCGCGGCTTTGTCCGTGAAGTTCTCTCCATTGGCTCATGGGTGGCGGCAGCCGTCGCGGCCTATATGCTCTATGGATATGTGCTTCCTTACGCAAAGCAGTACATCAGCAATGACTATGTCGCCCTCGGCGCTGCCATTGCGGGCGTGTTCCTGCTGACGCTGATCATCGTCAGCTACATCACCATGCGCATTTCCGATTTCGTGCTCGACAGCCGCATCGGCGCGCTGGACCGCACGCTCGGCTTCGTTTTTGGCGCCGCACGCGGTATGCTGCTCGTTGTCGTCGGTCTTGCCTTCTTCAACTGGTTCGTTCCGGCGGAGCGCCAGCCCCAGTGGGTGGTTCAGGCCAAGTCCCGTGACCTGCTGACCTCGATCGGCCAGCAGCTGCAGGCCGCCCTTCCGGAGGATCCGGAAAAGACGATCCAGGAGTTCAACCGCTCCAGCCGCCGCAATGCCGATGAGCCCCAGGGTCAAACTCAGGGCCAGCCTCAAGGCCAGCCTCAGGGCGGGAACGAGAATACCGGCTACAGCGCCGCAGAACGTCAGGGCATCGACCAGCTGACGACCAGCGGCACCGGAAACTGATCTTTTTGCCAGCAAGGCTGGCCGCACAACCTCTCAAGGAGCTTCGCCATGTCCGGTCTGACCGACTTCCAGGGCGCAGGGAAACAGTTCCGTTCCGATGATACGGACGACATCTACGGGGACACGCTGCGTGAAGAATGCGGCGTGTTCGGCGTTTTGGGGCATGAAGATGCCGCCGCGCTGACCGCCCTTGGCCTGCACGCCCTGCAGCATCGCGGACAGGAAGCTGCCGGCATCGTCACCTATGACGATAACGAGCAGTTCCGCTCCGAGCGCCATCTCGGCCTCGTCGGCGATCACTTCTCCAGCGCCGAGACGATCAAGCGCCTCGCAGGCTCTGCTGCTGTCGGCCACGTGCGCTACTCCACCACCGGCGAACCGGCCCTGCGCAACGTGCAGCCGCTGTTCGCGGAGCTGGACGGCGGCGGCTTCGCCATCTGCCACAACGGCAACTTCACCAATGGCCTGACGCTGCGCCGCCAGCTGATCCGCGACGGGGCCATCTGCCAGTCCACGTCGGATTCCGAAGTGGTGCTGCAGCTCGTCGCCCGCAGCCGCCAGCCGAAGATCGTCGACCGCTTCATCGAGGCGATCAAGCAGATGGAAGGCGCCTATTCGCTGGTCGCCCTCACCCGCAAGAAGCTGATCGGCGCCCGCGACCCGCTGGGCATCCGCCCGCTGGTGCTGGGTGACCTCAACGGTGCCCCGATCCTTGCCTCCGAAACCTGCGCGCTCGACATCATTGGCGCCAAGTTCATCCGCGAGATCGAGAACGGCGAGGTGATCGTCTGCACCTCCGGCGGCATCGAGAGCTATTTCCCCTTCGGCCGCCGCCCGGCCCGCCCCTGCATCTTCGAATACGTCTATTTCGCCCGGCCCGACTCCGTCGTCGGCGGCCGTTCGGTCTATGACGTGCGCCGCCAGATGGGCGCACAGCTGGCCCGCGAAAGCCACGTAGACGCCGATGTGGTCGTGCCGGTGCCGGACAGCGGCGTCCCGGCCGCCATCGGCTACAGCCAGGAATCGGGCGTTCCCTTCGAGCTGGGCATCATCCGCAACCACTATGTGGGCCGCACCTTCATCGAACCGACCCAGTCGATCCGCACCCTTGGCGTCAAGCTGAAGCATTCGGCCAACCGGGCGCAGATCGAGGGCAAGCGCGTCATCCTCATCGATGACAGCCTGGTGCGCGGCACCACCTCGCTGAAGATCGTGCAGATGATCCGCGATGCCGGCGCGCGCGAAGTGCATTTCCGCCTCGCAAGCCCGCCGATCCGCTACTCCGACTACTACGGCATCGACACGCCGGTGCGCGAAAAGCTGCTCGCCGCCCGTTACAATCTGGAAGAGATGCGCGCCTTCATTGGCGCCGACAGCCTCGCCTTCCTCTCGATCGAAGGCATCTACAAGGCCATGGGGCTTGAAGGCCGCGACAACGAGAACCCGCAGTTCACCGACCATTGCTTCACCGGTGACTATCCGACGCCGCTGACCGACCTGTCGGATGACGTGGAGTTCCGCAAGCCGCCGCGTCTGGTGGAAGTTGGATAAGGCACAATGACTGACAAGATCCTCGACGGCCGCATTGCGGTCGTCACCGGCGCCTCGCGCGGCATCGGCTATTTCATCGCCCGGGAACTCGGCCGCCTCGGCGCCCATGTGATCGCCGTGGCGCGCACCGTAGGCGGCCTCGAAGAGCTGGACGACGAGATCAAGGCCGCAGGCGGCCAGACCACGCTCGTGCCTCTCGATGTCACCGACTATGACGCGCTGGACCGTCTGGGTGCGGCCATTTTCGAGCGCTGGAAGAAGCTGGACATTCTGGTGGGCAACGCGGGCGTGCTCGGCACCCTGTCGCCGCTCGGCCATGTGGACATCAAGACCTGGGACAAGGTGATGGCGGCCAATGTCACCGCCAACTGGCGCCTGATCCGCTCGCTCGACCCGCTGCTGCGCCAGTCCGACGCCGGGCGCGCCGTGTTCCTGTCCTCCGGCGCCGCCCACAAGTGCAAGGCTTATTGGGGCCCCTATTCGGTCTCCAAGGCTGCGCTGGAAGCTCTGGTGCGCACCTACACCGCCGAGACGCGCCAGACGCCGCTGCAGATCAGCCTCGTCAATCCGGGCCCCGTCCGCACCTCCATGCGCGCACAGGCGATGCCCGGCGAAGATCCGGCCACCCTGCCGCATCCCGAAGAGGTTGCCAAGGCGATCATTCCGCTGACGCTTCCCACCTTCACGGACGGCGGCCGCCTCTACGACCACCCCTCGCGCAGCTTCAAGGATTTTGTGCAGGTCGCATCGTAAGGGATTGGAACGGAGGACCTTCTGCTTCTTGCCTCACCCCTTCCCTCCGTCATGCCATGACTTGATCATGGCATCCATGCCACTTCATCTCATCACATGAGGGGGCGGGATGATGCAGCAAGCGTTCCGGAGGCGCTGTCTGAGCGGACAGGCTACGGAGTGGATGCCATGATCAAGTCATGGCATGACGAAGGCGGAGAGATTTTTCAGGCCGGAGCACCGCTCCGGCCTCGTTGCTTTCAGATCACCCTCATGCGCAGCTTCAAAAACTTTGCGCAGGCACGCCATAAGCAGCTGGAATATCTACTGCCTTACCCCTTCCTCCGTCATGCCATGATCAAGTCATGGCATGACGAATGCGGATGGATCTTTCAGGCCGGAGCACCGCTCCGGCCTCGTTGCATTCAGACGCTCTCAGTGGGCTGCCAGCGGCGGGAAGACCGCTTCGCACATGCCGGACCATTCGTCATAGACACCCGGGCAAGCGGTGATGACGCGCACGCCCGTGGCGATGGACGCGTCCACGTCAAAGCCGGTGACCTTGCCGCCGCCTTCCTCGATCATCAGGAGACCGGCGAGGCAGTCCCAGACGTTCATCTTGGATTCGCCATAGGCGATGAGCCGGCCGGCTGCCACATAGGCCAGCATCAGCCCGCCGGAGGCATTGCGGAAGAAGACGCCGCCCCGGTCCACCAGCGCATCGATCAGCTGCACGGCACCGCAGACCTTGTTGCGGCCGCTGAAGCCGACACCGGCAGAGCCGGTCTTGAGGCTGGTGCTGGCGGAGACCCGCGCCGGCCGGCCATTGACCGTCAGCCCCTTGCCGCGCTCAGCGGCGAACATTTCGCCCGACACCGGATCATGGATGACCCCGATGACGGTCTCCCCGTTGTGAACGCAGGCAATGATGACGCACCACTGCGGGATACCGGCAACGAAATTCGCCGTGCCATCGATCGGATCGATCACCCAGGTGTAGCCGGATGAGCCTTCCACGCGGCCATGCTCCTCGCCGACGATGCCATCGCCCGGGAAGACGGCCGCGATCTCGTCGCGCACCAGCGTCTCCACGTTGCGGTCGGCTTCCGTCACGAGGTCCTGGTGGCCCTTGTTGATGATGGTCAGCGTTTCCAGCTTGCGGAAATAATCAAGGCCAAGCGCGCCTGCGCGGCGGGCGAGGCCAACGGCAAACTCCATGCGTTGCGTCGTCGTCATCGCGGTCCCCATGTCATTCGGTTGCAGATGGTGTGCGGGGCTGAGGCGCCCCGATGGGAGAGGAAAGGTCACAGAAAAGGCCGGAGCGGATGCCCCGGCCTCGAAAGGGCCCTTGCCGGGGCCTAACGGGTTTTCTTTTTCTTGCCCGCATAGGGATTTTCGCCCTTGCGGTAGCTGAGACGGATCGGCGTGCCCGGCATGTCGAAGGTCTGGCGCAGGCCGTTGACGAGATACCGGGTGTAGCTTTCCGGCAGCTCTTCGGGGCGCGAGCAGAACACAACGAAATGCGGCGGACGGGTTTTCGCCTGGGTCATGTAGCGCAGCTTGACGCGGCGTCCCTGCACCGCCGGGGGCGGATGGTGGGTGAGGATCTTCAGGAGCCAGCGGTTGAGGCGCGAAGTTGAAATGCGGGAGTTCCAGACCTCATAGGCGTTGAACACCGCTTCCATCAGCCGGTCGATGCCCTGCCCCTGCAGGCCCGACATGGTGACGATCTGAACGTTGCGGATCTGGTTGAGATAGCGGTCTTGCGCGTCCTTGATGGCGGACCAGGCCGCCTCCCGGTCCTCGATCAGATCCCACTTGTTGATGGCGATCACCAGAGCACGGCCTTCACGGGCCACCAGCTCGATGATCTGCAGATCCTGCTTCTCGAAGGAATTGGTCGCGTCCAGCGCCACGACAACCACTTCGGCAAACTTGATGGCGCGCAAGGCGTCGGCAACGGAGAGCTTTTCCAGCTTCTCCTGCACACGCGCCTTGCGGCGGATACCGGCCGTGTCGAACAGCTTGAGATGGCGCTCGCGCCACAGCCAGTCAACAGAGATTGAATCGCGCGTGATTCCGGCTTCAGGCCCGGTCAGCATGCGCTCTTCGCCCAGCATCCGGTTGATCAGCGTCGACTTGCCCGCATTCGGACGCCCGACGATGGCCACCCGCAGCGGGCGTTCGCTGGTGCCCGCGGGAGCTGCTTCCGGCAGCAGCGGATTGCCGTCCTCGTCCAGCTCAACGGAAAAGTCTGCCTCGTCCTTGGCCGCCTGCTCTTCTTCCTCGACCTGCTCCACATAGGGAAGCAGCGCCTCGTAGAGACCGGCCAGACCCTCGCCATGCTCGGCGGAGATGGCCACCGGCTCGCCAAGACCCAGCGAGAAAGCCTCATAGAGACCGCCCTCGCCTGCCCGGCCTTCCGCCTTGTTGGCCAGCAGGATCACCGGTGTCTCGCTCTTGCGGGCAACGGCGGCAAAATGCGCATCAAGCGGCGTTACGCCCGCACGGGCGTCGATGACGAACAGAACGACATCGGCTTCCGCGATGGCTTCCTCGGTCTGGGCGCGCATGCGGCCTTCAAGGCTCGTTGCGTCCGCATCCTCAAGGCCTGCGGTGTCGATGATGGTGAAGCGCAGGTCGCCCAGGCGCGCCTCGCCCGGCCGCCGGTCGCGGGTGACGCCCGGCGTGTCATCGACAAGCGCCAGGCGCTTGCCGACCAGCCGGTTGAACAGCGTCGATTTGCCCACATTCGGACGGCCAATAATGGCTACGGTAGCGCCCAAGCCCCTTACTCCTCAGGCCGCAATCCCTGCGGCCCATCTATCAGTTGAATCCGGCGATGCCGCTGTCGCCTTCCAGCACCACGATCCGGCCGCCGGCAACAATCGGGGTCACGAAGACCTTGGCCGAAATGTCACGCACGCTCTGGATCTGGCCGCTGGCAGCGTCCACAAGGGCAATGCGGCCATCGTTGGAGAAGGCCACCAATGTGCCGTTTGCCAGCACCGGGCCCGCCCAGTTGCGCCGCTTCTTCTTGTTGTCAAGCTGCGGCAGGTCTGCCCGCCATAGAGCGTCACCGGTCTTGCGGTCAAGAGCAACCATCTTGTCATCCAGCGTTACCATGAAAATGGCATTACCGGAGACGACCGGCGTGTGCACCGATCCTACGTTCTGCTCCCACTGGCGCTCACCCGTCCTGAGCGAGGCAGCGACGATCTTGCCGCCGACGCCCGTGGCATAAACCGTGCCGCCGGAGACGACCGGGCTCGCGGCAACATCCGTCAGCGTGGACACCGCCAGGGTGCGGAAGGCACGCGAAACGCCTTCAGCCCAGATCGGCTCGCCCTTGCGGATGTCGAAGGCCATGATCTCGCCGGAGGAGAACGGCACCACAACGGTTCCGCCCGACACAGCCGGGGACGCGGCCGTCAGCAATCCTGCGTTTTCCTGAATGCCGGAATAGGTCCAGGCCACGGTGCCATCGTCCTGCTTGACCGCATAGACCTCGTTGGTCTGCGTCACGACGAAGACATGGCCACCGCCAACCGCCGGGGCGCCGCGCGCCGGGGCGCTGAGCTCGACGGACCACAATTCCTGACCCGATCCGGCGTCCAGCGCTGCAAGCGAGCGATAGCCGGTTGCGGCGAAGACACGGTTGCCGGAAACGGCAACACCGCCGCCGGAGGCAATGCCGTTCTCGTCGGCCGGACGCAGGTTCTTCGTCCAGGCACGGGCGCCGCCCGTGCTCATCGCAATCACCTCACCCGTGGGCTTGTAGACGAACAGACGCCCGCCAGAGGCCACTGGCCTTGCAGCCGTGCGCATGCCCGAAGACGTCAGGCCGCCGCCGGAACTGCCGATCGAGGCGCGCCAGGCCTGCTGGCCACTGAAGGACACGGCAACATTGCCCGGGTCATTGCTTTCATTGCCGCCAGCCTGCGGCCAGTCCTGACCGCCCGTGGCGGAACCGATGCTGGCGGAGCGGTTTGCGGTCTGCTCCAACGGATCAGCGCCCTGAAACAGCGGCTGACGGTCGCCGGGAAGAATCTTCTGCTTGGTCGCAAAGGGATTGATGGCATCGGTATATTCAGACACCGAGGAGCAGCCCGCCAGAAGCGTGGCAGCCAGAAAAACACTGGCAAACTGCCGGGAGGGCTTGGTCATACGCAACATCAGTTCGTCTCTCCCTTGTCGGCAATGCTGGGCTGTGAGCCACGGATCACCTTGGTGAGAATGGAAACCCGCGCCCCAATTTCGCGCGGCGCAGCGGCATCGTCCGTAATCTGGCTGGCATATTCGGTTGCAGCATCCATGTCGCCTGCGCTCCAGGCCGCGAAGGCAAGGATTTCGCGGGCCGCAAACCGCCAGGAATTGTTTTCGGCCGTCAGGGGCTCCAGCCGTGCCTTCAGCGCCGCAAGATCAGCCGTATCGAGGGCAATGTAGCCGGCGCGCACCGCAGCCAGGCCACGCAGAACCGATTCAACGGACGAATCGGCAGCCAGCGCATCATAGGCGGCGACGGCTTCATCCGCCTTGCCGGAGGCCGCAAGGCTCTCTGCGAGACGGAATTTTGCCAGCACCGGATAGCCGCCGGTGGCAGATCCCATGGCGGCGAAGGCAGCTTCCGCCTCCTCGGCCTTGCCCTCCTGCGCCAGGCGCACAGCCTCGATATAGGCATCACCGGCCTTCATTGACTGCTGGCCTTGCCAGTACAGCCAGCCGCGGTATCCGGCCGTTCCGGCCACAATCGCAACTGCCAGGATGATCACCCAAACGCCGAGACGGTCCCAAAGGCGACGGAATTTTTCGTGACGGATATCTTCGTCGACTTCCCGGAAAATGTCGGACATGCGTTCGAGCTTCCTGCAAACATCTGGACTTGTGTGTGAGGCCTTACACCCCGCGCAAGGCGGCGCCACCGCTCTGTCGCCCAGCTGCCGGTCACGGTGGAGCCTTACACCCCGCGCAAGGCGGCGCCACATTACAGTGTCACCGGCCCTGTGGCAAACGCCTGTATCCGGCTCTTTTCAATGGCTTGATGGCGCAAGTGAGGCGAGATCCGGCCAATCCGGCTTTTTGAAGGGCAGCGTATCCGGAATCACGCTCTCTTTTGGCCGGCTGACGAGGCAGAGCTCAATCCAAGGTGAAACACGCGCAAAACGCACACTTCAGAAATTCACCAGCGCTTTTCTCTCGTTACGTCATTCATCAATTTCGCAGACTGTCCTTTCCAATGTGAAGCGAATGAAATATTCTTGAAATATAACAAGCAGATACACGCACCCAACAAAGGGCAATGGCTGGGAGCACCCGCATGAACGAGGAAAAGCGCAGCAGCCCGCGGCGGCGGGCGCTCAAATCGGCCAGATTGGTCTTCGGCAATCTTGACCGGGTTTTCGACGGCACGATCCGCAATCTGTCTGAAGGGGGCGTGATGGTGAAGGTCGATAACACCCATCTCATCCCGGACGAGCTGCTGCTCTATATCGACAGCGAGAATATCCGCCGGCCCGCGCGCGTTGTCTGGCGCACGGATACGGAACTCGGGCTGGAATTTTCCGGCCCGCCCGAGCCGCTGGCCAAACGCTGACACAAAACGGACCGCGGGCAACCGGAGCCTTGAAGCAGCGATAAGAAGGTTTATCTAGCTGCAGACAGTTGTCTTGACGCGGCCAGCCCCTTTCCCCTCCCCTGGCCGCGGCTTTCCAGCCCGAAAGGCCATAGAATGCTGATTGAAAAGCTGAACTGGCGCTATGCGACCAAGAAGATGGACCCGTCGAAGACGGTTCCGGAAGACAAGGTCGAGCGCATTCTGGAGGCTGCCCGCCTTGCCCCCACCTCCAGCGGCCTGCAGCCGTTCGAGGTTATCGTCGTCACCAATCCGGAAGTCCGGGCGAAGATTCAGGAAATTGCCTGGAACCAGGCGCAGGTGACCGAAGGGTCGCACCTGCTGGTGTTTGCGGCCTGGGACAACTACACCGCAGACCGCATCAACATGATGTTCGACCTCGTCAACGAGGAACGCGGCTTCACCAACGAAGGCTGGGAAAACTACCGGCAGATGCTGCTCAACACCTATGTGCCGCGCGATGCCGAGACCAACTATCAGCACGCCGCCCGTCAGGCCTATATCGCCTTCGGCATCGCTCTGGCTGCAGCGGCCTTCGAAGGCGTTGATTCCACCCCGATGGAAGGTTTTGACGCGGACAAGCTCGACGAGATTCTGGGCCTGCGCGCCAAGGGTCTGCGGTCCGTCACCATTCTGCCGCTCGGCTACCGGGATGAAGCCAATGACTGGCTGGCCAGCCTGAAGAAGGTGCGCCGCCCGCGCGATCAGTTCGTCATCGAAGTGAAGTAACCAAAGAAAACGCGCATCACCGGATCCTGCTGGCGGACCGGTGATGCGCTTGCAGCCAGAAGCAATGGGTGGGCCTTCAACCCCTGATCCGCAATCCGGGATAGATCAGCCAGGTTCAGCTGGCGGAACCAAGCAGCTCCGCCGTTTTCACGACCTTGCAGAACTCAAAGCCAAGTGTGGCTCTGTGCACCTCGTGAACAGTGCGCGCGGGGATGACCGTCCCGCCCTCTCCCGGTAAATCGAAACAGTCACAGGCATCTTCGACCAGCGTCATGCGCCACCCGAAATTCGCTCCCGTGCGGATCGTCGTGGAGACGCACATGTCGGTGGAAATGCCGAAGACAACCACATCCTCAGCCCCGATGCGGCGCAGGCGCAGATCCAGATCCGTGCCGATGAAGGCCGAATTGACGCTCTTCACCACCAGCTGCTCGCCGTTCTGCGGCTCAAAGCCGGGGCGGAAGCGGTTGCCGGGCTGCCCGGGCCGGAGCGTCGAGCCGGGCTCGGCAGAATCATGCCGCACGTGGATGATAGGCAGGCCCAGCCTGCGCCACAGACCCAGCAGCGCCAGCCCGTTGCGGTCGATATCCGCGTTCCAGCGCGGCGGCCAGGGCGCCCCGTCGAAGGCGGTCTGCATGTCGACCGGCAGCAGCACGGTCTTTTCGTTGAGTGGCAGCATGGCCCGGGGGTCTCCGTCAGGAACCTCAGAAGTGTTGCCGCTTCTATCGCCCGCAGCGCTGCCGGTTGCACCCCGGCAAGACGCCGGATATGACCGGCATTATGCCGGTCTGGGCGTGGAGGATGGTGAAGGCCATGGATGAGAAGGATCAGCTGCTTCTGACCGCGCTCCGCCGCGATGCCCGCCGCCCGCTCGTGGCGCTGGCAAGGGACATCGGCCTGTCGCGCAGCGCCACGCAGGACAGGCTGAACCGGCTGCTGCGCAGCGGCGCAATCAGTGGCTTCACTACGGTGGAACCGGCCGGGAGCACGGGCAAGGTGGCGGCCCATTTCCTCGTCACCCATGCGCCGGGCGGCAGCTGCGCCAAGCTGATGCCGCATCTGGAAAAGATCCCGGGCATCCGCAGGATCCATGCTCTGGCCGGTCCCATCGACCTCGTCATCTTCGCCGAAGCTCCGGATATGGCCGGCATCGAAGCCATCCGCGCCGCCATCGACGCCCTGCCCCTCATCTCAGGCCTCACCACCCACATGGTGCTGGAACGGCATATGGGGTAGGAGCGAAGAATGCCGGGCACGGCTCAAGGCAATGCTGCGGCGTCTTCCTTGGCTCTTTCGACCACCAGCCCCATGTCGGCCTCCAGCATGTAGCCGGCCTTGATCAGGTCCTTCGCGGCCCCTTCGACAGCCGCCAGATAGGCCTGTTTGGTCTCGTAGCGCTGAGCGAAAGGTTTGCGGCCATCTTCGGCCAGAATGCTGCGGGGCAAGGGAATGTAGGATCCGGCAAGGCCGCAGAGTGCGCCCTCCGCATAGCCCTTGCGCCGCAGGTTCCAGCCGAGATAGCTGGCGGCAGGTGCCGCGACTGCCGGGAGGCGGATACCGCCTGTTTCCAGCCCGTCCTGATCCACCGCCGGGACAAAGGCCGGATAGGCCGCGCCATGCAGGGGGGGGACAGCCGTGTGGTTTTCCACCCGGACCAAATTATAGGGCGGCTTCAGATGCACCCCGCCGATCAGCGGCATGGTGAACCCGTCATGGGGCACAAGCGTGCCGTCAGCGAGGCTCGGGAACCGGCTTTCCGGCGGCAGCCCGCTGCCCTCGACCCATTTTGCCATGGCATCATAGAGGGCCCGCATCACCGGCGCGGGGCTCAAGGGATTGAAGGCAAACAGGCAGCTGGCGTTTTCCGTCGGCCGTGCCGTCCAGGTGTTGAGATGCGGCACGCTGGCAAGGCCGTAGAGCCGGACATTCTCCGGCATGGTCAGGGGCGCGCCATCGGGGCCTAGGGTAATCAGCGCCGAACGCGCCTGCCAGAACTCCGTAGAACTGTCCGAATGCATCAGCTTGGGGCAGGTTTTGCTGGCCTCGCAGCGCGCCAGCACCGAATCGGAGCGGTTCGTCAGCGGGTCCGTGCTCATGGCATAGCTGAAGGGGAACTGGTCGCCCGGATAATCATGCTCCTCGTGCTGACGGGAGTAGCGGCCCGGCTGCGAGAAGGGATAGTTCAGGAAGAGCTTGCGCGATCCGGCAACATGCACCATCGCCCCATCAAAGACCTTGCGGCCGAGGCCATCGGCGTTGAAGCCGTGGTAGAGGAAGTCCCGCAGGAACCGGCCCGACTGGGAAATGCCCATGACGACCGTATGCCGGATGTTTTTCAAGGGCGGCATCGCCTCATGCCCCGGCAACCCGCGCAGGAAGGAATTGAGGTCGCTGACGGCGGCAAAGCCGAGCCCGGCAGGAACCGGGTTCTTGGCCGTATAGACCACCTCATGGATGGCGCCCGCATCATGGTCCTTGCTGCGGGTGACTGTGATCTGGCTCTCGTTGTCGATCACAAAGGCCAGCGGCACGGCCGGCGCATCGGGCCCGGCCTGCACCGTCACCCGTATGGCGGACGGATCAAGGCTTGCCATGGGAAACTTCAGCGCCAGCGTGCTGCTGTCTTCCAGACGGTCAAAGACCACCTGCTCGCGCGCCAGCCCGGTCTTGCCCTCCAGCACCGGCAGAGTGATGCGGAAGAGGCCGGGCGCCACATCGGCCTGCCAGCCCGACCAGACGATGGTGTCGCCACGCAGCATCTGAAAGCCATCGCCTGCATCCGCCGCCTTGTCCGGCACGGAGGCACCCGGTGCAAGGTTCAGCAGGATGGGGCTGATGCTGCGGCCCCGGTTGGCGATTTCATAGAACAGCAGCCCGGAGGCACGGGCAGGATCGGCCGGCTTCAGGATGGTGACATTGGCCGAAAACTCCACATCGCCTTGCGCATTCACCGGCGCGTCATCGACACCCACAATCGCATCAAGGCGCGGCTCGTCCGGATCGACGGCGAATTCGGCAATGGCATCGATGCGCTCATAGGCACCCACTGCGCCAAAGGTCCGGCCCTCAAAGACCGGACGCTGGGAGACAATGGTGAATCCCGTCACACGGGCCTGCGCCTGATCTGCTGCGAAAGGAAATGCGAGACACGCTGCCATGGCGGCAGCAAGAAGCGAATGACTGGTCCGGCCCATCTACGTCCATCCATTGACACCGGGCAAGCAATACCACGCCAGCCCCGGCCTCAGGCAAATCATCTTGAGGCCGGGGACAATCTCACGTCTTTGTGTCAGGACTGATAAAGCCCGGCATAGGTGTCGCGCAGCACGTTCTTCTGCACCTTGCCCATGGTGTTGCGCGGCAGTTCATCCACAAAAATCACCCGCTTGGGCTGCTTGTAACGCGCCAGCCGGTCCTGCAGCTTTGCCAGAACATCGGTTTCCGCCAGATTCGCGCCTTTCTGGCGCACGACGATGGCGGTGACACCTTCACCGAAATCCGGATGGGCAACGCCGATGACGGCGCTTTCCACCACGCCGGCCAGCTGGTCGATCTCGGTCTCGACTTCCTTGGGATAGATATTGTAGCCACCGGAAATCACGAGATCCTTGCCGCGCCCGACGATGTGGACATAGCCGCGTTCATCGATCTTGCCGAGGTCGCCGGTGATGAAGAAGCCGTCGTCGCGGAACTCGGCCCTGGTCTTCTCCGGCATGCGCCAGTAGCCCTGGAACACATTCGGCCCCTTCACCTCGATCATGCCGGTCTCGCCATCGGCAACAGACGCACCCGTCTCCGGCTCGGTGACCCGCAGCGACACGCCCGGCAGCGGGAAGCCAACCGTTCCGGCCACACGCTCGCCCTCATAGGGGTTCGACGTGTTCATGTTCGTCTCGGTCATGCCGTAGCGCTCAAGGATGCGATGGCCGGTGGCCTCTTCGAACTGGCGGTGCGTATCGGCCAGAAGCGGCGCCGAACCGGAGATGAACAGCCGCATGCGCGCCGTTGCCTCCTTCGTCAGGCCCTCGCTCTGCAACAGGCGGACATAGAAGGTCGGCACGCCCATCAGCACGCTGGCCGACTGCATCAGCCGCAGCACCTCCTCCGGATCGAACTTGCTGAGGAAATACATGGAAGCGCCGGACAGCATGATCACGTTGGAGGCAACGAAGAGGCCATGGGTGTGGAAGATCGGCAGTGCATGGATCAGCCGGTCACCGCTGGTGAAGCGCCAGTATTCGCGCAAGGTCGCGGCGTTGGAGAGCAGGTTGTCGTGGGAGAGCATCGCCCCCTTCGACCGGCCGGTGGTGCCGGAGGTGTAGAGAATGGCCGCCAGATCATCCGGACCGCGCTGGACATTGGCAAAGTCTGCGGACTTGCCGGTGGCCTTGTCCATCAGGCTGCCGCCGCCCGCCTCATCCAGTGTCTCGACACGGGCGCCATATTTCGCCGCCACCGGCTCAAGCCCTTCTCTCGCCTTCGGCGCGCAGACGACGAGGCGTGGCTCGGCATCGGAGATGAAATAGTCGAGCTCGGCCAGCGTATAGGCGGTGTTCAGCGGCAGATAGACTGCCCCTGCCCGCACGCAGGCAAGATAGAGCATCAGCGCCTCCGCGCTCTTTTCCACCTGCACCGCCACCCGGTCGCCCGGCTCGACGCCAAGCTCAAGCAGCACGCCCGCAAGCTTCCCCGACTGGTCCATCATGTCCTGATAGGTCCAGGACCGGCCGTCGAGGGTTTCGATGAAGGGCGCAGCAGGATTTGCGGCGGCCCGGATTGCATCGAAAAGGTGATTGCTCATGCGGTGAACTCCTTGGTGGATTTTGTCTTTGTGCCGTCCTCGGACGGGCTGGAGGCAACGGGAACGAGCTGGCGGGGCTGCCGGTCCGGCGGCAATTGCTTGCGGACCTGAGAGGAGGCCGCCACTTCACCGCGGACGGCGAAGGCCTCGTGATTGGTTTCGATGTCGTCGAGCTTGTAGAGATAATTGACCATCAGCCCATGCGACTGTTCGAGCGCACGGGGCGAAAGATCGCCGAGGAAATTCAACCGCTCCAGCCGGGCGCCATTGCCCAGATGGAACCGGGCGACCGGATCGACCACCTTGCCCTGCGGCGTGCGAGCCTTGAGGAAATACCAGGCGGCAGCCCCCATCAGCACGGGCCGGATGCGCCCGGAAAGCTCCTCATCCAGATGCCAGCCTTCCGTATCAAGCCCCTGCAGCACCTCCCGGTCCTGCGCGCTCAGCACATCGGAGACCTCCGCCCGGCGCTCGCGCGAAAGCCAGGCGGCAAAGCCGGGAACCGGCGACAGGGTGACGAAGGTTTCCAGTTTCGGCAGCTCCCGCCGCAGATCCTCCACCACCTGCTTGATGAGGAAGTTGCCGAAGGAAATACCGCGCAGGCCGTCCTGACAGTTGGAGATGGAATAAAACACCGCCGTCGTCGCCTCTCCGGCGCCAATGGGCTCACGCTCTTCGCGCAGCACCTCGGCAATCGTGTCCGGCGTTGCGGTCGTCAGCGCCACTTCCACGAAGATCAGCGGATCATCGGCAAGGCGGGGATGGAAGAAGGCAAAGCAGCGCCGGTCCTCGGGCGCCAGCCGCAGGCGCAGCTCCTCCCAGCCGCCGATGTGATGAACCGCTTCATAACGGATGATCTTTTCCAGAATGTTCGCGGGCGTCGACCAGCTGATCGAGCGCAGGGTGAGAAAACCCCGGTTGAACCAGGAGGCAAAGAGATGGGCAAAATCCTGATCGACCGTCTCCAGCGTCTTGTCGGAGGCCTTCATCTTCAACAGCGCCTCACGCATGCGCACCAGCGTGGCGATGGCATCGGGCGCCAGATTGAGCCGGCGGATCAGCTCCTGCCGGCGCGGCTCGCTGGCCGTATGCAAGGCTGCCAGCGACACCGGTGACGGGTCTTCCTGATAGGCCTTGATGGCCTTTTCCAGCCGTCCGGTGTTGGGGCCGAAGCGGTCCAGCAGCAGCCGGGCGAAGCCGGTCTTCCCGGCCTCGTCCAGCTGATCCCAGCGGGTCAGCACATCCTTGGCCAGCGCCATGCCGGAGGCCTCGCCCTGACTGGACAGCAGCGTATCGCAGCGCTGCTCTAGGATGGCGAGCGGATCACCATCTCCGGTCTGGGGCGAGATGGACAGGAGACGGCGCCCCCGTTCCGTGATGGCCTGCAGCATTTCACTGAAGAAGGATGTGGTGTTCATCAGACCGCTCCGAGCATTTGGTTGGGTAACCAGGTTGCGATCCCCGGGAAGAGGCACAGGATGAAGATCGCAAGGAACATCACCAGCACATAGGGCAGCGCCCCCCACAGGATATCCTTCGTCGGGATCTTCGGCGCAATGGCGTTGATGACGAAGAGATTGAGCCCGATGGGCGGCGTGATCAGCCCCACTTCCATGTTGATCGTCAGCACGATTGCGAACCAGTAGGGATCAAAGCCCGCCTGGGTGACGATGGGGAACAGCATCGGCGCCGTCATCACGATCACCGCCACCGGCGGCAGGAACATGCCGCAGACCAGCAGGAAGACGTTGATGACCAGCATCAGAACCCAGGGGTTCAGATCCATCCCGGCAATGGCCGTGGCCACCGTCTGGGTGATGAACAGCGACGACAGGGCGAAGGCAAAAAGTTCTGCCGCCGCCATGATCATCATGATCATCACGCTCTCGCGCATGGCCGAGCCGAAGATCTGCGACACGGGCTTGAAGCGGAACAGCCGGTAGGCAATCACCACGACCACAAGCGTCAGAAACGCCCCTGCCCCGGCCGCTTCGGACGGCGTTGCCACACCGCCGTAGAGCACATAGAGCGTCCCGGCGATGATCAGCAGGAACGGCAGGATGCGCGGCAGCTGCTCCAGCTTCTGCTTCAACGTAAAGCTGATGCCCCGGCCGCTGAGGTCATAGCCCTTGCGGCGGCAGTCGATCAGCGCCCAGATCATGAACATGCCCGTGAGCATGATACCCGGAAACACCCCGGCCATGAACAGGCGGCCGATGGAGGTTTCCGTGGCGATGCCATAGACGATGAGCGTCACCGAAGGCGGGATCAGAATGCCGAGCGTGCCGCCCGCGGCAATGGAGCCTGCCGCAACGGAGTTGGGGTAACCCCGGTTCTGCATCTCCGGAATGCCCATCTTGCCGATGGCCGCACAGGTGGCGGGCGATGAGCCGGTCATGCCGGAAAAGATGGCGCAGGCACCAATGTTGGACAGAACCAGCCCGCCCGGCACCCGGTTGAGCCAGCGGTCCAGCGCCGTGTAGAGATCCGAGCCCGCTGGCGAGGAGGCCACCGCCGCGCCCATGAGCACGAACATGGGGATCGACACATAGGCCAGGTTGGCGATGCCGGCGAACATGGTTTCGCCGAGCACATAGACAATGCCGGGACCGATCTGCAGGAACAGGGCGGCGACGGCGGCGAGGCCGAGGGCAAAGGCGATCGGCATGCCCGTGCCCAGAAGCACGAAGAGCGCACCGATGAGCAGAAGACCGGAAGCCATGGGGCTCATCAGCGTCCCTCCCCGGCAAGCGCCGCGTGGCCTGTGTCCGTGGGGGCGGAACCGGTCAGGAGCAGCAGGATCTGCGCCACATATTGCAGGCACAGCATGGCAAAGCTGAGCGGCAGCGCCGACAGGGGGATCCACAGCGGCGGCGCCCACATGCTGGCATGTTTCCAGTTGCCGGCCCAGGCTTCATGAAACTGGATCCAGACCGCCCAGAGCATGATGGCGCAGAAGGTGAGCCCCAGCAGGCTGCCGAGGATCTTGAGGCCGTGGCGGGTGCGTGACCCCACCATCATCTCCACCACGTCAACGCCCACATGCCCCCCCTTCATCAGCACATAGGGCGCGCCGAGGAACATGGCCGCAGTCGCGGAGAAAACCACAAAGTCCGTCTGCCAGATCGTTGGATATGTAAAGACGTAGCGCATCAGGATCATCTGGCAGACGACCAGCATCGCCGCGATGATGAGCAGTGTGGCAATCACGGCCAAAGCCCGCGAAAGATGCCCGACTGCCCGGATATAGGCCCCGATCATTTCAAACCTCTCAGTTTGACCGTCCACATGCGGCCCGGCCCTGTCCGTCCGGCAGGTCCGGGCCGTGTGAGGGCCGGTATCACTCGACCGCAAGGGCCTTTTCGATCAGGGCGCCGCCGTTCGGCACCTTGGCGGCAAAGTTCTTGTAGGCAGACTCCTGAGCCACCGCGAGCCAGGCGTCATAGTCGGCCTTCGACATTTCAACGACCTCGACCCCGGCCTTCTTGTAGGTGTCGATCATCAGCTGATCGCCCTTGCGCACCTCGGCGTCGAAATAGGCTTCGGCCTTCTTGCCAGCCTCCAGAACGGCTGCCTGCTGCTCCGGCGTCAGGCGCTCGAACACCTGCTTGGAAAAGAGCACCGGCTCATACATGAACCACAGCGCATTCTCGCCCGGCGCCGTCAGGCACTTGGCCTGTTCGAACAGGCGGTAGGACACGAAGCTGGCCGACGAGGTGTTCGCCGCATCCAGAACACCAGTCTGCATACCGGTGTAGATTTCCGATGACGGCATGGAGGCAATCGAGGCACCGGCTGCGGCCAGCATCTCCTCAAATGCGGGACCTGCGGCGCGGATCACCTGCCCCTTCATCGTATCGGGCGAGGTGATGCAGCCCTTCTTGGACGCAAAGGCGCCCGACAACCACGCATCGGCAATGACGATGGCGCCGTTATCCTCGATGATCTTCTTGATATCCTGCATGAATTCGGACTGATTGAGCCGGTTGGCACGGTCGAAATTGCCGACAAGCCCCGGCATCAGCGTGACCGAAAACTCCGGATGGCGGCCGGAGGCATAGTCGAGCGGAAAGGATGTCATCTCCAGCAGGCCGCGGGTCAGCGCGTTCCACTGCTCATTCGGCTTGAACAGCGAGGAGCCGGGGAAGACCTGCACGGTCAGCCCCACATTCGCCGCCTCGACTTCACGCGCAATGACCTGCACCATTTCGTCGCGGATATCGCCCTTGCCGCCGGGAAACTGATGCGAGGCCTTGAGCACGGTCTGGGCGCTGGCAGACCCTGCCGCCGCTGCCATGCCTGCAAGGAGCACACCTGTCTTCAACATGCGAGTGAGTTTCTTCATCGTTCTTCCTCCCAGAAATCCGGCCTCCCTGCCGGATGAGAGCGAATGATGCGTTTGCCTTGCACGCGATGTCAATAATCTTGTATACAAGAAATTTCACGGCGTACGCGAGGGCGGAGCGATGTCAGAGAACACATTCCAGAAGCTTCGGGACGAGATCGAGAACGGCATCGTCACGGGGGAATTCGAGCCGGGCCAGCGGCTGGACGAGACGCAGCTTGCGGCGCGCTACGGCGTGTCACGCACGCCGATCCGCGAAGCCCTGATGCAGCTGAGCGCCATCGGCCTTGTCGAGATCCGCCCCCGGCGCGGTGCCGTGATCGTGGATCCGGGCCCGCACTATGTGCTGGAAATGTTTGACGTGATGGCGGAGCTCGAAGGCATGGCTGGAGCGCTGGCCGCCCGCCGCCACACGGCCGGGGACAGAACCGCGCTGGAAACCGCGCATGCCACCTGCGAGGCCGCCGCCGCACGCGATGACACCGACGCCTATTATTATGAGAACGAGCAGTTCCACCACGCGATCTACGCCGCCAGCCAGAGCGCCTTCCTGAAGGAGCAGTGCATCGCCCTGCACCGGCGCCTCAGGCCCTACCGCCGCCTGCAACTCAGGGTGCGCAACCGCATGAAAGTGTCTCTGCAGGAACATGCCGGCATCGTTGCCGCAATCCTTGATGGCAATGAGGACAGCGCCCGCCGCCTGCTGCGCGACCATATCGCCGTGCAGGGGGACAGGTTCTCGGACCTTGTGGCCAACATGGAACGCCTGCGCAGCCGCACGGCAGGACAGGGATAAGCCCCGTCCGGTGCCTGCCTACCACAGCGCCTCAAAGTTGTTGCGCCGGAAATACTCGACCAGCGCATCGATGAAGAGCCGGGTGCGGGCAGGCATGTGGGCGCGGGAGGGAAAGGCCAGGTTCATGCTGAGGCGCGGCAGATGCCAGCCTTCCAGAACCTTGACGAGGCGGCCCGACTGAAGATCGTCATGCAGCACATAGGACGGCTGCACGACAATGCCGAGCCCGTCCCTTGCAGCCTGGCGCAGCAGCAGCCCGTCATTGCACACCATGGTGCCGCTGACCGGGATCCGCATGCTTTCGTTGCCGCGGGTGAAGGTCAGATTCTCCCAGTCATCGGCGAGGCTGTAGAGCAGCAGGTCGTGGTCCGCCAGATCATGCGGATGGACAGGCTCGCCCCGCGCGGCGATGTAGTCCGGCGAGGCGGCGAGCGTGCGCTGGGTCTCCGCCAGCTTGCGGATGGTGATCGAGCTGTCCGCCTCGCCCCGCCGGGTGCGGATGGCAAGGTCAAGGCCGTTCTCGATCATGTCGTAGTAGCGGTTGGAGGCCTGCAGCTCGATGTTGACCAGCGGATAGCGCGCCCGGAACTCGCGGATCACCGGCATCAGATGCAGTTTGGCAAAGGCAAGCGAGGCACCGACACGGATGGTGCCGCGCGGTTCGGCCGAAACCGCACTGACACTGGTTTCCGCCTCATTGAGGCTTGAGAGGATTTCCCGCGCACTGGCGGCGAACCGCTCCCCCTCCCCGGTCAGGAACAGCTGCCGCGTGGTCCGCTGCACCAGCCTCACGCCCAGCCGGTTTTCCAGGCTGGTCAGATGCCGGCTGACGCCGGAGACAGACAGGCCGAGCGCATCGGCCGCCCGCGTCAGGCTGCCTGCATCGGCGATCTGGGTGAATACCTCAAGCTCTGCCAACCGGTCCATTCTTGCCCCTCCTGCAAGATTGTTACGGTATTATTACCGTATAAACACATATCTTGCAATTGTTCTGTCGCATGCCCGGCGGACGCGTTCATTTTTGCGCGCCGGGCAAGAAACATTCCCAGATTACGGGATTTATCACCTAATCAGCCAATGCAACTCTGATGCCACGTGATCAGGGCCGCCGCAAAGAGAAGCAGCCCGCACCAAGCCAGAGGGAGCGCCCGCAATGGACGCGAGCACTAGAAGCACCGCAGCGGTGCGGCATATCGTGATGTGGAATGTGGCCGGAGAGACACCGGAAGACCGGGATAAGGCCAAGGCGCAGATCAAGACGGCCTTTGAAAGCCTGCGCGGGCTGATCCCCGGAATGACCTGTCTGGAGATCGGCATCGATGTGAGCCGCATCGATTACGCCTGCGACCTGGTGCTGTTCAGCGAATTTGAGAGCGCCGAAGCGCTCAAGGCTTATGCAGTTCATCCGGCCCATCTGCGTATTCGTGATGCACTGGAAGGCCTGCGGATCACGCGCCATCAGGTGGATTATCCAGTGAACGGGGAGAGGGACCGGTGATGGCAGGCTTTACCTACACGGCCCATCCGGCGCGGGTCATCTTCGCCGATACCGCTCTTGATCAGCTGGACGCGGAGGCCGAACGTCTGGGAGCAAGGCGGGTGCTGATCATCACCACCCCGCGCCAGACCGGGCTGATGGACACCATCACGGCTGCGCTCGGAGACAGGGTCTGCGGCACCTTCGCCGGCGCTGCGATGCACACGCCCGTCGATATCAGCGATCTGGCCGCCGACACCGCCCGCACCCGCAAGGCCGATCTGGTGGTGGCCGGCGGCGGCGGTTCCGCCATCGGCCTGTCCAAGGCGGTGGCACTGCGCACCGGCCTGCCGCAACTCGTCATCCCCACCACCTATTCCGGCTCGGAGATGACGCCTGTTCTCGGCGAGACCCGCAACGGCCAGAAGCAGACGCAGGTTTCGGCCAAGGTGCTGCCGCAGACCGTGCTCTATGACGTCAGCCTCAGCCTTGCCCTGCCGGTCCATGTCAGCATGACCAGCGGCATGAATGCCATCGCCCATGCGGTGGAAGCGCTTTATGCCCGTGACCGCAATCCGGTCATCGGCCTGCTGGCGCTCGAGGCCATCAGCGCCATGGCCGGAGCATTGCCCGCCATCCACCGCACGCCAGATGATGGCGAAGCACGGCGCAAGGCGCTTTATGGCGCATGGCTCTGCGGCCTGTGTCTCGGCTCCGTCGGCATGGCGCTGCATCACAAGCTCTGCCACACGCTGGGCGGCAGTTTCGCCCTGCCCCATGCCGAGACGCATACGGTGCTTCTGCCCCATGCGCTGGCCTACAATGCCCCGGCCATTCCGGAGGTGATGGATCAGCTGGCCGGCGTTCTGGGCAGCGATCCGGCCCGCCGCCTTCAGGACCTTGCCCGCACCACGGGTGCACCGGTCAGCCTGGCCGAAATCGGCATGCCGGAAAGCGGACTTGAGCGGGCGGCAGACATCGCCCTTTCCAACCCCTACTGGAATCCGCGGCCGCTGGAGCGGCAGGCCATTCTGGCCCTGCTCCGGCGCGCCCATGACGGGTCCCTGCCCCAGATGGACAGCTGATAGCGAAGGAGACCGCCATGATCGACTACTTCACAGAAGACCGGTCTGCCGAGCAGGTGAACGGCCGCATTGGACCTGCCACCAGCCCGCGCCTTGCCCATGTCATGACCTCACTCGTCAACCACCTGCATGCCTTCATCAAGGACGTGGAACTGACCGAAGAGGAATGGGCTACAGCCATCAGCTTCCTCACCCGCAGCGGCCAGATCTGTTCGGATACGCGGCAGGAGTTCATCCTGCTGTCGGATATTCTGGGCGTGTCGATGCTGGTGGATGCCATCAACCACCGCCAGCCGGAAGGCGCAACGGAGACGACCGTCTTCGGCCCCTTCCACGTGGACGGCGCGCCGGAGCGGCAGATGGGCGACAGCATCAGCCTCGACGGCAAGGGCGAAACCTGCCTCTTCGAGGGCCGGGTGCTGGATCTGGATGGAAATCCTGTCGAAGGCGCGCTGATTGACGTGTGGTCGGACAATGAAGACGGTTTCTACGACGTGCAGCAGCCCGGCGTGCAGCCGCCCTTCAACAATCGCGGCATCTTCCGCACGGGCGCAGACGGGCGCTATGCCTTCCGCGGCATCCGGCCCGTCTCCTATCCGATCCCCCATGACGGGCCGGCCGGGCAGCTGCTCGACGCCCTTGGCCGCCACCCCTGGCGGCCCGCCCACATGCATTTCATGGTCACGGCACCGGGCTACCGGCGGGTGATCACCCATCTTTTCGTTTCAGGTGATCCGTATCTGGAAAGCGATGCCGTGTTCGGCGTCAAGGCCTCGCTCATCACGCCTTTCGAACGGGTGGACCGGGACAGCGAGACATGGCACGCAGCCTATGACTTCGTGCTGCAGGCAGAATAAGACACGGGTCAGCCTCCATGCCCAAAAAGCTGAAGCCCCGGCGGTGACCGGGGCTTCAACTCGTACTGCAGGTGCCGGAAGGAGCCGCCGCTCAGGGCCGCATCAGCACGGACTTTGACGGATAGTCCGAGGCCCAGGTGGACGGCAGCGGGGCAACGAAGACGTTTTCCGTGCGGGTGCGGGTGATCTTCCACACCCCGTCCGGCTCCTTGCGGAAGGTGTTGTTGAGGCGCGAGGAGCGCAGGAGCGCCTTGCCGTCGGAGAACAGCCACGGCTGCATGTGCACCCACTGCCCGTCTGCCGTTGTCCCGCCCTCATGCACGTGGATCTGCTCCGAGGTGAGATAGTGGCAGTTGAGGATCAGGGCCGGATCGGTCTTGCCGCCCCAGAAGCCCTCGAAATGCTTGCGGATGGCCGCCGCCCCCACAGCCCGGCCGAACTGGTTGTCGTAATATTCGCCAACGCCTTCCCACACCGCATCTTCCGTGTAGAGCGCCATGATCAGGCCGATGCGCTCCGCATCGCTTGTCACGCCGAACTCCGGCATGGGTGTGTCGCACAGGAACATGTAACGGGCCTGAAGGCGCCGGATATCGGCTTCCGCTTCCAGCACCTCGATCCGCCGCACCAGTGCGTCCAGCCTTGTGGTCTCAGTCATGACTTCCCCTCTTTTCGTTGCAGATGAACAGGCGCATGAGCCGTCAGATGAACCGGCACACGCCTGCGCGCTAGCGCAAGGCTTGCGCCGTCCGCCCTCAGGGTCAAGCGGTAATATTCACGTAATATGGCGCAAAAGATGAGTTTCCAATACAGGATTACTCTTCACCGCGTGCAAAACACCTTCAAAACCAAGAACCCTTGCAAAGGCCACAAGGGCAAGCGGTGCAGCAGACATCACCAGCGCAAAACAGACTTTCAGAATACGCAACAATTCACGTGATTTTACATGTTACGCTCTGGCTGTCTGTATTTCGTTGAAATTGCGCCGAGTGTTCATTCCGCGCCTGAAGAGAACGGCACAGCCGATAGGGCTGGCGCCGCATTTCTCGTTTATCTAATTGATTTCAAATAATTTTTTTGATCCTTATCAACGATTTTACGTTGACGGCTTTCCGATTTGCGGTAATTTTACCGTATCCAGAGGGAACGGAGCCGCAAGCGCTCCGCATAGAAAAAATGACAAATGACTCTTCAGCCCTGACCGGCGGCTCGCCGGTCTTTACGGCCACGCTTGCGCTTGGCCAGACGGGTCCGCGTGTTGCAGTCAAGGACTGCATCGACATCGCGGGCACCGTAACGCGCTGCGGCTCGGCGGCCTTCGACGCGGCCCCTGCCGCCACAGTGCATGCCGATGTGGTGGCGGCCCTGCTTGATGCCGGGTGCCGCATCACCGCCAAGACCAACATGCACGAGCTTGCCTATGGCATGACGGGCGTGAACGCCCGCTTCGGCACCCCGGTCAATCCGCGCTGGCCGAACATCATCCCCGGCGGCTCGTCCTCCGGCTCTGCTGCCGCCGTGGCAGGCGGGCTCGTCGACTTTGCCATCGGCACCGACACCGGCGGCTCCATCCGCCAGCCTGCGGTCTGCTGCGGCGTCATCGGCTTCAAGCCCACCTTCGGGCGGATCAGCCGCAAGGGCGCAAGCCCGGCGCAAAGCTCGCTAGACTGCATCGGCCCCTTTGCCAGAAGCATGGACCGGATCGAGCAGGCGATGGCCGCACTCGACGGCAGCTTCACGCCAACACGCCTGACGGCAGCGCCGAAACTTGCCATCACCGGCATGGATGCCGAGCCCGCCATCCTGGCAGCACTCGCCCCGGTGATCACACCGCAGGCGGGAGCGCTGACCGCCGTGAACCTGCCCTCACTGGAAGCCGCCTTCAAGGCGGGCATGACAGTGATCGGCCGCGAGACAGCAGCAGCCTTCGGCCATCTGGTCACGGAAGGCGCGCCGCTGGGCGCAGATGTCAGGGCGCGCATCGCTGCAGCCATGGCCATCACGGATGAGGATCTGGCCGCTGCCGAAGAGGTGCGCGCCCGGTTCACGGCCGAAGTGGATGCCGCCCTTGCCAGCCATGACGCGATCCTGACCCCGGCCCTGCCGGTGGTGCCGCCGCGCCTTTCGCAAGCGGATGATCCGCAGCGGGTTCTCCCCCTCACACGCTATCTGCGGCCGTTCAACCTGTCGGGTCATCCGGCGCTGGTTCTGCCGCTGCTCACGCCGGACGGGCTGCCCGCCGGACTTCAGATCATTGGCCGCAAGCAGGGAGATGAGCAGGTCTGCGCCATCGCCCGCTGGCTTTGCGAGACCTTCAAAGACTTCCAGGTGGAGGAATGACCATGGATGCCCTTTCCCAGTCCCCAGCGGACGTGACACTCGAAAGCCTGAAGGCGGAGATCCGGTCCCGCAGGCATGAATTTCATCAGCTGCGCCATATCCCGATCGATATCGTGCGCCAGTTTCAGGCCATCGGCATCTACCGTGCCTTCGTGCCCCAGCGTTTTGGCGGCGACGCCCTGTCTCCGGCGGCCTTCTGCCGACTGATCGAGGACATCGCCAGCGCCGATGCCTCGGCCGGCTGGGTTGCCAGCTTCGGCGTCTCGGCCACCTATCTGGCGGCCCTGCCGAAGGAAACCTATGCCTCCATCTACAGCAAGGACCCCAACACAGTCTTTGCAGGCGGCTTGTTCCCGCCCCAACTTGCCAAGCGCGTGCCCGGCGGGCTGGAAGTCACCGGCCGCTGGCCCTGGGGCTCCGGCGTCATGGGCGCCTCTCTGGTCGGTGCCGGCATCAAGATCGAGGGCGAGGACAGCCCGCTGCCCCGCACCGCCGTCATGCCCCGCCATGCCGTTACCGTGGACGAGACCTGGGACACGGTCGGTCTGCGTGCCACCGGCAGTCACGACATCGTCGCGAACAAGGTCGTGGTGCCGGAAGAATGGACCTTCATCCGGGGCGGCAAGCCGGAAATGGACGACCCGATCTTCCACTATCCGGCGATGGCGCTCGCAGCACAGGTGCTGGCCGTCGTCGCCCTTGGCACCGCACGTGCGGCTCTCGACTGGCTGAGCGAGGACGCCACCAAGCGCGCCTCCATCACCGGCGCACCGAGCCCTGCGGCACGCGGCTATATCCAGACCGGCTTTGCCCGTGCGGAAGGCCTTCTGTCCGGCGCAAGGGCCGGTTTCTACGACGCCATCGAGGAAGGCTGGCAGCAGATGCTCGAAAAGGGCGAGGTTGACCGCGCCACGCACATCCGCCTGCGCCATGCCGCCTCCAAGGCCGCCGAAGACGGGGCCGAGGCCGCCCGCCTTGCCTTCGTCATGGGCGGCTCCGACGCGATGATGAGCGGCCATCCGCTCGGCCGCTGCATGATCGATGCGGCCTGCGTTGCCCAGCACGCCTTCATCGGCGCAGGCAGCTGGCAGGCGGCGGGCGCCGCGCTGCTCGGCCAGCCCGTGCCCCCCGGCTACCCGTGAGACACTCACCCTCATTTCCAGTGAAAGGATAAAAAAATGGCTGAAGCCAAACAGATCCGCACCCTGCTCTGCATTGCCGTGCACCAGAACTTCTTCGATCTGCCCTTCGACAAGATCGGCAGCGTCTGGACGGGCTTTGCCACGTTCATGTCGAGCGTTGCCAAGATGGACGGCGTGACCGTCCTGGGCACCATCGATGACGACGAGACCATGGTCGGCACCTCGCCCACGGGCTTCCCGTGGACCTGCTACATGCTCTGCGACTTCCCAGACCGGGATGCCGTGGTCGCGGCCTGCAACCTGTTCCGCACCATTCAGGTCGGCGACGAGAACCACCGCCTGTGGCGCTACATGCGCATCGAGGCACGCATGGGCCGTGCGCTGCAGATCCCGGATCTGTGAGACGCCGCCATCAGGGTCAAAGCAACAAACCAGAGGAAAGAGCTCAAATGACGATCGCCGCAACACAACCGCAACCCGGTGATCTGGTCGAATTCGACCGGGTCAAGACGCCGATGTACGAGGACGAGGCACTTTTCGAGGAAGAGCTGGAGCGCATTTTCGGCCGCACCTGGGTGTGGGTCGCCCACACTTCCGAAATCCCGGACAAGGGCTCCTTCGTCCGCTCCTGGGTTGGCCGCCAGCCGGTCATCGTGGTGCGGGACCGCAAGAACGAGATCCACGTGATGGTCAACCGCTGCCGCCACCGGGCCGCAACGGTGTGCGAGGTGAAGAAGGGCAAGACCTCCTCCTTCCAGTGCCCCTATCACGGCTGGGGCTACGGCCTCGACGGTTCCCTGCGCGGGTTGCCCTATCCGGAGCAGTATGGCGAGGACTTCGACAAGGAAGCCCACGGCCTGAAGAAGCTTCGGGTGGAAAGCTATCAGGGCATGATCTTCGCCACCTTCAACGAGGAGATCGAGCCGCTGGAAAGCTTCCTTGCCGGAGCGAAGAAGTGGATCGACCTGTTCATGAAGCAGGGCGGCGGCTTCCCCATCAAGGTGCTGGGCGAACATCAGTTCACCTTCCCGGGCAACTGGAAGATCCAGCTGGAGAACACCACCGACGCCTACCACTTCCCCGTGGTGCACAAGTCCTTCCTGCAGTCGCTGGACAAGGAAGCCGAAGCCACCTTCACCTTCCTTGAGGGCGAAGGCTTCGTGGAAGACCTCGGCAACGGCCATTCGGTGATGGTGATGATGCCGGAACTCGTCGACCTCGACGACAACCTCGATGCCGCCATTCCGCAGCGCTTTGAAGCGCTGGCGCAGGAACTGCGGGACGAAGGCTATCCGGAAGATCAGGTGCGCAAGATCGTGCGTGCGGTGGGCGGTGCAGGCTTCAACCTGAACCTCTTCCCGAATGTCTCCTTCTCCCTGTCCTTCTTCCGCGTGCTGCGCCCGATCAACGTGCGTGAAACCGGCATCCGCCACATCGCGCTCGGCATGGACGGCGGCCCGGTGGCGGCCAACCGCATGCGCCTGCGCCTGCACGAGCATTTCCAGGGCCCGCTCGGCTTCGGCTCGCCCGATGATGCAGAAGTGTGGGAACGCGTCCAGCGCGGCACGCTGGGCGGTGAGGATCTGCCGATCCTCGTCAATCGCGGCCTTGTTGACGAAGTGCCCGGCGAGCACGGCCCGCGCGGCCACGTGAGCGCGGAAACCGGCATGCGCGCCGCCTACAAGATGTGGAAGAGGATGATGGACCAATGAACTCGATGAGCACCATCACATCCGCAGTGACCCTGCAGGAAATCGCCGAATTCGTCTGGAACGAGGCCGAGCTGCTGGACCGCAAGGACTATGACGCCTGGCTCGCCCTGTGGGCTGGCGAAGGCCATTACATCATGCCGATCAATCCGGACGGCAATTACGAGGACGAACTGAACCTGTGCTACGACGACGCCAAGATGCGCAAGATGCGGATCGAGCGTTTTCAGGCCGGGTTCTCCATCTCCTCCGCGCCCCCGGCCCAGACCATCCGCACCGTCTCGCGCTTCGTCATCGAGGCACAGGACGGGGAGACGGTGACGCTGCGCTGCGCCCAGCACCTGATCGAGGACAAGTTCGGCCGCCAGCGCGTCTTTGGCGCGAACCTGCGCTATGTGCTGCTGCGCACCGAAAACGGCCTGCGCATCCGTGACAAGGTGGCAACGCTGCTCAACTCTGACGGGGAGCTGACTGCGCTCAGCTATCTGTTCTGATGGCAGCGCCGCTTCCTGAAAAGATCCAGACAGCCGTCGTGACGGGCGGGGCCACCGGTTTCGGTGCCCTGGCCGTCCGGGCCCTGCACAAGGCCGGTTTCCGCGTCGTCATCACCGACGTGGATCCCGGCCCCGCCGAAGCGCTGGCGCAGGAGCTTGACCTGGCCGGGGAGACGGCGGTCATCGGCACGCTGGACGTGACGAAGCCGGACGACTTCCAGACCATCCTCGACCGCAGCGTCGAGCGCTGGGGTTCGGTCGAGGTGCTGGTGAACAACGCCGCCCGCACCGCCGTCCAGCCCGTGCTGGAGATCGACCCGGCCGACTTCAACGCCATCATGGCGGTGAATGCGGGCGGCACCTTCACCGGCTGCCAGATCTTCGGCCGCCATTTCCGCGACCGCGGCTATGGCCGGATCATCAACATGGCCTCGCTCGCAGGCCAGAACGGCGGCACCGCCACCGGCGCGCATTATGCCGCCTCCAAGGGCGCGATCCTGACGCTGACGAAGATCTTCGCCCGTGATCTCGCCCCCTTCGGCGTCACCTGCAACGCCATCGCCCCCGGTCCCATGGACACGCCGATGGTGCGCTCGGTAATCACCCCGGAAAAGATGGCCGGTGCGCTGGCCAATATCCCGGTGGGGAAACTGGGGGATCCGGATTTCGTGGCCGGGCTGGTCGCCCTTCTGGCCGGCCCTGAGGCAGCATTCGTCACCGGCGCCTGCTGGGACGTTAACGGCGGGATCTACATGCGATGAATGCGATCAGTCCGAAACAGACGCTTGAGCTGACCGTCACCGAGCGGATCGAGGAACCGGGCAACATCATCCGCCTGCGGCTGGCAAGTCCGGACGGTGCGCCCCTGCCCCCGTTCACCGCCGGTGCCCATCTCGACATCCACCTTCAGGACGGCGGCCTCGACCTGTGGCGGCAGTACTCGCTCTGCTCGGACCCTGCCACGAATACGGCTTACGAAATCGGCGTGCTGAAGGATCCGAAGAGCCGTGGCGGCTCGGAAGCGGTGCACCGGCTGGCAACACCCGGCGCGCGCTTCCGGATCGAGGGCCCGCGCAATCACTTTCCGCTGGAGGAAAGCGCCACCCGCACGGTGCTTTTCGGCGGCGGCATCGGCATCACGCCGATGCTGGCCATGGCCCAGCGCCTCCATGCTATCGGCCGGGACTTCACCCTGCATTACTGCACCCGTTCGGCCGGCATCACGGCGTTCCGCAGCATGATCGCGGCCTCCGCCTGGGCGGACCGGGTGGTCTTCCATCATGACGATGAAGACGAGGCCCAGCGCCTGCAGCTGCCGCGTGACCTGCCGGAGCCCGCCGCCGGAACGCATCTTTATGTCTGCGGGCCGCAGGGCTTCATGGACTGGGTGATTTCCAGCGCCGAGGCGATGGGCCATGCCCCGTCGCACGTGCACCGCGAGTATTTCTCCGCCGATGTGGACACCACCGGCGAAAGCTTCGAGGTGGAGGCGCGCCTGTCCGGCGTCACGGTGACGGTTGGCCCGGAGGACACCATCGCCAAGGCACTGGCCCGTGCGGGCGTGAAAATCGAGGTAAAGTGCGAGGAAGGTGTCTGCGGCACCTGCGTGACGGATGTGCTGGAGGGCACGCCCGATCACCGCGACCAGTTCCTGACGGACGGCGAGAAGGAAGAAGGCTTGATGATCTGCGCCTGCTGCTCACGCGCCTGCACCTCCCGCCTCGTGCTCGACATCTGAGGAGGAGAGCCATGACCGAGACCCCAATTCCCCCGGCAATCACAGCCTTCCGCGAAGGCATGAGCCGCCTGGGGGCCGCCGTCAATCTGGTGACGACCGATGGCCCCGCCGGGCGCCATGGCATGATCGTCTCGGCTGTTTGTTCGGTAACCGACAGCCCGCCCATGCTGCTGGCCTGCATCAACCAGAACGCCTATGCCCATGACGCCTTTCTGGCCAATGGCACGCTCTGCGTGAATGTGCTGCGGCCCGGGCACCGGGATCTGTCGCGCGCCTTCACCAAATGGACGGGCGAAGACCGCTTCTCGCAGGCCGGCTGGGACACGCTGGAGACGGGCGCCCCCGTTCTTCAGGGCGCAGCCGTCGCCTTCGACTGCCGGATCATCGACCGTCAGCAGAAGGGCACCCATTCCGTGCTCTTCTGTGAGGTGGCCGCAACCCGGCTGTGGTCCGGCACGCCGGAAGGGCTGATCTGGTTCAGCCGCGCCTTCCACCAGCTTGAAGCAGCGGCGGGGTAAGCGATGGCAGGACCGGCAGCGCGCTCAGATCTCTCCCAGACGGTCGAAGACCTTCTCCAGAAGGCCGTTGAGTGCTGCCAGCTCCTCGCTGGAAATATTGATGAAGGACGCGGCGAGGATCTTGTCCGCTTCCATCAGGGCGCGGCGGCGCATCTCGTGGCCCCTGGGTGTCAGGGTCACTTCGGTGACGCGGCCATCCGTCGGACGGACACGGGTGGTGACCAGACCATCGGCCAGCATGCGCTGCACGATTTTCGTGGCGGTGTTGAGCTTGAGCACGCTGTAGTCGGCAATCTCGGAGACACTGAGGTAGCCGTCCTCATGCAGCGACATCAGCACGCGCCAGCGCGGCATGTCGAGATCGATGGGCTTCAGGCGGCGCTCCAGCACCTGCACGTAACGCCCGTTCACACGGGAAATCCAATAAAACGGCCAGTTCCGCTTCATCCGCTTCACAGCCTGCTCGCCCTCGTCGAGGGCGGCCTCTGCGGCCTGAGAGACGTGAGCGGTGTCGGATGCAGTCATGGCCAGTCTTTCCAAGGTTTCGAGGGGCGCAAAGCCTCCGAACAGCGGCGGTCGCAATGAGCCGATTGCCGGTTGCATGCACAACAATACACCAGAGGGGAATTAGATGAAAATGAACGTGATCACAAGTTTTGCTCTTGCCGGCGCTACGGCACTTGGCCTGATGACGGGCGCAGCTTCTGCCCAGACCGTGCTGACCCTGAACAGCTGGCTGCCGCCCAGCCACCCGCAGGTCACCCAGCTCATGCAGCCGATGGCAGAAGACATCGAGCGCGTCACGGAGGGCCGCGTCAAGGTGCAGATCCTGCCGGCTCCCCTTGCCCCGCCGCCTGCCTCCTTCGACCTTGCCAAGAATGGCATTGCCGACATCACCTACGCCGTCAACGGCTACACCCCGGGCCGCTTCAAGACCGCCGTTCTGGGCGAGATGCCGTTCCTGGGCGACAGCGCGGAAACCGTGTCGATCGGCTACTGGCGCACCTACGAGAAGATGCTGAAGGACGCCAACGAATACGAGGGCGTTAAAGTTCTTGCTTTGTTCACGCATGGTCCCGGCGCCATCTTCATGAAGGGCGGCGAACTCACCACGCCGGAAGCCATTGCAGGCAAGAAGGTGCGCGTCGGCAGCACGCTGGCCCATGACCTTGCCACCGGCCTTGGCGCCGTACCCGTGGAAGGCCCCTCCTCCAAGGCCTACGAGCTGCTGTCCCAGGGCATTGCCGACGGCATTCTCTTCCCCTTCGAATCCGTCAGCTTCTTCAACCTGATCCCGCTGCTGGACCAGGGTCTGGAGTTCCCCGGCGGGCTCTACAACACCACCATGTTCATCGTCATGAACCAGGCGAAGTTCGACAGCCTGGACCCGAAGGACCGTGAAGCCATCGAAACCGTCATCGGCGAGCCGCTGGTCCGCCGCGCCGGCAAGATGTGGGATACCGTCGATGCAGCCGGCCGCAGCGCCATGGAAGGCAAGATCACCCTGCACAAGGCAACGGCGGAAGAAGTCGAGGCCCTCAAGGTCAAGTTCCAGCCGGTGATCGACAAGCGCATCGCGGAAGTCTCCACCAGCGGCGTCGATGGCGCTGCTGCCTACGAGATGCTGCAGGCGGAAATCGCCAAGGCCGCCGCTGAATGAGCACCTGCGTCCAGAAGACGCCCATCATCGGGGAAAGGCCTGCGCGCAGCGCGGGCCTGACCTGGTTCCGGATGGGCCTTGCCGGCATCTGTGCGGTCATGCTGACCGCCATGATGCTGCTCACCGTGGCCGATGTGGTCGGCCGCTATTTTCTCGCCTCCCCGGTTCAGGGCGCCACCGAACTGACCGAAATGCTGCTTGCGGCGGTAATCTTCATCGGCCTGCCCGCCGCAACGCTGGATGATGACCATGTGACCGTGGACATGCTGACCGCCCGCCTGCCCTGGGCGGTGGAGAGACTGCGCAGGCCCGTGGTTGCCTTTGCCTCCGCCGCCATCCTGTGTGTCATCGGCTGGCGTCTTTGGGCCGCGGCCGCGCAGGTCGGCTCCTATGGCGGCACCACCATCAGCCTGCAGATCCCGCTGGCCCCGCTCGGCTACCTTGTTTCGATCTTCACCGGGCTTGCCGCCCTCATCCTTGTCGCCAAAGCCATTGCCTGCCTCCTTCCGGTGCAGGCTGGGAGGCCCGAATGAACCATTGGGAAGTCGGCATCCTCATCCTCTTCGCCCTTCTGGCCGCCGGACTCCCGATCAGCTTTGCGCTGGCCGCCGTCGGCACCGCCGGAACGGTCGCCATCATCGGCCTCAACCCGGCCCTGTCCCTGCTGGGCCAGACCTTCTTTGACAACAGCCGCAGCTACTCCCTGTCGATCCTTCCCCTCTTCCTGATGATGGGCAACTTCGTCGTGCAGTCGGGCATCGCGCAGGATCTCTACAACGCCGCCTATGCCTGGCTGAGGCACCGGCGCGGCGGACTGGCGGTGGCGACCGTCTTTGCCTGCGGCGGCTTCTCTTCCGTCTGCGGCTCGTCCCTTGCCACAGCCTCGACCATGGCCAAGATCGCCCTGCCCTCCATGCGCAAGTATGGTTATCCGGACGGGCTCTCCACCGCCTCCATCGCGGCGGGCGGCACGCTGGGCATCCTCATCCCGCCGTCGGTGATCCTCGTCTTCTACGGGATCATGACCCAGCAGGACATCGGCAAGCTGTTCCTGGCCGGCATCGTTCCGGGCATCATCGGCATTCTCGGCTATGCGCTTGCGGTGATCATCTCCGTGCGCATCGGCAAGCTGGATCTGCCGGTGGAGCCGAAACTGCCGCTGATGGACCGCATCCGGGCGCTGAAGGGCATCAGCGGTGCCATGCTGCTGTTCGTCTTCGTCATGGGCGGCATTTATCTCGGCGTCTTCACCCCCACCGAAAGCGCCGGCATGGGCGCGGCAGGCGCCTTCCTGCTCGTCATCATCCAGCGGCGGCTCAACCTGCGCCAGACGATCATGACGCTCTACGAGACCGCCAAGACCACGGCCGTGATGTTCTTCATCCTGTTCGGTGCCCTCACCTTCACCAACTATGTCAACCTCTCCGGCATGACGCAGGACATTCAGACGATGCTCAATTCGGTGGGCAACCATCCGATGCTGATCATCCTGATGATCACGGCCATCTACCTGCTGCTTGGCTGCGTGCTGGAAGGCCTGTCCATGATCACGCTGACCATTCCGGTGTTTTACCCGATTGTCGCGGCCTCCGGCTTCGACCTCATCTGGTTCGGCATCTATGTGGTGATCGTGACCGAGGTGAGCTACATCACACCGCCCGTCGGCCTCAATGCCTTCGTGCTGCGGTCGGTGGTGCGCGATGTCAGCCTTGGCACCATCTTCCGGGGCCTTGGCGTCTTCGTTGCGGTGGATGTGGGCCGCATTGCCCTGATCCTCGCCTTCCCGGCCATAGTTCTCTTCGTGCCGCGGATGATGTGAGACCAACTCCCGATGAGACTTACTCATCGGGAGTTGGTTAAGCCCGTGCGGCGCCTGAGCCATTTCAAGGCGTGATGCGTCAGCATCGTAAGCCTTGGCATGATAGGCCGCAGGTGTGAAGAAAGGGCCCCGCCGGATTGCTCCGGCGGGGCCTTTCCATTTGCAGGATCAGAGTTCCGTCTCGACCTTGGCAAAGGCCTTGCCGAGGGCGGCGACCAGGATGGAGATTTCCTCCTCGCCGATGACCAGCGGGGGTGAGAGGATGATGGTGGAACCGGCCGGGCGGACAATCGCGCCTTCCTGACGGGCGTAGAAGGCCACCTTCTCGGCAATGCCGTTGGACGGATCAAGCGGTGCACGGGTCTTCTTGTCGCCGACGAGATCGATGCCGACCATCAGGCCCTTGCCGCGCACTTCGCCGATGATCGAGGAGACGCCTTCCAGCGGCTTCAGGCCATCGAGCAGCACCTTGCCCATGCGGGCGGCGTTGCCCGGCAGGTCTTCCCGTTCGACGATGTCGAGTGCCGCGAGAGCTGCGGCACAGGCGAGCGGGTGGCCGGTGGAGGTATAGCCGTGCATCAGGAAGCCGCCCGGCGTCACGTCCTTGTACCAGGCCGAGGCCACGCGGCGGTTCAGCACGGTGGCGCCCAGCGGCACATAACCGGCAGAGATTCCCTTGGCGAGGCACATGATATCCGGCTTCACGCCCCAGCCGCGCGAGCCGAACATGGAGCCTGACCGGCCAAAGCCGGTGACGACCTCATCGGCGATCAGCAGCACGCCGTAGCGGTCGCAGATCTCTCGCACCTTCGGCCAGAAGGAGGCCGGCGGCACGATCACCCCGCCCGCGCCCTGCACCGGCTCGGCGATGAAGGCAGCCACCGTCTGCGGTCCCTGATGATAGATCTCGCGCTCCAGCAGGCGGGCAATGATTTCCGAGAGTTCTTCCGGGTCTTCCGTGTAGGGGTTGCGGTAGGTCCAGGGCGTGTCGATCTGGGTGCAGCCCGGCAGCAGCGGCTCGTAGGCGCCGCGGTAATAGGGCGAGCCGTTGACGGAAACACCACCGAAATGCACGCCGTGATAGCCGTTCTTCATGGAGATGAACTTGTAGCGGCCCGGCTCTCCGGCAAGCTGCCAGTACTGACGTGCGAGCTTCAGCGCGGTCTCCACCGCATCCGACCCGTTGGCGCTGAAGAACACCTTGTCCATGTCCTCCTCGGCGGCCATCTCACAGACCTTGGCCGAGAGTTCGATGGAGGGCGGTGTGGTGGTGCCGGCAAAGGACGAGTAATAGGAAATGCGGTCCATCTGGGCGATGATCGCTTCCTTCACCTCACGCCGGTTGTGACCGACGTTGACGTTCCACAGGCCGCCGAAACCGTCCACATAGCGCTTGCCGTCAATGTCGGTGACATAGCAGCCGTCACCGGAGACGATGATCTGCGGCGGATTGGCCTGCGAGATCAGCGGATGGATCATCGGGTGGAACTGGTGCCGCGTGTTGTTCTCGCGGATGAAGTTGGACGTTTTGTCGAGCATTGACTGCTCCTCCTTTGGATGGATTCCGTGTTCTTGCTTGTTGGAATGATGCTGCCGGGCGGACAGGCTCTGTGGCAGAACCGCCCGGCAGGAAGGGATCACTCGAAGACAGCGCCGAGGTTCTTGTAGAGGTCCGGCTGGCGGCTCTTGATCCGCATGGCGAAGAGGAACCCGGCAAGGCCGCAAAGGGCGATGAGAACCGGGAAGGACTGCACCAGCGCACTGTCACTGCCCGACAGAAGCTCCAGATTGCTGCTGACCAGCAGGATGGCGCCACCAAGCCCCACGACCGACAGGGCCGGCATGATCCGCGTGACGAGGATGCTGTGCTCATGGCCATGCTGGCGGCGGAAGTAGGCGATGATGGCCAGCGACACGAGGAACTGCACCATCAGGATGCCAAGCACCGCAAGAGCGGACATCCAGGAGAACACCACCGCATAGGCATCTGCGCCGCCGATGATGAAGATCGCAAGAATGCTTGCGGCAATCGCCGACTGAAGCCAGCCGGCCGCCGCCGGAGAGCCATGCGCGGCACTGACCTTGCCGAAGATCTTCGCAATCAGCCCCTCACGGCCGAGGGCGAAGAAATAACGGTTCAGCGTGTTGTGGAAGGACAGGACGCAGGCAAACAGCGAGACGATGAGCAGGATTTCCATGGCCGTGACCGACCAGGGGCCCAGCACATCGGCAGCGGCATTGAAATACAGCGTCTCAAGACCGGCTTCCGCCGTCTGCTGGATCACGGACGAGCCGTAATGCTGCGCGATGGCCCAGGTGGAGAAGGCATAGAAACCGGTGATCAGCAGCACCGCCGTATAGGTGGCGCGGGGGATCGTGCGGTCCGGATCGCGGGCTTCCTCACCGAAGATGGCGGTTGATTCAAATCCAATGAAAGAACCGATCACGAAGACCAGTGCCACGCCCAGCCCTGGCGAAAACACGACGGACGGCGCGAAATTCTCAAGGCTGAGGCCCTCCGGGCCGCCGCCGCGCAGCAGGATGCCGACATCCAGCATCAGAAGGATGGCGATTTCCAGCACCATGGCGACGCCAAGGATCTTGCCGGAGAAGGAAATGTTGCGCTGGCCGCAGAGATGAACCACCGCAAGGGCCGCCAGCGACCATGCCCACCAGGGCGCTTCCAGCCCGAGCCCGGCCATGGCACCTGCCGTGAAGACACCGAAGAGCGCATAGACGGCAATCTGAACCGAACTGTAGGTCACCAGCGCCATGACGGCTCCGGCGACGCCCATCGGCTTGCCAAGTCCTTGCGAGATATAGGTGTAGAAGGCACCGGCACCGCCGACATGGCGGCTCATGGCCGTGAACCCGGCCGAGAAGATGATGTAGAGAAGCCCCGCCAGCACGAAGGCGCCGGGAACTCCGGCCCCGTTGCCGAAGGCGAAAGCCACAGGCGAAGCCCCCGCCACAGCCGTCAAAGGCGCGGCTGCTGCAACCACAAAGAAGACAATATGCGCCAGCCCGACCGAGTTGCGGGCAAGCCGCACCTCTCCGCCGGCGCGAGTATTCGCGTCGATCGTCATGTTTTTACCCCTGGAAGTTCATTTTTATTCTTTGAGTATGACCGCGCGCGGCGCCAGTCCCATTGCACTATGCGTCAAACTTCCGATAATATGCGCCACATTCCCGTAATTCTGCGTAAGGGAAATTCCTGCATGGGACGAACGCCTAAAATAAAGTCAGTGCGTGCCTCTGTCTTGACCCCGCTGCTGAAGCACATCGCAGATCAGGGCAGCAATATACAGGAGTTCATCGCCAAATATGGCATCACCCGGACGCAGCTTTCCGACCCCTATTCGGTGCTGCCGCTGGGCCGCTATGTGACCCTGTTCGAGGCGGCTGCCGTCCATCTGAAGGATCCGGATCTGGGGCTGAAACTGGCCATGCGGGTGCAGCCGGCAGACATGGGGCCGATGGGCGTCCTGTTCTCCCTGTCACCCAGCATTGCGGCCGGATTCCAGCGGCTGGCGAGCCACGTGATGGCCCTGCAGAGCGGCACCCAGTCCAACATGTTCGAGGTCAATGGCGATCTGGTCTGGACCTACCGGCTGCAGGATCCGGTCATGTGGCCGCGGCGGCAGGATGCGGAATACACGCTGGCCGCCTGCGCCCAGCTGGTGCGCTCCTGCTTCTCGCCGGAGTGGAAGCCGCTGGAAGTGCATTTCGAGCATGCGGAAAACGCCAATCCGCAGCTTTTACAGCGGATATTCCGCGCGCCCGTGCTCTACCGGCAGGCCAGCAACCGGATCATCATGGGCCGGGATGATGCGACGCGGATCTACCGCAGCGAGGACCGGGAGCTTGTCACCATTCTGGAGCATCACCTTGCCGACCTGATCGGCGACGAAAGCGATGAAAGCCAGACGATGACGGACCGCATCCGCAACCGGATCAGCCTCTATCTTGGTCAGAAGCCGGTGACGCTGACCGCCCTTGCGGCCGAGCTCAACATGTCGGCGCGCAGCCTGCAGCGGCGGCTGGCAGAAGAAGGCACCTCGCTGCGCGATCTCGTCAGGGAGCACCGCATCCAGCTGGCGGCCAATCAGCTGACCCAGAAGGATGCCCGCGTCACCCAGATCGCCCATAGTCTGGGCTATGCCGACGGCACGGTCTTCTGGCGCGCCTACCGGGGCTGGAAAGGCGAACCGCCCAGCGCGGCCAAGGGGCAGCGCCGGGCGGCACAGGACGCAAGCGGCGATGACGGGGAGGAGTGGATCACCGGCGGCGCTTAGGCTTTGCCTGCCTCCCTCAAGGTGTCACTTCATGCCCGCAAGCCCCAGCACCAGTTGCGGCCAGATGAGGCAGGCGGCAAGCACCGCCATCTGCAGCAGCACGAAAGGCGCCGCCGCCCGGTAGATGGTGCCGATGGCGGCATCCGGAACCGTGTTCTTGAGATAGAACAGCGCCATGCCCACAGGCGGCGTCAGGAAGGAGGTCTGCAGGCAGACAGCCATCAGGACCGCCACCCAGGCCGGATTGTGACCCATGGCGGTCAGCACCGGCATCACCAGCGGCGCGATGATGAGGATGATCTCCATCCAGTCGAGGAAGAAACCCAGCAGGAACAGGATGAAGAGGATCAGCAGCAGCGTGCCTTCCGGCGGCAGCGGAATGGCATGAAGGGCATCGGCAATCACCTCGTCCCCGCCATAGCCGCGCAGCACCACCGAAAAGCAGGAGGCACCGAAGATCAGCGCGAAGAGAAAGGCCGTCGTCAGCCCGCTTGCCTCGCAGACTTCGACGAACCCCTTCCAGCCCAGCCGTCCGGAAGCGATGGCGAGCAGCGTTGCCCCCGCCGCGCCGATACCGGAGGCTTCCGTCGGCGACGCAATGCCGAAGACGATGGACCCAAGCACGGCCACAACCAGCAGCAGCGGCGCCACAAGAACCCGGGCCAGCTCGCCAAAGGTCACCTTTGCCGCATCACCGGTATGACCTTTGGGGGCCCTGTCCGGCCAGATCAGAGCCACGGTGACGATATAGACCACATAGGCACCGGCGAGCAGCAGGCCCGGTACGATGGCGCCCTTGAACAGGTCCCCCACCGGGATCTGCAGCTGGTCGCCCATGACCACCAGCATGATCGACGGCGGAATGAGAATGCCGAGGCATCCGGTCGCACCAATGGTGCCAAGGCTCAGACGGTCGTCATAGCCTGCCGCCCGCATGGCCGGCATGGCGATGGTGGCGAGCAGCACCACGGAAGCACCGATGATGCCGGTCGAGGCCGCCAGGACGACGCCGATCAGCACCACCGACACCGCCAGCCCGCCCGGCACCTGCCGCAACAGCCCGTGCATGGAGGTGAGCAGCTTTTCGGCAATGCCCGAGCGGTCGAGCATCAGGCCCATGAAGATGAACATGCTCATGGGAATGAGCGAATAGCTGGACAGCGTGTCGAAGGTCCGGTTGGCGACAAAGCCCAGCATGCGGATGGAGGCCATGTCCGCATCAAAGGCAAAGGCATCCAGCACACTGCCGAGCACGGCAAAGAGAACGCCGACGCCGCCCAGCACGAAAGCCACCGGATAGCCGGAGAACATCACCACCATGAAGGTGGAGAACAGCAAGAAGACGAAAACCGCATCAACGCCCATCGGCGGACCTCCCGGGGCGGATCAGGACGGCAAGGGATTTCAGGAGCACGGAAAGCCCCTGCAGGAAGAGAAGGGCAAAGCCTGCGGCCATGACGCCCTTGATGATGTAGCGGGCCGGCAGGCCGGAGGGCATGGGTGAGCCTTCCCTGAGGCGCCAGGAATATTCGAAGATCTTCCAGGAATTCAGGGTGAGGAACCCGGCGAAGGGCAGCAGCAGGAAGAGAACGCCGAGCACTTCGGCCAGCGCCCTGCCCCGCTCCCCCATGCGCCCGTGCAGGGCATCGACCCGCACATGCATGTCGCGCTGGTAGGCCCAGGCAAGACAGCACATGACCACGACGGCATTCATGTGCCACTGCAGTTCCTCAAGCTCGATCATGCCGAGATTGAACACATAGCGCAGCAGCACATTGACCAGAATGGTGAGCATCAGCAGCGGCTGTACCAGCGCCCCTGCAAGCCCCACCGACCGGCTGAGCCGGTCCACCAGTTCGACGAAATGCATGAGGATGGCCCCGTTGCAGTGAAGGCGGACGGGCGGCAGGCCATCTGTGCCCCGCCACCCGCGCAATCCTCGTGTTACTGACGGGCTGCCCAGGCTTCGGTCGAGGCACGGTAGGCCGACACGGACTCCCAGACGCGCTTGAAGTCGGCGTCCTTTTCGCTCTGCTCCTTCATCACCTCATCCACCTTGGCCTTGATGGCCTCCAGCACCTCCGGCGGGAACTGGCGCACCTGCACGCCCTTGGCCTCAAAGCCCTTCACCGCTTCCGCATTGGCGGTCTGGGTGGACATGACGGAGCGCAGGTTCGTCGCCTTGCAGGCCTCCTCGATGGCCGTCTTCTGGGCCTCGTCCATGCTGTCCCACTTGGCCTGATTGATGATCAGCTCATTCATGGCCGCAGGCTGGTGCCAGCCCGGCAGGTAGTAGTTCTTGGCCACGTTATCGAGCCCGACGGTGACGTCGATGGCGGGCATGGACAGCTCGGCGCCGTCGATCACGCCCTTCTCCATGCCCGGATAGATCTCACCGGTCGGCAGCAGCACGATGGAGGCGCCGAGCTTGACCATGGTCTCGCCCGCAAGCCCGGCAAAGCGCAGCTTCTTGCCGCTGAAATCAGCGACAGAATTGATCTCGAAAGAGTACCAGCCGCCCGCTTCCCGCTCCATCAGACCGCAGGGAATGGTGACGACGCCCTGCTTGGCATAGATCTCGGACCAGATCTCCCGGCCGCCGCCGTTATAGATCCAGGCCGCGTGGGTCAGCACATCCGGACCGAAGGGGATGCCGCCAAAGAGCTGCACGGCCGGGAAGCGCCCGGCCACATAGAGCGGCGAGGTGTAGCCCGCATCCAGCGAACCCTGCTGCACGGCGTCGAAAATCTGCAGCGGCGGCACCAGCTTGCCGGCCGAATAGACCTTCACCTTGAGGCTGCCACCCGACAGGGCATTCAGCTTCTCCGCCAGATATTCGGCATTCTGGCCGCTGGCCGGCATGGTCAGGGGCCAGGCGCTCTGCAGATCCAGAGAAACGGTATCCGCCTGCGCTGGCGCGGCTGCCACAAGTGCCGTTGTCAATGCGAGGGCCGCCAGACGCGGCAGAGAACGGGTGAATTTCATGATGAACCTCTGGGCATGGGCCAGCATCGGGAGAAAATTACTTTTTTCCCGCGTGGATCTTGTTGTTTATCGATGGGATCACCTGCCGGTGAAACATGCTGCAGGGTCAGGCTTGCACTTTGATCTTCCGGAATAAATCGCGCATTCCGGAAAACTCTGTTGCAGCCAGCGCAAGAAAGCAGCGCCAGCCCCGCATCCCGCGCGCAAAGATAAGCCGGACGGCGGAAGCGGACGCCCAAGCCAGATGCAGAAGGCCGCCTTCACGTGCGTGAAGACGGCCCAAGAACTTCATCTCACATACAACGAAATAGATCTTCTACTCACACCATCCGCAGGACGGGCTTGATGGCGGAGCCCGTTTCGGAGGCATGGATGGCGGCGTTGATTTCGTCGAACTCATAGAAGGTGATGAGCTTGTCGAAGGGGAACAGCCCCTTCTTGTAGAGTTCGACCAGATGCGGAATGAACTCATCCGGATCGCTCTCGCCTTCCACGATGCCCATCAGCCGCCGGCCGCCGCTCATGAAATGCATCTCGTTGATCTGCAGCTCCGCCTCCGGCCCCGAGGCGCCGAGAATGCCGCAGGTTCCGGCATTGGCAAGCGCCATCACGGCCGAGCGGATGACCGGCGGCAGGCCCGTGGTGTCGAGCGCATAATGCACGCCCGTGCCCGTGAGGGCGAGGATCGCCGCCGTGGCATCTTCCGCCTTGGGGTTGATGACATGGGTCGCGCCCAGGTCCTTCGCCAGTTCCAGCCTGTCCGGATTGAGATCCACGGCGATGATGGTTCGTGCTCCGGCCACCTTGGCTGCCATCACGGCGGACAGGCCAACGGACCCGGCACCGAAGACGGCAAAGCTCTTGCCCTCGCGCACCTTCAGTGCATTGAGCACCGCACCTGCACCGGTCTGGATGCCGCAGGCAAGCGGCCCCAGAAGCTCCAGCGGCGCGCCCTCCGGCACCTTCACCACATTTCTTTCATTGCAGATGGCATGGCTTGCAAAGGAGGACTGGCCAAAGAAATTGCCATGCACCCGCTCGCCGTCCTTCGACAGGGCCGTCGAGCCGTCGGGCCGCGTCGCAAAGAAGTTGCGGGGGAAGAACTCGTAGCAATAGGACGGCTGATGCTCCTTGCAGGTTTCGCAATGGCCACAGGAGTTGAACGTCATAACCACCCGGTCGCCCGGCTTCACCTTGGTGACGGCACTGCCCGTGCTGCGCACGATGCCTGCCCCCTCATGGCCCAGAACCACCGGCAACGGCGTCGGCAGCATGCCGTCCCGCACCACGATGTCGGTGTGGCACACACCCGTGGCCACCACCTCCACCAGAATTTCATCTGCCCTCGGCTCTTCCAGATCCAGCGTTTCCAGAACGAGTTCCGCACGCGTCTCGCGCGCAACGGCTGCCTTGATTTTCATGATTGCCTCCAGCAACGGAAAGGGCCGGACGCGGCCGCACAAGGCCAGTCAGCGTCCGGCGGAAGGGATGTCAGAACGGATAAGGCTGGGCCTGATCGCGGACCGTCACCCATTGCCACTGGGTGAATTCCTCGATGTCGGCAGGCCCGCCGATCCGGGTGCCGTTGCCCGACTTGCCGAAGCCGCCGAAGGGCGCAAAGGGCCCGCCGTTCACCGTCTGGTCGTTGATGTGCAGCATGCCGGTCCGCAGTTGATTGCCGATGGCCATGGCGCGCGAGGTGCTGGCCGAGAGAATGCCGGCGGACAGGCCGTAGTCATTGTCCTGCGCAATGCGGACAGCCTCCGCATCGCCGGCAAAGCTCATGATGCAGGCCACAGGCCCGAACAGCTCCTCGCGGAAGGCCAGCATGTCCGGCGTGATGCCCGCCAGAACGGTTGCCGGATAAAACAGGCCATCCGCCTTGCCGCCCGCCAGAAGCCGGGCACCCTTGGCAACCGCATCATCGACGATGTGCTGGATCGTCTCCACCTGATTGGGGGAAATGACCGGCCCCAGCGCCACACGGCCGGAGGCTGGATCGCCCACCGGAAGATGCCGGGCCTTGGCCGCGATCTTTTCCGCCAGCGCCTCCACAATGCTTTCATGTGCAAGGACAAGACCTGTCGCCATGCAGATCTGCCCCTGATGCAGGAAGGCACCCCAGGCGCAGTTGGAGGCAGCCACATCCACATCCGCATCATCCAGAACGATCAGCACGTTCTTGCCGCCCAGTTCCAGCTGCACCTTCTTGAGATGACGGCCGCAGACTTCGCCCACCTTCGAGCCGCCTGCCGCCGAGCCGGTAAAGGAAATCATGGCAATGTTCGGGTCCTTGCACATGGCCTCGCCCGCATCCGCGCCGCCCGGCAGCACATGCAGGACACCGGCAGGAAGGCCTGCTTCCTCGAACAGCCGGGCGATGATGATGCCGCCGGAAATGGGCGTGCGCGGATCGGGCTTGTGCACCACTGCATTGCCCACCGCCAGCGCCGCAGCGATGGCGCGCACCGACAGAACGAGCGGGAAATTGTAGGGTGAAATGACACCCACCACCCCATGCGGCAGGCGTCGGGCGTGGCTGCTGCGGCCATCCATCGTGGGCAGAACCAGCCCCATCGGCATGGTGGCCAGCGAGGCCGCATGGCGCAGGAACTGGGCGCCGTGCTCGATCTCGATCCCGGCCTTGGCCTCGATCGAGCCGCTTTCGCGCATGATCCAGGGGATCAGCTCCTGCCCGTTCTGCTCCAGAAGATCCGCCGCCCGGTTCAGGATCGCGGCACGCGCCTGCGGCAGCACGGCGGCCCAGGCCTTCTGGGCCGCAGCGGCGGCCTTTGCTGCGGCGGCAACCTCCTGCGGCCCGGCAAGGCCCGTTTCGGCAAGCACGTCTCCGGTCGCAGGTTCGCGCACGGTCAGCGTACCGGCGGCAGAGGCCAACCAGCTGCCGTCAAAGATGCGCCCGCTCCAGCTTCCCGGCTTCAGAAATCCGGCATGCAGCATGTTCATGATCAGGTCCTCCCTTTGGCCGGAGGCGCCGCAGTTTGCCCTGCCGCACCGCCCGTGCCGTCCTCCTCTTGGCAGCTTCCGCCGCCAGACCATCTCCTCAAATGGCCGTAGTTTCCCTTAGGCAAGCGCCGTGCCACAACGGGCCTGCGCCAGACATGTGGGGCAAGCCACTGAAGAACATGGACTTTTCCGCGAGGAACAACGGGCGGGCAGCCATGCCGCATTCCGCAGGGTTTCAGAATTTCATTGAACATCTCATCAGTTTCATGAAAACATGAAATTCATGAACACACCCGGCACCCCTGACCATCTGATTTCCCTGGCCGAAGCCTCGGCGCGCACGGGCCGGATGATCCGGCGCGGGGCCTTCAGCGAGCTGCCCACGGCCGCCCCGCCAACGCTGGATGATCTGGCGCATTCGCTGCTCTTTGCCCTCGGCGACGGGCGCATCTGGCTCAACGACCAGCGCATGGTACTGATCCAGTCGCAGGTGCTGGGCGCGCTTCGCGCCGAGCTGATCGACACGCTGGGCATGGAGCGGGCCAAGGCGCTGCTGATGCGCATCGGCTATCTGCAGGGCGTAAGGGCGGCGGAACTGGTGCTGGACCGCTTTGCCGGAGCCAGCATCACCCAGCTTCTGGCCGCAGGTCCGCGCGTTCACACGCTGGAGGGCTTCGTCAAGGTGACGACCCGCCACTTCGAGTTTGATGCGGACAAGGGCACCTATCACGGCGAATTCGTCTGGGAGGACTCCTCGGAAGCCGCAGAGCATCACGCCAGCCATGGCCTTGCGCAGGAGCCCGTATGCTGGATGCAGACCGGCGTGCCCTCCGGCTACACCAGCCGCATTCTCGGCCATCCGGTATTCTTCCGCGAGATCGAATGCGCAGGCATGGGCGCACAGCACTGCCTTGTGGTGGGACGCGATGCTGCGGCCTGGGGCAAGGATGCGCCGGAGCAGGAATATTTCGGCCTGTCCTGGCGCGGGCGCAGCGCCGCAACCAGCGCCAAAGGGACCTCAGCGGAAACGGCCGCAGCAGAGCCTGCTGCCCAGGGCCCGAGCGGCATGGTCGGCGTCTCCGCCAGCTTCCAGCGTGCCAGCCACCTTTTGGAAAAGGTCGCCGCAACCGATGCGACCGTGCTGTTCATCGGCGAATCCGGTGTGGGCAAGGAGCTGTTTTCCAGCCAGCTGCACCAGCTGGGCCGGCGCAGCAAGGCGCCCTTCATCGCCATCAACTGCGCGGCCATTCCGGACAATCTGGTGGAGTCAGAACTCTTCGGCGTCGAAAAAGGCGCCTATACCGGGGCGGTTACCGCCCGTCCCGGCTATTTCGAACGGGCAGAAGGCGGCACGCTGTTTCTGGACGAGATCGCCTCCCTCACCTTCTCCGCACAAGGCAAGCTGCTGCGCGCCATTCAGGAGCGCACCATCGAGCGGCTCGGCGGCACCCGTTCCATTCCGGTGAATGTGCGCATCGTTGCGGCCAGCAATGTGGATCTGGCGCAGGAGGTCTCTGCCGGGCGCTTCCGGCGCGACCTTTATTACCGCCTCAACGTCTGCCCCATCCACATTCCCCCGCTGCGGGAGCGGCGCGATGACATCCCCCTGCTCTGCGCCCATTTTCTGGCCCAGTTCCGGGAGAAGCACGGCAAGGCCATCACTGGCTTCAGCCGCAGCACCATGGACGCGCTGCTGGCCTATGACTTTCCCGGCAACATCCGCGAATTGCAGAACCTTGTGGAGCGCGGCGTGGTCTTTGCCGATGACAACGGCCTGATCGGCCTGCACCACGTGTTTCAGGGCAGCGAACGGCCGACAGGCCCTGTGCCGGTGCTGCGCACGACGCCCGGCACCGCCCCGCTTCCAGCCCGCAGCGAAGGGCTTGGACAGATTGAGGCACAGGAACAGGCGCTCTACCGCGATGCGCTGGCGCAGGAAAAAGGCAACATCTCCGCCGCCGCCCGCCGCCTCGGTCTGACGCGGGCACGGCTGGAATACCGTCTGCGCAAGCACGGGCTGATCTGACGGTACTTATGCCAAGGCTTGAACGCCGCTCGGGGGTCTGGAGTTACAGGCTGGGCATCAGGTCAAGCAGGTGCCGGGCATAGGGGCTGGCGGGGGCGGTAAAGAGCTGTTCGGTCTCAGCTTCCTCGACAATCAGCCCCTCCTTCATCACGATCACCCGGTCGCACATCTGGCGCACCACCGGCAGGTCATGGCTGATGAACAGCACCGTCAGATCCAGCGCATCACGCAGATCCTTCAACAAGTTGAGGATCTGCGCCTGAATGGACACATCCAGCGCCGAGGTCGGCTCGTCGCAGATGAGGAACCGGGGCCGCGTGGCGAGCGCCCTTGCGATGGCGATGCGCTGGCGCTGGCCGCCGGAGAACTCATGCGGATACTTGTCCGCCGCAGCTGCCCCAAGCCCCACCGCTTCCAGCAAATCCGCCACGATCCTGCGGCGTTCGGCAGATGAGGTGGCAAGGCCGTGGTGGGACAGCGGCTCGGCAATGATCCGGCCCGTGCTCATGCGCGGGTTGAGCGAGGAATACGGGTCCTGGAAGATCATCTGCACCTGCTGGCGCAGGGCCCTGTCTTCCGCCCGGCTCGCCGCACCGCCCACGGTCTTGCCATCAAAACTGATGGCGCCGGAGGTTGGCCGGTAGATCTGCACCAGCATGCGGGCAAGCGAGGACTTGCCGCAGCCGGATTCGCCCACAAGCCCCAGCACCTCGCCCTGCCGGATATCAAGGCTGACGCCGCGCACGGCTTCGAAGTAACGGCGGTTGGACGGCAGCAGCGCCGCCTTCGTCTGGAAACGCAGGCGCACATCGCGCACTTCGATGAGGGGCCTGGCGTCAGCCGCCTTCACTCCGGTCTCCCGCCCTTCCGTCAGCCATTGCAGCGCCGGGCTGCGGTCCATGCCGAGCGGAGCATCCTCTGCCTGCGGCGGATAGGTCAGGCGCGGAAAGCGGTCCAGCTTGCGGTCACCGCGCGGCACCGCGCCGATGAGGCTGCGGGTATAGGGATGGGTGGGCGCATCGATGATCTGCCGCACCGGACCGCTCTCCACCACCTCGCCCCGGTACATCACCACCACCCGGTCAGCCGTGCCGGAGATGACGCCCATGTCGTGGGTGACGAGAATGACGCCGATGCCCCGCTCCTTCACCAGCTTGCGGATGAGATCAAGGATCTGCGCCTGCACGGACACATCCAGCGCCGTCGTCGGTTCATCTGCAATGATCAGATCCGGGTCCGAACACAGCGCCAGCGCAATCACCACACGCTGGCGCATGCCGCCGGAAAACTGATGCGGATAGGCCGCGATGCGCTCTGCCGGACTGGCAATGCCAACCTGCGCCAAGAGGCCGATGGCCTTCTCCCGCGCGTCCCCCTCGCTCATGGGCTGGTGAATGCGGATGGTCTCGATCAGCTGCGCCCCCACGGTCATCAGCGGATTGAGACTGGTGAGCGGGTCCTGAAAGATCATCGAGATGCGCTTGCCGCGCAGGCGGCGCATGGTCTTTTCGCTGGCCGGATCGATGGCCCCGCCGTCAAAGCGGATTTCACCCGCCGTCACCCGGCCCGGCGCTTCCAGCAGGCCCATCACGGCGCTGCCGATGGTGGACTTGCCCGCCCCGGACTCGCCGACGATGCCGACGATCTCGCCGTGCCCAACCTCAAGGCTGACATTCTGCACGGCCACAAAGGTGCCAAGGGGCTGCGGGTATTCCACCCTCATGCCGGAAATGGAGAGCAAGGACATGAAAGGCCTCCGATCAGCGCAGCTTGGGGTCGAGGACATCGCGCAGCCAGTCCCCCACGAGGTTGACCGACAGCACCAGCAGCGCCAGCGTCATGCCCGGAAACACCACCAGCCAGCGCTCGCCGGAGAACAGGAAGTTGTTGCCGATGCGGATCAGGGTGCCAAGCGAGGGTTCGGAGGCCGGAATGCCGACGCCGAGGAAGCTCAGCGTCGCCTCACCCAGCACGGCAACGCCGAGATTGATGGTGGCAATCACCAGCACAGGGCCCATGACGTTGGGCAGGATGTGGCGGATGAGGATCACCGGCGCGGAAATGCCGGTCACCTGCGCGGCCAGCACATAGTCCTTGTTGCGCTGAACCAGCGTCGAGGCGCGCACCGTGCGGGCCACCTGCGGCCAGATCGACAGGCTGAGCGCGAAGATGATGACGAAGACGGCGAGCCGGTCATGCTGGTCCGGCGGCAGGATGCCACGGCTGACGCCATCCACCAGCAGCGCCACCATGATGGCCGGAAAGGTCATCTGGATATCGACGACACGCATGACGATGGCATCCGTCAGCCCGCCAAAATAGCCGGCGAGCAGCCCGAACAGGAGGCCGAAGAGAACAGCCGCCAGAACCGACACCCCGCCCACCATCAGCGAGGTGCGGGTGCCGTAAAGCAGCGCGGAAAAGAGGTCGCGGCCCTGATCATCGGTTCCCAGCAGGAACTCGGGGCTGCCGCCCTCATGCCAGACCGGCGGCAGCAGCGAGTTGAGCAGGTCGAGCGAGGCAATGTCGAAGGGATTGTGCGGGGCAATCAGCGGTGCGGCGATGGCCGCAAGGATCATGACCGAGCCGATGAACGCAGCCAGAACCGTCAGCGGCGAAGCGAGGAACCGGTAGAGCACCGGGCGCCGGGCGACCCAAAGGCGCAGACCGGATGGCGTGGCAGAAGCAGGCATCCGTTCCTCCTCAGCTGGCGCTGGCGCGCAGGCGCGGATCAACCGCGTAGTAAAGCAGGTCCACCACCAGGTTGACCGTCACGAAGATCACCGCCACCAGCAGCAGGTAGGTGGAGATGACCGGGATATCGACGCTCGAAATCGCCTGCAGGAACAGAAGGCCGATCCCCGGCCACTGGAATACGCTCTCGGTGATGATGCCGAAGGCGATGATCGAGCCGAATTGCAGCCCGGCAATGGTCATCACCGGCACCAGCGTGTTCTTCAGCGCATGGCGGAAGTGGATGCGCCGCGCAGGAAGACCTCGCGCCTTGGCAAAGCGGATGAAGTCCATGCGCATCACCTCCAGCATTTCCGCCCGCACGAGGCGCATGATGAAGGTGAGCTGGAACAGGCCCAGCGTGAAGGCCGGAAGGATGATGGAGAGCCAGCCGGAGCGGGTCAGAAGCCCCGTTGTCCAGAAGCCGAGATCCACCGTCTCGCCCCGGCCAAAGGTCGGCAACAGGTTCAGCTCCACGCCGAAATAGACCATCAGCATCAGCCCGACAAAGAAGGTGGGCATGGAAATCCCGGCGAGCGAAAAGATCATGATCGCCCGCGCCAGCCAGCTGTCCGGCTTCAGCCCTGCCAGCACGCCGAGCGGAATGCCCAGCGCCAGCGCCAGAGAGAAGGCAATGACGCTGAGTTCGATGGAGGCTGGAAGCCGGTCGGCAATGAGCCGGCCCACCGGCTGGCCCATCTGGTAGGAGAGCCCGAACTCACCCTGCACCACCCGGCCGATGAAATGGCCGAACTGCACCAGCACCGGATCATTCAACCCCAGCGCCTCGCGCAGCGCCGCCCGGTCGGCAAGGCTCGTCTCCTCGCTGACCAGCTGCGACACGGGATCGCCCAGATAGCGGAACATGAAGAACGCCACCAAAGCCACGACAAGCAGCACGATACCCGCCTGAAACAGGCGGCGGAGCATGTAGAAGATCATTGCGCCGAGAATCCCGGTTGCGCCACGGCATCCAGAACCCGGATGCCGCAGCTTCTGACAGCAAGCTTATACCAATTCTCGATGAGCTTGCCTCATCGAGAATTGGTTAAGCCCGTGCGGCCCTTGAGCAATTTCAAGGCGTGATGCGTCAGCATCGAAAGCCTTGATATTATTGCCCGATGGTCACGTGGCGCCAGTCAAAGACGTTGTCGGCGCGCCGCTCCAGCTTCACGTTCTTGCCCGTGCCCCACGCGGCCCAGGTCTGGTGCAGCGGCACATAGGCCACGTCATTGGTGGTGAGGGTCCAGGCCTCGCGGATCAGCGCATTGCGCTTGTCCTGATCGGCTTCCTTCAGGATCTCGCCCGCCAGACGGTCCACTTCCGGATTGCAGTAACCGGCGAAGTTGGACTTGCCCGCGACGATCTTCGTCAGATCATCCTTGTCCCACAGAGGCCGGTCTTCTGCCGCGCGCGGGCACATGTGCAGGGAGTAGAGCGCGATGTGGCTGTCGAGGCTGGACGGCGTGGTGCCCAGCATCGCAAGGCCGAAGTCCATGTTCGGCGCAGTGATGGATTCCAGATACTTGGCCCGCGGCTGCACGTTCGGCTTGGCCTTGATGCCCACCTTCGCCAGCATGGAGGAAATGGCAAGGCAGGTCGCCTCGTCATTCACATACATGTCGTTGGAGCACTGGTAAGTCAGGGCAAAGCCGTCCGGATAACCGGCTTCCGCCAGCAGCGCCTTGGCCTTTTCCGGATCATAGTCCAGCCGCTTGATCTCGTCCGTGTAGCCGTTGACGCCCGGTGCCACCATCAGGGCGGCAGGCGTGGTCTGGCCGCGCATGATCTTGTCGCGGATGGTGTTGACGTCAATGGCCCGGTAGATGGCCTCACGCACGCGCACATCCTTCAGCGGATTGACGCCCTCAAGGCCGGAGCCCGGCAGCGTGTCCTTCCACTGGTTCATGGACAGGTACATGGTGCGCACTTCCGGCCCCGCAGCCACGTCCGTATTGGGTGCAGCCTCGAGGCGCGGGATATCCTGCACCGGAATGGGGAACACCACATCCAGCTGACCGGCCAGAAGCCCGGCCACACGGGTCGCCGGGTTCGGCACCGGGGTGTAGGTAACCTTGTCCACGTTGCCGGTTTTTGCCGAAGCACCCCACCACTGCGGATAAGCCTCAAGCACTGTGCGCACGCCCGGCTCACGCGCTGCCAGCTTGTAGGGGCCGGTGCCGTTCTCGTGCAGGGTCGCGTAGTTTTCCGTGTCCCCGCCCTTCTGCGGCGGTGCCACCTTGTTCGCCTCGGACCAGGACTTGGACATGATGTACCAGTTGGCCCAGGTGTAGTTCAGGATCGGGTTCGGTTCCTTTGTCAGAAAATCAACCGTGTGATCATCCACCTTGACGATCTCGACACCCGCAGGAAGCCGGTTCTTGAAGTCGGAGGAACCGGAGCGCACGCGGTCGGCGGAATAGATCACGTCATCTGCGGTAAAGGGGCTGCCGTCATGGAAGGTCACACCCTTGCGCAGATGGAAGCGCCACTGGGTGGGCGACAGCATTTCCCAGCTTTCGGCCAGCGCCGGTTCAAGCTTCAGGTCCGGCGTGCGGCGCACGAGGCCCTCATAGACGTTGCCGAGAAAGCCGGAGGTGAAGACCTCTTCGACCGCATAGGGGTCCATGGACACCAAATCGCCCTGCGAGGCAAAGCGAAGCTCTGCCGCCTGCGCAGATGCGGCAAAGGCAAATAAAACGGAAGAAGAAAGCAGCAATGCTGCGCGTTTCGCCTGTGTCATGGCCGAACCCGTATGATTGAGATGCCCTGAGGCAACAAAGGAAGGAGCGCTATCAGTCCCAGAGGCACCAGAGCCTGTCAAGGCAACCGGCCACCGGAAATGTCCGCACGAGGGACAAGGCAGTGAACTTGGCTCATGCTTCAAGCTGGCCCAGCAGGCGCTGCGCGGTCAGTTCATCCGTGATGACAACATCCATATCCAGCGCCTTCAGGGCGGCGCGCATCATCTGGGTCTTCTCGCGCCCGCCGGAAATCAGCACCTTGGACTTCACCCGGTCGAGCCGGTCGAGCGGGATGGAGATGGAGCGCTCGTTCACCGGATGTGGCACGGTGCGCCCTTCTGCGTCGAGGAAATGGTAGAGCACATCCCCCACAGCCCCCGCCGCCACAAGGGACTGGCGCTCGGCTTCCGACACTTGCCCCAGCCTGTAGGAGGTGGTGAGCGTCGAGATACCGCCGCAGGAGAGCAGCGCCACATCGCAGGTCTCGGCCATCTGCAGCACCTGATCAAGGCCGCAATGCTCCAGCAGCGCGTGGCGGGTCTGGACGGAATCCACCAGCGCCGGCGCGGGCACGAGGAAACCTTCGGCGTCAAAGAGTTCGGCAAACTGCCAGGCGAATTCCGCCGGGTTGAAGCGCTTGGCCTGCGAAATACCGCCCAGAAGCGAGATGACGCGCACGCCTTCCAGCTGCCGCCCCTCGATGAAGGGCAGCATCTGATGCAGCGTGCGGCCCCAGCCCACGCCCACGGTCATGCGGTTGGCCATGATGCCGGAGACATAGGTGCCTGCCGCCGAGGCAATCGCCCGGGTCGGATCGCCGTCAGGATCGGAGAAAGGCGCGACGATGGCTTGGCGCAGGCCGAAGCGCTCTTCCAGCTGGCGCTGCAGCTCCACCAGTGGGGCAATGTCCGACTTGATGCGGATGATCACCTCGCCCCGCTTGCGGGCATCGGACAGGAGCCGCGTGATGAGAATGCGGTTCACGTCCAGCTTCTTCGCAACTTCCGACTGGGTCAGCCCCTCGACATAATAGAGCCAGGCAGCCCGGATGCGGAGCTGGCCGTGCTGGTCGGCAGGGCCGCGCTCCCGCGCTCCGTTTGTCTGGCTGCTCTGGCTGTCGGACATGGGCATTTCCCGCTATCGATGAGGAATCCGTGATCCCCCATCATAGGTGCTGCCGCAGGATTTTGCCAATCTGATCCGGGACTTCCACCTGCGGCATATGCCCGGCGCCCTCAATGAGGTGCAAGGCCACCTGACCGCTGGCGCGCAAGGCATGCTGCCAGGGGATGATCCCGTCCTGCCGGCCCCAGATGATCCGCGCCGGAACATCGAGACGGCCCAGCGCCGCGCGCAGATCGAAGCCCTGCGTGCCATCGGGGAACAGTACATCGGCCAGCGCCGTTTGCGCCGCCCTGAGAGCCGCATCCTTGCGCCCGGCCATGGCGGCCTTGGCGTAGCCATCGGTGATCATGTCCGGATTGGCAACGAGGCAGCGCAGCCAGGGGGCAAGGCTCTCGGCCCGCTGCGCCCGGCAGATGCCGGAGAGAACCTGCCCGTTGATGTCCGGCCCGAGGCCAGCAGGCGCGATCAGCGTCAGGCTCTCCACCTGCCGGGGCCGCGTATCGGCCAGCGCAAGCGCCAGCGCGCCGCCAAGGCTATGGCCGATCAGATGCACCTTCTCCTCGCCCGTCTGCTCCAGCGCCCGGCGCAGTTCGGCAGCGAGCGAAGCAAAGTCGGGAATGCGCAGGCGCGGCGACTTGCCATGCGAGGGCAGTTCGATGCGGATCAGCGGACGGTGCTTGAGATAGGCCTCCAGCGGTGCCCAGCTCGCCCCGTCGCTGGCAAAGCCATGGATGAGCACAACGGGAAGCCCGGTGCCGCCCTTGCTGCGGGTGATGGAGAGCGGGCCCGTCTGCCATTCGGGAGACGACGGCAATGCAGAAGCCGGAAGGACCGCTTCCGCTCTCACATCCGCCCTGCCCGCCTCAAGCGCCTTGCGCACATCCTCCCCCTGCACGCGGCCCTGCGGACCGGAGCCGGAGAGAGAAGCAAGATCGACACCGCCCTCACGGGCAAGGCTGCGGGCCAGCGGCGTGGCGCGCAGGCCCTGCCCCCCGCCTGCTGTTTCGCCCGCAGGCGCGGCAACGGGTGCAGCGGCGGGAGCAACCGCTGCAGGTTCCGGCGAAGCGGCAGGCGTTTCAACAGCAGGCGCGGCGGATTGATTAAGCGGCTCACCAACGGCTTCATTCTTGCCATAGAGCCAGGCGACCGTTGCACCAATCGGCACATCCGTTCCTTCTGCAATGACATGATGCAGGAAGCCCGAGGCCGGTGCCTCCACTTCCATGGCGGCCTTGTCGGTTTCGATGTCGAAGAGCGGCGCGCCCTTCTCCACCCAGTCACCGGGTGCAACATGCCAGGTGGCGAGCTTGCCGCTCGCCATGTCCATGTCCACCTTCGGCATGATCACTTCATTGGGCATCACACACGCCCCTTCGCCAGCTTGCGGGCCGCATCCAGAATGTCCGGCGCCTGCGGCACAACGGCCTTTTCCAGCTCGGGATTATAGGGGATCGGGCTTTCGGCCCCGCCCAGGCGGATGATCGGCGCGTCGAGGAAATCAAAGGCATCGCTTTCGGCCACCATGGCGCTGACTTCAGCGCCAACGCCCAGCGTCTTCACGCCCTCATAGACGCAGACAAGCCGGCCCGTCTTGCGCACGGAGGCCAGAACCGTCTCCCGGTCCATCGGCCGCACGGTGCGCAGGTCGATCACTTCGGCGCTGATGCCTTCGGCTTCCAGCGTGGCGGCTGCCTCCAGCGCCTTGTGCACCATGATGGCGGTGGCGACGATGGTGAGGTCCTTGCCCGGACGGCGGATCGCGGCCTTGCCGATCGGCGTGGTGTAATGGCCCTCCGGCACATGCCCCTTCATCTTGTAGAGGATCTTGTGCTCGAAGATCATCACCGGGTCCGGATCCTCCAGCGCCGCCAGCAGCAGGCCCTTGGCATCTTCCGGCGTCGAGGGCTGCACCACCTTCAGGCCCGGGACATGACCCAGCCAGGCTTCAAGGCTCTGGGAGTGCTGCGCGGCAGCGCCCGTGCCGGAGCCTGCCGGAAAGCGCATGACCAGCGGCACGGAAACGGCGCCGCCCAGCATGTAGCGCAGCTTGGCCGCCTGATTGACGATCTGCTCCATGGCAAGGGCGGCAAAGTCGGAGAACTGGAACTCGAAGATGGGCCGCAGGCCGGTCAGCGCCGCACCAACGGCGACACCGGCACCGCCCAGTTCCGAGATGGGCGTGTCCATCACCCGGTCGGTGCCGTATTTATGCACGAGATCGCCGGTCACCTGAAAGGCGCCGCCATAGACGCCGATGTCCTCGCCCATGAGAACGACGCGGGGATCTGAGCCCAGCGCCAGATCCATGGCCTCGCGGATGGCCTCGGCATAGGAGAGTTCGCGGAGGGGGCTCGCCGGATGCGCGTTCATGCTGAGGTCTCTTCAGTGTAAACGAAACGGGTGGCCTCGGAGGCCTGTGGCGACGGGCTCGCGGCGGCAAAGGCGATGGCATCGGCAATCTGCTGCGCCACACCGGCCTCCAGTGCCTCGATGCCTTCCTGGGTCAGGATGCCATGATCAACCAGCATCGCGGCCATGCGCTTGATCGGGTCGCGGTCCATCCATTCGGCGATTTCTTCCTTGGTGCGGTAGCGGTTGCGGTCAGACTTGGAATGGCCGCGCCAGCGGTAGGTGACGTTCTCGACCAGACTCGGCCCCTCGCCTGCCCGCGCACGGGCCACCGCCGCATCCACGGCTTCGGCAACGGCGGAGAAGTCATTCCCGTCCACGGTCACGCCCGGCATGCTGTAGGCGGCGGCACGCTCGGAAATATGCTTCACAGCCGTGGAGCGCTCCACCGAAGTGGACATGCCGTATTTGTTGTTCTCGCAGACGAACACCACCGGCAGCTTCCAGACGGCGGCCATGTTCAGCGCCTCGTGGAAAGCGCCCTCGTTGTTGGCGCCATCACCGAAGAAGCAGACCGTCACAGCGCCCGTGCCCAGCCGCTTGGCAGCAAGAGCAGCACCCACGGCAATCGGCAGGCCGCCGCCGACGATGCCATTGGCGCCGAGATTGCCCTTGGCCACGTCTGCGATGTGCATGGAGCCGCCCCGGCCCCGGCAGTAGCCGGTTTCCTTGCCGAAGAACTCGGCAAACATCCGCCCCAGATCCGCGCCCTTGGCAACGCAGTGCCCATGGCCGCGATGGTTGGAGGTGATTTTGTCCTCATCGCTCAGCGACATGGACGAGCCCACGGCGGAAGCTTCCTGCCCGATGGACAGGTGCATGGTGCCGTGAATGAGGCCGCGCATGTAGCTGTCTTCCGCGCCTTCCTCGAACTTGCGGATCAGCATCATCTTGCGCAGCGCTTCCGTCAGCACCTCGGGCGAGTAGGTGCGCAGCGCATAGGGAAGATTGGCGTCGGCTGCGGGCGCAGCGCCCTTTGCCTTTTCAGCGGTGTTGGCCATGGCTTTGTCCTCAGGCATGCGCCAGCTCTTGCCCGTACACCATCGCATCCTGGCGGCGGCGCAGTTCGGCAATGCGGGAGTTGGCGGGAAGCGCGGTGTTGTCGCTGGTGATCAGTTCGCCCTTGCGGATCGGCTGGGTGACCTTGGCCCCCGTCAGCAGACCGGCGGGAATGCCCTTGGCGGCACGGGCGCGGGAGACTTCCATGACCCAGGCGCGGTAGGTGTATTCGCCGATCTGGTCCAGCGTCTCGCCCGGCTGCAGGTCGCGCTTCGCCACCGCGCAGACTTCCGCCACCGGCTTGTCGAGCGGGATCATGTCGGCCTTGCCATACAGAACCGCACGGGCGCAGGTCAGCGGCACTTCCAGCGAGGTCAGATGATAGGGCCGGATGAAGCTGAAATACGGGCCGTCGCCCATCTTCAGATCCTTCATCCGCTCCCAGACGCGCGGATGCTCGGCTTCGGCAACAACGAAAACGCCCGGCGCCAGCCCCTTGCCGACGGAAAAGTCCACACGGCCGATGCCGGACAGCACGCCGCCATCCTTCTGCGGGATGAGGGTGGTTGCCAGTTCCTTCGGCCCGGCAGCGGGCCCATGCATGCCGTCACAGTCCGGGATCAGGCCCGTGGCATTGGCGATGGCGGCCATTTCCACCATGGTCTTGGAGCCATCGACGAATTCCACCAGCATGCGCGCATTCATATGGCGCGCCTTGGCTTCCGCCGCATAGGCATCCGGCGTCGCGTCGATGTTGAGCGGGTTGTTCTTGCCCTTGCCCGCACAGACGATGCGGTGGCCCATGGCGGAGACGAACTCGATCAGCTCCATGCAGGAAGACGGCTCATCGCCCGCCCCAAGGCTGTAGACAACACCCAGACGGTCCGCCTCGCGCCGCAGATAGGCACCGATGGTCACGTCTGCCTCGACGTTCATCATGACGAGATGCTTGCCGCGCTCCATGGCATTGAGGCCGATCTCGGCACCGACAGCCGGAACGCCCGTGGCATCAATCACCACGTCGATGAGGCCCGATTCGAGAATGATGTCCGAAGACGCGGCAATCGCCGTGCGGCCGGATTCGATGGCGGCATTCAGCTTGTCCACCGTGCCGGCGTCCTGGCTATGCCCTGGCTCCTGACGGGCAATCTCCACGGCCTTGTGCGCGGCCGCCGGATTGATGTCCGCAATTGCAGCCACTTCGACGCCATCCATCATGGAGGCGCGGGTGACGATGTCCGTGCCCATTTCGCCGGACCCGATCAGTCCGATGCGGACCGGACGGCCCGCCTGCGCCCTGGCGGCCAGATCGCGGGCGAGACCTGTAAGCGCGACGTTTGAAGCCATTTCATATGCCTTGGTGGGGTTGAGTTGCCGCAAGCATTGTGAACTTTCGTTCTTGTGTCAACGAACTTGTTCAATCATTCGTCACTGCAATCGCTCACAGACCCCATCGCACCGCACAACGCCTCAGATCCAACTTTGCATCAAATCCGATTGACAAGCGCGAAATTGCGAACAATTGTTTTATAGAACATTCAAATGTTCCGGCCCCATCTCCGCAGGCAACGAACAGCCTGCCCGGCGCAACCTCTGCGCAACCGGGGCCGCGGAAATGCCATCGGCAAATCATGGCCATCGTCATCTGGGAGGAGACTTGATGGGTATCACCGGTAATCTTTCGCGCCGTTCGTTCCTGAAGGCAGGCACTGCTGCCGCCGGCGCATCACTGATCGGCACGTCATGGAGCACGCGTCTTCTGGCGCAGAACGGCCTGCCCGATCCGCAGACCGTTCTGGACGATATTTCCATCTCGAAATACGTCCGCGCCGATTATCAGAAGCTCTATGGCCTGACCGACAGCAAGCCGCTGTGGGACCCGGCAAAGGACTGGATCCGCACCTGCGACTGGGAGGCGGTGCGCAAGGAATTCGCCGGCACGACCGTGCGCTTTGCCATTGGCGCTGCCGATCAGGAATCCGCCGCCGAGGGGCTCGACCCGTTCGAGGCCCTGTCCGGAATCAAGGTGGAGCTGGTGCCGATCCCCGATGACAGCTTCTATGACAAGGCCGTTGCCGAGTTCATCTCCGGCAATGCGTCCTTCGATGCGCTGCAGTTCTTCTCACCCTGGCTGGGCGATTTTGCAGCCCCCGGCTTCCTCGCCCCGCTTGGCGACTATGCCGAGAAGTGGAAACTGCCGCTCGACGACTTCTACGACACCTACCGCCTGAACTACGGCTATTTCAACGGGACCATGTACGGCATCCCGTTCGACTGCGACATCCAGATGGTGCATCTGCGCAAGAAGATGGTCGAGGAGGTTCTGGGTGGCCCGATCGACAGATGGACCTCCGTCCCGACCTATGACGAGCTGATCCGCCTGTCGGCAGAACTGAACAACAAGACCCGGGGCGTTGCCGGTATCGGCATGCTGGGCGCGCGCGGTTTCTGGTCCACCTACACCTGGGAGCATGTGGCGGCGCAGGCCGGCATGATGCTCTTCGACGACAAGTGGGAACCCATCTTCAACGGCGACGCGGGCAACAAGGGCATGGATATCATCCTTGCGCTGTCCAAGAACGCCATCGAAGGCTTTGCCGGTGCAGGCTGGGGCGAAAACCGCGCCGCATGGCTCGGCGGACAGGTCGCCACCAACATCAGCTGGCAGGATTCGGGCACGCAGGCCATGCGCCCCGACCAGTCGCAGATCGTCGATGATTTCGTCACCATCTACGAGCCGCGCATTGCCGGCGGTCATTTCGCACCGCCCAATATCGCAGGCTCGACCTCCTGCGTGGCGGCAAACAGCCAGAATGCGGAAGGCGCATTCCTGATGCTCGCCTTCCTCACCACCGCCTCGATCATGGCCATGAACGAGGCCAACGCCAATGGCGTGGCGCCGGGCTACCGGTCGGTTCTCACCAATCCGAACCTGCAGGTGGCCTCACAGCCGGCGGAAGTGTGGAGCAAGTCGCTCGACTATGCCTGGTGCGCCCCGCGCCTGCCCGGCATGTTCGAGATGGAACAGGTCATGGGCAACGAGATCAACCGCGCCCTGACCGGCCAGATCTCCGGCAAACAGGCTCTGGACAATGCGGCGGCCGCCGTCCGCAAGATCATGGACCGCAACGGCTTCTATGGCAGCAAGCCGCCGGTCGACTATGCCGCCGCCGCACCCGGCCTCTGGGTGGGCAAGGACAAGGCTCTGCCCTTCTGAGGACCTGCAATGACCGGCACCCACCTGCCGGCAGCCGGGGCGGCTTCTGCCGCTCCGGCTCTGCCCGGCCGTACCTTCAGGCGCCGCAATCCGCGCATGCGCCAGCTTTTCCCCTACCTGCTGGTGGCTCCGGCCGTCTGCTTCCTGCTGACGATCACGCTCTATCCGGGCGCCTATGCGATCTATCAGTCTCTCTTCTATGTGAAGTTCAACACCTGGAATTTCGTCGGGCTGGAGAACTATCAGGATCTCCTGAGCGACCGGGAGTTCTGGGCAGCGCTCGCCAATACCGCGATCATCGGCGGCATCGCCCTCATCGCCGAATGCCTGCTGGCGCTGCTGCTGGCCTTCCACGCCTACCGTGACCCGTGGATCAAGGGCTGGCGCATCATCTTCCTGGTGCCGATGCTGTTCATGCCCTCGGCCGTCGCCTTCATCTGGAAGCTCGCCTTCATGGATGGCCGCGTCATTGCGGACCTCCTCATGCGCATCGGCCTCATCGACGGGCACATCGCCTGGACATCCTCGATCTGGTTGTCCCGCCTGACGCTGATCGTCGCCGATATCTGGCAGTGGACGCCATTCCTCTTCATCATCTTCGTGGCCGCGCTTCAGGGGCAGGACGAGGAAGTGGAGGAAGCCGCCCGCCTCGATGGCGCCAGCTGGGGCGCGATCTTCTGGAACATTTCACTGCCAATGATGCGGCCCGTGATCGCCGTGGCGGTGATCCTGCGCGGCATCGACATCACCACCATGTTCGCCAACGTCTTCATCATGACGCAAGGCACGCCCGGCGGCGCGACGGAGACGATCAGCTATTTCATCTACCGGATCGGCTTCAAGACCTTCAACTTCGGCTACGCCTCGGCAGCCTCGGTGGTCATGCTGGTTCTCACCGTCATCATCGCGCAGCTTGCCGTCAAGCGCGCCTTCCGCTCCGGGAGGGACTAGGCCATGGCCTCGCAGCGCCGCAACAAGGGCGAAAAGCTCTTCCTGCGCTATCTCATCCTCGGGGCCTGGGCCCTGTTCTGCCTCGCCCCCGTGCTCTGGTTCCTGTCCATCGGCTTCCGCCCGCGGACAGAAATCATCACGCCCCAGCCGATCTACCTGCCGAGCTTCAGCCTCGATGCCTGGCACATGATCTGGCGTGACTGGCCGATGGGCCATTACCTGCGCAACTCGCTGCTGGCGATTGCCGGGTCCGTCGTCATCGATCTGGTGCTGGCCGTGCCAGCCGCCTTCTCGCTCGCCCGCTACCGCTACAAGGGCCGGGAGGACATCGGCTTCTACATCCTTTCCACCCGCATGATGGCCCCGGCCATCGTGGCGATCCCGATCTTCTTCCTGTTCAAGACGATGGGCCTGCTCAACACGGTCTGGGCGCTGATGCTGATCTATGCGGCGGTCAACCTGTCGGTCGTCACCTGGATCATCCGCTCCTATATGCTCGACATCCCGAAAGAGCTGGAGGATGCGGCGCGCACGGACGGAGCCTCGGACCTGCGCATCCTGTGGGAGATCATCATCCCGGCCATCCTGCCGGGCATCATCACCGCAGGCGTCATCGCGGCCATTTTCGCGATCAACGAATTCCTCTTCACCCTTCTGATCGCCTCCACCAAGGATGCCTATACGCTCTCGGTGGCGCTCGCCAACTTCACCGGCGGATCAGACGGGGTCATCTACAACGCAATTGCCCTCGTCGCCTTCCTCGCGTTCGTTCCGGTGTTCCTGGTGGTGGCCGCCATCCAGAAGCATCTCTCGCGCGGGCTGACGATGGGCGCGGTCAAGGGATAAGCACCATGGCACGTATCGAACTCTCCGGCATCCAGAAGTCCTGGGGCAGCTTCTGGGGCGTGCGCGATGTGAACATCGACATCGCCGACAAGGAATTCATCGTCTTCCTCGGCCCTTCGGGCTGCGGCAAGACCACCACCATGCGCATGATCGCCGGGCTGGAGGACCCCAGCGAAGGCGAGATCCGCATGGATGGCGAGGTGATGAACTCCGTGGACGCCCGCGACCGTGATGTGGCCATGGTGTTCCAGGGCTATGCGCTCTACCCCAACATGAGCATCTACGAGAACATCCGCTTTCCCTTGCGCATGCGCGGCGTGCCGAAGGCCGAACATGACCGGCGCGTGCGGGAAGCCGCCGCCCTCGTGGAGCTATCGGACTATCTCGACCGCAAGCCGGGCGCGCTCTCCGGCGGCCAGCGCCAGCGCGCAGCTCTTGCCCGTGCCATCGTGCGCCAGCCGCAAGTGTTCCTGATGGACGAGCCGCTGTCGAACCTCGACGCCAAGCTGCGGCAGGCGATGCGCGTGCAGATCAAGCATATCCAGCGCCAGCTGGCCATCACCACCGTCTACGTCACCCATGACCAGATTGAGGCCATGACGCTGGCCGACCGGATCGTCATCATGCAGAACGGCGCGATCCAGCAGACCGGCACCCCGGACGAGATCTACAACGACCCGGCCAACACCTTCGTTGCAGGGTTCATCGGCTCTCCCCCGATGAACCTGGTGCCGGGGCGGCTGGAGAACGGAACGTTCTCCGCCCCCGGCATCTCCATCCCGGGCGTGCGCCTTGCCCACAGCGGGGACGTGACCCTCGGCGTGCGCCCGGAAGACTGCCACGTCACCGACAGCGGCGGCCACATGAGCGCACCAGTCTATGGCGTGGAGCCGACCGGCGACCTCACCTATCTGACGCTGAAGCCCGGCAGCCTGCTGTTCGAGGTGAAGGCCGACCGCAGCTACCGCTCGGATCTTGACCGGACACAGGCTATCGCCTTCGATCTGTCCCGGCTGTATTTCTTTGACACAGTCAGCGGTCAGCGGCTGCGGTGAGGTGGGCCATGCGGGCAGATTACACATCCATGGGCTTCTACACGTTTGACGCCCTCTGCCGCCCGGTGAACGAGCTTCCGGCGGGCGGCGGCACCCTGTTTGTCGAGGACTTCACGCTGGCCGTCTCCGGCGCGGCCGGCAGCGCCGCCATCGTTGCGGCCAAGCACGGGCTGAAAGTGCGGGCCGTGGGCGGCGTCGGCCAGGACGACATGGGCGACTGGGTGCTGATGAAACTCGGCCGCTTCGGCGTCGACACCAGCCTGATGCAGCGCTGCGAGGGCTTTTCCACCTCTTCCTCCATCGTCACCACCCGGCCAGATGGTGCCCGCCCTGCCCTGCACAAGCGCGGCGCCACGGCGGGCTTCTATGTGGACGACGCGCAGGCGGAAACCGTTCTCGACACGAAGATCCTGCATGTGGGCGGCGTTGGCCTGATGGACCGGATGGACAAGGGCCGCAATGCGGAGCTGATGGCGGAAGCGAGGCGCCGCGGCGTTACCACCACGCTGGACGTCTTCGCCTCCATCCGCGATGACCTGCCGCTGGTCAGGCCGCTGCTGGCGCATACGGACTATTTCATGCCCTCCGAGGAAGAAGCCCGCGCCCTGTCCGGGCTGGAGGATTTCGAGGACATTGCCAAATTCCTGCTCGATCAGGGCACCGGGGCTGTCATCCTGACCCTCGGCGCGCTGGGCGCCATGTACCGGGACAACAAGGGCCTCGCCTTCGATCTCCCGGCCTATGCTATTGAGGTGGTCTGCACCTGCGGCTGCGGCGACTGCTTCAATGCCGGCTTTGCCACCGGGCTGCATCTCGGCCTGCCCATCGAGGACTGCGTGCGCATGGGACAGGCAAGCTCGGCCCAGAATGCCATGGGCCTCGGCTCGCAGGCTGTTGTGAAAGATCTCGATGCGACCTTGAGGTTTATGGCAAACACGGCGCTGCGCCCCTATACTTGGGCGGAAAATCAGGAGTTGCGCCATGAAGCACCCGCCCGTTCCGGGGCCTGAGGAACTTGCCCTGCCGCTCAGGGACATCCTGCGCGGCCTGCGCCAGAAGGCACCGGTGCCGAAGTCGCTCATCGAACCGGCCCTCAGCCTGCTGCCGCGCGAGATCCGCGCCTCGCTGAACCGCATTGTCGAGGACGTTGCCGGTGAAAAGATCGGCCGCCTGCGTGTGCGCACGCCGGATGCTGTTTCCCTGCAGCGGGCCAGCCTTGCGCTGCAAGGCGGTCCTGCCGCTCCCGCCGATGTGGCCGGCGCGCTCGCCTGGGGTGGCGCGGTGTTCCTGGCCGAGACCGGTCTTTCCACCCTTCTCGTCAGCGAGACGGTGGCCGTGCTCTGCTGGCACGAGGCGCTGGATGAAAGTTTCGACAGCCCGGCCCGTGCCGCAGCGCTTGTGCAGGGGCTCGACCGGCACAGTTTCATCAGCCCGGCTCCCGGCATCGTCTCCGCTGCCGTGCCGGACAGCGGCATGGAACCGGCGCGCCTGCGCCTTGCCATGACCGCGCTTGTGGTCTGGCTGCTGGCGGAGCGCTCCGGAACGCCGGGCAGCCTCTCGGGCGAGCATGAACTTCTGCGCATCGCCCTGCTGCTCTGCGACAGCAGCAAGGACGAAATTGCGGGCGCATTCCGCGACCGCGAGGCGCTGGGCAGCCTGCTGCAACAGCTGGCCGAAAGGATCTGACATGAGCGGCCCGCTTGCCAGCTTCGAGAACTCCCGCATGCCGGTGCGCAAGGCAATCCGCCGCCTGCGCTGGTTCATCGCTTCCTTCCACGAGCATGCCTCCGGCCTGACGGTCGAGACCGGCCAGCCCTTCACCGTGGATGACGGCAAGCTGACCGCCGCCTTCATGAGCTGGTACCGCGCCTTTGAAGCGCAGAAGCACAAGGCAGATGCAGACCGGCGCGGCTATGTCACCTTCGCCGCCGGGCTGATGCTGCGCGAGCTTCTGCATTTCGGCCCGCTGACGGCCCGGCGCTGCGGGACGGCACCGGACGCACCTGCCCCGTCGGGCGGCGGTGCCCCGGCCGTCTTCTGGCCGGAAGGCCACGCCTATGTCACCTATTGCCTTGCCGTGCGGGCTGCCGTTCTGGCGCAGGAATTCCACACAGAGCCGCATGAAGTGCCGGAGCTTTCGGACCTGCGCACCTGGTGGTCCTTCCGGGAGAACATCCTCGAAGACCCGGACCTTGCCATCAGCTTCCTGGAGCTTTTCAGCGGCGAGCAGCCGCACTGGACCGCCTCCGCCATCTTCGCCCCGCACGAGGACATTCCACCCTTGCCCCGGCAGCAGTGAGGCCAGCCCACTTGCTTTCCTCTCCATCGTCATCCCAGGCCGAAGCGAAGCGTAAGTCTGAGGTGCGCTCATTCGCAGAGCTTTGGGACTGAAAGCCGCACAGAGGCTGGCGAAAGAGAAAACCCTGCCTCACGGCTCAAGACAAAGCACCTCTCTGCGAGCGAGTAGGCCCCGGCTCGCGCTGCGCTTGGCCGGGGTGACACGGTGCCTGACGACAAGGCCGTCATCAGCGGCTGCGGCCTTCACTATGCTGAGGCAAAAGCACAGATCTGCCACACGCTCCGCGTCGTCCCGGACGCAGCAAAGCGGAGATCCGGGAACCACTCGCTTGCAGAGCGTTGAGATTGAAGCGCAGTGCTGAAGCTGGCCACTGTCCCGGATCCTCTCTTCGTTCGTCCCAGCATGAAGCTGGAGAGAAAAGCACGTGGACGCTCCCCCCTCACGGCACCCCGTGCCACGGGCGCGTGCGGACGGGGCGGGCCCATTGCAGGTGCGTGATCACCACCTTGCCCTCCACCACATCCAGCCAGAGGGCGAGCGCGCCTTTCTCCGTGCGCTCCGGCCCGCCGATGGCCAGCGCCTTTGCACAAGCGTGCGGAAGGGTGAAGCTGCTGATGACCATATCCGCAAGGCGGCAATCCTCCTCCAGCGCCTCGAGACTGCGGCTGAGAGCCACGCGAAGTGGAGCCACCCCAGCCCCTTCTTCCGAAGGCAGCGGATAGGCCCAGGTCACGCAGCCGGACGGATCACAGGCCATGTCCCGCGGCAGCAGGCGGCGCGCCTCGAAGGCCATCGGAGGCACCCCATCGCCCCGCAGCCAGGTCTCCGCAGCAAAGCCGACCTTGGAGGCCGTGACACGCAAATCTCCTGAGGCATCGCGCAGGGCCACCAGCATGCCCCGGTCAGCGACAAGCACATCCGGCGGGCGGAAGAGCATCAGTGAGACAATGCCAATCCCGAGCGGTATGGCTGCTAGGACCCGCCAGCGCCCATTGGCCAGCAGCAGCAGGAAGACCGAGGCCGTCAGCATCACCGCCGCGAGCGCGGGCATCTGTCCGGTCACCCCGTCCGTGTCGCTGAGCGAGGCGGTGAAACTGGCCGAGGCCAGCATCAGGTCGATACCCCAGGCCATCACCGCCAGCGGCAGATCCGCAAGACCAAAGGGCAGCAGCAGGAAGGCCAGCACTCCGGCCGGCATGACGATGAAGGAGACGGCAGGCATCGCCAGCAGGTTGCCGAGCAGCCCGTAGGGCGAGACCCGGTCGAAATGATAGGCCCCGATCACCCCCGTCGCCACACCGGCCACAAGCGACGTCACCGCCAGTCCGCCAGCCCATAACACAACAGATGAAAGGATGCGGCGGAAGGGCGAGAGGCCCGCCCGCCGTGCCGCATTCATCTTCGTGGCCGGACGGCGTGACCAGTCGTCATAGACGGCGACAAGACACAGCACGGCGGCAAAGGACATCTGGAAACCGGGGTTATAGAGGTCCTCCGGCGCGATGATCAGCAGTGCCAGCGCCACCAGCGACAGGCTGCGCAGGCTGAGGCCACGCCGCCCGGTCAACAGCCCCAGAAACACCAGCGCGATCATCAGATAGGAGCGCTGCGTCGGCACACTGGCGCCCGACAGCAGCAGATAGGCCGTGGCCGTGGCCAGCGCCACACAGGCGGCGATCTTGTGGATGGGCAGGCGCAGGGCAACCGGCGGAAAGGCGGCCAGCAGCGCCAGCGCCGCCGCATAGACGCCGCCTGCAAAGAGCGCCATGTGCAGACCGGAAATCGACAGCACATGCGCCAGCCCGGCCTCGCGCAGATCCTCAACCGTTTCATCGGAAATGAGGCTTCGATCACCCACCAGCAGTGCCGCCGCCAGCGCCGCCCGGTCTCCCTCGCCAAGGGCGGTGCGAATGCCTTCGACAAGGCCCGCCCGCACCGCCTCGATCTCCCGAAGCGCCTTCAGCCGGAGCCCCGGCGGCGGCAGGTCTATTGTCTCCGGCGCGCCCAGCACAAAGCCGGTGGCGCCGATCCGGTCATAATAGGCGCGGAAGGCAAAGTCATAGCCGCCCGGCCTCACCGGGCCCGAGGGCGGCACCAGCCGGGCCCTCACCTTGATGGCATCGCCGATGGCAAGCTTCTGCGCCTGCCGCAGCACCAGCCGCACCCGCGCCGGCGGCTCGCCCCGGCGCGACCAGTGCGCCACATCAACCGTCACCTGCCGGGATGCGCCCGCCCCGGCGATGCCCGAAACGTGGCCGGAAATCTCCGCCGAAACCGGCCCCTTCAGCACCGGCGCGGCGATGCTGACCGTGCGCATGGCCCCTGCCGCCGCCCCTGCCAGCGTCAGGGCCAGAACCAGCACCACCGGATTGAGCCGCCCGCGCCAATGCGCCCGGAGGGCGAAGCCCAGGGAGACAACCGCCAGCGCCATCAGCACCCAGGCATTGGGCTCACGCGGGAGGGAAAAATAAAGTGCAATGCCACCGCAGAAGGCAAAGGCCTGCAGCACGGGGGCAAGATCACGCGGGGCCTTGCGGCTGACCGCTGCAGCCGGTTTCAGCAGTCCGGCATCGGGCGCATGCGCCCGCTTGCGCCACAGGCGCTCACCATGCCGGTAAAACCAGTGAGGAATGGAAAAGGGGCGGCGCGGCGGCGGCGCCCTGTCATCTGTTGCAGAGCCTGTCAGCCCTGCATCGGCCATGGCCCTGCGGCCCCTGCTTCACACGCCAAACGCAAACCCGCCCCACACTGCCGGCGCGCCTCACCGGCCTTGCCCATAGCCTTTGTCCATTCGCTGCACCCCGGACATTTGCCGGGCCGCGCGCCTGTGCTAAAGAGCCAGCAACCGGATTCCGGTCCTGACCGGCATCACCTCACTCTGACAGAGAAACAACATCCTGACCATGGCTGACCAGATCGTCACGCGCTTTGCGCCTTCCCCGACCGGCTACCTTCATATTGGCGGCGCCCGCACGGCCCTCTTCAACTGGCTGTTTGCCAAGCGCCACGGCGGCAAGATGCTGCTGCGCATCGAGGACACCGACCGCGCCCGCTCCACCAAGGAAGCCGTGGATGCGCTGCTCGACGGCCTGACCTGGCTCGGCCTCGATTGGGACGGCGAGCCCGTGTCCCAGTTCGGCCGCGTCAAGCGCCATCAGGAAGTGGTGGAAGAAATGCTGGCCCGCGGCACCGCCTACCGCTGCTATTGCTCGCCGCAGGAACTGGAAGAAATGCGCGAGAAGGCCCGCGCCGAAGGCCGCCCGCCGCGCTATGACGGCACATGGCGCGACCGCGACGCCTCAGAGGCACCGGCTGGCGTTGCCCCGGCCATCCGCCTGCGCGCACCGCTTGAGGGCGAGACCATCGTCGACGATCAGGTGCAGGGCCGCATCACCTTCCCGAACAAGGATCTCGATGATCTCGTGCTGATGCGCTCGGACGGCGTGCCGACCTACATGCTGGCCGTGGTGGTGGACGACCATGACATGGGCATCACCCATATCATTCGTGGTGACGACCACCTGACCAATGCCGCCCGCCAGACCCTGATCTATCAGGCCATGGGCTGGGATGTGCCCAGCATGTCGCATATCCCGCTGATTCATGGTCCGGATGGCGCCAAGCTTTCCAAGCGCCACGGCGCGCTGGGGGCGGAAGCCTACCGCGCCATGGGCTATCTGCCGGCCGCCATGCGCAACTATCTCGCCCGTCTCGGCTGGAGCCATGGCGACGACGAGATCATGTCCACCGAAGACATGATTTCCTGGTTCGGCCTAGAGTCCATCGGCCGTTCGCCGGCCCGCTTCGACTTCAAGAAGCTGGAGAACCTCAACGGCCACTACATGCGCGCCACCGCCGATGCGGACCTTCTGGTGCACTGGAAGGCCTGCATTGCCCATAACGAGGGCGGCGCTGCCATTCTCGACTGGATGGCAGCCCCCGGCAACGAAGCCAAGGTGCTGGCGGCCCTGCCAGGCCTCAAGGAACGCGCCAAAACGCTGGTGGAACTCACCGAAAGCGCATCATACCTTTGGCGGGTGCGGCCAATTGACCTCGACGAGAAAGCCGGCACCATTCTGGATGCAGAAGGCAAGTCGATCCTCGCCCGCCTTCTGCCGCAGCTCGAGGCCGACGGCACCTGGTCGCAGGAGAGCACGGAGGCCATCGTCAAGGCCTTTGCGGAAGCCGAAAACCTCAAGCTTGGCAAGGTGGCGCAGCCCTTGCGCGCCGCTCTGACGGGCCGTGGCACCTCGCCCGGCATCTATGATGTGCTGGTGGTTCTGGGCAAGGACGAATCCCTTGGCCGCATCGCCGACCAGGCTGCTTGATGCCTGATCAGGCAGGTATTTAAAGAATAACGTTCAGCGTTATTCAGTGGAACAAGGCTCATGGCGCAGACGTTTTCGCGCCATGGGCAGCGCAGCATGCAGCTTGCGGCCCCCGCTCAAATGGGCTACGCAATCCGGGGCTATTTCAACCGCCGCGCAAGCATCAGGCAGACCGGTCAAGGTCTGCGGCGCTCCCAACGCCAGAATGCACCGGCAGTTCCAGACGAAGGGGTTACCTGAATGGGCGACACGAAAGCCAACCTGACTGTTGACGGCAAGGCCAGCGATTTCAAGATTCTCGATGGCTCCATCGGACCGTCGGTCGTGGACATCTCCACTCTCTACAAAGAGACGGGCATGTTCACCTACGATCCGGGTTTCACTTCGACCGCATCGTGCGAATCCAAGATTACCTACATCGATGGCGACGAAGGTGTGCTTCTGCACCGCGGTTACCCGATCGAGCAGCTGGCCGAGAAGGGTGACTTCCTGGAAGTCTGCTACCTGCTTCTCTATGGCGAGCTGCCGACAGCCGCCCAGAAGAAGGACTTCGACTACCGCGTCACGCACCACACCATGGTGCATGAGCAGATGAACCGGTTCTTCACCGGCTACCGCCGCGACGCCCATCCGATGGCCGTCATGGTCGGTACCGTGGGTGCCCTCTCCGCCTTCTATCACGACTCGACCGACATCACCGATCCGCACCAGCGCATGGTCGCTTCGCTGCGCATGATCGCCAAGATGCCGACGATCGCCGCGATGGCCTACAAGTACCACGTCGGCCAGCCCTTCGTTTACCCGAAGAACGACCTCGACTACGCCTCCAACTTCCTGCGCATGTGCTTTGCCGTGCCTTGTGAGGAGTACAAGGTCAACCCGGTCCTGTCCCGCGCCATGGACCGCATCTTCATCCTGCACGCCGACCACGAGCAGAACGCCTCGACCTCGACCGTGCGTCTTGCCGGCTCGTCGGGTGCCAACCCGTTCGCCTGCATCGCGGCCGGCATTGCCTGCCTCTGGGGCCCGGCACACGGCGGCGCCAACGAGGCCGCGCTCAACATGCTGATGGAAATCGGCTCGGTTGACCGCATCCCCGAATATATCGAGCGCGCCAAGGACAAGAACGATCCGTTCCGTCTGATGGGCTTCGGCCACCGGGTCTACAAGAACTACGACCCGCGCGCCAAGATCATGCAGAAGACCATGTACGAAGTGCTGGAGGCCACCGGCCATGCGGATGACCCGCTGATGCAGGTTGCCCTCGAGCTGGAAAAGATCGCCCTCAACGATCCGTACTTCATCGAGAAGAAGCTCTACCCGAACGTCGACTTCTACTCGGGCATCACGCTGCGTGCGCTCGGCTTCCCGACCACCATGTTCACCGTGCTCTTCGCCCTCGCCCGCACCGTGGGCTGGATCGCACAGTGGAACGAGATGATCGAAGATCCGTCCCAGCGCATCGGCCGTCCGCGCCAGCTCTACACCGGCGCTCCGCAGCGCGACTACGTGCCGCTCGGCAACCGCAGCTGAGATCTTCTGATCTGATAAATACGGAAAGGGCGCCAGACGGCGCCCTTTTTGCTATGTGCATGCAGAACAGGAAAAGGGGGGCTTGAGCATTTTCAAGGCGTGATGCGTCAGCATCGAAAGCCTTGGTATTACGACGTGAGGAGATCCAGCACGATCCGGGCCGCGGCCTCGCTCTGGGAGCGGCCATCCGGCAGGCGCATCATGCCATCGAGCGCCGTGAAGGCATCCACCTGCGTGCGCCGCTCGGGCGTATCGCTCAACAGCTTCGAGATGACGGGCACAAGGCGCTCCGGATTGACCTCCTCATCGAGGAATTCCGGCACCACATTGCGCTCCAGAATGATGTTGGGCAGCACCATGGAAGAGACGCTGGCAATCGGCATGATCTTGTGCAGCTGTTTCAGGCGGCGGTAAAACCAGTCGAGCCGGTAGCAGATCGCCATGGGAACGCCTGAGGCTGCCAGTTCCAGCGACACGGTGCCGGAGGCCGCCAGTGCCGCATGCGCACGGCGGAAGGCTGCAAATTTCTCCGCCTCGCCCCGGATGATCTGCGGCGGCAACGGCCAGCCGGCAACCCGCTCCGTGATGCGGTCCGCCAGATGCGGCACCGCCGGCAGCAGCACTTCCAGCCCCGGGTGAAGCGGGGCAAGCTGCAACAGGATCTGGCCGAAATCATCCAGCAGTGCATCCACCTCGCTGCGGCGGCTGCCGGGCAGCAGCAGCAGAACGGGAGCGCCCTCGCCCACCGGCCTGCGCTCACCGGCAGCCGGGCGCAGCAGAGCCGCCTTCTCGATCAGCGGATGACCGACGTAGAAGGTGGGCGGGCCGCCGAGGCGCTTGTGGGCCGCCGGTTCAAACGGCAGCAGCGCCAGAAGCCGGTCCACATAGACGCTCATCTTCTTCGCCCGGCCCGGACGCCAGGCCCAGACGGAAGGCGACACGTAATCGACAATGGGAATATGCGGCGCGCGCTTGCGCACCCGCTTGGCGACATTATGCGTGAAATCCGGGCTGTCGATGATGATCAGCACATCCGGATTGGCGGCAATTGCCGCGTCGACAGCCTGATAGACGCGCCGGACGATGGTGGGCAGGCGCTTCAAGACCGCCGTCAGGCCCATCACTGCAATGTCGGACAGCGGAAAGAGGCTCTCCAGCCCCTGATGCGCCATCCGCTCGCCGCCGACGCCCTCAAAGACAATCGGGCCGCCGTGCAGCTGCTTCAGCGAGGCCATGAGATTGGCGCCAAGAGAATCGCCCGATTCCTCGCCAGCCACCAGAAACACCTTCAGCGGACGCCCCGGATTGCCGGTCATCACCTCAGTGTTCATGCTGCATCGCTCCCGTTTCGCGTCAGGCCGAAGAGAAACAATCCGCCCGCCTTGGCGGCCGCCGCCGTCTCGGCTTCATCGGCCACCAGCGCATGGCCCGCTTCCACCGCAATGCCGGCAAGCCCGGCCGCCTTGGCAAGCTCGACCGTGCGCGGGCCAATGGTGGGAAGATCCACCCGAAGGTCCTGCCCGGGCTTTGCCGCCTTCACCAGAACGCCTGCCGCACCCTTGGTCTTGACCCGGCCAATGCGCCGCAGCTCGGCGCAGCGCGCCAGCATCGCATCGGTGCCTTCGGCCCCTTCCAGCGCGATCACACGCCCGCCAATGGCGACAGCGGCCTGGCCAATATCCAGTTCACCCAGCCTTTGCACCGCCTTGTAGGCCAGTGCCATATCGGCCTGAGCTTCGCTTTCAGGCATCCTGCCTGCCAGCAGGCCTTCCCGCGCCAGCAGCGCAGGGGCCACATCGCGCACGCCAACGGCCTTGAGGCCTTCGGCTTCAAAGATGCCGATCACACGGGTCAGAAGACTGTCATCGCCGCCAATCATCGCCTTGAGGATGGCCGGCAGGCGGCGCATGGTGCCCAGATCGCCCATGACGGAGGTGAAATCCGGCCTCTTGGTGATGCCGCCGATCAGCAGCACCCGGTCGCAGTGCGCCTGTTTGAGGCTCTTGAACAGCTGTCCGATCTGGCCCCAGCCCAGCTCGATATCGGCCTGGGCGGCAAGCTCCGGCTCGGCCTCGCCCTTGATGGCGACAAGATGCACGGGCTCGCCCCGGGCCTGCAGATCGGCCAGAATAAGCCCCGGCAGACGGCCGCCGCCCGCGATGATACCGAGACATCCTGTGGAGGTCCCGGTCTTTCCGGCATCGCTGGCGGTAGTCATGTCAGGCATCGCCCGCAGGGCCACGCGGCGTGCAGAACCGGCGCTCACCCTCGACAAGGATGAAATCCGTCACCTGCTTCACCAGCGGCTGGTCCGTCATACTGGCGGCAATCTTCTGGGCGCGGTCACGCAGCGTGCCTTCCTCGCTCTCGAACAGCTCGCGGTAGGCGGCTCGCAGGGCATGGATCTGCTCACGCGGGAAGTTGCGCCGCTTCAGACCGACGAGATTGAGGCCGCCAAGCCGCGCCCGGTTGCCCGTGACCATGCCATAGGGAATGAGATCATTCTCGAGGCCCGCCAGGCCACCAACAAAGGCGTGGTCGCCAATGCGGGTGAACTGGATGACGGCCGATCCGCCGCCGAAAATGACGTGGCTGCCCACTTCGACGTGGCCGGCAATCATCACATTGTTGGATAGCACGCAGCCATCCCCCAGATGGCTGTCATGGCCGACGTGAGAGTTCGCAAGGAAAGCGCAACGGTTGCCGATGGTGGTGGAAGAACCGCCCCCTTCCGTTCCGGCGTTCATCGTCACGCCTTCCCGGATGATGCAGTCCTCGCCGACGCTCAGCGTTGCGTGCTCGCCCTTGAACTTGAGATCCTGGGCCTGATGACCGATGGACGCAAAGGGGAAGATGACCGTGCGCGCACCGATCCGGGTGGATCCGGCAACGGCCACATGCGACTTCAGCTCGACACCATCGCCCAGCACCACATCCTTGCCCACGTGGCAGAAAGGCCCGATGCGAACCCCGTCACCGAGAGACGCACCGTCTTCAATGATTGCGGAGGGATGAATGTGGGACATGATTTCCTCAGGCGTCGACGATCATGGCGCTGATTTCAGCTTCAGCGACCTTAGCGCCATCCACCTTGGCAATCGCCTCAAATTTCCAGATGTTCAGGCGGTTACGGATCTTCTTCACATGGAATTCGACCTGATCGCCCGGCATCACCGGCTTGCGGAACTTGGCCTTGTCGACGGTCATGAGATAGACGAGCTGCGGCGTGTCGTCGGTGCTCAGGGAGTTGACGCACAGGGCGCCGGCCGTCTGCGCCATGGCCTCGATCAGCAGAACGCCCGGCATCACCGGATGAGCCGGAAAATGCCCCTGGAAATGCGGCTCGTTGATCGTGACATTCTTGATGCCGATGCAGGATTCGTCACCGTTCATCTCGATGATCCTGTCGATCATCAGGAACGGATAGCGGTGCGGCAGGAGCTCCATCACGCGCATGATGTCGGCAGCGTTGAGCGTTGTCTTCTGTTCTTCCATATCCATCGCCCTCTTGCAGGGAAACTGTCATTTGCTGCTGTTTATCGCAGTAGAACGCGCCTGTCAGGCGTCAGATCCACGTTCTGCCAGTTTTTTCAGTGCCGTGATTTCACGGAACCACTGTTTCACCGGTTTGGCGGGCACGCCGCCATAGCGCCCGCCTGCCGGAACCGCGTCATTGACGACGCTGACCGCAGCGATCTGCGCGCCCATGCCGATTTCCACGTGGCCGGCCACACCGGACTGTCCGCCAATGGCCACATAGTCGGCCAGGGTCGAACTTCCGGAAAGCCCGACCTGCGAAACGATCACGCAGTGGCGGCCGATAACGACGTTGTGGCCAACCTGGACCTGATTGTCGATCTTGGTGCCTTCACCAATCACCGTGTCACGGTTGGCACCGCGGTCAATTGTGGTGTTTGCCCCGATCTCCACGTCGTCCTGAATGATGACACGGCCGATCTGAGGCACCTTCAGATGCCCGCCAAGACCCATGGCATAACCGAAACCATCCTGCCCGACACAGACGCCGGGATGAAGAATGACCCGGTTGCCAAGCAGGGCGTGCTGCAGCACGGCATTGGCGCCGATCCGGCACTCCCGGCCGACACGCACATTGCAGCCGATGACGGCATTGGGGCCAATATGGGACCCCGCACCAACTTCGGCGCCCTCACCGATGACGGCGCCCGGCTCGATGACGGCGCCCTCTTCAATGACGGCTGCCGGATGCACGGTTGCCCGCTCCGAAATCCGTGTCTCGCCATAAAAGGGCTCCGGCTGCATGGCCGCAGGAAACAGACCGGCCAGCACAAGCGCCCAGGCTCTGTACGGATCCTTGCAGACGATGACAGCCACCTCCTCCGGCACTTTGGCGACATGCTTCGGCGCAACGATGCAGGCACTTGCCCGTGTGCTGCCGAGCTCAGCGAGGTACTTCACATTGTCGAAGAAAACCAGCGCACCCGGCTCCGCATCCTCAAGCGGCGCCACCTTGCTGATCAGAAGAGCCGGGTCACCGCGCTGAAGCTCGCCGCCGGACAGGGCCACGATCCGCTCAAGCGGCATCTCGGCCATGGGCGGGAAGAAGATGGGATCGGACATGAACTGTCTCCCGCAAGATGTTCTGACTACAAAAGAAAACGGCCGCCGTTTGATGCGGCGGCCGTTGAATTCCTGCTTCTCCGGCTCAGAACCGGGTACCGCCACCGAGACGGAACACCTGGGTCTTGTCGCCTGTTTCCTTGACGACCGGCACGGCGAAGTCCATGCGCAGCGGGCCGAAGGGCGACTGCCAGCGGATACCGGCACCCACCGAAGCGCGCACCTTGAAGCTGTTGCTGTTCACACCGTTGGTGCCCACAGCCTGAACCAGCTTGTTGTCCGCATCCCACAGCGAACCGGCGTCGGCAAAGACGGCACCGCTCAAGCCGAACTCTTCCGGAATGACCGGGAACGGGAAAGTCGCTTCCACAGTACCAGCCACGTAGAAGCGGCCACCGATGGCATCACCCGTCGTCGCATCACGCGGACCGATGCCCTGGCTTTCGAAGCCGCGCACCAGCTCACCACCCATCATGAACTGATCGGAGATGCGCAGACGCTTGCTGCCGAAGCCCTGGATATGACCGGCACGCAGCGTGACGTTACCGACGATCCCGGCATCCGGGAAGATCTCCCGGTAAGCACGGCCTTCAACGGTCGAGCGCATGAACTGCGTGTCACCGCCGATACCTGCGAATTCCTGCTGGAACTTGCCGTAAAGGCCGTTCGACGGGTTCAGGTTGTTATCGAGCGTGTTGTAGATCAGCGCGTAACCAGCCAGCGATGTCAGATAAGTACCAAGGGCATCGCAAACCGCAGGAGACAGGTTCGAGTTGTTCGAACAGGTCGCCAGATTGGTGGCAAGGTTCTTCGGATCCTTAATCTTGGTCTGGTAAATGTTGTAGAACAGCTTCAGAGAAAGCTCATCCTCACGCAGCGGCAGGGTGAAGCCGAAACCACCACCGGTGATCTCTTCATCATAGCTGCGGTAGTCATTGTTCTTCGAAACACGGCGATAGGCTTCGAGATCCAGAGCAATACGGCGGCCCAGGAAGAACGGCTCCTGGAAAGCAAACTCGTAGGACTGGGTGCTCTCACCACCGCCAACGCCAAGCTTGATATACTGACCGCGGCCGAGGAAGTTCTTTTCGCTGATGGAGATATCGCCGATCACGCCATCGGTGGTCGAGTAACCAACACCGAACGACACTTCACCGGTTGCCTGCTCTTCCACATCCACGTTGATGACAACGCGGTCGGGCGAGCTGCCACGCTCGGTGGTGATGCGCACTTCCTTGAAGAAACCAAGGTTCTTCAGGCGGCGCTCGGCCTTGTCCATGAGAACACGGTTGAAGGCATCGCCTTCCGCCAGATCGAATTCGCGGCGGATGACATATTCACGCGTCCGGTCGTTGCCGCGGATGTTGATCCGCTCGACATAGGCGCGCGGGCCTTCCTCGATGTTGTAGACGAGATCAATCGTCTTGGTCTCGTAGTTGCGCAGGGCGCGCGGACGCACCTCGGCAAAGGCATAGCCTTCCCTGGACACCTGCATCGTCAGGTCTTCCAGAGACTGCTCGACACGGCGGGAGTTATAGGTGTCGCCAGAGCTTGTACGCACGTAGGACTTCAGGCTCTCGGGGTCGATCGACGACAGGGAGCTCTGAACTTCCACATTCCCGATCTGGTACTTCTCGCCTTCATCAATCGTGAAGGTCACATAGAAGACGTTCTGCTCGCGATCGAGGTCGGCACTGGCAGCAATGATCCGGAAATCAGCATAACCATTCTGATAATAGTACTGACGCAGCAGCTCCTGATCCGCGGCAAGACGGTCCGGATCATAGGTGTCGGAGCTGCGCAGCCAGCTCAGCAGACCGCTTTCGCGCGTGCGGATCACATCGCGCAGGCGGCGGTCACTGAAGTTCTTGTTACCAACGAAGCTGATGCGCTCGACGCCGGTCTTTTCGCCTTCATTGATCTCGAACACCAGATCGACGCGGCCATTGCCACGGTCGATGGTCTTGGGATCAACCGAGGCGCGGTAACGGCCCGAGCGGCGGTATGCTTCCAGAATGTTCTGAACGTCGCTCTGCACCCTGCTGCGGCTCAGCATGGAGCGCTCGGTGGTGCGCACGACGCCCTTGAGGGTTTCCGCGCTCAGACGCTTGTTGCCCTCGAAGGACACACGCGAGATGACCGGGTTTTCCACAACCGTGACGACCACAGTGCCGCCCTGCTGCGTGATGCGGACATCTTCGAACAGCCCCGTCGCAAACAGCGCCTTGAGCGATTCGTCGATATCGGCCGCAGAATACTGCTGCCCCCGCTTGATGGTCATGTAGCTCGCGACGGTTTCTGCCTCGATGCGCGTGTTGCCACGCACGACGATGGAACCCGCAACGGCTGCCTCCGCAGTGGAAACGAACGACCCGAACGGGTCAGGCAGCATCCCGCCGGTGACAAGGAGCGGCGCCGACAAAATCACGGCGCGGGAGATTTTCCGCAGTCGCTGCATATTCGAGCTATGCCTTTTTTACAAAACTGATCCCGAAGGATCATAGTCAGATTCTCAGCATCCGGCCTTGGTTTTACATCCTTTTGCCGAATACGCAACCGCACGATTCACACGAAACAGATTTCATTTGAATGCGTTGCGGGCATGTCACGCAGGCAGCCAGCGGCCAACAAGACGTGACAGGTCATTCCAGGTCGCAAAAACCATGAGCATCAGCACCAGCGTGAGGCCGATGCGGAAGCCGAATTCCTGCGCTTTCTCACTGAGCGGCCGCCCTCTGACAGCTTCCGCAGCATAATAAACCAGATGTCCCCCATCCAGCATCGGCACCGGCATCAGATTGAGCAGGCCAATGCTGACCGAAAGCACTGCGGCAAGCTGCAGCAGCGGAATGAAGCCAAGCGTCGCCACCTGACCGGCCACTTCCGCGATGCGGATCGGGCCGCCAAGCTGGTCAGCCGGTTCGCGTCCGCGCACGACCTTGCCGATATACTCCACGGTCCGCACCATAACGAACCATGTTTCGTTAACACCCTCTTTCACTGCAGCTGCAGGACCATAAGTTTTCTGGATCCGGTCGCCTTCCTGCACGGTCCGCGACACCCCCAGAAGGCCGATACGCTGCACATTGCCGAAGTCATCCTTCAGCTCGCGCAGCTGCGGCGTCACGGTCAGGTCCGTCAATTGCCCCTGCCGCTCGACCTCCAGCCGCAGCGGCACACCGGCACTGACGCTGACGATGCGCTGCAACTCGGCAAAGGTCTCGATCGGAGTGCCGTTGACCGCGGTGATCAGATCTCCAGGCTGAAGCCCTGCCTCCGCAGCCGCACTTTCCGGCTGCACTTCGCCAACCAGCGGCGTTGAAACGACACGGCCAAAAGCGCCGAAAATGAAGGCGAAGATGACGATGGCGAGGATGAAATTGGCGACCGGGCCGGCGGCAACCACGGCCGCGCGCTGCCAGACAGGCTTGGCCATGAAAGCCCCTGCCCGCTGCGCCTCGCTCATGGCCGCCACCTTTTCATGATCAGGCACACTGGCCGCATTCTCATCGCCGGAGAATTTCACATAACCGCCCAGCGGTATGAGGCAGAGTTTCCAGCGTGTGCCCTTGCGGTCATTGAAGCCGATCAGCTCACGGCCAAAGCCGATGGAGAAGGCCTCCACGTCCACGCCGCACCAGCGGGCCACCGCAAAATGGCCAAGCTCATGAAAGAAAACGACAACCGTCAGCACGAACAGGAAGGCTGGCAGGGTGAGCACCGGCTGGGACGACAGGGCTGCGAGAAGATCCATTCACCTATCCTGAACTTGCGCAAGACGCGGGTAGCGGGGCGGTCATGTTTCGCCCCTTTCCTGCCCGGAAGATAGCCATCCAGCCAAGGTGATGCCAGATGTATGGCGGAAATTAGTCCCGAGCGCCAAATGCGGCGGGGAAAACCTCCCTCCTGGCGGCGGTCAGGTCAATGCAAAGCGGTTCAGCAATTCGTGAGCCACGGCCCGCGCCTGCATATCAAGCGCCAGAATGGAATCGATGTCTGCAGCCGGAGCCAGATCCTGCCCAGCCGCCAGCCTGTCGAGCACCGCCCCAACCAGCCCGGCAATGCCCGTAAAGCCGATCTGCCCGGACAGGAATGCGGCAACCGCCACTTCGTCCGCCGCGTTCAGCGCAGCCGGTGCGCAGCCCCCTGCCCGCATGGCATCCAGTGCAAGACCGAGCGCCGGAAACCGCTTGATATCCGGAGCTTCGAAGGTCAGCGAGCCGAGCTTTGCAAGGTCGAGCCGTGCCCCCGGCACGGGCATGCGGGCGGGCCAGGCAAGGCAGTGAGCGATGGGCGTGCGCATGTCGGCCGGTCCAAGCTGCGCCAGCAGCGAGCCATCGGTATATTGCACCATTCCGTGGATAGCCGATTGCGGATGCACCAGAACCTCGATCTGATCGTGGCGCAGCGGGAAGAGATGTGAGGCCTCGATCACCTCCAGCCCCTTGTTCATCAAGGTGGCACTGTCGATAGTGATGCGGCTGCCCATGCTCCAGTTGGGATGTTTCAATGCCTGTTGAGGCGAAACATGCGCCATTTCGGAGAGGGAGAGGGTGCGGAACGGCCCGCCCGAAGCGGTGAGGATGATTTTTTCCACTTCCGCCAGATTGCGGCTCTCCAGCACCTGGAAGATGGCATTATGCTCCGAATCGACCGGCAGCACCGTTGCCCCTGCCCGCCCTGCGGCGGCCATGAAGAGGTCCCCGGCGCAAACGAGGCATTCCTTGTTGGCCAGCGCGATGGTGCGGCCCGCTTCAAGCGCTGCAAAGGTGGGCCGCAAGCCGGCAGCACCGACGATGGCCGCCATCACCATGTCTGCGGGCCGAAGCGCCGCCTCAATGACCCCAGCTTCACCGGCACCGCAGGCAATCCCGGTTCCCGCAAGATACGCGGCCAGCTCTTCGCCTTTTGAAGGATCGGCCAGAGCGGCAAAACCGGCTCCGGTCTGACGGGCGAGTTCCGCAAGCCCGGCCGCATCCTGACCGGCCACGAGTGCCGCCACTTCAAAATGCTGCGGATAGCGGGCAACGAGATCGAGCGTGTTGCGGCCGATGGAGCCGGTGGCCCCGAGAATGACCAGCCGCAGCGGCGCGGTCCGCCCTGCCAGCATCGCCTCAAGCCCTGCCGAAGCGTCCCGGCCCTTCTCTGCCTCACTCACCACAGCCAACCACCCAGGCTCTTGAACTTACTGAAAACCGATGCCGGACATCGGATCGGCAAGACTGCCGCCGAAGAGCAGTCCGCACAGCACGGCGAAGATGGCAGCCGCCACCAGCCCGTCGATCCGGTCCATGATACCGCCATGGCCGGGAATGAGACGCCCGGAATCCTTGACGCCAAAGCGCCGCTTGATCGCCGATTCCAGCAGGTCACCGCCCTGCGAAACAGCGGAAACTGCAAGACCGAAGGCAAACCAGGAAAGCGTGCCGCCCTGCCCCAGAACCGCAACAACGCCGAGGCCGCCAAGCGCACCGAAGACCAGGCCGCCGATGGCGCCGGACCAGGTCTTCTTCGGCGAAACGCGCGGCCAGAGCTTCGGGCCCCCCAGCTTGCGCCCGGTGAAATAGGCCGCAACATCGGTCACCCAGACAACCGCCAGCAGGAAGAAGATGTGCAGCTCGCCCTCGCTGCCGCGGCGCAGCAGCATCAGCGCCCCGAGAGCGAGACTGGAATAAAGAATGCCTTCTGCCGTCCAGAAACCGGTCTTCCCGGCCCGGGCCGACAAGATGCTGAGCCCCGCACCGGCGGCCAGCGCGGCAAGGGCCCACAGCTCATGCCCCGTGTAGATCAGCCCCGCGACGGCCAGAAGCGTAACAAAGCCCGCCAGTGCAGGCAGGCCGGCCGGCCGCGCCCCGACAATCGCCAGCCACTCCTTCAGGAACAGCGCGCAGCCAAGCAGCGCCAGCGCGAAGAATGCCTCGCCGCCCCGCCAGGCGATGAGAAGCACGAGCGGCCCCAGAATCAGCGCGGAAATGAACCGCAGCTTCAGGTCCGCCATCGGCCCGGCCGGACCGCCGGTTCCGCTATTGCCATTTGCCCCCCCGGCCATGATCAGGATCCCGTAGCGGTCACGCCGCCAAAGCGCCGCTCACGCTCGCAGAAGGAAGCAAGCGCCGCGTCAAACTCCTCAGGCCCGAAATCGGGCCAAAGAACCGGCGTGAAATAGAATTCGGCATAGGCCGCCTGCCACATCAGGAAGTTGGACAGGCGCAGCTCGCCGCTGGTGCGGATGATGAGATCAGGGTCAGGGATACCGGCCGTATCGAGATTGGCCGAAATCTCCGCATCGGTAATGGCCGAAGGATCACGCCCCTCCGCCAGATATCGCTGCGTGAGCTTGCGCACCGCACGGGTGATTTCATCGCGCGAGCCATAATTGAAGGCGATGACAACGGTCATGCCGGTGTTGGCTGCCGTCACCCGCTCGCTCTCTTCAAGCAGGCTGCGGATGCCCGGATCCAGCCCTTCACGCTCGCCGATGATGCGCACCCGGCAATTGGCCTTGTGCAGTTCGCTCAGATCGCGCTGCACGAAACGGCGCAGCAGCGACATCAGGAAGCTGACTTCGGTGGGTGGACGGCGCCAGTTTTCGGAGGAGAAACTGTAGAGCGTGATGAAATCGACGCCGCGCGACGACGCATGGCGGATGATCTTGCGCAGCGCTTCCAGCCCATGGCGGTGCCCTTCGGTGCGGGGCAGCCCGCGTGCCTGAGCCCAGCGGCCATTGCCATCCATGATGATGGCGACATGGCGCGGCGCGGCGGCACCGCCGGGAGCGGGGCCTGTCACGCTGGAGCCAGTTTCAGGTCGGCTGGTCATCAAGTCCCCCGGGGCACACTTCCAGGCTGGCGGGGGCAGGCACAGAACCAGCCCCCTTTCAGATCCTCAGACCTGGGAGATTTCCTGCTGTTTCTTTTCCAGCATGCTGTCGGCCTCGGCAATGCGGGCGTCGGTCAGCTTCTGCACGTCATCGGAAGCAACACGGGCGTCATCCTGGCTGATGCCGCCATCCTTCTCCAGCTTCTTGATGATGTCCATGCCGTCGCGGCGCACGTGACGGATGGCGACCTTGGCGGCCTCGGCATATTTGTGCGCGACCTTGATCAGCTCCTGGCGGCGCTCAGCGTTCAGCTCCGGGATCGGCAGGCGCAGCAGCTGGCCATCGATCACCGGGTTGAGGCCAAGGCTCGACTCGCGAATCGCCTTTTCGACGGCGCTGACCATGCCCTTGTCCCAGACCTGGATCGCGACCATGCGCGGCTCCGGCACGGAGACGGTGCCAACCTGGTTGATCGGCATGGACTGGCCATAGGCGTTGACGACGATGGCATCCAGCATGCTGGAGGAAGCACGGCCGGTGCGAAGGCCCGCAAGTTCGGTCTTCAGAACACCAAGTGCGCCCTGCATACGACGCTCGAGATCTTTGAGATCGACACCTTCAACCGGCATAACTTCCTCGCTTTGTTTTTCGTTGGCTCACGCTTTGCTGGCGCGGCGCAAACATGGCACAGTCTCGCCGAAAGACAAGACCAACTCAGGCAGAGCCCCTGAATAAGCAGGAGACAGGCGGATGCGCAAGCCGCATTCCGCCACTCTGCATGTCCTGACGCCGGGAAGGCCGGAAAAGCCCTCCCGCTCTTTGGAAAATCAGCTGACGACCGTGTAGAGGCCGCGCTCTTCCAGAACGCTCACCAGAGCGCCGGGGGTGTGGATCGAGAAGACGATCACGGGGATCTTGTTGTCGCGGGCCAGCGCAATGGCCGTCGTGTCCATGACCTTGAGATTGCGGGTGATCACATCCTCATAGGTCAGTTCGGTGTAGCGCTCCGCATCCGGATTGATCTTCGGGTCTTCCGAATAGATGCCGTTCACCTGCGTGCCCTTCAGGAAGGCATCGCACTTCATTTCGGCTGCGCGCAGGGCCGCGCCGGAATCGGTGGTGAAGAACGGGTTGCCCGTGCCGCCGGCAAAGACGATCACGTCGCCGTCTTCCATGTAACGCTCGGCACCACGCTGGGTGAAGGTTTCGCAGATGGAGGGCACCGGCACGGCCGAAAGCACGCGGGCCGGGATGTCGTGGCGGCGCAGGGCGTCGGCCACGGTCAGGCTGTTCATGACCGTCGCCAGCATGCCCATGTGGTCACCGGTGACGCGGTTGCCGCCCTTGGCCGCAACAGCCACGCCGCGGAAGATGTTGCCGCCGCCGATCACCACACCCACCTGCGCACCCAGCTTCACCGCACTGGCAATCTCAAGCGCGATCCGCTCGACCACTGCCGGATCGATGCCGAAGGACTGGCTGCCCATCAGGGCCTCGCCCGAGAGTTTCAGAAGCACACGGCGCCAGCGCAGCGGTTTGGACATGGGCATACCTTCCGGTTCAATGATCGTGAAAAAAAGGGCTGTCAAAAAAAAGGCGCCGGTTTGATCCGGCGCCCTCTGGGCTTAGTGGCCGGCCGCCGCGGCGACCTCTGCCGCGAAGTCCGTCTCTTCCTTCTCGATCCCCTCGCCGAGAGCGAAGCGGACGAAGCCGGAGAGCGTGACTGCGGTGCCGAGTTCCTTGCCGAGAGCCTCAACGGCCTGCTCGACGGTCTTGTCCGGGTCGATGACGAATGCCTGCTTCACGAGGGTCACTTCCTCGTAGAACTTGCGGATGCGGCCTTCGACCATCTTCTCGATGATGTTGTCCGGCTTGCCGGATTCGCGAGCCTGCTCGATGAACACGGCGCGCTCACGCTCGACAACGGCCGGGTCCAGCTGGTCGACGTTCAGCGACAGCGGGCTGGTGGCGGCAATGTGCATGGCGATCTGGCGGCCCAGAGCGTTCAGCTTGTCCTTGTCACCAGCAGATTCGAGCGCGACGAGCACGCCGATCTTGCCGAGGCCATCGGAAATGGCGCTGTGAACATAGGTAGAGACAACGCCGTCGTTGACGGACAGGACGGCTGCGCGGCGAAGGGTCATGTTCTCGCCGATGGTGGCGATGGCATCCTTGATGGATGCGTCAACGGACTTGTCGGAGCCCGGGTAGCCGGCAGCGGAAATCGCCTCGACATCACCGCCAGCGGTCAGGGCAACGGCGGCGACATCGCGCACCAGAGCCTGGAAGCCGTCGTTACGGGCCACGAAGTCGGTTTCGGAGTTCAGCTCGATGACGGCAGCGGTCGTGCCCTTGGATGCAACGCCAACCAGGCCTTCAGCAGCCACGCGGCCGGCCTTCTTGGCAGCCTTGGCGAGACCCTTGGCACGCAGCCAGTCGATCGCTGCTTCCATGTCACCGTTGGTTTCGGTCAGAGCAGCCTTGCAGTCCATCATGCCTGCGCCGGTCTTCTCGCGCAGATCCTTCACCATTCCTGCGGTAATGCTCATGGTAGCCTCGTGAATCGGAGTTAAAGCTTCGCACGGTTTAGCCCAAGGCCAACCGCGCCTTTATGACGGTTCCCGCAAGAGGGGCCTCCGTCAGCGGCATTGCCGCGCCTGACCTCAAAACGGCGCAGCCATGAGGCCGCTGCCAAGGTCAGAACAGGTGCGGCGCCGGGCGCCGCACCTGCAACAGAATCAGGCGTCAGCCGATTCTTCTTCAGCGTCGAGAGCCGGCTCGACCGGAGCGGACTCGGAAGCACCGACGTCGATGCCCATGCCACCCTGGGCGCGGGAAATGCCGTCGAGAGCTGCACGGGCGATCAGGTCGCAGTACAGCGCAATCGCACGGCCGGCGTCGTCGTTGCCCGGGACCGGATAGGTGATGCCTTCCGGCGAGCAGTTCGAGTCGAGGATCGCGGCGACCGGGATGCCCAGACGGCGGGCTTCCTGGATGGCGATGGCTTCACGGTTGGTGTCGATCACGAAGATCAGATCCGGCAGGCCGCCCATGTCCTTGATGCCGCCCAGGTTCCGCTCGAGCTTCTCGCGCTCGCGGTCCATGAACAGCTTTTCCTTCTTGGTCAGGCCCGAGGTGTCCGTGGACAGGGTCTCTTCGAGTTTGCGCAGGCGCTGAATCGAACCGGAAATGGTCTTCCAGTTGGTCAGCATGCCGCCGAGCCAGCGGGCGTTGACGAAGTACTGCGCGCAGTTGCGTGCGGATTCGGCAACAGCTTCCTGAGCCTGACGCTTGGTGCCGACGATCAACACACGGCCGCCCTTGGCAACGGTGTCGCTGACGGCCTTGAGAGCCTGGTGCAGCAGCGGAACGGTCTGGCCGAGATCCATGATGTGGATGTCGTTGCGAACGCCGAAGATGTACGGCGCCATGCGCGGGTTCCAGCGGTGCTTCTGGTGACCAAAGTGCACACCAGCTTCGAGCAGCTGACGCATGGTGAAATCGGGCAATGCCATGGCCCTGAACTCCATATTTTTCCGGTTGAACCTCCACGGGGAGCGTGCAGCAGCAGCCTGAGGCTGAAGCAGACACCGGAACGGCAAATGGACAAGCCAAAGCCTTCCCCCGTGTGTGGAATGGGCGCCTTATATGCGCGCATCCGCGCCATGACAAGCGCAAATGACAGGTTTTAACAGCCTCGCCCGCCGTTTTCCGGTGCAGGATCAGGCCAGTTGCACGTCCGTGACGCCCGGCACGGCCTTCAGCGCACCGGCGATTTCCGGCGACAGGCGGTAGCGGCCCGGAAGACGGACTTCCACCTCGCGCTTGCCCTCGTCCAGCAGCACGACCACGTTCACCTCCCCCTCGCCCTTGACGCCGAGGTGGTGCGACAGGCTCTTGAGCGGGCGCGGGTCGCGCAGGAAGACGCGCAGGCTCTTCTGCACGCGGGCAGCCATCACCTCCACCGGATCCACCTGCTCGATGCGGATGGAGGGCTCGTCGTCGCGCATGTCGGCGTTGACCAGCACCACCATCGACTTGCCGACTTCCAGCACATCGCGGAACTGGGCGAGCTTTTCGGAGAAGAGCAGTGCCTCGAACTGGCCGGTGGGATCAGAGAAGCGCACGATGCCCATGCGATTGCCGGACTTGGTCTTGCGCTCCTGCTTGGAGATCACGGTTCCGGCAAGGCGCCCGGCCGACGCACCGCGCTTCACGGCCTCGGAGAACTGCGCCCACATCTGCACCCGCATGCGCTCCAGCAGCGGCGCATATTCATCGAGCGGATGAGACGACAGATAGAAGCCGATGGCCGCATGCTCGCGCTGCAGCCGCTCGCCCGGCAGCCAGCCGTTCACCTCCGGCAGCTGCAGTTCTTCCTCAGCCCCTGCCCCGCCGAACATGTCGTTCTGGCCAAGGGTTGCGTTGGATTCGGTGCGCTGCGCCAGCCCCATGATGCGGTCCAGCCCCTCGAACACCCGGGCGCGGTTCGGCTCGATACAGTCAAATGCCCCTGCGTTGACAAGGCTTTCCAGCGTTCTCTTGTTCAGGAACTTCGGCGAAATGCGGCTGGCAAAGTCGCTGAGGTTGCGGAATGGCCGGTCACCGCGCACATCCACGATATGCTGCACCGCCTGCTCGCCCACGCCCTTGATGGCGCCCATGGCATAGACGATGCGGCCCTCGTCCACGTCGAAATGCACCATGGAGCGGTTGATCGACGGCGGCATCACCTCGATCCGCATGCGCCGGGCTTCCTGCCGGAAGTCGCCCAGCTTGTCCGTGTTGCCCAGATCCAGCGTCATGGACGCGGCCATGAACTCCACCGGGTGGTTCGCCTTGAGCCAGGCCGTATGATAGGAGACGAGCGCATAGGCGGCGGCGTGCGACTTGTTGAAGCCGTAGTTGGCGAACTTGGCCACAAGGTCGAAGATCGTGCCGGCCTGATCCTTGTCGACGCCGCGCTCCACCGCACCGTCAACGAAACGGGCGCGCTGCACCTCCATCTCGGCAGCAATCTTCTTGCCCATGGCGCGGCGCAGAAGGTCAGCTTCGCCGAGCGAGTAGCCGGAGAGCACCTGGGCGATCTGCATCACCTGCTCCTGATAGACGATGATGCCGTTCGTCTCTTTCAGGATGGGTTCCAGCAGCGGATGCAGGTAATCGGGCTCCAGCTCGCCGTGCTTGACCGAGTTATAGACCGGGATGTTCTCCATCGGGCCCGGACGGTACAGCGCCACCAGCGCAATGATGTCCTCGAAACGGTCCGGCTTCATGCCCGCAATGGCGCGGCGCATGCCCTGGCTTTCCAGCTGGAACACGCCCACCGTTTCACCGGCGGCCAGAAGACGGTAGGTCTTCTCGTCATCCAGCGGCACTTCCTCGATCTTGATATGGATGCCCTTGCGCGCGATCAGTTTCAGCGCCGTATCGATGACGGTCAGCGTCTTGAGGCCGAGGAAGTCGAACTTCACCAGCCCGGCTTCTTCCACCATCTTCATGTTGAACTGCGCCACCGGCATGTCGGAGCGCGGATCGCGGTAGAGCGGGACGAGCTGTTCCAGCGGGCGGTCACCGATCACCACACCGGCGGCGTGGGTGGAGGCGTGGCGGTACAGCCCTTCCAGCTTCTGCGCCATTTCCAGAAGGCGCTCGACCACCTCTTCCTCGCGCGCCGCCTCACGCAGGCGCGGCTCGTCGGCAATGGCCTGCGCCAGCGTTACCGGGTTCGCCGGATTGGCAGGCACCAGCTTGCACAGCCGGTCCACCTGGCCATAGGGCATCTGCAAGACGCGCCCGACGTCGCGCAGCACGGCGCGGGCCTGCAGCGAACCGAAGGTGATGATCTGCGCCACCTGGCTGCGGCCATATTTCTCCTGCACATAGCGGATCACTTCTTCGCGCCGGTTCTGGCAGAAGTCGATGTCGAAGTCCGGCATCGACACACGTTCCGGGTTGAGGAAGCGCTCGAACAGCAGCGAGAAGCGCATGGGGTCGAGATCGGTGATGGTCAGCGCCCAGGCCACCAGCGAGCCTGCACCCGAACCACGGCCTGGCCCCACCGGAATGTCATGGGCCTTGGCCCATTTGATGAAGTCGGCCACGATGAGGAAGTAGCCGGGGAACTTCATCCGCTCGATGATCGACAGCTCGAACTCAAGCCGGTCCCAGTAGTCCTTTTCCGTCAGCCCATCGGCAAGGCCGTGGACGCGCAGACGCTCGGCAAGGCCTTCGCGGGACTGGCGCTTCAATTCGGCCGACTCGGCCTGTTCGGCCTCCTCCGGGTCCGCATCAGCCCCGGCAAAGCGCGGCAGGATGGGGTTGCGCTTCAGCGGCCGGTAATGGCAGCGCAGCGCAATCTCGACGGTGTTCTCCACCGCCTCCGGCAGATCGGCAAACAGCTCGATCATCTCCTGCCGGGACTTGAAATAATGCTCCGGCGTCAGCCGCCGCCGTTCCTCGTCGGAGATCACCCGGCCTTCGGAAATGGCGATCAGCGCGTCGTGGGCTTCATAGTCCTCGCGCTTGGGGAAGAATGCCTCGTTGGTGGCGACCAGCGGCAGCCCCATGTCATAGGCCAGATCGATGAACCCGGCTTCCGTGCGCCGTTCATCGGCCATGCCGTGGCGCTGAAGCTCCACATAGCAGCGCCCATCGAAGGATTTCGCCAGCCGGGAAAGCCGCGCCTGCGCCAGCGTGCGGTTGCCGGTCAGCAGTGCCTTGCCGATGGGGCCTCTCGCGCCGCCGGTCAGCAGAATGATTCCTTCTGCGTGCGATTCGAGATAGGCCTGCGGCACATGCGGCAGCTGGCCCGTGGGCGTGTCGAGGAAGGCGCGGCTCGTCAGCTCCATCAGGTTGCCGTAGCCGCGTTCGCTCATCGCCAGCAGAACGACGTCAAACAGCGCCGGATCACCCCGGCGGTCATCGCCGCCCTCCTCGTCAAAGGCGACGGAGATCTGGCAGCCGATGATGGGCTGAATGCCGGAGCCCCAGGCCTTGCCGGCGAACTCCTGCGCACCGAACAGGTTGCCCGTGTCGGTGATCGCCAGCGCCGGCTGCGCGTCGGCCTTGGCCAGGTCGAGCAGCTTCTTGATCGGCAGCGCGCCTTCCAGCAGCGACAGGGCCGAATGGACGCGCAGGTGAACGAAACCGGGATTTGCAGACATGGGACTTCACTTTCAGGCAACCGGAAACCGGCCTGCCGGCAGCCGGCACCCGCAAGCGCCAGCCCTTGAAACTGTGTCCCCTACCATGAACGCTCAGCCCTTGCCCTGTCGAGCCCTGCTGGCTGCAGGAAACGGCAAATGCGCCATGGCAGCGCCTGTTTTCTTTGGATGACCGCAGAAGGCCGCGGCCACGTCTTTCCTTCACTGCCGATGCTGGAGCAACGCTTTGCCAGCATCAGATGGCAGGATCAGTGCACGGCGAACAGCACCTCGCCCCAGACGGCGATGGTGGCAACGAAAATGACCAGCGAACCGAAGGCTGCGACGTCTCTTGCGAAAAAGGTCATGGATACCTCCTCTTGGACCAAGTCATCTGAGCTGGAAGCTCAATATGTATCCATTTTGTTCTCTTCTCGTTCACCTTTCAAGACCAAAAAAGCCCGCTCCGGAGGGAGCGGGCGAAAAGCATCAGCCATAGTGAACAGACTGTGAACAGAGATCTCTTAGGGAGCCAGGCAAAAACCGGACTTACCGGCCCTCACGAACCGGAGGCGCCGCAGGAACTGCCTCAGACGCAGACGTCAGAGATCCACCACCTTGCCGTCGCGCAAGGTGATGACCCGGTCCATGCGCCCGGCCAGTTCCATGTTGTGGGTGGCAAAGAGCGCGGCAACGCCGGAGGCCCGGACCAGCGCATAGAGCGCATCGAACACATAGGCAGCCGTTTCCGGATCGAGGTTGCCGGTCGGCTCGTCCAGCAGCAGCAGGCGCGGCGCGTTGGCGACCGCACGGGCGATGGCGACGCGCTGCTGCTCACCGCCGGAAAGCTCGGACGGGTGATGGCTGCCGCGCTCGCCGAGGCGCATGTAATCGAGCAGCTGCGCCGCCCGCTCCGCCGCAACCTTCTTCGGCAGCGTGCGGATCATCTGCGGCATCATCACATTCTCCAGCGCCGTGAACTCGGGCAGGAGATGGTGGAACTGGTAGACAAAGCCGATGTCATTGCGCCGGATCGCCGTGCGCTCATCATCGCTCATGGCGCTGCAGGCCTTGCCGCCCACATAGACCTCGCCCTCATCGGGACGCTCCAGCAGGCCGGCCAGATGCAGCAGCGTGGACTTGCCGGTGCCGGAGGGCGCGACAAGCGCCACCATCTGGCCGCCATCCAGCGTCAGGTCGGCGCCTTTCAGGATTTCAAGCTTGCGGTCGGCTTCGTGGAAGATACGGGAAACACCGGAAAGGCGCAGCGCCGGAACGGACATGGGCGGGCTCTTGGCTGGTCTTGCGGAGGGTGCGGGGGCAGTGCCGGTCGTGCTGCTCATTCGTAACGCAGCGCCTCCACCGGGTCGAGCCGCGCTGCCCGCCAGGCGGGATAGAGCGTTGCCAGCAGCGACAGCACCAGCGCCATGATGAGGATCATGATGGTTTCGCCTGTGTCCATTTCCGCCGGCATCTTGGACAGGAAATAGAGCGTCGGATCAAACAGCTGGGTCTGGGTCAGCCAGGAAATGCCCTGACGGATGCTCTCGATGTTGAGACACACGAGCAGGCCCAGCAGGAAGCCGGAAATGGTGCCGACCACGCCGATGCTGGCCCCCGTGATGACGAAGATGCGCAGGATCGAGCCGCGCGTCGCCCCCATGGTGCGCAGGATGGCAATATCCTTGCCCTTGTCCTTCACCAGCATGGTGAGACCGGAAATGATGTTGAGCGCGGCCACGACGACAATCAGCGTCAGGATCAGGAACATCACGTTCCGCTCCACCTCAAGCGCCGAGAAGAAGGTGATGTTGCGCTGGCGCCAGTCGGTGACGAAAGCCGGGCGCCCTGCCCCGTCCTCGACGGCAGCACGCATGCGGCCGACGCTGTCCGGGTCCTTCACATAGACTTCAACGCCCGTCGCCCGGTCGTCCATGTTGAAGTAGCTCTGCGCTTCCTTCAGCGGCATGAAGACGATGGTGCCGTCATATTCTGACATGCCGATCTCGAAGATCGCCGTGATCGGATAGGACTTGCGCCGCGGCGTCACGCCCATCGGCGTCACCGTTCCGCGCGGCGAGATGATGGCAAGATTGTCGCCAATGGTGAGGCCGAGCTGCGCGGCGAGCCGTGTGCCGATGGCAACGCCCTCGCCCGTGTCAAAGCCTTCCAGCGTGCCCATGCGGATGTTGCCGGCAACCAGCGGCAGGCGCTTCAGATCCTGCTCGTAGAGGCCGCGCACCAGCGCGCCGAGGCTGTTGGCGGGCCCGGTGACCAGCGCCTGGCCTTCGACGAAAGGCACGGCCGCCACCACGCCCTCCACGCCCTGCAGACGTGAAGCGACCGCATCGAAATCCGTCAGCGGCTGATCGATGGGCTGCACCAGCATGTGGCCGTTGATGCCAAGGATCTTCGACAGAAGCTCGGAGCGGAAGCCGTTCATCACCGCCATCACGATCACAAGCGTGGCAACGCCAAGGGTGATTCCGGCAAAGGAAAAGCCGGCGATGACGGAAATGAAGGAATCACGCCGCCGCGAACGCAGATAGCGCCCGGCCAGCATCCACTCGAAAGGGGCAAAGGCCTTGCCCGGCGCGCGGGAATCCTGCGCTGCCTTGGTGTTCTTGCCCTTGCCGGAAACGTCCTTGGGTCCGCTCATGCTCTGCCTTGCGTCCGGAGCCGCTGGCCAAAAGGCCACAAGCGGCAGATCGGTGGTCACTGCGGATAGTACAAGACCGGGCGGAGGAAATCCTGTGCGCCCGGTCCCTTATCCCCCAGATGCGGGAGCCGGAAAGCGGCTGGCTCAGAGAGCCAGTGCTTCCCGGACCTTGTTGAAGGCCGCGTCGATGGTGAGTGTTTCGCGGGCTCCCGTGGCCCGCTCCTTCACTTCAATCACGCCATCCTTGAGGCCGCGCGGTCCGGCGATCAGCTGGAACGGCAGGCCAATGAGATCCATGGTGGCGAACTTGGCACCGGCGCGGGTGTCGACGTCGTCATACAGGACTTCGATCCCGGCATTTTCAAGACGCTGATACAGCGCCTCACAGGCCGCATCGGTGTCAGCGTCACCCGGCTTGAGGTTGACGAGGCCGACATGGAACGGCGCGACGGAGGCCGGCCAGATGATGCCTTCCTCGTCGTGGCTCGCCTCGATGAGCGCGCCCATCAGGCGCGACACGCCAACGCCGTAGGAGCCCATGTGAACCGGCACTTCCGTGCCTTCCTTGGTCATGACCTTCGCGCCCATGGCTTCGGAATACTTGGTGCCGAAATAGAAGATGTGACCCACTTCAATGCCACGGGCCGACACCTGCGCATCGGCAGGCAGCGCGGCGAAGGCGGCTTCGTCGTGCATCTCTTCCGTCGCCGCATAAGGCGTCGTCCACTGGTCAACCAGCGGCGTCAGATCCGAGGCAAAGTCCGTGTTGGCGGCGGGAGCCGGCATGTCCAGCAGGCTCTTGTCGCAGAACACGGCGCTTTCGCCGGTCGAGGCCAGGATGATGAACTCGTGGCTCATGTCGCCGCCGATCGGGCCGGTGTCGGCGCGCATCGGAATGGCCTTCAGCCCCATGCGGGCGAAGGTGCGCAGATAGGCGACGAACATGCGGTTATAGGCGTGGCGCGCGGCTTCCTTGTCGATGTCGAAGGAATAGGCATCCTTCATCAGGAACTCACGGCCGCGCATGATGCCGAAGCGCGGGCGCACTTCGTCACGGAACTTCCACTGGATGTGGTAGAGGTTCAGCGGCAGATCCTTGTAGGAGCGCACATAGCCGCGGAAGATGTCGGTGATCATCTCCTCGTTGGTCGGGCCGAACAGCATCTCGCGCTCGTGCCGGTCCTCGATGCGCAGCATCTCCTTGCCATAGGCATCATAACGCCCGCTTTCGCGCCACAGGTCGGCGGACTGGATCGTCGGCATCAGGAGCTGGATGGCTCCGGCGCGATTCTGCTCCTCCTCGACGATCTTCTCGATCTTGCGCAGCACGCGGAAACCAAGCGGCAGCCAGGAATAGATGCCTGCGGACTGCTGGCGGATCATGCCGGCACGCAGCATCAGGCGGTGCGAAACGATTTCCGCTTCCTTGGGGGTTTCCTTCAGGATCGGCAGAAAAAAGCGGGACAGGCGCATGGTCTCTCTCTGGTCTTGCTTGGCCCGCAAGCCGGGCCCATATGCGGGACGGCCTGAGAGAAACCGCAGGTGCGGCAAAAACTCAAGCCCCTTGCCGCCAAATGCGCGGTTATCCGCCGTTTCCCGCACTCCGGCGCCGCACAGGCCGCCATTTTCCGAAGCCGGCAAACCGCATCATAAAGCGGCATGCAAAAAGTTTGTGCTTATGCGCTCAAAATAGTGACAAGTTTGTGTCGATGCGCTAGTTTCCACTTTCATAAGAACAGGACGTTGATTTTCAACGTTCGGAGCCACTGAAAAGAGGCATCGCGGTCTGAGTCTTGGGAGGAAGATCCCCCAGGCGCACCTTCGGGTTCGCAGCCGGCACCAGAAGCTTAAAAGAGCACTGGTGTAAAACGGGGGAGTTTAGACGCGGAACTTAAAGAGGCAGGACGCAAGTCCTGCTTTTTTTTCGTCCGGATTTTGGGGCGGGATTTTTGGATGTGAGCGGTTGCGGCTTTTTTCAGCAGCCCCCGCACCCCAAAAAATTCACACGGCGTCACGCCTGAGCTTCACAAGGCCTGACATCACAACAGAAGACGTCAAATATCTGCAAACTTTTCAGCAGAAACCGCGCACTCGGCCAAGCCAAACCCTACTCCGTCATGCCATGACTTGATCATGGCATCCATACCCTTGCGTATAACGGAAAAGGAAGAAGAAAATACCCCTCCTGAAAACACTGAAAGATCACGGGGTGGATGCCATGATCAAGTCATGGCATGACGAATACGGAAGAGTTGATACACTATATCTGCCGTCATTTCGATCGATGAGGCAGGAATAATCTTCCTGACCAGACAAGACAGAAACAGGCAGTCAAGCCGGTTCCCGCCTCAATCACCACGACGCAAAGCCGCCCCGCATAACTGACTCTACGGCAGCCGCCTCAACCGGCATATCATCCCACTTCACAAGAAGTTCAGGACTCCATTCCAAGGGATTCCAGACGCTGCGTCAGATTACGCTTCCGCGCAGGACAAGCGTCCTCACCTCGGACCCGGCAGCGGAATGTCGTCCAGCGTGAGGCCGGACTGGCGCAGCCAGAGGAAACCGGCGAAGACGATGGTCGTCACCACCGTGTTCCACATGGCCACCCGCCACATGCGGTGGCGCGCCGGGGCGCTTTCCACCGTGCCGGGGACGACCTTGCCCTCCTCCTCCTGCGTGCGCACACCGAAGGGCAGCGCGGCGAAGAGGAGGATCCACCACATCATGAAATAGACAGCCAGGCCGTAGGCAATCGACATTGCAGATCCTTCAGGCTTGTTCGAGTTCGGTCAAGGTGCCGAGAAAATCCTTCGGGTGGAGGAACAGCACCGGCTTGCCATGGGCGCCAATCTTCGGCTCGCCATCGCCCAGCACGCGCGCGCCCCGGGCCAGAAGCTGGTCACGCGCGGCCAGAATGTCATCCACCTCGTAGCAGACATGATGAATGCCGCCGGACGGGTTCTTCTCAAGGAACTTCAGGATGGGAGAGTTTTCGCCGAGCGGCTCCAGCAGCTCGATCTTGGTGTTGGGCAGATTGATGAAAACCGTCGACACGCCATGATCCGGCTGCGGCACCTTGGCCGAGACATCGGCCCCCAGCGTGTCGCGGTAGACGGCGGCGGCCGCGTCAATGTCGCTGACGGCAATGGCCACGTGGTTCAGTCGTCCGATCATCTTTCCTCCTTCGCCCGGCGGGCCGGTTGTCACATGGCCCGCCACGCGCCAGCGCGTGCCTGCGGCCCCTCTCCCAAGGGGCCGTACCGGATCATCATACCCGGGAGACGAGCACCTTGCAGAGCGTCTTCTTGCCCCAGACGTCGTTGACGCTGGAGCGCACGGAACGGCGCACCGCCTCGCTCACCAGATCAGGGTCCTTGCGGCGGGCCTTCGGAATGCTGCCGAAGGCACCGTGCACGGCCTTGATGACGATCTCCTCCATCTCGTCGCCTTCACCATCCACTTCCGGGATGCCGAAGAGCGCGACGGCCGGATCATCCAGAAGATCGCCGGTCTTGTTGATCACCAGAGACACCACCAGAGCCCCTGCGAAGGACAGCTTGCGCCGCTCCTTCACGCCGGTCTCCTCCGGATCCCCCATGATCCTGCCATCCACCACCGTGATGCCGAACGGCGCTTCATCGATGACTTCGGCACGGCCCGGCGCCAGGCGGATGATGTCGCCGTTGCCAGCCACCACCACCGACTTGATCTTCTGCGAGCGGGCGAACTCGCCGTGAGCTGCAAGATGGAACGGTTCGCCGTGGACGGGAACCACCACCTTTGGCTGAAGCAGCTTGTAGAGTTCGGCCAGTTCCCCCTGACGGGGATGGCCGGACACATGCACAAGCCCGTCCCTGTCGGTGACGATCTCGACGCCAGACTTGGCCAGATTATTGACGATGGCGCCCACTTCCTTCTCGTTGCCCGGAATGGTGCGGGCCGAGAAGATCACCACATCGCCCTTCGACAGGGCAATGTTGCGGTGCTCGCCCGCAGCGATACGGGCAAGGGCCGCCCGGACTTCACCCTGCGAGCCGGTGCAGAGCAGCACCGTCTTCTCGCGCGGCAGGAAGCCGTAGCTGTCCTCATCGAGGAACGGCGGCAGATCATCGAGATAGCCCAGCTCTCCGGCCACCTCGATCACCCGGCGCATGGAGCGGCCGACGACGACAAGGTTGCGGTCCGAAGCAGCTGCGGCTTCAGCAATGGCGCGGATGCGGGCGACATTGGACGAGAAGGTGGTCACGGCGACACGATGCTTCGACCGCTTCATGATCTTCGTCAGTTCACCGGCCACATCACCTTCGGAGGGACTGAAGCCTTCCCGGTAGGCGTTGGTGCTGTCGCAGATGAGGGCCGTCACCCCTTCCCGGCCAAGCTCGGCCAGGCGGTCCAAGTCGATCGGCTTGCCGACACCGGGCGTGCGGTCGATCTTCCAGTCGCCCGTATGCACCACCATGCCTTCCGGAAAGCGCAGCGCCAGGGCGCAGGGCTCGGGGATGGAGTGGGACATGGCGACGAATTCGACGTCGAAGGCGCCGATCTTCAGCCGGTCGCCCTGCTTCACAAGCGTCACCGGAACCTCTTCGGCACCCGGCTCGCTCTCGATCTTTACTTCCAGCAAACCGGCGGTGAAGGCAGTGGCATAGACCGGCACCCGCAGATGCGGCCACAGGTGCATGATGCCGCCGTAGTGATCTTCATGCGCGTGGGTGATCACCATGCCGACAATGCGGTTGCGTTCGCTTTCCAGAAAGCGGATGTCCGGCAGCACCAGATCGATGCCCGGCAGGTCGGGGCCTGCAAAAGTGACGCCGCAATCCACGATCAGCCACGTACGGTCGCCGTCCGGGCCATAGCCATAGAGGCCCAGGTTCATTCCGATTTCGCCAACGCCGCCAAGCGGCAGGAAGACGATTTCGTTGGCATCCGCCATACGGTGTGCTCCTTGCATATTCATGTCCGCACAGTCTGTTGCGTGCGGTCAGCCTGTGGTTCCGAAGAAAACATCTCCGGCCGAAATTGTCTTTTTGCTGCCGTTGTCAAGCACGAGAACCATCTGCCCGCGCGTATCGATTTCGGCAAAGCGGCCTTCTATCAGCTCTTCCCCCATGCGCACGGCAATCTTCTCGCCCAGCCGCAGCGCCCGTTTCATCCAGGCGTCCCGCACCGGATCAAAACCATCGCGCTGCCAGTGGCCGAGCCAGAGGGCGAACTGTTCCGCCAGCCGCTCGAACATCACTTGCGCCGAAACGCGGAAGCCAAGCGCGGTCAGGTCCGTCGTGGCATAGGCCTCGATCTGCGGATGAGCCGCCACATTGACACCGAACCCGCAGACGACCCCGGTGCGGCCGCCGCTGAGCGGCTGAGCTTCCAGAAGGATGCCGGAAAGTTTGCCGCCATCCACCAGAAGGTCGTTCGGCCACTTCAGCCGTGCAAGGCCGATGGAGCCGACCGCCCGGTCCACGGCCTCGGCCAGCGCAACGGCGGCCACCATGGGCAGCTCGCCCAGCCGGTCACGCGGGCCCGGATCGATCAGCAGCACCGAGGCGAAGAGGTTGCCCTTCGGCGACACCCAGGCCCGGCCGCGCCGGCCGCGTCCGCCGGTCTGCACATCCGCCAGCACCCACAGGCCGCCCACCTCCCCTGCCCGGCCCAGTTCCATGGCACGGGTATTGGTGGAGTCCAGCGCGGAGTGCCTTTCAAAACGGAAGCCCGGTGCGCAAGGCACCGGGCCAAATTCTTGCAATGTCCCGCTCATAAGGCTCAGAACAGGCTCTTGGCCGCCGCCGTGGCGATCGGAATGAAGCTGGACGCACCGGCGAAGAAGAACAGCACGCCGATGCTGGACAGGCCCAGCACGACCCGCAGTTCCACCGGCATCGGCTCGAACTTCTCGGCCGGCTCATCAAAGAACATCACCTTGATGACGCGCAGGTAGTAGTAGGCCCCCACCACCGAAGCGACAACACCGATGATCGCCAGCGGATAGAGCCCAGCCTCGACAGCGGCCGAGAACACGTACCACTTGGCGAAGAAGCCGATGAAGGGCGGCAGACCGGCCAGCGACCACATGATGCAGGCGAGCAGGATGGCCATCGGCAGGTTGGACTTCCACAGGCCGGACAGCTCGCTGATTTCTTCCACCATGCCCGACTTGCGGCGCATGGAGAGAATGCAGGCGAAGGCGCCGAGGGTCATGACCAGATAGGCGGTCATGTAGACGATGACGCCCATCACACCCTGTTCCGTGCCGGAGGCAAGGCCGACGAGCGCATAGCCCATGTGGCCGATGGAGGAATAGGCCATCAGGCGCTTGATGTTGGTCTGGCCGATGGCGGCAAAGGCACCCAGCACCATGGAGGCGATGGAGACGAAGACCACGATCTGCTGCCAGTCATGGGCAACCGGCTGGAACACGTCGATGACGACGCGCACCAGAAGGCCCATGGCCGCGACCTTGGGAGCTGCCGCAAAGAAGGCGGTGACCGGAGTCGGCGCGCCTTCATACACGTCCGGCGTCCACATGTGGAACGGCACGGCCGAAATCTTGAAGGCAAGGCCAGCAAGCATGAAGACGAGGCCGAAGACGAGACCGATGGACGCGCCCTCCTTCGTCAGCACCGCTGCAATTTCCGGGAAGCCGACATGACCGGTGAAGCCGTAAACCAGCGAGATACCGTAGAGCAGCATGCCCGAGGACAGGGCACCCAGCACGAAGTACTTGAGGCCGGCTTCGGTGGAGCGCACGGAGTCCCGGTTGATCGCAGCCACCACGTAGAGCGACAGGCTCTGCAGCTCGAGACCAAGGTAAAGGGCGATCATGTCATTGGCCGAGAGCATCAGCATCATGCCAACGGTGGCCAGCAGGATCAGCACCGGATACTCGAAGCGGTCGAAGGACTGGCTCTTGGCATAGGCCCAGGACATGGCGATGGCGAAGAACGAGCCGATCAGCACCAGCTGCTTCATGTAGAAGGCAAAGCCGTCCAGAATGAAGGCGCCGTGGAAGGTCGTCCCGAGCTGGGCGCCGTAGGGCAGCACGAAGAGCGCTGCCGCCGCGACCAGGCCCATGGCCATGCCGTTGACGAGGAAGCTGATCTTCTTGCCGCCAAAGGCGCCAATCATCAGCAGCACGAGGGCACCCGCAGAGAGGAAGATCTCCGGCAGTACGGGCAGAAGGTCGGGCAATTGAGTGGTTTCAGACATTGCGCGCGTCTTTCGTCCAGTCGGGATCAGTGGCTGGCATGGGCGGCAGCGGGAATGTGTGCCTGCTGCGCCGGGCCAGCCGCCTCGATGGCTGCATTGTAATTGGTGATCAGGGCTTCCACCGAGGCCGCCGTCACATCAAGTACCGGCGACGGATAGAAGCCGAAGAAGATGGTCAGCACGACGAGCGGCACCAGAAGCACCTTCTCGCGGAGGTCGAGATCGAGGATCGACTTCAGGCTCTCCTTGTCCAGCGCGCCGAAGACGACGCGGCGGTAGAGGTAGAGCGCATAGGCGGCCGAGAGGATCACGCCGGTGGCTGCGAAGAAGGCAACCCAGGTGTTGGCCTCGAAGGCACCCATCAGGGTCAGGATTTCACCGACGAAGCCGCTGGTGCCCGGCAGGCCGACATTGGCCATGGTCAGGATCAGGAAGATCACCGCATAGACCGGCATCCGGTTGACAAGGCCGCCATAGGCCGAAATCTCGCGGGTGTGCATCCGGTCATAGATCACGCCGACGCAGAGGAAGAGCGCGCCGGAGACGATACCATGCGACAGCATCTGGAAGATCGCGCCCTGCAGGCCCTGCATGTTCATCGCGAAGATGCCCATGGTGACGTAGCCCATGTGGGCGACGGAGGAATAGGCGATGAGCTTCTTGATGTCCTCCTGCGCCAGCGCCACCAGCGAGGTGTAGATGATGGCGACAACAGACAGGGTGAACACCAGCGGGGCGAACATTTCGCTCGCCAGCGGGAACATCGGCAGCGAGAAGCGCAGGAAGCCGTAGCCGCCCATCTTCAGCAGCACGCCGGCCAGGATCACGGAACCGGCGGTCGGCGCTTCCACGTGGGCGTCCGGCAGCCAGGTATGCACCGGCCACATCGGCATCTTCACCGCGAAGCTGGCGAAGAAGGCGAGCCATAGCCACGTCTGCGCATTCTCCGCGAAGGGATGGCGCATCAGGGCTGCGATGTCTGTGGTGCCGGCCGTCCAGTACATGGACATGATGGCCACCAGCATCAGCACGGAGCCGAGCAGCGTGTAGAGGAAGAACTTGTAGCTGGCATAGACGCGGCGCTTGCCGCCCCACACGCCGATGATGAGGAACATCGGCAGCAGGCTCGCCTCGAAGAAGACGTAGAAGAGCACCAGATCCAGCGCGCAGAACACGCCGATCATCATCGTTTCCAGAATGAGGAACGCGATCATGTACTCCTTCACGCGCTTCTGCACGCTCTCCCAGGAGGCGAGGATGCAGAAGGGCATGAGGAACGTCGTCAGGATGACGAAGAGCATCGAGATGCCATCGACGCCCATGCGGTAGCCGATGTTGCCGCCGAGCCATTCCTTGCTTTCGACAAGCTGGAAGCCCGGGTTGGCGTAGTCGAAGGCGCCCCAGATGAACAGCGACAGGATGAAGGTGAAGATGGTGGTGACCAGCGCAACCATGCGGATGTTGCGCTTTGCCCCGTCATCGTCTCCCGGCACCAGGAGAATGGCCAGCACACCTGCCAGCGGCAGGAATGTGGTCAGTGTCAGGATCGGCCAATCGATCATCAGTGCGCTCCCCCGCCGGTCGAAACGCCGGTGAACATCGACCAGGTGACGAGCGCCGCCACACCGATCAGCATCGCAAAAGCATAGTGGTAGAGATATCCGGTCTGCAGGCGCACGACCCAGGACGTGACATTCTGGACACGGGCGGCAACGCCATCGGGGCCGTAGCCATCGATGATCTTGCCATCACCCTTCTTCCAGAGCTGACGGCCGATCCACATGGCCGGACGCACGAAGATGAGGTTGTAGAGCTCGTCGAAGTACCACTTGTTCAGCAGGAACTTGTAGAGGCCCTCATGCTCGGCAGCCAGGCGCTTGGGCGTCTCGGGCGAGCGGATGTAGAAGTACCAGGCGGTCGCGAGGCCAAGCACCATCATGACGAAGGGCGAAACCTTGACCCACTTCGGCACGTCATGGATGGCGTGCAGGATGTGGTTTTCGGTACCGGTGAACAGCGCACCCTTCCAGAAGGCATCGTAGCCCTCGCCGGCAAACTGGCTGTAGAACAGCATGCCCGCCAGAACAGCACCGATGGACAGGATGAACAGCGGCGCCAGCATCACCATCGGAGATTCATGCACGTGCTTCATCACATCCACCGGAGCACGCGGCTTGCCGTGGAAGGTCATGAAGGTCAGGCGCCAGGAGTAGAAGGAGGTCAGGCCAGCGGCCACCACCGTCATCCAGAAGCCGTAGAGCGCGAAGGCATTGGCATGCGCACCCGACGAAGCGGCATAAGCGGCTTCGATCACCAGATCCTTGGACAGGAAGCCGGCCAGACCAATGTGCGTGAGCGGAATGCCGACACCCGTGAGGGCGAGCGTGCCGATGAACATGGTCCAGTAGGTGAACGGGATATGCTTGCGCAGGCCGCCCATCTTGCGCATGTCCTGCTCGTCCGAGACGGCATGGATGACCGAACCGGCGCAGAGGAACAGCAGCGCCTTGAAGAAGGCGTGCGTGAACAGGTGGAACACGGCGATCGAATAGGCTCCGACGCCGAGCGCCACGAACATGTAGCCGAGCTGCGAACAGGTCGAATAGGCGATCACGCGCTTGATGTCGTTCTGCACAAGGCCGACCGTTGCCGCGAAGAAGGCGGTCGTGGCACCGAAGAAGGTGACAACCGTCAGCGCAGTATGGGACAGCTCGAACAGGGGCGACAGACGGGCGACCATGAAGACGCCTGCGGTCACCATCGTGGCGGCGTGAATGAGGGCCGACACCGGGGTCGGGCCTTCCATCGCGTCCGGCAGCCAGGTGTGCAGCAGGAACTGCGCCGACTTGCCCATGGCACCCATGAACAGCAGCAGGCAGACAACCGTCATCGCCGTGTGCGCGTCAAGCGGGTGGCCGAGGAAGTTCAGCACGGCCGCGCCATGCTCCGCACCCTCTGCCCCGTGACCGCCAACGACGGCCTGCGCATTGGCGAAAATTTCCGGCAGGTTGATGGTGCCGAACATCATGAACACGCCGAAGATGCCGAGCGCAAAGCCGAAGTCACCGACGCGGTTGACGACGAAGGCCTTCATGGCTGCCGCATTGGCCGAGGGCTTCTTGTACCAGAAGCCGATGAGCAGGTAGGAGGCCACGCCCACGCCTTCCCAGCCGAAGAACATCTGCAGCAGGTTGTTCGACGTCACCAGCGACAGCATGGCGAAGGTGAAGAGCGACAGATAGGCAAAGAAGCGCGAGCGGTGCGGGTCGTGGTGCATGTAGCCGATGGAATAGACATGCACGAGAGCCGACACCGTGTTCACCACCACCAGCATCACCACGGTTAGCGTGTCGATGCGCAGCGACCAGGCGACATTGAGCGCGCCGGAGGAGATCCAGCGCAGGATCTCCACTTCGACAAGCGCGGTTTCGCCGTAGCCGATGGTGAAGAAGGCAACCCAGGACAGCACGGCCGAGACGATCACCAGACCGCTGGTGATGTACTCGCTGGCCGTATGCCCGATCACACGCCCGAAGAGACCGGCAATCAGGAAGCCAATCAGGGGCAGGAAGACGATCGCTGAATACAACATCCGTCCGTTACCCCTTCATCGCATTGATGTCTTCCACGGCAATGGAGCCGCGGTTGCGGTGGAACACGACCAGAATGGCGAGGCCGATGGCAGCCTCGGCGGCCGCCACGGTCAGAACCAGCATGGTGAAAATCTGGCCCATGAGATCGCCCAGGTGTGTGGAGAAGGCGACAAAGTTGATGTTGACGGCGAGGAGCAGCAGCTCCACCGACATCAGGATGACAATCACGTTTTTCCTGTTCAGAAAGATCCCGAAGATCCCGATCGTGAACAGGATGGCCGCGACCGACAGATAGTGCGACAGACCGATTTCCATGGGCGCCTCGCAGTGCTCCCTCGTTTACCCCGATCCGGGCAGAAGAGCATCAGATGCCCCTACCCGGGTTTAAAACCGCGGTTTCCCGCGTCAAATGCCCTTGCCCGGCTCGACCTTGCGGATCTCGATGGCCGTTTCCTTGTTGCGCGCAACCTGAGCCGGAACGCTCTGGCGCTTGATGCCCTCACGGTGGCGCAGCGTCAGGACGATGGCCCCGATCATCGCCACCAGCAGCACAAGCCCGGCAACCTGGAAGAAGAAGATGTACTTGGTGTAGAGCACCTGGCCGATGGCCTCGATGTTAGACACCTGATCCAGCGGCGGGATCGGCTGTGAGCCATGCCCCAGCAGGTCCGGCGCGATCACCCAGGCGCCAACGCCCATCAGCAGTTCGACCAGCAGGATGAGCCCGACCAGCGCACCGACCGGCATGTACTGCAGGAAGCCCTGCCGCAGCTCGACGAAGTCGACGTCCAGCATCATCACCACGAAGAGGAAGAGCACTGCCACCGCGCCGACATAGACGACGATCAGCAGCATGGCGAGATACTCGGCCCCCAGAAGGATGAACAGACCAGCCGAATTGACGAAGGCCAGAATGAGGAACAGCACCGAGTGCACCGGATTGCGCGACGAGATGACCATGAAGGCAGATGCCACGGTCACTCCGGCAAACAGATAGAAGAAGAGGGCTTTCAGGATCATGTCAGGACCTGCCTGTCTCGGGCTCTTGCCTTTGGCTCATTCTTGCGTCCCCCGCCGGCCGGCCGGTTCCGCGCATCCCCTGCCCGCTTCATGCAGCGGCCAGGGGTCTTGTTTCTTGTGCCTGCCGCCTCAGCGGTAGGGCGCATCCATTGCGATGTTGCGGGCGATTTCCCGCTCCCACCGGTCGCCGTTCGCGAGCAGCTTTTCCTTGGAGTAGTAAAGCTCTTCGCGCGTCTCGGTGGCGAACTCGAAGTTCGGGCCCTCGACGATGGCGTCCACCGGGCAGGCTTCCTGGCAGAAGCCGCAGTAGATGCACTTGACCATGTCAATGTCATAACGGGTGGTGCGGCGGGTGCCATCGTTGCGGCGCGGGCCGGCCTCGATGGTGATTGCCTGCGCCGGGCAGATGGCTTCGCACAGCTTGCAGGCGATGCAGCGCTCTTCCCCGTTGGGATAGCGCCGCAGGGCATGCTCGCCGCGGAAACGCGGGCTCACCGGCCCCTTCTCGAAGGGGTAGTTCACAGTCGGCTTCGGCTTGAAGAAATACCGCATGGCGAGAAAGAACGCCGATACGAACTCCTTCAAGAACAGCGACTTTATGGCCTGATCAAGTCCCATCGCCAGAGCCTCTTTGCCTTCCTGCCGCTCAGCCTACAAGCTGAAACGCGGCCAGATACCCGATCACCGGAAAGAGGGTGACCGGAAGGATGAAAACCAGTTTGCGCAGGACTGGCTCGAACCGTACGGCCCATCCGCCGCCCTTGCGCTTGTTCTTTTCGACCATCGCCGACAGCAGCCCGTTCAGGATGCCGTAGTCGAGCCAGCCGATGTACAACCCGATGGCTGCGCCAATCAACCCGGCGACGGAAATATCCATGGCCTTACGGGGCCCAGCCCATCACCTGCAGAACGCCGGCGACAACCACAACCATGATCAGCGACAGCGGCAGGAAGATCTTCCAGCCCAGACGCATCAGCTGGTCGTAGCGGTAACGTGGGACCATTGCCTTCACCATGGCGAACATGAAGAAGACGAGCAGCGACTTCAGCAGGAACCAGACGAAGCCCGGCACCCAGGTGAAGGGAGCCGCATCCACCGGCGGCAGCCAGCCGCCCATGAACAGGATGGTCATCATCGCGCACATCAGCGCAATCGACACATACTCGCCGAGCATGAACATCATGTACGGGGTGGAGCCATATTCCACCATGAAACCGGCCACGAGTTCCGACTCTGCTTCCGCCAGATCGAAGGGCGGGCGGTTCGTCTCGGCCAGGGCCGAAATGAAGAACACCACGAACATCGGCAGCAGCGGCAGCCAGTACCAGTTCAGGATCGACAGCCAGGGCAGACCAACGGCCGTCGCCAGACCCGTCTTCTGGGAATTGACGATCTCGGTCAGGTTCAGCGAACCGGCGCAGAGCAGGACGGTGACGATGACGAGGCCGATGGAGACTTCATAGGACACCATCTGCGCGGCAGAGCGCAGGGCCGACAGGAAGGGATACTTCGAGTTGGAGGCCCAGCCGCCGATGATGATGCCGTAGACGCCGAGCGAGGAGATGGCGAAGATATAGAGAATGCCCACGTTGATGTCGGCAATCACCCAGCCATCGGCCACCGGCACCACGGCCCAGGCGCTGAGCGCCAGAAGCACGGTGAGGAGCGGCGCCAGCAGGAACAGGCCCTTGTTGGAGCCCGCCGGAATGACCGGCTCCTTCAGCACGAACTTCAGAAGGTCGGCAAAGGACTGCAGCAGCCCCCAGGGGCCAACCACGTTCGGGCCCCGGCGGATCTGCACGGCAGCCCAGATCTTGCGGTCGGCATAGAGGATGTAGGCGATGATCACGAGGAGCACCACCATCAGCAGCACGCTCTGGAACGCCATCCAGAGGAACGGCCAGCCGTAGGTCGTCATAAACTCCGACATCGTTGTCCTCTGCCCCTTATTCCGCTGCCGCCGCCAGGCGCGACTTGGCCAGTGCGGAACATTCCGCCATGACCTTCGACGCGCGGGCGATCGGGTTCGTCAGATAGAAGTCGCTGATCACGTTGGTGAAGGCGACGGAGTTGGTCTTGCCGCCAAGACCGGCCAGAGCCTCCACGTCAGCCGGGTTGCCGGCTGCGATGGTGTCGATGGCCGCCATGTGCGGGAATGCCTCGAAGAGCTTGGCGCGCAGCTGCGCCAGGCTGTCGAAGGGCAGAGCCTTGCCGAGAACCGCCGACAGGGCACGCAGGATGGCCCAGTCCTCACGCGCTTCACCCGGGGGGAAGCCGGCGCGGTCGCCCAGCTGGACGCGGCCTTCAAGGTTCACGTAAAGGCCGGACTTCTCGGTATAGGCAGCGCCCGGCAGGATGACGTCGGCGCGGTGCGCGCCCTTGTCACCATGGGTGCCCTGATAGACCACGAAAGCCCCGGCCGGGATCTCGATCTCGTCGACGCCCAGCAGGAACAGCACGTCGAGGCTGTTTTCAGCCAGGATCTGGCCGGTCGACAGACCGCCCTCGCCCGGCACGAAGCCGATGTCGAGCGCGCCAACCTGAGCTGCTTCCGTGTGCAGGACGCTGAAGCCGTTCCAGTCTTCCCGGACCGCGCCGCGTGACTGGGCGAGCTTGGCCGCCAGCGACAGAACAGCAGCCCCGTCCGGACGGTTGATCGCGCCCTGACCGACGATGATGAGCGGCTTCTTCGCACCGGCGAGGAAGGACGCATCGTCGATGAGGGAAGCCAGCGTGTCGGGGCCAGCGCCCTTGTAGGTGGCCGGATAGGTGAGATCGGCGTTCTGGCCGATCACGGAAATCTCGACATTGCCCTTGACCCAGCGCTTGCGCAGACGGGCGTTGAGCACCGGAGCTTCGAGGCGCGGGTTGGTGCCGATCAGAACGATGGCATCGGCCTCGTCGATCCCGGCAACCGTGGCATTGAACAGATAGCTGGCGCGGCCATGCTTGGGATGCAGCGGCGAGCCGGGGAAGCGGCTGTCGATGTTCTTCACACCGAGGCTGTCCATCAGGCTCTTCAGCGCAAACAGCTCTTCCACGCTGGACAGCTGGCCGGCGAGCGCACCAATCTTGTCAGCGGTGGTGGCCCTCACCTTGTCCGCAATAATCTGGAAGGCTTCGCTCCAGCTCACCGGAACCAGCTTGCCGTCCTTGCGGGCGTAGGGCCGGTCGAGGCGCTGGGTCTTCAGGCCGTCCCAGATGTAGCGGGACTTGTCCGAAAGCCACTCCTCGTTCACCTCGTCATTGAGGCGCGGCATGATGCGCATCACTTCGCGGCCACGGGTGTCGACGCGGATGGCAGAGCCGAGCGCGTCCATGACGTCGACGCTTTCCGTCTTCACCAGTTCCCAGGGACGGGCATTGAATTCGTAAGGCTTGTGCGTCAGCGCGCCCACCGGGCACAGGTCGGCCACGTTGCCCTGCATTTCGGAGGACAGCGCGGCTTCCAGATAGGTGGTGATCTCCGCATCTTCGCCACGGCCGATCAAGCCCATGTCGGCGACGCCGCAGACTTCCGTGGTGAAACGGACGCAGCGCGTGCAGTGGATGCAGCGGGTCATGATGGTCTTGACCAGCGGGCCGAGGTGCTTGTTCTCGACAGCGCGCTTGTTTTCGGCAAAGCGCGAGCTGTCCACACCATAGGCCATGGCCTGGTCCTGAAGGTCGCACTCACCGCCCTGGTCACAGATCGGGCAGTCCAGCGGGTGGTTGATGAGCAGGAACTCCATCACCCCTTCGCGGGCCTTCTTGACCATCGGGCTCTTGGTCAGCACCACCGGCGGCTCGCCGTTCGGGCCGGGCCGCAGGTCACGCACGCCCATGGCGCAGGAGGCGGTCGGCTTCGGGGGCCCGCCCTTCACTTCCACAAGGCACATGCGGCAGTTGCCGGCAATCGAAAGCCGGTCGTGGTAGCAGAAACGCGGCACTTCTGCGCCTGCTTCCTCGCAGGCCTGCAGCAGCGTGTAATCCGCCGGGACGTCAACTTCCTTGCCGTCGATGATCAGCTTTGTCATCACTTCGCCTCTTGTGCTGCGGTGTAGGCAGCCAGCAGTTCTGTGACCTCGATGCCGTTGATGGTCATCCCATCAAGCCGGCAATCGTTGATAGAGGCCCCCGCCAGATTGGCGTTGGTCATACGAAACCCGGCCATATTCACGTCGTCATACCGTCCGCCGGACAGGTTTGCGTCGCTGTATGTACAGCCAGACAGATTGATGTTGCGGTAAGATCCACCAGACAGGTTCACGTTCACGAACGTGCTCCCGGAGAGATTGACGACATCAAAGGACGATCCGGAAAGATCGCTGCCTTTGACATCCATGCAATGCTTTTCGTGGTGGATCTTCATCGCATCACTCCGCTGCAGCCAGGGCCTTGGGAGCCTTGGTCTTGGCCACGTAGTCGTCAATGCGGGCCTCGATCACAGGCCGGAAGTTCTTGATCAGGCCCTGGATCGGCCATGCAGCCGCATCGCCAAGGGCGCAGATCGTGTGACCTTCCACCTGCTTGGTGACGTTGAACAGCATGTCGATTTCCTCACGCGAGGACTGGCCCTTGACCATGCGCTCCATGACGCGCCACATCCAGCCGGTGCCTTCACGGCACGGCGTGCACTGGCCGCAGCTCTCGTGCTTGTAGAAGTAGCTCAGGCGCGCAATCGCCTTGATGATGTCGGTGGACTTGTCCATGACGATCACCGCCGCCGTGCCGAGGCCGGAGCCGAGGCCGCGCAGGGTGTCGAAGTCCATGGCCGTGTCCTTGATCTGCTCGCCGGTGAGGCAGGGAACGGACGAGCCGCCCGGGATCACCGCCAGCAGATTGTCCCAGCCGCCGCGAATGCCGCCGCAGTGCTTCTCGATGAGTTCGCTGAACGGGATGCCCAGCTCCTCCTCGACCGTGCAGGGACGGTTGACGTGGCCGGAGACGCAGAACAGCTTCGTGCCCGCGTTGTTCGGCTTGCCGAGACCGGAGAACCAGACCGCGCCACGGCGCAGGATCGTCGGGGAAACGGCGATCGATTCCACGTTGTTCACGGTGGTCGGGCAGCCATAGAGGCCGACGTTCGCCGGGAACGGCGGCTTCAGGCGCGGCTGGCCCTTCTTGCCCTCAAGGCTTTCGAGCAGCGCGGTCTCTTCACCGCAGATATAGGCACCTGCGCCGTGATGGACATAGATGTCGAAGTCGTAGCCGTTCTTGTTGTTCTTGCCGATCAGCCCGGCGTCATAGGCCTGGTCGATGGCTGCCTGCAGGCGCTCGCGCTCACGGATGAACTCGCCGCGCACATAGATGTAGGCGGCAATGGCGCCCATGGCGAAACCGGCGATCAGGCAGCCCTCGACCAGCGTGTGCGGGTCGTGGCGCAGGATCTCGCGGTCCTTGCAGGTGCCCGGCTCGGACTCGTCCGCATTGACCACCAGATAGGACGGACGGCCGTCGCTGGCCTTGGGCATGAAGGACCACTTGAGACCGGTCGGGAAGCCGGCGCCACCGCGCCCGCGCAGACCCGAACTCTTCATCTCCTCGATGATCCAGTCGCGGCCCTTTTCGATCAGCCCCTTGGTGTTGTCCCAATGGCCACGCTTGCGGGCGCCCTCAAGGCCCCAGTCGTGCAAGCCGTAGATATTGGTGAAGATCCGATCCTGATCCTTCAGCATCTTGCCTCTCTCACCCCTCGTTCTTGGCTGCGGCTTCAGCAGCCTTGCGGGCGGCCACTTCGGCCTTCACACGTGCAACTGACACTTCAGCCGAATCCGGTACGCCGTTGAAATCCTTGCCGCCACCGTTGATCGACGGACCGGCGAAGGCGTGCGAAGCCTTCTCTGCGCCATCCACCACATGCGGTACGGGAAGAACGCCCTGCGTGTCGTCGGCAATGTCCGTCAGCGACGTCGGGCCGCCTTCCGGAGCGCCGAAACGGCGGTCGATCTGCGGGCCAGGCGTCACTTCGCGGCCGGCGGAAATGTCGTCGATGAGCTTCTCAAGGCTCTCCGGCGTCAGATCCTCGTAGGTGTCCTTGAAGATCTGCACCATGGGCGCGTTCACGCAGGCACCAAGGCACTCGACCTCTTCCCAGGAGAAATTGCCGTCAGCCGACAGATCATGCGCATGAGCGGCGATCTTCGACTTGCACACGCGGATCAGGTCTTCCGCGCCGCGCAGCTGGCAGGGCGTGGTGCCGCACACCTGGATGTGCGCCTTCTTGCCCACCGGCTGCAGCTGGAACATGGTGTAGAACGTCGCCACTTCCAGCACGCGGATGTGCGGCATGCCCAGCATTTCCGCGATGTAGCGGATCGCCGGCTCGCTCACCCAGCCTTCGTTCTGTTCCTGTGCGCGCCACAAAAGCGGGATCACGGCCGAGGCCTGACGGCCAGCCGGGTAACGGTCGATCACCTTCTTCGCCCAAGCGAGATTTTCCGCCGTGAAAGCAAAGCTTTCAGGTTGTTCAGCGGCAAGTCTGCGAACCGCCATGGTCCTTTTCCCCGTTCCGTGCCCTGTGGGCCGCTGCCACTCCGGTCCTGCCCGGCGCCCCTACCCTCTTGCGAGGGATTCGAGACGGTCGAGCCAGAAGCGGCTGCGTGTGGCGAAGAAGTCGTAACCTCTGCGCCGGTTGGTCTTGATACGGTCCAGCTCACCGAGCGGGCCGAGTTCAAAAAAGTCGTGTCCGGCATGGCCGAACAACCGCATTCCGCAGTCCTCGCGCAAGTAGCGCGAAACGGCATGGCTGCGGTCGCTGCCATGCTCCTCGTAGATCACGAGCACATCGCGCATCAGAAGCGCCACACCACCGCGCAGCGCCTCGATCTCGATGCCCTCCACATCCAGCTTCAGGACCAGCGGCCCCTCCTGCGGAATGTGTCCATCGTCCACGAGGCGGTCCAGCGTGACCGAAAGAACCTCGCCCTTCGGCTCCACACCGGCCTGAGGCACAACGGATCGCGCCTCATGCTTGGCCCCGTAGAAACGGAGCACATCGTCATCCCGTCCGGCCACCGCCCGGTTGAGGCAGGTGACCCTGCCGCCGTTCACCGCCACATTCGCCTCAAGCAGCGCGAAACTGGCGGGGTCCAGCTCGATTGCGGCCGCCTTGTGCCGGCCAAACCGCTCACTGGTCACCTTCAGCGACCAGTATCCGTAATTGGCACCGCAATCGATGAAGGCGTACTCACAATCCTTCACCGCCAGCAGCAGCGCCTCCACCTCTTCCTCGTAGGTATCGCGAGGATCCAGCAGAAGCCCCCAATAGCCGTCGCCATAAGGGAAGCAGAACGTCATGTCCTGCGTGAACCTGACAGCCACCTTGCGGCGGCTTGGCAGCAGGCAGCGGATCAGCCGCGCCGCATGCGAGAACCCCAGATCGTCCAGCGGCCGCAGCGCCTTGGCTGCCATCCGTGTCAGAACCAGTCCCGCGTGCTCCACCGGCGTCGCATCCGAGATGGCGCCGCTGGCCTTGTCCACGCAGATCGGGGCTCTTGTCAGATCCATTCCCTAGCGGTCGACCTCCCCGAACACGATATCGAGCGAGCCGAGCACTGCGGAAATGTCGGCCAGCTGATGCCCGCGGCAGAGGAAATCCATCGCCTGGAGATGGCTGTAACCCGGCGCCTTGATCTTGCAGCGGTACGGCTTGTTGGTGCCATCCGCCACGAGGTAGACGCCGAACTCACCCTTCGGCGCTTCCACGGCGGCGTAAACTTCGCCGGCCGGCACGTGGTAGCCTTCCGTATAGAGCTTGAAGTGGTGGATGAGCGCTTCCATCGACCGCTTCATCTCGCCCCGCTTCGGCGGCACGATCTTGCCATCGGTGGACGAGACCGGACCGGTCTCCTTGGTCAGGCGCTCAAGGCACTGCTTCATGATGCGGATCGACTGGCGCATCTCTTCCATGCGGATGAGATAACGGTCATAGCAGTCGCCGTTCTTGCCGATCGGAATGTCGAAGTCGAGATCGCCGTAGCACTCATAGGGCTGCGACTTGCGCAGATCCCAGGCAGCGCCCGAGCCGCGCACCATGACGCCCGAGAAGCCCCAGGCCCAGGCCTCTTCCAGCGTCACAACGCCGATATCGACGTTACGCTGCTTGAAGATACGGTTCTCGGTGAGAAGCCCGTCGATATCGTCCAGCGTCTGCAGGAACGGATCGCAGAAGTCCCAGATGTCATCGAGCAGCTGGCGCGGCAGATCCTGATGGATGCCGCCCGGCCGGACGAAGGCAGCGTGCATGCGCGCGCCGCAGGCCCGCTCATAGAATACCATCAGCTCTTCACGCGGCTCGAAGCCCCAGAGCGGCGGCGTCAGTGCGCCAACGTCCATGGCCTGCGTCGTCACATTGAGCAGATGCGACAGGATGCGGCCGATTTCCGAGTAGAGCACACGGATCAGCTGCCCGCGCATCGGCACGGTGATGCCGAGCAGACGCTCCACCGCCAGGGCAAAGGCATGCTCCTGGTTCATCGGCGCCACGTAGTCGAGGCGGTCGAAATAGGGAACCGCCTGCAGATAGGTCTTCTGCTCGATCAGCTTCTCGGTGCCGCGGTGCAGCAGGCCGATATGCGGATCAACGCGCGTCACCACTTCGCCGTCCAGTTCCAGCACAAGGCGCAGCACGCCGTGCGCCGCCGGATGCTGCGGACCGAAGTTGATGTTGAAATTGCGAACCTGAGCCTCAGCCATGCCGCCCGCCCTTAATTCGTCGTTGCCTTCTCATCGCCGGGAAGCACGTAGTCCGTGCCTTCCCAGGGCGAGAGAAAGTCGAAGTTGCGGAATTCCTGTGTCAGCCGGACCGGCTCATAGACGACGCGCTTCTTGTCGTCGTCATAGCGCACTTCCACGTAACCGGTTACGGGGAAGTCCTTGCGCAGCGGATGGCCGTCGAAGCCGTAGTCCGTCAGGATGCGGCGCAGATCCGGGTGGCCGGAGAAGAGAATGCCGTACATGTCGTAGGCTTCGCGCTCGAACCACTCGGCACCGGGGAAGACCGGCGTCAGCGACGGAACCGGCGTGTCCTCGTCGGTCGCCACCTTCACGCGGATGCGCTGGTTCTGCACCGGCGACAGGAAGTGGTAGACGACATCGAAGCGCTTGTCGCGGAAGGGATAATCCACACCGCAAATGTCCGTCAGATTGACGAACTTGCAGCTCGCGTCATCACGCAGGAAACGCACCACATCGATGATGTCCTGGGCCGGAACGGTCAGCGTCAGCTCGCCATAGGCAACCTGCCACGACAACAACCGGTCCTTCAGCGCCAGCCCGATATGCTCGCCGAGTTCCTTCAGCGTCTCGTCCATCGTTTTGTTCCCGACCCTTCCGGACCTGACGGCGCGGATCCCTCAACCCGCACCCTTGCATTCTACACGGTGCTGCCCGGGCCTTGTGCCCGGACGGCCTTAGCGTTCGATCGTGCCTGTGCGACGGATCTTCTTCTGCAGCATCAGCACACCGTAAAGCAGCGCCTCTGCCGTCGGCGGGCAGCCCGGGACATAAATGTCAACCGGCACGATGCGGTCGCAACCGCGCACCACCGAATAGGAATAGTGATAATAGCCGCCGCCATTGGCGCAGGAGCCCATGGAGATGACGTAGCGCGGCTCCGGCATCTGGTCGTAGACCTTGCGAAGCGCGGGCGCCATCTTGTTGGTCAGCGTGCCGGCGACGATCATCACGTCGGACTGGCGCGGGCTGGCGCGCGGAGCAAAGCCGAAGCGCTCCGCGTCATAGCGCGGCATCGACATCTGCATCATTTCCACGGCGCAGCAGGCCAGACCGAAGGTCATCCACATCAGCGAGCCGGTGCGGGCCCACTGGATGAGGCTCTCGGTCGAGGTGACCAGAAAGCCCTTGTCGGCCAGTTCGTCATTGACCTGCATGAAGAAGGCATCGGAAGCCCCGGCGGGCTTGCCGGTGGCCGGATCGATCACACCCTTCGGAGCGGGTGCGACCAGCGTGCCCGAAGACGTGGTCAGTCCCATTCCAGAGCCCCCTTCTTCCATTCATAGATAAAGCCGATGGTCAGCACACCAAGGAAGGTCATCATCGACCAGAAGCCGAGCCAGCCCAGATCCCCGAACACAACCGCCCAGGGGAAGAGGAAAGCCACTTCCAGATCAAAGATGATGAACAGGATGGACACCAGATAGAAGCGCACATCAAACTTCATGCGCGCATCGTCAAAGGCGTTGAATCCGCACTCGTAGGCCGACAGTTTTTCAGGATCCGGCTTGGAATAGGCCAGCAAAAACGGCGACACCAGCAGCGCCAGGCCAATGACCAGCGCAATACCGATGAAGACGGCAATCGGGAGATAATCCCGCAACAGATCTTCCATGTCTTTCGCGTCCTTGCACTTGGCGGGCCGGATCGGGAGGAGATCCGGTGGTTCCGGCACGTGCCCCACTCATAGGAGTACGACTCGAGCCTGTCAAACGCCCCGATTTTACCAACATGCGAGCGCACGCTTAGCTCACGCGCATGGGCAACGCAAGAGCCGAAAGCAGACAGCGCAATCGCCTGCAGAAGCCAGCTGCCGCCGCCATCACCGGAAAACCATGCCTCCGCTACGGCAGAAGAGCACTACGCATATCCTCTTACAGACAAGCTAGAGCGCAAACCGCATTGGGAAAGCCCCTGCGAGCCTCCGAAACGCCCTAGCCCACCATCCGGCCCACCATCCGGGCCAGCCCCCAGCGCCGCGGCCAACCGCCGCAGCCCTGCCCCGCTGGGCGGGCATTTCATAAACGTGGAAAGTTTTTACCGGACATGAAAAAAGCCCCGCAAAGGGGGCTTCATCAAGTTTCGTAAGTGGCGCGAGTGACGGGGCTCGAACCCGCGACCTCCGGCGTGACAGGCCGGCACTCTAACCAACTGAGCTACACCCGCACACTTTACGAAACGGTTGCCAAACCCTTTGAAAGGGAATGGCGCGAGTGACGGGGCTCGAACCCGCGACCTCCGGCGTGACAGGCCGGCACTCTAACCAACTGAGCTACACCCGCTTCGTTTCCCCCGCAGCAACCTTCCGGCGCCGCGAAGTGGTGCCGATGTACGGCGGCCCCGGACGGAAGTCAAGCACCCCTGAACCGGCGAATGACCTGTTTTTCAAAAAAGGCAGAAAACCGCCATCCCGCATCGGCGGATCGGCTGCAGCTCTGTGGATAAATTCTCACCGCGCGCAAAAAGCTGCAGACTTATCCAGAAAACCACCAGCCACCACACATCCGGAGATTCACATTCGCAGACAGATGCAACCAGAGCAATACATAAAACTAACGTAGCGTTTTTCTGAATTATTAAGCGATAGACCGCATAGTTCCGCTGGGACGGACCCTGCATCTGAGGAATTTTAAAAATGAAATTCGGAACACCCAAGACTGTCAGCGGCAAACTCTATGCCCTGGTCGGATTGTTCAGTCTGTGTTTCGCGGCTGCCTTTGCGTACCAGCTCTATGCACTTGGCGAAAACCTGAACGCCTTCAAGCGTACGGAAATCAAGAGTGTTGTTGAGGCGGCGCAGAATGTGGCTCTCACCTATCAGGCCCGCGCGGCCAAGGGCGAGATGAGCGAATCCGACGCACAGCTTGCTGCCCGCAACGCCCTGCGCGGCATGCTCTATAATTCCGGCAAGGATTATGTCTTCGTCTATGACGCTGCCGGCACCAGCCTCGTGCATCCGGCCAAGCCTGACAATGAAGGCAAGAACCTGATCAACTCCACCGATGGAGATGGCAAGCAGCACATCCGCGAGTTCGTGACGGAGGCGAAGGCGAAGGGCAGTGCCTATGTCGCCTATTCCTGGAAGGATCCGAACAACGTGGTGCTGCCGAAGGTGAGCTATGTCTCCTATTTCCAGCCCTGGGATTGGGTGCTGGGCTCCGGCGTGCTTCTGGAAGACATCAACGCGGCCTACTGGCGCACGGCCATCAGCAGCGCCGGCCTCATGGCTGTGCTGGTTCTGGCCTGTGTGACGCTCGCCGTTCTCGTTGCCCGCTCCATCGCCCGCCCGCTGCGCAGCCTGTCGCTGCGCATGCTGGAGATCGCCGACGGCAACTTCGGCTCGCAGATTGATGGCACGGGCCGCGAGGATGAAATCGGTGACATGATCCGGTCCGTCAACGTGTTCCGCGACAATGGCCTTACCCGGCAGCAGTTGGAAAGCCAGAGCGAAGCCGACCGTCTGCGCGAGCATCAGCGCCAGGAGGCGATTGCCCGCCTGATCGAGAATTTCCAGGTCGAGTCGCAGCAGGCACTCAGTGTCGTCGCCGAAAACACCGGCCGCCTCAATGAGGCAGCTGTTGCCCTGAAGCAGATCGCAACACGCACGGAAGAAACCTCCGGCAGCGCAGCGGCCGCCTCCGAACAGGCCACCGCCAATGTGCAGACCGTCGCCTCGGCCGCAGAGGAGCTCTCCGCCTCCATCGGCGAGATCAACCGTCAGGTCAGCCAGAGCAGCATCATCGTCGGCAAAGCCACCACCAGTGCCGCCCAGTCGAACCAGAAGGTCGCCAGCCTTGACGCTGCCGCTCAGAAGATCGGCGAGGTCGTCAGCCTTATCCAGGCGATTGCCGAACAGACCAACCTGCTCGCCCTCAACGCCACGATCGAGGCGGCCCGCGCCGGTGAGGCCGGCAAGGGCTTTGCTGTCGTCGCCGCGGAAGTGAAGGAACTGGCCAACCAGACCTCAAAGGCAACGGAAGAAATCTCCTCGCAGATCTCCGCCATCCAGGCCTCGACCCGTGAAACGGTTGCCGTGATCGAAGAGATCACCGACATCATGGAAGAGGTGAATGGCTACACCGGCGCCATTGCCGGGGCCGTGGACGAGCAGGGCAAGGCGACGCGGGAAATCTCCGCCAACGTTCAGGAAGCCGCTCAGGGAACCCGTATGGCCACGGAAAACATGCATCACGTCGCCGACGGGGCAACCCGCACCGCACAGACAGCGGAAGACGTGCTGCAGAACTCCGGCCAGACCGCCAAGAGCACCGAAGACCTGCGCAACCGCATCGAAACCTTCCTGCGCGCTGTCGCTGCCGCCTGATGACAGACCCGGCGGGTAGTCCCCTGCCCTCCACATACAGAAACCGGCGGATCACTCCGCCGGTTTTTTGCTGGGCAGGCGTCTGCTGCAGTCCCTGGCCGGACCGTCAGATGTCCGCTCCCGCCTCAAGAGGGAACATGGCGAACTGATTCTTGCCGTTTTTCTTGGCCGCATACATGGCGCAATCAGCCGCGTGCAGAAGCAGATCGCTTTCGCATCCGTCGGACGGGTAATGCGAAATCCCGATGGATGCACTGACGCAGACAGCCTCCTTGCCGGTGTCGATCGGACGGGCGATATCCGTCAGCAGATGCTGGGCCAGCGCTCTCACCGCATCAACTCCGGACTGGGCGTCAACAATCAGCGCAAATTCATCGCCGCCAAGACGAAAGCTTCCTGCGCTGGCACACAGGCTGATACGGCGGCTCACTTCCTTGAGAACATCGTCCCCGGCGCGGTGGCCATAGGTGTCATTGACGGCCTTGAAGCCATCAAGATCAATGATCAGCAGAAAGAACTCAGCCGCCTTGCCCTTGGGCTCCGTCCGGCCCGACAGCTCTGCATTGAAATGATAGCGGTTGCCCAGGCTGGTGATCTGGTCGAAATGGGCTGCGCGCCACAGGTCGAGCTGACTGTTATAGGCGTCCGTGATGTCCTGCAGAACGCCCTGAATCACCGGCTCGCCGAGCTGGTTGACGCTGCCATGGCCTGCAATCTTGAAACGGCGGACCAAACCTGACGAATGGCTGAACTCCACTTCATGGGACACGGGCGCCAGGCTCGGCAGATCCGGCTGCGCCAGCATATCCTCGATCATCCTGCGGACGGCGGGCGCAAAGGGCCGCAGAGCCGTTTCCAGATCGATATCCGTGCCGCTGCTGATTCCGTAAAGCTCGTAGGTCCGGCCGGACCAGAGCATCCGTCCCGTCCGGATCTCGTAGGTCCATGCTCCGATGCCTGAAAGAGCCTCAAGCTGGGCAAGCCAGGCAGCGCGCCGCTCGGCATCGCTCTTGAGGCTGAGCAGTTGCTCTTCAAAGGAGCGCCGCTCCGGCGCCGGAAAGACGGCCACATCGTAGAGCCGCGGCGAGACCCCGGTCCGGACCGTCATGTTGACCAGAACGGGCGTGGACGAAGACGCAGCCTGCAGGCTGAGCGCGACTTCAAAACAGGCGCCTTCGATGTGCAGCAGCGGCGCCAGAACACTTTCGAAATAGATCTGGCTTGGCCTGCTCAGGAAGCTGCTGAGGCGCTTGCCTTCAGCTTCACTTTCGCCGGTTCCGGCAAGGCGGCAGAACAGCCTGTTGGCACGGATCACCCGGAAGGAGGCATCCGTGACCACCAGCGCGCAAGGAGCATCATACCATGCGTCAAGGAGCCCGGAGACGTCAGCTGAGGGGGATGGGAAGCCCGGCATAGCACCTGATCTCTTCAATGACTTCGGCGGGATGGCTCACATGCGGGCAATGGCCCGTAACCTTGAGTTCGACGAACTGCGCGTTGGGCATCTGTGCGGCAACATAGCGCCCGGCACTCTGCGGCGCGATAACATCTTCGGAGCACTGGATGACCAGAGCCGGTGTGGTGACGGACGCCAGATCGCTTCGGTTGTCACTCCAGAACGTCAGGGCTGCAAAATGCTGTGCGACACCGGGATCCGTCCGGCAGAAGCTTTCCTCCAGAACCGCCGTCAGTTCCGGGCGTTCCGGATTACCCATGATCAGCGGCGCAATCCCTTTCGTCCAGCCGAGATAGTTCGACCGCATCGCCTCGATCAGGCCTTCGATGTCGGCAGCATTGAAGCCTCCCTGATACGCGCCATCATTCACATAGCACGGGGACGGACCGATCAGCACCAGCTGCCTGAACAGATCCGGCCGCTTCCCGGCCGCCAGAACACCAATCATGGCGCTGACGGAATGGCCAACGAATATGACCGGCTCGGAACAGACATGCTCAATCAGCTCGATAGAGTCATCCGCATAATCGGAAAGCGACTGATACCGTTCATAGCTGAAACAGCTGTGATCCGAATTGCCGAACCCGATCAGGTCAAACAGAATCACCTGGCTGGACGCTTCAAAGGCGGGAGCCACATCCTTCCACATGGTCTGATCACACCCGAGGCCATGGGCAAAGACGATCGGAACGCCGCCCTTGCCGCGCAGCGTCACCGCATATTTCCTTGAAACGTCCTGCACGCTCATACAGCAATCCTCACAACCCACACCCTGCAGTTTAAGGACTTGCAATTAGGCAGGAGTAAAAATTTATCTGCAAACTGCACAATATTCCACAATAAGATTATAAAACAAGCACTTGGCAGGCAAGGCAATCAATAACACTGACACGCCGAAGCCGCACGGAAACAGCACGCCTTGACGCTATGAAGCCGCTGCACCAACGCAGCAAAGGCCAGATCGGCTGATTGTCAGGGAGTTGCTCAAGCACGTGCGTCGCTTGAACATTTTCAAGGCGTGATGCGTCAGCAGTTCGGCGGCTTGGTACAAGATGGTGGGCGGTGAGAGACTCGAACTCCCGACATCCTCGGTGTAAACGAGGCGCTCTACCAACTGAGCTAACCGCCCGGCACTGATGGCCAGCCGGATCTGGGCGATCCGGAAGCCCGTCTTTTAGGGGCAATGATCCGGCTTGGCAAGGGCCAAGGGACCTTCAAGCGCTTTTCCTGAGGGCTCTGGATAACCTGTTGATGGCGGCGCGGCAGACGCGCTGCCGGTGGCGGAAAACCGCGGTTTCTCACCTTCCCGCAATGAGCTTTCCTGATTGCGGCCTGCTCAAGCCCTTGCGGCGTTGGAGCATTTTCAGGGCGGGATACGCCGGCATCGCAAGACCTGGCTTTACAGCCACCGGTGCCTGCCGCAGGTACCCGCCTCTCCCCTGATCGCTTCCCTCTTGCCCGGCGGAACGGAAAAACCCGCGCATGGAGACCATACGCGGGTTTTCGGGCGGGTTGAGCACCAGGCTCCGGATGCAGATGCTGCCGGGACGCGGCGGCTCAGCGCCGCACGGGCTTTACCGTGCCGCCCGAAGGCGGCCCGGTAAAGGCTCCGGAACTGCCTCAGGCGTTCACGGCGTCCTTGAGGCCCTTGCCGGCCTTGAACTTCGGCGTCTTGGAAGCCGGGATCTGGATCGTTTCGCCAGTGCGCGGGTTGCGGCCTTCGGTGGCTGCACGCTCGGAAACCGAGAAGTTGCCAAAGCCGATGATGCGGACTTCGTCACCGCCCTTGAGCGCCTGGGTCACGGCGTCGAACGTGGCGTCGACGGCTTCACCGGCCTGAGCCTTGGTCAGGCCAGTCTTCTCAGCCACGGCCGCGATCAGATCGTTCTTGTTCATAGCAGTCCCTTTCTACAAAACGGCGGAAAGCAGGCGATTCTCGCCAAAGCCGCTGGCCGGAAATTCGTGCGAAACAGACGGCAAAGCAAGCCATTTTTTCGCAGAAAACCGCCGTTTTCACCCGATTCTCCAAGAAAAAAGCCCCGGCACAGGCCGGGGCTCCCATTATTTCATGCATTCACACGTCAATGGGCAATCAAACCGGATGCATCATCGTCGCTGGAACGCTGATCAGAAGTTGCAGCCGCCTGAGCCGCCTCATCCCATTCGATCGCTTCCGGCATGCGCAACAGGGCCGTCTTCAGGACCTGCTCCATGCTGGAGACCGGGATGATTTCCATCCCGTTCTTCACGCTGTCCGGAATATCCGCCAGATCCTTGGCGTTGTCTTCCGGGATCATCACGGTCTTGATGCCGCCGCGCAGCGCGGCCAGCAGCTTCTCCTTCAGCCCGCCAATCGGCAGGATGCGGCCACGCAGGGTGATCTCGCCCGTCATCGCCACATCACGGCGGACCGGAATGCCGGTCATGACCGAGATGACGGCGGTGGCCATGGCGATGCCCGCAGACGGGCCATCCTTCGGCGTCGCGCCTTCCGGCACGTGCACGTGGATGTCGCGCTTGTCGAACAGCGGCGGCTGAATGCCGAAGTCGACGGCACGCGAGCGCACATAGGACGCAGCGGCGGAGATGGACTCCTTCATCACGTCGCGCAGGTTGCCCGTCACCGTCATCTTGCCCTTGCCGGGCATCATGACGCCTTCGATGGTGAGCAGTTCGCCGCCAACTTCCGTCCAGGCAAGACCGGTGACGACGCCGACCTGATCCTCGAGCTCTGCCTGGCCATAGCGGTAGCGCGGCACGCCGAGATACTTCTCGACCAGTTCCTCATCCACGGCGACCGTCTTCACGCCGGTCATGAGGATGTCCTTCACCGCCTTACGGGCCAGCGTTGCCAGTTCGCGCTCAAGATTACGCACGCCCGCCTCACGGGTGTAGCGGCGAATCACGAAACGCAGGGCCTCTTCGCTGACGGAGAACTCGCCGTCCTTCAGGCCGTGGTCCTTTTCGGACTTCGGCAGCAGGTGGCGGCGGGCGATCTCCAGCTTCTCATCTTCCGTGTAACCGGCGATGCGGATGATCTCCATACGGTCCATCAGCGGGCCGGGGATGTTCAGCGTGTTGGCCGTCGTCACGAACATCACATCCGAAAGGTCATATTCGACCTCCAGATAGTGGTCCATGAAGGTGCTGTTCTGCTCCGGATCCAGCACTTCCAGCAGCGCCGAAGACGGGTCGCCACGGAAGTCCATGCCCATCTTGTCGATCTCGTCGAGCAGGAAGAGCGGGTTGGAGCGCTTGGCCTTCTTCATCGACTGGATGACCTTGCCGGGCATCGAGCCGATGTAGGTGCGGCGGTGGCCGCGAATCTCGGCTTCGTCACGCACGCCACCCAGCGAGATGCGCACGAATTCGCGTCCCGTTGCCTTGGCGATGGACTTGCCAAGCGAGGTCTTGCCGACGCCCGGAGGGCCGACGAGGCAGAGGATCGGCCCCTTCAGCTTGTTGGCGCGGGCCTGCACGGCGAGATACTCGACGATGCGCTCCTTGACCTTGTCGAGGCCGAAGTGATCGGTGTCCAGCACCTTTTCAGCCAGTGACAGGTCGTGCTTGACCTTGCTCTTCTTGCCCCAGGGAATGCCGAGAATCCAGTCCAGATAGTTGCGCACCACGGTGGCTTCCGCCGACATGGGGCTCATCTGCTTCAGCTTCTTGACTTCGGCCTGGGCACGCTCGCGCGCTTCCTTGCTGAGCTTGGTCTTCTTGATGCGCTCTTCCAGTTCGGCCAGCTCGTCACGGCCATCCTCGCCGTCGCCAAGCTCCTTCTGGATCGCCTTCATCTGCTCGTTGAGATAGTACTCGCGCTGGGTCTTTTCCATCTGGCGCTTGACGCGCGAGCGAATGCGCTTTTCCACCTGCAGGACGGAGATCTCGCTCTCCATCAGCCCCAGCACGCGCTCCAGACGCTCGGCCACCGAAACGATGGCGAGAATGTCCTGCTTCTCCGGGATCTTGATGGCCAGATGCGAGGCAATGGTATCGGCCAGCTTCGAGTAGTCCTCGATCTGGTTGATGGTGCCCAGAACCTCCGGCGAGACCTTCTTGTTCAGCTTCACATAGTTCTCGAACTCGGCAACGACGGAGCGCGCCAGAGCTTCGATCTCGATGTTCTCGCCGTCCTTCTCGGGCAGCACGACAGCCTCGGCCTCGTAGAAGTCCTCGCGGCCGGTGTAATTGGTGATCTTGGCGCGGGCACCGCCTTCGACCAGCACCTTGACGGTGTTGTCGGGCAGCTTCAGCAGCTGCAGCACCGTCGCCAGCGTGCCGACCTCATAGATCTGGTCCGTCGCCGGATCATCATCCGCCGCGTTGATCTGGGTGGCCAGAAGAATGTGCTTGTCGGACGTCATGACCTCTTCGAGGGCGCGGATCGATTTTTCCCGGCCGACAAACAGGGGCACGATCATGTGCGGAAACACGACAATGTCGCGCAGCGGCAGAACGGGATAAACCGTCTTTTCCGCCTCGTTGAGGGAGCGCGTTTCAGATTCGCTCATGTCCATTCCTTTCTTGCCGCACGCCTGCGTCCCGGGAGGGGGGACCGCATGCAGCGCTTTTGGGATGGCCCTCCGGTCCCGGGGTGGTCCGGATGAGGGCCGGCTGATCCCGCCTCACATGAGCACGAATGTCAGCCGCCAAACCATCGTCATGGTCTATTAGGTGGACACCCGCACCATGGGTGTCAAGGCAAGGCAGCAATATCCCTTCAGCTTGCCTGTTGACGACCGGGCCGCAATCCGCCCTCCCCCGCCAGACGCCGGGAAAAACCGTCATTCTGCGCCCCTGGTGAAACAGAAATGCCGCCCGGAGGCGGCATTTCAGAACTGCGTGAACGCAAGGCCGGAAGGCTCAGGCGCTCGTTGCCGTGGTCTCGGCGCGGTCCTCGTAGATGTAGAGCGGACGGGCCTTGCCATCCACCACTTCCGGCGAGATGACAACTTCCTTGACGCCCTTGAGGCCGGGCAGCTCGTACATGGTGTCGAGCAGGATGGCCTCCAGGATGGAGCGCAGGCCGCGGGCACCCGTCTTGCGCTCGATGGCGCGGCGGGAAATCGCCTTGAGAGCCTCGTCGTGGAAGGTCAGTTCCACGTTCTCCATCTCGAACAGGCGCTGGTACTGCTTGACCAGAGCGTTCTTCGGCTCGGTCAGGATCGTCACCAGCGCTTCCTCATCGAGGTCTTCCAGCGTGGCGATGACCGGCAGACGGCCGACGAATTCCGGGATCAGGCCGAACTTCAGCAGATCCTCGGGCTCCAGCTCGGAGAACAGCTCGCCGATGCGGCGGTCTTCCGGGCCCACCACATTGGCCTTGAAGCCGATGGTGGACTTGCGGCCGCGGTCGGAGATGATCTTGTCGAGACCGGCAAAGGCGCCGCCGCAGATGAACAGGATGTTGGTCGTGTCCACCTGCAGGAACTCCTGCTGGGGATGCTTGCGCCCGCCCTGCGGCGGAACGGAAGCCACGGTGCCTTCCATGATCTTCAGCAGGGCCTGCTGCACGCCTTCGCCCGACACGTCGCGGGTGATGGACGGGTTGTCGGCCTTGCGGCTGATCTTGTCCACCTCGTCGATGTAGACGATGCCGCGCTGAGCCCGCTCGACATTGTAGTCGGCAGCCTGAAGCAGCTTGAGGATGATGTTCTCCACGTCCTCGCCCACGTAGCCGGCTTCCGTCAGCGTGGTGGCATCGGCCATGGTGAAGGGCACATCCAGGATGCGCGCGAGCGTCTGGGCCAGCAGCGTCTTGCCGCAGCCGGTGGGGCCGCAAAGCAGGATGTTGGACTTGGCCAGTTCGACGTCGTTGTTCTTGCTGGCGTGGTTCAGGCGCTTGTAGTGGTTGTGAACCGCGACGGACAGCACCTTCTTGGCGCTGTTCTGCCCGATCACGTAATCATCGAGGACACGGCGAATCTCTTGCGGCGTCGGAATCCCGTCGCGCGATTTCACCAGCGAGGACTTGTTCTCCTCGCGTATGATGTCCATGCACAGCTCGACACATTCATCGCAGATGAAAACAGTCGGACCGGCGATCAGCTTGCGAACTTCATGCTGGCTCTTGCCGCAGAACGAGCAGTAGAGCGTATTCTTGGAGTCGCTGCCGCTGGCCTTCGTCATCTATTCAACCCCGCAGGTTCCGGAAGGGGCACGCCCCTTCCTTTCTGTCTCCCGAAGCTGGCCCGTCCAGCCGCTCCGGTTCCGGTCCGAGACCGCATTTCCGGCCTTTACGAACAAACATGCTCCATGCTTCGCCCGTAAAGATCAACATTCGTTTAAGCCGGTCATCCAAACAATGACCTGTTGAAGGAAGAGGAGCCGGCAAAGCTCCCTTCCCTCATACCCCTCAGGCGCTTTCGCCGCCAGCGAGGCTGTTGCGGTCGGCAATCACATTATCGATGATGCCGAATTCCTTTGCCGTTTCCGCCGTCATGAAGTTGTCGCGCTCAAGAGCCTCTTCCACCTGGTCGAGGGTCTGGCCCGTGTGCTTCACGTAGATTTCATTCAGGCGGCGCTTCAGGCTCAGGATTTCCTTCGCATGCAGCATGATGTCGGACGCCTGGCCACGGAACCCGCCGGACGGCTGGTGCACCATGACGCGCGCGTTCGGCAGCGCAAAGCGGGACCCCTTGTGGCCGGCCGCCAGCAGCAGCGAGCCCATGGAGGCAGCCTGACCAATGCAGAGCGTCGACACTTCCGGCCGGATGAACTGCATCGTGTCATAGATCGCAAGGCCGGCCGTCACGAGGCCGCCGGGCGAATTGATGTAGATCGAGATTTCCTTCGTCGGGTTTTCCGACTCAAGGAACAGCAGCTGCGCGCAGATCAACGTCGCCATATGATCCTCGACCGGGCCGGTGAGGAAAATGATGCGTTCCTTCAGGAGGCGCGAGTAGATGTCGAAGGCCCGTTCGCCGCGGCTGGTCTGCTCGACGACCATCGGCACGAGCGTGTTCGTGTAGAATTCGACAGGATCCTGCATACCTCATCCATCTTCTGGCTTTGCCGCCCGCAGGCCACCAGGGCGCGGGCAGACAGCGTTGAAACGCATCTTCGTCAGTCAGGCACCGCACCGTTGCGCGGCCCTTTGAGTCGAAAAAAGCGACACCCATACATAGGGGATGCCGCCAGCAACTCAAGACTGTTGCAGATGCGGCGTGAAGGCAAGGTTAAAGCCCCCACGCCGCATCGCCAAGTCCCTATGGGATCAGTTCGAGGCAGCCTCGTCCTCGTCCTCGGCGACGAGCTTCTCCAGCTCTTCCTTGGTGACGGTCTTGTCGGTCACCTTGGCGAGGGAGAGGATGAAGTCGACGACCTTTTCCTCATAGATCGGAGCGCGCAGCGAGGCGAGAGCCTGCGGGTTGCTCTTGTAGAACTCGAACACCTGACGCTCCTGGCCGGGGAACTGGCGCACGCGGTCATAAAGCGCGCGCTGGACTTCCTCGTCCGTCACTTCGATCTTGTTCTTCTCGCCGATCTCGGAGAGCACCAGACCCAGGCGCACGCGGCGCTCGGCAATCTTGCGGTAGTCGGCCTTGGCGGCCTCTTCCGTGGTGCCTTCCTCTTCGAAGGTCTTGCCGTTGCGCTTCATGTCGGCCTCGACCTGATTCCAGATGTTCTGGAATTCGGTCTCGAGCAGCTTGGACGGCAGTTCGAACGAATAGGCTTCGTCCATCTTGTCCAGCAGCTGGCGCTTGATGCGCTGACGGGTCATGGCGCCGAACTGGCTCTCGATCTGGCCGCGGATGATGCCCTTCAGGCTGTCCAGCGACTCAAGGCCGAGGCTCTTGGCGAAGTCTTCGTCGATCTTCACGTCACCGGGAGCGGCAACGTCCTTCAGGACGATGTCGAAGGTGACTTCCTTGCCGGCGAGCTGCGCGGCCGGGTAGTCTTCCGGGAAGGTCACGGAGATGACCTTTTCCTCACCCTGCTTCATGCCGAGGACGCCTTCCTCGAAGCCGGGGATGAACTGGCCGGAGCCAAGCACCAGCTGGCCGTTCTCGTCAGCGCCGCCGTCGAAGGGAACGCCGTCGAGCTTGCCGAGGTAGGACATGGTGACGCGGTCGCCGTTTTCGGCAACGGCGCCTTCGCCCTTGCTTTCGAACGGACGGTTGCTCTCGGCGATCGAGGAGACCTGCTCCATCACGCCTTCTTCGGAGATCTCGACGACCGGACGCTCGATCTCGATGCCGGAGAAGTCGATGATGTCGAACTGCGGCAGCAGGTCGTAGCTCATCTTGAAGGCGAGGTCGGCATTGCCTTCCAGGATCGCCTCTGCCTCGTTGTCCGGCAGATCGATCTCGGGCTGCAGGGCCGGGCGCTCGTTGCGCTCTTCAATGGCCTTCTGGCTGGTTTCCTGAATCGTGTTGCTCAGGATCTCTGCCATGGCCTGACGGCCGTACATGCGCTTCAGATGCGCGGCCGGGACCTTGCCCGGACGGAAGCCGTTGATGCGCACCTTGGACTTCAGTTCGTCGAGGTACGTGTCAAGCTTGGCCGCCAGTTCGGTCGCCGGAATAACGACTTTCAGTTCGCGCTTGAGGCCCTCGGAAAGGGTTTCGGTCACCTGCATGGTAGTATGCTTCGTCCTCGGTATGGAACCAGCGTTCCATCTTCGTGTTTTCGATCAGCCCATGACGGGCCTCTTTGAAAGGGGGGCCGCTACGCTCTGGACCAGTTCATCTCTGGACCGGTTGCCCAGATCGGCTGCCTGCGGCCGGCACTCCTCAAGACCCATGACTTGGTGCGGGCGGAGGGACTTGAACCCCCACGGCTTACGCCACCAGAACCTAAATCTGGCGTGTCTACCAGTTCCACCACGCCCGCGACGGCCCTGAACATGATGCAGTCAGGCCTTGCGAGCCGGAACGGCAGGATCATGCCCGGGGCATTGAGTCTGGAACGCTTTCCGGACGGCAGGTCACTTCCCGCCGCAAAAAACGCTCAACAGCGCCCGTAGCCAAGGCGGGGCCTCTATAGCACCCGTCCCTGCCGCATCAAAGCAAAAATGGCGGCAGCGGCCATTTCTACGCGGAAAGCTCCTGCACCACATCCTTCAGAGCCGGCAAAAGGTCATCCGCGATCAGCCCGGCCCCGGCAATCTCCGCCGCGCGGCCGTGCATCCACACCCCCATGGCAGCCGCCTCGAAGGCCGGCAGCCCTTGCGCCAGAAGCCCGGTCACGATCCCCGCCAGCACGTCGCCGGAGCCCGCCGTCGCCAGCCAGGGCGTGCCATTGGCATTGATGACCGCCCGCCCGTCCGGCGCGGCAATCACCGTATCGGCACCCTTGTATATAATGACAGAGCGGCTGCGCTGCGCCGCGGCACGGGCCGCATCCAGCTTGCCGAGACCGGACACGGGCGGCGGCAAATCCGGGAAAAGCCGGCCGAATTCGCCCGCATGCGGCGTCAGCACTGGCGGCTGCGCACCGCCGCGCACCCTTTTTTCAATGGTAACGAAAAGAGGTGTTTCCGTTCCTGCAAAACTCGAAAGCGCATCGGCATCCAGCACCAGCCCCTTGCCGGAGGCCACAAGATCCAGCACCAGCGCCTGCGTCTCCGCCCCCAGCCCTGCGCCGGGACCATAGACAAGCGACGTGATGCGGCTGTCCGACAGAAGTCCGGTCAGCGCCTCTTCCCCGCGCAAGGGGTGCAGCATGACGGTGGTCAGATGGTTCGCCAGAACCATCATGGCGGAAGGCTCGCAAGCAACCGTCACCAGCCCCGCCCCGCTGCGCAGCGCCGCCATGGCCGACAGGCGTATGGCGCCGGTGGCATGAGCCGGACCGGAGAGGGCCACCGCATGACCGCGGGAGAACTTGTGCCCATCCACCCGCGGCCTTGGCACAAGAGCATCCCAGACCTGTGGCCCGTTGCGCCAGCACTCCGGCCCGCCTGCCGTCAGAACTGTTTCATTGGCAATGCCGATATCGCAAACCTCGACCTCACCACACAGAACACGGCCCGGCAGCAGCAGATGCCCGGGCTTCATCCGGCAGAAGGTGACAGTGCGCGCGGCCTTGACGGCAACGCCCCTCACCTCCCCCGTCGCGCCATCAAGTCCGCTCGGCACATCAACGCTCAGCACCGCCAGGCCCGAGGCATTGAGGCCGTTGACCAGTTCCAGTTCATATCCACTGACAGGACGGGAAAGCCCTGCACCAAAAAGCGCATCGATCACCAGCGGAGCGCCTGTTCCTGCACTCTCATGAAAGGGATTGGCACCTGCCTCCAGAAACCGGATGCCATCGGCCGCCTCTTCGCCCATGCGGCGCCAGGCACTCCAGGCATCGCCCGAAAGCTGCTCCGGCTGCCCGCACAGAAGCAGCATCACCGGCACCCCCTCAAGCGCCAGAAGCCGGGCGGCAACGAAGCCATCGCCGCCATTGTTGCCGGGCCCGCAGAGCACCAGCACGCCCTGCCCCGGTGCCAGCATGGCCCGTGCCGCATCGGCCACACCGCGCCCGGCGCGCTCCATCAGTTCGCTCCCCGGCGTTCCCGCCTCGATCGTCAGCGCGTCTGCGCGGCGCATTTCCTGCGGAGTGAGCAATTCAACACCCGGCACCATGACATATCCCCATCCGCCTTCCCTGACGGGCGCCAGAGTTGCCAATAGAAGCCGCACACGCAAGCCCCTTTGCCACGCACCAATCTGCCCTTTCCAGCCCGGCACCAGCACAAGAAATGGCTGACTGCACAATAAGGCATCAACTTGAGCAAAAAACGGGCAGCAAATCCGCTTGGCGGAACCATCAGGATCGGCCACAGTGTCCGCAATGCCCCTTTTTTTGGCGCTTTCGGGTGGTGAGAAAAGTTGGCACGCGTCGTGCAAGAGAGGGGGCAACAACGGGCCTCCCCGATCGCGCGATCCGGACCCCGCCGCAGAAACGTGCCAGCCAATGGCCACCGAAACGGAGAGAGACGCAAGACGATGAAAAAGATCGAGGCGATCATCAAACCCTTCAAGCTCGACGAGGTGAAGGAAGCGCTGCAGGAAGTGGGTCTTCAGGGCATCACCGTGACCGAGGCCAAGGGCTTCGGCCGCCAGAAGGGCCACACCGAACTGTACCGCGGCGCAGAATATGTCGTCGACTTCCTGCCGAAGGTGAAGGTCGAAATCGTCCTCGCCGACGAGATGGTGGAAAAGGCCGTTGACGCGATTCGCAATGCAGCCCAGACCGGGCGCATCGGCGACGGCAAGATCTTCGTCTCCAACATCGAGGAAGCCGTCCGCATCCGCACCGGCGAGTCCGGCGTGGACGCCATCTGAAGCCTCTCAATCCGTTTCGCGGGGATACCCCGCTCCCGAGTTTCGCATCCGCAAAGCCGCTGCGCCCGTGGCGCAGGCCCTCAGGTTGCGAGAATAGCCCACGTGAAAACAGAACACATAGGGAAGTGAATAATGACCACCGCTGCTGATATCCTTAAGGAAATCAAGGACAAGGACATCAAGTTCGTCGACCTGCGCTTCACCGACCCGCGCGGCAAGCTGCAGCACGTCACCATGGACGTTGGCCTCGTTGACGAAGACATGTTCGCTGAAGGCGTTGCCTTCGACGGCTCTTCCATCGCCGGCTGGAAGGCGATCGACGCCTCCGACATGACCCTGGTGCTGGACCCGTCCTCGGCGCACATCGACCCGTTCTTCGCGCAGCCGACCCTTGTCATCCTGTGTGACATCGTCGACCCGCGCACCGGCGAGACCTACAACCGCGATCCGCGCTCCATCGCCAAGAAGGCAGAAGCCTACGTCAAGACCGGCGGCTTCGGCGACACCATCTTCTTTGGCCCGGAAGCTGAATTCTTCATCTTCGACGACGTGCGTTTCGCCTCCGAACCGTACAACACGGGCTTCAAGCTGGACAGCAACGAGCTGCCGAGCAACCTCGACACCGAATATGAAGCGGGCAACCTCGGCCACCGTCCGCGCGTCAAGGGCGGCTACTTCCCGGTCCCGCCGATCGACAGCTGCCAGGACATGCGTTCCGAGATGCTGACCGTCATGGCCGAGATGGGCGTGTCCGTTGAAAAGCACCACCACGAAGTGGCTGCTGCACAGCACGAGCTGGGCGTGAAGTTCAACACCATGACCACCTGCGCCGACCACATGCAGATCTACAAGTATGTGGTTCACCAGGTCGCCAACGCTTACGGCAAGACCGCAACCTTCATGCCGAAGCCGATCTTCGGTGACAACGGTTCGGGCATGCACTGCCACCAGTCCATCTGGAAGGACGGCAAGCCGCTGTTCGCCGGCAACCTCTACGCTGACCTCAGCGAAATGTGCCTGTACTACATCGGCGGCATCCTGAAGCACGCCAAGGCCCTGAACGCCTTCACCAACCCGTCAACCAACTCCTACAAGCGTCTGGTCCCGGGCTACGAAGCTCCGGTTCTGCTCGCCTATTCCTCGGGCAACCGTTCGGCCTCCTGCCGCATCCCGTACACCTCTTCGCCGAAGGCAAAGCGCATCGAAGTCCGCTTCCCGGACCCGACCGCGAACCCCTACCTCGCCTTCGCTGCGCAGCTGATGGCCGGTCTCGATGGCATCAAGAACAAGATCCATCCGGGCGACGCCATGGACAAGAACCTGTACGACCTGCCGCCGGAAGAGCTGGCCGAGATCCCGACCGTCTGCGGCTCGCTGCGTGAAGCCCTGCAGTCGCTGGATGCCGACCGCGAGTTCCTCAAGGCCGGCGGCGTGTTCGACGACGACTTCATCGACAGCTACATCGAGCTGAAGATGGAAGAGAACATGCGCTACGAAATGACCCCGCATCCGGTCGAGTTCGACATGTACTACTCTGCATAAGTCTTTCAGGCAGCAGATGCGGAAAGCCGGGCCTCGCGCCCGGCTTTCTCGTTTCAGGCCCTTCGGCACCCGTCAGGCCGCGCCCGGCAACCTGATACGATTTACAACGGCTGCCTGCCGGTATAGAGCCAGACACACCAAGTCACCTCCCGAACATCCAGCGCGTGGAAACGTTACATGAGCGAGTACAAGTCCGGTTTTCTGAAGGTCCTCAACGAGCGCGGCTTCATTCACCAGATGTCCGACGCAGAGGGCCTCGACAAGCTGCTCTCGACCGAGACCGTGACCGCCTATATCGGCTTTGACTGCACGGCGCCGAGCCTCCATGCCGGTTCGCTCGTCACCATCATGATGCTCTACTGGCTGCAGCAGACAGGTCACCGGCCGATCGCGCTGATGGGGTCTGGCACCACCCGCGTCGGCGACCCGACCGGCAAGGACGAAAGCCGCAAGATCCTGTCCGATGACGACATCGAGACCAACAAGGCCGGCATCCGCAAGATCTTCGACAAGCTGCTCACCTTTGGCGACGGCCCGAAGGATGCCATCATGCTGGACAATGCCGACTGGCTGATGAAGCTGAACTATGTGGAGTTCCTGCGCGATATCGGCCGCCATTTCTCGGTCAACCAGATGATCCAGCGCGACAGCGTGCGTCTGCGGCTGGAGCGCGAGCAGCACCTGTCCTTCCTGGAATTCAACTACATGCTGCTGCAGGGCTACGACTATCTGGAGATCTACCAGCAGACCGGCTGCCGCCTGCAGATGGGCGGTTCCGACCAGTGGTCCAACATTCTCTCAGGCGTCGATCTGGTGCGCCGCAAGGCAGGCGTGGAGGCCTTCGCCCTCACCGCCCCGCTGCTGACCACCGCCTCCGGCGCCAAGATGGGCAAGACCGCCGCAGGTGCGGTCTGGCTCAATGCCGACCAGCTGTCGCCCTATGACTACTGGCAGTACTGGCGCAACACCGAGGACGCGGATGTGGAGCGCTTCATGAAGCTCTTCACCGTGCTGCCGCTGGACGAGATCGCCCGCCTTGCCGCCCTGCAGGGCGCGGAGATCAACGAAGCCAAGAAGATCCTCGCCACCGAAGCCACTGCCATGATCCATGGCCGCGAGGCTGCAGAGGCCGCTGCCGAAACCGCCCGCCGCGCCTTTGAGGAAGGCCAGACGGCCGAGGGCCTGCCGACCGTCGAGCTGCCGCAGGCAGAGCTGGAGGCCGGTCTCGGCGTTCTTGCCGCCTTCGTGCGTGCAGGCCTTTGTGCCTCCAACGGCGAAGCCCGCCGCAACATCACCGGCGGCGCGCTGAAGGTGAATGACGAGGCCGTCACCGATGACAAGCGCAGCCTGTCCATGGCCGACATCACCGGCGAAGGCGTGATCAAGCTCTCCATGGGCAAGAAGAAGCACGTGCTGCTGCGCCCGGCCTGATCTGCTACCACATGGCAATCCAGCAAGGCCCGGCCCGCAAGGTCCGGGCCTTCTGTTTATGCGCAGCCGCTGTGCCGGAACCTGTCTGGCGGCCGGGCCCTCAACGGAACTCGAACATCTTGCGGAAAATGCCCGGTGCAATGGCCGAGACCGGATTGACCGTGAGCTGCGGCGCGCTGATGGGGCCAGCGAGACGGTAGGTCACGCCAAAAAGCCCTTCGTCCGAACCGCCACCGAGGGCAAAGCCAAGCAGCGGTATCTTGCTGAACAGGTTGTTGAGCGCAAAGACCGGCACATAGGTTCCCGTCAGCGCCAGTGTCCGCTGACCGAGATCGACCTCGCCCGTCACGGTCCCGCCGACGACAGCCCCCTGCATCAGCCCTTCCTCGACCGTGATGATTTCGCCCTTGCGCGAGAAGCGCAGATCCAGCCGGTCAAACGAGGCTTCCCCGGCACGCACCGACTGGGTGACCACCACGGCCCCGGTGTCACTGCGCGCGGCGACGGGCAGTTCGGCCAGCTTCCGGATCGCCGGATCTTCCGTGATCGACAGATTGCGCACGCCGAATGTGCCGAACCATTGGGTCTCCTCCGGCATGGAAATCAGCAAGGTACCGGTTCCCCCGCGCATGCGCGGATAGACATCCAGAAAACGCAGGACAGCGCCCGTATCGGCGAAATCACCGCTGGCGGCACGCGTGTCGCCCTTGCCGCTGATCTCGAAACGGAAGGCGCCACGGTTGTTGGTGGCGCCCTTCAGCGCCAGGGTTCCGATGCCCTCCGGGCCGCCGGTCACCTTGCCGTCCACATCCGTCGCCACAACGCCGTTGAAGCCCTGCAGCCGTCCGGCCTTGATGGCTATGTCGTAGACGGTCTTGTCCTTGCCCCCTGCCCCGCCTTTTTTGTCGAGCAAGGTCTTGATCAGCCCGCGCGCGTCGAACTGGGCTCCGTTGAAAACCACCTTGTACTGGTTGCGGCGCTGCTGGGTGATCTTGAGCGAGGCAGAATCACCGGGCCTGATCTGGAAGCCGGCGAAATCGGCCTCCCGGAAGCCGCCATCCTTGCCAAGAACCACCTCGCCGCCGATGGCCACACCATCGGAGGTCAGCTGAAACTCCTTCAGCCGCCGGGTGTCACCCTGCTCACTCAAGATGAACCTGGCTTTGGCCGGCACACCCGGCCCCTTCTCCCAGCCGATCTGCTCCAGCTTGACCGAGGTATCCGTCAGGTCGATGTCAAAGGACTGGCCGCCCGGTGTGTCAGCCAGCTTCAGCACCATCTGCCCGCGGACCAGAGAGCCCAGATCAATGCCGCGTTTGCCGAGTTCTTCCGCGGAGACTTTCAGCTCCACGTCCTGACGGCGCTCGCCCTGGCCTTCCTCCACCGGCACCAGCAGATCAATGTTGGCTTCCAGCCCGTCGATACGGCCCTTGCCCTTGACCGCCACCTCCCTTGGACCGGCTTCAATGGCAACGTCCGCGCCGGAAATCTTGTGCCCGCGCACCGGCTGGGTGGAGGAAAATCCGCTCAGCCGGGCTGCAGCCGTCCAGTCCACATCGGCAACCGCAATGGACAGTCGCAGCGGGAAATGCGCCGTCACATCGAGCTCTCCGGTGCCGCCAAAGGTTCCGCCACCCATCTGCGCCTTGTCGAGCGCGCGGAACGGCGGCCGGTTGATCAGGGTGCCGAGATCCTGCGCCTCACCTGCAAATTTCAGCGAAATATCTGCCGGTTTGATGCTGCGCAGCGCCAGCTGCTGGATCGTGAAGGTGCCTTCCTGCACGGCAACAGGCTTGGCAACGCCCTCGACAATCCTGCCGTTCCGGCCGGAGACGGTCAGGACCTCGTTGTCGATGGTGATCGTCCCGTCAAGTCCGGTGATCGGCGGCAAGGTGTCGAGCGGGGCCACATCCACGTCTTCGAACGTCAGGTCAAGCCGCACATCGTCAGCCCCCCAGCCCGGATCCGGATGGTGCTCGTCAAAGGCAGGGGGACGAATCGAAACGTCGATGCTGGCCTCGCGGATGAGGCCCGACAGCATGTGCTTGCTGATCCAGGCCCTTGCAGGCGGCGTCAGGGTGATGGGCCAGATCTGTTTCAGCAGAGCCACCGGCATGGCGTTGACCTCGACCGCCAGCGCCAGATAGGGGCCATCATCCTTCAGGTCCACAGTGCCAACCGCGCTGAGGCTTGCCGGACCGGATTGCACCTGCGCCCTGTCGATATAGAGGCTGTGTGCGGACGGATCATAATGCGCCTTCAGGTGCACCCGCTCGGCCATGATCGGGTCTTCCTGCACATCGGCAGAACCGAACACCGGATTGTCCGCGCCGATCAGGATCTTCCAGTCAGGCTGCCCGGCCGCAGGCGGCGTCACCACCCCGTCAAAGCTGATGCGTGTATTGCCCCGCACCACATGGGACGGCATCACCTGAATGCGCGGGTCCTCGCCCTCCCAGGCAAGGCCAACCGCCACTTCATCATAGCGGATCGTCGTCGTGCCGATCTGGAACCACCCGTCCACGGCACGGCCCACAAGGGTTGCCCGGTCAAACACCCCGTCCTTGTCCAGCCTTGCCGCGAACTGCAACTCCAGCGGCAGGCCAAGGCCACGGCCGGAGCGCACCTGCTCGTTCAGCGGAAAGAGTTCGGCCAGCGACACATCCTTGATGTAGAGCCCGAGTTCACGGGCGCCGGTTGCCGCATCCGTGCCGCGCCGCAGGGCCAGCTGCCAAGTGCCCATACGCCCCTCGACCGTGCTTTCGGCATAGACGGCACCCGTTGCATCCCGCCCCAGCGAAGCGTCGATGTTGTCGATAAGGCGCGGGGTCGGCCCGGAAATCTCCAGACGACCGTCGCGGACGCGGATCACGTCAAGATTGCGGCGGCTCAGTTCCTCGTCGACCAGAAGTGCAATCCGGTCAACGGCTTCCATCAGGCTGTTCATTTCCGGCATCAAGGCGGGTCCATCCCCGCCTTCCAGCGTGATACGCGGGCGCTCGATATCAAGGCTGCGGAATTTCACCTCGCCGGTGAGCAGCGGCGCGAACTGCAGAACGGCTTCGGTGCGCGGCAGGAGAATGCGGCTTTCGACATCCCCCCCGACCGTAACACCGGCATCATCAATGACCACCTGCGGGCCGCTGGCCGCAAACAGGTCCAGCCGCACCGAGCCCACGGACACATCGGCATTGACCACCCGGACGCGGGCTTCCACCAGTTCCCGGGCAAAAGGAATGGTAACGGGCCCCCAATAGAGCCGCCCGGTCAGCCCGGCAACGGCCACCAGCACCAGAATGCAGAGGAAGCCGCAGACGCGCGTGAGCTTCCGGCCCAATCCAGACCGGCGCTCTTTCCGTATGACAGGAGCTTTCTGCGGTTCTTGCGGCGGAGACAGCGTTCAGGGCCTTTTCGTTTTTTTGTCTCGGGACTGCGAATCCTCCGATCCGCTGTGATACTTCATTATGCAACAAAGCCAGCCGCTAGGCGCGCCTCAAGCACGGACAACTGAATACCGTTCCGGATAAATCCACCGACTATGACAAGAGGAAGGCAGCATGACCGATTTGACAATTTCAGCCCCCGCACCGGACGTGGACCTGCTGCTCAGCGATGATGAGAAAGTGAAGCTTTCCAGCCTCCAGGGCAGCCCCGTGGTGCTCTATTTCTACCCCAAGGCCGACACGCCCGCCTGCACCGAAGAATGCATTGCCTTCAGCCAGGCGCGGGCCCAGTTCGAAGCGCTTGGCGCAAAGATCATCGGCATTTCGCCGGACCCGGTTGCCAAGAACGCCAGGTTCAAGGGCAAGCACGGCCTCACCGTCGACATCGCCTCCGATCCGGACACAGCTGTCTGCCAAGCCTTTGGCGTGTGGGTGGAAAAGTCCATGTATGGCAAGACCTACATGGGTGTGGAGCGCAGCACCTTCCTTGTTGCAGCCGACGGCAAGATCGCCCAGATCTGGCGCAAGGTGAAGGTCAAGGGCCACGTCGACGCCGTGCTAGAGGCAGTGCGCGGGCTCTGAACGCAAGGCGCGGGGGCGGCACGTCCGGCGCCCCCGCCTCTTGCGGATGCTGAAAGGGCTTTTTCGGGCATGAGCGGCATATTTCCATCCTCCGCGCTGGACACGCTGGCCGGGCGCGCCAATGCCATCGTGCGCACGCCGGATCTTTCGGAAAAGGTCCGCCTTGCCTATGAGACCGCCAAGCTCTGGTATGCCCGCAGCCTTGCCCTCGGCTCGCCGTCTGCGTCCGCCCAGATGCCGGACCGGCCCGGCCGGCCGGAGCGTCCGGTGCTTCTGGCCCCGCGTGACATGCCCAAGCGCAGCATTGGCGGCGAAGCAGGCAGAATCGCCCTGCTGCACTCGCTGGCCCATATCGAACTCAATGCAGTGGACCTGACCTGGGACATCATCGGCCGCTTCGTGCATGTGCCGATGCCGCGCTCCTACTATGACGACTGGGTGCGCGTCGGGCTTGAGGAGGCCAAGCACTTCAGCATGCTGGAGGAGCGGCTGCAGGAACTCGGCGCTGCCTATGGCGACCTGCCCGCCCATGACGGGCTGTGGCAGGCCGCACAGGCCACCGGTCATGACCTGACCGCACGGCTTGCCGTCATTCCGCTGGTGCTGGAGGCCCGCGGCCTCGACATCACCCCACCGATGATCGAGAAGGCCGCTGCCCTTGGCGACCATGCAACCGCCCGCATCCTCGGAATCATCTACCGGGATGAAAAGAATCACGTGGCCTTCGGTGCCAAATGGTTCCGCTTCCTGTGCGATCGCCACGGCGAACGGCCCGAACCGCGCTTCCATGAACTGGTGCGCACCCATTTCAGAGGCCCGCTGAAACCGCCTTTCAACGACCGGGCCCGCTCCGAAGCGGGCCTGACGCCGGGCTTTTACCGCCCTCTCGTCAAGCTCGCGCCTTGAGGAAAACTGTCCTGACGGCAAAGTATGAACGGCAGGAAAGGTGTTTGTTAACCTTAACCGTTTCTAATGATTCCTGACCGGGGCAGAACTCGCCCCTTCCGGATGCATGGAAAACGGCATGTCAGACTTTCCTTCAAGAGCCCGTCAGGGGTTCGGCAAGCGCAAGGCACTGCATCACGTCACCATCAGCAATGGCGAGCGTACCAGGACTTTCACCATCCGCCCCTGGCTCGCCGCAGGCACCTGCCTGACCCTCGGCCTTTTCATCACCGGCTATATGGCGGCGGCCGCCTATTTCGTGATGCGCGACGACCTGATCGAAAGCCGCCTGACCCAGCGCACCCAGGAAGCTGCCGTCTACGAGAACCGCATTGCCTATCTGCGTGCCGAAATCGACCGCCTGACCAGCAGCCAGATGTATGAGCGCCGCTCCGTCGAAGGCATGATCGACACATTGCTGCAGCGGCAGAACGAACTTCTGGATCAGCACGGCAAGGTCGCTGCCATTCTCGACAAGGCCGCCCGCAGCGGGCTTGATGTGGTTTCCGGCCCGGCCATTCCTGCGGCCAAGCCCGAACAGCTCTCGGATGCGGGCGCCTCCAGCAGCCTTCTTGCGATCGGCGGCCCGGAAGCACCGCTGGACAATCCCTTCGCGGCTCTCGGCCTGCGCGGCAGCAGCGAAAACGTCCTGATGGACAGCCCTCTTTCCGCCTTTGCCCCCCTGCCCGCAGCACAGGACAGCCTGACGGCCAAACCTCTGCCGGAGCCGGAAGCCCCGCGTGACGATCTGCTGGGCATCGGCGCCGCATTGGACAAGATCAGCGAAGAAAGCAATGCCGCGCTGGATGCCGTGACGCTTGCGGCCGAGCATGAAACCAGCCAGCTGGCCTCTGCCGTCCGCCCTCTGGGCTACCGCGTCAGCGATCTTGCAGGCAGCATGGAAGCCACCGGCGGTCCCTATGTGCCGCTTGCCACGGCCACCCTGGACGACAAGATCGAGCGCGCCGAAGCAGCTCTTGATCTGCGCAACAAGGTCCGCAAGTCTGTCGGCGCCATCCCCCTCGCCCGCCCGATCGCCGCAGCGCAGATCACCAGTGATTTCGGCCCCCGCATCGATCCGTTCCTGGGCGGCCTTGCCATGCACACCGGCATCGATTTCCGCGCCCCTTACGGCACGCCCGTGCGCGCCACGGCTCCGGGCACGGTGATCACCGCCTCCTATCAGGGCGGCTATGGCCGTCTGGTGGAAATCGAGCATCCGGACGGGCACCTGACCCGCTACGCCCACATGAGTGCCATCACCGTCGCCGTGGGGGATGAGGTGCGCGCCGGCGATCAGGTCGGCCGCCTCGGCAACACCGGCCGCTCCACCGGTCCGCATCTCCATTACGAAGTGCGGCGGGACGATGAGGCACTGGACCCCATGACCTTCGTCCGCACCGGAGACAGGGTCTCCAAGCTGCTGAAGCGTTAGTCTCCACCTCCTCGCGATATCAACAAAAACCCCGCCGGACCATTCCGGCGGGGTTTTTGCAGTCTTGCAGTCCGCACGGATCGGCTCAGTCGATGTCCGAGACCTCGGCATCCTTGCCGCCGAAGACGCGCTGCGCGAGAGCGGCTTCGATGAAGTCATCGATCTTGCCGTCGAGCACATCCTGCGGCGAGGAGCTTTCCACGCCCGTGCGCAGGTCCTTCACCATCTGATAAGGCTGCAGAACGTAGGAGCGGATCTGGTGGCCCCAGCCGATCGAGGTCTTGGAAGACGCCTCGGCGTTGGCCGCCTCTTCGCGCTTCTGCAACTCGGCCTCATAGAGGCGCGCCTTCAGCATCGACCAGGCGGTTGCGCGGTTCTTGTGCTGGGAGCGGTCGTTCTGGCACTGCACGACGATGCCGGTCGGGATATGCGTGATGCGCACGGCCGAGTCGGTGGTGTTGACGTGCTGGCCACCGGCACCGGAGGCGCGGTAGGTGTCGATGCGGCAATCGCTTTCGTTGACCTCGATATCGATCGAGTCATCAATCACCGGATAGACCCAGGCGCTGGCAAAGCTGGTGTGGCGGCGCGCCTGACTGTCATAGGGCGAAATGCGCACCAGACGGTGCACGCCCGATTCGGTCTTCAGCTTGCCATAGGCATTCTCGCCCTTGATGAGCAGCGTCGCTGACTTGATGCCGGCTTCTTCGCCATCATGGTATTCGAGAAGCTCGACCTTGAAGCCACTGCGTTCCGCCCAGCGGCGGTACATGCGCAGGAGCATGCTGGCCCAGTCCTGGCTTTCCGTGCCGCCTGCGCCCGAGTTGATTTCCATGTAGGTGTCGTTGCCATCGGCTTCACCGGACAGCAGCGATGCCATCTGCAGCTTCATCACCTCGGCCTTCAGGCCGCGCATCGCCGTTTCGGCTTCCTCGACCACGTCCTTGTCGCCATCGGCACTGCCAAGTTCGATCAGCTCGATGTTGTCGGCAAGTTCCGATTCGAGGCGGCGCACGCCGGTAATGCCATCTTCCAGCTGCTGACGCTCACGCATGAGCTTCTGCGCCTTGGACGGGTCATTCCACATCGCGGGGTCTTCAGACAGGGCGTTCAGTTCATCCAGACGGACCAGAGCGTGATCCCAGTCAAAGATGCCTCCTCAGCAGGCTTATGGCCTGCTTGATTTCGTCGACGATGCCTTCCATCTCGGCGCGCATCGGATACCTCTCAAAGCTGGTTCAGGAATGTCGCGGCCACCGCCTCGTTGCCGGGGCAGTGGCCGCAAATCGGGGCGGAGACTAACGGCGCAGGCAGGCCATGTAAACAGCTAGCCGCGCAGGCAGATCTCCGGAAGGGTCAATAAAGCCCGCCCGTGCCGGTCATCACGGCAGCACCTGCCTCCGGCGAAACGGTGCGCGGCACGCCCATCTCGTCCTCGAAGCCGATGACCGAGTAAGTGTCCGGCGGGGCGGTGCCCGGCTTGAAGGACTCCAGAATGGTGCCTTCGGCCCCGGCAACCGCACGCATGCCGGTGTGCCGGTTGATCGGGATCAGTTGCAGACCCTTCGGAACACGGAATTCGACCGGCGGGCTGCCCGCCAGCGCTTCCTTCATGAACTCGGTGAAGATCGGCGCAGCGACAAGGCCGCCCGTCGCACCGCGTCCCATCGGCCGCGGCTGGTCGTAGCCGATGAAGACGCCGACCGCGAGATCCGGCGTATAGCCGACGAACCAGGCGTCCTTCTCCTCGTTGGTGGTACCGGTCTTGCCGGCAACCGGGCGGCCGACCGCACGCACGCTGGTGGCGGTGCCGCGCTGAACCACGCCTTCCATCATCGAGGTGATCTGATAGGCCGTCATCGGGTCCAGCACCTGCTCGCGCTCGTCGATCAGTTCAGGCTCGGCCTGACCGGTCCAGTCATTGGCATCACAGGTTTCGCAAATGCGGCTGTCATGCTTGTAGATGGTGCGGCCGTAACGGTCCTGGATGCGGTCGATCAGCGTCGGCGTCACCTTGCGGCCGCCATTGGCGAGGATCGAATAGGCCGTGACCATGCGCAGCACGGTGGTCTCGCCAGCACCCAGCGACATGGAGAGAACCGGCATCATGTTGTCGTAGATGCCGAAACGCTTGGCATATTCGGCCACCAGCGGCATGCCCATGTCCTGCGCAAGGCGGATGGTCATGAGGTTACGCGACAGCTCGATACCCGTGCGCAGGGTTGAGGGGCCATAGAACTTGCCGCCATAGTTCTGCGGGCGCCAGGTTGCCTGCCCGGCCTGCGCCAGCTCGATGGGCGCATCCAGAACCACGCTGGACGGGGTGTAGCCATTGTCGAGTGCGGCCGCATAGACGAAGGGCTTGAAGGACGAGCCGGGCTGGCGCCAGGCCTGCGTCGCGCGGTTGAACTCGCTCTGGGCAAAGCTGAAGCCGCCAACCAGCGCCAGCACGCGGCCCGTGAACGGGTCCATCGCGACCAGCGCACCCGAAACACGCGGAACCTGACGCAGCTGGTAGCGGCCGCCGTTCTTCGGGGCCTCGACATAGACCACGTCACCCGGGTTGAGCACGTCATTGGCCGAATTGGGGGCACGGCCGGACACGCGTGCCCATTTCATGTCGTCCAGCTGCAGCGTTGCCGTCTCACGCTCCGGCTCAAGGGCGCCGCTGACAAGCCTGCGCGGCTGCAGGCCAACCTGCGCCGTGTTCTGACCAGCCTCCAGCACAACAGCAAGACGCCACTCCGGCAGATCCGAAAGGGCTTCCACCTTGCCAAGCTCAACGCCCCAGTCGCCCGCGACGGGGATCGTCGTCACCGGCCCGCGCCAGCCGCCGCCGCGCTTCTGGTCGAAATCCAGAAGGCCGTTCATCAGCACCTTGCGGGCTGTCGCCTGCATCTTCGGATCCAGCGAGGAGCGGACCGAGAGACCGCCTTCGTAGAGGCTGTTCTCGCCGTAGATCGATGCGACCTGACGCCGGACCTCTTCCGTGAAGTATTCGGCAGCAAACAGCTGGGAACCGGTTTCACGCGGCTTCACCGTCAGGGGCTTTGCCTTGGCAGCCTCGGCATCGGCCGCGCTCACATAGCCGTTCTCGACCATACGGTCGATCACCCAGTTGCGGCGCTCGATGGCGCGCTCGCGGCCACGGAAGGGATGGTAATTGTTCGGCGCCTTCGGCAGCGCCGCCAGATAGGCGACTTCCTCAAGGCTCAGCTCATGCACCGACTTGTCGAAATAGACGAGCGAAGCCGCCGCCACACCATAGGCGCCGAGGCCAAGGTAGATCTCGTTGAGATAAAGCTCGAGGATCTCGTCCTTGGTGTAGGCCTGCTCGATGCGCAGCGACAGGATCGCTTCCTTGATCTTGCGGTCGACCGACAGTTCGTTGGTCAGCAGGAAGTTCTTGGCAACCTGCTGCGTGATCGTCGAAGCGCCCTCAGGGCGGCGGCCGGACCCGAAATTCTGCACGAAACGCACCACGGCACGGGCAATGCCCTCCGGGTCGATACCCACGTGGCTGTAGAAATTCTTGTCTTCCGCCGAGATGTAGGCTTCCTTCAGGATGTCCGGCATGGCCTGGATCGGCAGGAAGAGGCGTCGCTGCTTGGCATATTCGGCCATCAGGCTGCCGTCGGCGGCATGCACGCGGGTCATCACCGGCGGTTCGTAGTTCTTCAGCGCCGTATAATCCGGCAGGTCTTCGCCCAGCTTCTCCAGATAGATCCAGACGCCGGCCGCGACCAGCAGTCCCAGCACCGTACCGATGCCGAACAGATAACCGAAGAACTTGATCAGAAATTTCATGCCTTGGGCTCGCTTCTTCCCGGCCAGAGTGCTGATGCCGGTCCCCTACCACATTCCGGGCAGGCTGGACACAGGAGCACACAGAAATCCGGGTTTACCTCGGGACCTTAGTCGTCGAGCAATATGGCGATGCTGAGGCACCGGCAAGCACAGGCAGGCCCTGCGGTGCAATTACTTGACCTTTGTCCCCGCCGCAGTCTCTCCAGCCGCCCCCTTGTCCATCGCAAAGCGCGGCTGGAAGAAGGCCTCGATCGCGTCCGCAACAGCGGTTGCCGTGCGCTCACGCCACTCCGGCGAAATCAGCAGCTTCTCGTCCTGCTCGTTGGAGAGATAGCCAAGCTCCACCAGCACGGACGGCACGTCATGGGCTCTGAGCACCATGAAACCGGCGGAACGCTGAGGATTGTTGATCAGCTTCACCGCGCTTCTCAGCTCTTCCACGAGGATCTTCGAGAAATGGCTTGAAAAGATCTTGGTCTCCCGCCGGGCGAGATCGACCAGAATATCGGCGACTTCAGCGGGCTCCTCGCTCAGTTCCACCCCGGCCAGCACATCCGAATGGTTTTCCGAGGCTGCAATCTGGGCAGCGAGCGTATCCGACGCCTTTTCGGAGAGCGTGTAGACCGTGGCGCCGCGCACCTCTTCCTTGTAACTGCGCACCGAGTCCGCATGGATCGAGACAAAGAGATCGGCGTTGTGGCCGCGGGCAAACTGCACCCGCTTGCGCAGCGGCACGAAAGTGTCGTCCTCACGGGTCATGAAGACCGTGTAATGGCCCGTGTCTTCCAGTTTCTTTTTCAGAATCTGCGCAAAACTCAGAACCACTGCCTTTTCCAGCGTGCCATGCACGCCGATGGCGCCCGTATCAATACCGCCATGGCCAGGGTCTAGCACAACGACAGGCTTGGTCTTCCCCGCCGACGAGGTCAGCTTGTTTGCCTTGGGCGCGGCCTGCTGGCCATCCGTTACCAGGGCGCTGAGCGGCTGATGGGTGCGCTCGGCCTCGGCGAGAAATTCCTCACGGCTGGTCTTCACAAGATCGACAACAAGCCGGGCCGGCTGGTCTTCGATGGCTTCCAGAACGAAGCTCTTGTCCACCTTGGCCGGCTCGGTGAGGTCCAGCACGATCCGTGCGTTTCCCCTGGCGAACAACAGGCCATAGCGCCAGCTCCGGATCAGACCGCGCCCATCCGTGCCCGAACCTTCGGGCAGCTTGAACTCCATGGAAGGCAGATCAATGATGACCCGGTAGGGATCGGCGAGGTTCGAAACGATGAAAGGCACCTGCCCCTGCAGGTCCAGAACGAATCGTGTCCGTGTTTCGTCCCCGGCAATCCGGGCATCCGTGGCAGCAGAAGACAGGTCCGAGGCAACCGGCAAGGTCTCCGCCCGAACCGGAGCGCTTGCGGCCACGGCAGGCACAGCCAGAGCGGCCGCAAGCATCACCCTTGCCGCGACACGGCGCAGCGCAGGCAATACAAAATCGCGCAAACCTCCGCGGGCCACGGGCGCGTTCCGCTCGCGGCCTGGCAGAAAGACAGGCAAACTCTGCTGCAATCTGACTGGCAATCCTCTACTCCGGTCCTGTTTGCGGGCTCGGATGCGGCACCTGCCGCGCTCTTTAATCCCTCCGGTGGCGTGCCGTCAAAGGACGGATCCTGATGCAATGACCCTGCCGGTGGATGGTTAACTCCGTGCTAACGGGCCTTGCCGCCGCTTGCAAGCTGGCAGAGATGATTTCCATTGCTTGCCAAGGCGCTTGCTGACCCGTAAAAGAAGAATACGGATTTCGGTTTGCAGCCGATACTGCCTCAGATGATGGGAAGAACAGTCTTTCCACATGTCTTGGCGGCTTTGCCGGACGCGCGGAGCGGAGTGGAGGCCATTTGCCCCGGCCGCGGCGCCCGGCGTTAAGAGACGGCGAAGCATTGGGCGGTATTAGGTGTGACGGGTGCGGGCTGTCCCTGGACAGTCTGGAATTGGCCGGACCAGAAGGCAGTGAGCAGGCTTCAATCCTGCGCGCTCCGCCCGAAGGGTGACCAGAGTGACCTGTCATGGTGTCAGGCCCCAAGGCCGGGCTGCATGCCCCATCCGTGAAAACAGAAGCGCCTCGCAGGCGGCCATCGGGCCTCTTGCGGCAGCACTTCGCGGTGACAACAGTTTAATCAAGGGCAGGCGTTGCCTTGAAGCACAGCGCGATGCAGGCGGAAATGACACAAACGGTGTCCCCGATTTTGCGGGACAGCCGGTCCGCAGGCATAGACGCGCGCACGCCAGCTCTTTCGTCTTTCCATCCAAGTGACAAGAAAACGGTCTGCCGGACCTTCAGCCACGGAGCGCGTCAGCCGCGCCCCGGGCGTCCGGCTGCCGTGGAGACCTTCATCAATGGCAAACAAGATGCTGATCGACGCGGCGCACCCGGAGGAAACCCGGGTCGTCGTGGTGCGCGGCAATCGAGTTGAAGAATTCGACTTCGAGGCAGCTAACCGGAAGCAACTGCGCGGCAATATCTATCTGGCGAAGGTGACGCGGGTCGAACCCTCCCTCCAGGCCGCATTCGTGGAATACGGCGGAAACCGGCATGGTTTCCTCGCTTTCAGCGAAATCCATCCCGACTATTACCAGATCCCCGCCGCTGACAGGCTGGCGCTGATCGAAGACGAGCGTCACGAGGAAGAGCGGCGCGAAGCTGCTGAAAACGCCCGTCATGCCGCCCGCGAGGCTGCGGCCTCGGAAGCGGCCAAGGACGGAGACGACAGCGACGACGACGACGATCACGAGGATTCGGACAAGTCGTCCTCCGACGGCGACGATGATGCCGACCACGTTGAATCGGTCGGCGCCGAAGATGCCATGGAAGAGGTGCCGGAACGCCGCACCCGCCAGCGCAAGCAGTACAAGATCCAGGAAGTCATCAAGCGCCGTCAGGTGCTGCTGGTTCAGGTCGTCAAGGAAGAGCGCGGCAACAAGGGCGCTGCCCTGACCACCTATCTGTCGCTAGCCGGCCGTTACTCGGTGCTGATGCCGAACACGGGCCGTGGCGGCGGCATTTCCCGCAAGATCACCCAGCCTGCCGACCGCAAGCGCCTGAAGAAGATCGCCTCCGAGCTGGAGGTGCCGGAGGGCATGGGCGTCATCCTGCGCACCGCCGGTGCCAGCCGCACCAAGGCCGAAATCAAGCGCGATTTCGAATATCTGATGCGCCTGTGGGAGAACGTGCGCGACCTGACGCTGAAGTCCAGCGCGCCCTGCCTCGTCTATGAGGAAGGCAGCCTGATCAAGCGCTCGATCCGCGATCTCTACAACAAGGACATCGACGAGGTTCTCGTCGCCGGCGAAGACGGCTACCGCGAGGCCAAGGACTTCATGCGCATGCTCATGCCGAGCCATGCCAAGAACGTCCAGCCCTACCGCGAGGCCTCGCCGATCTTCACCCGTTTCGGGGTGGAGCCGCAGCTCGATGCCATGTTCTCCCCGCAGGTCACCCTGCGCTCGGGCGGCTACATCGTCATCAACCAGACGGAAGCTCTGGTCTCCATCGACGTGAACTCGGGCAAATCCACCCGCGAGCACAATATCGAGGACACCGCCCTCCAGACGAACCTTGAAGCCGCCGAGGAAGTTTCGCGCCAGCTGCGCCTGCGCGATCTGGCCGGCCTCATCGTCATCGACTTCATCGACATGGAGGAGAACAAGAACAACCGGACGGTGGAGCGCAAGCTCAAGGATTGCCTGAAGAACGACCGCGCACGCATCCAGGTTGGCCGGATCTCGCATTTCGGCCTCATGGAAATGTCGCGCCAGCGCATCCGCACCGGTGTTCTGGAAAGCTCCACCACGCCCTGCCCGCATTGCCATGGCTCGGGCATGATCCGCTCGGTCGAATCGGTTGCCCTGCATGTGCTGCGCTCGCTGGAAGACTTCCTGCTGAAGGGCGTCACCCACAATCTGATCGTGCGTACGAACACGTCAGTGGCGCTTTACATCCTCAACCAGAAGCGCCGCAACCTGGGTGACCTTGAGGCCCGTTTCGGCCTCGAGATTGCCGTGGTCGCGGATGAGGTGGGCCATGGCCAGCATTACGTGCTGGAGCGCTCGTCCCTGATCGACCGCGACAAGATCCCCCTCCCCGCCCCGCCGCAGATCCAGCCGCATATGGTCGAGATCGAAGAGATCGACGATATCGTCGAGCCGGAGGAAGAGGACGAGGATGACGTCGAGGAGGAACTGGAAGCAGCCTCGGCACGTCCCTCTGCCCGCGAGCAGTCCGAAGACAGCGACCGCCGCAAGCGCCGCCGCCGCAAGCGCCGCCGCAGCCCGGAAGCAGGTGGTGACCGTCAGGCCGGCCCGCGCCAGAACGAAGACGGCTCGGACGCTGATGCCGGCGATGACACAGAAGGCAGCGAAGGCGAAGACGGTGAAGCGTCTCAGGGTGAAGGCGCCCAGGGAGATGGTTCCGACGAGCCCAAGCGCAAGCGCCGCCGTGGCCGCCGTGGCGGCCGCCGCGGCCGCCGCAATGGCGAGCGCGAGGACGGTGAAGAGGGCAGCGACGGCGACGAGGATGCGTCCGGTGAGGATGCAGACGCAGCTGCTGCTTCCGAAGATCTGACCGGTGCCGTTGAAGGGGACGAAGCCGCAAATGGCGGCTCCTTTCCCGAAGCAGCCGAAGCCCCCGCTGCTGCAGAGGCTGACGCAGACGCTCCTGCCCGGGTGGAAGCAGCTCCGGCAGTGGCCGAAACGGCTGAGGAAGCCGTAACGGCCGCTCCCGAGGCAGCGCAGGAAGCCCCGGCGGCTGAAACTCCGGCTGCAGAGGCCCCGGTTCTGGAAACCGTTGCCGCTGAAGCTCCGGCCGAAGCTGCCGCAGAGGCTGCCCCGGCGCCTGAAGTTGAAGCGCCCGCAGAACCGGCAGCCCCGGCCCGCCCGAAGGCACCGGCAACGCCAGTCGTCACCAGCCAGACCGCCGGTGACGGCGAAGGCCCGGATGACGAAGGCAAGCCCAAGCGTTCCGGTTGGTGGCAGCGCCGCTCCTTCTTCTGATCCCCTGATCAGAGGCTAAAAAAGAACCCCTCCGGAAGCATCCTTCCGGAGGGGTTTTGTTTTCTCTCTCTTCGGCGAAGTCCTGCGCCCTCAGCGCCCTTTCAGCCATCCGTCCAGACGCCGCACGGCCTCTGCAATATCCTCACCGGCCCCGGCGAAGGAAAAGCGGGTGTAGCTGGCGCCATGCACCGGATCGAAGTCTGCGCCCGGCGTAGCGGCAACACCGGCTTCATTCAGCATGGCGCGCGTGAAATCGAGGGAGCTTTCGGCGAAACGGCTGGTGTCGGCATAGACATAGAAGGCACCATCCACCGGCAGCAGCCGGTCGAAACCGATCTTCGGCAAGGCCTCCAGCAACAGCGCCCGGTTGGCGGCATATCCGGCCTTGATCCCTTCCAGCTCTTCTGTGGCGTCAAAAGCGGCGGCAGCCGCGATCTGTGACAGTTCGGGCGCGGAGATGTAGAGGCTCTGGGCAATGCGCTCGGCCGGACGCACAAGGCTTTCCGGCAGCACCATCCAGCCAATGCGCCAGCCCGTCATGCAATAATATTTGGAGAAGCTGTTGATGATGATGGCATTCTGCGAGGTCTCCAGCGCGCAGGCCTGCTGCCCGTCATAAACGAGCCCGTGATAGATCTCGTCGGAGATAAACCAGATGCCCGTATCGTCACAGAAGCGGGCAAGACCGGCGAGGGCTGCCGGCGTCATCATCGTGCCGGTCGGGTTGGCGGGGCTCGCCACCAGAACGCCCTTGACCGGGCCATCCTTCAGCGCCGCTGCAATGTGATCCGGCGTCAGGCTCCAGCGGGTGTCCGGCCCCACCTCGATTTCCACCGGCACCAGCCCCAACGCCTTGATGATGTTGCGGTAGGCCGGATAACCGGGCGCCGTCAGAACGATCCGGTCACCCGGATCGAAGGCGGCAAGGAACGACAGGTTGAAGCCAGCCGAAGACCCGGTCGTCACCATGATCCGGCTTTCGGGCACCTCGACGCCATAGGCATCGCGGTAGTGGCGGGCGATGCGCTGGCGCAAGGGCGCGATGCCGCGCGCCTCCGTATAACCGAGGCGCCCGCCCTCCAGCGCCTGCCGGGCGGCGGCAAGAACGGTGGAAGGGGCCGGTGCGCCGGGCTGGCCCACTTCCATGTGGATGAGATGCCGCCCTTCCGCTTCCAGCGCACGCGCCGCCGACAGAACATCCATGGCCAGGAACGGGTCCACGGCACTGCGGGCGGAAGGGATGGTCTTCTGGCTGGTCACGGCGCAAATCCTCACGATGGCTGTTGCCACGCGGTTTACAGCGTTGCCCTGCCTTATGCCAGCCGCCGCTTTGGCGGGCTAAGAACGCACAGCACACCAGAGCGTGACCGGATGCGGCGGCCCGGCCTGTTGACCTGCCCCGGATGCCTCCCCTACTTTCTCCAGCAACACGCAGAAGAGGAAGCACCCGTGCGACACATTTCCACCGTTCAGGAACCCGGCGGCGGCAAGGCAGCCGCCCCTGTCCTTGGCCGGATTCTGCGCAAGGCCGGCACCCTGTTCATGGCAGCGGCGATTGCCCTGCCCTCATTGACCGCACCATCGGCGGCCCAGGGGCGGAAGATTCCGGTCGTGCGCGATGCAGAGACCGAAGAGCTCTTGCGCGATTATGCGGCACCGATCTTCAAGGCTGCCGGTCTGCCGCAGGGACAGGTGGAAATCATCCTCGTCAACGAGAACACCTTCAACGCTTTCGTTCCCGATGCGCGCCGCATGTTCATCAATGTGGGCGTGCTGATGGAAGCCGAGACACCGGGCGAGGTCATCGGCGTGATCGCCCATGAGGCCGGCCATATCGCGGGCCGCCATCTGGTGCGCCTGCGCACCGCGCTTGCCAATGCGCAGATCATGACCGTTGTCGGCATGGTGCTGGGTGCCGGTGCCATGGCGGCAGGCGTCTCCAGCAATTCCTCCGGAGCCACAGGGGGCGGTGCAGCCATTGCCATGGGCGCGCCGGGCATCGGCCAGCGCTCGCTGCTGGCCTATCAGCGCGGCGAAGAGGCCGCTGCCGACAAGGCGGCCCTGCGCTATCTGGAAATGACCGGCCAGAGCGCCAAAGGCATGCTGCGCACCTTCGAGCGCTTTGCCGACCAGCAGCTGTTCTCGGCCAAATACACCGATCCTTATGCCCAGAGCCACCCGATGGCGCGCGAGCGTTACAATGCGCTTGAGGAGCAGGCCCGCAAGAGCAAGTATTTCGACAAGTCCGCCCCGCCTGCCCTTCAGGCACGCCATGACATGGTGCGGGCCAAGCTGACCGCCTTCACCAGTCATCCCAACGCGGTCGCCCGGCTCTATCCGCGCTCGGACACCAGCATGCCCGCTCAATATGCCCGCGCGGTTGCGGCCATGCGCAGCAGCGGCCGGGCTGCGGTGAAGGACATTGACGCGCTGATCGCCAAGCAGCCGGACAACCCGCATTTCCATGAGCTGAAGGGCCAGGCCCTGCTGGAATCAGGAAACCCGAAGGCGGCCATCCCCTCCTTCCAGCGCGCCGTGCAGTTGCGGCCCAATGAGGGCCAGTTCCTGATCTGGCTCGGCTATGCCATGGTCGGTGCCAACGAGCCCTCGCTCCTGGCTGAGGCGGAACGCATCCTGAAGAATGGCATCCAGCGCGACCCGAATTCCGGCATCGCCTTCAGCCAGCTGGCCATTGCGCAGGGGCGCCAGGGCAAGCAGGCAGAGGCGGATGTCTCCACAGCCCAGGGCATGATGATGGCGGGTGACTTCCAGGCGGCGAAACGATATGCCGCACGTGCTCAAAAGAATTTGAAGCCCGGAACGCCTGCATGGATCCTGGCAGATGATATCCTGACCTACACGCCGCCGGCCCTGAATCGCTGAGCTGCAGCAATCCGTTTCCGCACCACGCGCGGCATGCGCGCAGGAGTTTTTTGAATGAACCGCTTTTTCCGCTGTCTCGCTGCGCCCGTGCTGGCGCTTGCCCTTGGCACCCTGGCTCCCGTGACGGCTTCGGCCCAGTCCCCCGCCCTCGACAAGGCGCAGGTGGAGCAGATTGTGCGGGACTATCTGCTGCAGAACCCCGAAGTCATCCGCGACGCTCTTGTCGAACTGGACCGCCGCGACAAGGAAGCCGAAGCCACCCGCGTCAGCGCAATGCTGGCGGACAAGGACGGCGCCCTGCTCAATTCCCGCCATCAGGTGGTGCTGGGCAATCCGGATGGCGATGTCACCATGGTCGAGTTCTTCGACTACAACTGCGGCTACTGCAAGCGCGCCATGGCCGACATGGAACGCCTGCTGGATGAGGATCCGAACCTGCGCGTCGTGCTGAAGGAATATCCGGTTCTGGGCCAGCCCTCCTTCGAAGCCGCACAGATTGCCATCGCCGTGAATGCGCTGGCGCCGGACAGATACCGCGAATTCCACGTCGCCATGCTGACCATGCGCGGCAAGGCCGATCAGGCCAGTACGCTGAAGGTCGCAGAGGCGATGGGCCTTGCCCGTGACGATCTTGCCCGCGCGGTCACCAAGGACGATGTGCGCGCCAATGTGGAAGAAGTCTATGATCTGGCCGACCAGCTCGGCATTTCCGGCACGCCGTCCTATGTGATCGGCGATGCGGTGATCAAGGGCGCCTATGGCTACGACACGCTGAAAGCCGCCATTCAATCCGTGCGCAAATGCGGCAAGGCGAACTGCTGACCGGATCCGGCATGCCACGGGCATTTCCGTAAATTTCACAAAGACCCTGGGGGCGGCCACGGCGCTGCCCCAATCAGGGCTTTTCCTCCCGCGCGCAAATCCCTATAAGGATGCGGAAATCGCGGCGACGGAGAAGGAATGCCCGCCACCTTTTTCATTTTGAACGGCCCCAATCTCAACCGGCTCGGCAAGCGCGAGCCGGAGACCTATGGCCGTACGACCCTCGCCGATATCGAGGCCCAGGCACGCGCAACTGCCGCGCGGCTCGGCTACGACATCGTCTTCCGCCAGACCAACAGCGAAGGGACGCTGGTGGACTGGATTCACGAAGCCGCCGACACCGGCGCTGTGGGGATCATCATCAATCCTGCCGCCTACACGCACACATCCGTCGCCATTCATGACGCGATCCGTGCCGTGGCGCTCCCTACGGTGGAAGTCCATCTGTCCAACGTCCATGCACGTGAGGCCTTCCGCCACCACTCCTATGTCTCACCGGTTGCGGCCGGCGTGATCTGCGGCTTCGGCGCCAAGGGCTATGACCTGGCGATCGAGGCCCTGGCCCACAAGCTCGGCGCCTGAACGACTACAGAAAGCACTTTGAGATGACCAAAGAAAACAACGGTTTCGACAAAAACCTGATCCGTGAGCTGGCGCTCCTGCTCGACGAGACCAACCTGTCCGAGATCGAGCTGGAGCAGAAGGATTTCCGCATCCGCGTTGCCCGCGAGCTGACGATCCAGGCTTCCGTTGCCTCTCATTATGCTCCGGCTCCGGCCGCCGCCCCCGTGGCAGCAGCTGCCCCTGCCGCAGCACCGGCAGAGCCCGCAAAGCATCCGGGCATGGTGCCCTCGCCGATGGTCGGCACCGCCTACCTCTCGCCCGAGCCGGGCGCCCGCGCCTTCGTGGAAGTCGGCGCCGCCGTGAAGGAAGGCCAGACGGTTCTGATCGTCGAAGCCATGAAGACCATGAACCAGATCCCCGCTCCGCGCAGCGGCGTGCTGAAGCAGGTGCTGGTCACCGACGCGCAGCCGGTGGAATACGGCGAACCGCTCTTCATCATCGAATAAGGGGCGCCCCCATGTTCACCAAGATCCTGATCGCAAACCGCGGCGAAATTGCCCTCCGGGTGCTGCGGGCCTGCAAGGAACTGGGCATTTCCACCGTGGCGGTGCATTCCACCGCCGACGCGGATGCCATGCACGTACGCCTTGCCGATGAAAGCGTCTGCATCGGCCCGGCTCCGGCCCGTGACAGCTACCTCAACATCCCGGCCCTCATGGCTGCCTGTGAAATCACCGGCGCCGATGCGGTGCATCCGGGCTACGGCTTCCTGTCCGAGAACGCCCGCTTTGCGGAAATTCTCGAGGCTCACAACATCACCTTCATCGGCCCCACGTCGGAACATATCCGCATCATGGGTGACAAGATCGAGGCCAAGCAGACCGCCAAACGCCTCGGCATTCCTGTGGTGCCGGGCTCTGACGGTGCCGTGACGCCGAAGGACGACGCCCACGCCATTGCCCGCGAGATCGGTTATCCGGTGCTCGTCAAGGCGGCAGCGGGCGGCGGCGGACGCGGCATGAAGGTGGCGCTGACTGAGGCTGACCTCGACAACGCCCTTTCCACGGCCCGTTCCGAAGCCAAGGCAGCCTTCGGTGATGATGCTCTCTACATGGAGAAGTATCTCGCCAAGCCGCGCCACATCGAAATCCAGGTTCTGGGTGACGGTCAGGGCAACGCCATCCATCTGGGCGAGCGCGACTGCTCGCTGCAGCGCCGTCACCAGAAGGTGCTGGAAGAGGCTCCCTCCCCGGCGCTCAACGCCAGCCAGCGCGCGGAAATCGGCGAGATCGTGGCCGATGCCATGCGCAAGCTGAAGTACCGCGGCGTCGGCACGGTCGAGTTCCTCTATGAGGACGGCCAGTTCTATTTCATCGAGATGAACACCCGCCTGCAGGTGGAGCATCCGGTGACGGAAATGGTCACCGGCATCGACCTCGTGAACGAGCAGATCCGCATTGCTGCGGGCGGCACGCTCGGCCTCAAGCAGGAAGACGTGCTGTTCGAGGGCCATGCCATCGAGTGCCGCATCAACGCGGAAAACCCGCGTAGCTTTGCGCCCTCGCCCGGCACGATCACCTATTACCACCCGCCCGGCGGCCTTGGTGTGCGCGTCGATTCCGGCGTGTATCAGGGCTACAAGATCCCGCCGCACTACGACAGCCTCATCGGCAAGCTCATCGTCCATGGCCGCAACCGCGTGGAATGCATGATGCGCCTGCGCCGTTGCCTGGACGAATTCGTGGTCGACGGCATCCAGTCCACCATTCCGCTGTTCCGCGATCTGGTGGACAATCAGGACATTGCCAACGGCCAGTATGACATTCACTGGCTGGAGAAGTATCTGGCTGCCAAGGAGCAGTAAGATACCGCAGAAAAGTTCTCCGCCCGCATGGCCGGGCGGAGACTGCATCTGATCAGATCCGGCGCAAGACCGGACCGTACAGGCCTCGGGATGGCACGCAAGAACAACGACGACGCCGTTCTGGAAATCACGCCGCAGCTTCTGCTGAAGGCCTATGCCTGCGGCATCTTCCCCATGTCGGAATCAGCGGATGACCCGCATCTGTTCTGGATCGAGCCGGAACACCGCGGCATCCTGCCCCTCGACGGCTTCCACCTGCCCCGCCGCCTTGCCCGCACCGTGCGCTCGGACCATTTCGAGATCCGCGTGGACAGCGATTTTGAAGGCGTCATCAACGGCTGCGCCGAGCCGGCACCGGGCCGGGACAACACCTGGATCAACACGGAAATCCGCCGCCTCTATGGCGAACTCTTCGAGCTTGGCCACTGCCACACGGTGGAGGCCTGGCGTGAGGGCAAGCTGGTGGGCGGGCTCTACGGGGTCAGCATCGGCGGCGCCTTCTTCGGCGAAAGCATGTTCGCCCGCGAGCGCGACGCCTCCAAAGTGTGCCTGACCCATCTGGTCGCCCGGCTGATTGCGGGCGGCTACCGCCTGCTCGACACCCAGTTCACCACCAGCCATCTGGAACGCTTCGGCACCATCGAAGTGCCCAAGGCGGACTACAGCCTGCTTCTCGAAGACGCCATGCGCTGCGACGCCAGCTACTTCACCCTCCCCCCCGATGCCACCGGCGAAATGGCGCTGGCTGTGCTGGAGGGGGCGGAAGGGTCAGGGAAGCAGAAGGCGTGAGGCGGCGCGGCTTTGCGAGCGCTCGGGCGCCGATTTTGCGAAAGACTATCCATCTTCGTAAAGACGTTCCATCGCCGCAAAGTCTCTCCACCTTCGTCATGCCATGACTTGATCATGGCATCCATGCCGATCCTGCACAAAGCTTGAGGCGGTTAATATCACTCAAGCAAATCAACGCCCTGAGCGAGCGGAGAAGCAATGGAGTGGATGCCCTGATCAAGTCATGGCATGACGGAGATTGGATTTTTTCGTAGAACTAATCAACTCAACAACGCTTTCGCAGTTTCACGGAATGAAAAAGCCGGAAACTGATCCCAGTTCCCGGCTTCTTTCTCTCAACGTTCCAGTCCGCTCACCCGCGCAGGGCGCGGTCGAGGTGGGTGTAGCCGCCGTCGGGGAAGACCCACTGGCCGGTCGAGTGGGACGAACGGGCAGACAGCAGGAAGACCACCGTATCCGCCAGTTCCCGCGGGGTCGTCATGCGGGCGCCGAAGGGAATGCGCGCCTCGATTTCCGCAAGCCGCTCCTCCGGGTCCGGGAAGGACTTGAGCCAGTTTTCGTAGAGCGGCGTCATCACCTCGGCCGGCAGCACGGCATTGACCCGCACCCCGTCCTTGGCAAGTTCCGCCGCCCATTCCCGCGTCAGGCCCAGCTGCGCGGCCTTGGCCGCCACATAGGCCGAGGTGTTGCCCTGCCCCGTCACCGCCGTCTTGGACGAGACGTTGACCACGGCCCCTTTCGAGGCCTTCAGGTCGGCGAGGGCATGATGCATCAGCGCGTAGTAATGCACCAGATTGCGGTCGAGCGAGGCGCGGAAGGCTTCCGGCCCGGCATCAAGGCCGACGCTGTCATTGGCGCCGGCATTGTTGACCAGCCCGTCGATGCGGCCATAGCGCGCCCGGCAGGTGGAGATCACCGCCGCGCAATCCTCATCGCGCGACAGTTCCGCCTGAATGAAGGAGGCTTCAGGCGACAGGGCGGTGATCCGCGCCATGAACGCCGCCTCCGGCTCCCGCCGGGTGGCGATGACCGGAATGGCCCCTTCCTCGGCGAGAATTTCGGTGACGGCAGCCCCGATGCCCGAAGCGCCGCCCGTGACGATGATGACCTTGCCCTTGAGCCCCAGATCCATCAGTTTGCTCCGAACCGGTAGGCCGCGATGGACGCCGGTTTCATCTCGATGGAGAAGCCCGGCAGCTGCGGCGGCATGTAGGCTGCATCACGGATGAGGCAGGGCTCGACGAAGTGCTCATGCAGGTGATCCACATATTCGATCACCCGGCCCTCATAGGTGCCTGCGATGCACAGATAGTCGATCATCGACAGATGCTGCACATATTCGCAGAGCCCGACGCCGCCCGCATGCGGGCAGACCTTGAGGCCGTGCTTGGCCGCCATCAGCATCACGGCGAGGATCTCGTTGACGCCGCCCAGGCGGCAGCTGTCGATCTGCACCACGTCGATGGCACCGCGCATGATCAGCTGCTTGAAGATGATGCGGTTCTGGCACATCTCGCCCGTGGCCACCTGAATGGGGGCGACGGCTTCGCGGATCTTGCGGTGGCCTTCGATATCGTCGGGGCTGGTCGGCTCCTCGATGAACCACGGACGGGCAAAGGCCAGCTGCTTCACCCAGCCGATCGCCTGATCGACCTCCCACACCTGATTGGCATCGATCATCAGATTGATGTCCGGGCCGACCGTTTCGCGGGCAATCGTCAGACGGCGGATGTCGTCGGCCAGATCGCGGCCCACCTTCATCTTGATGTGGCGGAATCCGGCATCGACCGCCTCGCGGCACAGGCGCCGCAGCTTGTCGTCGTCATAGCCGAGCCAGCCGGCCGAGGTGGTGTAGCAGGGATAGCCGGTGGCTTCGAGCTTGGCCCGCCGCTCCGCCTTGCCTTCCGTCTGTTTCGTCAGGAACTCCAGCGCCCATTCCGGTGTGATGCAATCCGTGAGGTAGCGGAAGTCGATGCAGCGCACCAGCTCTTCCGGGCTCATGTCAGCGACGAGTGCCCAGACCGGCTTGCCCTCGATCTTGGCCCACAGGTCCCAGACCGCGTTGACGACGGCACCGGTTGCCAGATGGATGGCGCCCTTGTCGGGGCCAATCCAGCGCAGCTGGCTGTCGGAGGTGATGTGCCGCCAGAAGCGGCCCATGTCTTCGGCAACCCAGGCCATGTCGAGGCCCACGACCAGCGGACGCAGGGCCTCGATGGCGGCAACGCAGATCTCGTTGCCGCGCCCGATGGTGAAGGTCAGACCGTGGCCCTCGTGAGGGCCATCGGTCTCCAGCACCACATAGGCTGCCGAGTAGTCCGGATCCGGGTTCATCGCATCCGAACCATCGAGATGCTGGCTCGTGGGGAAACGCAGGTCCGCCGTGCGCAGACCGGTGATCCTGGTCATGCCCGCACCACCTTCTGGGTCTGCTCGCCGAGGCCCGCGATACCGAGGCGGATGGTCTCGCCGCCCTTGAGGAACACCGGCGGCTTCTGGCCGAGGCCAACGCCCGGAGGCGTGCCGGTAGAGATGACGTCACCCGGCTGCAGCGACATAAAGCGGCTGAGGTAGGACACGATATGGGCGACGCCGAAGATCATCGTTGCGGTGGAGCCGTCCTGATAGCGCTTGCCGTCGACCTCCAGCCACATGTGCAGGTTGCCCGTATCGGCGATCTCGTCGCGGGTCACCAGCCAGGGGCCGATCGGGCCGAAGGTGTCGCAGCCCTTGCCCTTGTCCCAGGTGCCGCCGCGCTCGATCTGGAATTCGCGTTCGGACACATCGTTGATGACGCAATAGCCGGCCACATGGTCCAGAGCGTCCTTTTCCTCGATGTACTTGCCCCCCTTGCCGATGACGATGCCGAGTTCGACTTCCCAGTCGGTCTTCTGCGAGCCGCGCGGGATTTCGATGGCATCATCCGGGCCGCAGATGGCCGAGGTCCACTTGTTGAAGACGATCGGCTCTTTCGGGATGTCGGCCCCGGTTTCAGCCGCATGGTCGGCGTAGTTGAGACCGATGCAGATGAACTTGCCGACGCGGCCCACGCAGGCGCCAAGGCGCAGGTCCTGCTGCGGGGTGCCCGGCACCACCGGCAGGGACGCCGGATCGATGGCGGCAAGACGCGCCAGGCCTTCCGGCGTCAGGTGGCTGCCGGCAACGTCATCAATGACGCCGGACAGATCCCGCACCTTGCCGTCCTTGTCGAGAAGGCCCGGCTTTTCCTGGCCATTCGGGCCGTAACGCAGCAACTTCATGTCAGTCTCCGTGGGTAAGAACGGGACCGGGCAATCCGCCCGGCCCCAGATTGTCAAAGCTGAGCCTCAAACCAGATCCTGACGAGCTTGCCTCATCAGGTTCTTCTCAAGCCCGTGCGGCGCTTGAGAGCTTCCAAGGCGTGATGCGCAAGCATCTCAGCGCCTTGAAATCAGTCGTAGAGAACGGCAGTGATTTCCGGCGCATCGATGTTCGACTTGTCGTAGTAGTAGAAGCCGGTGTCGATGTTCGGCACCACCGGCTCGCCCTTGGCAGCGGCAACGGCGGCCTTGACGGTTTCATAGCCGATGCCGACCGGGTTCTGGGTGATGGCACCCGCCATCAGGCCGTCGCGGATCGCCTGCTTCTGGGCAGTGCCCGAGTCATAACCGATGATGACCACCTGACGGCCCATCTCGCGCGCGCCGTTGACGACGCCGATGGCCGAGCCTTCATTGGCCCCGAAGATGCCCTTGAGGTTCGGATTGCCCTGCAGGATGGCCTTGGTGATTTCGGTCGACTTGAGCTGATCACCACCGCCGTATTCGATGGCAACGACCTGGATCTTCGGCTTGTTCATGGCCAGCCACTCGACGAAGCCGTCGCGGCGGTCGATGCCGGTGCGGCTGGTCTGGTCATGCACGACCAGGGCCACGTCGCCTTCATCGCCGATCAGTTCGGCCATCTTCTCGGCCGCCAGTGCGGCTGCGGCCTTGTTGTCGGTGGCAGCGGTGGTCACCGGAATGGAGCTGTCCACGCCGCTGTCGAAGGCGATAACCGGGATACCGGCTCCTTCCGCCTGCTTCAGCAGCGGAATGGCGGCCTGGCTGTCCAGCGCGGCAAAGCCGATGGCGGACGGCTTCTTGGCAAGGGCTGCGGAAAGCATGTCGATCTGCCGGTCGACCATGGTCTCGTTGTCCGGGCCTTCGAAGGTCACTTCCACGTTGAACTCGGCGGCCGCCTTGTCGGCGCCTGCCTTCACGGCCTGCCAGAACTGGTGCTGGAAGCCCTTGGAAATCAGCGGGATATACATCTTCTCCTGTGCCATCGGCATGGAAGCCGAGGCGACGAGGACGGCGGCACTGAGCGTGCCCAGCAGCATACGGCGTGTAATCATTTCCATTCCTCCACTTTCAAGGTTTCAAAGATACCGGGGCATTTGCGCCCTCTTCTTTCCTGACCTCAGCTGCGCTCCCTCCGCAGTTGATCGGCATAGACGGCAAGGATGATGATCCCGCCGGTCACAACGGTCTGCCACTCGGGCGCGACCGAAAGAATGCGCAAGCCATTGGTGAGCACGGCCATGATCAGCGCGCCGATCAGCGTGCCAAGCACCGTGCCTCTACCTCCGGCCAGCGACGTGCCGCCAATGACAACGGCGGCAATGGCGTCCAGCTCATAGCCGAGGCCGAGGGCCGGCTGGGCCGAGTTGAGACGCGAGGAAATGAGAATGCCCGCGATGCCGCAGATGCCGCCGGCCAGCGCATAGACGGCCATCTTCCAGGCGCGGGTGTTGACACCGGACAGGCGCACCGCTTCCTCATTGGAGCCGAGCGCATAGGTGTAGCGGCCGAGCACGGTGCGCGACAGCACCCAGGCCATGCCGCCGGCCACGGCAAAGAGCACGAGCACGCCGTTGGGGATCGGCAATCCGGGGATCACCACGCCGATCAGCGAGCCCTGCGAAATGTCGGTATAGCCCGGCGTATCGTTGAAATAGATCGGGCGGGCACCGGTGATGATCAGCGACAGGCCCTTGAGCATCAGCATCATGCCCAGGGTGGCAATGAAGGGCGGGATCTTCATCTGCGCCACGAAGGTGCCCGAGGCGAGGCCGCAGAGCGCGCCCGTGCCGATGGCTGCCAGAATGCCCAGCGGCAGCGGCATGCCGCCCCATGTCAGCACCACGCCGGTGATCACGGCGCAGAAGGTCATCAGCATGCCGATGGACAGGTCGATGCCGCCCGTCAGAATGATGATCGTCGCCGCCACGGCCAGCACGCCATTGACGGACGTGGCCTGCAGGATGGCCATGATGTTGCTCACCTGAAAGAAATTCGGTGAGGCAAGGCTGAAGCCGATGACGAGAATGATCAGGCTGGCAAAGGCCAGAAGCTTCTGCTGGGCAGATGCGGATTGCTGCACGAAGCTTGCGCCCGCTGCGGCCTTGGACTTGTCTTGTGCTGTCACGCGGGTTCCTCCTGACGCGTGGCTTGCCGGGCTGTGGCAAGGTGCATGATGTCTTCCTGGGTGGTGCCGGCCCCGCCGGGCAGCGTGCCGGTCAGCCGGCCTTCGCACATGACGGCGATGCGGTGTGACACACGCAGGATTTCCGGCAGTTCCGAACTGATGACGATGATGGCCTTGCCCTCCGCAGCAAGGTCCGCCAGCAGCTTGTAGATTTCCGACTTGGCGCCAATGTCGATGCCGCGCGTCGGCTCATCGAAGATGAGAATATCGCAGTTGCGCAACAGCCATTTGGCAATGACGACCTTCTGCTGGTTGCCGCCGGACAGAAGCCGCACTTCCTGCCGCTCGGACGGGGTGCGGATGCCGAGGCTCCTGATGAAATCCCGCGCCGTCTTGCGCATGGCTTCATCCCTGACCTGCCCGAGACCGCCGGTGAAACGGTGCATGCTGGCCAGCGCCACGTTGTCGGCCACGTCCATGCCGAGGGCGAGGCCGAAGTGCTTGCGGTCCTCCGACAGATAGCCGATCCCGGCCCGCACCGCGTCCACCGGCGAGCGGATCTCCACCTTGCGGCCATGCACGGTGATCTCGCCGCTGTCCCGCGGATCGGCACCGAAGATGGTCCGGGCGACTTCCGTGCGCCCGGCCCCCATCAGACCGGCAAAGCCAAGCACTTCGCCCTTCTTCAGCGAGAAGCTGACATCACGGATTTCACGCCCCCGGTTCAGGCCCTTCACTTCGAGGGCAACTTCTGCGCCGGTCAGATCAGGGATCGAGACCACCTCATCCGTCAGCGTGCGCCCGACCATCATGGAGATGATCTGCGAGATGGGCGTTTCCTTCGCCCCCACCGTGCCGACATATTCGCCGTCACGCATCACGGTCACCCGGTCGGAAATGCGGCGGATCTCGTCCATCTTGTGGCTGATGTAGACGATGCCCACGCCATCGGCCTTCAGCCGGGCGATCATGGCAAAAAGCTCGTTGATCTCGCTGTCGGTGAGCGCCGCCGTCGGTTCGTCCATGATCAGCACGCGCGAGCGCGCCGACAGGGCCTTGGCGATTTCCACCATCTGCTGGCGGGCGATGGACAGGCCATCCACCTTGCGACGCGGATCGATGGTGATGTTGAGCGTGCGGAACAGCGCCTCGGCATCCCGGATCATCTTTGCATCATCGACGCGGCCGAAGGACAGGCGCGGCTCGCGGCCGATGAAGATGTTCTGCGCGACCGTCAGATCCTTCATCAGAGCGAGTTCCTGATGGATGATGCCGATGCCCTGATCCTGTGCCGCGCGCGGGCTGGGCAGGGTCACTTCCCGGCCCTCGACCAGGATACGGCCCGAGTCCGGCTGATAGACGCCGGAGAGGATCTTCATGAGGGTCGATTTGCCTGCGCCATTCTCCCCCATCAGCGCATGAACCTCGCCCTCCTGTAGGTCGAAGCTCACGGCCTTCAGCGCATGGACGCCGGGAAAGCGCTTGTCGATGCGGTGCATTTCCACGAGGATCTTCATGCGCCAGCCTCCTCCAGACCGTAGAAGCGGATGGCGGTGCCACCCAAAAGGGCCGCACGGTCATCAGCCGAAAGGCCGCCGGTCAACCGCTCCGTCACCTCTTCCCAGAAGCCGTGCGAGCCCGCCAGCGTCAGCACCGGCCAGTCCGATCCCCACATCAGCCGCTCAGGACCGAACCACTCAAGCAGATGATCCATCACCGGCTGCAACAGGGCGGCGGCAGCCTCCACATCCTGCGGGCAGGACGGGCGGATCTCGGTCAGCAGGCCGGACAGCTTGCAAACGATGCGCGTATCCGCCGCCAGCGCCTTCATGTGGTGCTTCCAGTGGGCGCTCAGGCCTTCCGCAACCGTAGGCTTGGCAGCGTGATCAATGACCAGCAGAAGATCAGGATGAGCAGCCGCGAAACGGGTGATGGCGGCAAGCTGCGGTTCCTTCACCAGCGCATCGAAGCGCAGGCCAAGGCGCACCATGGCTGCGATCACGCAAGCCTCGGGCGCGGTGAGGATCCAGTCCGGATCGGCAATATCCTGCAGCATCGGGCGGATGCCCTTTAGGCGCTTGTCCGCCGCCATGCGCGCAAGCCGGTCTTCCGCCAGCGGATCGGTCAGATCCACCCAGCCGATCACACCAGCGATCTGCGGCGCGTCTTTGGCAAGCTCCAGCAGGAACAGGGTTTCCGCCTCGGAGGGCGCGGCCTGCACCACGACAACGCGGCGGCCGCCGTTGAGGCTGGCGAGATCGGCAGGCAGGAAGTCACGGCGCAGCGGGTCAAGGGCGGGACCGCCCTCCTCCAGCCAGCCATAGTCTCCGCGCGCCGGGCGCCAGAAATGGCAATGAGCATCAATTCGTTCCATCCGGCGGCCTCCCGTCCGCGTGTGATGGCTGCGGGCCTCGACCGGCCCGCAAGGCTCAGATCGTGACGCCGCCGTCCACCAGAACGGCCTGGCCGGTCATGAAGCGGCTTTCGTCGCTCAGAAGATAGAGCACCAGCGGCGTGATATCGTCCACGGTTGCCAGACGGCCCATGGGCTGGCGGGCAATGAAGTCCTTCTCCGCCTGCACCGGATCGGCCGCCGAAGCAATACGGCCACGCAGCGAGGGCGTATCCACCGTGCCGGGGCACAGGGCGTTGCAGCGGATGCCCTGCTTCACATAATCGGCCGCCACGGCCTTGGTCAGGCCGATCACCGCCGCCTTGGTGGTGCCATAGGCAGTGCGGTTGACAAATCCCTTGATGGAAGAGGCCATCGAAGCCATGTTGAGAATGGATGCAGAGCCGGTCTTGCCGGCCCGTTCCAGCATCCCCGGCAGGAAAGCCCGGATCATGCGCATCATGGAGGTTACATTGACCGCCAGTGCCTGTTCCCAGTCCTCGTCAGTGATGTCGAGCACCGCGCCGTTGTGCACCATGCCCGCGCAGTTGAACAGCCCATCCAGCGGCCCCACCTCCCGCGCCAGCGCATCGATGGCAGCCCGGTCCGTCACATCCAGCTTCAGCGTTTCAAGGCCGGTGAGGCCGCTCAGCAGCGAGGCATCCCGGTCCGTTGCAATCACGCGCGCGCCTTCCGCAGCAAGTGCCAGTGCCGAAGCCCGGCCCATACCCTGACCGGCAGCCGTCACGAGAATAGTCTTGCCTGCAAGGCGCATCGCAGTCCTCCCAGATACCGGCTCCGCCTGACGGCCGCCGGCTTTTCCTCCACCAGCCGCTCTTTGTGGCTACCGTTCATATACGAACACCCTATTCACAAATGAACTGATATGCAAGACTGTAGATCAAGAGAACAGAATATCCTTGCGTCAGATACCGCGCAGGACCGGGAGGACTGAAAGATGAGCGACACGGAGACTGGCTCTGAGCGCTACCGCGCCCCTGCGCTGGACAAGGGGCTCGATATTCTCGAATTGCTGTCGGAGCAGTCCGCCGGCATGACGCGGGCGGAAATCGTCAAGGCCATGGGCCGCAGCCCCTCGGAAATCTACCGCATGCTGGAGCGGCTGGTGGCGCGCGACTATGTGGTGCGCTCCTTTGGCGGCGACCGCTACGCCCTGTCGATGAAGCTGTTCGTGCTGGCCAACCGGCACCCGCCGGTGCGCCGCCTTGTGGCACAGGCCACGCCAAAGCTGGATCTGTTCGCCCGCGACAGCCGCCAGTCCTGCCATCTCGCCGTGCCGGAACGGGCTGCCGCCGTTGTGGTGGCGCAGGCAAGCCCGATGGACAGCTGGGAATTCCGCGTGCGCATCGGCGCAAGGCTGGATCTTCTGGACACCGGCTCAGGCATCGCCCTGCTCGCCTTCCAGAACCCGGAGCGGCGTGCCGAAACGCTCGCCACCTGGGGCAGCAGCACCCAGACCGCCCGCCTGCATGAGGTGGAAGAGGAACTCGAACGGGTGCGGTCTGCCGGTTACCGCATTGCCGAAAGCGGCCAGCTTCTCGGCGTGCAGGATATTTCCGTGCCCGTGCTGGCCCCGGACGGCGACGCCATCGCCGTCCTCACCTGCCCTTACCTCGGCCGCCCCGCCAGCGACCCTTGCGCCAGCATCAGCGAGGTTCTGGACCGGTTGAAGGTGCTAGCGGGGGAACTCTCTCTAGCTTAGCACTTACTACATTTTTGGCATTAATACAGTATCCTAGACGAATTCCATAGAATTAACAAACGATCGAAGCGAAAGGAACTCTCATACATCGATATAAAATTTTACACAATTATTAAAATAAATTAAAATAACAAATTAACATAGATCACCACTCACTCTATCGTAAGAAAATACCTGAACAATCCCACCCCCCTCAGGAGTTACTTCAACAAAAATATCCCCACTACCGCTCTCGGCCAAAGAGGCAGCCCTTTTCTTAGCTTCATCCAAGCTACCACAGCGATATTCGATATTATCAGCGTAACCTACTAAAATTAGATCAGACATCTCACAAAAATCCTGCCGCTAAGTTTGAAATTAAACAACAATTAACCACAAGAAGAAAATAAATTCAAATTTACTTTATGCTCCCGCCAGCGACCCTTGCGCCAGCATCAGCGAGGTTCTGGACCGGCTGAAGGGTCTGACGGGGGAACTGTCCCTCGCCTGACCCGGACTTCCTTTCACCCGAAGATTACGCCCTTGCGGATGATGAAGTTGCCATAGGCGCGCAGTTCGGTGGTGAGGACCACGGCATAGCATTCCTTGGCACGGGCGTAGAAATCATAGCGCTCCAGCGAGGCCATGGACGCTTTTTCCGCGTCGAACAGGGGCTTGGCCTCGGCCACGACCGGCGGAATGGCCGCAGCATCGCCCACCACCTGCATGGTGAAGACCGGATCGCCGTCGAATGTATCGACCGGCAGCAGGGTGAGAATGGCTTCCACCGCTTTCACCGCCGGGCAATCCATGCGCAGCGGCACGCCATGCACCGTATGGCGGGCGGTCGATTCGGCCGGAAAATTGGCATCGACGATGGCAATCTCGTCCCCATGCCCCATGGCGGCCAGAACCATCAGCAGTTCCGGGCTGATGAGCGGATGAATGCCCTTGAGCATGACGAAAACCCTCCCTGCCCGCAGAATTGGAATCTCTGAACAGCTGCGCGGGCGGGCGGCAGATTAGCGGGATGCGGGATGAGGTCAACGGGGACGCGGTGTGAGAAGGGAACTCTGTCTGACCAGCAGTTCTGCCCGCGGCCTCTCATCTTGTCATCCCCGCGCATGCGGGGATCCAGTAGCTCCGGTGTCCACATCTTTGACGCGGGGGTACTAGATCCCGGTCTTGCCGCTGCGCGGCAAACCGGGATGACACGGAGCCAACGCTGCAAACCACCGCAGAGAAAACCGCAAGCCCCTGCGCCCCTGACGGGTCCCCGCACAAGGCGGGGACGGCGCGGAGCGAGAGGAAAACCCGGTGTGAACAGCAGTTCTGCCTGCGGCCTCTCATCTTGTCATCCCCGCGCATGCGGGGATCCAGTAGCCCCGGTGTTCACATCTGTGACGCAGGGGGTACTAGATCCCGGTCTTGCCGCTGCGCTGCAAACCGGGATGACACGGAGCAAGGCTGCAAACCACCGCCGGGGGCATTCACCCCGGCGTGTAGGCCAGGCTTGCAATGTCCACGGCCTTGCCGGTCATGGCGGATTGCTGGGCGGCGAGGCCCATGGCGACGGCCCACCAGCCATCCTTCAGCGCCACTTCAACCGGCGCACCGGCGGTGACGGCCTTCTGGAAGCGCAGGTGCTGGTAGAAGGTGGAGCCGTTGTGGTCGCCGGCATCCAGGAGCTGCGGATCGACCGGCACTTCCAGCACCACGGGCCCCTGCGGGTGTCGCGGCGAAACGATGACCTGCGGCACCGGCGGTTCGCCCAGATGCTCCGGCCAGAAGCGGCCCGGACCCGGAACGAGGCATTCGATCTTGCCCTTCGGCCCGACAGCGGAAATCTCCTCCTGATAGCGCGAGCCTTCCGCGAACATGCAAAGCTCCAGCATGGCGCGGGCACCGGAGGCGAAATCGACGATCACATAGGCATGGTCCCAGATGTCAGACCGCTCGCCCGCATAGACCTCGTCCAGATGGTTCACCGCCTGCCCGCCGGAGGCCATCACCCGCACCGGATCGGACTTCAGGATGTGCCGCATGAGATCGAAGAAGTGGCAGCACTTTTCCACCAGCGTGCCGCCGGTGTTGCGGTTGAAGCGGTTCCAGTCGCCGACCTTTTCAAGGAACGGAAAGCGGTGCTCGCGGATCGTCAGCATGCGGATGCCGCCGGTCACCTTGTCCGCTTCCTCGATCATCCTGGCGACCGGGGGCATGTAGCGGTACTCCATCGCCACCCAGATGGGCGCGGGATAGGCAGCGCGCAGGGCGGCAAGACGCGGGGCATCTTCCGGTGCGGTGAACAGCGGCTTTTCCACGATCACCGGCAGTGGCCGCACGGAGGCGATTTCCTCGAGCTGGCTGAGATGCAGGAAATTGGGGCTGGCGATCAGCAGGCAGTTGATCTGCGGCACCTCCAGAAGATCGGCGACCGAGTCCACCATCCGGGCGCCGGGCACAGCTGCGGCGGCACGGGCGCGCATGTCTGCATCGGGCTCGTAGATTGCGGCAACAGACGCCCCCTCCAGCAGGGCAATGTTGCGCAGATGCTCCTGCCCCATCATGCCGCAGCCGATGATTCCATACGTCAGGCTCAAGGTATTTCCCCCTATTTCAGACGCGCCACGTAGCGCGCCACGTTATGATCGAACCAGGTGCGGGAAACCTCCGCCCGCTGCCCGTCCTGTCCATGACTGATGCGAAGGATGTGCGGCACCGGCGCACCCGGCGCATGGCCGAAATTGGCAGGCGCCCAGTCCGGCACATGATCCAGCCCCACCTGATCCTCGGCCTTGACGATCCACAGGCCGAGCCGGGTGCGATAGAAGAGATAGAGCGACTCCGACAGCTCTTCTGCCGTCACGTGCTGCACATAGGAGCCGTCGAGCCAGATCTCCTCGACAGCTGCAATCTGCCCCGAAAGGCGGCGCAGGCGGCGGATGCGGTGGCCTTCACTGCCCTGCCCGAAAGGCGGCAGGTAATCCGGCTTGGCCTGCCGGGTGACGGACAACACCTCCGCCGTCGGCAGGCCGCCGCCCTTGATCAGTTCCAGCCGGAACATGGCGTAAAGGCTCTTCGGGTCACTCACCGCCCGGATGTAGTTTCCCGAGCCCTGAACGCGCTCCAGCAGTCCGCGATTTTGCAATTCCGCCAAGGCCTTGCGCAGGGTTCCGACAGCAATGCCCATCTCCGCCGCCATGTCCCGTTCCGGCGGCAGGCGCATGCCGTCGATCAGCCGTCCGGCAGCAATATCGCGCACCAGCAATTCGGCGATCTGCATGTAGATCGGAAGGCTGCCCTTGCTCTGTGTCATCGCGCTCCGGCCGTGGGATGAGGTGTTCGAGGAGTGGGTCACAAGAAAATTGATACACTATTGATTTACATCAATGCAGGTGTTACGCAAGTGGAAACTGCGGCTCAAAAGGGGAGTATGATGACCGTTGTTCCCGTGACCTCCGCCGATCTCGACGCATCCGAAGTGTCCTGGTTTGCGGCTCTTTGTTCCGATGATTACGCCTATCTCGGCGTGCCGGACGGCAGCCTGCGCTCCAGCTGGGAGCACTGCTCCTCCATCGTGCAGAAGGCGGAAAGCCTCGGCTTCCGCAACATCCTGTGCCCCTCGTCCTATCAGGTGGGGCAGGACACGCTGAGCTTCGTGGCCGGCTGCGCGCCCATCACGGAGCGCATCAACATGCTGGCGGCCATCCGCTGCGGCGAAATGCAGCCCATCATGCTGGCGCGCACGGTGGCAACGCTCGATCACATGCTGAAGGGCCGCCTGACGCTCAACGTCATCAGCTCCGATTTCCCCGGAGAAGTCGCCGACAGCGCCTACCGCTACAAGCGCAGCCACGAGGTGGTTCAGATCCTGCGGCAGGCCTGGACGCGCGAGACCATCGACCATGAGGGCGAGGTCTATCAGTTCAAGGGCGTTTCGACAGAACCGGCGCGGCCCTATCAGCAGAACGGCGGCCCCCTGCTCTATTTCGGCGGCTACTCGCCGGATGCGCTGGAGCTGTGCGGCGCCCAGTGCGACGTCTATCTGATGTGGCCCGAGACGAAGGACCAGCTGGCGGAGCGGATGAAGGCCGTGCATGCACGCGCCGCCACCCATGGCCGCACCCTCGACTATGGCCTGCGCGTCCACATGATCGTCCGCGACACGGAAGCCGAAGCGCGCGAATATGCCGAGCATCTTGTCTCGAAGCTCGATGATGAATACGGCAAGCTGATCCGCGACCGCGCCCACGATTCCATCTCGCTGGGCGTTGCCCATCAGGCCCGCGCCCGCGAACTGGCGGACAAGTTCGGCTACATCGAGCCGCATCTGTGGACCGGCATTGGCCGGGCCCGCTCCGGCTGCGGTGCGGCACTCGTCGGCTCCACCGATCAGGTGCTGTCGGAAATTGAATCCTACCGGAAGATGGGCATCCGTGCCTTTATCTTCTCCGGCTATCCGCATCTCGATGAAGCCGGTCACTTCGGAACCAAGGTCCTGCCGCAGCTCAAGACCTGTTCCCTGCCCCATGAATATGGCCGTGTGCCAAGCGAAACGCCCGCCACTCCGCTGGGCGTGGGAGAACGCCGCTGATGAACCGCATTGACCTCACCAAGGACCTGAGCCTCAGCCGCATCGTCTATGGCATGTGGCGCATCGGCGACGACAGCAACACCAGCCCGGCGCATGTTCAGGCCAAGATCGAAAGCTGTCTGGCGCAGGGCATCACCACGCTGGATCAGGCCGACATTTACGGCGGCTACACGGCAGAGGCGATCCTCGGCGGTGCGCTGAAGGCGTCGCCGCAGCTGCGCGACAAGGTGGAACTCGTCAGCAAATGCGGCATTGTCGCGCCGGTTGGCCGCTATGCAGACCGCCGGGTGAAGTACTACGACACCACCGAAGGTCACATCACCGCCTCGGTCGAAGCCTCCTTGCGCGACATGGGCACGGACCGGATCGACCTCCTGCTGATCCACCGCCCCGATCCGCTGATCGACCACGAGGAAACCGGCAAGGCGCTGGATGGCCTTGTGGCTTCCGGCAAGGTGCGCAGCGTTGGCGTCTCCAACTTCCGCCCCTGGGATTTCTCGCTGCTGCAGTCGGCGATGAGCAGCAAGCTCGTCACCAACCAGATCGAGATCAGCCTTGTGGCGCCTGAGTGTTTCATCAACGGCGATCTGGCCTATCTGCAGGAACGCTCGATTGCGCCCATGGCCTGGTCACCGCTGGGCGGCGGCTCGCTCTTCGGCGAGGACAACCGCCAGCTTCTGGCAGCACTGGAGCGGATCGGCGCGGCGCAGGGCGTTGATGCCACCGCCGTTGCGGTCGCCTGGCTGCTGCGCCATCCGGCGCGGATCATCCCGGTGATGGGCACCAACAACATCGAGCGGATCAGCAAGATCGGCGAGGCAGCCAAGGTGGAGATGGACCGGCAGACCTGGTTCGAGCTCTACACCCTCGCCATCGGCAGGAATGTTCCGTGATGATGGCGGCAAACGGACACCTCTCCGGACGGGATGAGCGGCTGTTCGTGCCGGGCGCGGAGACATCGCGCGAGTTCCGCACTGCGCTGGGCACCTTCGCCACGGGCGTCACCGTGGTGACGGCGATGGGCGATCAGGGCCCCATGGGCATGACGGCCAACAGCTTCACCTCGCTGTCGCTGGACCCGCCGCTGGTGCTCTGGTCGCCGGCAAAAAGCTCATCCAAGCACGGCGGCTTCACCACCGCCGCGCATTTCGCCATCCATGTGCTGGGCGAGGAGCAGGACGGGCTCAGCACCAGCTTCACCCGGGGCGGCACCGCCTTCGACGGGCTGGCATGGCAGTTCAATGCGGAAGGCGCGCCGGTCATCCCCGGCACCCTCGCCCGCTTCGAGTGTGCCCTGCAAGCCGTGCACGATGGCGGGGACCATTCAATTGTCATAGGGCGGGTGCTACGCGTGGCACAGCGCGATGGCGCACCGCTTTGCTTCTCGCAGGGCGCTTTCGGACGGTTTGCCAGAATAACCTGAGAGACCAGGCCATTCGGGTGTGGCAGCCGCGCCGGGAGACCGCGGCTGGTGGGAGGAAAATGATGGCGTTCATTCTGGCACTTGCCAGATACCTCAGCCTTGTCAACGGCGCGGCGCTGGCCGCAGGCCGCTGGATCGGGGCAGGCTGCGTCGGGCTGATGGTCATCATCATCCTGATCCAGGTGTTTTTCCGTTACGTGCTCAACGACGCCCCGGCCTGGACGGAAGAGGCGGCACGTTTCCTCATGCTCTGGATGACCGGCCTGATGGTGCCCACGGCCTTCCGCCGGGGCGGCTTCGTCGGCATCGACATGCTGGTGGTCCTGCTGCCGCGCCTCGTGGCCGGAGTGCTCAATCTCGTTCTGCTCCTCCTGATTGCCGGCCTCCTGTTCTACGCCACACGGCTGGGCTGGAAGGAAGTCACCGGCATCGGCGGACGCTTTGCAATGGCGGCGATTTCCGTGCCCGTGACGCTGGACCTCTCCGTGTGGATGAAGGTGCCCCGCGCGTGGATGATGGCCTCGCTCGCGGTTGGCTGCACGGCGATGTTCGCCGTCTGCATCGAGCTGATCCTGCGCAGCCTCATCACGCTCATGGGCGGTGAACGCCAGCTTGCACCGATTACCGAAACTCAGTCTCTGGGAGCGGAGTGATGCTCAGCCTTTTCCTGCCGCTCTTCCTCCTGCTGCTGTTCCTCGGCCTGCCCGTGGTCTTCGGCCTCATCATGGCGCCCGCCGCCCTGCTCTGGGCCAATGGCCAGGAGCGCGAAATCGCCCTGCTCTACCGCAATGTCTACAACGGCATGGACAGCTTCCCGCTGATGGCGATCCCCTTCTTCATGCTCGCGGGCGAGCTGATGAACCGGGCCGGCATCACCATGCGCCTCGTGGAATTTGCGCAGGCCATGATCGGCCACCTGCGCGGCGGGCTGGCGCATGTGAACATCATGTCCTCCATGCTCTTTTCCGGGCTTTCCGGCTCGGCGGTGGCGGATGTCTCGGCGCTGGGCTCCATGCTGATCCCGGCCATGGAAAAGCAGGGCTACACCCGGCGCTTTGCCGCCGCCGTCACAGCCGCCTCCTCCATCATCGGCCCGATCATTCCGCCCTCCGGCATCATGATCATCTATGCCTATGTGATGAACCAGAGCGTTGCCGCCCTGTTCCTTGCGGGCATCGTGCCGGGCATTCTCATTGGTCTCAGTCTGATGGTCATCGTCTGGCTGCAGGCGGACCGGGAAAACCTGCCCGCCGCCACCGCCCGCGCCTCATGGGGAGATAGAGGCAAAGCCAGTCTCGCGGCCTTCTGGCCGCTGCTGACGCCGGTGATCATTCTCGGCGGCATTCTGGGCGGCGTCTTCACGCCGACGGAAGCCTCGGCCGTAGCGGTGGGCTATGCCTTCTTCATCGGCCTCTTCGTCATGCGCACGCTGAAGCTGCGCGAGATCCCGGACGTGCTGACCCGCGCCGGCATGACCTCCGCCGTCGTTCTGCTGCTGGTGGGCGCCGCCATGGCCTTCAAGACCGTGGCCAGCCTTGCCCACACGCCGGAACTGCTGGCCGATATCATCCTCGGCCTCAGCAACAACCCGCTGGTGCTGCTGTTCCTGATCAACGTGCTGCTCTTCATCGTCGGCATGTTCCTCGATGCGGGGCCCGCCATCATCATCCTCGGGCCGATCCTAGGACCCATCTTCACCTCCATGGGCGTGGACCCGATCCATTTTGCCATCATCATGGCGGTGAACCTCACCGTTGGCCTGCTCACCCCGCCCATGGGCCTCGTACTCTTCGTCACCTCGTCCGTCTCGGGCCTGAGGGTGGAGACCATTGCCCGGGCAACGCTGCCGTTCCTGGCGGCGGAAGTGGCCGTGATCTTCCTGATCACCTACTTCCCCGCCATCTGCCTCACCGTCCCCCGCCTTCTGGGGTTCGTGAACTGACTTGAGTGAAAGGGAGGAACTGAATGCTCAAGGCACTTCTGAAGACCGTGCTGCTGGCCAGCACGCTGTCCATGGCCACCATGGCGCAGGCCGCAGACATCACCCTGCGCGCCACCGCCAATTCCAACACGGATGACGAGGACTATGACGGCCTCGTCGTCTTCAAGAACTACGTCGAGAATGCCTCGAACGGCGCGATTGCCGTGGAGCTGTTCATCGGCACCCAGCTCTGCGCCACCGGCGAGGAATGCCTTCAGGGCGTCGCCGACGGCAACATCGACATCTACATCTCCACCTCCGGCGGTGCGGCGGGTCTCTTCCCCTATATCCAGGTGCTGGACCTGCCCTATCTGATGAGCGATGACCGGGTGGCCGAAACCGTGCTGACCGGCCCCTTCACCCGCGAGCTGCGCGCCAAGGCACTGGCCGACAGCGGCAACACCATCCGCCTGATGACCATCGGCAACACCGGCGGCTGGCGCAACTATGCCAACACCAGGGGCACGGTGAAGACCCCGGCAGACCTCAAGGGTCTGAAGATGCGCACCGTGCCGGCCGACCTGCCGCAGCAGGTGGCCACCGCCGTCGGCGCTTCTCCCACGCCCGTTCCGTGGCCGGAACTCTTCACCGCCCTGCAGACCGGCGTTGTCGAAGGCACGGCCAACGGCATCACCGACATCATGAACATGAAGTTCACCGACGCGGGCGTGAAATACATCACCCTGGATGGCCACTCCTACATGGGCGCCTTCTGGTGGATGTCGAACGAGCGTTTCCTGTCGCTGACACCGGAACAGCGCACGATTGTCGCCGATGGCTTCGCCGCCCTGCAGCAGGCCACCTTCGCCAGCCCGAAGCGCAAGGAAATCGCCGCCTATCAGGATTTCCTGAAAGCCGGCGGCGAGATCTACGTGCCGACGGCTGAAGAAAAGGCCGCCTTCAAGGAGGCCGTCACGCCGGTGTTCGACTGGTTCAAGACCAAGGTCACGGGCGGCGAGGAAGTCTTCGCCATGTTCACCACCGCCGTGGCCGAAGCCGAAGAACAGGTCAACGCCGAGCGTGCCGCCGAAACGGCCGACTGATAGTGGATCCTGCAGGACGGAGCCCTCTCCGTCCTGCTTTTGGGGGGCCTCCGATATGGCCGGAGTGGCCTTTCTCTGAAATGCGCCGGTTTAAAATATCAGTTGCAGAGAGAACCCCACAGAGCTGCATCTGGTTTATGGCAGTGCGCGTCCGCCCCCCTCGTGGGGAGGGGTAAGGGGTGGGGGGCTCTGAACCTGCAAGGGTCCCAAAAACCGAACGTTTCCTGAAGAGGAGTAACTGTCTGGAATCAATGAATACTCTGCCAGCCGGAAAGGCCTTTCCCCCCACCCCTACCCCCTCCCCACGAGGGGGAGGGGGGCTGAAACGCCTTGCAGGAATGACCAGAACGCAGCCTTTCCTCAAACCGTAACCGGGGAGCCTGACTGGCTGTCTGTTGTAAACAATGCCGCACAAGAGGGAGGGGGCTGAAACGCCTTGCCGTAGATACCAGCCACAAACCGCAACCGCAAACAGGCCCGGATAAGATATCCTTTCACCTGCCCTGAAACGAAATTGCCTGCCCCGCAAAAACAACGGCCCTCAAGACAGGCACCGGAACATCCGGTGCGTCTCTTTTGCGCCCAATCCTGAAGGTTCACATCATGGCCACTCCAGATCAGGCCTTTCCAGCCGAAAAGGACGGAGAGACTTCGCTTGCGGCGCGCATGCGCCTGCGCTTCCCCGGCCTTTCCATCGCCGTGCTGATCGCGCTCGCCTCCGCCTTCCTGTCGGAGCATTACGGCGCACCGGCCATGCTGCTGGCGATCCTCATCGGGCTGGCGCTGCATTTCCTCTCCGATGACCCGCGCATGCTGCCGGGACTGGAATTTGCCGCGAAAACCCTCCTGCGCGCCGGGATCACGCTGCTCGGCCTCAGGATCAGCCTCGGCATGTTTGCCGATCTCGGACTGCCCATGCTGCTGGTGCTGGCCGCAGCCGTTGCCCTGACCATCGGCTTCGGCATGGCCGTCTCGCGCCTCGTCGGGCAGGAAAGCCGCTTCGGCCTGCTCACGGGCGGTGCCGTCGCCATCTGCGGGGCGTCCGCCGCCATGGCCATCGCCGCCGTGCTGCCGCGCAAGTCCGCCAGCGAGGCCGAGCGCGACATGGTGTTTGCCGTCTTCGGCGTCACCATGCTGTCCACACTCGCCATGATCGGCTACCCCATCATCGCCTCCGCTCTGGGCATGAGTGATCCGGTCACCGGCGTCTTCCTCGGCGCAACGATCCACGATGTGGCACAGGTGGTGGGTGCGGGCTTCTCCGTGTCCGACACGGCGGGTGACATGGCCGTGCTGGTGAAGCTGATCCGCGTCACCATGCTGGCGCCCGTGGTGCTGCTGATCGCCCTCGCCTTCCGTCGCTCCGTGCCCTCCGGTGCCAAGCGCCCGCCGCTGGTGCCGCTGTTCGTCCTCGGCTTTCTGGCGCTGGCCATCCTCAATTCCCTCATCGAAATCCCGGCCTTCGTCGCAGAAGGCGCCAATGCGGCCTCCCGCTGGGCGCTGCTGGCGGCCATCGGCGCGGTCGGCGTCAAGACCTCCCTGCCCAACATCATGAGCGTCGGCCGCCGCGCCATTGCGCTGCTGGTGGCCGAAACCGTGTTCCTCGCAGGCTTCATCCTGATCTGCGTCGAGTTCCTGCCGCTCGACCGGCTGCATTAAGGCTCTCCGCCCTTGCCCTTGCCTGCCAGTTTTGCGAGGGTCACGGTCTGCTGCTTCATGGGGGGCGAACAAAACGCCGCAAGCAGGCAGCATGGGAGGGGAGAATGAACACCAGCACGGCACTGGCCAGCGCTGCGCCGAAGACGGGCTTTGATCAGGCGCTGAGGGAAGCCTCGATCCTCGTCATCGATGACGAGCCGGGCATGCGCAACTTCCTTGACCGGACCCTGCGCCCGCGCTGCCGCCATCTGGATCTGGCCGCCAGCGTCGAAGAGGCCACAGGCCTGCTGGATGCAGCGCATTTCGATATCGTCATCCTCGACAATATCATGGGCGGCCAGCGCGGCGTCGACTGGCTGGCCGAGCAGCGCGACACCGGCTTTCTGCCCGCCGCCATCCTGATCACCGCCTATGCCGACCTCGAGACGGCCATTCAGGCGCTGCAGGCGGGCGCGGCGGATTTCGTGCTGAAGCCCTTCCGCTCCAACCAGATCCTCAATGCGGTGGCCCGCTGCCTCGACCGGATGCAGCTGCAGCGGGAAAACACGGTGCTGCGCCATGAGCTGAAGGCAAGCTCCGATCTCATTCTCCTGCGCGACAAGCTGATCGGCGAATCTCCCGCCATCGAGGACATCCGCGCCACCATCGCCCGCGTTGCCCCGCTCCCCTCCTCCGTGCTGCTGACCGGCCAGTCCGGCACGGGCAAGGAAGTGGCGGCGCGCATGATCCATGAGCTGTCCGACCGGGCGGCCAAGCCCTTCGTTCCGGTCAACTGCGCGGCCATGCCCTCCGACATGGTGGAGAGCGAGCTTTTCGGCCATGTGAAGGGCGCCTTCACCGGCGCGCAGAATGGCCGTGAGGGGCTGTTCCTGCATGCCCGCGGCGGCACGCTGTTTCTGGACGAGATCGGCGATCTGCCGCTTCCGACCCAAGGCAAGCTGCTGCGTGTGCTGGAAGACCGCAAGGTGCGCCCCGTCGGCGCCGAACGCGAGCTGCCGGTCGATCTGCGCTTTGTCTTTGCCACCAATGTGGATCTGGAGAAAGCGGTGGCGGAAGGGCGCTTCCGGGCCGACCTCTTCTTCCGCATCAACATCGTCAGTCTGCACATGCCGCCCCTGAAGGAGCGCGGACGCGATGCGCTCGATCTGGCGGACCTGTTCATGCAGAAGCTGTCGCTGCAGCTCGGCACCCCGCCGCTGCCGCTCACCGAAGAGGTGCGCCGGGCGATTGCCGCCTATGACTGGCCGGGCAATGTGCGCGAGCTGCGCAATTTCATCGAGCGCAGCCTGATCCTTGGCCGCTTTCCACCGGATTTCCTGCGCACCGCGCCAACGCCCTCCATGGCCGGACAGCCTTCAGGCTCCGGCCCTGCCCCGGAAGCAATTGGCGCCCTGACGCTGGCAGACATGGAGCGCAGCCACATTCTGGGCACGCTGGAGCGCTGCGGCGGCGACCGGGATGCGGCCGCAAACCTTCTCGGCATCTCGCGCAAGACCATCGACCGGCGGCTCAGGGACTGGAATGTCTGAGCCAGCCGCCCCACTGGAGCGCGTACGCCCGTCCCGCTCCGTCCGTTTCCGCCTGCTGGCGATTGCGCTTCTGCCCATGCTGGTCATCGTGCCGCTGGTGGCCGGCGGCATCATGCTGCGCTGGAACACCAAGTTCAGCGAAGTCTTGATCAACAAGGTGAGCGCCGACCTCACCATCGCCCGGCAATATCTCGCAAGGCTGATGGAAACCAACGGCGAGCGGCTGACCGCCATCGCCCAGTCCGCCCGCTTCCAGAGCGCCGCCTCTGGTCCTGCACTGGCGGATCTGCTGGCGCAGGAAAAGACCACCCTCGGCCTCGACTATCTCTATCTCACCGACGCCTCGGGCGCGCTGATTGCCGCCAGCAGCCCGGAACTCCGGCTGCCGCAACAACCGTCCCCGGTCATCGCCAGCGCGCTGGAAGGCACCGCCCGCACCGGCATCACCATTCTCTCCGGCCCGGATCTTGAACGGCTGTCGCCGGAGCTTGCGGCGCGCGCAAAGCTTGACATCGTGCCCACCGCCAACGCCGCCCCCAGCCCGCGCAAGACCGAAGATAGGGGCATGGTCATTCTGGCCGCCACCCCGGTCACGCTTGCCGATGGCCGCAAGGCCGCGCTCACCGGAGGCCTGCTCCTCAACCAGAACCTCGTCTTCATCGACACGATCAATGATCTCGTCTACCGGCAGGGCAGCCTGCCGGAAGGCAGCGAGGGCACGGCGACCCTGTTTCTCGATGACGTGCGCATCAGCACCAATGTGCGCCTGTTCGAGGGCAAGCGCGCGCTGGGCACGCGGGTGTCGGATGCCGTGCGCAAGACCGTGCTGGACGATGGCATCACCTGGCGGGCCAGCGCCTTCGTCGTCAACGACTGGTACATCTCCGCCTATGAGCCGATCCTCGACAGCGAGGGCCAGCGCGCCGGCATGCTCTATGTGGGCTTTCTGGAAACGCCCTTCACGCAGGCGCGGCAGCAGACGGTGCTGCTGGTCGTCCTTGCACTTCTGGCCATCGGCACAATCACCGTTCCCATTTTCCTGCGCTGGGCGCGGGCGATCTTCCGGCCGCTGGAGAAGATGGCCGGCACCATTTCCCGTGTCGAGGCAGGCGACATGGGCGCCCGCACCCACGCCCCCCAGCCGCAGGGCGGCGGGGCCGGTCAGGACGAGATCACCCGCGTGGCGCATCTGCTCGACCACCTGCTGGATCTCGTGCAGGAGCGGGACGCGGCCCTGCGCCAATGGAACGAACAGCTCAACGCCCGCGTCGCCGAGCGCACCCGCGAGCTGGAACAATCCAACCTGCAGCTGGAAGCCGCCACCCGCCAGCTCATCGTTTCGGAAAAACTCGCCGCCATCGGCGAGATCACCGCAGGCGTCGCCCATGAGATCAACAATCCGGTGGCCGTCATCCAGGGCAATCTCGATGTGCTGCGGCAGGTGATGGGTGACCGGGCGGTGGAAGCTGCCACCGAGTTCCGCCTGCTGGACGAGCAGGTGCACCGCATCCACCTCATCGTCACCCGCCTCCTGCAGTTTGCAAGGCCGGAGGAATTCGCCGGCTGGACCGAGCGCACAGATCCCGCCGAAGCCCTCGAAGGCTGCCTGCCGCTGGTGCAGCATCTTCTGAAAAAGGCCGGTGTCAGCGTCACGCTGGAGCCCTTCTCCACCCGGCAGGTGCTGATCAATCGCACCGAGCTTCAGCAGGTGCTGATCAATCTCATCGTCAACGCCGTCCACGCCATGCCCGGTGGCGGACGGCTGCGGCTCGCATGCGAGGACGCCGAAGAAGCCGGCCATTCCGGCGTACGCTTCACGGTGGCAGACACCGGCACCGGCATGAGCGCCGAAGTGCAGGCCCGCATCTTCGAGCCCTTCTTCACCACCCGCCCCGCTCCCGGCTCCGGTTCCAGCGCCACCGGCTCCGGCCTTGGCCTGTCCATCTGCCAGAAACTGGTCGAACGCCAGAACGGCCGCATCACCGTCCAGAGCATCCCCGGCGAAGGAACGACGTTCACGATCTTCTTGCCGGAGGCGGTGTGAGGGGGGGAGGAAGACGGACCTCTTCGAATTCTCCGACACGCTAGATATTTTGAACTTCATTGACGTGAATTATATTATATTCGGAGTTATTATGCCGACTTCTATGAGCTTTCAACTGCGACCGGTTTCATACCGAAGGAGGCCATGCTGCTCCTGTAAATGAAGGTAATCTGCAACCTCCTGAGCGCCGTCGTGAAAAACGCTTAATGCAAGCAAGTTTTCAGAATAAAACTCCATCAATATCTTCATATCTTCAACCTCTCGTAAAATAATTTCTCGATTATTCACCCATCCATCCCCGAACCATACTCGAAATGTTACTTGACCGGATCGCTGAATTACCCGTTGCAATACGAAGTTTTCGTCTATCTCAACTTCATCACCCAGAGACACATCATGTACAAAGAACGGAATGCAGCACACCAGACATCGTGTAGGTGTAATCTCTGCCCCCCATAGCTGCTCCCATTCATTCTTCCCATCCTTTGTACCGTGATGGGCTGCAAAGACAAGGTTTGCTCGTTCACGCCAAATAGGCGTTAAATGTACGGCCATGTATCCACCAGCTTTGTATTTCATGTTTTCTCCCCGTGTGTTGGCGAGTACAGATACGGCATTCCACTGACAGCGCAGCGTTTTGAGGCAGGCTCAAGCGGCACGGATTACTGGTTACATTGAAGCCTGTTCTGGTTTGGTTGTCAGCATCTCTCCTTTCGTTTTTCCGGTGACATGCTGGGCTCTTTTCGGACCGTCGATGCGGTCCTTGATGGGTATCCGCCCGCCCATTTTGTGGGCCTGTTCGGGACATCTTGTGTTGTAGACGGCGAGGCAGTCATCGGAAATTGCATCCCCCCAGCCCCCCAAGACCCTCTGTCCGGACAAGCTGTCCTTGGGCCTCCCAAGTTGTCCGGCGTCAAGGGCGAATGCTGCGGGTGGCGAAGTAACAGGTGCAGGAAAGCAAGGTGCCCTGCGCTGGCATCAGACATTGTGACGGCTCGCGCCACAACACCACCCAATCATATTAGTCACATTATTTCAGATAGTTAACCGGAATATCACGCATTCCGCCATCTCGACAAAACCTGATGCAAACCCCGCCTGCCCTTCAATTCCCTCCCGGCTCCGGCAACTGGCACGCTTCTGGCTAAGTACTTCTGCGGGGAGAGGCGGCCTTCGGGGAGGAACCGGGGCTGAGGTCCGGAAAACGGCTTGCAGAAGCCACCGGTCCGCCATGCGAAGGCGCCCTCCAAGGTCCCCCTGTGCAAGGGGCTCTCGGGAGGAGACAGGAATGACCACAACCACCGGCGTCGAGGGCGGGTACTCCGAAGGAGGACTGCTCGACCGGGAACGCATCATTGCAAAACCCGGCTTCAACCGCTGGCTCGTGCCGCCAGCAGCGCTTGCCATCCATCTGTGCATCGGCATGGCCTATGGCTTCAGCGTGTTCTGGCTGCCGCTGTCGCGCGCCATCGGCATCCAGCAATCCGTCACCTGCGAGGGCATGAGCCTCGTCACCGCGCTCTTCACCGCCTCCTGCGACTGGCGCGTGGCGGATCTGGGCTGGATCTACACCCTCTTCTTCGTCTTCCTCGGCTGCTCGGCGGCCATCTGGGGCGGCTGGCTGGAAAAGGCCGGGCCGCGCAAGGCGGGCGTCGTCTCCACCTTCTGCTGGTGCGGCGGCATTGCCGTGGCGGCGGTGGGCGTGATGACCCATCAGCTCTGGCTCATGTGGCTGGGCGCTGGCGTCATCGGCGGCATCGGCCTTGGGCTTGGCTACATTTCGCCCGTCTCCACCCTGATCAAGTGGTTCCCGGACCGGCGCGGCATGGCAACCGGCATGGCCATCATGGGCTTTGGCGGCGGCGCCATGATCGGCGCGCCGCTGGCCGACCGGCTGATGAGCTACTTCGCAACGCCCACCAGCGTCGGCGTGTGGGAGACCTTCCTCGTCATGGCGGCGATCTACTTCGTCTTCATGCTGGGCGGCGCCTTCGGCTACCGTCTGCCGCCGGCCGGCTGGCGTCCGGAGGGCTGGACCCCGCCGCAGTCGAAGGCCACCACCATGATCACCCAGCACCATGTGCACCTGAACAATGCGCACAAGACGCCGCAGTTCTGGATGATCTGGATCGTGCTCTGCATGAACGTCTCTGCCGGCATCGGCGTGATCGGCATGGCCTCGCCCATGCTGCAGGAAATCTTCTCCGGCAAGCTGATCGGCCTGCCCGAACTCACCTTCAACGACCTGTCGGGCGAACAGAAGGCCGCGATTGCAGCCATTGCCGCAGGCTTCACCGGGCTCCTGTCCCTGTTCAACATCGCAGGCCGCTTCTTCTGGGCCTCGCTATCGGACCGGATCGGGCGGAAGAACACCTATTACACCTTCTTCCTGCTCGGCATCGTGCTCTATGCCCTCGCCCCGACGGCGGCGCAGCTTGGCAACCAGCTGCTGTTCGTCGCCATCTTCGCGGTGATCCTGTCCATGTATGGCGGCGGCTTTGCCACCGTGCCGGCCTATCTCGCCGACATCTTCGGCACCCAGTTCGTCGGGGCCATCCATGGCCGCCTGCTGACGGCCTGGGCAACGGCGGGCATCCTCGGCCCCGTGGTGGTGAACTACATCCGTGAAGCGCAGATCAATGCCGGCATCCCCCGGGCACAGGTCTATGACTTCACCATGTACATCCTCTGCGGCATGCTGCTGATCGGCCTCATTGCCAATGCGCTCGTCCGGCCGCTGGACAAGAAATGGTACATGTCCGACGCGGAAGTCGCGGCCCTGCAGGCCAAGGCCCGCACGGCGGATTCCAGCATTACCCATGGCTCCTTCGGCATCGGCAAGGGCGGGCTGGACGCCAAGGCGGCGCTCGCCTGGGCCGTGATGATCATCCCGATCCTCTGGGGCGTCTGGATCACGCTGGAAAAGACTGCCGCCCTCTTCGGCTGAGGCTTTTTCCTGCTAGAACAGGCTGGCCGGGCGCTCTCTGCCCGGCCGGTTCCCGGAAATGGAACTGCAGTGACCCTGCCGGTAGCGGACCCATGATCGACAAGCTGGAAATGTTCATCGCCCTTGCCAACGAGCAGCACTTTGGCCGCGCCGCCGAAGTGATCGGCGTGACGCAGCCAACCCTTTCATCTGCCATGAAGCAGCTGGAAGATCAGCTGGGCGTTCAGCTTATCCATCGTGGTTCCCGGTATCAGGGGCTGACGCCGGAAGGCGAAAAGGCGCTGGAATGGGCGCTGCGCATCGTCGCCGATGCGAGGGCACTGAAGGCGGACATGCGGCAGGCGCGATCGGTCCTGTCGGGCAACCTGCGCATCGGCGTCATCCCCACGGCGCTGCCGATGGTGACGGACCTGTCAGTGCCCTTCACCGAGCGCCACCCCAATGTGCGCGTCTCCATCCTGTCGCGCACCTCCGCCGAAATCCTCGAACAGCTGGAGCGGCTGGAGCTGGATGCCGGCATCACCTATCTCGACCCGCCGCCCGCCCGCCGCCTGACGGTGACGCCGCTCTACCGCGAGACCTACCGGCTGCTGTGCCGCGCCAGTTCGCAGGTTGCGCGCCGGGGCTCGCTGACCTGGGCGGAGGTCGGCACCCTGCCCCTCTGCCTTCTGTCCGGCGACATGCAGAACCGGCGCATCGTGGACCGCTACCTGCAGGAGGCGGGCATCAGTTCCATGCCGATGGTGGAATCCAATTCCATCATCGTGCTCGCCTCGCATGTGATGACCGGGCGCTGGGTTTCCGTGGTGCCGGAAAAGCTGGCCGTGCATTTTCTGGACCGCAAGGACCTTGCCGCCGTGCCCATCACCGCAGACCTGCCGGAAGACACGATGCCGGGGCAGGATGTGGGTCTCGTCATCGCGCACCGCGAGCCGCTGACGCCCATGCTGGCGGCTCTGCTCGATCTTGCCCGCAAGTACAACGCGGCCCTGGGAGAAGGCCGCAACGATAGAAGGTTTCAATCAGCTGACGAATAGCCGGAATTGAAGTGGGAGAAATTCCGCCTAACATGCGGAATTGAGAGGAAAAACACATGACGGCACATCTGTCTGCCGCCACGATTCGCTCCCTGACGCAGGAGATCGTGACGGCTCATTCGGCTCTTGAAGGGCCGCTTTTACCCATTCTCCATGCTGTGCAGGAGGCCTTCGGCTACGTGCCGCAGGACGCCCTGCCCGTGATTGCAGACGGTCTCAACCTGTCGCGCGCGGAAGTTCACGGCGTGATGAGCTTTTACCACGACTTCCGCCCGGAACCTGCGGGCCGCCACGTGCTGAAGGTCTGCAGGGCCGAGGCCTGCCAGTCCATGGGCACCGATGCACTGGCCGAAAAGCTGAAACAAAGGCTCGGTATAGACTGGCACGGCACCACGAAGGACGGTGATGTGACGCTGGAGCCGGTCTACTGCCTCGGCCTTTGCGCCCAGAGCCCGGCAGCCATGCTGGACGGCGAGCTGTTTGCCCGGCTCGATGACGAAGGCATCGACGAAATGCTGGGAGGGATCGGCAAATGAGCGTCACCGTTTTCGTCCCCCGCGATGCTGCTGCGCTGGCTGTTGGCGCGGACAAGGTCGCCACCGCCATTGAACGGGAAGCCGCTGCCCGCAATCTCGATGTGACCATCATCCGCAACGGCTCGCGCGGCATGCTGTGGCTGGAAGTGCTGGTCGAGGTGCGAACAGAAAAGGGCCGCATGGCCTATGGTCCGGTGAAGGCCTCGGATGTGCCGTCCCTGTTCGATGCCGGGTTCCTGACCGGCGGCACCCACCGGCTCGCCCATGGCCTCACCTCGGAAATCCCCTTCCTCAAGGGCCAGACACGCCTCACCTTCGCCCGCTGCGGCGTCACCGATCCGCTGTCGCTGGATGACTACCGCCACTACAAGGGTCTGAAGGGCCTTGAGGCGGCCGTTGCCATGTCGCCAGCCGATATCGTGAAGCAGGTCACTGACAGCGGCCTGCGCGGCCGCGGCGGCGCAGGTTTTCCGACCGGCATCAAGTGGAAGACCGTTGCGGACGCGAAGGCAGACCAGAAATACATCGTCTGCAACGCCGATGAAGGCGACAGCGGCACCTTTGCCGACCGGATGATCATGGAGGGGGATCCCTTCGTGCTTATCGAGGGCATGGCGATTGCCGCCATCGCCGTGGGTGCCACCAAGGGCTATATCTACACCCGCTCCGAATATCCGCATGCCATCGCGGTGATGCAGGAGGCGATCGAAATTGCCCGGCGCGAGGGCATTCTGGGCGCATCGGTGCTGGGCTCGCCGCATGCTTTCGACATGGAAGTGCGCGTCGGCGCAGGCGCTTACGTCTGCGGCGAGGAAACCTCGCTGCTGAACAGCCTCGAAGGCAAGCGCGGCATCGTCCGCGCCAAACCGCCGCTGCCCGCGCTGGAGGGCCTGTTCGGTAAGCCGACGGTCGTCAACAACGTCATGTCGCTCGCCTCCATCCCGGTCATCATGGACCGCGGCGCCCAGTTTTACCGCGACTTCGGCGTCGGCCGCTCCCATGGCACCATCCCGATCCAGCTGGCCGGCAACCTGAAGCACGGCGGCCTTTACGAGACCGCCTTCGGCCTGACGCTGGGCGAACTGGTGAATGAGATCGGCGGCGGTACGATCACCGGCCGCCCGGTGAAGGCGGTGCAGGTGGGCGGCCCGCTTGGCGCCTATTTCCCGCAGGACCTCTTCGACACCATCTTCGACTACGAGGCCTTTGCTGCTGCCGGCGGGCTCATCGGCCATGCGGGCATTGTCGTCTTCGATGACACGGTGGACATGCTGGCGCAGGCGCGCTTTGCCATGGAATTCTGCGCCATCGAATCCTGCGGCAAATGCACCCCCTGCCGCATCGGCGCGGTGCGCGGTGTGGAGACGGTGGACCGGATCGCCCGGGGCGATGCCGCCGCCATTCCGCTGCTCGAAAGCCTGTGCAGCACCATGAAGGCCGGATCGCTCTGCGCCCTGGGCGGCTTCACGCCCTACCCCGTCATGAGCGCCCTGACCCATTTCCCCGCAGATTTTGACAGGATGAAGGAGGCCGCGGAATGAAGGACTCCCGTTTGCTCGACCGTGACTTCGGCACCCCCGCCGCCCGGTCCGAAAAGATGATCACCCTGACCGTCGATGGCTTCGAGGTCAGCGTGCCGGAAGGCACCTCCGTCATGCGTGCCGCATCCGAAGCGGGCATTTCGGTGCCCAAGCTCTGCGCCACCGACATGCTGGATGCCTTTGGCTCCTGCCGCCTCTGCCTTGTCGAGATCGAGGGCCGCGCCGGAACGCCGGCCTCCTGTACCACGCCGGTGGCGCCGGGCATGGTGGTCCACACCCAGACTGGCAAGCTGAAAGATCTGCGCAAGGGGGTGATGGAGCTTTACATCTCCGACCACCCGCTCGACTGCCTGACCTGCGCGGCCAATGGCGACTGCGAGCTGCAGGATATGGCCGGTGCTGTAGGCCTGCGCGATGTGCGCTATGAGGCCGTGGACACCCATTTCCGCGCCCGCAGTGCCGGGGGCGATGTCAATCCGCAGTGGCTGGCCAAGGACGAGAGCAACCCCTATTTCACCTACGATCCGTCCAAATGCATCGTCTGCTCGCGCTGCGTGCGGGCCTGCGAGGAAGTTCAGGGCACCTTCGCGCTGACCATCGAGGGCCGTGGCTTCGACAGCCGCGTCTCGGCGGGCATGATGAGCGACACGTTCCTCTCCTCCGACTGCGTCTCCTGCGGCGCCTGCGTACAGGCCTGCCCGACGGCAACGCTGCAGGAAAAGAGCGTGATCGAGATCGGCACGCCCGAGCGGGCCGTGGTCACCACCTGCGCCTATTGCGGCGTCGGCTGCTCCTTCAAGGCGGAAATGCGCGGCGACGAGCTGGTGCGCATGGTGCCTTACAAGGACGGCAAGGCCAACCGTGGCCACAGCTGCGTCAAGGGCCGCTTTGCCTGGGGCTATGCCCAGCATCAGGACCGCATCCTCAAGCCGATGATCCGCGAGGCGATCAGCGATCCCTGGCGCGAAGTCTCCTGGGATGAGGCGCTGGGCTTCGCCGCTGACCGGATGAAGGCGATCCAGGCCAAGCATGGCCGCCAATCTGTCGGCGTCATCACCTCCTCCCGCTGCACCAATGAGGAAACCTATCTGGTGCAGAAGCTGACGCGCGCCGTGTTCCTCAACAACAACACGGACACCTGCGCCCGCGTCTGCCACTCGCCGACCGGCTATGGCCTCGGCCAGACGTTCGGAACCTCTGCGGGCACGCAGGACTTCGACAGCGTCGAGGACACGGATGTGGTCATCGTCATGGGGGCCAACCCGACGGATGGACACCCGGTCTTCGCCAGCCGCCTGAAGAAGCGCCTGCGCAAAGGTGCAAAGCTGATCGTCATCGATCCGCGCCGCATCGATCTGGTGAAGTCGCCGCATATCAAGGCCGCGCATCACCTGCAGCTGAAGCCCGGCACCAACGTGGCCGTGGTTTCGGCTATCGCCCACACCATCGTCACCGAAGGCCTGTTCGACGAGGCCTTCATCCGCGAGCGCTGCGACTGGGACGAGTTCCAGGACTATGCCGAGTTCATCTCCGATCCGCGCCACAGCCCGGAGGCAACGGCGGCCCTGACCGGCGTTCCGGCGGAAGAACTGCGCGCTGCCGCAAGGCTTTATGCCCGCGGCGGCAACGGGGCGATCTATTACGGCCTCGGCGTCACCGAACACTCGCAGGGCTCCACCACGGTCATCGGCATCGCCAACCTTGCGATGATGACCGGCAACATCGGCCGCAAGGGCGTGGGCGTGAACCCGCTGCGCGGGCAGAACAATGTGCAGGGCTCCTGTGACATGGGCTCCTTCCCGCATGAGCTGCCCGGCTACCGCCATGTGAAGAACGACCACGTGCGCGAGATCTTCGAGAGCCTGTGGGGCGTGGAACTGGACAAGGAACCGGGCCTGCGCATTCCCAACATGCTGGATGCCGCCGTCGATGGCACCTTCAAGGGCCTCTACTGCCAGGGCGAGGACATTCTCCAGTCCGACCCGGACACCAAACACGTGGCCGCCGGCCTTGCCGCCATGGACTGCGTCATCGTGCATGACCTGTTCCTGAACGAGACGGCCAATTACGCCCATGTGTTCCTGCCCGGCTCGACCTTCCTGGAAAAGGACGGCACCTTCACCAATGCCGAGCGCCGCATCAACCGCGTGCGCAAGGTGATGGCCCCGAAGAACGGCTACGCCGACTGGGAGATCACCCAGATGCTGGCCAATGCCATGGGCGCCAACTGGAATTACACCCACCCCTCGCAGATCATGGCGGAAATCTCGCTGACGACGCCGTCCTTCGCAGGCGTCACCTACGAGAAGCTGGAGGAACTTGGCTCGGTGCAGTGGCCCTGCAACGAGAAGGCCCCGGAAGGCACGCCCTTGATGCATATCGACGGCTTCGTGCGCGGCAAGGGCAAGTTCATCCGCACTGAATATGTGGCAACGGACGAGCGCACCGGCCCGCGCTTCCCGCTGCTGCTGACCACGGGCCGCATCCTCAGCCAGTATAACGTGGGTGCCCAGACCCGGCGCACCGCCAACACGGTCTGGCACGCGGAGGATCTCCTGGAGATCCACCCGCATGATGCGGAAAACCGGGGCCTCAAGGATGGCGACTGGGTGCGCCTTGCCAGCCGCTCGGGCGAGACGACCCTGCGCGCCAAGGTGACGGACCGGGTGTCGCCGGGCGTGGTCTACACCACGTTCCACCATCCGGACACGCAGGCCAACGTCATCACCACCGACTTCTCGGACTGGGCCACCAACTGCCCCGAGTACAAGGTGACGGCGGTGCAGATCAGCCCGTCCAACGGCCCCTCCACCTGGCAGGAGGACTACGCCGCGCAGGCTGCCCAGTCCCGCCGCATTCTTCCGGCGGCCGAATGAGCAGGACCAGTGCCAGCATCCCGCGGCTGCGCATTTCGCGCGGCCGCAGCGGCCAGGGGGAGCGCAGGCTGCCGGCGGAAGTGCCGGTGGCCCTGTCCTACAATGGCTCCACCCATGCCGTGATGATGGCAACCCCTGCGGATCTGGAAGACTTCGCCTATGGCTTTTCGCTGAATGAAGGCATCGCCGAACCGGACGAAATCCGCGAGCTTGAGATCGCGGAAACGGAAGACGGCATCGACCTGCGCATCTGGCTGAGCGAAAGCGCAGGCACCCGCCACACTGACCGGCGGCGCACGGTCACCGGGCCGGTGGGTTGCGGGCTCTGCGGGCTCGACAGCCTGAAGGCCGCCCGCCGCCCCCTGCCCCCGGTGCCGGACACCGGCTTTGCCATGAGCGAAGCGGAGGTGCTTGCCGCCGCCGCGAGCCTTACCGCACATCAGCCGCTGCAGGACGAAACCCGCGCTGTTCATGCCGCCGCTTTCTGGCAGCGCGGACAGATCATCGCTGCGCGTGAGGACGTTGGCCGCCACAATGCGCTGGACAAGCTGACCGGCGCGCTGCTGCGGCAGGACGCCGGCCGGAGCCGCGCCGGAGCCTTCATCATCACCTCGCGCATTTCCATCGACATGGTGCAGAAATGCGCGAGTTTCGGCGCGCCCGTGCTCATCGCCGTCTCCGCCCCGACGCTGGCCGCCGTGGACCTCGCGGAAGGCTGCGGCATCACGCTGGTGGGGCTGGTGCGGGCGGACAGTTTCGAGATTTTCACCCATCCCGACCGGATCAAGCTGCAAGAGGACGCCCATGTCGCCTGACAAGCTCGTCTACATGGCCAACCAGATCGCCAAATTCATGGAAACCAAGCCCCACGCCGAAGGTGTCGAGGGCGTTGCGTCCCATATCAACGACTTCTGGGAACCGCGCATGCGCCGCCAGTTCTTCGAAATCATCGACACCGGCGGCGAAGGCCTGCGCCCGCTGGTGCTTGAAGCTTCAGAAAAGATCAGAAGGCCGCAGTAACACCAACTCCCGATGAGCCTGACTGCGGGAGCTGGTCAAGTCCGCGCGGCGCACGAGCAATGTCGAGGCGTGATGCGTCAGCATCGAAAGCCTTGGTATAAGGAAACTGCAGTTCCTGACGAGGCAGGCTGACCGGGAGATCAACTGCCTGATCCCCCTTCCATCGTCATACCGGACGAAGCGAAGCGGAGATCCGGTACCGGTGAATCAAAGACTATCAGTTGGAATTCGTCGAACCGACACGCACCCCGGCTCACCAGTCCCGGCTCGCGCTGCGCTTGGCCGGGATGACGAGAGTGAGGTTACCGGTTGGTCACCAGTTCGCTCCGGTACCACGCCCAGCTAAAGGAGGCTGATGCGCTCCGCCGAAAGACAGCAAGACATCAACCTCCGCCCCTCTCACCTCACCCGTGACGACACATCAATCTCCCGCTGCCATTCGCGCCACATGGCGACCAGCAGGGCCATGAGCACCGGGCCGACGAAAAGGCCGACGATGCCCATGGTCTTCACCCCGCCGATGAGGCCGAAGAAGGTGGGCAGGAACGGCAGTTTCACCGGGCCGCCGACGAGCAGCGGGCGGATCGTCTTGTCGACGATGAAAAGCTCCGTCGTGCCCCAGATGAACAGGGCAACGCCGGCAACCGTGGATCCGCTGGCCACCAGATAGACAGAGACCAGTGAGAAGGCCAAGGGCGCGCCGCCGGGGATGAGGGCCATGAAGCCGGTGATGACGCCAAGCGTCACCGGTGACGGCACCCCGGCGATGGCATAGGCAATGCCGAGAACGATGCCCTCGCCGATAGCGATCAGCGTCATGCCGGTGACGGTGGAACTGATGGTGGCGGGCACGACGCGGGACAGCCGGTCCCAGCGCTCCGGCAGGATACGCTGGCCCACCCGGTCGATCTGCGCAGCGATCTTTTCCCCGTCCCGGTAGAGGATGAAGAGGGCGATCAGCATGAAAACCAGCGTCAGCGCCAGATGAAACGCCATGGTGCCGGCAGTCAGAATGCCCCGGTAGATGGTGCCGATATTGGCGCCGCTGACGAGCTGGATGAGTTCACCGATGGCGCCCGGATGGCCGATATACTTGTCCCACTGGATGGTGAGCCAGGGCCCCACCTGCGGCAGGTTGGCAATCCAACCCGGCACCGCCTCCCCCTGCTGGTTCACCGCGATGGCCCAGCTGATCCAGGACTGGGATTCGCCCACCGCATAGACCATGGCATAGGTGACCGGCGCGACGATGAAGCCGATGATCATCAGCACCATCAGGCTTGCGGCCAGTATGCGCCCGCAAGCAAGGCGCCGCTCGATCAGCCGCAGCAGCGGCCAGCTGGCAAAGGCAATCACGGTCGCCGCCAGCACCGGCACGATGAAGCCGTGGAAGAACCAGATGGAGGCCCCGAGCACGAACAGCAGCAGCCACCGTGCGGCGGCCATGTCTGTAATCAACGGGCGGCGCACACGGACAGTCACATCCTGTGTGACTGGCACGTTTTCCTTCACTGAATGATCCATGACGGAATCGGGTCCGATCTCTTCCTGCTCCGGCGTCCCGGCCGCCCATTGCGGGCCTCGCTGCGGGCCGTTTTCCCCGCCTGCGCAATCTGCCGCCGCCTCGTGCCGGAAACATGGCAAATCGCGGTGCCGATTGCCACCGCCATCACCCGATCGGGCCAAAAAAATCCAGGGAGTGCAAATGACTGGTCAACGTGCCGCAGACAGACCCGCCGCATAGGCCGCTCCAGCCCGTCCTTCCGCTGGGCAGCCTGCCGCCTTTTTGCGCTGAACCAGCCTTTGAATGAGGCGCCGGGGGCTCGCCAGCCTTCAGCTTTCCGGTCTAAGGTGGCGCGAAAGGCCCGCCAGGGGTCTGCCCATCTTTCATAAAACCCACCTTCGAGAGACATCATGTCCGGTTATCATGTGCCCCAGGGCGGCCTTCCGTCCCAGACGACCCTTCACACGGGCCGCGCCCTCTTCACGTCTGCCTATGCCGTCATTCCCAAAGGCGTGTTTTCCGACATCGTGACGTCGTACCTTCCCGGCTGGACGGGCCTGCGCTGCTGGATCATTGCCCGGCCGATGAGCGGATTTTCCGAAACCTTCAGCCAGTATGTGATGGAACTGCAGCCGGGCGGCGGCTCTTCCGCGCCGGAGCCGGACGCGCAGGCGCAGGGCGTGCTGTTCGTCACCGAAGGCACGCTCAGCCTCACCGTCGATGGCACCACCCACATCATGGAGCCGGGCGGCTTTGCCTATCTGCCACCGGAAAGCGGCTGGACACTGACCAACCCCGGCAGCACGGCGGCCCATTTCCACTGGGTGCGCAAGGCCTATGAGGATGCCCCCGGCATTGCCCGGCCCAGGGCTTTCGTCACCAATGAAAAGCTGATCGAGCCAGTCGCCATGCCCGGCACCAATGGCGCCTGGGCGACCACCCGTTTTGTCGATCCGTCAGACCTTTCCCACGACATGCATGTCAATGTGGTCACCTTCCAGCCGGGCGGGCTGATCCCCTTTGAAGAGACCCATGTCATGGAACACGGGCTCTACGTGCTGGAGGGCAAGGCCGTCTACAAGCTCAATCAGGACTGGGTGGAAGTGGAATCGGGCGACTTCATGTGGCTGCGCGCCTTCTGCCCGCAGGCCTGTTATGCGGGCGGGCCCGGCCGTTTCCGCTACCTGCTCTACAAGGACGTGAACCGCCACGCCAAGCTCTCCGGAGTGCTGGGCCGATGACACGGGCCGCGGAAACGGCATCCGGGGCCACCCTGCCCCGGATCGTCACCGAGCCGCTGACGGCAGAGGCCTTCCGTCCCTTCGGCGATGTGCTGGAGGCGGAGGGCGCGCCGGACCGGCTGATCAATCAGGGCCTGTGCGGCCGCTTTCATGACCGGGCGCGGCTTGATTTCGGACCGGACGGGCGGGCGGGGCTTTCCCTCTTCAAGGCCGAACCGCGCACCCTGCCCTACCGGCTGGAGATGCTGGAGCGCCATCCGGACGGCAGCCAGGCCTTTGTGCCGATGAGCCTCACGTCCTTTCTCGTCATCACCGCAGAGGACCAGAATGGCCGCCCCGGCACGCCCCGCGCTTTCCTCACGCAGCCCGGCCAGGCCATCAACCTTTTGCGCGGCACGTGGCACGGGGTGCTGACACCGCTGGAGGCGCCGGGCCTCTTTGCCGTCATCGACCGCATCGGCAGCAGCGCCAATCTGGAAGAGCACTGGCTCGGCACGGCTTTCGAGGTCACGCGCGGCTGAGCAGATACCGTCCGGCCGCCAAATCTGCCCCAAGCGTTTTCCAGTCTTTTCATGTCTTTCCCCGCTGCCTTCTTCCACCGTGGTGAATAAAGCGTCACCACGGTCCGGAGAAGTGTAAGCAATGGAAGCTGATTCCAAACTGCTTTCAGCCGATTCCTGCTTAAGCGGATGTAAATTTTACATCTGGTTAGAGTCTTGTTTGAATTGCATTAAGTTAAAGTTTTAACGGCCCTTTCAGCCCGCCCGGGCAGTATTTCCCTCAAGGACGCAGGCAATCTCCGCAAAGACGGAGCCGCTTCCAGACCAAGGCACACAGAAGCCTCAAAGAGCGCCGGGCCGAAGTCATCAACAGGGACGACGACAAAACACTGCAAGGGCAGGACCTCCGCAAGGCGGGGTTTGAAGACAGGGACCGCAAATGGCACGTTTTGAAATGCATCAGGCCGACATGGCCATCATGGGCGGCACCACCGCCTGCACCACCGCCTGCACTCCGGCCAGCATCCTCTTCCAGATGGGCCTTGATTGCGCCGCCGGCCGCACCGGCACCGCCGATCTCGTCAGCGCCCACAAGTGGTTCAATCTCGCCGCCATGAAAGGCAACACGGAAGCTGCCCGCTACCGGAAGGAAATCTCCGGCGAAATGTCCGCCGCAGACATCGCCACGGCCCAGCGCCTCGCCCGCGAATGGCTGCGCCTGCAGTGACACAGCGCACCGGACAGCGCCCTCCGGCCAAAGCGACCGGCGCACCGGCAAAGCATGATCACTCAGGTTCAAGGTGACGGGCTGACCGCCAGTTCCGCGTCAGCCCGCCCTTTTCCGCCGCTCTTGCCCCCGCAAGACACGAGTTTTCCCCAACCCGCTGAACCGCCTTCCAGAATCCACAGCCCCTTGCGCAAATCACTTGCATTCAGCGCAAGATCCTTTATCAGGGTCTCCACCGGAGAGGTGGCCGAGTGGTCGAAGGCGCTCCCCTGCTAAGGGAGTAGGCGTCAAAAGCGTCTCGTGGGTTCGAATCCCATCCTCTCCGCCACTCCCCTCCCGATTGCCCTCAATAGCGCGATATTGCCGTCAGGCGTTTCCTATTACCGCTCACTCTCCGCAGCCTGATAGAGTTTGAAGAGCGGCGGCACTGGCAGGCTGCCTCATTGTGGAAATGCGCGGGTGCAGCCGGAAGATCTGCTTCGGGCTCCATTGCGGCGGCTGACCTTGATGCATGGTGTTGGTAGCCTGACTTTGGTAGCAGGGATGGTAATCGATATGCGTGTAGCCGAACATCAGGGTATCAGGCTGGCGACGGAAGTCTTTGGCGATCCGAATGATCCGGCAGTGTTGCTGGTCATGGGTGCCACCGCATCCATGCTTGGCTGGCCCGACGAATTTTGCGCCGCGCTGGCCGGGCGCGGACTCTACGTCATCCGTTTCGATCATCGCGACACCGGGCAATCGACGGCATTCCCGCCGGGGGAAGCCACATATGCGGTGGAGGATATGGCTGGCGATGCCGTGGCCGTTCTCGACACCTACGGGATCGACAAGGCGCATCTGGCCGGCATGTCCCTCGGCGGATACATCGCACAGATGCTGGCGGTCACGCAGCCGGAGCGCACGGCCTCGCTGACCCTGATCGCGTCCGAGCCGCTCGGTTGGGATGGCGCGGAGTTGCCGCATATCTCGCAGGCATTTCTGGACCACTTCGGTACGCTTGGTACGCTCGACTGGTCGGATCGCGGGGCTGTGGCGGATTTCCTGGTCGAGAGCGAAAGACTGTGTGCCGGAACCGGGGCGCCCTTCGATGAGGATCGTGAAAGGACGCGCGTCGAGCGAGTGATGTCACGAACCGGGAGCCTGCCAAGCATGTTCAACCACGGTGCGCTTGCCACCCGCGAGGACTGGACCGGTCGTTTTCGGGAGGTCAGTTGCCCCGTTCTGGTCATTCATGGCGCCGAGGATCCGATCCTGCCCATCGAGAACGGGAGAGCTATTGCCGACGGCATACCCGGCGCGTCGCTGACGGTTCTTGCCGGGACCGGCCATGAGATACCCCTTTCACGCATCCCCGATATTGCCGATCAGATCGCGCTTCACGTGCGAGGCCTGCAGGCCTGACGCTTGCGGTGCGCGAGTGACGGTTTCGCCCAACATGGCTGCCGTGGCAAGGCTGGCGCCGAGAACGGCGCTGTAGCAGCCGCACCTGACAGGCGCCTTGCTGAGCCATGCGGACCCGCCTGTTCCGGTTCGTCCGTTTTCCCCTGCCTTTCAAACGGCCCGAGTTTCCCGCCCGCCCAAACGTCGCCCCCGTCATCCGGGAAAACGGCAGGCGTTCGCGGCTCACGTCATTCCAGCTCGATTTTCAAGGAGATCGCTGGCGCCATCACACGCAGAACCGAAACCTGCAGCCTCTCCTTTGCTCTGGATCAACGTCCGGCCAGACAGCATGGGCTATCTTGTTTGAACCAGAGCCGGATCGTCCCGCGCAGAAGCGAAACCTGAACGTCACTGCACAGCGGGAGGGCGGATTGCTCATTGTCCCCGTGGATGGCTTCCTGATGACCGATAGGCCTGTACCAACACCACCGGCATCCCTGGCACCGATGCCGCCATACCCTGCCCCGGCTGCCCATGTTGCTGCCCCTGCCGTTGCCCGTGCCGCTGCCCCTGCCCTGCGGCATGGCGCCGGGACGCCAGAGCACCCGCATCAGAACCTGGACCGGGGCGTGCGGGCCGCATTTGCCCGGCTGAGCGCAGGCGTTTCGCTGCATGCCTTCATCGAGGCCAGCACCGACTGGGCGTTTCACATGAGCGAGTCGCCGGGCCGGCAGCTGGAACTGGCCGAACGTGCCATGCAGAACGCCATGAAGCTCATGACCCTTGCATCCAAGGCGGGTCTTGGCAGCCCGCACCCCTTTGTGCCGAAACCTTACGATCACCGCTTCAGGCATCCCGGATGGCAGGCTCCGCCGTTCCTTCTCTGGCAGCAGGGTTTCCTTGCCATTCAGGACTGGTGGGACCACGCGACGGATCATCTGCGCGGCCTCCGGCCCGAAAATGCCGACCGCACCCGGTTCATGGCGCGTCAGATACTGGACACAATGTCCCCGTCGAATTTTCCGGCCCTGAACCCGGAGATCATCGAGGCCTTTCTGGCCAGCGGAGGGCGCAACCTGACCGATGGCGCCGGGCATTTCCTGCGGGACATGGTGAAGACCCTGACACAAACACATGATCCAGCGCCGGAAGGTTTCCGGATCGGAGAGGATCTGGCCTGCACACCGGGCAAGGTGGTGTTCCGCAATGATCTTTTCGAACTGATCCAGTATGACGCGCAGACGGCAGAAACAATGGCCGAGCCTATCCTGATCGTGCCGGCCTGGATCATGAAATATTACATCCTCGATCTGTCGCCCCACAATTCGATGGTCAACTATCTTGTCCGGCAGGGCTTTACCGTCTTCATCATCTCGTGGTGCAACCCGACCGCAGAACAGGCCGGTCTTTCGCTTGAAGATTACCGGACGGCGGGTGTCATGGCGGCGCTGGATGCCGTGGGCCGGATCGTGCCCGGCAGCAAGATCCATGCAGCCGGCTACTGCCTGGGCGGAACGATGCTGGCCATCGCCGCAGCAACGATGGCCCGCAATGGCGATGACCGGCTGGCAAGCATCACACTGATGGCCGCACAGGTCGACTTCGCCGAGGCAGGCGAGCTGCTGCTTTTCGCGGATGAAAGTCAGGTGGCTTTCCTTGAGGACATGATGTGGGATCAAGGCTATCTCGACCGGCCGCAGATGGCCCGGACCTTTTCCACCATCCGGTCCGAGGACCTGATCTGGTCGAGAGCCGTGCGGCGCTACTTCCTGGGTCAGGAGGAACTGCCCACCGACATGGGCGTCTGGGTGGCCGACACGACAAGGATGCCTGCGAAAATGCACGGGCAGTATCTGCGTGGCCTGTTTCTGGAGAACCGGCTGACGGCCGGGCGCTTTGCTGTCGAGGGCCGGGTGATCGCCCTGAAGGACATTTCCACCCCGATGTTTGCCGTTGCGACAGAGACCGACCACATCGCCCCCTGGAAATCCGTTTACAAGACAAAGCTGTTCACCGATTGCGACCTGGTCTTCGTACTGGCCAGCGGCGGCCACAACAGCGGCATTGTCAACGAGCCCAGTGACCGCCGCAGTCACTACCGCCTGACCCACCGCCCGGCCGGGGGCCTTTACACCGGGCCTGACGACTGGATCGCCGATGCCTCCCCTGAGGATGGCTCATGGTGGCCGGCATGGAAGGACTGGCTGCGGGAAAAGAGCAGCGGTTCACGGCAGGCGCCTGCCACCGGCGCACCGGCACATGGCCTGCCGCCGCTTGACCCGGCACCGGGCCGGTATGTCTTGCAGACATGACAGTGCCCGCAGAAGCAGGAAAGGAACGTCCGATGAACCCTCCCCGCCTGACCTTCCACGGTGCCGCCGGGAGTGTCACCGGATCGTGCTTCCGGCTTGAAACGGACCACGGCCAGATCCTGATCGACTGTGGCATGTTTCAGGGATCGAAAACGGAAAAGGAGCTGAACTACCGCCCCTTCCCCTTCGCTCCGGAGCGCATTGCAGCCGTGATCCTCAGCCATGCCCATATCGACCATTCGGGCCTGCTGCCGAAACTGGTGCGCCATGGCTTTACCGGTTCCATCCACGCAACACCTGCAACGATCGGCCTCGCCGGTGTCATGCTGCCTGACAGTGCGCATATCCAGGAGATGGAGGTCGAGCAGTTCAATCGCAGGGCCGCACGCCGGAACCGGGGCCGGATCAAGCCGATTTACGACAACAGTGATGCCGAGGCATGCCTCCGCCTGTTTCAGCCGCATCGATTGAACGAATGGTTCCCGGTCATCTCCGGCCTGCGTGCGAGACTATGGAACGCGGGGCATCTTCTCGGCTCGGCATCGGTGGAGGTCGAAATCGGCGGGGACAATGGCAGTCCGCCGCTGAAAATTCTGATCTCGGGCGATATCGGGCCGGATTGCAAGCTGATGCATGCCGACCCGGAGGGACCGGCTGGCGTGGATTACCTGATCTGCGAATCCACCTATGGCGATGAAGACCGGCCCGAAGCCACACCTGCGTCCCGGCGCCTCCTGCTGCGGGACGAGGTGCGTGCCGCAATGCATCCGGATGGGGTACTGCTGATCCCCTCCTTCGCCGTGGAGCGCACGCAGGAACTCATCAGCGACATCGGGCGGCTGATCGCCGAAGGCGAGCTTCCGGACATTCCGGTCTTTGTGGACAGCCCTCTTGCAAGCAAGGCAACACGGATATTTGCCAATCATCACCGCGAACTCGAAGAAGGAGCGGACCTGATGCGCGGCCTGAGGGCCGCCAACCTGCATTTCACGGAAACCCGCGAAGAAAGCATGGCGCTGGATGGTGTCCGGGGCTTTCACATCATCATCGCCGCCTCCGGCATGTGCGAGGCCGGACGCATCCGCCACCGGCTGAAGAACTGGCTCTGGCGAAGCACCGCAACAGTCCTGTTTACCGGCTATCAGGCGGAAGGCACGCTGGGGCGTATTCTCCAGAGCGGGGCACAGGTGGTCCGCATCCAGGGCGAGGAATTCAGTGTACATGCCCGCATCCGGTCGCTCGACCTCTACTCCGGGCACGCAGACCGCACGGAACTGGTGGACTGGATCAAGGCGCGGCTGCCGCTGACCCATGACCTGTTTCTTGTCCATGGCGAGCCGGAGGCCCGCGAAAGCCTCGCAGAGGGCCTGAACGGGATCGTCAGCCCCGGCAGAATCCTGCGGCCCGAACTGGACGAAGCCTTCGACCTGACGGGCACGGGCGCACACCGGGCCGCAAGCCCCGGCCATCCGCGGCTGCCGGCCGGAAAGGTGGCAAGGCTGGACTGGCACAATGATGTCTCGCGCCTGATCCTTGATATCAACGATGCATTGGCCGCAAGCCCGAGCGAGAAGCAGAGAGCCGTCATGATCCGGCGGCTGCGCTCCGCACTCGAGGGCCCGGACAAAAAACCGCACACCGGAGCGTGAAGGCGCATCAAAGCAGATCCTGATGGGCGTCCCTTAAACCTCAGCCAGCAAGAGGCCGGGCAATGTGACCCCATTGCCTATCCCTTGACGCCGCCGTCAGGCGGGACGACCCTGCTTCACAGCGCAGTGATGGGGTTGGTGTTCCGCTGACGACCGAAAGCGAACCGGGAACAAGGCATTGGGGGCTGCGGGATGGATCAGGATAACGCGCGTGACAACGCCTGGTGGGCCAGCGATACCGGCAGGGTTTCACAGACAGTCGGCTCAAGCCCTGCGGGACTGACGGCCTCGGAGGCCAGTGCGCGCCTGCAGCAATACGGCAGCAACGAACTGGCTCGAGCAGGGTCTCCACGCCTCGTCTCTTTGGCGTGGCGGCAAATCAGCTCGCCGGTGGTGCTTATCCTCATCGGCGCCGCGGTTCTCTCTTTCGCCATGCATGATGCGACCGACGGGATCATCATCCTGACTATTGTGCTTATCAGCGCCTTGCTGGGATTCTGGCAGGAGTTTCAGGCTGCATCCGCAGTGGCCAGCCTGCAGAAGCTGGTGGCGGTTCGGGCTGACGTCCTGCGGGATGGCACAGTCGCACAGGTCGCACTTGCCGATGTGGTGCCGGGTGACGTTGTCCTGCTTGCAGCCGGTTCCAGCATTCCCGCCGACGGTGTGCTGATCGAGGCCCGTGACCTGTTCGTCAATGAAGCAACCCTGACCGGAGAGACATTCCCGGTCGAGAAGTCCCCCGCTGCGGCGCCGGCAGACGCACCGTTGGCGCGCCGCACCAATGCCATGTTCCAGGGAACGCATGTCGTGAGTGGCGTTGGCCGGATGCTGGTCGTGAAAACCGGGCGAGCAACACAGTTCGGCGCCATTGCCGGCCGGCTTCAGTTGCGTCCCGCAGAGACATCCTTCGAGCGCGGAACGCGGCAGTTCGGGATGCTGCTTGTCCGGGTGACGTTGATCATGGTGGTCCTGATCTTTGCGTTCAACGTGTTACTGCATCGCCCGGTTCTCGACTCCTTCCTGTTTGCCCTGGCTCTTGCGGTGGGACTGACGCCCGAACTTTTGCCGGCCATCATCAGCGTCAATCTTGCACGCGGGGCCAAGCGCATGGCAGAGCGCAAGGTTATCGTCAAGAGACTGGTATCGATTGAGAATTTCGGAAGCATGACCGTGCTTTGCTCGGACAAGACGGGCACCTTGACGGAAGGCAAGGTCAAGCTGGACGGTGCGATGGACACAGGCGGGCAGGCAAGCGCGCGCGCCCTGTTTCTTGCCAATCTGAACGCTGCCTTCCAGACTGGGTTCAACAGCCCGATCGATGCCGCCATCGTCGCGGCCGCCGGCCAGCCTCCGCAGGACACGCAGCGGCTGGATGAGATCCCCTACGATTTCACCCGCAAACGCCTCAGCGTGCTGGCGGAAGTTCAGGGGCATCCGGTAATGATCACCAAGGGTGCCCTCGCCCAGATCCTGGCCGTTTGTACTGAAATCGAATTGCCCAACGGCGATACCGTACCGTTCGACGACGCCCGGCGAGCGGCTATTCTGGCGCAGTTTGCCGCATTCAGTGCCCGAGGGATCCGCACCCTTGGGCTCGCGATCAGAAACCTGCCCGGCCGCACGACTATCGCCCGGGAAGACGAGACCGGCATGACCCTGGCGGGTTTCCTGCTTGTCTCCGACCCGCCAAAGCAAGGCATCGCGCAGACCATAAGTGAATTGCGCAGCCTTGGAGTCGCGCTCAAGATCATCACCGGAGACAACGCTCTGGTGGCGCGTGCCGTCGCCAGTCAGGTCGGTCTTGCCAATGCGAAGATCATCACCGGGCAAGACTTGCGGCAGGTGAGCGATGATGCGCTGCCCCAACTCGCGGCCCGGACAGATATCTTCGCCGAGGTGGAGCCGAACCAGAAGGAGAGCATCATCCGTGCCTTGCAGAAAGCGGGCAAGGTTGTCGGCTACATGGGTGATGGGATCAACGACGGGCCTGCTCTGCACGCCGCCGATGTCGGTCTGGCCGTGCAAGGTGCGGCCGATGTGGCCCAGCAGGCCGCCGATATCGTGCTCCTGGAGCCGGAGCTATCTGTGTTGATCGACGGCGTCCGGGAAGGCCGGACGACCTTTGCCAACACTCAGAAATACATCTTCATGGCCACCAGTGCCAATTTCGGCAATATGTTCAGCATGGCGGCAGCGTCACTCGTCCTGCCCTTTCTGCCTCTGCTGCCCAAGCAGATCCTGCTGACGAACCTCTTGACCGACCTGCCAGAAATGACCATCGCGACCGATCGTGTGGACGAGTCGGCCATTGAGGCCCCTCAGAAATGGGAACTTGGCTTCATCCGCCGTTTCATGATCTGGTTCGGCCTGCTGAGCTCGGTGTTCGATCTGCTGACATTCGCAGTCCTCTTTCTTGTCCTGCGGGCCTCGCCCGAACTGTTTCGAACCGGCTGGTTCGTGGAGTCAGTTGTTTCTGCCGCCCTTGTCGTTCTTGTCGTCCGAACGCGCGGCCCATTCTGGAAAAGCCGTCCATCCCGCCCCCTGACACTTGCGACACTCGGTGTCGTTGGTGCGGTGATTGCCCTTCCGTACACGGCACTGGGCCCGGTCCTTGGCTTTGCACCGCTGCCTTGGCTGTTCCTGCTGGCCATGGGGCTGATCGTGGCGGGCTATCTCACCTCTGCGGAACTTCTCAAGCGCGCGTTCTGGCGGTGAGCCCCCCTGGTGCCGGATCGATCTGGACCGGAAACTCGCGTTCCGGCGCGGCCACACTCTGGGCGGTGGATTTGGGCACCCATCGTTTCTAAGGAGATCAAGCTTGGCCGGGATGGACCACGGGCAGTGCGATCGCCGCCTCGAACCCTCCACTGCGGCCTGAGCGGGGCGACCTGATGACAAGCCGGCTGCCGATCCTGTCACCAATGGTCGAGACGATGGCCAGGCCAAGACCACTGCCGTCGAGCCGCAGTCCGGCTCGCTCGAAACGGTGCGAGAGACGTGTCAGGACGGCGGGCGGAAGTACGGCCCCATCGTTTGCTACGGAGAACGTGCCATCCGGCTCGAGCCTGACTTCGACGGGCGCATCTTCAGCCCCATGGCGCAGCGCATTCTCGACAAGATTGCGGAACAGGATCGCAAAAGCGTCGGGGTCGAGATCCGACATCACCGGGATTTCCGGCAAGGAAAGTTGGATGCGCCCGTGCCCTGTCAACCGTGCCATCTCCCCGGCAAGCATACGAGCCAGGGGGCAGAGGTCCGCAGTCTCGGCGCACCTCATGCGCCCGCCTTCAGCGCGGGCCAGTTGCATAAGCCGTTCCGCGACGCGGGTCAGGCGCTTCAGCGTAACTTCGATCTCGCCCGCACGCGCCTTGGCATCGCCGTCCCGCGTCTCCGCCTGCAGCCGCTGAGCCTGAGCGATGGCCCCGGCCAGCGGTGTACGCAATTCATGCGCAACGTTTGCGGCAAAGCTCCGTTCCGCCTCGAAAGCCGCATCCAGCCGGGCCAGCAGCCGGTTCGTCGTGTGAGCCAACGGCGCGATCTCGCTCGGTAGATCGGCGCTGGCGACCGGGCTGAGATCCCGCGCGCCGCGGGCCGAAAGGCGGTCGCGGAACTCCCGCAATGGCGCGAGGCTGGCGCGCACAGCCAGTACGATGGCCAAGAGCGTAACGGGCAGTACAACCAGAAGCGGCAGGGCAAGCCCGATCAGGAGTTCACGCGCGACGCTGGCCCGGTGCTCCAACGGTTCGGCCACTGTGATACGGATGCTGCCGCGAACCGCGTCGTCGCTGTAGAGCCTGTGCGTCCCGGTCATGTGGAACCCTCGGCCATCCCGGGCGGGAAACACCGATGGATCCGCCGCATGGGATTGCAGCAGGATGCGGTTCTGATCATCCCTCACGATATAGGTGAAGTACTCGTCATGCTCACGGATCGCGACAAGGCGTTCTGTAATCCCCTGTTCATCCCGATTCAGAATGCCAACAACGGCCAGCGGCAGAATGCGTTGCGCCGTCTCCTGTAAGGCGGAATCGAAAACTTCTTCGATCTCTCCTCGCGCAATCAGGGCGGTCACGCTGGCCGTAAAGATCCAGAGCCCGGTCATTGCCACGCCCAGCCAGAGCCCAAGGCGGCCCTGAAGGCTGCGCTGCGCCCTCATAGGCGGCCCAGGCGGTAGCCAAGGCCCCGCTCGGTCTCTATCACCCCGGCGCCCAGCTTCTTGCGCAGGCGGCTGACATGGACCTCGATCGTGTTGCTTTCGATCTCCGTCCCGAAGGCATAGAGCTTTTCCTCGAGCTGTGCCTTGGACAGAAGCTGTCCGGGACGGGACAGAAATGCCTCGAACAGCGCCCATTCGCGCGCGGTCAGGGAGACGGGACGGCCATCGCTGTGAATGCTGCGGGCGGCGAGGTCGATCTCCAGCGGTCCGTGGGTGACGATGGGGTTGGGGTTGCCCGCATAGCGTCGCGCCACCGACCCTATCCGGGCTGAAAGTTCGGCAAGGTCAAAAGGTTTCACAAGATAATCGTCGGCCCCGGCATTCAACCCCTCGATCCGGTCGCTGATCTGGTCAAGCGCGGTCAGGATGATGACGGGGGTCACATCGCCCCTCGCCCTGTGACGGCGCAGGAAAGGAATGCCCCGGCCGTCGGGCAACATCAGGTCGAGAAGCACAAGGTCGAACCCCACGCCTGCCATCGCATCGCCGGCGGCATCAAGGCGCGGCACCCAGTCGACCGAATGGCCATCAGCGGCAATCTGGTCACGCACCGCCGCGCCAAGCACAAGATCATCTTCAATCAGCAGGATCCGCATGGAATGTCCTTCGGTCTCGGCGTGTATATCGCGCGCGAAGCTGACGGGAAACTGAAGACGATACCTTAGCACCTTCAGGAAGACGTCAGGTGGCAGGCGCACATTTTTTCATCAGAGCCATGGAATCAGAGGAGCTCACAATGAAACGCGCCATCCCGTTTGCCCTGATCGTGTCGCTCGGCGCGGCAGGCATGGCCTTCGCCGATGACGATTGCCGGGGTCCAATGGATCAATGGCAATCGCGCGAAGCCGCCACCACCCATGTTCAGCGACTTGGGATCAGCCCTGACCGGGTCCGCATCGACGATGGCTGTTACGAGGTTCGCGGCCGCGATAGCGACGGCAACCGGGTCGAACTCAAGCTCGACCCGGTTTCGCTTGCGGTCAGAGAACTTGAAGTCCGGTTCCGCCCGGGGGCCACCCCCACTCGCTATCTTCCAGGCGCGCAGGGCCAAGACGGCATCCGCAGCTCCGTGCCGCCGGCAAATCCCCTCCTGACGCCGGGCACCATGCCTCAGGTTGGCGGAAACTGAAGGTTGTTGACATGCTGTATTCCGGTCCGGCATTCGCCGCCCTGACCGTTCTGGCCGCCGCTGTCCTCGGCGCGCAAACCTATGCATCTTTCGGCTTTGAGAGCGCCATGAGCATCGCCGCAGGGTCCTCGGCCATTGCAGCAATGGGAATGGCACTGGTGCTGTCGGCCCGCCCGAGCTTGATCGAGCCATTCTTCGGCGGACTGGACCGCATGTATGTCGTCCACAAGTGGCTGGGGATTGCTGCACTGGGACTGATGATCCTCCACGACCTGCTAGAACCGGACATCGAGGATTTCGTTGCAGAAACCGGCCTTGGCGAATTCGCCGCCGACGTCGGCGAGATTGCCTTTTACGGATTCATTGCGCTGATCGCGGTCAGCTGGCTCAAGCGGCTTCCCTTCACAGTTCTGGAATTGCCCTGGCCATTGTGGCGCTTCTCGCACCGCTTCATGGGGCTGTTGTTCGCCATTGCCGCGTTTCACCAGCTGGCCATCGACAAGCCCGCAGAGGTTGACCCGGCGCTGGCGCTTTACCTGAACACCTTCAGTCTCGCGGGCCTGGTGGCCTGGGTGTTCACGCAGTTCATCAACCCCTTCCTGCGGCCGCGGGACTATACAGTCGACAGGGTCATGCAACACGGCGCTGCAACCGAGATCGCCTTACGTCCGGCAGGCCGCGGATTGCGCTGGCGCCCAGGCCAGTTCGCCTTCGTTTCGATCCCCGGGCCGGGCTTCGACGAGGCGCACCCGTTCACGATCGCCTCAGCCCCGCATGCCGATGGCAGCCTGCGCTTCGGGATCAAGCCCCTGGGGGACTGGACGCGGCGCCTGCCGGAACGGCTCGTTCCGGGTCAGCGGCTGCGCATCGAAGGACCCTATGGCCGGTTCCTGTTCCGGCGCCGGGTGCTGCGTCAGGTCTGGCTGGCGGGCGGGATCGGCATCACCCCCTTCCTTGCATGGGCAGAGGCACTGGCCGGGACAGATCGCCAGCAGATCGCGCTGATCTGGACCGTGAACACCCCGGACGAAGCGTTTGCCTCTGGCCGTCTGCAGGCCATCGCCGCGCGCCATCCTGGCCTGACCGTCCAGATCGTGGCAAGCCGCACGGAGGGCCGTCTGACCGCCGAACGCCTGGTCGCAATGGTGCCCTTCGGGATCGCACAGTCCGAGCTGTTCTTCTGCGGGCCCTGCGGGTTACGCGACAGCATCCTGGCCGGGTTGAAGACGATCGGCCACGCCCCGCGGCACATTCATTCCGAAGCGTTCGAATTTCGCTGAGAGACACTTTACCTGACGCCGGGCTTAAGCAGAAACCACCCCCGCGTCAGCAAGGCTTCAGCAAAGCCCGGCAGTGTCGGTTCATCCAATCAAGGAGCCACGCCCATGAAATCCACAATTCTTGTCCTCCTTGCAACGGTCGCCGTCGCCGGTGTGCTTGGCGCCCCCGCCCTGACAGCCCTTGGCCACGCGCCTGGCAATGCTGCTGCGACCATCACGGCAACGCTGCCGGGCAGCACAGCAACCCTGCTGGCGGATGCTGATGAAACGGCGCACCAGGCATCGCGCCGGGCATCGCGCCAGAGCAACGATGACGAAGAGGACTGTGACGATGACGATGAAGGCGGTTGCCGGCGGCCCAGACCTGCTGCCACGCCCTCAGCGCCCATTACCCCGCCTGCAAACGGATTGTTCAGCCCGGGCGCCACACCGCAAGTCCGCACCAACTGATCCGGATGCCCCCGGCAACAATGCCCGGATGCTACCGCACGAATGCCGGAACGGAGAACGACCATGAAATCCACACTCGCCCTTCTGGCGCTGACGACTGCCCTGACCCTCCCCGCCCTTGCCTTGGCGCGTCCGGTGACGCTGACCACGACGCTGAGCAACTACGGCGGCAATGGCGCCTATCTGGTGCTCTATGTCACCGATGCCGCGGGCGCATATGCCGGAACGCTCTGGATGGCGGGCGGAAAGTCGAAATATTACGAGCATCTGAGCGATTGGTATCGAGCGACCGGTGGCGACCCCGCGCAGATCAACGGGATTACCGGCGCCAGCGTCGGTGCCGGGCGGACGCTCGAGATCACGCTCGACCTGCGGGACGCCCTGTTCGATGCGGGCTACACCCTGCACATCGATGCCGCTGTCGAGGACATGCGCGACAGCCCACGCGAAGTCTCCATCCCGTTGACAGCTCAAGGAGCAGGCCAGCCGGTAGGCGGCCGGCGCTATATCGCCAGCGCGTCTTACGGGTTCTGAGAGGGGAAACGTCATGACGCGCGCCCTGCACCGCTGGCCGGGTCTGATCCTTGCCGCCCTTCTCATCGTAACCACGCTGAGCGGCGCCGCATTGTCACTGTTTCCCGCCATCGAGGCCGCTCAATCCCCCGCCGCCGAGGCTGGTCTGAGCGTGGCGGAGTTGGCAGCGCGGGTCCGCTCGGTGCATGCGGGCGTCGAGCAGATCAAGCGCGCACCGTCGGGACAGATCACTGCGTGGTGGTTCGAGGGCGGACAGCCCGGCTCTGGTGTGATCGATCCGGCCACTGGACGGGACCTTGCTCCGGCGGATCCCCGCCCAGTGCTGCGCTGGCTGACCAGCTTGCATCGCTCGTTGCTTCTGGATGATGCGGGCAGGCCCGTAACCGCCGGTGGGGCGCTGGCGATGCTGATCCTTGCAGCGTCCGGCGCCGTGCTGATCGCGCGGCGGACAGGCGGGTGGAGGCGCTGGTTCGCCCCATTGCGCGGCCCTCTTGCCGGCCGGCTGCACTCCGAAATCGCGCGCATCGCGGTCCTGGGGCTGGTCCTGTCCTCTGCCACCGCCCTCTGGATGGCAGCCGAAACTTTCGATGTCATCACGATCGACCGTTTGCGCCTTGCGGTACCTGCCGCGGTCAGCCGCGAAACCGGATTTGCACCCGGCCGCATCGAAGCATTGCGCGCCATTCCGGTGACGCAACTGCGCAGCCTGAATTTCCCCGCCGAGGGCGACCCGGATGATGTCTATACGCTGCGCACGGATCAGGGGCTGGGCTATGCCGATCAAGGGACAGGTGCCTTGCTGGCATGGCGGGACCAAAGCCGCTGGCTGGCCGTTTCGGAAACGATCTACATGTTACACACGGGCCAAGGGCTTGCCCTTGTGGGCTTGGCCCTCGGGCTGATGGCGCTGTCCGTTCCGGTCATGGCAGTCACCGGCGCTCTTGTCTGGCTTGCGGGGCAGCGAAGCCACCCGGCACTTCGGGACAATGCCCCGGCTGCCCGGGCTCAGACAGTTATCCTGGTGGGGTCCGAAGGGGGCAGCACCTGGGGCTTTGCCGCCACACTGGCGCAAGCCCTTCGGGAAGTGAAACAAGCGGTGCATATCGCACCGATGTCAGCCTTCGATCCGGCCCGCCACCCGCACGCAGAGCAGTATCTGATCCTGGCCGCGACTTATGGCGATGGCGACGCGCCCGCCTCAGCCAAGGGATTCCTCGGGCGGCTGGCCCGTCTGACCAAGGCGCCGACCGCCCCGCTGGCCGTTCTGGGCTTTGGCGACCGCAGCTTCCCGGCCTTCTGCGCCTTTGCGGCAGAGGTGGAGAACGCCGCCCGCGCCAAGGGATGGGCCACTTCTTTACCCATGGACACGGTGGACCGCCAGTCGCCGCAGGATTTTGCCCGCTGGGGTCAAGCGCTTGGCAAGGTTATGGGCGTTGCTCTGAGCTTGCAGCATCAACCTGTCATGCCGAGCGCGCAAACGCTGACGTTGCTGTCCCGGCGCGTTTATGGCGCAGACGTTCAGGTCCCTATGGCTATCCTGCGCTTTGCACTGCCTAAAATTCCGCTGTGGCAGCGTCTGTCGGGTCAGGGATTTGCGGGTTTCGCTGCGGGTGATCTTCTGGGCATCCTGCCGGAAGGCTCGTCGATGCCAAGGCTTTATTCACTCGCCTCCGGCGCCCGGGACGGCTTCGTCGAAATCGTCGTGCGCAAGCATCCCGGCGGCCTTGCCTCGGGCCAGCTTCTGGCGATGAAGCACGGTGATCGGGTGCAGGCGTTCCTGCGCCGCAATCCGGGGTTCCATCCCGGACGGGGCCGTACGCCCCTCATCCTGATCGGAGCAGGGACCGGCATCGGGCCGCTGGCCGGATTCATCCGCGCCAACGGCCGCCGCCGCCCGGTGCATCTGTTCTTCGGCATGCGGAATCCGGACAGCGATTTCCTCTATGGTGACGATCTGGCAGGGTGGCAGGCCGAGGGGCGGCTGTCACGCCTCTCCACGGCCGTCTCGCGCGGAGCACAGCCGCGCCATGTGCAGGATGCGCTGCGGGCCGAGGCGGCGCAGGTGGCGGATGCGATCCGGCAGGGCGCAAAGGTCATGGTCTGTGGCGGGCGTGACATGGCGCAAGGCGTTAACGGTGCTTTGGAGGACATCCTTGCGCCGATGGGCCTGACGCCCGCGATGCTGAAGGCAGGAGGGCGCTATGTCGAAGATGTCTACTGACCTGATCCGCCACGCGCTGAACGGCCCGGTCATGGGCACAAGGTGGAGCGCGCTGTTCTTTGCAGAGCCGGACTTCGATCCCGCCCCGGTGCGGGCCGCTCTTCAGGCGGCGGTGGAGGTGGTCGATGCGCAAATGTCCACCTGGAAGCCCGGCAGCGACCTGATGCGCCTGAACGCAGCACCCGTTGGGGAATGGCAGGACATCCCTTCCGACCTGGCGCAGGTGCTGGATCTGGGCCTGGCGATCGGCCGCGCCTCGGGCGGGGCCTTCGACATCGGGATGGGGGACGCGGTGCGGGCCTGGGGCTTCGGCCCCGCTACCGCCGATCCGCAGGCGATCCGCACCGCCATGCAGGCGCCCCGCCGCCCGGCCCATGAGGTGCTGGACCTCGACGGCAACAGGCTGCGGAAGACTGCACCCATCGTGCTGGACCTGAACGGCATCGCCAAGGGCTATGGCGTCGACCGGCTGGCCGAGGTTCTGTATGACCACGGCATCCGCAATGCGCTGGCCGGCATCGACGGTGAGATGCGCGCCATGGGTCTGCGCCCCGGCGGTACCCCCTGGACCATCGCGGTCGAGGCGCCGGACCGCGACCGCCGTGCGCCTCATTCCATCCTGACGCTTCAGAATGCGGCAGTGGCCACTTCCGGCGACTATCGCCACTGGGTCACGGTCGAGGGCCGAAATCTGTCACACACCATGGACCCACGGCGCGGCACACCGCTTCTCGCCTCCCCCGCATCGGTGAGCGTGATCGCGCCCATCTGCGCCATGGCCGATGCCTGGGCGACGGCGCTGATGGTGAGGGGTGCCGATGCGGGTGCGGATCTCGCCCGGACGTCCAGCCTCGGCGCCCTGTTCCTCATGCGCGATGACGCAGGCGGCGTGCAAAGTCTTGGCTTTGGATGCCTTTTTTCGGACGAGGCTGCGGCCACTGCCCCGGCCCTTGGAGATTGACCCCTTGGATCACGCACGAACAGACCGGCTGAAGAGCCTTCTCCTTGGCATCGCCCTTGCGGGTCTCATGGCCGGGCTGGGGTTGCACTTCGGCAAACGCGCAGACCTTGCGCAGGCCCTCTGGTTCGCAGGCGTGGTGCCGGTTCTGGCGGCTCTTGTGCTGGAAATCCTGCGCAGCCTTGCGCGCGGCGAGGTGGGCCTCGATATCGTGGCCGCCCTGTCGATGTCGGCGGCGCTGACCTTTGGCGAGACCCTGGCGGCTGCCGTCGTCGCCGTCATGTATTCGGGCGGCACCTTCCTTGAAAGCTTTGCAGAGGGGCGCGCCCGCCGCGAGATGCGCGACCTCTTGTCCCGCGTGCCACGCACCGCGGCGCGCCACCGCAATGGCGGGCTGGAGGAGGTGCCGCTCACCGGTATCGTCCCCGGCGACCGGCTGCTGATCCGTCAGGGCGATGTCGTGCCGGTGGACGGGCGGATCGCGTCTGCCTCGGCCTTCCTCGACACATCGGCGCTGACTGGGGAGTCCCTGCCCGTCCGGCTGGACCGCGGCGCCGAGGCGATGAGCGGATCGACCAACGCGGGCGACGCCTTCGACCTCGAGGCCACGCGCGAGGCGAAGGACAGCACCTATGCCGGGATCGTCCGGCTGGTCGAGGAAGCGCAAGCATCCAAGGCGCCGATGGCGCGGCTCGCCGACCGCTGGTCGCTGGGATTTCTGGCTGTCACCATCGCCATCGCCTCCGCCGCCTGGTGGTTCACGGGCGACCCGATCCGCGCCGTTGCGGTACTGGTGGTGGCCACGCCCTGCCCGCTGATCCTCGCCGTGCCGGTGGCGCTGGTGGCGGGCCTGTCGCGCGCCGCGCATTTCGGGGTGCTGGTGAAGGGCGCAAAACCGCTGGAGGCGATGGCCCGCATCCGCACCCTGATCCTGGACAAGACCGGAACCCTGACCGACGGGCGCCCGCAGATCGTCAGCATCGACAGTCATGGCGGGATGGGCGCGGATGATATCCTGCGCTTTGCCGCAGCACTCGATCAGGCGTCGAAGCATCCCGTCGCGCAAGCCATCGTGGCGGCGGCAAAGGATAGGGGCATGCCCCTGCCCATCCCCGAGGACGTGGCCGAAATACCGGGCGAAGGCGTCATCGGCTTTATCGATGGCCGCCAGGTGATTGTGGGGGGTGAGGGCTTTGTCGCAGGCCGCGTGGGCCGGATATCGGGTGACCACCCGGAACTGGCGGCTGGATCGGTCATGGTGGCCGTGGCCGTCGATGGCCGCATGGCCGGACATCTGGTGATGTCCGACCCCTTGCGCGAAGGTACCGCCGCAATGCTGGCGGGCCTGCGGCGGCAGGGCGTGGCGCGCATTCTGCTCGCCACCGGCGACCGGGCCGAGGTCGCGGTACGGGTGACGGATGGACTTGGCCTTGACGGCATCCGCGCGGGCCTGACACCCGATGAAAAAGTGCTCCTGGTCCTGAGCGAGCGCAAGAACGGCCCCGTGATGATGGTGGGAGACGGCGTGAACGATGCTCCAGCGCTTGCCGCCGCCGATGTCGGTATCGCCATGGGCGCGCGTGGCGCAGCAGCCAGTGCCGAGGCGGCCGATGCCGTCCTGCTGGTGGACCGCGTGGACCGCATCGCCCCGGGGATCGAGATTGCCCGCCGGTCACGCCGCATTGCACTGGAAAGCGTTGTCGCGGGCATCGGCCTGTCGGTCCTTGGCATGGTTGCGGCCGCCTGCGGCTATCTCACTCCGGTGCAAGGAGCACTGCTGCAGGAGGCGATAGACGTCGCCGTCATCCTGAACGCGCTCCGCGCCTTGCGTATCTCACCGGCAGGCCTCGCCGCACAGCAAACCCGACCTGAAGGTGCACCTGCATGAGCCGCCTGTCCCACTGCGAAATCCACATGGTGCATCGCACCGGCTGGCTGCGCGCGGTGGTGCAGGGAGCGAATGACGGGATCGTCTCAACCTCCAGGTAACCGTGTGACGCCACCCGGCACCACCGGGATGTCATGCAGGTCCTGCGGACGTTCGGGCCAGCCTGAAAGGCTGAGGACGAAGCATCTGCCACAACAGTGCTTCCCTCATGCCTCTCCGTCAGAAACTGCCGAACACCGTGCCAATGGCCACCAGCACCACAAGGGCCAGCACGGGGATGGCGACCGCGACCATGAAAATGTCCCGGTAGGCTTCCCGGTGCGTCAGCCCGCAGATGGTCAGCAGGGAGATGACGGCGCCGTTGTGCGGCAGCGCATCCAGTCCGCCTGTCGCCACCGCCGTCACCCGGTGCAAGAGCTCGGGAGACACCCCCGCCGCCTGCCCCATGGCCAGATAGGTCTCACCCAGCGTCGACAGCGCAATCGACATGCCGCCCGAGGCCGACCCCGTTATCCCCGCCAGAAGGCTTGTGCCGGCCGCCAGCGAGATCAGCGGGTTGTCCCCGCCAAGCGTGACCACCCAGTCACGGATCAGCCCGAACGCCGGAAGGGAGGCGATCACGGCGCCAAAGCCGACGAGGCTTGCCGTGTTGAAGATCGGCATCAGCGCGTCCTTGGCGCCTTCGTCCAGCGTCCCGGACAGGCCCTTGACGAGCCGCTGCCAGTTCAGGGCCACCAGAGCCAGCGACGCAAGGGTCAGCGCCGCGATGATCGACCAGACCCCGCGCAGCGCGCCCACATCGGTTGCGCCAAACTCGGGCTGCGCCAGATAGCCCGTATCCATCGCCGGGATCACCAGGAAGGTGAAGCCGAGATTGAGCGCCAGCACGAGCACCAGCGGCGCGGCGGCCACCAGCAGTGCGGGCGAGGCACCCGCATCTGGCCCGCCTGCATCAGTGTCCGGCTCTCCGTAGCCCGGGCCAAGGGCGCGTGTGCGGTATTCCAGCCAGGCCCAGCCCAGCCCCAGCATCAGCGCCCCGCAGATCAGCCCCAGTCCGGGCGCTGCAAAGGGCGTGGTGCCGAAATAGGGCATCGGGATCGCGTTCTGGATCGCAGGCGTGCCGGGCAGCGCCGTCATGGTGAAGGTGAAGGCCCCGAGGGCGATGGTCGCCGGGATCAGCACCTTGGGCAGGTTCGCCTCCCGGAACAGCGCGGAGGCAATGGGCCAGACGGCAAAGGCCACGACAAACAGCGACACCCCGCCATAGGTCATTGCAGCACAGGACAGGATCACCGCCAGAATGGCCCGGCTTGGCCCCAGCCCGCGAATGATGCCATCGGCCAGAACCCGCGCCGAGCCGGAGGCCTCCATCAGCTTGCCGAACACCGCCCCCAGCAGGAACAGCGGGAAATACTGGATGATGAAACGGCCGGTGGCCTGCATGAAGATCTGCGTGTAGCTGGCCAGGAGCGGGCCACCCTCGGCAAGGAACACCGCCAGCACCGCCATGGCCGGGGCCAGCAGCAGCAGGCTCACCCCGCGATAGGCCAGAAAGATCAGGACAGCGAGGGTCAGCAGGATGACAAGGATACCCGTCATGGCCTAAAACCCCCTGCCCTGAGGCGTCAGTTTCATCTTCTTGCAAGTCTCGGCGTTGCCCATGTCATCCTCATGCTGCATCGCAGCAACATATCCGGACGGGCACGGCGGCAATACCCGGAGTTTTACCGATCCAGGCCTGTAACACCAAGGCTTTCGATGCTGGCGCATCACGCCTTGAAAAGGCTCTGACAGCGCAAGGGTCTCACCCGGTTCCTGCCGAAGACCGGAAAGGGCCGGAGTTTCCCCGGCCCTGCCTGTTCATTCATTTTGCCCGGTGCCTCAAGGCGGCAGCGTCAGATGGCATAGCGCAGGATTGCGGCCAGTTCCCCCCCTTCCGGGATATCCTCCCTGCGGGCGGCCAGCACCCGGCCGCCATTGGCAAGCACGCGTCCGGCAATTTCGTCGATCACATCATAGCTGGCGGCGCTGTCCGTCTTTTCGAGCGAGATGGCTCCGGTTGTCTCGTCGACAAGGCCCGGAACCACGCTGTCCATGTCCACAAGAAGGGTATCAACCGCGCCAAAAGTTGCCGCACGCGCGGCGCGGCCCACATCCGAAACAGCCCGGTTCTCCGCCCCTCTTTCACTGAAGAGCGTGCCGAACCCGGCGATAGCCGCCGCATTCAGTTCATCCATGATGGCGCGCGCCTGGCTTCCAAGCTCATGGGCCGGCAGGTTGACCGGGCTCGTCTCGATTGCCGGGCCGGCGAGATGGCCGTAGCTGTTGACCGAACGGTACATCGAAAGCAGCGGCTGAGTCGCGGCAAGGATAAGAGGCTCGGACCGTCCGGACAGCAAGCCCCTGAGGGCGGCATCAATCTGACGGCAATACTGGCGCAGATGGTGCTTCTGGCCCTCGCCTCCCCCCAGGCGGCCTGAATAGCTGCGGGAATTCACATTGGCGGTACCGGCAACCGAAGCGGCATCCTTCGGGAGATTGGGCACACGGATCTCCTGCGCGGGCTGGTCACCCAGCAGCTCGATCACGCGCACCTCGTTTTCGGCCAGCGCCAGAATGAACGCATGCTGCGGCAGCGAGACGGCGCGCAGAAGGGGCTTCAGATGAAAGCGGTCAGCCACCTGAACGGTTTCGCTCAAGTGGTTCGGCAGCCGGTAGCTGCGCAACCAGTCCGGGGTCACAAACACCGCGAGGCTGTTGGCCTGAAGGCGCCAGAATTCGTCATCATCCATCAGATCATGCAGCTGTTCTTCGATGGGCCAGATTGTCCGCTTGGCAACGCCTGCCGCCTCAAGCTGGGCAACCGCATCTGCGGCCAGCTGCTTGAGACGTGTCCGTGCCGCGTCAATGTGCTGGGTCTCAGCTGTGGTTTTTACGTAGATACTGACCAGAGCCTCCCCGCGCTCGGCAACAAGTTTTGTGATCTCGGAGTGCGTTGGAATATCGACATAGAGCATATGGACGTTCTCTTTTGCGAGTTGCAGTGACTTTACGCTCGAGCCTCTGGCTCACGCGCCCGGAATACATTTCGCGCAACCGCTCCGCCGCATGGATGTCATACCGCAAGCAATCACGCTCCTTTTGTATCTATGCACTGCGGCGGGAAATATAAGAGTTGAAGGGCGAAAAAGAGGTCGCAGATGCAGTGCCGTTCATCGCCAGGCCTGCATGCCAGCCGAGGCTGCATGATGTGCCTCGCCGGAGCTTGCAGCGTCTACCCGCACCGCAAGGGAGGTGCCAAAACCCAGATGGACCGGTCTTGGTTACCCGCACGAGTTCTCAAAGATTGGCCTGTGCCTTAAGAAAGAAGGCCACACGCTCGCGTACGCCCATGTTTGAATCGTTTTCCAGCCTGCGGGCGGTTTGCTCCAAATGCGGACGAAGATCTGGATCATTGCGCAAGAGGACGAGGCCGTCAGCAGCCCGTTTGCGAATGATTGCCATCCTGTCCCTCGCAGCTTCTGCAATCAGCGCAAGCCGATCAGGCCGTACGGTGACGTCCCTCGACAGGAAGACCGGCTCGATCCTGTAGCGGTCCAAAGACCGGTCGATCCAGACACGCCGGGTTTCATGTGATGGCAAGGTCACCTTGCCGCAGAGCAGTGCCCCCAGTGCCATGGCACGAATGTGAGGCAAACGTGCCTCGCGCCACACACGCTCCAACTGCGGGTCGATTGACTGGGAGCGGCTCAATTCGCGGAAGACAAGGCCGAGTTTCGGCTCACGGCTGGAGATGACGGTGGCAAGCAGAGCTTCGGCAACATCTGCCCTCCTCAGAACAGCACCGAAAATCTCCCGCCCACTCTCCTCCCACCGCAGCCAACTGGACACACCCGGCAACAAAGACTTGAGCGCCGGAACGATGACACTCGCGCTTGTCTCAGGCAAGGAGCGCAGGGCAGCGTCACGGGCAGCATTGCGCACCTGAGGCACCCAATCGTTCAGGCGCCTCAGAACAGCAAAGACGTTTGCCGGAGACGGCAACGGCCCGCCGAGATTGCGCAGAGCGTGTTCCCGGATTCGGCCGTCACCATGAAACATGAAAACAAATGCAAGATCTGGAACAAGCTCGACAGCTGCCAACTCCTTACCCAGTGAAAGCTCCGCATCGCGGTAGCCCATCCAGCGATGATGGAGCATGAATTCTGCGCGGATGCGCTTTTCCGCCTCGCCGAAATCATCCGGCAGCGCCATGCGATTCAGGATTTCCAGACCACGGTCACGGATTTCATCGAAATGCTTTCTCTCCTGAACGCTTATCCGACTACCTTTATCAGGAACCGGCTTTCGTCCAGCGAAATAACGCAAAATCACGATCTCGTCCTCTTAATGCAAAGCCAATTTCACCGTAGCACCGCGCCTTAATTTTCTTAGATTCCCACCATCTATATTCAGATCATCGCAGCGATCAAAATGAACCCGAGAGCCTGATTTTTGCACTTATGTCGCCTTTCGTCAGGTCCACCTGCTGGTGCCCCTCCTGCAAGACTGAACGCTCTCAACCCGGCACGCCGTCGAGCAAATCATGGATCAGCTGCGCCGTGATCAGATCGAGGTGGGCGCCGCCGCCGTTCTTGTAGAGGGTGATCTCGGTGTCTGCGCCCCGCCCGGCGCGCCCTGCCACGAGGTCGAAGAGGTCGCCCGCCACGTCACCGGCGGTGATGAGCCCGTTGCGGATCGGGATCAGCAGCTCGCCGATCTCGGCCACAGTGGTATCGCGGCAATCGACAAAGAGGCGTGAGCGCTGAAGCGCGGTATCATCCGCCTCCCGCATGTCCGGGCGGTAGGCGCCAACGAGGTCAAGGTGGCAGCCTTCCGGCAGCGCATCACCCGGAATGAAGGGCGTCTGCGCCATCGTGGCGCTGCTGATCACATCCGCCTGCGCCATGGCCGCGCGCAGATCACTGCAGACCTTCACCTCCGCCGGCAGAGTGGCGAGCCTGCCGGCCAGCGCTTCCGCCCCTTCCCGGCTGCGGTTCCACACAAGAACGGTGCTGTAGGGCCGCACCGACAGATGCGCCCGGATCAGGGGTTCGGCCATGGCACCGGCCCCGATCATCAGCAGAACCCTTGCATCCTGCCGGGCGAGAAGATCCGCACCCAGAGCCGAATCTGCGGCGGTCTTCCATGCGGTAATGGCCGCGCCGTCGATGACGGCCACCGGCGCGCCGCTGTCTCCGTCGAAGAGGATGAAGCTGCCCTGCACGGCCGGTCGCGGCGGCGTTGCGCGCGGATTGTCCGCAAACACCGTGACGGCCTTGACGCCCAGCATCCTGCCCGGGAACCAGGCGGAACGGACCAGCAGATTGCCGGTGCCTGACGCAAGATGCATGTCCTTGACCGCAGGCTCCGCCAACCGGTGCGCCGCACGCATGGCCTCCACAAGCGCCGGCCATGTGAGCGCCTTGTTGACCTCTTCGGCCCCAATCAGCTTCATTTTCATCTCCCGGCCCTCTTGTCTTCAGGCTCCGGCTTGAACCTGCGTGGCGCCCGGCGTGAGGCTGTTCACGTCATGTGGCGGCGGACTGGTTGACGCGCTTCATCAGAGCCTCGGCGCTTTCCTTGCGCTCGGAGTAGCGGTCGACCAGATAGTCCGACCGGCCGCGGGTCAGGAGCGTGAACTTCACCAGTTCCTCCATCACATCGACAATCCGGTCGAAGAAGGGCGACGGGCGCATCCGTCCCTCGTCGTCGAATTCCTGGAAGGCTTTCGGAATGGAAGACTGGTTGGGGATCGTCAGCATCCGCATCCAGCGGCCGAGGATGCGCATCTGGTTGACCGCGTTGAAGCTCTGCGAACCGCCCGAAACCTGCATCAGGGCGAGGGTCTTGCCCTGTGTCGGCCGCACGGCGCCATCCGACAGCGGGATCCAGTCGATCTGCGTCTTCATCAGGCCGGTCATGGCGCCATGGCGCTCCGGGCTAGACCAGACCATGCCCTCCGACCAGGCCACCAGATCGCGCAGCTCACGCACCTTCGGATGGCTGGCATCCACCCCATCATCCACCAGCGGCAGGCCCGAAGGGTTGAAGAACCGCACCTCGGCGCCAAACCGCGTCAGGATGCGCCCGGCCTCCTCGGCCGACAGCCGGCTGAAGGAGCGTGGCCTGAGCGAGCCATAAAGCACCAGGATCCGTGCCGGATGGGTGCTGACGGGTGCGGAAAACAGCCGGTCCTCGTCGATGGCTGCAAAGCACGTCTCATCGATCTGCGGAGTGGAATGGGGGGCAGCAGGGTCAGACACTCGAGTTTCCTTATCGCCTCGATGATTGTTCATGGCCAATGCCAGGGCCTGATAGCAAGGCTTTCGATGCTGACGCATCACGCCTTGAAATTTCCCAGGCGCCGCATCGCGCTTTACCAGCTTGACCGTCAGGCAAGCCCATCTGGAGCCGGCATAAAACCCTGCCATAGAAAAAGCCGCCGGGCGCTTAGTGGCCCGGCGGCTCTTGTCAGGATCAGCCGCCGAAATCGTCCAGCATGATGTCTTCGCGGTCGACGCCCAGATCGAGCAGCATCTTGATCACCGACTGGTTCATGATCGGGGGACCGCACATGTAATATTCGCAGTCCTCAGGCGCGGGATGGTTCTTGAGGTACTGCTCGTACAGCACATTGTGGATGAAGCCGGTGTAGCCCTTCCAGTCATCCTCCGGCAGCGCGTCGGACAGGGCGACATGCCATTCGAAGTTCGGGAATTCGGCAGCAAGGCCGTCGAAATCCTCGACATAGAACATTTCGCGCTTGGAGCGGGCGCCGTACCAGAAGGTGATCTTGCGGTCCCGGTTCTTCAGGCGCTTCAACTGGTCGAAGATGTGGCTGCGCATCGGCGCCATGCCCGCACCGCCGCCGATGAAGATCATTTCCTTCTTGGTGTCGCGGGCGAAGAATTCGCCGAACGGACCCGAGATGGTGACCTTGTCGCCCGGCTTCAGATTGAAGATGAAGGACGACATCTTGCCCGGCGGCACACCTTCGGCGCGCGGCGGGGGCGAGGCAATGCGGACGTTGAGCATGATGATGCCCTTCTCGTCCGGATAGTTGGCCATCGAATAGGCGCGCTCAAGCCCCTCGTCCACGCGCGATTCATAGCGCCAGAGATTGAACTTGTCCCAATCCTCGCGGTACTCCTCGGCCACATCAAAGTCGCTGTACTTGACCACATGCGCCGGAGCCTCGATCTGGATGTAGCCGCCGGCGCGGAAGTTCACATCCTCGCCTTCGGGCAGTTCCAGAACCAGTTCCTTGATGAAGGTCGCAACATTGTTGTTGGAGCGGACGGTGCATTCCCACTTCTTGACGCCGAAGACCTCGTCATGGACCTCGATCTTCATGTCCTGCTTGACCGCGACCTGACAGGACAGGCGGTCGCCGCAGGCTGCTTCGCGCTTGGTGATGTGGGAGGTTTCGGTCGGCAGGATCGAGCCGCCGCCTTCCAGCACCCGCACGCGGCACTGCGCGCAGGTGCCGCCGCCGCCGCAGGCAGAGGGGACGAACAGCTTTTCAGCCGCAAGGGTCTGCAGAAGCTTTCCGCCTGCGGGAACCGAAATCGTCCGCTCCCCGTTGATGGTGATGTTGACATTGCCTGAAGACACCAGCCGCGCACGCGCGAAGATGATGAGCGTGACCAGCGCCAGCACGATCAGGGTGAAGAAAAGAACGCCGAGGGTGAAAGTCTGCATCTGTCCAGCCTCAGAGGTTCACGCCCGAGAAGGACATGAATGCCAGAGCCATCAGCCCGGCTGTGATGAACGTGATCCCAAGGCCCTGCAGGCCATCGGGAACGTCGGAATATTTCAGCTTTTCACGCACGCCTGCCATGGCGGCAATGGCCAGTGCCCATCCAAAGCCGGAGGACACACCATAGACCATGGACTCGGGAAAACTGTAGTTGCGTTCGACCATGAACAGGGAGCCGCCGAGGATGGCGCAGTTCACCGTGATGAGCGGCAGGAAGATCCCCAGCGCGTTGTAGAGCGGCGGGAAATACTTATCGAGCGTCATTTCCAGGATCTGCACCATGGCCGCGATAACGCCAATATAGGCAATCAGGCCAAGGAAGCTGAGATCAACATCCGGGAACCCGGCCCATGCCAGGGCGCCGGGCCCCAGAATGTAGGTGAGCAGCAGGTTGTTGGCCGGGATCGTGATGGTCTGCACGACCATCACGGAAATGCCCAGGCCCAGAGCCGTGGCGATTTTCTTGGACACAGCCAGGAAGGTGCACATGCCGAGGAAGAACGACAGGGCCAGGTTCTCAACGAAAACCGCCTTCACCGCGAGGGATAAGAGTTGCTCCATCAGTGCTGCTCCACGACCTGAATGCGGTATTCGCGTTTCTCGACCTGCTTCGGCTTCCAGCTGCGGAAGGCCCAGATGATCAGTCCGATGACGAAGAAGGCGGAAGGCGGCAGAAGCAGCAGGCCGTTGGGCACATACCAGCCGCCGTTGTTCACGGTCTGGAACACGGTCACGCCGAACAGCGTTCCTGACCCGAACAGTTCACGAATGAAGGCCACCATCATCAGGATCAGGCCGTAGCCCATGCCGTTGCCGACACCGTCGATGAAGGAAGCCACCGGCGGGTTCTTCATGGCAAAGGCCTCGGCCCGGCCCATGACGATGCAGTTGGTGATGATCAGGCCGACGAACACCGACAGCGTCTGTGAGATCTCGAAGGCATAGGCCTTGAGCACCTGATCCACCACGATCACCAGACTGGCGATCACGACCATCTGCACGATGATGCGGATCGATGTCGGGATCTGGTTGCGCATCACCGAAATGAACATCGAGGAAAACGATGTCACGAAGGTCACCGCCAGCGCCATCACCAGGGAAAGCTGCAGCGAGGTCGTCACCGCCAGTGCCGAACAGATGCCAAGAACCTGCAAGGTGATCGGATTGTTGTCGACCAGCGGGTCGACCAGCATGGACTTGCGTGATTGCGCCATCAGATTTCTCCTGCGCGAACATTGGCGAGGAAGGGAGCATAGCCCCTATCGCCCATCCAGAAGCGGACGAGATTCTCAACACCGCGGCCAGTCAGCGTGGCACCGGAAATCGCATCAATGTGATGCTCCTGCCCCCGGGGAGGAGCCATGCGCGAAATCGTGATCGCCACATCTCCGGCGTCATTGTAGATCGACTTGCCGCTCCACTGGGCACGCCAGCGCGGGTTGTCGACTTCGCCGCCAAGGCCCGGCGTTTCCGCGTGCTGATAGAACTGCAGGCCATAGATCGTGCTGCCATCCGCCTCGATGGCAACATAGCCGTACAGCGTGGACCACAGGCCATAGCCATGGATGGGCAGAATCACCTTGTCCACGGCGCCATTGGCATCGCGAAGAATATAGACAGACACGAACCGGGCCTGACGCACGATCGAAGCCGGGTCATCGGTCAGGGCAACGGAGAGTTCCGGATCCTTCGCTGCAGCGCGGTTATCGAAGGTGGCCGGGTCAAACTTGTCAGTCAGCCGCCCGGTCTCCAGCTCAAGAACTCCGGGCTCGAACACGGCAAAGGCCTTGGCAACGTCCTGGCCGGGCTCATAAAGGCCGGCCACCTGCAGAATGTTGATCTGCTGGTTGCGCAGGGCATTCTGCTGCTGCAGCGGCCTCAGGCTGACAGCCGCCAGAGACACCACCATCGAGGCAACGAGGCAGAGGACGACCGCCACAAAGATCGTCTTCGGCGTTGAATCGGCAGGCAGGGCGAGGAAGCGGCCAATCGGCCCCTTCTGTGTGTTTGCCGTGAGCGTTTCGCGTTGGTCACTCATAGACGCCGCGCCCTCCGCTTGATGTTGGCCTTGACGACGAAATGATCGATCAAGGGCGCGAAAACATTTCCGAACAGGATCGCCAGCATCATGCCTTCGGGGAAAGCCGGATTGATCACGCGGATCATCACGACCATCACGCCGATCAGCGCCCCATAGACATAGCGGCCGGCGTTCGTATGGGATCCCGAAACGGGCTCCGTCACCATGAAGGCGAGGCCAAAGGCAAAGCCGCCCGTCACGAGGTGCCAGTACCAGGGCATGGCAAAGGCCGGATTGCTGTCGGATCCGATGAAGTTGAGCAGGGCCGAGAAGCCGATCATCCCTGCCATGCAGCCCAGCACCATCCGGTAGTTGGCAATGCGGGTGACAAGCAGGAAGGCGAGGCCGATGAGGCAGGCGAGCGTCGACGTCTCGCCCAGGCTGCCCTGAATGGTGCCGATGAAGGCGTCCATCCACGTGATGCCATAGGTGACGAGCTGCTGATGGCCCTCGGCGGCAACGACGGCCAGCGCCGTGGCGCCGGAGAACCCGTCAACGGGCGTCCAGACCGAGTCTCCCGACATCTGTGCCGGGAAGGCGAAATACAGGAACGCACGGCCGACCAGCGCCGGATTGAGGAAGTTCTTGCCCGTACCGCCGAACACTTCCTTGCCGATCACCACACCAAACGAGATGCCGAGCGCAACCTGCCACAGCGGCGTCGAAGCCGGCAGGATAAGAGTATAAAGCATCGAGGTGACGAGGAAGCCCTCGTTCACTTCGTGACGGCGGACGGTGGCGAAGAGGACTTCCCAGACGCCGCCGACGGCGAGCGTGACGATATAGATCGGCAGGAAGTACAACAGGCCATGCAGCATGTTGGCCAGAGGGTTGGCGGCATCGAAGCCGATCCCCAGAGCCTCGATGATGGACGCGCGCCAGCCGCTCGCGCCATGGCTGGCAATGGCCAGATTGACCTGCAGCCCCGTGTTGTAAAGCGCCATCAGGATGCAAGGGATGGTCGCGATCACCACATAGGTCATGATCCGCTTCATGTCGATGTAGGACCGTGCATGCGGTGCCACAGTCGTCACTGTGCGGGGGGTGTAGAGGAAGCTTTCCACCATTTCATAAAGCGGGAAGAACCGCTCATAGCGGCCTCCCTTGGTGAAATGCGGCTCGATCCGGTCGAAGAAACTGCGCAAACCCACGCGATCAGCCCTCTCTTTCGATCTTCGTCAGGCAATCGCGCAGGGCAATGCCGTATTCATATTTGGCAGGACAGGCAAACCCGACCAGGCCGAGGTCCTCCTCGTCCAGCTCCAGCGCCCCGAGTGCCTGCGCCTCGTCGGTGTCCATCACCAGAAGCGCGCGCAACAGCTGCGTCGGCAGATAGTCCTGCGGCATCAGCTGCTCGAAGGTTCCGATCGGAACCATGGCGCGCCGGCCGCCGTTCAGATTGGTGGTCAGCGCATAAAGCTTCTTCGTGAAGGCCGAGCCCAGCACCGGCTGCACGGCGAATTTGGAAGCCATCGGCCGGATCCAGCCGAGCGGGATCTGCTTGTGATCCTCTTCGATCAGCGTGACCTGCCGCGCATAACGGCCGAGATAGGCCTCGGCGCCGGCACCGGCCCGGCCGCTCAGCACCGATCCGGAGATGAGGCGCACCGGCACGCCGGCCGGGTTCTCACCGTCCGTAAGTTCGGCCATCGACGCGCCGGCAATGGTGCGCACCAGACGCGGATTGGCCGCCAGCGGCCCGCAGATGGCCACAACGCGGGAGCTGTCCAGATAGCCGGTCAGCAGCAGCTGCCCGATGGCGATGACATCGGCATAGCCAATGCTCCAGACGGTCCGTGCAGCACTTGGCGGCGCCAGAAAATGCATGTGGGTTCCGGCAAGGCCTGCAGGGTGCGGCCCGCTGAACTGCGCTACCTCGACACCGGGCACCGATGCGCCCGGCAGGCTCGCGCCGTCCTCGTGACACAGGAAAGTCTTTCCCTCCGTCAGCATGGCGACTGCCTGCAAGCCGCGCTCGAAGGCTTCGGCGCGGGCGGTAATCACAGGCACCGGATCTGCCGCAAGAGGCTCGGTGTCCATCGCCGTGACAAAAATCGCAGCAGGCCGGGATTCGGGCGAAGGCACCTTGGAATAGGGACGGGTGCGGAAAGATGTCCACAAGCCGCTGGCACAAAGCCGCTCCACCAAACCTTCCGGGGTGCTGATGTCTCCGGTCTGCCCGAAGTTCACAGGCTCGGCGGCCGCCGGATCAACCGTAATCTCGACGCTGATCAGCTTGCGCTGCGCGCCGCGGTTGATGGCTTTGATTCGCCCGCTCACAGGCGAGGTGACCATCACCTCGGGCGTGTCTTTATGCGTGAGGATGGGGGCCCCTGCCCCGACTGCATCGCCCTCAGCGACCAGAAGCCGTGGCTTTAGACCAATATAATCCGCGCCCAGGATGGCGACGGTGCTGACAGCCGGTCCGTCCTGCTCACCCGCGCTTGGGGCACCGAGGATCGGAAGCTGGAGACCTTTGCGAAGCGAAAATTTCTGCACCTGAATCTCTACCCAGTGATTTTATCCCCTTATGCCTTCCCTTCTTCGAAAACGGAACCTTTTCCGGGACATGTCCTGTTTTTTTTTGCCCCATTACGGTTTCAGTTGCAGAGACTGGCATCACGACGTATTCACGACCAAACTCTTGGCGCTTTGTGCCCCCTGTTTTCATAAGATGGAGAAACTCCAGTGTCTGGTCTGACCTCGATTTCCCGGCGATCCTTCCTGATCATGACGGCCGCACTTGCTGCCTGCAAGCCGGGGTCTGAGCTGCTGAAGCTGTCCGGCCAGACCATGGGTACAACCTGGAATATCACGGCTGTCAGCAACGGGCAGAACGTGGACGCAAAGGATCTGAGTGCAAAAGTTCAGACGGCGCTGGCCGATGTGACCCGTGCCATGTCGAACTGGGACAAGAACTCGGATCTGTCGCGCATCAACGCCGCCGCAGCCGGCGAGCCGCTGAACCTGTCGCCCGGAATGAACACCGTGCTCAGCGCCGCGCAATCCGTGCATCAGGCCAGCGAAGGCCGGTTCGACATCACCTCCGGCCCGCTGATCGACCTCTGGGGATTTGGCGCGGCACAGGTGCAGCAGCGCGCGCTGCAGGATGCCGAAATCGCCGCCGTGATGGATTCGGTGGGCCAGTCCCGCATGCTGACGCTGGCCAATGGCTCACTCGTCAAGTCGGCTTCCGGCACCAGCATCTATCTCTCGGCCATCGGCAAGGGATATGGCGCCGACCAGGTGGCAGAGGTGCTGCGCACGGCCGGCCTGACCGACTTCATGATCGAGATTGGCGGCGACCTTTACGCATCGGGCCACAATGGCGCCGGCATGCCGTGGCAGATCGGTATCGAGGTTCCGCTCGCCGGCGAAGCCGGGGTGCATCGCAAGATCGGCGTGTCCGGGCTTGGCATGGCCACGTCGGGCGACTACCGCAACTATTTCGAAGCTGACGGCAAGCGCTACTCGCATATCATCGACCCCACCACGGGCCGTCCGATCACCCACGCGACCGTGTCTGCGACCGTTCTGGCCGAAAACGCAATGCTGGCGGACGCCTGGGCGACGGCCATGCTGGTGCTGGGCCGTGAGCGCGGGCTGGAAATCGCCGAGACGCAGGGCCTTGCGGTCATGTTCATCGAGACGTCCGGCGCCAAGCTCATCACCAGCGAAAGCAGCCGTCTGGCATCCCTGACGGCCTGAACAGGCAAGGACAGCACCCATGGCAACCCTGGCGATCGCTTTTGTTCTGTTCCTGATTGTGGTGCTGGGCATGGCGATCGGGGTGATCGTGTCGGGGCGCACCATCAAGGGTAGTTGCGGCGGACTGAACGCGATTTCCGGTGCCGATCATTGCCTTGTGTGCAAGCGCGAGATCGATCCGAACAGCCCGCTGCATGAGCGCATGGCCTGCCCGCGCAAGCGCCAGAAGATGGCGGAGGCCAATCAGGCCTCCTGACCTTCCTGCTGCCTCACCAGGCTTTGCCGGTGCCAAATACCTCAGCGCCCCGGCATCTCAGCACCCCATCACCTTAGCGGCCTGGCACCAGAGGCACGAAAGCCAGAACCAGCAGCGTTGTTGCGGCCAGCAATCCGTAGAGCCAGAGCTGCCACCTGGGGCCTTCTGCCTTCCACACACGCCTGTAGCTGTAGCCTGCAAGACAGGCCACGATGAACAGTACCGTTGCAACAGCTGGCGTGAGATGGATATCGGGCAAACTCGGGCACTCCTCGGGCGGCTGCAGGTTTCCGGACGTGAAGCTCTAAGCAAGTTTGTGCCGCTTGGCCACAGCCTTTGTCCATTGCGCAGAGTGCGGCCCGAAAATCCGGCCGGGAGCCCGCAAGCGCATCTGCGCTCGCAGGCACCGCTCTTCCTTTCACCACCCTCGCCATCACGGCTTCCAAAGCAGTATAATATCTTCCTGCAAAGCCATGAAATCACACAGGCGCCCGGACAATGGGCCGCCCGTCTCACACGGGCACAACAAGGCTCTGGGAGGTTCCGGCGGTTGCCAGTCTGCCCCTGTTCGGGGATGATGCCCTCGTCATCCCCGCGCCCTGCCCCCTGCCGCCAACGAGGTTCTGCCCATGTCTGCGCTTGCTCAGGTTCTTGCCCTCCTTGGCGCTGCGGTGATCATGTTTGCGGTCAACCGGCCGCGCATGGATGTGGTGGCGGTAATCATGATGACGGCCTTGCCGCTGACAGGCGTGATCAGCATGCAGGAGGCGCTGGCCGGGCTGTCCGACCCGAATATCGTGCTGATTGCGGCGCTTTTCGTCATTGGCGAAGCGCTGGTGCGCACGGGCGTGGCGCAGCGGCTGGGCGACTGGCTCACCCTCAGGGCAGGCGCCAGCGAGGCGCGGCTGATTTTTCTGCTGATGCTGATCGTGGCCGGTGTCGGCTCCTTCATGTCCTCCACCGGGGTGGTGGCCATTTTCATTCCCATCGTGCTGCGCATCGCCCGCAAGGCCCGCATTCCGGCGGGCCGGCTGATGATGCCCCTGTCCATGGCGGCGCTGATCAGCGGCATGATGACCCTCGTCGCCACCGCGCCGAACCTTGTCATCCACGCCGAACTGATCCGGCAGGGGCATGAGGGCTTCAGCTTCTTTGCCTTCACCCCCTTTGGCGTGCCCGTGCTGCTGCTGGCAGTGCTCTACATGCTGGCGGCGCGGCGGTTTCTCTCTCCCGGCGAAACGGCGGAAGTCTCAGGTCGTGCAGCCCTCAGAAGCTGGGTGGAGGATTATGCCATCGGCGGCCGCGAGCACCGGCTGCAGGTGATGCCCGGCTCAGGACTTTCCGGCCAGCGGCTCGACACGCTGGACCTGCGCGCCAGTGCCGGCATCAACATCATCGCCATCGAACGGGGCAATCTGTTCCGCCGCAAGCTGATCTCGCCCCAGGCAGCCACCGTGCTGGAGGCCGGTGACATCCTGATGATCGACCAGCGGGTCAGCAGCGAAAAATCCGGCTTTGACTTTGCCAGTTTTGCCCGGACCCATGGCCTTGCGGAACTGCCGGTGACGGAGCAATGGCTTGCCGACACCACGCAGGAAATCGGCATGGCGCAGATCCTTGTGCCGCCGGGCTCCCGCCTGACCGGAAAGACGCTGATGAGCGCGAAGTTCCGTTCGGTCTATGGCCTGTCGGTCATTGGCATGAAGCACGGCACGGAGCCGGTGCCCGAAGCTGTCACCGCCGAAGTCCTGCAGGCAGGCGACACCCTGCTGGCTGCCGGTCCCTGGCGGTCGATCCGCAATCTGGCGGACGAGCGGCGCGATCTGGTGCTGCTGGACCTGCCGGCCGAATCCGAAAATGCCGTCCATGCCCGCCACCGGGCCCCGCGGACGCTGGCCGTGCTGGCGCTGGTGATCGCGCTGATGGTGTCCGGCATCGTGCCGAATGTTCAGGCAGCGCTGTTCGGATGCCTCTTGCTCGGGCTGTTCCGCTGCATCGGCATGGCAGAAGCCTACCGCTCGATCCACTGGCAGAGCCTCATCCTGATCGTCGGCATGCTGCCCTTCTCGCTGGCGCTGCAGCGCACCGGCGGGGTCGATATTGCCGCCAGCCTGCTGCTGGACATTCTGGGAGAGGCAAGCCCGCATCTGGTTCTGGCCGCGCTCTTCGCCACAACCTCCGTACTGGGCCTTTTCATCTCCAACACGGCAACTGCCGTGCTGATGGCGCCGGTGGCTCTGGCGGTGGCGCAGGAGATGAACACCTCGCCCTACCCTTTTGCCATGACCGTGGCCCTGGCCGCCTCCGCCGCCTTCATGACGCCCGTATCCTCGCCGGTGAACACGCTGGTCGTCGGACCAGGAAACTACCGCTTCGGCGACTTCATGAAGATCGGCGTGCCCTTCACGCTGATCACCCTTCTCACCAGCGTGCTGCTGGTGCCGCTGATCCTGCCGTTCTGACGCCATCTCTTCATGGGTTTACCCGTGCAGCACCCGGTTATGTCCTCCGGGGAACGTCCATGGGCATGATGTATCAGCCTCTCAAGTTCTGGCATCCGCACTGGATTCCTGACTATCCAGCATCTCGTTCAGAAGCGGCGGCATGATCGTGGCGAGGGACTTCTGGATTTCGTCCGGGTTGTGCCACACCTTGCCGGAATATTTCCGCATCACTTCTCCAGGCAGGGTTCTCGCCGTTTCACTCGGGGTTGCCAGCATCAGCAGGACCAGTTCGGCCGCCTGCGGGGCGATCGTCCGGTCATCGGGGAACTGAAGCCGGGCGCGAACGGCAGCGCCGACGACAGCCAGCAATCCGCTGAATAGAAAATCCGTCGGCCCGGTCCTGAAGTCACCACTGCGGAAGCCGACCAGCACGTCCTTGCGGATCCCCCGTGAGATATGTTCGTAGAACACACCCATGTTCGTCAGCGCATCACTGACCAGCCGCCCCCAGTCCGGGATTGCCGAGGCCATCTCGATGAAGATCTGGGTGGCCAGCGCCACCCGCTCGGGCCCGGTCTCGACCTCGCGGATATCCTGATCGACGATGGTGACGAATGTGGCGGCAACTGCCCGGCCCACCGCCTCCATGATCTCGTCCATGTTGGCAAAGTGATAATAGAACGTGCCGCGCGAAACCTGAGCCTTGGTCACGACGTCATCGACCGAGGTCTGCGCCAGCCCCTTTGCGGCAAATTCCGCAATTGCACAGTCCATCAACAGCGCGCGGGTCCGCACCCGTTTCTCCCGGTCGCTCGCTGCGCTGCGGAAGCTGGCAGGATTGGGAATCGTCATGGCTTCACTCCCCGGTCACTCCCCTTCATCACCTTACCGGGCGGTGAAGGCAAGCCGCCTCCATCACCCCGCATGAATTATTGACACAAGTGTCGAAAAATGAATAACTGACACATGTGTCAGAAATTGAAGAGGAGCGGTTGCTGACACCCGGACCTTACAGCCGGTCATCTGCCGGCCAGCCGTCCAGAGGCTGGCCTTCTGCCGGGAGGAGCAAAATGCAGTCTGAACTGATCATCGATAACCGCCCTACCGCCGCGAGCGGAGGGGCGACCGCCGTACGGCATGATCCGGTGACGGGAGAGCCCGTGACCACCTTTGCCGCAGCAACGCCGGAAGATGCCATTGCGGCCGTCAAGTCCGCAGCAAGGGCCCTGCCTGCATGGGCGAAGACCGGCCCGTACTACCGCCGCGATATCCTGCTCAAGGCGGCAGACCTGCTTCAGGAACGGGCCAGCCAGTTCGAGAAGATGATGATCAGCGAAACCGGGGCCTCGCTGCCCTGGGTGCGCTTCAACGTGCGCCTGGCCGCCGGGATGCTGCGCGAGGCAGCCTCGCTGACCACCCACATCAAGGGTGAGATCATTCCCGCCGACAAGCCGGGTGCCCATGCCTTTGCCTTCCGCCGGCCGGTGGGCGTCGTGCTGTCGATCGTGCCCTGGAACGCCCCCATCATCCTTGCCGTCCGCGCCTTTGGCACGGCGCTGGCCTGCGGCAACACGGTGGTGCTGAAGGCCTCGGAGAACAGCCCAGGCACGCAATATCTGCTGGCGCAGGTGCTCATTGATGCCGGCTTGCCTGCCGGAGCGATGAATTTCATCACTCACACCCGCGAAGACGCGCCGAAGGTGGTCGAGGCAATGATCGCCTGTCACGAGGTGCGGCGGGTGAACTTCACCGGCTCAACGGCCACCGGGCGCGTCATTGCCCAGATGGGGGCAAGACATCTCAAGCCTGTGCTGCTGGAGCTGGGCGGCAAGGCCCCGCTGCTGGTGCTGGACGACGCTGACATCGACAACGCCGTACGCGCTGCTGCCTTCGGTGCCTACATGCATCAGGGACAGATCTGCATGTCAACGGAACGGGTCGTCCTCGACACCCGGATCGCCGATGAATTCGCCCGCAAGATGAAGATCAAGGTCGAGAGCCTTGCTGCCGACAACCCTCATTCATCGAACGCTCCACTGGGCGGTCTGATCAGCCCGGATGCTGCCGCACGGGTGGAAGCCCTGATTGCCGATGCGGTTGACAAGGGCGCCGTGGCGCTGGTGCGCGGCACCCATGACGGGGCTGTGATGCAGCCGAGCCTGCTCGATCACGTCACGCCGCAGATGCGGATCTACTACGAGGAATCCTTCGGTCCCGTGACCTGTCTTGTCCGTGTCAATGATGCCGGGGAAGCCATCACCGTTGCCAACGATACGGAATACGGGCTGAAGGCCGCGATCTTCTCAAGCAACATCACCCGTGCGCTGGACATCGCCAACCAGCTGGAATTCGGCTGCTGCCACATCAATGGCCCCACCGTCTACGACGAGGCGCAGATGCCGCTCGGCGGCATGAAGGCATCCGGGTACGGCCGGTTCGGCGGCCATGCCGGGATCAACGAATTCACGGAAATCCACTGGGTCACCGTCGAAGACCCGAACCAGCACTATCCGATCTGAGTGCAGCGGTCAGCAAAGACGTAAAACCTGATACCTCAAGGAGTGACCACAGTGGCCTCGACCTATGACTTCATCGTCATCGGCTCCGGACATAACGGGCTGACGGCTGCATGTTACCTTGCCAAGGCAGGCAAGAAGATCCTCGTCCTCGAACGCAACGACTGGTACGGCGGCGGTGTCGTTACCAAGGAAATCATTGCGCCGGGCTTCAAGTTCGACCTGCACTCTTCGCTGCACGTCAACATTCAGGCGAACCCGCTGATCATCAATGACGAGTTGAAGCTGCAATCGAAATACGGGCTGAAATACATCTATCCGGACGGCGTCTATTCGACGATGTTCGATGATGGCACCGCCCTTGTGACCTACAAGGACGTTGAGCGAACGTGCCAGTCCATCGCCCAGTTCAGCGAGCGGGATGCAGAAGCCTATCGCAAGTTCGCGGCGATGAGCATGAAGATCCTGCCGATGGTGACGCAGAGCCTCTTCGTGCCTGCACTGCCCCAAGGCCCGTTCTACGCCCTGCTGGATCAAAGCCTTGAAGGGCAGGAGATGATGCGCGCGCTCCAGATGTCCAAGCTCGACATCTGCCGCGAGTTCTTCGAAAGCGACAAGTTGATCATCCATCTGCTGAAATTTGCCGCCGAGACACTGACCGCGCCGGAGGAAATGGGCACGGGCTTCGTCATCTACACGATGCCCGGCATGGTGCACCGGCACCCGATCGGCGTTCCGGTGGGCGGCTCGGGCGCGCTTGTCGATGCGCTGATCGCCTGCCTTGAGGACCACGGCGGTGAATTGCGCGGCCGCACCCATGTGGAGAAGGTGATCACCGAGGGCGGCAAGGCTGTAGGCGTGCGGCTTGAGGGCGGCGAGGTGATCCGCGCCCGCGACGGCATCATCGGGCAGATCCACCCTCACCTGCTGGGAGACATGGTGGACGGCCTCGATCCCGGTGTCGTGCAGCGGGCCAAACGGACCCAGAGCGGTGCATTCTCGATCATGCCGCAGCATTACGCGCTGCACGAAACGCCGAAGTTCAAGGCCGGGGACGAGGCCGGACGGGTCGTCCTGCAGAACTACACCCCCTCAACGCTGGAACGCTTCCTGCGGGTCTTCGACAACTACCGATATGGTGACATGTGGGCTGAGGGCTCCAACGACACGATCCTGGCCTCGCACATGCAGTGCCAGTTTGATCCCACCCAGGTGCCGGAAGGCAAATGCGCCATCACCGTCTATGGCTTCGGCCCGTTCGACCTGCGCGGGGGCGGCTCGTCCGAGTGGGACCGCCGCAATCAGGAAATGGCCGACTGGCTGCTGGAGCGCTTCCGCGACTACACCACCAACATGAGTGACAGCAACATCATCGGCCGGCGGTTCGACAGCCCGCTGGAGGTGTCGCGCCACTCGCCGATGTTCCAGCGCGGCGATGTGTCGGGCATCGGCGAGTACCTGCACCAGATCGGAGGACAGCGCCCGACGCCGGAGCTTGCCAAGCTGAAGGTTCCGGGACTGTCGAACCTCTATCTCACCGGAACGGCCATCAACGTGTCCTCGGTCAGCGGCGCAGGCCGCGCAACCGCGATCAAGGTCTGTCAGGACATGAAGATCAACTTCGACAAGCTCTGCGGGTGAAGCCATGAAAATGCAAGGACCTGACGGGTCGGAACTGATTGAAGTTCTTGACGTTCAGCCCCACGAAAACGGGCTTTTGCTCAGCGGCCAGATCATGGGCGCCATGCCGATGAAGGCCGTGCTGCGGCCCAGCCAGCTCCGTGCGGGCCTGAGGTTCGTATCGGTCAGGCTGGTGTTCCGCCTGATCGCAATGCTGTTCCGGCGGGATGGCTGAGATGGACTTCGCACTTTCCTTTCCCCGGATCGTCTTCGGTCCGGGGAGTGTCTCGCGCTTGCCGGAAGAACTGGCTGCGCTCGGCATCCGGCGCCCGCTGCTGGTCAGTGACCCCGGCCTTGTGCGGCTAGGCCATGTAAACCGCGTTGCGGACTTGCTGGGCCCGCAATGCACGGTCTTCGCGGAGACTCCCGAAAATCCGACTTCAGCCGGCGTCATGGCTGCGGTGGCCAGATACCGGGAGGGGCAATGCGATGCCGTGGTGGCACTGGGCGGAGGCTCGGCGATCGACACGGCAAAGCTCGCTGCCGTCATCGCAGGACAAGGCGGGGAGCCGGCCACCTATCTCGGCCATCCCGAGCGGGTGGAAATGGCAGCCCGGCCTGTCGCCGTGGTGCCAACCACCGCCGGAACGGGGTCGGACAGTTCACCCGATGCAGGCATTCATCCTGATGCACAGTCCATCTCCGCCGGCATCACTTCACGTTTCGCCGTCCCGCGCCTTGCGCTGTGCGATCCGGAGCTGACCGTCACCCTGCCTGCTGGACTGACCGCGGCTACCGGGCTCGATGCCATTTCGCATTGCGTGGAAGGCTATCTCGCCAAGGGAGACAACCCGCTGGCAGACACGCTGGCACTGGACGGGCTGGCCCGCGCCTGGCGCTGGGTAGAGGTGGCAACGGCGGACGGGCAGAACATCGAGGCCCGGGGCCAGATGTTGCTGGCGGCATGGGAGGGCGGCACCGCCATCGCCAAGGGACTGGGGCCGGCCCATGCCATCGCCATCAGCTGCGGCGATCAGGGGCTCCACCACGGACGGCTGAGTGCATTGGGCGTGCTTGCCATGCTCGGCCTGATGCGGGAAAAGCTGCCGGAACGGGTCGCTGCGCTGAGCCGGGCAGCAGGCCTTTCCCCCTCGGCTGATTTCGGCGCCGCCCTGAAAGCGCTGATGCAGCGGCTGTCCCTGCCGGTAACGCTGGCGCAAGCCGGCTACCGCATGGGAGACATGGATGCCCTCGCCCATGCCTGCGCGGCAAGCCATTTCAACGTCACCGCAGGCTACCGGCCCGGCGCTGCGGAATACCGGATGATGCTTGAGGTGATCAGCGGACAGTGACGCCAGAGCACAAGCGTCATTTCCCAGCCCTCCCTATCAGCACTGCCAGAAACGAAAGCCCCCAACAAAAGCCCCCAACAAAAGCCCCCGGTGAGCCAAACTCACCGGGGGCTGTTTCGTTTCCCCTGCCCTCAACCTGCCGAAGCTCAGAGCTTCAGCAGGGAGGCCGCATTGTCATGGCAGACGGCACGGCGCTCGATATCCGAGATTGGCGCTGCCTCGATCCATTCGCCCGCCTCGCGCGCGCTTTCGAACGGATAATCTGCCGAGAACAGCACCCGGTCTGCTCCCAGCATGTCCAGCGCGCAGCGCAGCGGCGCGTCGGAGCACATGCCCGAAGTGGTGACCCAGATATTGTTGCGGAAGTAGCGGGAGGGCGCATGCTCAAGCCGCATCGCTCCCCGGTTGGAGATTTCCCAGCGACTGTCGAGACGCCACAGCAGATAGGGCAGCGTTTCGCCCAGATGCCCCAGGATCAGGCGGGCATTGGGGAAGCGGTCAAAGGTGCCCGAAAACACCAGCCGTAGCGCATGGGTGGCGGTTTCCACCGTCCACGACCAGACCGGGCCGAAAAGCTCCGGGTGGCCGCTGTACATATGCACCGTTTCCGGCGGGTTGTTGGGGTGGATATAGACCGGCACCGCCAGATCCGACACCCTTTCCCAAAACACCGAATAGCGGTCATCATCCAGATAGGTGCCGCCGGTCTGGCCATTGATCATGGCCCCCTGCATGCCAAGGTCACGCACGCAGCGTTCCAGTTCATCGGCAGCCGCCGCCGGATCCTGCATGGCCAGATGGGCGAAGCCACCGTAACGGGCGGGCTGCTTCGCCATTTCTGCGGCCAGATGATCATTCACCTGACGGGCGAGTTTCACCGCCGTGTCCATGCGCTTTTCGGCCTGAACGCCGGGCCCTGCAAGAGAAAGGACCGCCTTTGTGATCCCGGCTTCATCCATCGCCGTCAGCCGCCGCTCGCCGAAGTCCAGCAGGGCTTCACGCGCCTTGCCGAACAGGTCCGGGCTGATGTTGATGGCAGTCGTGCCGAAATAGTCGAAGAAGTCCGGATGCATGAAATGCTCTTCGAGAGCGATCTTCGCAGTCTGGGTCATCATGGTTCTCACAGTTCAAAGATGCGCTTTTCGGTGCGGTGCAGGCACTCGCCGGGACCGTCAGCCTCGATCAGGTAATTGTCGCAGATCACCGCAAAGACCCGGCCATCGTCATAGCCAGGATGAACGGCAAGGCACATCCCCTTGGCCAACGGCATGGTCTCGTCGCGGCGGATCAGCGGGCGCTCCACCATCTCGCAGCCCTGTCCGTGGGCATAAAGCCGTGTCTCGGCTGGCAGGCCGCGTGAAGTCATCCAGACATCATGGGCGGCGGCAATGTCTGCCGGAGCAGTTCCCGGCTTCATCAGGGAAAGCGTATGGTCCTGCGCTTGCCTGACGTTCTCGAACGCCTGCAGGAGGTGGTCATCGGCACGGCCCAGAACCATGGTGCGGGCGATTTCCAGATAGAGGCCGCCGGGGCCGTTGATCTCGATCAGCAGCGACATGTGATCACCCGGCTGAAGGGTGCGGGTCTGGAACGGACGGTTCATGAAGCGGGAGGGCTGCCCCAATGGGGCGGAAAGCCCCAGATAGATCCCCTGATCACTGCCAAGACGGCGGCCCACGGCTTCCGCATGGCTGGTCACGTCCCGGTCGCTCACGCCGGGGCGGATGAAATCGCAGACCTCGGCAAAAACCTTGTCCTGCAAGGCCGCACACTGCCGGATGAGAGAGATTTCCTCGGCACTCTTGATGGCCTTCACCCGGTCCAGCGCATCGGTTGCATCGGTCAGATCGAAGCGGGAAGCCAGAGCACTCATCATGCCATGCGGCAGCGCGGACGGCACCAGAACGCCCAACCGTTCCACGCCCTGCAACGCCTGAAGCAGGAGGTCCGTGTCATAATCAACCGTATAGCCGATCGAATGGAAGGACGGTGTGCCCAGAACCCGGCCCACGCCGCGTGTGGCACCCGCAGCCGTATCCGTCAGCCGGTCGGTGCCGAATGCCCCCATTTCGACCACCACCATCGGACGGTCGGCAAAGAAGACCACGGTGCGCGGATAGCCGTTGTTGGCGGGCACGTCGGTAAACCAGCGGACATAGCCGCCCATCCAGTCCTCACGCGCATGCATGACAAGGGCGTCCAGCCCCAGATCTGCCATGACGCCCCGTGCAACGGACCAGCGGCGCTCCATCTCGGACGCGGTAATGGGTGAGTTGGTCTGCATCATTTGTCCCTCTTGTCCAGACGCCCGGTCAGCGCGGAAACGCCGCCGCGCAGCCAATCGGCCATGTTGCGCGCAACCACCGGCAGCGCCTGTTCGTGATAGGTGGCGGAAAACCCGCCGATATGCGGGGTGACGATGACATTGGGCATCGACCAGAACGGGCTTTCCGGCGGCAATGGTTCGGCGGCGAACACATCCAGCCCCGCCCCTGCAATCTTTCCGCTCCGCAGCACCTCAAGCAGCGCGTCCTCATCGACACAGCCGCCACGGGCAATGTTGATCAGCCAGGCATCCGGACGCATTGCGCCAAGCACCTGCGCATCGATGATGTGATGGGTCTGCGGGCTATGAGGCACGAGGATGACGAGGAAATCGGCCTCATGGGCCGCCTGCGGCAATTCCTCCCGCCGGTAAATCCGGGCAAAGCCCGGCACCTCGGACCGCCCGCTGCTGACGCCGGTCACTGTCATGCCGAAGGCGCGGCAGATCCCCGCAAGGGTTTCCGCAATGGCGCCAAGCCCGACAATGCAGACGGTGCGCCCGCTCAGTAGCGGCTGTTTCCACCGCTCCCAGCGCCCTTGCCGCTGATTGTCCAGCATGGCCGGAAAGCGGCGGATGCCAGCCAGCATCATCAGGATGGCCAGCTCCGACATCTGCGGACCATGAATGCCGCCGCAACTGGTCAGGGCAGCGCCTTTCATCTTCGGATTTCCCAGAAGATTGTCGACGCCGGTCGTCAGGGCCTGAACCCACTCCAGCCGGGGAGCCGCCGCCAGCAGCCGGTCCTGCAGATAGGGAGCAAGGCCGATCAGCACGCGCGCGTCCGCAGCCGCCGCGATGGCCTCCTCCAGATCGCCTGTGGCGGTGATGGACAGCGAGGGAAACTGTTCCGACAAGTGCCTCGCATAGTAGGCAGCCTCGGAGTCAAAGATCACGATACCGGTCATTGATGCCTCAATAGAGCAAGCGTGGCAGCCACAGCGTCAGCTGCGGGAAGGTGAGGATGAGCCCGACCAGAAGAACGGGAGCGATGAGGAACGGCGCGATGCCGCGGTATAGCCCCGACATCGGCATGTCCGGCACCTGCGCGCGGATGATGAAGAGGTTCATGCCCACCGGCGGCGAGATCAGCCCCAGTTCCACCAGCACCACGACCAGGACCCCGAAGAGGATCGGGTCATAGCCGTAGCCCACGACGACCGGCAGGAAGACGGGCACGGTGATCAGCACCATGCCGAAGCCTTCGAGGAAGCAGCCGAGAAGAATGTAGAGGAAGATGATGATGCCCATCACCGTGAACGGCGACAGCTGGGCTTCCAGAGCCAGTTGCAGCAGGGTATCGGGCAGATGGGTCTGGACGATGAACTGGCCGAAGAGCTTGGCCCCCATGATGATGAGGAACAGGGTGCAGGACATCAGGACTGAGGCCTGAACGGCCTTGAGCAGCCCCTCCAAGGACAGGCTGCGCCGGGCGAAGCCGATGAGGATCGCGCCAAAGGCACCGATTGAAGCAGCTTCATTGGGGCTGAAAAGGCCCGTGTAGATGCCGCCGATGGTCACTGCGAACAGCAGCGCAAAGGCCCAGGCGTGACGGAGCGCTGCGATGCGCTCCTTGAACGTGGCCGAAACCTCAACCGGTGCACCGCCCCGGTGAGCAACCCACAGAGCCACGATGCCGTAGAGCACGGCCAGCAGAACACCGGGCAGCAAAGCCGCAGCGAACAGCCGTGCAACCGACTGTTCGGCGATGGACCCGTAAATGACCAGAACGATTGACGGCGGGATCAGGATACCCAGCGTGCCGCCTGCTGCAATGGTGGCCGCCGAATACCCTTCCTCATAGCCTGCGCGTTTCATTTCCGGCAGGGCGATGCGCGTCATGCTGGCAGCCGTTGCCACCGACGAGCCGCAGATCGCCCCGAAGGCGCCCGACGCTGCCACGGTCGCAATGCCCAGTCCGCCGCGCAACCCTGACAGCATGACCTGCGCCGCCCGAAAAAGATCAGACGACATGCGCGAGCCGGACGCGATTTCACCCATCAAGATGAACAACGGGATCACCGACAGGCTGTAGCTGCCGGCCGTGTCGAAGAAGGTGGTGCTGGTGATGAACTTCGCCATGTTCAGATTGTTGAGGAAGATGTTGCCAACCACCCCGACAACCGCCATCGCCAGCCAGACCGGCTGTCGCAGGAAAAGCATCACAAACAGCAGCACGATGCCGGCAATGCCGAACTGAAATCCGGTCATTCGTGCCCCTCCGGCTGCTTGCGCAGATAGTGCAGGATCTGCACCAGCGCGCCCCACATGATCCCGGCCAGGCCAATCAGCGCGACAACCCAGAGGATCCATTGCGGCAGACCCAGTTCCAGTGATTTTTCTCCCCAGCGCAGGGCATCATTCAGCGGGGCGAGCGACGACCAGCCGATGAACAGAACCATAGCCCCTGTGGCAAGGGCTGCGATGGTGCCGAGAATGCGAACCCCGGTCTGGCCAATGACCGGATCGATCAGATCAATGATGATTTCTGCGCGGCGCACGAGCACTGGCGCGGTGCCAAAGGCCACCATGACCAGCAGCGCAATCGAAACCAGATCGATGGCCCCGCGCAGCGGCCTGTTGAAGAGGGCCCGCTGCCCCACATCCACGATGACGAACAGCATCATGGCAATCAGCGCGGCGCTGGCGGTCCAGAGCATGATCCTGGACAGAAGCGGCGGCGTTGGATCAGTATCCTGCATCAAGGAACTCCGGTTCAGGGAAGAGGCCCGCCCCGCAGGGAGCGGGCCGTTCCTGGATCACTTGCTATAGGCTGCGACGAACTCTGCCCCCGGCCCGCTGACGGCCGACACGGCACGCTCGACGATGCCCTCGAAGCTGGAATGGAGCGAGTTGAGCTGCTCGCTGGTCAATTCGACGATCTTCACGCCCTGATCGGTCATGTACTTGCGCGCCACCGCTTCGCCTTCATCCCAGCGCTTGCCGAATGCCTCGGCACGGTCCGGACCTGTGGTTTCCGTGATAAGGCTGCGCTGCTCCTCGGAGAGGCGGTTCCAGGCATCATCGCTGATCACGACCGCAAAGGTGGCCGACACCAGCCCCGGCTCCAGCGAGTAGCGCGTGACCGGCCCCAGATCGAAGGACATCGCCGCCTCAAACGGGAATGCAGCCCCGTCCACCACACCGCGGCTCATGGCATCGGCGGTTTCGGCCGGCTGGACGGCTGCGGGCGATGCGCCCAGCGCCTCGATGACCTGCTGCCAGATGCTGCCCGCATAGCGGATGCGAAGTCCCTTGAGGCTGTTCAAATCCGACGGATCGGTCTTGGCGAAGTGCATCTTCAGCGGCGGTGTGACGGCCATCCAGAGAATGCGAGTTCCCTCATGTTCGGCGGCGAGGTACTGCGGTGCCAATTCGGTCAGGCGGCGCGAGGTGATCTGGCTGTCGCGGCCCGCCGACGGATAAGTCAGCGGCAATCCGGCCAGTTCGCTCATCGGGAAGCGTCCCGGCGTCGCCCCATGCAGAACAACGGTGATATCCGCACCGCCTGCCCGGACCAGATCGAACTGGCGCGGAGCGGGGCCAAGCTGCCCGGCAGGATAAAGCTCAAGCTTCAGCGCGCCATTGGTGCGCTCCGAGAGTTCCTTGCCCCAGTCGGTAATTTCGTGATTCATCGAATGGTTGGGCGGCAGATAGGTCGACACGCGCAGCGTCTCGGCCAAGGCCGCGGTATTCATGCCGATCGCCAGCGCGGCTACGGCTGCAAAGCTCGTCAGTTTCATCCTCATTCCTCCCTTGATGATGAACTGTGGGTCGTTCAGCCTGCGCCCCGCAGGGTCAGCCGGCAGTCCATAGCGCGCGGTTTCGCGGCCACAGTGGGGTAGCTCCGGCGTGCTCCTCTTCCAGCCCGCCGGAGAAAACATGGAGTTTCATGACGCTTGCGCAGGAATGCCTGCCACTTGCAGGCCCGCGCCAGCCGGATGCGCCGGACAGAGCGGAGTTCCTCCTCAACCCCGCTGTGCCCGAAGCCTTTCCGGTGAAGACCCGTCCCGGCACGGCGAACGCCACCTGCAACTCCTGCATGCGTGCACTTGCCGTGATGTGACAGGTCTTCAGCATCATTCTTTTCCTAGAACTGAACCTGATCGCCGCCCTTGAGGCCGAGGATTTCGCGGGCCTCATCGGGGCTTGCGACTTCCGAGCCAAGGCTTTCGACAAGCTGGCGGATCTTGATGACCTGTTGCGCATTGCTCTCGGCAAGCTTGCCGCGGGTGATGAACAGGCTGTCCTCCAGCCCGACACGCACATGCCCGCCCATCTGGCTGGCGGTGGTTGCCATCGGCATCTGGGCAGCGCCTGCCGCCAGGATCGACCAGCGGTAGTCGTCTCCGAACAGCTTGTCGGCCGTGCGCTTCATGAACACGAGATTTTCCACATCCGCACCGATGCCGCCCAGAATGCCCATGACGAACTGGATGAAGACCGGAGCCTTGAACAGGCCGATATCCATACAGAACTTGAGATTATAGAGATGGCCCACGTCGTAGCATTCATGCTCGAACTTCACGCCATGGGGAGCAAGGCTGGTCGCAGCTTCCTTGATATCCTTGAAGGTATTGCGGAAGATGCTCGCTTCCGAGGCCTCGACATAGGCCTTCTCCCAGTCAAACTTCCAGTCCGTGTAGCGCGCAGCCAGCGGATGAAAGCTGAAGTTCATCGAACCCATGTTCATCGAGCACATCTCGGGCGAATAGGTCAGCGCCGGCTTGATCCGGTCCTGGATCGAAAGGCTGAGCGATCCGCCGGTCGAGATATTCACCACCGCATCCGAAGCCTGCTTGATCCGGCCAAGAAACGGCCCAAAGTCTGCCGGCTCAACGGAAGGTGCGCCATTTTCGGGATTGCGTGCATGCAGATGCAGGATCGCAGCCCCGGCTTCCGAGGCAGCAAGCGCCTGTTCCGCGATCTGGTCATAGGTATAGGGCAGCGCATCCGACATTGTCGGCGTATGGATCGCTCCGGTGATCGCACAGGTTATAATTGTGCGCGGCTTTTTGGCCATGGTGGTCTCCAATCAGAAGCGGCGCTTGAGCGCGGCTCAATCTTCCAGAATTGTGTCGAGTTTCTTCAGGTGGGTGGTCACGCGGTTGCGCACGGTCTGCGCCTCTTCCGGCGTCCATTTGCGGAAGCCCTCACCGCTCTTCATGCCGAGCTTGCCTTCCGCCACGAGCCCCTCCAGGTATGGCGACGGCCCCTTGCGGTCCTCAAGGTCAGCCAGAACCGTCCGGTGAATGTCCAGCGTCAGCTCAGTGCCGACGAGATCAGCATTCTCCAGCGGCCCCAGCACGGACAGCCTGCGGCCAAAACAGGATTTGACCACCGTATCGACCGATTCCGCATCGCAGATGCCACGCTCCACGAGGCTGATGGCCTCACGCCAGAGCGCATGCTGCAGACGGTTGCCGATGAAGCCAGGAACGTCCTTCTCCACCCGCACCGGTGTCTTGCCTGCGCCCGCCAGCAACTCCGCCGTCATGTCCATGGCCTCTGAGCTGGTCCATTCGGTGCGGATCACCTCGACCAGAGGGATCATGTGCGGCGGGTTCCACCAGTGGGTGCCCAGCGCCCTTTCCCGGCGGTTCAACTTCGCCATGATCTGCGTGATCGGCATGACGCTGGTGTTCGACGCCAGAATGGCCGCTTCGGGCGCGTGAGCCTCGGCTTCGGCAAACAGCGCCTGTTTCAGCTCCAGCTTTTCCGGAGCCGCCTCAAACACGAAATCCGCGCCGGCGACGGCGGCAGGAACAGTGTCAAACAGATCGATCTGCTTCAGGATCTGCGCAATCCGCGCATCCCCCTCGCCCATCAGGCTCAGGCTGGCGGCGATGCGCTGATGCACGCTGGCAAGAGCATCTGCAACGGGATCGGTCAGGGCAACACGATGCCCGGCCCGCGCCAGTGTGAGGGCAATGCCATGCCCCATGAGCCCGGCACCAAGAACCGCCGTCTGAAAGGATCTTGTCATTGCGCAGCCTGCCATGCAGCCTTTGCCGCCCGGCAGCAGGGCGCATCTTCAGACAAGTTTGCAGAGAACCGTTTCATATCCATCGGGCAGGCCTCCCGTCCTGCTTGTTTGCGGACAAACGTCCGCGATGAACCGGGGGACAAGCCTCCGGCGCCGCATTCAGAACGCCTCCGGCACCTTCCGTGCAGGGAGTTGTGGGCTGAAAAAATAACCTGTTGCATGGTCGCAGGGACTGACACCCCGCAGCCGGACGCTGCTCAGGAAACTGCTTCCGCGAATGTTGAGCATCGGACTCTTCCCCTACACTCTACCCGCCGAAATTGCACCGCGATGTGGAATTTATATCCTGCATTACGATACAGTTTAGTTATAAGGAGGTCAACCCGGATTGCAGGCTGAATGTATTGCATTGCAGAACGCCTGCTTCTCTCGTAAGGCTGAAAAATCAAAGAGGGAGGTTACGGCATGAGCGAGACAGAATCGGCACGCTCATCAGGCATTCAGGTTATCGCGAGGGCCGCAGCGATCCTGCGGGTCCTGCGCGATCACACCGAAGGGATGAGCCTTGGCCAGATCGCCGAAAAGGTCGACCTGCCGCGTTCGACAGTACAGCGAATCGTTGGCGCGCTGCAGGCAGAGCGGCTGGTGATCGCTTCCAGTTCGGGCGGTTCGATCCGGCTGGGGCCCGAGATCACTGCTCTGAGTGAGGCCACACATTACAATGTTGTTGAGGAATGCCGTCTGCACCTGTCCGAACTGTCCAGAAAACTGGGCGAAACGGCAGATCTGTCCGTGCTGCGCGGCGCAGGGATGATCTTTCTCGATCAGGTTCCAGGCACGCACCGCCTGCGCACCGTTTCGGCGGTGGGCGATGTGTTCCCGCTCACGACCACGGCAAATGGCCGCGCCGCCCTGTCGCTCTTGCCAGAGGCACAGGCCCGCACCCTCGTCGAAGCCGAATGGGCCCGCCGCAAGCTGCCCGCTGACTGGCCAGCCTTTGCCGCCCTTCTGGCTCAGGTGCGGGAAACAGGCCTTGCCTATGACCGCGACGAGCACACGGGCGGCATCTCGGCCATCGGCTTTGCGTTCCGCGACCGCACCAACGAGGTGCTGGCAATTTCAGTTCCCGTTCCATCACAGCGGTTTGAAACGATCCTGCCGAACATCGAAGCCGCCTTACGGGACACATATGCCGTGATCGCACAAGAGTTTGCTCCGCTCGCCTAGATCACTTCCAGCAAATGCGGAAACCGGTTTTTAGCCGGCAATTGCGCCAAGCCAAGCAGGTGGAGCACTTTCGGCGGCGCGCGGTGCAGCATCTGGCCGCAGGACAGATCAGGCCAGGATCATTTCCGGCACATGGTCTGGAATGACGAGCCTTGCGGCTGTGGCGGCCACAATCGCCTCGACACTGACGCCCGGCGCCCTTTCGCGCAGGAACAGGCCTTCATTCATCGGCTCGATCACCGCCAGATCCGTCACCACAAGATCGACGCGGCGCAGCGCCGTCAGCGGCAGGGTGAGTTCCGGCACGATCTTCGATTCCCCGCGCGCAGCATGCTGCATGGCGACGACGACGCGCGCCGCGCCCGTCACCAGATCCATGGCGCCGCCCATGCCCGGCACCATCTTGCCCGGCACCTTCCAGTTGGCCAGATGCCCGGCCTCGTCGACCTGCAATCCGCCCAGAACCGTCATGTCCAGATGCCCGCCCCGGATCAGGCCGAAGCTCATGGCACTGTCGATGCTGGCCGCCCCCGGCACAGCCGTGACAAAGCCGCCGCCCGCATCTGTCAGATGCCGGTCTTCCATGCCCTCCGGCGGACGGGCGCCAAGGCCGATCACGCCGTTTTCGGCCTGGAAGAACACACCGGCAGACGCCGGCACGAAATTCGCCACCATCGACGGCAGGCCAATGCCGAGGTTCACCAGCGATCCCGGCCGGATTTCCCGCGCAACACGGCGGGCGATGAGTTCCTTGCTGTCCATACTGGCCTCCCTCACGCTGCCCGGACCAGAAGATGGTCGACCAGCACACCCGGCGTCTTCACCCCGTCCGGCGGGATCACGCCAACGGGCACAATGCTCTCGGCCTCGGCGATGACCGTCTTTCCGGCCAGCGCCATCACCGGGTTGAAGTTCTGCGCCGTCAGCAGATAGCTGAGATTGCCGACATAATCGGCCTGCCAGGCGCCGATCAGGGAGAAATCCGCCTTGAGCGGGGTCTCCACCAGATAGCGCTTCCCTTCGACCTCGATCACCTGCTTGCCGTCTTCCACCTCGGTCGCCAGCCCCGTGGGCGTCAGCACGCCGCCAAGCCCCATGCCGCCGGCGCGGATGCGTTCCACCAGCGTGCCCTGCGGCACCAGCTCGCAGTCGATCTCGCCCGCGATCATCCGCGCCTGTGTTTCGGGGTTGAGGCCGATGTGGCTGACGATCAGGCGGGAGACCAGACCGGCGGTAATCAGCTTGCCGATCCCCTTGCCCGGCATGGCCGTGTCATTGGCGATCACCGTCAGACCACCTGTCCCGCGCGCCACCATGGCGTCGATCAGGCGCTCCGGGCTGCCAACGGCCATGAAACCGCCGATCATCACGCTCGCCCCTTCCGGGATCAGTGCCGCTGCTGCGTCAGGGCTGAGTGCACCCTTCATGCCGTGTCCTCCCATGGCCCGCCGCATTCTTCAGTCCGGCGGGCGCCTTGTCCCTCATACCAGTTCCCGACGTGCTTGGCTCATCGTCAGATGGTCGAGCCCGTCCAGCACCCCTCGCCTTGTCATGGCGCAAGGCGTCTGCATCCCGCAGACCGGGTTCACGCCTAATGCGGCAGATTTCCTGCGGCCTGCTCGCCCGCGCCTTCGCTGGAGATCACCGCCAGCGGATCTTCGGCCACGTCGCCGGTCACCGGCGCCAGCTGCAGCACCTGACGGAACCGCTGCAACAGGGCGAGGGTGCGCGGTGACATTTCCTCGATGGCACCTGGGATATATTGCACCACCTTGAGGGCCAGTTCCCGCTCCGCCGGCTCACGCAGAAGCAGCGGCAGGGTCTCGATGGCCCGTTCGGTCTCGTAGGTGGCTATCAGGGTCTGCTGATGGATGATCATGGCGCGGTGTTCAGCCCCAAGCGAGCGGAAGGGCTCGTCCTTGGTCAGCACATGGGCCGAACGCTCCAGCCGGTCGCGGCGGACCTCTCCCCGGTTCTCGGCCAGCAGCACCAGCATGCGGATCACCGCCTCGGGGAAACCGCCCTGCTCGATCTGCATCAGCGCATTGGCGACTTCCGGAAGGCCCCGCAACTCGCCAAGGCTCTTCAGCGTGCGGCGGGTTTCATGCGTGCGGCCAAAGGCGCGGGCCCAGGGTGTGCCCCACATTGAATGGAACGTCAGCTCATAGGCCATGTCGCGGGTGTCACGCCAGAAGTCGATCGCCTGCTCTGTGGCCTGCACCCAGAGGGCTTCTGCGGCAAGGAACGGATTGCCGGCAGCGGCCTTGTTGCGCTCCGCCTGCACCTTTCCGGCAAGGGTTTCGACCGGCCGCATGAGGGGATTGCGGCTGGAGGCCAGCGCCCGGTTGAGGCGCATGGGGTGGAGAGCCCGGCTCATTTCGGCAGCCGTGCCGGAAACCATCTGCCGGACCACCGGCCGCACCGCCATGTCATAGGCCTGTGCCTGAATTTCTGCGGCGCGGGCAACGGCGGCGAAGGGGCGCTCGTCGGCCACGGTGTCGTCCAGCGCCCGGATGTCATCGAAACTGCGCTCGGCGAAGCCGACGGTAAAGTGCTTCCGGCCGTCCTTTTCCGTCACATCCTCGATGCGCATTTCATAAAGGCCCGGCGCCAGCGCCTCGATGGTCTTGAGCGTTGAGGCGACCTCGGAATGCTCCTTCCGCGCAATCTGCGAGGACACGAAAATGCCCAGGTGCCCGACCTGATCATGCACCATATAGACAATGCGCTGGCCACGGATGCGGATCTCGTTCACATCCGCATAGGTCTCGATGATCCAGTTCAGCGCCTGCTGCGGCGGCGTGATGTTGTCGCCGTGGCTGGCAAAGACGATGATGGGCGCCCGGATCTGTTTCAGGTCCACCGGGCGGCCCGGCTCGATGCGGGCCTCGTTCTTGACGAGACGGTTGCCGACGAAAAGCTGCTCGACGATCCAGCGGATCTCGGGCTCGGTCATCAGGAAGAAGCCGCCCCACCATTTCTCGAACTCAAGGAAGGCCTTGTCGCCCTTGTCGATGTCACGGAACAGGTCCGTGTATTTGCGGAACAGCGTGCGCCCCGGATTGAGCATTTCGAAATTCTGCACCAGATGCGCGCCGTCAAAGATGCCGCCGCCCAGATCCGACAGGAACATGGGCACCCAGGTGCCGCCCAGAACGCCTGCATTGTAGCGCATGGGGTTTTCACCCACCTTGCCCGCCCAGGCAGCGACCGGCGCGCCATTGATGACGACAGGCCCGGTCAGGTCCGGGTTGGTGGCCGCCAGCAGAAGCACCGCCCAGCCGCCCTGGCAGTTGCCCGTCACCACGGGCCGGGAAGCCTTCGGATGACGGCGCATCACTTCGCGCACGAACTCGGCCTCCGCCCGCACCACATAGGACAGGTACTGCCCCGGCTCCGGCATGTGACGGAAGGCAACGAAATAGACCGGGTGGCCTGCGCGCAGGGCCACGCCAACCTGGCTGTCCGCCTTGAAGCCGCCGATGCCCGGACCATGGCCGGCACGCGGGTCGATGATGATATAGGGGCGGCGGTTCTCATTCACCGTCACGCCTTCCGGCGGCACGATGCGCAGCAGCATGTAGTTGGACGGATAAGGCAGATCCTTGCCGTCCATGACGACTTCATAGTCATACATCAGCACCGGCGGGCAGCCGGCCGCCTCATGCTCCAGAAAGATGTCGCCGCGCTTGCGCAGCGTATCGGCCGTCAGCACCAGGCGCTCCAGCGCATCACGGGCATATTCGGCAAGGTCACGGGCAAGGGCGCCATCCCTCTGGCGCAGCAGCAGGCCATCCACCAGCGCATGGGCTGCGGCCACCGTTTCCTTGCCGCGCTGCGAATGCACTTCGGAAATCCTGCGGGAGTGGATCGCCACGGCCGTGTTGAGAATGTCCACCGTGGCCGATGCGGCGCCGATCTCGGTTTCGCTTGAGGCGAGCGCGCCCTGCAGCGCGGCCATCATATCGCCCTCGGCTCGCGGGACCTGCGGCTGGAGGAAAGGATCAAACAGATCAAACACATTGGCCATGACGGCGTCTCCTCAAGCGGTGATCGAAAAACCGCCGTCGATGTCATGGACACCACCGGTCAGGTTGCGGGCTGCGGGGGAAGCGAGGAAGGCGGCCATGGCCCCCACATCCTCGATGGTGGCAAGCTGATGCGTGGGCGCCCGCTCGGAGGCAAGGCTCAGAAGCTCGTCGAAATGGCCGATGCCGCTGGCTGCGCGGGTCTTCAGAGGTCCGGGCGAAAGGGCGTGAACGCGGATGCCCTGCGGGCCGAGTTCGGCTGCGGCATAGCGCACCGCGCTTTCCAGCGCGGCCTTCACCGGGCCCATCATGTTGTAATGGCGCACGACGCGGGACGAACCGAAGAAGCTGACGGACAGGCAGCAGCCGCCTTCCGGCATCAGCGGCTCGGCCAGCCGGATCATCCGCAGGAAGGAGTGGACCGACACATCCATGGCCAGCGAGAACCCGTCGGACGAGCAGTCGATGACCCGGCCATGCAGATCCTCACGCGGGGCAAAGGCAATGGAATGGACCAGCGTGTCCAGCCGCCCCCAGCGCTCGGTTATGCCCTGAAACAGGCCCTCAAGCTGGCCGGGCTGGGCGACGTCGAGCGGCGCAACGATTTCCGCCCCCAGTTCCTCCGCCAGCGGCCGCACATAGGGCTCCGCCTTGCTGTTCAGCCAGGTGACCGCCAGATCGGCGCCCTGGCTCCTCAGCGCTTTGGCGCATCCGTAGGCGATGGAGTTTTCATTCGCAATTCCAACGACAAGTGCCTTGTGACCTTGCAGCGAAAACACATTTCACCTCCGCGTAACCTGCGCATGCATCCTGCACCCCGATTGTTGCGGTGGCTTGGCACTTCCATGACAGTTTGCCACGGGGGTGCCGCCAGCCGGCGGGATGATGCGGCAAGGCAGAAATCAGGGTTGGGATCAGGCCGCGCACAATGGCTTGCGCGGGCCTGCCCTCGGGCAAGTGGTCAGGGAAAGTCCGGCTCCGAGGCTCTTTCAGGCTGCACACTGCCGTGGGGAGGACGGCGCAGCGCGCAAACTCGCAGGGGCTCGCAGGCCCGGCGCAGTCAGCACGAAAGCCGCAAGGCGGTCAAACTGGTAGTATTCCGCATGCCGTTTGCCTGCCCTGGCGGCAAAAATCAGCGCAAAAGCAGAGCCACACCGCCCGCAACAGCCGTCAGGGCAGCGGCCAGCATGACGCCTGCGCGGGGCAAAGCCGCAAGCCGGGCCGGACGGTCGAGATCTTCCGTCGCCGAAAGACGGGCGAGCGCGGGAGCACTGAACAGCCCTGCCCTCTTCGGGGCCATGGGGGCGGCCTGTTCCGGCGTTGGAACTGCTGTCTTGTCAGGCTTTTGCGTCACGCACCGTTTCCTCACCGCCGATTGATGCTGCCGGGGCAGATTGAGACAGATTGCAGGCCGCCAGCCCCGGCGCAAGGCTTGCGTGCGGCCGCCAAGTCCTCCATCACTCTCCAGGGACGAAGCAGGCACCAACTCCTTGCCCGGACCTTGACCCGAAAGCCCACCAGCCGCCGCGCTGCAGACTGTCCGGCCTTGCCATGCTGCCCCTTCTGCCCCGATTGCGAAACCGCCAGAAAAGCCGCCAGAGAAACCGTCAGAACCGGATTTTCCACACGCCGGATATCCGGCAGGGCGAGACTTCCGAATGCGGGATCGCGGCGCTGGCGATCCTGCTCGCCCATCACGGCAGCCCGGTAACGCTGGAGGATCTGCGCCAGCAGGCAGGCACAACACGGCTCGGTCTCACTGCCCGCCAGCTGATCACGCTCGCCAGACAGAACGGCTTTCATGCGGCGGCCTACCGCCGGACGCTGGAAGATCTGCGCCACCAGCCGCTGCCCGTGATCGCCCACAGCCGCTTCATCCATTTCGTCGTGATCGAGGCGGTGACGGACAGTCATGTGCGCATCAACGACCCCGGCTGCGGCCCTTTGCTGCTGCCGCTCCACGAATTTGCCGAAGATTACACCGGCATCATCCTGACGGTGCAGCCGCTGCGCTCTGCTGGGGCAGGAAGACGGGAACAGCATCCGCTCGCCGCCCTGCTCCGTCCCATGCGGAAGGGTCTTGCTCTGGCTGCGCTTGCTACCCTGACGCTGCAGGGAGCGGTGGCGCTGACGGCATTTCTGCTCGCAAGTCACGGCCCAGCCCTGACGCAGACCGCAACGCCGCTGCTGCTGTTATCCGCTGCCGGGCTAGGCGTCTGCGCGGCGGCTCTTGCCCGCCACCGGGCAGGGCAAGCGGCTGGCCGCGCTCTGGCGCAGGGGGTGGAGCATCAGGCAGGCGCCTTCATGGCCACGCAGGACCTGGACTGGTTTGCCCGCCGCACACCCGGCCAGACGGCCAACCTGATGGCATTTCCGGCCACAGCCGAGGCGGCAGGCTGCCGGGCCTCGCGCATGGCCGATGCCCCCGGCCTTCTGCTTCTGGCCCTCGCCGCAGTCACCGGTTTCGGCCCTTCCGGACTTGCCGTTGGCCTCTGCGGCCTTGGCGCAGCGCTGCTGACCCTCGCCATGACAAACCGCCGGGGCACACTGCTGTCGCGGATGGAAGGCTCGCTGGAAGAGCTGGCACAAACGCCGCCTGCCGTTCCAGTGCCAGCGATGCTTGCCGGAATCGAAACATGGCTTTGCGGCGGACGCAGTGATGAGCTGGCGCTGCGCCTTGCCGGCTCCCATGCGGTCAGCCTCGATCAGGCGCAGCAGTCGGGCGGCAGAACGGCAGGGCTCAACGCCTTGCAGACGCTTCTGTTTCTGGTTTCGCTTGGCGCCACCGCCCTGCACGGTCTTGCAGGCGCCCCGGCCGGCAGCGTCCTCGGTTTGTCTCTTCTGGCAGCAGCCCTGCACCGGCAGGCAGGAAAGCTGAGCGGGCTTGCTCCGGCGCTGACGCAGCTGCGCGCCCTGGCTGCCACCTTGCGCGACCTGACGGACGGCACACGCCCGCAAACAGCCGAAGTCCTGCCGCGTCCGGCCTCCGCCGAACTGACACTGCGCCTGGACGGAGAGACCATCGTCCTCAGGCCCGGCGAAACGCTGGCCGTGACGGGACCTGCCGGCAGCGGCAAGTCCCGTCTGCTGCGCGCCATCGCCGGACTTGAGCTGATGCCGGGCGCAGACATATCGCTGAACGGCGCCCCCATCAGCGCTGCAGCGGCACAATGGCCCGGCCTCGTTCTGCATGAAGACCGGCCCCTGCCGCCTTTCGCAGGCACCGTGGCGGACAATCTGCGGCTCGGCCAAAGCGGCCTGGCTGATGCTGACCTGATGGCCGCGCTCGAAACAGTGGAGCTTTGGCCGGTGCTGGCCCCGCGCGGCGGCCTTTCGCTGATGCTCACGCCTGCACGCCCCGGCCTCAGTGGCGGGCAGCTGCGCCGCCTGATGATCGCCCGCTGCCTCCTGCGCCGCCCGCAGGTTCTGGTGCTGGACGAAACCCTTGATGCGCTGGAAACAGATCTGGAAGAGCGCCTGCGCCAGCGGCTGACCGCCTCCGGCATGGCCCTTGTCCTCAGCGGCGCAAGGGCACTGACGGCGGGCACGGTCACTCACACCCTCACGCTGGGAGACCGCGATGCCTGACACCGCACAGCGCCTTGCCCGCCTTGCCGCACAGGCAGACCATACCGGCGAAGAGGACCTGCGCCGCGCCGCACTGGATGACGGACTGCTTCTGCGCCGCATCCGGCTGATACCCTCACCAGACGGCAGACAGACATGGCCCCTGCTGGATGCCGGGTTGATCATCGTCTTTTCACAGGACAGTGGCCAAGCAAAGGTGATCGACACCCGCAACGGCACGCCGGTTCTGCTGCAGGCTGATGGCCGCAGGAGCCGCGCCCCTGCCCCCGGCGATGTGATGCTGCAAGCCCTCGCGCTTGTTGCGCCGCAGGGACGCGCCGTTCCACTGTGGCAGGAGGCATGCGCCGCCCTGCTGGCGGGACTGGCTTTCAATGCCCCCGCCGCTTCCCTGATCCTTGCCCCCTCCCCGCTCTCCGCAGGCGCCGGGCTTGCCCTGATGGCGTCGGGCGGTGCACTTGCAGCGGCTCTTCGGCAGACTGCGGATCTGCGCCGCCTTGGGCTCGCGGATCTGGCCAGCGCCTCCGCCATCTGGCAGCGGCTGGCACGGGCCACGCCAGCCCAGCTGAACCAGCCCTCGGCGGCATCTGTTGCGGATCAACTTGCAAACAAGGTCATAGAGGCGCGCAAGGCCAGCCTGCGCAAGGGCGGGCGGCTTTCCGGGCTGGGCCTTGCGCTTCCCGCGCTCGGCCTGCTGTGCGCCACCGGCCTTGCCCCCCTTGCCGCAGCGGCTGCCGTGATACTGCCCGGACTTGCCCTCCGGCACTGGCTGATGCGGCGGGAGCTGGACCTTGAAGCCGCCGTGAAACATCCCTCGGCAGAGCTGCAGCAAACCTCAAGCCTTGCCGCAGCCGCCCTGCCGCAGTTGCGGCTGATGGGGGAAGCGGAGTGGCTGTTGCAGAAGACGGGAAAGCTCGAAACAGAGGTTCGGCTTCTGCAGCGGCGGCACCTGCGGCTCGGCGCGTGCCGCTCTGCCCTCGACGTCCTGCTGACGGGAACTGCGGGACTTGCGGCCTGGCTTGCCGCAGGCCCGGAAGCCTCCCTGGCCCTCGCCGGAGGGGTAATCGCCGCAGCCACACTGGCCGCCGCCGCCCTGCAGGCAAGCCGCCCGCTTCTGCCGCGCAATCCGCAAGGGCTGAACTGGCTGGAGGACAGCACGGCCGGCGCTGTCCTGCCGGCCCTCCTTGCGCCCATTGAAGAAATCCGCTGCGAAGACCTGAGTTTCCGCTATCACGGGGCGCCGGAAAAGGTGCTGGCAAATGTCAGCCTCACAGTGCGGCGCGGCGCGATTACCGCCCTCACCGGGCCATCCGGCTGCGGAAAGTCCACGTTGATCCAGCTGCTTCTGGGTTTCCAGAGCCCGGAACGGGGACGCATTCTAGTGGACGGCCAGCCACTCGGCCAGCTCGACCCGGCAAGCTACCGGCGCCGCATCGGCTGCGTCTTTCAGGACGAAAGCATCAGTCTCGACACAATCCGCGCCGCCATCCTGGGCATGGCACCGCTCCGGGACGAGGCCATCGCCCGCGCACTGCACGTCACCGGACTGGAAGAGGAAATCGCCACGCTGCCGATGGGTGTACAGACGCTGGTGGCTGAAGGAATGGTTTCGCAAAACCTTGTGCAGCGGCTGCTGATTGCGCGGGCCGTGGCGCGCGAACCTGATTTCCTGATCCTGGACGAGACGGTCACCGGGCTCGATCCGGACCAGATTTCAAGGCTGCTCGAAGCCCTGCGGAAAGACGGGACCGGGGTTCTGATCGTGACCCACAATCCCGCCATTCTGGCTCAGGCTGATACCACCCTGCGGCTCTCCAAGGGTGGCGGCTGAAGCTGCTTAGCCGAAACTGATCTTGTTATTCTTTCCAAGATCTTTCATCGACGGCCTTGCAGGGTAACCACCGGCCACGAGGTCCAGTTCACTGTCGGCCAGGGCATCGCCGGGAAGGAAGCAGGCGGTCCAGCCGTCAGGACCTTCACAGACACCCAGTGGAACCGGCAGTTCCAGGCCGTAATGGGCCTTCACGGCAGCGTTCAGATCTGCCTGGGCTTCCGCCAGAAAGGCAGCATCCTCATTCAGGCGCTTGCGCACCTTCTCAACCGTATCGACACCGAAAAGGGCATTCAGATCAATATTTTCCATTTCTCTTCTCCTTGTTGTAAAAATCCGGAACAGCCTGAACCTCAGGCTGGCTTCAGGGACTGGGGGACCAGCAGCTGCCTCGTGCGCCAGTGCTCGTCCACCTGCAGCGCAATCGGCCCGAACCGGCGGCGGACCATGGCCGCCATGCGCGGGATGCCTGTGTGAAAAACGGCAATTGAATCCGGTCCATAGGCGTTGACCTGAGCCTCGAAGGCAGCCCTGTAAGCGCCGACCATCAGCCCTGTATGCCAGAGCTTCTGCGTCAGATAGGCCGAGCGGTAACTGACGCCTTTCCGGTTCCGGTAAGCGTCCAGCGTGATCACGGGCAGCCCCTCCGCCACCACCCAGCCGATCAGCTGCCCCTCCCGGCGCACCGCGATGGAGCAGGCCGGGTCAAAGGTTTCAGGATCAGCCTCAGGCGCCATGCCGGGCCTGTATCCCGGCTCCTGCGATAACGTCCTGACAGCGGCAAGGTCCGCCGCATCCAGCGGACGCCAGGGCTCGAAACTTGCGCTGTCCGGATCCCGCAGGCGCCGCATCATGCTGGGCCACTGGTTCACAGCTTCCAGCATCGCCCCCGCCTCGCCCGTCGTGATCAGTTCCAGCAATTCCGGCGCGGGAAATCCGGCTGCGGTCAGGCAGCCTGCCAGCGCCTCCCGGTGGGCGATCCGTGAGGAAAAGCCCACATCAACCCACTGCGCACCGCGTCTGGCCGCCTCGCTGGCGAACAAGGCCACAAGCCTCCGGCCATGCCCCTGGCCGCGCAAGGGCGCGGCGACCACCAGCGACAAGAGAAGCGCCTCGTCTCCTCGCAGCAGCCCGAAGGCAAGCCCGGCAGGAAGACCTTCAACCCGCAGCCCGGCGGCGATCCACGGAGCTGTGACCGCAGCCAGATGCCCGGCCAGCCGCGGAAAGCCGAAACCGGAAAAGCCGCTGGCATCACCTTCAAGCACTGCAACAGAAGCAGCCGGAGCAGCTGCTGCCGGACGCATGCTTGCGTTGCTGAGGGCACGGGCGTTCAAGGCATCTTCTCCCATCACGGCTTTCTGTGCGGGGCAGATTCCCGCTTCACCAGTCCATCTAGAGCCGGACCAGCCCGCAGGGCAACGGCACATTTGGGGTGGATCTCATATGGGTCTCCAATGAGCCTGAGGCACAGAAAGACCCGGCATCAGGAGCCATGCGGCCAGCCCCGCAACCGGCCTGCCCAAGCAAAAATCCCGCCGGCAGCGCCAGTCTGCCGGCGGGATATATCTGGAAAATCCGGGCCTTAGCGGCTCTCCGCTCTGCCCGTCTTCCAGAGCGAGAAGAAGGTTCCAGCGCCCAGGATCGCAAAGGTGATCCCGAGCGACCATTCCGGCGGGAACTTCTGCCAGCCCATGAACTTGGCAATGAAGATCTTCGAGCCGATGAAGACCAGCAGCACCGACAGCGCATATTTGAGATAGGCAAAGCGGTGCAGGATGGCAGCCAGCGCAAAGTAAAGCGCACGCAGGCCGAGGATGGCGAAGATGTTGGAGGTGTAGACCACATAAGGGTCGGTGGTGATGGTGAAGACAGCCGGAACCGAATCCACCGCAAACACCACATCGGCGATCTCGATCACGATCAGCGCCAGCAGCAGCGGCGTGACGAAACGCGTCAGGCGGCCCGTTTCCGGGTCCTTCTGCTTCACGATGAAGCTGTGCCCGTGGATCTCGTCCGTCACCGGCAGCCGCCGCTTCAGGAAGCGGATCAGCGCGTTTTCCTCGATCTTGTGCTCCTCGTCGCCAGCAAACAGCATCTTGATGCCGGTGAAGATCAGGAAGGCGGCGAAGAGATACAGCACCCAGTGATATTGCTCGACGATGGTGGCACCAAGGCCGATCATGATGCCGCGCAGCAGGATCACGCCCAGAATGCCCCAGAACAGCACCCGGTGCTGATAGATGCGCGGGATGGCGAAGAAGCCGAAGATGAGCGCGATGACGAAGATGTTGTCCATCGCCAGCGTCTTTTCGACCACGAAGGCGGTCAGATACTGCGCGGTCGCCTCCCCGCCCATCTGCCAGAAGATGAAGCTGGAGAAGGCGAGGCCGAGAATGATGTACATGGCCGAAAGCTTGAGACTTTCGGCAACCCCGATCTCGTGGTCGTCCTTGTGCAGGACACCGAGGTCGAACACCAGCAGCGCAATGACCAGAGACAGGAAGACCAGCCACATCCACAGCGGCTTGTCGAGAAACAGCAGAAACAGGATATCCAAGATTTGCCTCACTCGCGTGACGGCGCCGTGTCATGACACGTGATTGTCCGCGAGGCGGCAGTCCGGGCATGGCATCAAGCGCACTTGATGCGGTCCGACATCACGAGGCGCCTGCTCTTGGAGTTCAGTGCGCATCGCCAGAGGGGCCCGGCCCGCTGCGCGATAGATAACAGGGAATTGAAGAAATGCAAGCAGGCGTGCCGCAAGCCAGGCGGTGTTCCTTCAACGGTCCGGCTTGCTGATCAGCAGATCCCCGGCAAGAACGGCGTCAAGGCCTGTCGTGCAGAGCACCGCAAGGGCATCCTCCAGCGTATCCACCATCGGCTTGCCCATGATGTTGAAGCTGGTGTTCAGCAGCACGGCCTGCCCCGTGTGCCGCTCCATCCCGTCCAGAAGCTCCGACATCCAGGGGTACATTTGCTGCGTGACTGTCTGGGCGCGGCCCGTGCCATCGGCATGTACCACCGCCGGCACCAGCCCCATCCGCGCCTGCCGCCATGGCAGGGTCATGGACATATAGGGCGAGGATTGGGGGCCTGTGAACCAGCTGGCCGCGTCGTGCTCCCGGACGGCAGGAGCAAAGGGCCGGTAGGCCTCACGGCCCTTGATGGCCGCGTTGACGTGGTCCTTCATCCCCGCTCTGGCCGGGTCCGCGAGGATCGAGCGGTTGCCCAGCGCCCGCGGCCCGAATTCGGCACGCCCCCGGAAGGTGCCGACAGTCCGGCCTTGCGCCAGCGCTCCGGCAACGGCGGCGGCCGAACGCCCGGTCACATCCTCGACTTGGAACCCGTTGAGATGGGACCGCAGATCACATCCACCCGTTTCCGCCTCCCTGCCGAGGAATGGCGCACCGTCCGGGCTTGCGGGAAGGGTGTGCCTCTCCTGATCCTGCATCCAGGACAAAAGTGCAGCGCCGATCGCGTTGCCGTCATCGGCGGGACAGGGTGGCACATGGATCGCCCGCAGGCCAAGCCTCGCGGCGGCAGAGCCGTTGTAGGAAGAGTTGAGCGCGCAGCCGCCGGACAGCAGGAGATCGAAAGGCCCCTGCCCGTCCTGCTGGCGGATGAGATCGAGAATGACCGCATCGGCAAGGGCGCTGTAGGCCGCCTGACCGGAGGCGGCCAGATCAGCGGCCTGCATCAGCGGCTCATGCGGTTCACGGGCATGGGCAGCCGCCATGTGCTGGATGCCTGCAATCACCTCGACCGCCGGAAAGACAAGACGCCCGTCCCGGACGGTCAGCAGACGCTCCAGTGCGCCTTGCAGATCCGGAAGAACCTTGCCAAAGGCCGCAAGGCCCATAACCTTCCATTCCTCGCCCAGCCGCCAGTCAAAGCCGCAGCGAAAGGTCAGCCAGCCGTAGAACGTGCCAAGACTTCCGGGCCCCCACGAGCGCCAGAGCCTTTTGATCCGGCGGTCCTGCATGGCATAGGCCGAAACAGCCCCTGCGTCCCCCTCCCCGTCCAGAACCAGCACCAGAGCATCAGACACCGGGGCAAACCACGCCGCCGTGACCGCGTGGCACAGGTGATGCTCATGCCGCAGAAGGTGCTGGCGCTCCGGCGCCACCCCGAGACGGAGCAGCGAATGCCCCGCCATGGCCTGCTGCGTTGCATGCAATCCGCGCATCCACAACGTATCAAGGGCCGGCAGCATGGCGTCATGCACGTTGACATCCATCTGCGCCTTCATGGCCTTCCATGAGGTGCCCACGCAGAAACGGTCGGTCTCTGGCGACGCACCGCAGGCCTTCAGCGCCCGCTCAAGATGCGGCGCATGATCGGGGGCAATGCCCCAGGCCCGCTTGTCCTGCAGGAAGCGCTCGGTTGCCTCGGCATAGACGACCTGCCCCGCTTCGTTGACGATGGCGAGAGCAGGATCATGACCGGAAGTGGAGAGGCCGAGGTACCAGGTTGTCATCAGGCTGCCATGAGGCCTTTCACGGCCGCTGCAAAACTGCCAAGCGTCTCGTGGTCGAAGATCAGCGCCGGGTCGAGTTCCACCTGAAAGGCATCCTCCACCTCACCGCACAACAGGACCGCATCGATGGACTGCAAGCCTGCATCCACGAGCGAGGTCTCAAGACCGATGGACGCCTCGTCCTGCTTCGTCAACGCCGCAATGCGGCGGACGAGAAAGGCAACGAGTTCATCACCGGGCAAAACTTCAGGCATCAGGCGGTCCTTTCAGGAGCATGCGGCAGACAGGGAAGGCTTTCCAGGGCAATGGTCTGTGACAGCGCAGCATAGGCATGCCGTTGCGGATCCAGTTGCAGATGAGGAAAACGGTCGAACAGCGCCGGGATGGCGAGACGAATGATCTGGCGCGACATGGCCGCGCCGAAGCACCGGTGCAGGCCATGGCCAAAGGCGAGATGACCGGCCGGTGCGGCACGGTTGAGGGTGGCAAGACGGAAGCGCAGAGTGGTGCCTGCAGGCACGCCAAGGGCATTCTCTGCATTCCGGGCGATCCGGTAGATGTATTTGGGGGCGGCGCACAGGCCGATCAGACGGTCATAAAGGCCTGCCCTGTCGCCGGTGTTCAGCAGCGCCTGCCGCTGTTCGGGCGGCAGCATCAGAAGGTGATGCAGGATGTTGCCCAGCGTGTGGCGGATGTTGAAACTCGCCCCATAGAGCACAAGGGTCAGCGCTATCTTGTCCCGCGGGTCAAAGCCGTCCATCTCCTCGCGCAGCAGCGCGGCAAGAAGCCCTTCGCCTTCGCCTTTGGCGGCAGCATCCGCCTCCAGCCGTGCCAGCAGCCCGGTCATGGCCGACTGGATCTGCAACAGATCGCGCATGGGCAGCAGCGGCGCCAGAACCAGCTGGATACGTGGCGCAAGATCATCAAAGCGCGCGCAGTCTTCCTGCGGGATGCCAAGCACAGGCTTGACCGTACCCTTGAACACGGCATCGGTGAAATCGCGCATGAGGTCAGGCGCAGGCACACCGGCCAGATGATCCAGAGCGGAGGCAACCGCGGCCTCCCATACCGGCTGCCAGTCTTCCAGACGGTTGCCGCCGATCTGCGCAAAGACGGCACGCCGGGCCGTGGCATGCCTTTCACCGGAGAGGAAGAACGGCGCATTGCGGGCAAAACGGATGGCATCGGACAGGTCCTCACCGGAGCGCTGCGCCAACCCTTCCAGGTGGCTCACCATATCCGGAGGAGACCAGGCCTCATCATCGTTCAGCAGCTCGCGGGCATCTGCCCGGGAGCGGATTTCGGTCATGCGCGGATTGATCCGGACATTGTCACCGGTGAGGATGCAAGGCAGATTCACGGCGGATTGCAGGACATGCGTGCGCTTGTGGCGGACAAGATCCCGTTGCAGCGTCAGTTCCGGAAAGGCGCGGGCGAGACGCGGCAGGGCTTCGGTGAGAAAGACACGGCCAAGATGTTCGCCCAAGCACTTGTGCGGCCCGAAACCGAAAGACATGTGCGCCTGCGGCCCCTGAGCGGCACGCAGTGACGTGTTGATCTCACGGATATCCAGCAGAACGGTTTCACCGGCAGCAAACGGGCATCCGCCGATCTGCGCATCCGCCTTCACCGCACGGCCAATCAGCAGTGTCGGGTTCGAGACGGAAAGGATGTGCTCGATGAACTCTTCCGGCAGGTCCGGCTCCGCCAGTTGCAGCCAGACCGCCTGAGGCTGCAGCAGCAGATCGTAGAGCATCAGGGTGAAGGTCTGCAGGACGGTGACAAAGGCCTCGGCAACCGTAATGGCCATGCCCGTCTTCGGATCAAAATCCGTCAGCGCCTCTTCCGGAGATGCAAGGAAGGCCATGAAGGAACCCGCAGGCCTGCCGGAATTCACCAGGCATGCTGCAATGCGCGCCATCGCCTCATCGATCCGCCGGAGGCGGGAAGCGGAGAGCAGCGGCTCGATCACATCATTGGCGATGATGATGAGCTCCAGCAGATCCTCCCCGCAGTCTTCCGGAACACCCATCACCGCATGGACGAAGGCCTTCATCGCGGGCTCTGCAAAGTCGCGGACAAGATCGGGATCAGGCGCGGACCGGAGACGGTCCAGCGCATTTTCCACGGCCTGCACCGCAACAGGCCGCCAGCGCTCCACACTGGCCGGGGCAAAGAAAGAAGCAATCTGGCGTCTCAGAGCGAGATGCTCTGGACCATCCATGAAGATGAAGCTGCTGCGGGAGACAGCGCGCAGGTGCGGCAGCTCGATGCCACGTCCGGCAAGCTGGTCCAGATAGGCGGTCAGTTTGCCTGCAGTGACTTCGGGATGGCGCATGACATCGCGCGCCAGTTGCGGATCGCCAACCTTCCGGGCTCCGTGAAGCCAGCTGCGTTTCGAGACAGTCGCCATGGTTCAGCCCTGCTCCCCGCCTGCAAATGCTTCATCGCCCTTGCGGAAAAGCGCTGCCACATGGGCACGGCGCACCTTGCCGCTGGTTGTCTTTGGCAGCTGCCCCCGGCCAACGAAACGGATTTCGCTCAAGGTCAGCCCCCATTCCCCCAGAATGCGGTTGCGCATGCGGGCGCGGGCTTCATCGGGCGAGTGCACCGGGCAGCGGCTGTCGATCAGCTCCACCAGCAGGACTGCCTCTCCGGACTGGTTTTCATCGCGCATGAAGGCCGCCGCTGCCATGGCATTCAGCTCCGGCACGCCCTCGCAGGCCAGTGTCTCGACCTCTGCGGCCGGTATCGTCAGGCCATTGGCAAAGAGCACATCCTTCAACCGCCCGGAGATCCAGAGCCGGCCATCAAGGATATGGCCAATATCACCGGTCCGCAGAAACAGTCCCTCCCGCCCCGGCACCGCATGTCCAAAGCTCTCGGCGCTCAGGTCCGGCCGGGACAGATAGCCGCTGCCCTGCGACGGGCCGCCAAGCCAGATCTCGCCCTGCTGCCCGTCTTCCACGGGCAGGCCGGTCTCCGCATCCATGATCACGATCTGCTGCCGCATCTCGTCGCTCAGCCAGCAGCCATGAGCACCGCCAGGGGGCGTCTGGAGACCGGTATTCCTCGCCCCGGCGGCAAACAGGGTGATTTCCGCCATGCCATAGCAGGCAAAGACCGCTTCCCGCCGCAGGCCAGCGGGCGCAAGATGACCGGCAAAAGCCTCCAGAAGGCCCGGAGGGATAGGCTCGGCACCGCAATAGGCCCGGGACCAGCCAGACAGGTCCAGTCCGGCCAGAGCCTCCTGCGGCACCTTGCGGATGACATCGGCAAAGGCAGAGGCCGGACCGCCGCTGAAGTCAGCTTGCCACTGCGAGATCACCTCAAGCCAGAGGCGGGGGTTGCGGATGAAGTCGAAGGGGCTCATCTGCACCGACATGCCGCCACTGAGCAACGGACAGAGGATGCCGCCGATCAGGCCCATGTCGTGGAAATGCGGCATCCAGTTGACGACGCGGGCTGTCTCATCCAGACCCCAGGCCCGCTGAACGGCAGCGCAGTTCTCCAGAATGTTCTGCCCGGTGATCAGCACGCCCTTCGGCGTCATCGTCGAACCGGACGTATACTGGATGAGCGCCGTATCCTGCGGCATGTCAGGCCGGGTATGTCCGTCCACGCGCAGAGGGATGTCACCGGAGAAAGGCACAACGGGCGGCGCGCCCTCCCCCAGCAGCATGCGCAGACCGTCCTCCAGCCCTTGCTGGCAAAGCACGGCCACAGGCGCAGCTTCAGTGCAGATATGGGCGAGCCGGGTGGAGACGCTGCCCCGGCGCGGCGGGGCAACCGGAATGGCAGTTACTCCGGCCAGAAAACAGCCGAGCAGAAGCGAAATGAAGGGCGCTCCGGCGGGGAACACCAGCACAACGCAATAGCCCCGAGCAGGCTCCAGCTGCTGCGCCGCAGCCTCCGCTGCCGCCAGAAGTTCATTTCCAGAGAGGACTTGCTGCGTCACGCCGCGCGCGCAGAACGCCAGGATCTCCCGTTCCTCCCGCGCCCGGCAGGCCTGCCTTATTGCCCGTTCCAATGGCCTCTGCTTCACCTGACAATGCCTCCCTGGGTGCCGCCTGTCTGCACAGACCGGTGAGACGTCACCATCAGATAATTCAACAAGTCATGATTGAGCCGTGCATTGCGCGGATCGGAGCGGAGCAGCGCCTCAATCTTGTCGAGGTAGGCCTGCGCCCATCGGCGGCACCAGACCTCTCGAGGCTCCCCCTCCTCCGCATCCGGCATCCGGATAACGTCGATTTCGATATCATCGCCACTCCACTGCGCCTGGAACCAGTAGACTGGGATCTTCATCGCCTGGCTGATCTTCGGGACGATGTCGTCGATCATCACCGGCCTGCCGAGCAGGATCCCTGAAGCGCTGCTTGCAGGGCCGAGAGGATGAAAGCCTGTCCACGAAAAGTCCCGCGCAAAGTAGACGCTCACGCCTTCACGCAAGCTGCGCACAACATCCGCAGCCAGCCTGCCGCTATCGAAACCGTGCAGGATCCTTACATCAACTTCACCTGCCCCCTGCGCCTGAGTTTGGGTCTTCGACCTAGGTCCCGTCACATAGGCCAGATTCTTCATCAGCACGGTCAGCGCAACACTGAGCCTTGCACCGGCATGCGTTGATACGATCATGGTTGGCTGGCGGCTTTCCACCCGCTCGCGCAGCATTGCAAAGGCTGGAGAACGCCCGAAGGCTGGCGGCACCGTCTCAAGCAGGACGCGCGCCGACATCAACTGATCCACATGGCCAGCCCGGCAGGCCCGGCGGCGCCATGTCACGCCGTCCATGCCAGGAGGGCATAGGGCCTCTTGAGCAAAGTACTGAGCATGCTGAAGGACCGGCCCCGACGGCCCGTCCCAGTCTGCCTCGTAAAGAAGACCGCGCAAATCCTGATCCGGGATGGGGCGTGACCAGCGGGCACGGGTTTCCGGAATGGAAACAGGCCTTACTTCTCCCAGAAACAGCTTGCGGAACCGCTCCAGCTTCCAGTCAGAGGAGGCCGGTTGGCCCGGCAGATGACGAAGCGCCAGCACCCGCGCCCGCTCTGCCTGTCCCGTATCGCACAGGGCGCTCATCAGCCAAGTGTCCAGCGGTGCATGGCCCGCCTCAACCTTCGCCTCCAGAAAGTCGAGGCAACCGGCAATGTCGCCGCGTGCCAGAAGCAGAGCCTTGCGCAGTTCAATCGCCGTCCGGTCTGCCGGTGCCTGTTCGAGGACATTGTCCAGCAGGCAGTCTGCCTCGTCAAACTGTTCCAGCTCATAGAGACAGCGGGCCTTCATCTGAAGGAGACTCATGTCACCGGGCGCGGCCGGACAAACCGTCTCCAGAAGGTCCAGCGCCTGCGGCCAGTTCCCCAGAGCATAGGCAAACCGAAGCCGCAGGATCCGGCTGGTCAGTTCGGGCAAATGCCCCTCCGCCTGCGCCATGAGGCCATCTGCACAATCCAGAAGAATAGCCGCCCCGCGAGTTCCCATCCCCTCCTGCAAGGCAAGATTGGCAAGTGTGATGATCTGCGCAAGACCGGCAGGATAGCGCCGGAATTCTTTGGACAGGATCGCCGCGGCCTCCTCTATCTGCCCTTCAAGGCGGAGCAGCGCTGCCTCCGCCAGCCGCACCGCCGGAGCCTGCCGGACGGAAGCTGCAAGCTTCTCCAGAATCTGACGGGCGGCAATGGCATCGTTCCCGCGGATGGCATCATGGAGGACATTGGCCGCATGAACGGGATTGGAGGGTTCCGCTGCAAACAGGTCCTGCGCAATCTCCGCAGACTTCTCCAGCTGCCCCTCGGCCTGCAACAGATAAAACGTCTGAAGGCCTGCAGCCGGACTGCCCTGCCCCAGCTCATCAATGTCCTGCCGGACCTTTGCGAAACGCCGGAAGGCCAGGTCCACCCAGCGCCTCTGGTCCTCGTGGCCCGCCCCGAACTGCCGCAGCCTCTCATCGGCATCGCGCATCCTGCCCATGCTCATCAGCAGGTTGACGAGCAGCCGCCGCAGCACGGCATGATCCGGCCAGCCGGCCAGCCCCTCTTCCAGACGGGCAAGTGCCGCCGCCCCCTCGAAAGCCTGTATTTCCAGCTGGATCAGGGACAGAACAAGCGAGATGTTGCCAGGATCATCCTCGACGGCAGCTTTCAGCGTCCCGATGGCGGAGGCAAGATGTCCGGCAGCAGCCTGCGCACTAGCCAGTTCGGTCAGAATGACCGGCAGCAACCCAGGAGCGGCCCCAGCGCTACCGCGCATGTCGGCCAGCCAGCCAGCGCTCTCTTCGAACCTTTGCAACTGCCGCAGCACGCTGCCCCGGCGCAGCTTCAGATGCAGATCATCCAGAGGCAGGGCAAGGGCGGCATCCACCGCAGCCAGAGCCCCTTCCGGATCACCGCTGCGCGCCAGCGCATCCACCAGCACAAGCCAGGCCCCGAGATGATCCGGCTGCTGATCGAGAATGGCACGGGACAGGCTGACCGTGCGCTCGAAGCGTCCGGCGGCCAGCGTCGAAGCGGAAAGCTGGTACATGAGATCGACGGAACCGGGAGCCTCGGCAAGGAGTGCCTCGAACCAGTCCGCGCTCTCCGCAAAACGGTGAAGGGCGCGCAAAACCTCTCCCTTGCGGCAACCCAGCCAGAAGTCTGCAGGCGCAAGGAGCAGTTCCTCCTCAACGAAGGCAAGCGCCTGCGTAAAGGCCTGATCGAGCATCAGCGCTTCGATTGCCAACCGCCCTGCTTGCGCGCCTCCATCTACCGGTTCCGCCCGAGACATTGCCACCCTCACCCGTTTCTCACACTCTGGCATGATGGCCGCATACCAAGGCTCTGAGATGCCGATGCATCACGCCTTGAAATTGCTCATGCGCCGCACGGGATGATACCCATGCTCACCCGATAGCATGACGACAAGCTTTACGCTCGCCTCATTGCTGAAATTCTCCCCTAGGGAAACAATGATTTACAGATAACCGGCGAAACGGGAAAGACTGGCGCCGCTTACCCTGCGACACTGCGGATGCTGGTTTCCGGCAGGTCCGGATCTTCATCGCTCAGAAGCAGGCGCGGCCCGCTTTCTTCCATGAAGAGCGCAGCGTCATCAAGGGTCAGCACTTCCGTCTCGACGGAGAGGCCGCGCAAGGTGCCTTTCCAGAGCGGGAGCAGCGCAGGGGCATTGAGGCCTTCCGCCACCGAGCCACTGAAGGCAAGGCGCACGGCGGCTTCCTTGGCAATGGTCTCGATGCGGCTGGCGGTGTTGACGGTGGTGCCCATGACGGTGAAGGAACGGCGCGTCTCACCGCCGATATCCCCCACCAGTGCGGGGCCTGCGTTGATCGCGATGCGCAGGTCCAGCCCGGCCTGCCCGGTGCGGCGGCGCAGCTCCGGCAGCATGGCAACCACCGCAAGGGCGCAATCCACCGCGTGCTGCTCGGGCGCCTCAACGTCATTCGGCGCGTTCCAGATCGCCATCACCGCGTCACCGATATATTTGTCGATGTAACCTTCAAAGCGGGTGATTTCGCCGCCGATGGCTTCGAAACAGGTGTTCACCACCTTCACCACCTCACGATCGGGCAGCTGTTCCGACATGCGGGTGAAGCCGACGATATCGATGAAGGCGACCACCACGCGGCGGGTTTCACCGCCCAGATCCGACAGGCGCTCCTGCTCGGCCATGGTCTTGATCACCTGCGGCGACAAGTAATGGCCGAAGAGTCGCACCAGTTCACGCTCGCGGCGCTTGAGCACGGCAACTTGCGCCACACCGGCCACCATCAGCGCGATGAAGCCTGCAAAGGGCGCAGCGCCGGCGGGCAGGACACTGCCGCCCATCAATGCCGCAAAGGCGATGGCAACGCCGCCGCCGATGAGCCCGGCCGCCACGAAAGGCAGGCTCGGCAGCGGCAGGTTCAGCCCGGCGAGCGCACCGGCAAGCGCAAAGGCGATGATCAGCCCCGCAACGGCTGCCAAAGGCGCATCCGTGGCAAAGCGGCCGGTCAGCGGCGCGCCGACCAGGTCGGCCAGAATGAAGACGCCGGACGTCGCGCTTCGCACCGGCGGGCGGCCCATCGCCCCCTCGATCGCGCCCGGAACGCCTTCCCGCGGCAGATAGCGGTCGAGGTACAGATGCTCGTCCTCATTCGGCAAGGTGCTGCCGAAGAGAATGGCACGGCCATCGGCAAATTCATGCAGCTTCGCCCGGCCCTCTTCGCTGTCCATCATGTCCAGCACATCGACCAGCGACAGGTAGGGCACGGTCGAGGCCAGCCGGGCGCCGGGAAGCGGCATGTATGGCTCGGCGATATTCGCGCCCATCAGCGAGAGCATGGCATCGACAAAGGCAGGCGAGTTCTCCAGCGGCACCGCCGGTCTGTGGCGGCGCACCACTCCGTCGTTGCTGGTGAAGATCTCGGTGGAGCGCACCCCTTCATTGCCGGCCGTTGCCGAAATGGACCGGTGCGGCACCCCGGTTGAAGTCCGGGCGACGACGACACGGCCCCGGTTCTGATACAGGAATTGCAGGAACTGGCGGTCATAGCCGCGCAGCCGCGCCTCGCCTGTCTGCGGGTCGGCAAAGGAATCGGCGCTGAAGGCAAAAACGAAATCGAGGCCGATGGCCTTTGCCCCCGCCTCGAACAATCCGGACCCCGCTTCGGCAAAGGCCTGGGACATGAACACGCGCGGGATTGCCTCAAGCCGTTTGGACGTCAGCGCCGCCTGATCAAGGCCGACGACAGCCACCGGAAACCGGTCCTGCGGCAGGGGTTCGGCAGCCGCGCGCAGTTGCAGCAGCCGGTCCGTCATCCAGCCTTCCCAGATTGCATGGATCGAGGCAAAGCCGGACACAATACCAAGCGCGGCCGCGATGAGCACCATCGCGGCCTTCAGCCTGATACGTTCTGTTGCGGCGGTCTGTGCCCGCCCGGACCCGGTCATTTAACGAGGATCACCCGGCTCAGTTCATTTCACCACGACAACAGCAGTATCGCGGCCAACGCCCGAGGGGTCGAGCGTAAACTGACGCACTTCAGCGTCCCCTGCGCCTTCCTTCGGCTTGAACATCAGCTCAACCGGCACGGAATTGCGCACGGTGCCGCCTGCCATGGCCGCAGCCGCATCTTCCGGCGTCGTCAACGGCATTTCCGACAGGGCGGTGTCGTCGAGCTTGTATTCCTTCGGCTCACCGCCATCGACGGAGATCATGACGCTGTCATAGCGCTCCTTGAGATCATCGCCGAAGCGCAGCATCAGGGACGCAGCCACCTTGTTTTCCGGACGCACGCTGCGCAGGGTCGTGGCAAGCCCCTTGCTGGCGTCGGTATCGGCGTTGGTTGTCTGCTGCTGCAGGCAGTTGCCTGGACGCAGTTCCGTTTCCTGGCCTTCGGCCACTTCGAGCCCCGAGCTGACGGCCGTCACCGTTCCGCCCGTCACCCGCACCTCGCGGCAGGAGGTGTAGTCGAGCAGATCGACATAGCCTTCGCTGCCCAGCGCCACGGCATCACCGGGGAAAAGTTCGGTAAAGGCAGACGCCTGAACGCCTTCCGAGCGGTCCAGCACCATGGCGACCGGATCCGCGGCGAAGGCAGAAACGCTGCCGAGAAGGGACAGCCCCAGACCCAGCGCCAGCCCTCGCGCCGCGCTGTGCGGCGCAAGCGAGCGGCTGTTTGAGGGGGCCTTTGTCTTGAGTGCCATTCCAGTGCTCCTTTCACATGCCGTCCCAGCCGGGAAACAGGCATGACGAATCTCCATTTGCAGATACATGATTTAGAGAAGAATGCGTCCGGAACTGTGGCAGAAGTCACAGCTTATGTGGTTTCTTTTGGGTGTTTTCGGACACCGTTTGCCACAGCTGTTGCCACGGCTGGCAAGGAACACTTCAGCCTGCGGCAAGGATTGCCGCAGGCTGGAAGCTGTCAGGGTATTTGCCACACGCCGTGGTGGACTGTTCCGCCGGCAGGCCTGTTTTCAGTTCGGGCAGGTGATGCCGATACATGCATCACCCCGCCGGTCCCGGTGCGGACGGTCGCGGTCCTGCCAATCGCGGTCGCGATGCGGCGGCCGGTCATCATACCGGCCCGGCCGGTAATGCGGTGGACGGTAATGCGGTGGACGGTAGCGGGGGGGCGGTGCCGGACGATAGTAGGGCGGCGGCACGACGACCACCGGTGGCGGCACGGGCTGATAGTATCCACCGCCTGCGGGCGCCAGATAACGGGCACTCACGAAGCCCCGGTAGCCGGCATAGAACACCTGACACCAGCTGCTGCAGGCTCCTGCCTCGACCACAGCGCCGCGGGGAATGACCAGCAGCGGGGCATAGCCCGTGCCGGGCCCGGAGCGCATGTTCAGGTCAGCCGTTGCCTGCGCTGTCCAGGCATTGGCAGCGCCAGCGCCAAGCAGCCCAAGGGCAAGGGCGATCGAAAAAGCAATCTTACGCATCCGCGAAACCTCTCGAACCGTCAATGGCCCACGCATTTGATCTTACACCATGCCATTTCAGCAAAGCACGGAAAAACCGGCAGCAAGATGGCGTCCTCCGTCAGCCATGAACATGATTGATGCAGACACAAGTGGAATGAATTGGAACCCGGAATGGTTCCGTCCTATGGAAGGAGCCCAACAAGACAAGGTCAGGCCCCATGGCGATGGACACGCCCCCCGTTCCGCAGCAGACCGGCGACACCCCCAAGGGTTTTGCCTATGCCCTCACCGCTTACGGCCTGTGGGGCCTGCTGCCGATCTATCTGAAGGCACTGGGGCATATCTCGCCTTTCGAGGTGCTGGCCCACCGGGTGGTCTGGTCCGTCCCCTGCGCCGCCCTGATCCTGCTGGCAACGCGGCGCATCGGAGATCTGAAAGCCGCCGTGCGCTCACCCCGCACCATGGGCATGGCCGCACTCACCGCCAGCCTCATCACCGTCAACTGGTGCACCTATGTCTATGCGGTCGGCTCAGGACAGGCCATTGAGGGTGCCCTCGGCTATTTCATCAACCCGCTTTTCAGCATTTTGCTGGGCGCCATCGTCCTCAAGGAAAAGCTGTCGCGCACGCAGATCGCCGCCATTGCACTTGTCGCCGTGGCCGTCGGCATCCTGACATGGGATGCGGGGCGGCTGCCGTGGATTTCGCTGACACTGACCGTCAGCTGGGGCTTTTACGCCTTCCTGCGCAAGACGCTGCCGGTGGGGCCCAATCAGGGCTTTTTCCTGGAGGTGGCGCTGCTGAGCATTCCCGCCGTGCCCTTCGTCCTCTGGCTGGAAAGCTCCGGCACCGGCCACTTCACCCATGGCACCCGGCTGGACACCTGGCTTCTCGCGTCGGCCGGGATCGCCACCGCCATTCCGCTGATGATCTACGCCAATGCAGCCAAGCTGCTGCGGCTTTCGACCATTGCCGTGATGCAATACATCACGCCGACGATCATCTTCCTCATCGCCGTCTTCGTGTTCCGCGAGCCGATGAACCCGGTGAAGCTCTCCGCCTTCGTGCTGATCTGGTCGGCGCTGGCGCTCTACAGCTATTCGATGCTGCGGGCCTACCGGGCGCGCTGACACGTCCATAATGACAAGGGCAGTACCATGCATATGAACGGCATTCCCTTCGGCACCACGGACTGGGATGCCGTGGAGCGGACGGAACACAAGGGCGAGACCGGCGCCGCCTTCTGGCGCACCCGTCACTTCGGTGGCATCCGGGTGCGCATGGTGGAATACACACCCGGCTATCTTGCCGACCACTGGTGCACCAAGGGCCATATCCTCCTGTGCCTTGAGGGCGAACTGCTGACCGAGTTGGAGGATGGCCGCACCTTCCTGCTGACGCCCGGCATGAGCTATCAGGTGGCCGATGGCGCCGAGCCGCACCGCTCCTCCACGACCTCCGGAGCAAAGCTCTTCATCGTCGACTGATCAAGCCACCTGCACCAGATGCCCGTTCGAGACCTCACGGTACTCCCGCACCGGCGGCTGGTAGCCCATGGGCCGCACAGGACTCCGCAGCTCATCGGCGGCAATGCCGCGGCGAATGCCCCGGCGCGCCGGATCAGGCACCGGCACGGCAGCCATCAGCTTCTTCGTATAGGAGTGCTGCGGATTTTCGAAGACGGCAGCGCGCGGGCCGATCTCGACGATCTCACCGAGATACATCACCGCCACGCGGTGGCTGACACGCTCCACGACGGCCATGTCATGGCTGATGAAGAGGAAGGCCAGATCCAGGCTTTCCTGCAGGTCCATCAGCAGGTTGCAGACCTGCGCCTTGATCGACACATCGAGGGCCGACACGCTTTCGTCCGCGACGATCACTTTGGGGTCCAGCGAAAGCGCCCTTGCGATGGCGATGCGCTGGCGCTGGCCCCCCGAAAATTCATGCGGATAGCGGTTCTTCATGGATGCCGGAAGCCCTACCCGCTCCAGCAGATAATCCGTCTTTTCAGCAGCGTCCCGGGCGCCACCGAGCTTGTGCTTCAGGAAGGGTTCAGCGATCGCCTGGCCAACGGTCATACGCGGATTGAGGCTGGAGAAGGGATCCTGAAAGATCATCTGCACGCTCTTGCGCATCCGCCGGAGTTCCACGGCGTCCAGTTTCCGGACGTCGAAGCCATCGAGCTGGATATCCCCGGACGAAGGTTCGATCAGCCGCATGACCGACCGGCCCGTGGTGGACTTGCCGCAGCCCGATTCACCCACGAGGGCAAGCGTCTCCCCCTGCCGCAGATCAAAGGAAATATTCTCCACCGCATGCACGGCGCCGGTCTGCCGGTTGAAGAGACCGGAGCGCACCGGGAAGCGGGTGACGAGGTTTCTCACCTGCAACACGGGCTGGCTGTGCCCGGGAAGCGCTGCGGGAGCAGGCGGTGCGGTGATGACGCCGGTGGCCGTGTCCACGACCGGAAACCGCAAGGGCGCCGCCTCGCCTTCCATGGAACCGAGCCTCGGCACGGCGGACAGAAGCGCACGGGTGTAGGGATGCTGGCCGCGGTGGAAGATATCCGCCGTCGGGCCAGTCTCCACCGCATCGCCCCGGAACATCACCACAGTGCGGTCGGCAATCTCGGCGACCACGCCCATGTCATGGGTGATGAAGAGAACGGCCATGCCTTCCTCGTCCTGCAGTTCCTTGATCAGATCGAGGATCTGCCCCTGGATCGTCACGTCGAGCGCAGTCGTCGGCTCATCGGCGATCAGCAGCTTCGGACGGGAGGCAAGCGCCATGGCGATCATCACACGCTGGCGCATGCCGCCGGAAAACTGGTGCGGATATTCATCGAACCGGCTGGCGGCATTGGGGATACGCACGCGCTCCAGCATGCGGATCGTCTCGGCACGGGCTGCGGACTTGGTCATGCCCTTGTGCCGCGTCAGCACCTCGGAGATCTGGCGGCCAATGGTGAAGATCGGATTGAGCGAGGTCATCGGCTCCTGAAAGATCATCGAGACCTCGTTGCCGCGCAGACCCCGCATCGCCTTTTCAGACAGGTCAAGAAGGTTGCGGCCATTCAGCACCACCTCCCCTTCGATCCGGCTGGACTTCGGCGCCAGCAGCCGCATGACCGACAGGGAGGTGACGCTCTTGCCCGATCCACTCTCCCCGACGATGGCCAGCGTCTCGCCGGCTGAAACATCGAAGGACACATTGCGCACCACCGGCCTCCAGCCGTCATCCGTCCGGAAGGCGGTGGTCAGGTTGCGGACGGAGAGAACGGGCTGGCTGGTCAGGTCAGGATTGGTCATGACGGTGTCCACGGCGTCGCGAAGGAGGAAGAAGCACGTCCGGCCGCCTGCCGTTCGGCTTCGAGGCTTGCGATTTTCCGGTCGATTTCGGTCCGGTCGGTGAGGCCATGCGGGTTTTCCCGCGTCGGCATGGTCTCGGCCACATGCAGGTAACGCTCCTGCGCCACCCGGTAGAGCCGCCAGAGTTCCGGCAGCGGCTCAGCGTGGTCATCGGCACGGATGCTGAGCCAGGCGTGATCCTGATCCCGGTAGATGACGAGAGCGGCAGACTGCCGGCCGCGCTTGTCGCCGCCCGCCGCTTCTCCTGCATCCATCGCACCCAGCAGCCGTTCGGCAAAGGGAGCAGCTGACAGGTCCCTGTAGGCGGCAAGGGTCCGCTCCAGCACCTGCGGACCGGCGAGCATGTTGCCAGCCACGGATACGTTGTCCTCGATGAGATGCCCGGCCCATTCGACGCATTTCTTGCCGGTGAAGACCGCATTGCGGCCCTGAGCGTCGATCAGATGCATCTGGCGCTGTCCGGCGCCGTCATCGCGTCCCGTCAGAAACTCGATGATCTCCTGCGGGCTCTTGCCTTCACCGAGCATGGCAAGCCCATCCACCCCGTAAAGCGGGCTGACAAAGGCCTGCGTGGCAACGGCCCCCACGCCGCCGCGCATGTAGGGGACGGCGGAACCAACCGCAAAGAAGCGGCTGGCAACGGCAATGCCGAGGTGGCCGGTTTCAGGATCACGGGCAACGATGGACCAGGTCATGGCTCAGCGCCCCACCGCGTAGGCCTGCATCAGGCGCGGCGTTGCCGCCGCCCGCAGCAGGCCATCGGCATCGCGGCGCGCAGCCGTCAGGCGTCCGACGCTCCAGCTGTCAGCAACCGTCACCTGATGCCCGCGCCGGCGCAGCTCTGCAATCGCCGCCGCGCCGAAGCTCTCCTCCACCATAATGTGGCCCGGCTCGGACGTGCGCGGATAGAACGAGCCGGGGAAATGGGTGGAGTGGAACAGCGGCGCATCAATGGCCGCCTGCAGGTTATTCGTGTGATGGGCATAGCGCAGGAAGAACGGCAGCTGCCACTGGTCCTGCTGGTCGCCGCCGGGCGTCCCGAAGGCCAGCGCCGGCCGCCCCTGATAGAGTGCAATGGATGGCGTCAGGGTCGTGCGCGGACGCTTACCGGGGGCAAGGGAGGTGGGCAGCCCTTCCTTCAGCCAGAACATCTGCGCGCGCGAATTGAGCGCAAAGCCAAGCCCCGGAACCACCGGCGAGGACTGCAGCCAGCCGCCGGAGGGGGTCACCGCCACCATGTTGCCCCAGCGGTCGATCACATCGATGTGGACCGTATCGCCCTTCTTCTCGGTCAGATGCGCCATGGTCGGCTCATACACCGCCCCCCGGCCGGAGAACTCGGCCAGCATGGCCATGGTTGCATCGCGCTGATGCTCGTAGCCCGGCACGGTTCCGGGGCGCAGGTCGAACGAGGCCTCAGGCCCGATCAGCTTGCGCCGCTCGCTGTTGTAGCCCTCCGACAGCAGGAACTCCGCCGGGATTTCCCCGAATTTCGGATCGCCGTAATAGACCTCGCGGTCGGCATAGGCGAGCTTCATCGCCTCGACCACATGGTGGACGAAATCGGGACCGGCCGGGTCCATCGCGCCAATGTCAAAGCCCTTGAGCAGCGCCAGCGACTGCAGCAGCACCGGCCCCTGCCCCCAGGCCTGCGTCTTGGCTACGGTCCAGTCGTGGTAATCAAAGGTCTGCGGCGCCTCGATGGTGGCGCTCCAGCCAGCCATGTCGTCAGCCGTCAGCACGCCCTTGTGCTTCTGGCCGCTCGCATCCATCACCTCGGCCGTCTTGAGGTAGTTGCCGATGGCCTCGGCGACGAAGCCCCGGTAGAAGGCATCACGTGCGGCCTCCACCTGCTCTTCGCGGCGGGTCTTTGCTTCCGCCTCCGCAATGATGCGCTTCCATGTTTCCGCCAGAACCGGATTGCGGAAGTTGGCATGCGGCTCGGGTGCCGCCCCGCCGGGCAGCCAGGTCTCGTATGAGGTCGGCCATTCCTTCTCGAAGAAATCACCCAGCCCCTTGATGGTCGCCGATACGCGCGGCAGCATCGGATGACCGTTCTCGGCGTAATAGATGGCAGGCTCCAGCACCTCGCGCAGGGACAGGGTGCCATAGTCGCGCAGCATCAGCATCCAGCCGTCGAAGGCGCCCGGAATGACGGTGGACAGCAGCCCGTCACCGGGGATCAGCTTCAGCCCTTCGCTGGTGTAATGCGCGATGGTGGCGCCTGCCGGGGCTGGCCCTTGCGCGCAGATCACCTCCACCTTGTCCGTCTTCTTGGAATAGATGACCGCTGGCATGTCGCCGCCGGGCCCGCACAGATGCGGCTCGACGATCTGCAGGACAAAGCCTGCTGCAACCGCCGCATCAAAGGCGTTGCCGCCCTTTTCCAGAATGCTCATGCCGACCGCAGAGGCGATCCAGTGGGTCGAGGTGACAACACCGAAGGTGCCGAGGATTTCCGGCCGTGTGGTGAACTCAGTCAATTTCTGTGCCTTCTTCTGCAAATCAGTGTTCGCGCGGGTCCAGCGCATCGCGCAGGCCATCGCCAAGGAGGTTGAAGCCGATCACCACAAGGAAGATCGCGGCACCCGGCCACATGGCCATCCAGGGCGCCTGTGAGAGGAAATTCTTCGCCACATTCAGCATGGAGCCCCAGCTGGCCGCCGGAGGCTGCTGCCCGAGGCCGAGGAACGAAAGGCTCGCCTCGGCAATGATGGCGGTGGCAACGGTCAGCGTCGCCTGAACGATGATCGGCGCTGTGACATTGGGCAGGATGTAGCGGAGCATGATGTCCATGTGGCCAAGGCCGACAGACCGGGCCCCTTCCACATAGTCTTCCTGCTTCACCGCCAGCACCTGCCCCCGTGTCAGCCGGACGAAAATGGGCATGGCGGACAGACCAATCGCAATCATCGCATTGGTGAGGCTCGGGCTGAGGAAGGCGGCAAGGGCGATGGCCATGATCAGGAACGGCAACGCCAGCAGCGCCTCGGTGACGCGCGAGATGACGAGATCCACCCAGCCGCCGAAATAGCCGGCCAGAATGCCGAGAGGCACCCCGATGCCGACGGCAATCAGCACCGAGAAGACACCGGCCATCAGCGAGGCTCTTGCCCCCCAGATCATGCGCGACAGGATGTCCCGGCCCAGATCATCCGTGCCAAGCCAGTGAGCTGCCGAAGGGGCCTTGCGGATCGCCGACCAGCTGGTGGCCACCGGATCGGCGATGGGCAGCAGTGGCGCAAGAATGGCCAGAGCGGAAAAGAAGGAGATGATGATGAGCCCGGCCAGCGCGCTGCGGCTGGAGCGCAGCTTCTTCCAGGAGCGGCTGCCTTCGGGCCTTGCCGCCACGGAGGGCTGTTCGATCGCGGTCATAGGCTTGCCCTCAGCCGTGGATTGAGAAGGACGTAGAGAACATCGGCAACAAGGTTCATCGCGATGAAGCCAACCGCCGTGCAAATGACGACGCCTTGCACCACCGCATAGTCCCGGTTGAAGACGGCATCGACGATCAGCTTGCCGAAGCCCGGAATGGTGAAGATCTGTTCCGTCAGAACCGCTCCGGCCAGCAGCTCGCCGAACAGCAGCGCGCTCAGCGTGACGACCGGCAGCAGCGCATTGCGGAAGGAATGCGACAGCACCACTTCGCGCGGCGACAGCCCCTTGGCCCGCGCCGTGCGGATGTAATCCTGCGACAGGACGCCGAGCATGGCCGAGCGGGTGTGCCGCATCAGCGTCGCCGCCAGCGCGGTGCCCAGCACGAAGGCCGGCATGATCATCGTCTGCAGCGAGCGGATGGGGTCCACGAAGATCGATTCAAAGCCCGAGGCCGGCAGCCAGCCGAGGTTCACCGACACCAGCAGGATCAGCATGATGCCGAGCCAGAAATTGGGCACCGACAGACCCGAAAGGGCAATGATGCTGGCGATATAGTCGATGGCCGTGTTCTTCTTCACCGCCGCCAGGATGCCCATCGGCACGCCGATCAGGAAGGCAAAGATCATCGACATGACGGCAAGCTGAATGGTGACCGGCAGCTTCTGGGCGATGAGTTCGGTCACCGGCTGATTGGTGCGCAGGGACACACCGAGATCGCCGGTCATGACGCCGCCAAGCCAGGTCAGATACTGGACCGGCAGCGGATCATTGAGGCGGTATTTCTCCCGCAGCATTTCCAGAACCGCAGGATCACGCTCCTCCCCGGCCATCACGAGGACGGGATCGCCCGGCAGAAGCTTCTGCAGCGAGAAGACAAAGATGGAAATGATCAGCAGCGTCGGAATGGCGACCAGCAGACGCTTCGCAATGTAGACAGGCATGGATGCCATCCTTCACGGCACAGGTGGGATGGGGAGCGCTGCGGAGGAGGCTCCGCAGCGCCCGTGGACGAACAGGAACCAGCCCCGCCAGGGGGCGGTTCCCTCAGTCTTCCTTTTTCAGGCCAACAAGGCGGATCATGCCATCCGGCGAGGCGACGAAGCCTGTGACATTCTTCTGCATCGCCCAGATCCAGGACTGGTGCCCGAGATAGATGATCGGCATATCGTCGTTGAGGATCACGCTCGCCGCATCATACTTTTCCTTGCGCACGGCATCATCCGTCGAGGCGCGCGCCTCGTTCAGAAGCCGGTCGACTTCCGGATTGCAGTACTTGGTGTCGTTGATGCCGCCATTGCAGGTGATGAACTGGTGGATGTTGCCATCCGGATCGACACGGCCCGACCAGTCCGAACGCGACAGCTGATAGTTTCCGCGCGTCTGCTCGTCGAGCAGCGTGGCAAACTCGGTCGACTTCAGGCTGACATCAAAGCCCGCCTCCGCCACCATCGACTGCACCACCTGCATCATCTGCTGGGCAACGGGATTGTTGGCGACTTGAAGCTCGATGGGCACGCGGTCGTATCCGGCCTCCTGCATCAGTTCCTTGGCCTTTTCCACATCACGGGCGGGAACGGGAAGCGCGGCATTGAACCACGGGCTGTTCGGCGGGAACGGCTGGTTGCCGCCAACGGCCGTGCCTTCATAGACGATCTGGTTGAGGGCATCGCGGTCAATGGACAGGGAGAACGCCTGACGCAGGCGCTTGTCCTTGCCGAAAGGATTGTCGGCCCGCGGGCCATTGGCGATGTTCGCATAAAGCGCCATGTAGCCGATGTTGACCACATCCGCATAGGTAAGCTTCGCATTCGCCTTCACCGCCGCAGCATCGGTGGGGGCAAGGCGCTCGATCATGTCGAGATCACCCGACTGCAGGTTGGCCAGCCGGACGGTGGAATCGGGGATCGGCAGATAGGTGACCTTGTCGATGAAGACCGCGTCCTTGTTCCAGTAGTCCTGGAACTTCTCCAGCACGATCCGGTCCTGCTGGATGCGCTCGACAAACTTGAACGGCCCTGCACAAACCGGGCTGGAGCCGAAGTTGGCACCAAGCTTTTCAGCCGCTGCCGGAGAGACGATCATGCCGGCCCGGTCCGAAAGCTGGGCCAGGAGCGTCACGTCAGGCTTCTTCAGCGTAAACACGACCTCGAGCGGCCCCGTTGCCTCGACCTTCTCGACCGAGGACAGCTCGCTCTTGCGGCGGGACTCGGGCAGCGTCATGTTGCGCTCGATGGTGGCCACCACGGCGGCGGCGTCCATATCCGTGCCGTCATGGAACTTCACGCCCTCGCGCAGCTTCATCGTCAGGGCCATGCCGTCCTCCGACCAGGCCCATTCCGTTGCCAGCTGCGGAATGATCTTCAGATCCGGCGACACATCAACCAGCTTGTCGCACATGGCGGTGTAGACGATGCGGCCGACAAAAGTGCGCGACTGCGCCGGGTCCAGCACATCGGCATCATCCTGCAGGCCGATCTTCAGCTCGGCGGCGGCAACGGGCAGCGCCGAAAGCGCCCCAAAGGCAAGCGCGGTCGTCAGGCGCAAAAGTCGGGTCATGCCATTCTCCTCTGTTCCATTGGTTCTGTTGGCTCACAAGGGACCGGCTTGTCTGCGCCGGCTTGTCCCGTCATCCGGGCGGTTTCCGCCCGGTGATTTCTGCTTGGGGCGGAGGCCGCCCGGTGATCTCTGCTGCGGGCGGTTTCCGCCCGGCGAAGTCTCAGGAGGCAATTGCCTCGTCAGCCGCGTCTGGTGCAGGCGCCTCGTGGTCGAGCGACGTTGCGCGGATGAGGCGCTCCTGCAGCATCAGGAGGTGCTGGCGCATCGCCTCTCCCGCTCCCGCCGGATCACGCGCGGCAATCGCTGCGATGATGTCCTCGTGCTGTGCATAGGCCATGCTGATGCCGGAGCCTGTCCGGGCCCGCTCGCGGATGTTCTGCCAGGCCTCATCCTGCCGGACCTGGTTGATCACGTCGAAAATGGTGAGGAACAGCCCGTTGCGCGCGCTCTGGGCGATCTGCCGGTGCAGGGCGCCGTCCCACAGCTCGCGGGCATCTGCGTCATCACTCTCCTTGATGCGCCGGGCAAGATCACGCATGCGCGCCAGTTCGGCAGGCTTGGCCCGCAGTGCCGCCAGCTGCGCCAGTTGCGGCTCGATCCGCAGGCGCACCTCCATGATTTCCATGAAGTCGGTTCCCGCAACAATCGCATCAACCCCTTGCGCAAGGCCGCCGGGCCGTTGCCCCGCAAAAGTGCCCGCCCCCTGCCGGCGCCAGATTTCCCCTTCCGCCTCCAGCACTTCGAGAGCGCGGCGGATGGCGCGCCGCCCAAGGCCGAGCTTTGCCGAAAGCGCCCGCTCGGTCGGCAGCTTTCCATCCGCACCGAAGTCACCTTCGCGCAGCATGTCGCGCAGTTTCTCCAGCGCGTAATTGGCATTGTCAGGATGCGGGACAGTCTGGACCATTGAGTGAACCATTTTTAAGATTGGTTCATCCTGTTGGACAATGCGGCAGTCTGTCAAGCGGCAAAGCTAAGCAAATGGCACGCCTAAAGACTGTGCAAATGCCCATCATTTTCGCGGGTAATCTGGAAGTGGTTCGATGCTCCGCCCCAGCCGCGCGCGCCTCACCCCACAACGGCGAATGATAACGGCATACTCCGGAGACAGGAGAAAGGTCTGAACCAATTCAGAATCTGGTTCAGCGCCTCAGATCTGCGCGCAAGCCGCCTGATGCAGCCAGCGGCCGAGGGTGAGGATGTCGAAGACCGGCAGGCCGAAGCGCTGGCGCAGGGCTGACGAGAACGGCGGCAGGTTGGTGCATTCCAGCAAGAGCGCGCCGGTTGAGGGATGCTCCGCAATCAGCCGCGCCGCCACCGCCTCCAGCTCCGCCTGAAGCGCAGGTGCATCATAGGCCGCCCCGCCCTCGATCAGAGCGCGAAACGCCCCACCCTGCGGCAGGCCCGCAACCGGCGTTGCCGGATCTGCGCCCACGCCAGCGAAATGCGCAGGACCAAGGGAGCCAGCATCATAGGTGATCACACCCACCGTTCGCCCCCTGGGCAGGAGACTGGCGATCACCGGGATCTGCAACAGGCTGGAGGTGGCCAGCGGCAGGGACAGACGGGCGGCCAGCACCGGCTGGCGCGCCGCCAGAAAGCCGCAGGAGGTGATGAGCGCCGCAGCACCCTGCTCCCGCAACGCCTCTCCGGCGGCCACGAAAGCATCCAGCAGATCCGCATCATCCCCGCCCACCACCTTGCGCGCCGTTGCGCCGCTGACGGTCTGGAACAGCACCGGAAACGGCCAGCTCGCCGCATTGCCCACATCGCCCGGCGGCCGTTCAAAGACGGTGTCCAGCATGATGATGCCCAGCGGCGGCATTGCTTCTGCGGCGGCATGGTCCATGGTCTGCAACGGCTTTCCCCAGACTGAGAATTGCGGCTCGCCACCAGAAAACCACTGGCAGGGCCGGACGGATCAGGATTACCTGTATCCCGGCAAAGGCATCAGGGACACCGGCACGATGAGCATCATCACCAGCATTGACGATCTGGAAAAACTCTATGGCACTGCGGGGCCCGCCTCCACCGTCAAGGAAAGCCCGCGCATCACGCCGGAATACCGCCGCCTGATCGAAGCCGCGCCTTTCTGCGCGCTGGCCACCAGCGGGCCGGAGGGGCTGGACTGTTCGCCGCGCGGCGACAAGGGCTCCTGCGTCATCATCGAGAATGACACCACCCTGCTGATGCCCGACCGGCGCGGCAACAACCGGATCGATTCCTTGCGCAATGTGGTGCGCGATCCGCGCGTGGCGCTGATGTTCCTCATTCCCGGCCATGGCAACGCCCTGCGCATCAACGGCCGCGCCGTTGTCAGCATCGATGAGGCGCTGCTGACCCGGCTGGAAATGGAAGGAAAGCGGCCGCGCTCCGTTCTCGTCATTTCCATCGAAACCATCTATTTCCAGTGCGCCCGCGCCATCATCCGCGCCGGATTGTGGGACGCCGCCGCCCATGTGGACTCCAGCACCCTGCCGACACCGGGCCAGATCCTCGCCAGCCTGTCGGATGGCAGCGTGGGCGGCGAAGCCTATGACAAGGAATGGCCGGAACGCGCCCGCACGAGCATGTGGTGAAGCAGCCGGCAACCAACGCCCACCCTCTCCTCCGTCATCCCGGCCAAGCGCAGCGCGAGCCGGGACCGGTGAGCCCGGGCGCTGCTTGCACTGCCCCTGCGCCAGAGCCGGTATACCTTGGCTCACCGGCCCCGGATCTCCGCTCCGCTCCCGTCCGGGGTGACGATGGAGAGGGTTACGAAACACAAGGCCCCCTCCGAAACCGCCCGCATTTGGCATCTGGAAACTCTTGCCCCATATGAAGGCAGAACGCCTGCCGCCAACCATTGGAAAATCTCATGTCCGGAAACCCGCTCCTCACCGTCTGGTCCACCCCCTTTGGCCTGCCGCCCTTTGCTGACATCGCCCCGGCGCATTTCCGCGAGGCCTTTGAAACGGCCATGCAGAGCGCACGCAAGGAGATCAACGCCATCGCGGATCAGGCAGAGGCACCAAGTTTTTCCAATACGATCATTGCTCTTGAAACGGCTGGCGAGGACCTCTCCCGCGTTGCCCGCACCTTCTTCAACCTGACCGGCGCACACACCAACGCTGAACTGCAGGACATCGAGCGCGACATGGCGCCGAAGCTGGCCAAGCACGGCTCCGATACCATGCTGAACCCGAAGCTCGCCGCCCGCGTGTTTGACCTGTGGGAGCGGCGTGACAGCCTCGGCCTCAGTGCTGAGGAACTGCGGGTGCTGGAGCGCTACAAGCTGGGCTTCACCCGCTCGGGCGCGGGGCTGGACGAGGCCGGCAAGGCCCGCATGGCCGAAATCGGCCAGGAGCTGGCGACCCTCGGCACCCGCTTTGCCCAGAACGTGCTGAAGGATGAATCCAGCTATCAGCTGGTGCTGGAGACGGAGGAAGACCGCGCCGGCCTGCCCGATTTCCTGCTCGCCGCAGCCGCTGCCGCCGCCCGCGACCGGGGGCTGGAGGGCAAGCACGTGATCACCCTCTCCCGCTCCTCCATCGAGCCGTTCCTGCAATTCTCCACCAACCGGGAAAAGCGCGAGGAAGCCTTCAAGGCCTGGGCCGCACGCGGCGAAACCGGCGGCGAGACGGACAACCGCGAAACCGTGGCCCGCACGCTGGCCCTGCGCGCCGAAAAGGCGCAGCTGCTCGGCTATCCGCATTATGCCGCCTACAAGCTGGACGACTGCATGGCCAAGACGCCGGAGGCCGTGCGCGCGCTCCTGACCCGCGTATGGGCGCCTGCCGTGGCGCAGGCCCGCACCGAGCGTGACAAGCTGGCGGAAGCCGCCCGCGCGGAGGGCAACAATGCCCCCATCGCCCCGTGGGACTGGCGCTACTATTCCGAAAAGGTGCGCAAGCGCGACCATGATCTCGATGAGGCGGAGCTGAAGCCCTATCTGCAGCTCGACAAGATGATCGAAGCCGCCTTCGACACCGCCACCCGCCTGTTCGGCCTCACCTTCGAGGAGCAGAAGGGCCTGCCGGTCTATCACCCGGATGTGCGCGTCTTCGAGGTGCGCGCCCGCGACGGCAAGCATGTGGGCCTCTTCCTCGGCGATTATTTCGCCCGCCCGTCCAAGCGCTCCGGCGCCTGGATGAGCGCCTTCCGCCCGCAGCACCGGGCGAAGGGTGAGGTCACCCCTATCATTGTCAATGTCATGAATTTCTCAAAGGGCGCCGATGGCGAGGCCGCCCTGCTGACCTTTGACGACGCCCGCACCCTCTTCCACGAATTCGGCCACGGGCTGCATGGCCTGCTGTCCAATGTCACCTATCCGTCCATCTCCGGCACGTCCGTGGCGCGGGACTTCGTGGAACTGCCCTCGCAGCTTTACGAGCACTGGCTGAGCCAGCCGGAGGTGCTGTCCCGCTTTGCCGTGCATTACAAGACCGGTGAGCCCATGCCCAAGGCCCTGCTCGACAAGGTGCTGGGCGCACGCAACTTCAATCAGGGCTTTGCCACGGTGGAATACACCGCCTGCGCCCTCCTCGACCTCAATCTCCACGAGATCCCGGACCCGGCGGGCATTGATGTCACGGCCTATGAAAAGACGGCGCTGGCGGAAATCGGCATGCCGGACGAGATCATCATGCGCCACCGCATTCCGCATTTCTCCCACGCCTTTTCGGGCGAAGGCTATTCTTCCGGCTATTACAGCTACATGTGGTCAGAGGTGATGGACGCGGACGCCTTCGGCGCCTTCGAGGAAACCGGCAACATCTTCGACCCCGCCACCGCCACCCGCCTCCACGACTTCATCTACTCCGCCGGCGGCCGCCAGGACCCCGAAGAAGCCTACAAATCCTTCCGCGGCCGCGGCCCGGACATTGATGCGCTGCTGGAAAAGCGCGGGCTGAAGGCGGCGTGAGGGTTTAGAGGGAGTTTGTTGCCCCGGCCCGGGGAACCGGGCTGGGGGATGTTCGAGATCCATTTCTTCGGGAGTTTGTCCATAGACATATACAACAAACAAGCTATCCCTATTTAAATCAGAAGCAGCACAACCTCCGAAACACAGATATGCTGACCGCTTGCTGAAGCTCGTTAAGCCCCCTTCACCTACACGCCCTACCTCATTGCATCTGCTCACAAAAATATGGCAACCTGCAGTTATAATAATGTGGGCTTTCTTTTTTAGGGGGGCATATGAGCAAGTTTGTTGTCTTCTTGAGCCATTCTAGCCGAGACAAGGAGATTGTGCGCCGGATAGATAAGCAGCTCAAGTCTGCAGGATTTGGCACTTGGCTAGATGAGAACGATATTCCATTCGGCAAATCAATATCGTCTGAGATCCAGAAGGGAATTGAGAGATCAAATATAATACTTCTATTCTTAAGCGATTTCTCAATATCATCCAAATGGGTTGAAAATGAATGGCAGGCTAAATTCTTTGAGAATATCAACTCAGAGAAAATTGGAGTAATTCCAATATTATTAAGTGACTGCAAGATTCCAGCATTTTTACGCGACAAAAAGTATGTAGACTTCAGAAAAAGAGGCGAATTCGACGATTCACTTGCTACCCTTCTAAGTTTTTTATCTAAACTCCGATCCACTGAGAATCATGTCGATCGAATAACCCTAGAAGAAAGAGACGGAATACTAAACAGCGTCCGAGAAATACTGGCAGATCTGGAAGGGGAAAGTATTTCTCTACCGTTTCGGCCCGGATTAAAGATCGTAAAGACTCTAAAAAAAGTTCCTCGATCCGGCAAAAGGGTCCGCCTCGATGGCTTTAAACCGCAACTTAAACCCCGTTCGATATACGATCATATACTTTCTTTAGCTCATTTGGTAGATTGTATACTACCAAACATTGACCACAAACTCAGTCCGGGGGACATTCGCGATCTGGCACTTTGTATTGCATATCACGAACTGAATGAAGTTATCTTGGGCGATATTCCTTCCTATACTAGCTTAACAAGAAGTACTCGTCGAATGATTGGAGTTTATGCGGAGGAGAGATTAAGGAGCGTTCCACCAGATCATCGCGAGAAAATTGCGAACAATTTGATTTGGATGTTTTTAAGCGACAAACATAGACAAGCATTAAAAGCAACGATGGATATTTTTGCACGTCCATCTGAGGGCGTTTTTCCGCTTTTCCGTGCACTGGATAAAATGGACCCAATCGTGGCAATTTGGCGGTATCTTCATTACTATCGAGGACAACTCGGCATCAACCCACGCGCATTTAACAGTAGAATGAAGGATTTTTATGAAAATCCAGATATCAAGAACTATATGTCCGAACACAAATTGGACACTCGCCTCATTGATTCAGTAGTTTTCCTTCAAGACAGAAGCAAGTCCTGGGATTACTACATTGACAGGGAATCAATTTTCTCCAACGGTATGATTACATGCATTCCACAGGATGTATTAATTAAGGCAATCGAAGGAATTTCATTATACTTAGAGTAAGATAGAAATATTGTGAATTTAGAAAATATAAATTGCCGCTAATGCTACGAACCATGACTGATATTTTATATATATGATTGACTGCTTAATTTGATACGCCTGCGTCCCTTTGCCATTCCCCCGCACATCGACACCGCCCCCTGCCGCCGGTAGATTTGCCGGGACAGATACTCCCCCGAGGGCGCCGTGTGGTGCCGGGGTTGGCTGATGGCGGTTCAGGATGCAGGTTTCTTCTCAAGGTTCTCCCTCTGGCAATACGGCGTCACAGGCCGCGCATCCGCTGTTCCGGGCGGGGATGGTGGCGGCTGGGCTTTGCGGGGCGGCAGGCGTCGCGCTGGCGGCGCTTGGCACGCATATGGATGCAACCGGGCTGATGAGTGTTGCCTCCGGCATGCTGCTGTTCCACGCCCCGGCGTTTCTGGGCCTTGGCGCGCTGGCGCAGTTGCGGCGGGTGCCGCTGCTGCCCGTGGCCTTCGTGCTGCTGCTGGCGGGCGTTGCGCTGTTCAGCGGCGATCTGGTCAGCCGGGCGCTCACGGCTGAACGGCTGTTTGCCATGTCCGCACCCACCGGCGGCTCGCTGATGATCTGCGGCTGGCTCGCCGTGCTGCTCAGCGCGGCCTTCGTGCGGCCGCGCTGAAGATCAGCCTCCCGGTGTGTTTGCCACGCCGGGAGCTTCCCTCAGGTCTTAGAGATGGAATTGCCGCCATCGGCGGTCAGTGCCGTGCCGGTGACGAAGGAGGCATCGTCACTGAGGAGGAAGGCTGCTGCGGCGGCGATCTCTTCCGGCCGGGCAAGGCGCTTCAGGGCATGCAGCCCGGCCACCCAGTCCAGCGAGGCCTGATCCTGCGGCGCCATGTCCGTGCGGGTGCCGCCCGGCAGCAGGGCGTTGACCCGGAGCCCCGCCGCCCCGTGCTCTGCCGCCAGAACCTGCGTCAGGCCAATGAGCCCCGCCTTTGCGGCGGCATAAGCCGCCATGCCCGGCAGGCCCGCCGCATGGCCGACGAAGGTGGAGGTGAAGACGATGGAGCCCTGCCCTCCCTCTGCCAGCATGGCCGGGATCTGCGCCCGCGCCAGATGGAAGGCGCTGGTGAGGTTGACCTCCAGCACCCGGTGCCAATTGGCCGGGCTCATCTGCGGCAGCGGCACCATGTCCCCCACCATGCCGGCGTTGTTGAAGGCCCCGTCGAGGCGGCCGAACTGGCCGAGGGCGGCATCCACCAGCGCCTGCGCATGTTCTGCCTCAGCCACATCCCCTGAGACGGCGACGGCTGCACCGCCGTCCGCGTTGAGTTCCGCTGCCAGCGCCTCCAGCCTGTCCTTGCGCCTTGCGCCAATGACGAGCCTTGCGCCCCGTGCCGCAAACATCCGCGCTGCCGCTTCGCCGATGCCGCTGCTGGCGCCGGTGATGATGATGACCTTGTCTTTCAGTTGCATGGATCTGCTCTCCGGTTGAAAACACCGGCAAGCTAGGCGGCGGGAGAAGCCGGAACGACCCGAAACCAGACCGGCAAGCCATTGTCCGGACAGGAATATTTTTGCGTTCCGCTCGCTTTCCGGGTTGCAGCGGATCGGGGAACTGGAGGCACCAACGGCAAGGGGCGGAGCCGTTCCCGGCCCCGCCCCTTGCTCATCGCATAAAGCCCTGCAGCGTTACTTCAGCCGAGCTGCATGCCATTCCACGTGATCGCGGCCGAAGGTGGCAACGAAGTTGTAGGAATGGTCATAGCCCGCCTGCAGGCGCACGGTGGAGGGTGTGCGGGTCCGGCCCAGCGCTTCCGCGAGGGCTTCAGGCTTCAGCAGGTCCAGGAACTGGTCGGACAGGCCCTGATCGACCAGAAGGTCCGAAGACCAGCCCTTGTCCGCCAGAAGGTGCACCGCATCATGACCGCGCCACAGGCTTTCGTCCGCGCCGAGATATGCCCCCAGCTGCTTGCGGCCCCAGTCCGAGGCGGACGGGTGGGCAATCGGCGCGAAGGCCGAGAGCGAGGCATAGTGGCCGGGGTGGCGCATGGCGAGCGTCAGCGCGCCATGGCCGCCCATGGAATGGCCGGTGATGCCGTGGCTGTCCGTCACGGGGAAGGACGCAGCCACGAGATCGCGCAGCTCGCGCACCACATAGTCTTCCATGCGGAAATGCGGTGCCCACGGGTCCTGCGTGGCGTTGACATAAAAACCGGCGCCCTGCCCCAGATCATAGGCCTCGTCATTGGCAACACCCTCGCCGCGCGGGCTGGTGTCGGGGAAGACGATGGCCAGACCGAACTCGGCCGCATGGGCCTGCAGCCCGGCCTTGGTCATGGCGTTCTCGTGGGTGCAGGTCAGGCCCGACAGATACCACAGGCAGGGCACGCGCCCTGCCTTGGCCTGCGGCGGCAGGTAGACGGCGAAGGTCATCGGCACGCCGCAGACATTGCTGTCATGGGTATAGACGCCCTGCACGCCGCCATACATGCGGCTTTCGGAAACGGTCTTCATCGCCCGCCCCTCAATAGACCACGACGGAGCGGATGGACTCGCCCGAGTGCATCATGTCGAAGCCCTTGTTGATGTCTTCCAGCGGCAGCAGATGGGTGATCATCGGGTCGATCTCGATCTTGCCGTCCATGTACCAGTCGACGATCTTCGGCACGTCCGTGCGCCCGCGCGCGCCGCCGAAGGCGGTGCCCATCCAGGTGCGGCCCGTGACGAGCTGGAACGGGCGGGTGGAGATTTCCTGCCCGGCACCGGCGACGCCAATGACAACCGACTTGCCCCAGCCGCGGTGCGAGCATTCCAGCGCCTGGCGCATCACCTTGGTGTTGCCCGTGCAGTCGAAGGTGTAGTCCGCCCCGCCGATGGTGTCGGCACCGCGCTTCGTCAGGTTGACGATGTAGGGAACGATGTCCTCGCCGATTTCCAGCGGGTTGACGAAATGGGTCATGCCGAAGCGCTCGCCCCATTCCTTCTTGGAGTTGTTGATGTCGACGCCGATGATCATGTCCGCACCGGCAAGGCGCAGGCCCTGAATGACGTTGAGGCCGATGCCGCCGAGACCGAAGACGACCGCCGTGGCGCCGATCTCCACCTTGGCGGTGTGGATGACAGCGCCGATGCCGGTGGTGACACCGCAGCCGATGTAGCAGATCTTGTCGAAGGGCGCGTCCGGGTTGACCTTGGCGAGCGCGATCTCCGGCAGAACCGTGTAATTGGCGAAGGTGGAGCAGCCCATATAGTGATGGATCTTGTCCTTGCCGATGGAGAAGCGCGAGGTGCCGTCCGGCATCAGGCCCTGGCCCTGCGTGGCGCGGATGGCGGTGCACAGGTTGGTCTTGCGCGACAGGCAGGACGGGCACTCGCGGCACTCGGGCGTATAGAGCGGAATCACATGGTCGCCCGGCTTCAGGCTGGTGACGCCCTTGCCCACTTCCACCACGACGCCCGCGCCCTCATGGCCCAGGATCGCCGGGAAGATGCCTTCCGGGTCGGCGCCCGACAGGGTGAAATCATCGGTGTGGCAGATGCCGGTGGCCTTGACTTCCACCAGAACCTCGAAGGCACGCGGGCCTTCCAGATTGACGGTCATGACTTCCAGCGGCTTGCCGGCCTGAACGGCGACTGCGGCGCGAACTTCCATGGGATCTCCCCTCCTTCGATGGGCAAGTCATCAATGATGATCGCCGTGTTATAAGCAGTGACGTTCATGTCAGCCACCCCCGGTAACAGATCGAGCGGCGGAGCCTGTCACGAAACGCGACACAAATTGTCCAGCCAGTCACACAGAGAGCCCTGTTCCATCAGAATTTTCCGGTCTCTGCGGCCGGTGCGGCGGACATGTCGGATTCTGACCATTGCAGGACTGTCTGAGGTTAGGATGTTGCGCTGCTGCTGGCAAAAGTGAGAGACCTGTTCTGACGGGAGGCCCCCTTGTGTCCAGCCGCCCGCGTCAGTCACACTGAGACAACAAGCCCTGCCCGGCGGCGGCGCAGCGGCACACCATGACAAGGAGCCTGCCGGCGGCCATGACGCGCTATTCCCTTCTCGAACTGGCGAAAAACGCCTTCGGCGCGCACAAGAACTGGGGCCACCAGTGGCGCTCTCCGGAGCCCAAGGCCGCCTATGACGTCATCATCATCGGCGCGGGCGGCCATGGGCTGGCCACCGCCTATTACCTGGCCAAAGTGCACGGCATCACCAATGTGGCCGTGCTGGACAAGGGCTGGCTGGGCGGCGGCAACACGGGCCGCAACACCACCATTGTGCGCTCCAACTACCTGTGGGAGGAAAGCGCCGCCCTCTACCAGCATGCGCTGAACCTGTGGGACGGGCTGTCGCAGGATCTCAATTACAACGTCATGTATTCCAAGCGCGGCGTGATGATGCTCGCCCATACGGTGCATGACGTGCAGGTGTTCAAGCGCCACATCCACGCCAACCGGCTGGCCGGGGTCGAGAACGAGTGGATGACGCCGGAAGAGGCGAAGGAGTTCTGCCCGCCGCTCAACATCGAGAAGAACATCCGCTACCCGGTGATGGGCGCGGCCCTGCAACGGGTGGGCGGCACCGCCCGGCATGATGCGGTGGCCTGGGGCTATGCACGCGGGGCCAGCGCCATGGGTGTCGACATCATCCAGAACTGCGCCGTCACCGGCATCCGCCGTGCGCCTTCCGGCGAGATCACGGGCGTGGAGACCTCACGCGGCTTCATCGGCGCAAAGAAGATCGGCTGCGTGGCGGCGGGCAACACCTCCGTCGTCATGGCCATGGCGGGGCTGAAGCTGCCGCTGGAATCCAATCCGCTGCAGGCGCTGGTGTCCGAGCCGGTGAAGCCCGCCTTCCCTTGCGTGGTCATGTCCAACACCATCCACGCCTATATCTCCCAGTCCGACAAGGGCGAGCTGGTGATCGGTGCGGGCACGGACCAGTTCGTCTCCTATTCGCAGGCAGGCGGGCTGCACATCACCACCCACACGCTGGATGCCATCTGCGAGCTGTTCCCCATGTTCCGGCGCATGCGCATGCTGCGCAACTGGGGCGGCATCGTCGACAACACGCCGGACCGCTCGCCGATCATCGGGCTGACGCCGGTGCCGGGGCTTTATGTCAACTGCGGCTGGGGCACGGGCGGCTTCAAGGCAACGCCGGGCTCGGGCCATGTGTTTGCCCACACGATTGCGACCGGCGCGCCACACCCCATCAACGCCCCCTTCTCCCTGGACAGGTTCCGCACCGGACGCCTGATCGACGAGGCGGCTGCTGCCGCCGTGGCTCACTGAGGCTTTCTCCATGCTGCTGATTTTCTGCCCCTGTTGCGGCGTCGAACGGCCCGAGACCGAATTCCGCTACGGCGGCGAGGCGCATATCGCCCGCCCGGCCGATCCTTCCGCCCTCAATGACGAGGAATGGGCCCAGTTCCTCTACATGCGCTCCAACACGCGCGGGCTCTATGCCGAGCGCTGGCGCCACACCCATGGCTGCGGGCGCTTCTTCAATGCCGTGCGCGACACGGTGAGCGACAAGTTCATCTGCACATACAAGACCGGGGAACCGAAGCCGGATCTTGAAGCCCTTGCCCGGGAGGCCGCGAAATGACCAGCCACAGCACACGCGGCGGCCACATGCGCACCGGCAACGGCGGACGGGTGGACAGGTCCCGCCACCTCAGCTTCACTTTCGATGGAAAGGAAATGACCGGCCTTGCGGGCGATACACTGGCTTCTGCCCTCATCGCCAACGGGGTGCATCTGACCGGCCGCTCCTTCAAGTATCACCGCCCGCGCGGCATCGTCACGGCAGGTTCGGAAGAGCCCAACGCGCTGGTGGGCGTCTACCGGCACGGCGACCAGACGCCGAACCTGCGCGCCCCGCAGGTGGAGCTTTACGAAGGCCTTACGGCCGTCAGTCAGAACCGTTTCCCCTCGCTGGAGTTCGATGTGGGGGCGGTCAACAATGTGCTGTCGCCGCTGTTCCCGGCGGGCTTCTACTACAAGACCTTCATGTGGCCGAAGGCGTTCTGGGACCGGGTGTATGAGCCGGTCATCCGCGCCGCCGCAGGCCTCGGCAAGCCGCCGAAGCTGACCGACCCGGACCGCTACGCCAACACTTATGCGCACTGCGATGTGCTGGTGATTGGCGCTGGCCCCGCAGGCCTTGCCGCCGCTCTTGCCGCCAGCGAAAGCGGCGCGCGGGTGATCCTGTGCGACGAGCAGGCGGAAATGGGCGGCTCGCTGCTGGCGGAAGCCGGCGCAACCGTCGAAGGCCATGCGGCGGCGGACTGGGCGGCGGCAACGCTGGCCACGCTCGCTGCACGCGGCAACGTCACCCTGCTGCCGCGCACCACGGCTTTCGGCTATTTCGTGCAGAACTTCGTCGCCCTGGCCGAGCGGGTGACGGACCATATCGCCCAACCCGATCCCGCCCTGCCGCGTGAGCGGATGTGGCAGGTGCGCGCGAAGGAGGTCGTCATCGCCGCTGGCGCCCATGAGCGTCCGCTCGTTTTCCCGGAAAACGACCGGCCCGGCATCATGCTGGCGGGCGCAGGGCGGACCTATCTCAACCGTTATGGCGCAAAGGTTGGCCGCAACGTGCTGGTCGCTGCCGCTTGTGACAGCGCCTGGACGGCAGCCTTCGACCTTGCCGCTTCCGGCGTGGATATCGCCGCCATCGCCGACCTGCGCCGCACACCGCCGGAGCATCTGGTGGCGGAAGCTGCAAGGCTCGGCATCCGGGTCGAAACCGGCTGCACCGTCACCGGTACCTCCGGACACCTGCGCGTCAGCAAGGCGCTGCTGGGCCGGTTGCGCGAGGATGGCAGCGTGGCGGCCGCCGGTGACATCAACTGCGACGCCATTCTCATGTCCGGCGGCTGGACGCCTGCGGTCAGCCTCTATTCCCAGTCGCGTGGCAAGGTGGTCTGGAATGACGAGATGCAGGCCTTCCTGCCGGGGGTGAGCGTCCAGAACGAGCGGTCCGCCGGCAGTTGCCGGGGCGTGAATGGCCTTGCCGCTGTCCTCAACGATGGCTATGCCGCCGGTGAGCAGGCGGCGAACAAGGCGGTGGGAACCCCGCTGAAGGTGCGCAGCATCCGCGCCGATGGGGCCGAAGCTGCCACCGGCGGCTTCCTTGGCGCCCTGCCGCATGACCGTGATGCTTCCCGCGTGAAGGCCTTCGTCGATTTCCAGAACGACGTGACCGCCAAGGACGTGGAACTGGCCGTGCGCGAGGGCATGCATTCCATCGAGCATATCAAGCGCTACACCACCACCGGCATGGCGACGGATCAGGGCCGCCTGTCCAATCTGAACGCACTTGCGATTGCCTCCGGCGCGCTTGGCACCGCCCTGCCGCAGGTGGGTCTCACCACCTTCCGCCTGCCCTACACACCGACGAGTTTCGGCACCTTCGCCGGGTCTTCACGCGGTGATGCCTTCGATCCCGTCCGCCGCACGCCCTCCCATGACTGGGTGGTGAAGCAGGGCGGCGTCTTTGAGGACGTGGGCCAATGGAAGCGAACCTGGTATTTCCCCAAGGCGGGTGAGGACATGCACGCCGCCGTCGCCCGCGAGTGCCGCACGGCACGGCAGACGGCCGGCCAGTTCGACGCCTCCACCCTTGGCAAGATCGAGGTGGTGGGCAAGGACGCGGCGGAGTTTCTGGAGCGCTTCTACACCAACCCGTGGAAGGGACTGAAGCCGGGCCGCTGCCGCTATGCGGTTCTGCTCAACGAAGCCGGTTTCATCATCGATGATGGCGTGGTGGGCAGGCTTTCGGAGGACAGGTTCCACGTCACCACCACCACGGGCGGTGCGGCACGCGTCTTTGCCATGATGGAGGACTTCCTCCAGACGGAATGGCCGGACCTCGATGTGTGGATCACCTCCACGACGGAACAATTCGCCGTCATCGCCGTACAGGGACCGAAGGCGCGCGAGATCATCGCGCCCTTTGTCGAGGGGCGGGATCTTTCGGCAGAAGCCTTCCCGCACATGAGCGTTGCCACCTGCCGCTTTGCCGGGCTGCCCTGCCGCCTGTTCCGCGTCAGCTTTACCGGCGAACTCGGCTTTGAAGTGAATGTCCCCGCCCGCCATGGCGCCAAGGTGTGGGAGATGATCTGGGCCGAAACCGAAAAGCACGGCGGCTGTGTCTATGGCACCGAAACCATGCACGTGCTGCGCGCGGAAAAGGGCTACATCATCGTCGGTCAGGAAACCGACGGCACCGTGACGCCTGCCGATGCAGGCCTTGAGTGGGCCATCGGCAAGAAGAAGTTCGACTTCGTCGGCAAGCGCTCGCTGGCACGGCCGGATCTGGTGGCCACGGGCCGCAAGCAGGTTGTCGGCCTGCAGCCGGTCGATCCCAAGCGGATGCTGGAAGAAGGCGCGCAGATCACCGCCGAGGCGAACCCGGCCAAGGGCACGCCTGCATTGGGCCATGTGACCTCAGCGTACTGGAGCGAGGCACTGGGCCGCACCATCGGTCTTGCCATTGTCAAGGATGGCCGCAGCCGCATGGGCGAAGTCCTGCAGGTGCCGATGCCCTCGGGTGCCATTGCCGTGAAGATCGTAGACCCTGTGATGTATGACCCGGAAGGAACCCGTCTCGATGGCTGAGATCTATACCCCTGCCGCAGGCGAAACCCCGGTTCTGCGTTACGAAGGCCTGAGCGTTTCGCGCTGCGCGCCGCTGGCCCGGCTCTCCTTCCGGGGCCGCGCCCCGGCGCAGGAGGCCATCGCTGCGGCTCTTGGCACCGCCCTGCCCCAGACACCGCTGACGGCAGCCGTATCCGGCAGCAAGGCGGCCCTGTGGCTCGGACCCGATGAATGGCTGCTGCTGGCCCCTGAAGCAGAACTCGACACCTTTCAGGCCGCAGCCGATAGTGCCGTCTCGGGCCTCGCAGCGTCGGTCACGGATATCTCGCACCGGCAGGACGCGGTGCTTGTTTCGGGCGAAAAGGCCGTCTGGCTGCTCAACACCGGCGTCTTTCTGGATCTCAGCCTCGCCGCCTTCCCGGTGGGCATGGTCACCCGCACCCTCTGCCACAAGGCGGAAGTGGTGCTGTGGCGGATTGCCGAAGACAGTTTCGTGCTCGAATCCTGGCGCAGCTTCCTGCCTTACGTGCTGGAACACATGGAAGATGCAGCACTGGAACTGGGGGCGAAGGCTGCTGTCTGAAAGAACGCGCAACGCCCGCCTGATGCAGAAACACAAAAGCCCGGAAGCGCCACCGCTTCCGGGCTTTTGTCATGATGCGGAGAGCCTTCAGCCGAGCAGGAAGGAGAGAGCCACAAGCACGCCGGCGCCGAGCAGCGCAGCAGCGGGAACTGTCACGACCCATGCCGCCAGAATCGTCATGAAATGGGCGCGGCGGACGAGGAAGCGGCGCTTCTGCTCTTCGCGGTTCCTGATCGGACGCAGACGCTTGCCCTTGCCCGCACCATCGGCCATGACGCTCAAACGGGTGCCGACACGCTGGGTTTCCCATTCACGGAAGAAACCGACGCCGAAAACGCCGCCAACAGCCACATGGGTGGTGCTGACAGGAAGGCCCAGAGCGGAGGCAAGGATCACCGTCACGGCCGTTGCCAGAGCCACGCAATAGGCCCGGATCGGGTTGAGCTTGGTGATCTGCTGGCCGACAAGGTGGATGAGGCGCGGGCCGAACAGCACAAGCCCCAGCGAGATGCCAATGGCACCGATGATCATCACCCAGAGCGGGATCTCAACCTGGCTCACCATATGGCCGGAGCGGATAACCCCGGCGATGGCAGCCACCGGGCCCACCGCATTGGCCACATCATTGGCACCATGGGCAAAGGACATGAGCGCAGCCGCACAGACAAGCGGCAGGGAAAACAGGCGGCGGACAGACTGGTTGCGGTTCTCCATGCCCCGCGCCTGACGGCGCACATAGGGCCGGGCCAGCAGCCAGGACACGATGGCGACCGCAAGTCCGGCAAGCATGGCCCCAGGCAGCCGGAGCCCGGAGGCCGGAAAGGCCTTCATCACCAGATAGGTGGAAAAAACACCCGTCATGGCGCCGATCAGAACCGGCACCCAGACACGGGAGGCAGCGATCTTGTCCGGCTGGTAGATCGTGACATTGCGGACAAAGGCAAGAAAGACAGCAGCAAGAATGCCGCCAAGCACCGGTGATGTAACCCAGCTGACGGCGATGCCGCCCAGCGTCGTCCAGTTGACCGCCGCAATGCCGGCAGCTGCCGCACCTGCCCCGGCCACGGCGCCGACAATGGCCTGTGTGGTGGAGACGGGCGCGCCGATCCAGGTGGCCAAATTGACCCAGACACCGGCAGCGACCAGCGCCGAGAGCATGACCAGCATGAAGGCGTGCGGATTGGCGAGATCCTGCGGATGAATGATGCCGCTGGAGATGGTGTTCACCACCTCACGCCCCGCCAGCAGAGCGCCGAGCGTTTCACAGACCGCCGCGATGGCGAGAGCCGCCCCCAGCGACAAGGCGCGCGCGCCAACCGCCGGCCCCATGTTGTTGGCGACGTCATTGGCGCCGATGTTCAGCGCCATATAGGCGCCGAGCGCGGCAGCGGCGATCAGCATGGAGCCGGACACGCCGCCGCCCACGAACTGCCAGGCGGCGAGCGCACAGACCATGATGAAGACAAAGGAGAGGCCGGGCGCAACGAGACGGCGCGCAGCCGTTCCGGCTGCATCCTCGATATAACCGATCCGGTCCAGATCCTTGTCGAGGGCAGATTGAGTTTCCGGTTTCTTCAATGTGCAGCGCCTCTTGGCGTCCCCAGTGACGTCCTACAAGCGGGCGCAAAAGAGCACCCGCGACAGGTTTTTCATGAATTGGCGCCGTTATTGCAGATTTTCAGGCAGCTGTAACCCGGTCGCGCTCTAGCCGCTTCAGGATATCCACCAGACCCGGCTCGCTGGCCAACTTGATCGCCTCGGCAACCGGCAGCCAGCGGCATTCCCGCTCGCCTGCCTCGGGATAGTCCTCAGCCTGTGCCTGCGCCTCGATCAGAAAGACAAGCACATCCGTGTCCACGCGAAGGCCGCTGTCGAGGCCCTTGGTGGAGCGGAAACGGCCATAGGGCTCCTGCGACACCTTTCCGGTCACGCCCGCCTCTTCAAAGGCTTCGATCATGGCCGTGCGGTGCGAGCGGTGGTCCAGTTCCGGCCAGCCTTTCGGCAGGATCCAGCGCTTGGTGCCGCGTGAGGCAACCAGCAGAACTTCCAGCTGGCCGTTGCGCACACGATGGCACAGGGCCGCGATCTGCAGCCGTGCCGGGCGCAGGAAGAGGCCGCGCAAAAGGCCCCACAGACGCTGTGTGGTAGACTGGGACGTCACTGCCGGGTCCAGATATGAGGTCGCACTGTCCACCATCGGACGTCCTTTCCCTCAACCGTGTGAAAGAGGAGGCCTGACAGGGACGAAACACCACCCTTAAAGGCTCAAATGAAAACGCTCGCCTTTATGAAATGTTCATTCGAACCGGCAAGTCAAGGCATCCTCAGACAGAATGACGTCCATAATGCGACATTCCGTTAAGTCACCTTCGATAATCCGAAAAATTTGCCGGCTAAGTTGCAAAAAGCTCCGTTCCGGCTCACGGCAGACCCGGTTTTCTGCCTTTCCGGCGCCTTGGCGTCAGACGTTCAGATCCTCGCGTTCCACGGTGATTCCCTCCGCGCTCCAGCTGCCCGGCCAAACCTCGGCCCCGCCGGCACGCAGCTGGCGCACCGCATCAAGCGGCGGATGGACGATCAGGAAGGGCTCTTCTCCGGCAGTACCGCCCGTGGGTGCGAGGGTCGCAGCAATGCCGGTGAAGCCCAGCTCGGCTTCGCAAGGGGTGAATAGCGTCGCACCGGAGATGTTGGTGTCATTCTGCGTCGTGCCGGTGGAGGCGCCCGTCACGCCGCAGACGGCAACACAAGTCATCAGTTCCACTGCCCGCGCCTTGGCACAGTCGAACACCCGGTGATAACCCGACAGCTGCGATGTCATGGACGGGACCAGCAGCAGGTCGATCTTTTCCGGCGCCAGCAGGCAGGACAATGCGGGCATTTCCACATCGAGGCAGATGAGCATGGCCATGCGCACGCCCTCCAGCTCGAACACCCTCAGCCGCTTGCCGGGCTTGAGCGTCCAGCTCTCCGGATCCTTCTCGAAGGGCGTCAGCGCCAGCTTGTCGTGGGAATGGGCCTCTCCTTCCGGAGTGTAAAGCCAGGCCCGGTTGGTGAAGCCACCGTCTTCCGCAGGCCAGGGCGTTGAACCGGCCAGAAGCGACAGGCCGTATTTGCGCGGCAGATCCGCCAGTTGCGGGGCGATCTCCTGCGCAATCCCGGCCAGGAACGGCAGTTCAGACGTGGGCACCAGTCCTTCCGGCTTGAACGAGAGGCAGGCCTCGATGGCATATTCCGGCAGCATCAGAAGCCGTGCACCGCCCTCCTTTGCCCGCTGCATGCGGGCTTCAATGGCGGCCACATACTCCGCCGGTGAGGCCGGTGCGAAGCCGAGATTGAAGGCGCAGAGGGCAATCGGAAAGTCAGTCATGGCCGGTCCATATGCTGTTGCGGGGCAAACTTACCCCTTCTGCATGACCGATTTAAGAGCGCTGGTAAAGAGACGGAAAGGTGATCTGCGGGCGCTCAGCCCGGGATGCCCAGCTTGAACAGGCTGAGCAAGGCAGCCACTGCCAGGCATTCCTGCAGGGGCACGGGGATGAAGGTGGCAGGCAGCGGCGCAGGATCGGCATCCACTCCAGCGCGGACCTTGGCAAGGCCAGCGAGCGCCCGATCGGCAGAACGGTCAAGTTCCGCAAAAACCGCTCTGAGTTCGTCCTGGCTCTTCATCAGATCCCCGCGCTGTATCCTTCAGCCAGATGACTTTACCGCGTGCCTCTTACGGCATGGTTAATGCAATGCGAATAGGGCAGAAAAACGCAAAACCTGCCCTCGCGCGCCCTATGCTGCCCGCAGGTCCCTCACAGCCGGTTCACCTGCGGGTCCGCCACGTCCAGAATGCGCAGCTGCACCCGCTGCGCGCCCTGCCAGGTGTCGATGGACAGGCTGCCCGCCACATGCAGCGTCTTGCCCCGCCCGGCCAGCAGCGCCTCGCCAAAGGGCTTTTCCGCCGCCTTGAAGGCAATGCCCTTCAGTGTCTGGCCATCGGCACCGGCCAGCGTTGCCCGCACATGGCCGTTGCCGACCACATCCGCATAGGAAATGCGGTGCGCGGGGAAGGCAAAGACCGGCTCCGGATGGCCAGCGCCAAACGGCCCGGCCAGTTCCAGCTTGTTCAGCAGCTCGATTGTTGCCCCGCCGGCCGTCAGCGCCGCATCCACCTTCATCTCGCGGCTAGCACTTGCGGTTTCCACGTCCTCGCGCAGCATCTCGTTGAAGAAGGCGGTCAGCTCCCCTTCCCGCTCGCGCCGCACGGTCAGGCCCGCTGCCATGGCATGGCCACCGCCTTTTTCCAGCAGCCCCTCCTCCACCGCCTTGCGCACGGCCCGGCCAAGATCGACACCGGGGATAGAGCGGCCGGAGCCGGTGCCCTTGCCGCTGGCGTCATAGGCGATGGCAAAGGCCGGGCGGCGGTGGCTTTCCTTGAGGCGTGAGGCGATCAGCCCGACAATACCCGGATGCCAGCCGTCCGAGCCGGTCAGCAGCACCGCAGGATCTTCCGACTGAATGCGGATGACGGCCTGTGCATCGCCTTCTTCCAGCATCACCGCTTCCATCGCCTGCCGCTCGGCATTCAGCCGGTCCAGTTGTTCGGCAATGGCACGGGCCTGCGCGCTGTCACGGGTGGTCAGAAGCCGCGCGCCGAGGGCCGCATCGCCGATGCGTCCGCCCGCGTTGATGCGCGGCCCCAGCAGGAAGCCCAGATGATAGGAAGATGGCTTGCCGCCCACCCGCGCCACATCCGCCAGCGCCGCGAGACCGGGGTTGGAGCGGGCATGCATGGAAATGAGGCCCTTGGTGACATAGGCCCGGTTCAGCCCCTTGAGCGGCACCACATCGCAGACCGTGCCAAGCGCAACAAGATCGAGCAGCGCCAGCAGATCCGGCTCCCGGCGTCCGGCAAAGGCACCGCGCCGCCGCAGTTCGCGGTTGAGACCGACGAGAAACAGGAAGGTGACGCCAACGGCCGCCAGATGCCCCTGCCCCGACAGGTCGTCCTGCCGGTTCGGATTGACCAGCGCGCGCACCTGCGGCAGTTCCACGCCGCACTGGTGATGGTCGATCACCACCACATCCAGCCCCAGCCTCGCCGCCGTCTCGAATGCCTCGAAGGAGGTGCTGCCGCAATCGACGGTCACCAGCAGCCGCGCCCCATCATGGTGCAGTGCCTCGATGGCCGGACCATTGGGGCCGTAGCCCTCGATGATGCGGTCGGGAATATGGATCACCGCTTCCTGCCCCACCTCGGCCAGATAGCGGGAGAGCAGCGCGGAAGACGTGGCACCATCCACGTCATAATCGCCGAAGATGGCAATGCGGGTGCCGGACTGGACGGCATCAGCCACCCGCGCCACCGCCTCATCCATGTGAACAAGGCTGGAAGGGTCCGGCATCAGCCCCTTGAGAGTCGGGTCCAGAAAGGCTTCCGCCTCCTCCAGCGCCACATCGCGGGCGGCCATGACGCGGGCAATCACATCGGCAAGGCCGAAGCGCTGCGCCATGGCAAGGGCGGTGAGCGACTGCGCCTGTGTCAGCCGCTCACGCCAGATCTGTCCGTTTGCAGAACGTGTCACGCCCAGCACGGTGCGCCCGGTTTCCGAAGCGGCACCTGCAATAGGTCCGGCACCTGTCACGCCCTGCCCTCCAGCTCAGTCCAGATGGAACTTTTCGACCTGGGTATGCTGGGCCTTGATGTAACGCACGGTGCCCGTCGAAGAACGCATGACCACGGTGTGGGTGGTGATGCGGTCGCGGCCGAAGCGCACGCCCTGCAGGAAGTTGCCATCGGTCACGCCGGTGGCGGCAAACAGCACGTCGCCGCAAGCCATTTCCTCAAGCTGATACTTGCGCTTGATGTCGGAAATGCCCATGCGGTGGGCGCGTTCCACCTGCTCGTCGCGGGTGATGACGAGACGGCCCTGCATCTGGCCGCCGATGCAGCGCAGCGCGGCAGCCGCCAGCACACCTTCCGGCGCGCCGCCGATGCCGGCGTAGATGTCGATGCCGGTCTCTTCCGGGTCGGTGGTGTGGATGACACCGGCCACGTCACCGTCGCCGATCAGGCGGATGGCAGCGCCGGTGGCGCGGATGTCCTCGATCAGGCGGGCATGACGCGGACGGTCGAGCACGCAGGCGGTGATTTCGGAGATCTTCACGCCCTTGGCCTTGGCCACATTGGCGATGTTCTCGGCAATCGGCGCGTCAAGGTCGATGATGCCGGCCGGATAGCCGGGTCCGATGGCCAGCTTCTCCATGTAGCTGTCCGGCGCATTCAGCAGACCGCCAGCCGGGGCCAGCGCGATCACGGCCAGCGAGTTCGGCAGGTTCTTGGCGCAGATGGTGGTGCCTTCCAGCGGATCGAGGGCGATATCCACCTTCGGGCCCTGCTTGGTGCCGACTTCCTCGCCGATGTAGAGCATCGGCGCTTCGTCGCGCTCGCCCTCGCCGATCACCACCGTGCCATCGATCGGCAGGTTGTTCAACTCGCGGCGCATGGCGTCCACGGCGGCCTGGTCGGCAGCCATTTCGTCGCCATGGCCACGCAGACGGGCGGCGGCGACAGCGGCACGCTCGGTCACGCGGGCCAGCTCCAGCGTCAGAATGCGATCAAGCGAGCTCGATGCGGCGGCGGCTTCTTTCTTCGGCATTGCAATCCCCTGAACACATGAATGGGATCATCCGCAATGGATGGTCTTAAGACAGTTTCTCGATCCGGATCATCTGCGGCCGGTCGGCCACGACACCCTTGGCCTCGATGGCCTCCAGCGCCTGACGGACCGCCGTTTCGGATGTCTCATACGTGATCAGTATGACAGGCTGAGCCTCATGCACCTCAGTTTCGGCACCATTAAGGCTGCCCGGCGCACGGCGGCGGCGCTGAACGATGGATTCCAGCGAGATATCCGCATCCGCCATGCAGCGCGCGATGGTGGCAAAGGCGCCCGGACGGTCAAACACGGACAGGCGGATGTAGTAGCCGCCCTCATGCAGGCGCATGCCCGCACGCTTGTAATCGGTCAGCACGTTGCTCGGCGCACCCAGCGCCGGGGCAATGTCACCGCGGGCGATGTCGGCAATATCCGAGGCAACGGAGGATGCCGTGGCATTGCCGCCCGCACCGGGACCGACCAGCACGACGCCGCCGACAAAGTCACCATCCACCGCAACGGCATTCAGCACGCCGTCGATGCGGGCAATGGCCGAGGTCTTCGGCACCATGGTCGGGTGCACGCGCTGCTCGATGCCGCTTTCGGTCACCTGGGCGACGCCCAGAAGCTTGATCCGGTAGCCCAGCTCATCGGCCGCCTTGATGTCGGCCGTGGTGATGGAGCTGATGCCTTCCAGATAGATGTCGTCGGCGCTGATCTTGCAGCCGAAGGCAAGGCTCGTCAGCAGCGCCAGCTTGTGCGCCGTGTCGTTGCCCTCGATGTCGAAGGTGGGGTCCGCTTCCGCATAGCCAAGGCGCTGTGCATCGGCCAGACACTCGGCAAAGGACAGGCCCTCGCGCTCCATCCGGGTCAGGATGTAATTGCAGGTGCCGTTGAGAATGCCATAGACGCGGGTGACGGAATTGCCCGCCATCGCCTCGCGCAGGGTCTTGACGATGGGAATGCCACCGGCAACCGCCGCTTCGTAGTTGAGCGAAACGCCCGCCTTCTCGGCAATTTCGGCCAGTTCCACACCATGGGCTGCCAGCAGCGCCTTGTTGGCGGTGATCACGTGCTTGCCGGACGTGAGCGCGGCACGGACGCAGGCCTCGGCCGCACCAGAGGCGCCGCCGATCAATTCCACCACAACATCCACATCGGCCGAGCGCGCCATCTCTGCCGCATCATCAAACCAGGTGACACCAGTGAGATCGAGGCCACGGTCACGGGTCTTGTCCCTTGCGGTCACCGCAGTCAGGACAACGGGACGCCCGCACTTGCGGGCCAGTGCATCCCCATTCTTGGACAGGAGACGGATGAGCGAAGCTCCGACCGTTCCCAATCCCGCGACACCAAGTCTCAAAGCTGAAGCCATTGACGATATGTTCCGGTTGATGAGGGCCAGCGCCCGCCGCGGGGCGCCAGCCGGTTTAGTCCGGGTGCCGGGAAGTCCCGGCCTGTGAGAAGGTCAGCGCGCCGCGCTGACCGGCACGACGTTGTGCAACGTTTCATCCGCCGTTTCAAGGAAACGGCGCAGGTTGCGTGCAGCCTGACGCAGGCGCTTCTCGTTTTCGACGAGGCCGATGCGCACATAGTCATCGCCATATTCACCGAAGCCGATGCCCGGTGCGACGGCGATCTCCGCCTTCTCCAGCAGCAGCTTGGAGAATTCGAGGCTGCCGAGCGCGCGGAACTTCTCCGGGATCGGCGCCCAGGCGAACATGCTGGCTTCCGGAGCCGGAATATCCCAGCCGGCGCGGCCGAAGCTTTCCACCAGCACATCGCGGCGGCGCTTGTAGGTGTTGCGCATCTCCACGATGCAGTCTTCCGGCCCGTTGAGCGCAGCCGTTGCCGCCACCTGGATCGGCGTGAAGGCGCCGTAGTCGAGGTAGGACTTGACGCGGGCAAGCGCTGCCAGCAGCCGTTCGTTGCCGACAGCAAAGCCGACGCGCCAGCCCGGCATCGAGAAGGTCTTGGACAGGGAGGTGAACTCCGCCGTCACCTCGATGGCGCCCGGCACCTGCAGCATGGAAGGCGGCGGCGTATCACCGAAATAGATCTCGGAATAAGCCAGATCCGACAGGATGAAGATGTCGTGCTTGCGCGCAAAGGCCACCACATCCTTGTAGAACTCCAGATCCGCCACATAGGCGGTCGGGTTCGCCGGATAGCACATGATCACGGCAATCGGCTTGGGCACCGAGTGGATGACCGCACGTTCCAGCGCGTGGAACACTTCCGGTCCCGGCTCGGCGGGAATCGCGCGGATCGCGGCACCGGCCATCAGGAAGCCGAAGGTATGGATCGGGTAGCTGGGGTTGGGGCTCAGCACCACATCGCCCGGCGCGGTGATCGCCTGGGCCATGTTGGCAAAGCCTTCCTTGGAGCCGAGCGTCGCCACCACCTGGGTGTTGGGGTTCAGCTTCACACCGAATCGGCGCTCATAGTAGGCAGCCTGAGCCTTGCGCAGACCGGTGATGCCCTTGGAGGCGGAGTAACGGTGGGTGCGCGGATCCTGCACCACTTCGGTCAGCTTCTCGACGATATGCGGGGGCGTCGGCAGATCCGGGTTGCCCATGCCAAGGTCGATGATGTCCGCGCCCTGCGCTCGTGCCGCCGCCTTGAGCTTGTTGACCTGCTCGAAGACGTAAGGGGGCAGTCTGCGGGTCTTGTGAAACTCTTCCATGGCGCGGGCCTCGCGTTCCTCTGCTGCTAGCCGAACACATCCGGCGGCTGTTTCCCGCCAGATTCGCTGACCACCTGGTCAGACGCAGCAAGAGGCGCATGCGGCCTGTTGCTGTGTGGCGCTCTTCTTATCAGCACCACTTCACTTGCGCACGCACCTTCAAGGGCCTGCGCCGTGTTTTTTTGGTGGCTTATGACAGTGTTCCCTCAACAGCCCGCCATGAGCTGGCCTCACCGGAACCCGGCCAAGCCCGTATGGGTGCCTGAACCTCTTCAAGGCGTGATGCGTCAGCACCCCGGAGCCTTCTTGACTTACTGCCCTTCGATTTCCTGAAGCGCCGCCTTGCCATGGGCATCGCGCAGGCGCGCCAGCTCGGCCGCGGACGCTGACGTGCCATTGCGTCCCGCCGCGGCGGCCCGTGCTTCGGACAGTTTCTTCAGCCGTTCCAGATTCGCCTCACGCGCCTCGCTGTCCAGCACGCCGGAGACTTCTTCCCCGTCCTGCGCAATCGTCGGCGGCAGCGGCGGCAGGGAATTCTGCGGGCGCGCTCCGGTAACGGGCGCGCTCACCATGCTGAAAACGGACGTATCCGGCTCGCTTGCGCAGCCGCCCAACAGCACCACCACACCCAAAGCCGCAATCGCTCTCACCGTCTCAAACCTCCGCAAGGCGCACGGCACCAGGGCCAGCGCGCAAAACATCTGGCCGCTTATAACCCCGCGAACGGCCTGCGGTCACTCGCCAATCCGGTGTTTTTCGGATTTCCCGCCAGCATCAGTTGATTATGCTAGAAATCAGCGTTCGCCCTTGATCCATTCCGTGTCATAAATCGGAACGGCAAGATTGATAATGAACGCAGCAAAGCAGCCCCAAAAGCCGCAAGGCCGGCAGCGCAGAGAAAAAGCAGTCCGAGAGGGAGGGGAACCCTGACATGGCAGATGACCGCCGGAACGCAGACGAACAGAACAATCCGGTCATGCAGTACATCGTCAACAATCCGGAAGCCTTTGCGCAGAATCTGGCGAAGATGATGGAGAACGGCGGCAAGGCTTTGGCCGCCTATCTGGAGCCCCGCGAGAAGGGGGAAGCCTCGTCCCAGACCCCGGACGAGCTGACCTCCGTCGTCAAGACGCTGGCACAGGTCGGCGAATACTGGATGTCCGATCCGCAGCGCGCCATCGACGCCCAGTCGCGGCTGTGGGGCGGCTACATCAATCTGTGGAACTCCTCCCTCAAGCGCATGATGGGCGAGCCTTCGCAGCCCGCCGTCACGCCCCCGCCGCGCGACAAGCGCTTCGAGGACCCGGACTGGAACGAGAACCAGTTCTTCGATTTCCTCAAGCAGCTCTATCTGATCACCAGCAACTGGGCCCAGTCCATGGTGAGCGAGGCCGAGGGGCTGGACGAGCACACGAAGCACAAGGCCGATTTCTACGTCCAGCAGCTGTCCAATGCGCTGTCCCCGTCCAATTTCGTGCTGACCAACCCGGCGCTGCTGAAGGAAACACTGGCCTCCAACGGCGAGAACCTGGCCCGCGGCATGGAATTTCTGGCCGAAGACATCAAGGCCGGGCACGGCGACATCAAGATCCGCCAGACGGATGCCAGCAAGTTTGCGCTCGGCAAGAACCTCGCCCTCACGCCGGGCAAGGTCATCGCCCGCAATGACGTATGCGAGGTGATCCAGTACGATCCAGCCACGGAAACCGTGCTGAAGCGCCCGCTGCTGATCGTGCCGCCCTGGATCAACAAGTTCTACATTCTCGATCTGACGCCGGAGAAGTCCTACATCAAATGGGCGGTGGATCAGGGCCACACGGTCTTTGTCATCTCCTGGATCAACCCGGATGAGCATCAGGCGCAGAAGAGCTTCGAGCATTACATGCGCGAAGGCATTCTGAGCACGCTGGACGTGATCGCCAAGACCACGAAGGAAACCAAGGTCAACGCCATCGGCTATTGCGTCGGCGGCACGCTGCTGGCCGTGACGCTGGCCTATATGGCCGCCACCGGTGATGACCGTATCGCTTCGGCCACCTTCTTCACCACGCAGGTGGATTTCACCTATGCCGGCGACCTGAAGGTCTTCGTGGACGAGGAGCAGATCGCCATTCTGGAAAAGCGGATGGCCGAGCGCGGCTATCTGGACGGCTCGAAGATGGCGTCCGCCTTCAACATGCTGCGCTCCAATGATCTGATCTGGCCCTACGTGGTCAACAATTACCTGCGCGGCAAGGAGCCCTTCCCCTTCGACCTCTTGTTCTGGAACTCCGATTCCACCCGCATGCCGGCGGCGAACCACTCCTTCTACCTGCGCAACTGCTATCTGGAGAACAACCTCTCCAAGGGCAAGATGGAGATCGGCGGCCAGAAGCTGGACCTGAAGAAGGTCACCATTCCGGTCTATAATCTGGCGACGAAGGAAGACCACATCGCCCCGCCGCATTCGGTGTTCAAGGGCTCGTCCTGCTTCGGCGGGCCGGTGGACTATATCCTCTCCGGCTCCGGGCACATCGCCGGTGTGGTCAATCCGCCCGCACGCGGCAAGTACCAGTACTGGACCGGCGGCAAGCCGGAAGGCGCCTACGAGGACTGGCTGAAGACGGCGGTGGAACACCCCGGCTCCTGGTGGCCGCATTGGGATGCCTGGCTGCGCCAGCAGGACGGCAGCACGGTGAAGGCCCGCAAGCCGGGCGCGCACCGGGTGAAAATCCTGGGTGACGCACCGGGAACTTACGTTAAGATAAAGGCCTGATCCGGAGGATCGGATTGCTGCCGCGCAATGGGTGCGGCAGATGCTCAGGGAGCGGTTTCGGGGCACGCCGTCAAGACGATGGAAAACGCAAGGCAATTGAGGCCGCAGGCGGGGAACACCCGCATCCGTCCCGCCGTCATGCCGGCCGGACAGATCCGCTGGCTCGGCATGAATGCGAAGGTCTGGCAGCGCCACGCCAGCGGCTGGAGCGTGTGGACCCGCTTTGCCACCCTGCCGGTGCTGCTGCTGGCCGTGTGGAGCCACAGCATGATCGGCCTGCCCGGCGCACTGGCGGCCACCGGCCTCGTGCTGATCTGGCTCTGGCTCAATCCGCGCCTGTTTCCACCGCCCCGGCGGACGGACCGCTGGCACGTGCGCGCCACCTTTGGCGAGCGGATCTGGCTGAACCGCATGTTCGTGCCCATTCCGGCAGAGATGTCCCGCACCGCCCTCGCCCTGTCGCTGCTGGCCGGCGCCGGCTTCATCATGGCGCTGTGGGGCGCTGCGGAAAACATGCTGGCTCTGACGCTTGGCGGCGCGGCTCTCACCTATGCCGGCAAGATGGCCTTCCTGCATCAGATGACAAAGCTCTACGCGCGGATGAAGGACAGCCACCCGCTCTACAAGGCCTGGTCCCTGACCCCGCAAAACGACAACAGCAGCCCCTCCGGCCTGTTCAGCCGCAAGCACGGATAAGAGCTGCGCGGTCAGGGGCTTTCCGCACGGCATTGCCCCTCACCGCAGCGTCGCCCCGGCCTTTTGAGCCGGGGCCTACTCGCTCGCAGAGAGATGCCACCCCCTCGGGAGCTGACGCTCATACCAAGGCGCCGAGACGCTGGCTCATCACGGCTTGAAATTGCGCAGGCGCCGCACGGGCTTGACCAACTCCCGCTGAGGCAAACTCATCGAGAGCTGGTCTTGGCAGATCTCATGTGCCCGTGCTGCCTGCTGCGGCTCACCTCACCACTCTGCAAACGAGTGGTCCCCGGGTCTGCGCTTCGCTCCGCCCGGGGCGACGCCGGATATGCGGCACGCTGGTGCTTCCATCTGCGCAGCTGCATTCTCCGCCCGTCCCGGCGTGAACCGCCGCCGGGCCATGGCATCCCCTCACCCCTGCCGCTTCTTCTCAGCCAGCAGCCCGAGATAATGCTGCGCAACGCTGGCGCCGGCGATGGAGGTGATGTCGGCATGATCATAGGCCGGCGCCACTTCCACAACGTCGCCGCCAACGAAATTCAGCGGCCCGAGGCGGCGCAGGATCATCAGCGCCTCGCGTGAGGTGAGCCCGCCCGCCACCGGCGTGCCCGTGCCCGGCGCAAAGGCGGGGTCCAGGCAGTCGATGTCAAAGGTCATGTAGGCCTTGGCATCGCCCACCCGGTCGCGGATCATCTCCACCACGCCATTGACGCCGAGCAGCTCGACCTCCTCGCCATAGAGAATTTCAAGGCCGCAGGTCTCCGGCGCATGGGTGCGGATGCCGATCTGGATCGACTTGTCCGGATCGATCAGCCCTTCTCGCACGGCGCGGCCCGTAATCGTGCCATGGTCGATGCGCCCGCCATCATCCGGCCAGGTGTCCTGATGGGCATCGAACTGCACCAGCGCCAGAGGCCCGTGTTTGGCCACATGCGCCCGCAGCAGCGGCAGCGTGACGAAGTGATCGCCGCCGATGGAGAAGAGATGCACGTCCTGATCCAGGATCTCGCGCGCCTGCGCCTCGATACAGGCCGGGATTTCGGCGTTGCGGCCATAATCGAACGCGCAGTCGCCGTAATCCACCACGGCCAGCCCCTCGAACGGGTCAGCATGGAACGGATATTGCGGATCACCATCAAAGATCGCCGAAGCGCGGCGCACGCCCTGCGGGCCAAAGCGCGCGCCGGGACGGTTGGACACCGAGGCATCAAAGGGAATGCCCAGCACCGCCGCATCCACCCCCGTGAGATCGCGGCTGTAACGCCGGCGCATGAAGGACAGCACGCCGCCATACGTGGGCTCATGCGAGCCGCCGGTCACGCTCTTGCCGAACACCGCATTGTCGGTCGGACGGGGACGCTTGAAAGACATGGGAACTCCGGAAAAGTCAGGAACACGGGGCCGCCTGCCCCACGCCGCGACCCTAGCCCAGCCATCCGGGAAAACAAGAGGCCTTGCGGGGGCATAGCCAAAGCGGAGAGCAACGTCCCAATCACTCATTAATCAACAGCCACACCCAGGGGGTGCATTTTATCAATACACATATCGCAGGGTTTGGTCTATGTAAGCAAAATGCGCAACTACAATACAGGCGTTAAACTCTATGACCATCCAATCAATCAAGGCGACATTGTACTACTATCTGACAGTCACAGTCGTTGCCTTTCTTCCATATGTTGGCCAGCCAACAATTCTCCATGCGACGACAGGAAATGAAACAACCCATTTTTTTACCGCCCCAGAAACCCTGTCCCGCGGCAGCATACATCCAATGTCCCAAGAGGCTCAGGTGATTGCCAAGGCTGACTATTGCGAATGGGTAGTCAAGGATTGGGGCTGGGAAGATTGCAATGGCATCGACAAATTTATTGTCAGCGCCATGCCAGGCGTTGATATACTTCTTATAGAAACCCCCAATACTGATGGCTACATTTCGTTATCTGATTGGAAAGAAGAAAGCAAAACTGCCATCAACTCAATCACAGAATCCTTGATCTCTGGAACAAAAATCCAGTCCCAGAAGTCTGGAAGCCCTATTGAATTCATAGGATGGCGCGCATACCCAGATCTAATTCAGGAGAAAAAAGTACTATATTATGCCACTGAATTAGAGTGGAGCGGAGAAAGAGTAATAAACATTAAGGCCTCGATCTTCGACCGAAAAGGCTACATAACAGCAAGAATTGTACCAACAAACTCCACACTAAACTCATCTGAAATTAAAGAAATAGTTATAAGAATCGCAGATAAATATTATCCAAAACAAGAAGAAAGCTATCACTCTTTCATCAGCGGAGACAAAGTTGCAAGCTATGGCGCCGTAGGCGTACTTGCAACAATGGTCGGCGTCAAATACAGTAAAGGCATCCTCTCAACTATACTCGCATTTGCTCTTGTTTTCCTAAAGAAAGCAGGATTTATTCTGCTGCTCCCCCTTGTAATGATCAAAAAGATTTTTCAAAGAAAAAAGACACAAACACCCACCCCTATCGCGCACCAGCCCTCGCAAACAGACACCACCTCTCCTGAATTAGATACTGAAAAGCAGATTGAGAACAGCAAATAAATAATACAAACTTTGCAATCATATAAGAATAACAAAACAAGAAACAGGCTGCGGTTGATCTCTCATTCAACCGCAGCTAATCGCAAGAATCACTTGCACTTCCGGCAATTTATCTCCCGCCTCTCACCCTTGTGCCGCCCCCTCCCCCTCATTAAAAGGGAAGGGTTTGGCGGCTGGATGCCCAGGTCAAGATGCCCAAATCCGGCTGCCCCGCTCATCTGCCCGCACACAGGAGATCAGACCCTTGCCTCACGCCCCCACAAAGCTGCTGCGCGGCCGCACCGTTTCGTTTCTGCGCCGTCCCATGGGTGCGGGCGATGAGGGGGCGCTGGCGGTGCATGAGGATGGCGGGCTCCTGATCGAGAACGGGCTGATCACCGCCGCAGGCGGCTACGCAGAGGTTGCCGCCAAGGCGCCGGAGGGAACGCCCGTCACCGACCACCGCCCGCATCTGATCCTGCCGGGCTTCATCGACACGCATCTGCATTTCCCGCAGGCGCAGGTGATCGCCTCCTGGGCGGACCAGTTGCTGGACTGGCTGAACGACTACACTTTCCCCGCCGAACAGCGCTTTGCGGACAAGGCCCATGGCGCGCGCATCGCCAGCACCTTCTACGACACGCTGATCGCCCACGGCACCACCACGGCGGTGGCCTATTGCTCCAGCCATCCCAATTCGGTCGAGGCCTATTTCGAGGAGGCGGAGCGGCGCGGCATGCGCATGCTGGGCGGCAAGACCATGATGGACCGCAACGCCCCCGCCGCCCTGTGCGACACGGCCCAGAGCGCCTATGACGACAGCCGCGCCCTTCTGGAAAAATGGCACGGGCGGGGCCGCGCGCTCTATGTCATCACCCCGCGCTTTGCCATCACCTCCACGCCGGAACAGCTGGAGGCGGCAGGCACGCTGCTGCGCGAGTTTCCGGACTGCCACCTGCAGACCCACATCAACGAAAACCTCAACGAAATCAGCTACACGCTGGAGCTCTACCCGCAGGATGCGGATTATCTCGCCATCTATGAGCGCTATGGCCTTCTGGGCCGCAAGACCCTGCTCGGCCACTGCATCCACATGAACGGCCGGGAGCTTTCCGTGATGCGGGAGACGGGCTCCGTCGCCGTGTTCTGCCCCACGTCAAACCTCTTCCTCGGCAGCGGGCTGTTCGACAAGGCACGCATGGACAGCGCGGGCGTGCGCATCGCCATTGCCACGGATATCGGCGGCGGCACGTCCTATTCCATGCTGCGCACACTGGACGAAGGCTACAAGGTGCTGCAACTCCAGCGCCAGCGCCTCCACCCCTATGAGACCTTCTACTGGGCCACCCGAGGCAACGCCGAAAGCCTGTCTCTCGCAGACAGGATCGGCACGCTGGAGCCCGGCACGGAAGCCGACATCATCATCCTCAACCCCGCCGCCACCCGCGAAATGGCCCTGCGCGCCGAGACCGCCCGCTCCCTGGCGGATGAGCTCTTCATTCTGCAGACGCTGGGTGATGACCGGGCGGTGATGGAGACCTATGTGGCGGGGGTGGGGATGAAGGGGGGATGAGGTCAGGGAAGAGGCGTGATCGCCCGCAACTCATTTCCCCGGGTCATATCACGGATCAAATGAAAGCACTCAAGTGCTGCCTGCACATCGATCGCGTCAAGATTGCTGAAGTTGATCGTTTCCCAACCGCTTCTCTCAATCCTGGCTGAGAGGATGTAGAATTCGCTGACCCGCCCCTTCGATGGATCCAACTGTTGCGTAAATCCCGAAACAGTCACTTGGCGAACTCGAGGTAACGCTGCGAACACCTCCCCAGCAACCCGAAATAGGGTAGCATGTGCGAGGTAACAAAAGTCACGTCTCATTTGGGCACTGCTTCGCTGCCTCCAACGGATGTTCACCCCGCGGGCAGGAGGTAGCGCTTCGCGCGCGGGCAATTCCTCCAAAGATGGAAGATCTATGTCCAGACTGATTGTCGTAGCATCATCACCGAAGTCGAATAGTATGTCGGTCGGCTTCGCCCAAACAACATCGCCAAAGCGGCTCTCAAGGGCTTTTGATTGTGCGTCCACGTCGCCAGCTTGGACACGTATGTTCAGCTCTTTGACTTCTGCCGCAAATGTATCGAAGGCGCGGACAGCGTCGCGCCATTCCTCCATCGCGTCATCGTAACGCTGAAGCAGCAGTGCATTCTCCTCCCCAATTTTTCGGGTACGCAAGAACAGTCTGTCCCAGAAACCGGGCACATTCAGGATAGGTTTCGCAGGCTCCTCCGGCAACTCAGACAACACCTCAAGCGGTTGGTAAACCGGTGCCGGAGTACTGAGATGCACCGCAAGGCAGGCTTGGAGCTCCTGATTGAGCTTTTCGACCGCATTTGAGATCAGTTGGTCAATAAGTTGAGGTTCGCTCTCCCGGACACGCCTGATCAGCGCTTGCGGCGCAGGCGCACCCTCCGGCAGCCTGAATTGCATCTGTCCATCGCTATCGATCTCCACCGAAACCTGCACCGTGGATTCTGATCTCTGCCGATCAGAACGACTTCGCCGGCCGCCGCCGATTTTCTCACGGTGAGATAGGCCGGTACCAGGAAGGCCTATGTTCCTGTATACCCCTCCAGGACCAGCACTGAACGAAAACCCCCGTGGACCGACTGACAGACCAAGACCACTTCTTGAAAAATTCACGTTCACACCCGGCGCGATGCGGATACGGCGCTGAAACCTAATTGCCATTCGGATCATCTCCTTCTCCGGCTTCAGCCGCTCTGCGGTCGCGCTTTTGCACAACTTCGCTGAATGCAGAGGCGAGGATGCCCGCAGGCATCGCAATCAAACCAATCCCCATAACTGCCGTAAACGTCGCAAAGAACCGCCCCAGAGGGGTTATGGGGACGATATCTCCATAACCAACAGTGGTGAGAGTTGCCATGGACCACCACATAGCGCGCGGAATGCTTCCAAACGCTTCGGGTTGCCCCTCGGCCTCCGTCACATAAAGCAGCGAGGCTGAAACCAGCATGAGCACGCCCGCAATGATAAGGCTGACGCATAACTCGTAACGGCGCTTTATGACAGCAGACGAAATATCCCTGAAAGCCTGTGAAAACCTGCCAAGCTTTGCGAGTCTCAGGAGACGGAACAGCCGCAACAGACGAAGCAAGACCCCCTCCACGCCAATCAACGTGAATGCCATTGTGGCAATGACAAGCAAGTCGATGACTGCAAGTGGCCTGATCACATAAGCCAGACGATTTCGGTATGAGGGGTTTTCCGGGGCGCACCACAACCTAAGAAGGTATTCCAAACTGAAGAAAACAAGGAGCACCCACTCAAATCCATAAAAGAACGACGAAAATCGACTTATGATCGTCGATTCAGTCTCAAGAATAACCAAGATGACTGAAAACAAGATCACCCAGACAACAACCGTGTTCAGGATTGACAGGCCACGGCCTTGATAAAGGTCAACATCCAGTTGCCGGGCCAGTCTTGCTCTAAGACGGATCTCAGGGGTCGCAATATTCTCAGACTTTTCCATCTTCGGCCCCGCCTTCCCCATCATATGATCACGCAGTCGAGTGCCTGTTTCCCTGGATTGGGTGATCATAGTGTCTCAAGCGTATCGGCTGCTCCTGAACAGGGTCAATACTTCTTCGTATTTAACGCAGAACTTGCAAGCGGGTTTGAACATCAAGCTCACAGCCTCCCCAACAGGTCCCGGCTCAAGGCCGGGACGGCGCGGTGGAGGGGCTTGGACCGGACGTCCCCAACATGGGGGCATCCGGCACTTTGCCGTGGCGAACGCGCCGCGTTTCGTTACGTAGTAGCGACGGTGATAACGGGTGCAAATCGCAGGCTGTGAGATGGGTTTCCCAGCGCCTGCCCGCTCTCCGCGCCGCCCCGGCCTTGTGCCGGGGTCTGGTCCGTTTCCTGAGCCTTTCCGCCCGGCTCCCGTCACGTTCCACCAGCACAGGCGGCAGAAGCCTGCAGGCGCCGGGCTTCAGGAAAAGCTGTAAGGGGTACAAAGGCACCGCCCCAAGAAAACCAGCAAACCCGCCGTTCACACCAGATCAGGCTTCTCGCAAACGTCCAGCTTCTCCATCATCATCCCCGGCCTTGTGCCGAGGACCTCTACAAATCAACGGCTTGCAGATGGCCGGGACAAGCCCGGCCATGACGATCGGGAGGAATGCATGCTTGCCCCCCAAACAAAAAAACCCGCCGGCTCGCACCAGCGGGTTCTTTTTTCGTCTGACAAGCAGCTGAGGGATCAGCGCTTGGAGAACTGGAAGGAACGGCGGGCCTTGGCGCGGCCGTACTTCTTGCGCTCGACCACGCGGCTGTCGCGGGTGATGAAGCCTTCCTTCTTGAGGATGCCGCGCAGTTCCGGCTCGTAATGGGTCAGGGCCTTGGAGATGCCATGACGCAGAGCGCCGGCCTGGCCGGACAGGCCGCCACCGGTGACGGTGGCAACGATGTCATACTGGCCATCGCGGTTGGTCAGCAGGATCGGCTGACGCAGGATCATCTGCAGGACCGGACGGGCGAAGTATGCCGTGTAGTCCTTGCCGTTGACGGTGATCTTGCCGGTGCCCGGCTTGACCCAGACGCGGGCAATCGCGTCCTTGCGCTTGCCGGTGGCATAGGCGCGGCCATGGGCGTCCAGCTTCTGGACATGAACCGGAGCTTCGACGGCGGCCGAAACGGCGCCCTTCAGCTGGTCCAAGGATTGCAGCTCAGCCATGCTCAAGCCCTCTTCGCGTTCTTTTCGTTGAGGCTCTTGACGTCGACGGTGACCGGCGTCTGAGCTTCATGCGGGTGGGTCGGGCCAGCGTAAACCTTGAGGTTCTTGAGCTGGCGGCGGGACAGCGGGCCGCCCGGCATCATGCGCTCGACAGCCTTCTCGAGCACGCGCTCGGGGAAACGGCCTTCGATGATGGCGCGTGCAGTACGCTCCTTGATGCCGCCCGGGTGGCCGGTGTGCCAGTAGTACTTCTTGTTTTCGTACTTGCGGCCCGTCAGCACCACCTTGTCAGCGTTGACGACAATGATGTTGTCGCCACAGTCAACGTGCGGAGTAAAGGTCGGCAGATGCTTGCCACGCAGATGGCTGGCGATGTAGGCAGCCAGACGGCCTACGACCATGCCTTCAGCGTCGATCAAGATCCACTTTTTCTCGACCTCAGCCGGCTTGGCAGAGAAGGTCTTCATGTGTCTGATCCGTGAATCGTCGGTGAAACCAGAACGGCGGCTTGGCAGGACACAGATCCCGCACGGCACACCGTGTGTTCGGGCAGGGTGATACGCGTTCGCCAGCAAACCGTCAAGGCGAAACATTTGCACCATGCCGTAAATTACACATACAAATCAATGATTTCAAAAACGGTAGCTGAATACCGTATAAATCTTGCCATTTCAGCCCTGCCGGCGCGGCGGAATCGAGTAGGTGGCGGTGGCGTGAGCGGCCATTTCGCCCTCCCCGTCCCCGCAAATGGCGCAATCCACCACGGCGAGCCGCTGGCCGAGCTTGAGAATCCGGCAGGTGGCGATGAGATCACCGGGTGCGGGCTTCCGCAGGAAGTTGATGTTGAGATTCGTCGTCACCGCCAGCGCCACCGGGCCGATATGGGCAAGGATCACCACATAGGCGGCAAGATCAGCCAGCGCCATCATCGCCGGGCCGGACACCGTGCCGCCGGGCCGCAGGTGCCGCTCGCTGGCAGTAAAGCGCAGGGCAGCAAGCCCCGGCGCGATCTCCTGCACCCCGTAGAGCGGCCCGTCCAGATAGACCTGCGGAAACTCGGCCCGCAGAAACGCCTCCACCTCGTCCACGCTCATCACCGGCTGCATCGCGTCCCCCTTCCCGTTCCAAGGTCACTCTTGCCGGAAACGCGGCCCTTGCCAACCGGGAGAGGCATCGGCCAAATGACGGAGGCCCGCGCCAGCCGCTGCGGGCAAGGCACAGGAGCTTTCATGAAGGACATTCTCTTCCTGCTGCGTCCCGGCTTCACGGACCCGGCCTATCCGGGTGACGTGTTCTACTGCTGGCACTGCGCCCTGATGGAGGGCATCCTCGCCTCCTTTCCTGATCTGGCACAGAAACTCGATGTGCGCCGCATCGCCTGGCCGCGCCCGCGGACAGACGTGGCGGAGCTGATCGGCGCTGAAAACCAGAGCCTGCCGGTGCTGGTTCTGACGAGCGAACCGGTGGACCCAAGCGGCGCGCCGCAGTTCATCAATGACAAGGATGAAATCCTGAAAGCCCTCAGCGCCCGCTACGGCTTCCCCCTGCCCCATCCCTGACACATCGCCACCTGGCTGCCCCTTTTGCCTGCTTCCCCGCTGGCCCGGCTGCTGTATGCTCCGGCCACATCGTGACCATGCCGGGAAAGCAGAATGCAGAAGACAGAAGACACCGCCGCAGCCGAAACCCGCCCGCTGATCGGCAAGCTGCTGCACAATGGCGTGCTGCGCCTTGTGCTGCAGCAGCCGGAGAAGATGAATGCCCTGTCGCGGGCGATGATGACCGCGCTGTCCGCCGAGCTTGAGCTGGCGGCCATTGACCCGGCGGTGCGCGTCATCCTGCTGGGCGCCGAGGGCAAGGTGTTCTGCGCCGGGCATGACCTGAAAGAGCTGATGGCGGCCCGCGCCGAGGCAGACCGGGGCCGCGCCACCTATGAAGCCATCATGCGCCAGTGCTCGGACCTGATGCAGCAGATCGTGCGCCTGCCCAAGCCGGTGATTGCGGTGGTGACGGGCGTTGCAACGGCAGCCGGCTGCCAGCTCGTCGCCTCCTGCGATCTGGCGATGGCCACGGACACGGCCACCTTCTGCACGCCGGGCGTCAACATCGGTCTGTTCTGCTCCACGCCCATGGTGGCGGTGAGCCGCAATGCCAGCCCCAAACAGGCCATGGAGATGCTGCTGACGGGGGAAAGCATCGATGCCTCCACCGCCAAGTCCTTCGGCCTCATTAACCGCATAGTTCCCGGCGACTATCTGGAACAGGTCGTGCAGAAATATGCCGAGGTCATCGCCTCCAAGTCGCCGCTGACGCTGAAGACCGGCAAGGAGGCGTTCTACCGCCAGCTCGAAATGCCGCTGGGCGAGGCCTATGACTATGCCGCGTCGGTGATGGTGGAGAACATGATGGCCCGCGACGCGGAAGAAGGCATCAATGCCTTCCTGCAGAAGCGCAAACCCGAATGGACCGGAGAATGACCATGACGCCCGCCTATCCCGACAGCCTGATCCGGCAGATCCTTGAAGAGACGAAGACCATCGCCATCATCGGCGCCAGCGCCAATGCAGACCGGCCGGTGCATCACGTGATGGAATTCCTGATTGATCAGGGCTACGAGGTCTATCCGGTCAATCCGGGGCTTGCCGGCAAGGAGCTGCTGGGCCGCACGGTTTATGCCAGCCTGACGGACATTCCCGTGCCGGTGGACATGGTGGATATTTTCCGCGCATCCGATGCGGTGCCAGGCATCGTCACCGAGGCACTGGCGCTGGCCAGCCTTCCGAAGGTGATCTGGATGCAGATCGGCGTCGAGCACGCGGAAGCAGCCGCCAAGGCGGAAGCGGCCGGGCTGACGGTGATCATGAACCGCTGCCCCAAGATCGAGTATCCGCGCCTGTTTCCTGCAGGCAGATAAACAGCCTGCCGGCACTCGCAGCCCCGGCAGGCCTGCCGGGGCCACGCAAGGCCTTTACGCCATGGCGATGTAATTGCGCATCTGCTCGGCTTCCTCTTCCACCTGTGCGATGCGGTGCTTGACCACGTCGCCGATGGAGATGAGGCCGGTCAGCTTGCCGCCGGACACCACAGGCATGTGGCGGAAGCGGCCGGATGTCATCCGGGACATGATGCTGTTGAGCGTATCGCCTTCCGAAGCGCTGATCACGGTGCGGGTCATGACGGCCGTCACCGGCTTGTTCAGGGCTTCCGGCCCCTCCGCCCCGATGACACGCACGATATCACGTTCCGAAACGATGCCTTCGATGTGCCGCTTCGCATCAGTGATCACCACCGCGCCAATCCGCTTTTCCGCAAGAAGCTTGCAGATGTCGCCGGCCGTGGCCGACGAACTTGCCGTGATCACGTCACGGCCTTTGGTATTGAGAATCGAAGCTACTGTCATGCTGCTCTCCCGATAGCTGACGTGGCACCGGCTACCTCCCAGTTCCTCCCGGCGGTAACCTGACGTTCATCATGCCCCCAAAAGCGCAGAGGATGCAAATCCTGCATTGGGCGGAGAGCTTCACTTCACGTCACATTATCGAAACCGCCGGACAGGGTCGAAATAGGGAAACAGGAGAAACCCGGCCAGAAAGCCGCCCACATGCGCTTCCCAGGCGATATCCCCGGAGGCCCCGAGAAGCTCCCCGCCCGCCACGCCGAACAGCAGGTTGATGCCGAACCACAGGATCAGGAGATTGCGGACGCGGGCATTCAAGAGGGCATCGCGCAAGGGCGCAACCGGCAGCTCATAGGCCCGCGGATCATTGCGGTTGCCGCCGGCCATCGGCCCGCCCGGCTGAAAGGCGAAACGGAACACCGCCGCCATCTGCCCGGACACGGCGGCGGAGGCGCCAATCACCGGCACAGCCTCGCCGAAATGCAGCGCCAGATGCACCAGAACGCCGGCGATGGCCGCCACCGCGCTCAGGGCGAGAAAACGGACGGTGCCAAGACGGACCGCCAAAGGCGGCGCAAAGGCAATCATCCAGGCCATGTTCATGCCCACATGCGCCCAGCTGCCATGAAGGAAGGCATAGGTCAGAAACGACCAGACGTCCGCCGCATATCCGCCCGGCACGAGCCCGGCGCCGAAAAGCTCCGCGCTGTAACGGGCGGGCCAGAAGCCGAACAGCACCAGAATCTCGTAATTGGCATCCGCGCTCAGAAACTCCGTGCGGATCAGGTGGACCACCAGCATGAGACCGGCCAGAACGGCCACCACGGCAGGAATGTTGAAGGCCTTCTGTCTTGGCGGGAGCGGGCCTTGCGGCGGCAGGCCACTGGACGGGCCGATCGGCTGGGGCTGGTTCATTTTGACCGGTTCAATCCTGACATCTGTTTCACTTGCGGACATTGAGGATGCCCGGTTCATGTCCAGACACTTAAGGATCTGCCCCGGAAAGACAAGACAAAGACAAGGCGCCCGCCGCCTTGCCGGCAACGGGCGCCTCATAACCTGTTCCGGACCCCGCACCTGCCGCAAGGCCCGGATAAATGCGCCGCAGTGTGACCGGTCCGGCCGTCCGGATCTCTTGCACCTGGCTGCAATCAGCCTGTGCCAAAGCAATTTCCGGAGCAAGCGCAAGCTTGGGGTAACCTTAAAAATCCGTTCAAACTTTAGGAAAGCCGGTGATTTTTTCACCCACCGGCGCATTTGGCATAGTAAATGCTCTGTAACCGGCAGAACCAGCGCAGGCGCGGAGAAATGTCCCAGATAAGGACACGCATGCCGCAGCGGCGCACAAGTGGCAGAAGGACCGGTCAAAATGAAGCATGGCGTCAACCGTACCCTTTATCAGTATTGGGACGAACTGCGCGGCACCCGCACCGCCCCGAACCGGTCGGAGATCGACCCGGGCCGGATTCGCGGTCTGCTCGGCGACACCTTCATCCTGGAAGCCGTCGATCAGGACACCTACCGCTACCGCCTCGCAGGAACCCGTCTTTGCTCCACCCATTGCCGCGAGCTGAAAGGCCGCAATTTCCTGCGCGGCTGGGGAAATGAGGACCGCGAAGCCCTCGCCTCCGTCATGGCCGCCATCACTGAAGATGCGGCCGCGGCGGTTATCGGCGTCGACGGGCACACCGAGCGCAATCAGGTTCTGAAGATGGAAATGCTGCTTCTCCCCCTGCACATGCCGGGCGAAGGCCGCAGCCGCATCCTTGGCGCCAGCGCCAGCTTCGAGCGTCCCTACTGGCTGGGCCTGCATCCCATTTTGAACCAGTCCATCTCCAGCCTGCGGCTGATCTGGCCTGATGAGCGCCCGTCCTTCCTGACAGGCACCCCTGCCCCGCGCCGCACGGCTGTTCCGCAGATCATCAATGGCGGACAGGCCCATCTTGCCGCGCCGTCGATGGAAGGGACGAGACGGGTCGGGCATCTGACTGTCTATGACGGCGGCAAGATCTGAAAAGTCTTGGGCTGATCTTACGCAATGTTAATAGTCCCCGCCTATCGTGTCCGTGGAGAACAAGATTCCTCCCGCATAAGATAGGGAAACAAGATCCATGACAGCAGCAGAAGCTGCCAGGCCCGCGCCCGGTCTGCCCGCCAAGGGCACGGACCGGCGCCGTCACCAGCGCGTGAAGGTGAACGTCCTCGGCCGCTTCATGCTGGAAAACCGGCAGGAATATCCCTGTCAGGTCGTCAACATGTCGCCCGGCGGCATGGCCCTCATTGCGCCTGTGGCAGGACGTGTGGGCGAAAAGGTGGTGGCCTATCTGGACCATATCGGCCGGGTGGAAGGAACGATCACACGCGAGATCGACGGCGGCTTTGCCGTGGCGCTTGCCAACACGCCGCGCAAGCGTGACAAGATCGCCAGCGTGCTGACCTGGCTGGCCAACCGCAACGAGCTGAACCTGCCGGAAGACCGGCGCCACGAGCGTTTCGTGCCGAAGAACCCGATCACCCGGATCGTTCTGCCCGATGGCACCGCCTATACCTGCCGCATCATCGACGTATCACTGTCCGGCGCTGCGCTCTCCTGCCCGGCACGTCCGCCGATCGGCACCGAGATCGCCCTTGGCCGGATGCGGGCGCGTGTTGTCCGCCATCTGGAAGAAGGCATCGCCCTGGAATTCGCCGTGATCCAGAATCAGGCCCTGCTCGAACAGCATATGGTGCCGGATGATCCGGAGGACGGCAGCACTCCGCCAGCATAGCGCCTGCGTGGCCCCTATCGGCCTTCCGGTGCAGTCAACGGAAACCGGCATTGCCTTTCAGCATGACACCACAAAGAGATCCCGGCCCAAAGCCGGGATTTTTTTTGTGCGGAAGGCCTCTCAACCAATCCTTCCTCTCAAGGCTCATGCCCCCGCCTTGCCGCAGAGTGAGGCCGCCTCCCGGGGAAGGAATTCGGCAGGGCAAATACGCCTGGCAACACAGAAAATCCCCGTATGGTTTCAGCTTTCTTTCCTCGCCCGCGCGAGGCGGAAACGGCTACCGGACAGGTGCCCGGTGAGCCAGCCTTCAACCCCGGCCGCCCGACTTCTGAAAATCCAGTTTGAAATCACCGACTTGCGCAAGATCCGTAAAACTTTATTCAAATCAAGATAAAACTCAATTCAAAATCAAATAAAATAAAGAAAAAACTCAAGTAAAATTCAGATAAACATCATGGAAAAAGCGATGACCTGACTTAGATGCAAATAAAATTGCAGATGCAATGGTGTCGTCAGCCTTGGGGAGGGCGACGACATGAAGATAAAGATCTGGAAGCCAATCATCGCATGTGCTGCCTTTGCGGTAGCCATGTATGCCACAGCAGCAAGCGCCAATCCCGGCCGCTATATGGCCATGGCCGGAGCTGCGGCAGCGCCGCAGGGACATCTCGTCTTCTGCAAGGAACATCCGGCGGCCTGCGCGGCCCGCACCGACAAGCCAGTTGTCGTGAAACTCTCGGAAGAGCGCTTCGAGGAACTGCTTTCGGTCAATGCCACCGTCAACCGGGAAATCCGTCCCGTGACGGACATGGAACAGTTCGGCGTGCCCGAGTACTGGACCTTTCCGGACAATGGCGTCGGCGACTGCGAGGAATATGTGATCGAGAAGCAGCGCCGTCTGCTGAAGGCCGGCTGGCCCGCAAGCGCGCTGCTGATCACGGTGGTGAAGGACATCAACAACGAAGGCCATGCGGTCCTGACGGTCCGCACGGATCAGGGCGACCTGATCCTCGACAACCAGATCGAGGCCGTGCTGCCCTGGTACTCGACGCCCTACCGCTACGTGAAGCGGCAGGCCACGACATCGGCAGCCGCCTGGACCAGCATTTCCGATACCCGCGTCACCACCGTGGCCAGCATCGGAAACTGAGACCCGCATACGGAAGCGCTCCGGGACGTCCCGGAGCCCGACAGAACAGCCCGGCCGCGTCCCCACCCTCCCCATCCCAACCACGGCCGGGTTCAGGGAGCCGGTCCGCCCCCGCGAGACCGGCTCCCGCCTTTTCAGGTAGTGTTTGAAACAGGCTGGCGGATTAGAAGGCTCAGCCCGTCGCCGCAGCGCTCCTCTCCCCTCTTGAGCTACCGGCTTCACACATCGTGCCTGAAGCCGAAGACAGCTTGGGGAAAGTCTGAAGTCTGGTCACTCTGACACGGTCTTTCAGCCCCCTCCCCCTCGTGGGGAGGGGTTAGGGGTGGGGGGAAAGGCCTTTCCGTCTGGCAGAGTACCCATTGATTTCAGACAGCTGCTCTTCTGATTCCTCATCAGGAAAATATCTATCCTTCAAATAGTTGCAGACTCAGCCCCCCACCCCTCACCCCTCCCCACGAGGGGGAGGGGAGCGGAGAGTCCTCGCCACAGATCAGATGCATCACTGCGGGCGATGTCCGGACCTGATGTGCGAAACCGGTAGCCTTGAGGGGGAGAGGAGTTGGGGCCCTGCTGGCAGCCCGGCTCAAACACTGCCGACTTTTCGGGGGAGCAGTCACGGGCGCAAGCCATCAGATCATCGCAGGATCACACGGGCGCCAGCCCGGCCTTGAACCTCTGCCAGTTGCGCACGTAGCCTGCGGCCGATTTGCGCAGGCCTTCTTCGGCCGCGGCATCCAGCGTCCGTGCAACACGGCCCGGCATGCCCACCACCAGCGAATTGTCCGGGATTTCCTTGCCCTCGGGGATCAGCGCATTGGCGCCCACGATGCAGTTGCGGCCGATCTTCGCGCCGTTCAGCACCGTCGCGCCCATACCGATGAGGGAATTGCTGCCGATGGTGCAGCCGTGCAGGATGGCCTTGTGGCCGATGGTGCAGCCTTCACCGATCGTCAGAGGATAGCCCATGTCCGTGTGCAGCACGCAGCCGTCCTGGACATTGCTGTTCTTGCCGACGAGGATCAGTTCATTATCACCGCGCAGCACCGCGCCGAACCAGACGCTCGCCCCCTCCTCCAGCCGCACCGAACCGATCAGCACTGCTGTTGGCGCCACCCAGCAGGCTCCGTCAGCAGCAAGTTCCGGCGTCCGGTCCTCAAGGCGGTAGAGCGTCATGTTTTCCTCCCGGTCTGTCACACCGGGATCACGACCACGAGTTGGCAAGCCCCAGCGCAAAATGCATTACGAGGACACCAGAGCACAGGCTCCACATGCCTGCAATGGTGGAGGAGGCCACCAGCCAGCCGACCGGGCGCCCTTCCAGCCGCCGTCCACGGATGGCATTGCGCATGATGATGAAGGGTCCGGCGAAGACACAGACCAGAACAACCCCCAGAATTCCTGCGATACTGTGCGCCGGGATCTGGAAACTGGGTGGCGAGTCGGTAACAAGTTGATAAGCGCTTCCAACCAGGCCCGCTGCAACGAAGCCGGCGCAGCCCATGTAAACGGCAAGCAGCAGTTCAAGAAGCACGGCATTAACCTCTTGTTAACCATCGGGACGTGAGTCTGTCCTCACGGAGACAGGAGGGGAAGTGCAAACCGCATGCCGGTTTCCGGCGGTCACGAACGGAACAGAAACCAAGCGAATGCAGCAACCATCACAGGTCTGCCCATACCGTTCTGGAACATCTGTCCTGCTTTGGCACGGAAATGCTGACGGCTGCTTTGCGCGCAGAGCCGAAAGGTGGCGGCCATGATGCCGGTCACCCTACCCAAGGCAACAGGTTACCGGCCGTTCCATTCCGCCCTGATTCTGACGCTGCTGGTGCTGCTGACCCTTGCCTATATTGCGAAGATGATTGGCGGCTGGATTGAACAGGCCTCCACCCGAATGGAGCTGCGCACGGACGAAGCCCGCCTTGTCACGCTCTGGCTTGGCGACCGCAGGGTAACGGTTCCCATGAACATGCTGCCCAAGCCGGAGCAGCGCAAGGAAGGCTCGTTCCACGAGCGGCTGACCCTGGAAGTCAACTGGCCCTCCATGACCGGCTATGCCGGCACCAACGGAAACAGGGGCAACCGGGCTGCTGCGGAACTGCCGGTCACCGTGGAACTGATGGCGTCCCGCAAGGTCGAGACGGTCATGGAGCGGATGGACACAACGCTGCGCCGCCTTGCCGCCGGAAAGCCGCAGGTGGGACAGGCCGGTCTCTACATGCTCGACATGTCCGGCAAGGCGGGCGCCAGCGAAGACGTCCTGTTCTACGAGGACGACGGCACTGGGCTTGAAACCGGATTTGCCGCCCGCTGCAGACTACCGAAAGATGCTCCGGCAAGCTGCCTGCGCGACATGCGCCTCGCCCCGGATCTCGTGGCCAGCTACCGCTTCGACATGAAGCTGCTCAGCAGCTGGGGCCGGCTGGACCGGCAGATGGGCGCACTTTTCGAGAGTTTCTTGCCTCACTGAGGCCTGGATGCCCCCAGACGGGAACGCCAGCCCGGAAAACAGAAGGGACGCGCCTTGCAGCTTTGCGCAGGGCACGTCCCTTTCAGATCAGTTCGGACAGCCGGCGCTGCTTGCCCATGGCTCCAGCGGCGGCTTGCCGGATCAATCCTCGTCGTCTTCCTCAAGGTCCATCTCCAGGATGGCCATCTGGAAGCTCCAGCTCAGGTCTTCGTCCTCGTCATCACGGAAGACAACGCCGATGAACTCGTCGCCGATGTAAACCTCGGCGGAATCGTCCTTCTTCGGACGGGCCTTCACCTTCATGGACGGCAGGTTGAACTTGCGCTGCAGATAGGCTTCCAGCTTCTTGATTTCGTCGGCTTTCACGTCTTTCGCTCCTTTCGGGTCCCCGTATTTCACGGGTGCGGAACCTACACGAACAGCGCCGTGAGCCAACCGCCGGAACCGTCTTTCCCCGGAATCATGGGCTTTCCCACAGGGGGATCACGCGTCAGGCTGTTTATCCGCCAGCAGCTGGTCCATGGACCGGGCCGGTTCTGCGCATCCCGCCTGCCCCACGACCCGCGCCGGAACCCCGGCGACGGTGGTGTTGCAAGGCACGTCCTGAAGGACAACCGAGCCTGCAGCAATGCGCGAGCAGCGGCCAATTTCAAGATTGCCGAGGATCTTGGCGCCCGCGCCGATGAGCACGCCCTTGCGGATCTTCGGATGCCGGTCGCCCTGCTCCTTGCCGGTGCCGCCCAGCGTCACGCCCTGCAGGATCGAGACATCATCCTCGATGACGGCCGTGGAGCCAACGACAAGCCCCGTGGCGTGATCCATGAAGATGCCCCGGCCGACAGGAACCGCCGGATGGATATCCACCTGGAAGATCTCGGAGGACCGGCTCTGCAGATACAGCGCAAAGTCGGAGCGCCCGCGCCGCCACAGCCAGTGAGCAAGGCGGTGCGTCTGCAGCGCATGGAAGCCCTTGAAATAGAGCAGCGGCTCCAGCAGCCTTTCGCAGGCCGGATCGCGGTCGAACACGGCCATCATGTCGACGCGGAAGATCTCGCCCAGTTCCGGCTCGTCGCTGAGGGCTTCGGAATAGGTCTGGCGGATGAGGGAGGCGGACACCACGTCGCGGCCCAGCCTGTCGCCAAGCCGGTGGATCACCGCATCCTCAAGGCGCCCATGGTTGAGAATGGTCTCATAGACGAAGGACGACAGAGCCGGTTCGCCGATGACCATCTTTTCGGCCTCTTCCCGAAGCTGATGCCATACGGGATCATGCAAGCTCACGGTTGGCTTGGCCGTCTTGAAAGTGGTGTTCACCATGGCGCGTCTCCTGTCGCAGGCCCTGTGCGCAGCCTCTGCAGCGCCGGACCTGTCATGCCGTCCTCATATAGGCCGGAGCGAGCCATAACAAAGCCCGGCCAAAAGGAAAAGAACTCATCACCGGACGCCATCCCCTCAAGGCGCCAGACAGGGAAGATATCACGTGACAGGACAATCGCACACTCCCCCGCCGGAACTTGAGATCCGGATTGAAGGCAGCACCGGCTGGCTGGTGATCGCCAATGAAAAGCGCCGCAACGCCATGACGCTGGAGATGTGGCGCGCCCTGCCCGCTGCCGTGTCCGCACTTGAAGCCGAGCGCGATGTGCGCGCCATCATCCTGCGCGGTGCGGGCAGCGAGACCTTCTGCGCCGGGGCGGACATTTCCGAGTTCGAGGAAACCCGCAAGAACGCGAAAGCCGCCCGCGCCTATGAGGACATCAACCTCGCCGCCTTCGAGGCGCTGAAGACCTGCCGCAAGCCGGTGATTGCCATGATCCGCGGCCATTGCCTCGGCGGCGGCTTCGGTCTTGCCGCATCTTGCGACCTGCGCCTTGCGAGCCACGGCAGCAGCTTCGGCATCCCCGCCGCCCGGCTCGGCATCGCCTATCCCCCGGCGGCGCTGGTGGATGTGGCCGCACTCATCGGCCCGGCGCGGACACGGGAACTGATCTTCACCGCCCGGCGCATCGAAGCCGGTGAGGCCCTGCACTGGGGCTTTCTCAACCAGCTTCTGGAAGACAGTGCACTGGAGGCCGAAGCACGGAAACTGGCGGCCACGATTGCGCAAAACGCGCCGCTGACCCATGCCGCCACCAAGGCGGCACTGACCATCCCGGCAGGCCACTCCGCACCCGATCATGACAAGGCGGAAACCGCTGCCATCGCCTGTTTTGACAGCGCGGATTTCGCAGAGGGAAGAACCGCCTTCCTCGAAAAGCGGACTCCGGATTTCAAGGGAACGTGAACAGCGCCTCAACCGCACGGGCCAGAGACCTGAAACGACTCAGCTTTCGGCCCGCAGTTGAATCAGAATCAGAACTTGAGCCAAACGGCTCAAACTCCTGATCCGACTCAGGCTTTGGCCTCCACCACCAGATCCTTCAGAAACTCCAGCAGCGCGCCGGTGAAGACGTCATTGCGGTCTCCGGCCACCATGTGCCCGGCCCCGGCCACATCGGCCAGCCGGGCGTGGGGTACGAGCTGGCGAAATTCGTCGAGATGCTCCTGGCTGACCAGTTCCGACTGGCCGCCGCGCACCAGCAGCACCGGCAGGGTCAGGCGGGCTGCGGCCGCGACGAGTTCGGCTTCCACCTTTGCCCGCAGATCTTCCCCCCCTGCATGGCGTGCGGCGATAAAGGCCGGGTCCCAATGCCAGCGGTAGCGGCCATCGGGATGGAGGCGCAGGTTCTTCGCAAGCCCGTCCAGCGAGCGCGGGCGCGGGCGGTGCGGCAGATAGGCGGCGATGGCATCCGCCGCGTCCTCCACCGTGGCAAAGCCCTCGTCCACTTTCTCGGCCATGAAGTCGAGAATGCGCGAAACGCCGCCCGCATCGACACGCGGGGTGATATCGACCAGCACCATGGCTTCGAGCCGCCCCGGCGTCTGCGCGCCCTCAGACAGCAGTCCGGCCAGCCCGCCGAGCGATGCACCGACCAGCACCGGCCGCCGGCCGTGGCTCTCCGTCACCTGTGCTGCCACGGCGGAGAGATCCCGGCCGAAATCGGTAAAATCATAAGCGCCGGAGGCCACCCACTCGCTGTCCCCATGGCCGCGCTGGTCCATGGCGTAGGCGGTGAAGCCCGCCCTGGCGAGGCGGACACCCGCCCCCGCCCAGGCGTGGCGCGTCTGCCCGCCGCCATGCAGCAGCAGCACCGGCTGGCCTGTCCCGCTGCCGAAACGGTCAACCGCAAGCCGGTTGCCCTCGGCACCGGTAAAGCTGGTGGCGGCGGGGGCGCTCATGCGGTCTGGGCCAGAAAGTCGAGGACGCCCTGCTTGTAGACCTTGTCGCCCACGGCGACCATGTGATCGCGGTTGGGGATCTCCAGCACCCTTGCCCCCGGAATGAGGTCCGCCAGCGCCTGCGGCGATCCGGCAATGTCGTCCTTGGTGCCGACGGCCACCAGCACCGGGCGGGCGATGCGGGCGACATCCTCTTCGGAAATCTTCTGCCGGGACGAGCGGATGCAGGCCGCCAGCGCCCGCTTGTCGGCGCCGGTCTGTTCGGCAAAGGCGCGGAAGGCCCGGCCCGTGCGATCGGGAATGTCCTGCAGGCTTTCGGCTTCCAGCGCCCGGGCAATCGGCTCGCCATCACCGATGCCGGTGATCATGCCGTAGCCCATGCCGCCGAAGATTGCCCGGCGCACCCGGTCCGGATGATTGAGCGCCAGAAAGGCGGTGATGCGGGCGCCCATGGAATAGCCCATCACATCAACACTGGAGAGGCCGAGATGATCCAGCAGCCGCCGGGCATCCTCGGCCATCATCGGCGCGCCGTAGTCCGCCGGATCATAGAACTTGCCGCTCTCGCCGTGGCCCCGGTTGTCGAGGGCGATCACCCGGCGGCCATCCTTGACCAGAAGATCCACCCAGCCCGGATTGACCCAGTTGACGGACTTGTTCGAGGCAAAGCCGTGAATCAGCAGGATCGGCTCGCCCTCCCCCTCATCGATGTAGGCAATGTCAGCGATATCGGATTTGAAGACGGGCATGCGGGACCTGACGTTTACGTTAAAGGCAGAGACAATTTGTCCGATACCTTAGGCGCAAGATCCGCCGCTTGGAAGTCCCCCGGAATGGCTGATCTGCCTTATGCAGGGACAGGGAACCTGCAGGCCGCCGCTGCGCACGGGAAATCCGCCAAGCCCCCTACACTTTCCGGCGCGGGGGCGGTATGTTCGCGCATCTTTTGACCCGGACAGTAATCTTGGACAGGTGCCATGGCGGATCACGTAGTCCCGCATTTCCAGAACAGCAGCGGCCACGAAAGCGTTGAGATCGGCGCGCATGAATTCATGTGCATCGGCGCGAATCCGCCGTTCGATCACCCGCATGTGTTCCTCGACATGGGCGATGAAGACCAGATCGTCTGCCCCTATTGCTCGACGCTCTACAAGTTCAACCCGGCCCTGAAGCCCGCCGAAGCCAATCCGGCGGATTGCGTCTGGGTTCCGGCAGCCGCCTGAAGCCTGACCGGCTGATGTATCTTGCGGCGGTGCCCGCCGGGCGCCGCTGATCCGGCATCCCTTTTCGGGTCAGGAGCGGCCATGACGCATCCCGTCATCATAGCCGGAGCGGGCATCGGCGGGCTGACCGCCGCCCTCGCGCTGGCACAAAAAGGTTTTTCCGTCATCCTGGCCGAAAAGGCCGCCTGGCTCGAGGAAGTGGGCGCCGGCATCCAGCTTTCCCCCAATGCCACGCATGTGCTCGCCGCCCTTGGCGTGCTGGATGCGGTGCGCAGCCATGCCTTCGAACCGCAGGAACTGACGATCCGCAGCGCAAGGCACGGCGGCACTCTTGCCCATGTGCCGCTTGGCGCCGCCGCCGCTGACCGCTACGGCGCGCCCTATCTGCTGGTCCACCGCGCCGATATCCAGCGTGCCTTGCTGGACACTGTCCATGCCATGCCGGCCATTTCCCTGCGTCTGGGCACCCGCGTGTCCTCGGTCTCCGAGGAAGGCGGCAAGCTGCAGGTGACACTGGCACAAGGGGCCACTCCCCCGGAAACGCTGGAAGCCCACGCCCTGATCGGCGCCGATGGCGTGCGTTCCGCAACACGCCAGACGATCCTCAACGGCCCTGCTCCCGTCTTCTCCGGCCGCACCGCCTACCGGGCAACCGTGCCGGCCAGTCTGATCCCGCCGCAGTTTCTGGCCGGATCCGGCATCTGGTTCGGCCGGAAGGCGCATCTTGTTCACTATCCGCTGCGGCAGGGACGGGAGTTCAATCTGGTCGCGCTGGTGGAAGAAGACTGGGATGCACCGGGCTGGTCGGAACCGGCCAACAAGGAAAACCTGCTGCAGCGCTTTGCCGGATGGCCTGAACCGGCCCAGAACCTGCTGCGGCTGCCGGATGAATGGCTCCGCTGGGCGCTGCGGGCCGTCGATGCAGGCGGCATCTGGCAGAAAGGCCGCATCGCCCTGCTGGGGGATGCCTGCCATGCCATGCTGCCCTTCGCGGCGCAGGGGGCGGCCATGGCCATCGAGGATGGCATCGTTCTCGCGCACCATCTGGCCGCCCGGCCGGATCAGCCCGCCGCCGCGCTTCAGGCCTATGTGCGCGAACGCCAGCCCCGCTCGGCCAAGGTGCAGCAGACGGCGGCCACCAATTCCACCATCTACCACCTTGGTCTGCCCGCCGCGCTGGCCCGCGACACGGTGCTGCGCCTGTCCTCGCCGCAGTCGCTGCTGCAGCGGATGGACTGGATCTATGGCTGGCGCCCGCCTGCACATGCTTGAGCGCGCGGTAAACCTGAGATAAAGCGTTTTTCCCGGCATGAATGCTGCCAGCAGCCGGGCAATTCCTGAAGGTAGAAAGCCCGGAAAGGCAACAGGCCATGCAGAGCGACAAGCCCAGTGACATCGTGACCGCCGCCTTTCTCGTCATTGGCGACGAGATCCTCTCCGGGCGGACCAAGGACAAGAACATCGGCCATGTGGCGGATGTGCTGACCATGACCGGCATCGAGCTGCGTGAAGTGCGCGTCGTGCCGGATGAGGAAGACCGCATCGTCGAGGCGGTCAATGCCCTGCGCAGCCGCTATGATTATGTCTTCACCTCCGGCGGCATCGGCCCGACCCACGACGACATCACGGCCGATTCCATCGCCAAGGCCTTCGGCGTCAGCATTGACTACGATCCGCGCGCCATGGCCATTCTCGAGGCCCATTATGCGCCCGGCCAGTTCACCGATGCGCGCAAGCGCATGGCCCGCATCCCGGCCGGCGCAGACCTCATCGAAAACCCGGTGTCCAAGGCCCCCGGCTTCCGCATCGGCAATGTGCATGTGATGGCCGGCGTGCCCAACATCATGCAGGCCATGCTGGACGCGGTGGTGCCCACCCTGCGCACCGGCCGCAAGATCCTGTCGCGCAGTGTCGATGCCCCTCTGCCCGAAAGCCGCATCGCCGATGCCCTGCGCCAGATCCAGAAGGACCACCCCGAAACGGTGATCGGGTCCTATCCCCGCAATCAGGACGGCCGCTACTCGACCCAGCTCGTGATCCGCGCCCGTGATGAAGACCCCTTGAACCGCGCAACCGAGGCCGTGGAAGCTGCCGTCGCTGCCGCCCTCAGCAATGCCTGAACAGGAAAAGACCTCCATGGAAAACCCGGACCAGCCGAAAGCCTTCCCCGTCTCATGGGACCAGTTCCACCGCGACGCCCGCGCCCTTGCCTGGCGCCTGTCCGGTCAGGGCGAATGGAAGGCCATTGTCTGCATCACCCGCGGCGGCCTTGTACCGGCCGCCATCGTGGCCCGTGAGCTCGGCATCCGCACCATCGAAACGGTGTGTGTCGCCAGCTATCACGACTACGAAAACCAGGGCTCGCTGCAGGTGATCAAACCGATCGACCCGCGCGTCATCGGCCTTGATGAGGGCGAAGGCAGCGGCGTGCTGGTGATCGACGATCTGGTCGACACCGGCAAGACCGCCCGCGTCGTGCGCGAAATGCTGCCGAAGGCGCATTTTGCCACCGTCTATGCCAAGCCGATGGGCCGCCCGCTGGTTGACACCTTCGTGACGGAAGTGTCGCAGGACACCTGGATCTATTTCCCCTGGGACATGGGCTGGCAGTTCCAGCCGCCGCTGGCCAAGACGACCGCCGGCTGACCGGGCACCAGTTGAAAGCATGGGGGCGCAGGCACGTGTCTGCGCCCCAAGTCTATCTGCGCCCTTTTTGCCACAGTGATGCGATCGTGCTGCGCCTCCTCCGCCGGTCACGGTGATTTGGCTTCACCCGCCCCCTCGCTGCCACATTCCCCCTTAATGAGGGGACCATGATGACGGCCCTGAGAGGAAATCTGGCGATTCTGGCGCTCGCTCCGGCACTTGTGATGCTGGTGCTGGCTCTTGCCGTAATGCGCCCGGCGCAAGCCCATTCCGCCTTTGTGAGGGCGGGACTGGTGAGTCTTGAGGCTCTCCAGCCTGCGCCCTACCGGGTCATCGCCAGCGTCACCCCCAAGGCCAGCACCCCGGACGACGGGGCGCCGGTTCTGCCCGGTCAGGGCGCGCCTTGCAAGATCATGCTGTGCACCGGCATCATGGGCTTTCCCCTGCAGGAGCAGCCGCAACGGGTGAGCGTGCCCGCCGGAACGCTGTTTCTGGGAGCGCCGGAGCCTTATGGCGATCCTCCCGCCCGCCAGGACGACCCGCCCCCCAAACCCCGTTCATCAAACTTTTCGTGAAAATGGAACGGATTAAGCCCCCGGAAAGTTGAATCGGGGAGCTTGTCGCCAGGAGCCGCGCCCGTGCAGCACAATGCCGCCGGCTCCAGATCAGAATTGAGGTTTTAAATGCTGCTTTCCCGTCGCCGGTTTCTGGTTGCCGCCTCGGCAACACTTCTTGCCGGCTGTAACACCCGTTATGTCCAGCCGGTCCCCTCGCCCGGCCTCGCCCGTGATGGCTACGAGGGCGCAGCTCCCTCCTACAGCCACATTCCGCCGGAATATCTGCAGATGTACGGCCCGATGCCGAACGAGCAGTTCCCGATCCCGGCGGCGGATCTGCGCCGCGTCAAGCCGCAGTACTTCCGTCAGATCGTGCCCTATCAGAGCCCTGAGCCGACCGGCACCATCATCGTCGACACGCCCAACCGCTACCTCTATCTGACCATGGAAGGCGGACAGGCCATGCGTTATGGCGTCGGCATCGGCCGCGCCGGCTTCACCTGGGGCGGTTCGGCCCGCATTGCCTACAAGCGCGAATGGCCGCGCTGGACGCCGCCGTCGGAGATGATCGCCCGTCAGCCGGAACTGGAAGAGTTCCGCAACGGCATGGCGCCGGGCCTCGACAATCCGCTGGGCGCCCGCGCGCTCTACATCTTCGAAGGCGGCCGCGACACGCTCTACCGCATCCACGGCACGGCAGAATACTGGACGATCGGCACCGCCGTTTCCTCCGGCTGCGTGCGCATGATCAATCAGGATGTGATCGACCTGTACAACCGCGTGCCCAACGGCACGAAGATCGTTGTGCTGCAGGCCCCTGCCAATGCCCCGGTCGCCGGCGGCGCGCAGCAGGACTTCGCCCTGCCGAGCTGACGCCATTTGCCCCGGTCCGCTTCGTCATACCAAGGCTCTGAGATGCTGACGCATCACGCCTTGAGGATGCGCAAGCGCCGCACGGGCTTGACCAACTCCCGATGAGCCGGGCTCATCGGGAGTTGGTCTCAGGCACGGAGTACGACCTTGCGGGTGGCGCGGATGAATTCCGGCGTCACCTCGCAGCCGATGGCATGGGCCTCGACACCGCCTGCCATGGCCTGTCTGAGGGCCGCCGCATAGGCCGGATCGATGTCGGCGGCAAAGTCCAGCTCGCTGCAATCGGGCCGCTGCACCAGATAGACCATCACCGCCCGGTGCCCGGCGCGCACCATATCCTCCAGTTCCACCAGATGCTTGGCCCCGCGTGCGGTGACCGAATCCGGGAATTCGGCAAGCCCGGCCTGGCGCATCAGATGGACGTTCTTCACCTCCACATAGGTGAGCCCGCCGTCCGCCCCTTCCAGCAGAATGTCGATCCGCGAATTCTTGCCGTATTTGACCTCCCGCCGCAGGCCGGCAAAGCCGGAAAGCTCCGGGATGAGCCCGGCCAGCAGCGCCTCTTCCACCAAGCGGTTGGGATGGGCCGTGCTGATGCCGACGAGCGCTCCGTCCGCCTCGATGATCTCCCAGGACCAGGCGAGCTTGCGGGCCGGATTGTCCGAGCGGGACAGATAGACCAGCGAGCCGGGCGCATTGAGGCCGAGCATCGAGCCGGGGTTGGCGCAATGGGCGGTGATCTCCTCGCCGCTGTCCAGCACCACATCCGCCAGAAACCGCTTGTAGCGCTTGACCAGACGCCCGCGAACGAGTGGCTTTTCGAAGTCCATTTTCTGCCTTTCAGTTTGCCCAGAAATCGCGGTCGAGCAGCACCAGCACGGTGAGAAGCTCCAGACGCCCCAGCAGCATGGCAACGCTCAGCACCCATTTGGCCCCGTCCGGCACCGACGCATAGCTGCCGCCGGGCCCGACAACCGGGCCGAGCCCCGGGCCAATATTGGCAATCGCACTGGCCGCTGCGGAAAAGGACGTCATGGCGCCCAGATCAAACACGGACAGCGCCAGAGTGACCGCGCCGACTGCGCCAATATAGACGATGAGATAGGACAGAACCGAGAAGGAGAGCTCGGGCGTCAGCCGGGTGCGGCCGAAATATTCCGGCGTCACCCGGTTGGGCCTCACCATCTTGCGCAGATGCGAGCGCACCGTGCCGAAGAACACCTGATAGCGGAAGATCTTGATGCTGCCGCAGGTCGAGCCCGTACAGCCGCCGACAAAGCACAGCATCAGGACGAGACCGGCCACCGCGCTGCCCCAGGCCTGATAATCGGTCAGCACAAAGCCGGTGGTGGAGGTGATCGACACCACCGTGAAGGCCGCTTTTCTGAAGGCTTCGTGGAAAACCAGATCCTGCGTGCCGCCCAGATGCACGGTCAGGCCCAGCGTCACCACGGCCATGAACAGCAGGAAGGCACGCACCTGCGGATCGGTCCAGAGCCGCAGCGGCCGCCCGCGCAGCGCCTGGACGATCAGCACGAAGGGCAGCGCGCCAAGGATCATGAAGAAAACGGACGTCCAGACCACCGCCGGCATGCCTGCAAAGGCGGCAAAGGAGGCATCGCGCGTTGAAAAGCCCCCGGTCGCCACCGTGGCCATGGCGTGGTTCACCGCGTCGAAGGTCTCCATGCCGGCCGCCGCATAGGCGAGCGCGCAGGCGAAGGTGAGCAGCACATAGCAGCCGGCGATCAGCCGGATATGCTGCACCGAGCGCGCCACGATCTTTTCGGTACGGTCCGCCACTTCCGTCTGGAACAGCTGCATGCCGCCGACCCTCAGGAAAGGCAGCAGCACCACGGCCATGATGGCAATCCCGGCGCCGCCCATCCATTGCAGCATGGAGCGCCAGACGAGCAGCCCCGGCGGCAGGGAATCCAGCCCCTCCAGAATGGTGGCCCCCGTGGTGGTGAAGCCGGAGACAGCCTCGAACATGGCATCGGCATAGCCGATGCCGAGCCACAGGAACGGCAGCGAGCCGAAGGCGGGCAGCGTCACCCAGGCCATCACCGTCAGCACGAAGGTCTGGCGCATGTTCAGCCCCCGGCGCAGCGTGCCGCGCATGGCGAGAGCCAGCAAGGTGCCCGCAAGGCTGGTCAGAAAGGCCGAAAAGACGAAGGCCTGCCAGTCGGCATTCTTGCTGGCCACATCCACCATGGCCGGCACCAGCATGGCCGTCGCAAGAGCGGCGTAGAGAAAGCCGAGAACACTCAGGATTGGGCGCAGAGCAATCAAGTCAGGACTTTCCGCCGGAACAACGTCACCACCGCCGCATCAGGCATCACCCCGCCGGCACATGCGCCAGACATTGCCGCGCCGCACCCGCCCTGTCGAGCCCGGATTACGCCCCATCCCCGGCTGAGGGCAAAATGAGGATAAGGCTCAGGCGTTTGCGCGGGCTGGAGCTGCTCCCGGCGCGTGTTTCACCGGGAGCAGGCATTACCGGCTTATGTAGCCGCCGCTGCCGCCACCGCCTGACTGAAGGGGCTTCAGCACCCAGTTGATCGAGTTCAGCACCAGCGTGTTGGCGACCAGCAGGAACTGTTCGCCCTGCACATCTGAACTGGCATTGAAGGTGACATCCCGGCTGGGCAGGTGGATCACGCCCTTGAAGTTTTCTCTGACGGTCGAGTTGAATATGAACTGCGAGGATGACAGGCCCGGCTTCTCGCTGAACAGAATATCGGCGTAAGGCCCGCTCTTCGGCGCGCTCAGGACGATATCCATGCCGGAGTTGAACTGAATTTTCGATGTGTCGGCAAAATAGAAGGTAACACCATCCCCCCGCCAGACGCCGCCATTGACGTTCCATCCTCCGTCCTTGATGACGTAGAGGCCCGGCTGAAAGGTCACCGAAGGCGAGCCATTGAAGTTGAACCAGCCGCAATAGACACCGGGCGACAGGCTGACACTGGGGCCATTGAAGTTGCCGTGCCACTGCGTGCATTGCGTGCTGGCCGGAGCGCTGATCCGGCCCTCATAAGGATCGGCAAGAGGGGAACAGTTCCGCTCGAGATTGCTGTAAGTCCCGCCATTATGAATGATCCGGTCCCCGCGCAGACAGATCCGCGCGGCGTTTATGCTTGACCCACCATTGAGAATGGCGGCGGGAGACGCAGTAGACCAGACGTGTATCTCGCATTCTTTTGCCGCAATATTCACGCCGCCATTGACAACGAAGGCTTGGGAGGCGGACGGAGACTTGACGATGATACAGGGGTTGGCGCCGCCCAGCCCCGCTTCAGCAAGCACACTCACTTCCAGAGTGTTGCGCCCGAGAACGCGCAAAAAATGGGTCTCGACACGAGCGGTGACGGTTACCTGGACAGAGCCGGGCTCAAAGCGGACCGCATGAACGGCAGCATCGCTGCTGATGAGCCAATTCTCCTGATTGGCCTGAAGCACCGTGGCCCCCAGCTCCGCTGCCTTGGACTGATCCCTGGTCTGCGAAACTTCCCTTGCCACCGCCATCACAGCCGCATCTGCCGCAGCCTGCAACTGCGTCCGCACCGTGACGGCATAGCCATAATCAACAGCAACACCGATGGCAGCAATCAAGGGCAATGCAAGCAAGGCGAATATGACGACGACATTCCCTCTGCGATCACCTCGTAATCGCATGATCCTGCCGGCAATAGATCTTACGGCACTGTTCACGGTTATCTCTTCTCCCCCAACGGAACAGAGCCATAAATATCAGGATCTTTTGAACAATCAATATCGATATTGAAACCGCAACAAGCATCAACTCAAATAAAAAATCAAAAGAACGCGAATAAAAGCCAATTACTTGAAATCCACAACGCAACATATACAAGGAAAAAATTTTCATAAATTGAAATACGTCGTAAAAATCAAGAAATGTACAGATTAAAAAAATTAATCAGAATTATTTCGCTTGGGAAAATAAACCGCTCCGCAACTGCATGCCATAGACGGGGCAGGATTGCAGCTGCCGGCGCGCCGAAACCAGAGAATTAATCATATAAATCTTCATGCATGAATCCCAGCACCGCTTCTGCCGGGAGTGCGGCGTATCATACACGTCAGAACACCCGGCCGCGCCCCGGAGGAGTTTCCCCCGTGCCTGAGCGAAGCCCCCGGGGACCGTTCTGAAAATTTTTTCCCCGTATTTTCCAAATTGGGCCAAGCCGATCCGGAATTGAGGCGATATAGATGACCCGGTCCCTCGCGCTGCTGGCCCGGCTCTGGGATATTAGCGTCACAATCCGTCCTCAGGCCCCTTCCAAGGCGTTGCGGGCGGCCCTCCCAACAGGTTCTGACCCCGTGAACATGCAATCCAATCCGCCCGATCCGCACAGTCTTGCCTCCGCGCCGGCGGATGGCAGCCCGGCGCCTCTGGTGCAGATCAAGGGTGTGGCAAAGATCTATCCGGCCCGCAGTGGCCATGCTGCCGTCGAGGCGCTGAAGGACATTGACCTGTCCGTCGGGCGCGGTCGCATTCTGGGCGTCATCGGGCGTTCGGGCGCCGGCAAATCCACCCTGATCCGCCTCGTCAACGGGCTGGAACGTCCCAGCCGGGGCGCGGTGATCGTCGATGGCACCGATCTGACGCAGCTGAGCGAAGCCGCGCTGCGCGCCGAGCGCCGCTCCATCGGCATGATCTTCCAGCACTTCAACCTGCTGGCCCGGCGCACCGTGTTCGACAACGCCGCCCTGCCGCTGGAAATCATCGGCGCCAGCCGGTCCGAGATCGAACGGCGGGTGCGCCCGCTGCTGGATCTCGTCGGCCTCGACGGCAAGGCGGACCGCTATCCGGGCGAACTCTCCGGCGGCCAGAAGCAGCGCGTCGGCATCGCCCGGGCTCTCGCAACCGATCCCAAGGTGCTGCTCTCCGACGAAGCGACCTCGGCGCTGGACCCGGAGACGACAGACCAGATCCTTGACCTGCTGCGCCAGGTGAACCGGGAACTGGGTCTCACCATCCTGCTCATCACCCACGAGATGAGCGTGATCAACGCCATCACCGACGAGGTCGCGGTGATCGACGGCGGCCAGATCGTTGAACATGGCCGCACCTTCGATGTCTTCACCGAACCGCAGCACCCCACCACCCGCAGCTTCGTCTCCGCCGTGACCGGCGCCGTGCTGCCGGAACATCTGCGCGCAAGGCTGCAGAGCGCGCCTCAGCCCGGCGGGCAGGCGCTGGTGCGCCTCATTTTCAAGGGTGAAGGCAGCCAGAGCCCGTTCATCAGCCACTTCTCGCGCACGCTGGGGCTCGACCTGTCCATCGTGCAGGGCAAGATCGACCAGATCGCAGGCCAAACCTATGGCCAGCTGGTCGTCAGCGTCGATGCCGCACCTGAAACCCTTGCCGCCGTTGAGGCGGGTGCCCGCTCCCACGGCCTGACCAGTGAGGTGCTTGGCTATGTTGCCTGATTTCCTGCCCCCGCACATTCTCAAGCTGATTTTTGACAGCCTGCTGCAAACCCTTCACATGGTTGCCGTTTCCGGCCTTCTGGCAACGGCGATCGGCCTGCCGCTGGGCGTGTTCCTGGCCACCAGCCGCAAGGGCGAGCTCTTCGCCGCCCCTGCCCTCAATGCGGTGCTGGGCCTCATCGTCAATGCGGCGCGCTCCACGCCCTTCATCATTCTGGTGGTGGCCATCGTGCCGCTGACCCGGCTGATCGCGGGCACCTCCATCGGCACCACGGCGGCCATCGTGCCGCTGACGATCGGCGCGACGCCCTTCGTTGCCCGCGTCATTGAAGGCGCCATCCGGGGCGTGGATCAGGGCCTGATCGAGGCGGCCCGTGCCATGGGGGCAACGCCGCTGCAGATCGTGCGCAAGGTACTGCTGCCCGAGGCGCTGCCAGCCATCACCCATGCCCTCACCTTCACCGCCGTCAGCCTCATCGGCTATTCGGCCATGGTTGGCGCCGTTGGCGGCGGCGGCCTGGGTGATCTCGGCATCCGCTTCGGCTACCAGCGCTTCATGCCCGACGTGATGCTGGCGGTCGTGCTGGTGCTCATCCTTCTCGTGCAAGGCGTGCAAAGCCTTGGCGACAGCCTTGCCCGGCGCTTCGACAAGCGCGCCCGGCATTGAAGTTTCCGCTTGTCCTTTCCCAGAACCGGAGTGCTCACATGCTCTTCAAGTCCATTGCCGCGTCCCTGACCGGCGCCGTTGCTGCCCTCACCCTCTTCGCTGCCGCCCCGGCTTTTGCCGAGACGATCAAGGTCGGCGTCACCCCCGGCCCCCATGCCCAGATCATGGAAGAAGTGAAGCGCCTTGCTGCGCCGAAGGGCCTCGACATCGAGATCCTCGAATTCTCCGACTATGTGGTGCCGAACGAGGCGCTGAACGCCGGTGATCTGCAGGCCAACTCCTTCCAGCACAAGCCTTATCTCGACAACCAGGTGGCCGACCGCGGCTATCAGCTGACGGATGTGGCCTTCACGGTCAACTTCCCCATCGGTGTCTATTCGCAGAAGCACAAGGCGATCACCGACCTGCCGGAAGGCGCCACGGTTGCCATCCCGAACGATCCGACCAATGGCGGCCGCGTGCTGCTGCTGCTGGATGACGCAGGCGTGCTGAAGCTGCGTGAAGATGCAGGCGTCAAGGCCTCCATCGCCGACATCGTCGAGAACCCGAAGAAACTGAAGATCGTCGAGATCGACGCCGCCCAGCTGCCGCGCTCGCTGCCGGATGTGGATGCCGCCGGCATCAACACCAACTATGCCAAGGAAGCCGGCCTTGATCCGGTCAAGGACCCGATCCTGCGCGAGAGCCCGAAGGGCCCTTACGTGAACCTCATCGCCGTGCGCACGCAGGACAAGGACGCCGCCTGGGTGAAGACCCTCGTGGAAACCTACAATTCCGACGAAGTGCGCAAGTTCGTCGAAGACACGTTCCAGGGCGCGGTTCTCGCCGGCTGGTAATCAGCCCGGAACGTTGACCGAAGCAAACGGCAGCGCCCCTTTCCAGCGATGGATCGGGGCGCTGTTGTTTTTGGGAGGCTGCGGCGAATGAATTGAGCACAGTGCCGGTTCTGACGCCCTGCCCCTCCCCTCACTCCGTCATGCCATGGCTTGACCATGGCACCCATGCCGTTCCCCATCCGCACGGCCAGCATCTCGAATGCCGCACCCACACAGAGCCCCGATCCAGCGCACAACATGCCGGGACGCATCAGGGTGGATGCCATGGTCGAGCCATGGCATGACGAAAGTGGAGGTTTTTAGCGTGATGGCAGCGAGGTCATTGGCGAAGCGGCGGGACGGCGCAAGGCCGCAGCGCCGGTTCTGACACTCCGGGCCACCCAAACACTCCGTCATGCCATGGCTTGACCATGGCACCCATGCCGTTTCCCATCCGCACGGGCAGCACCTCGAAGGGTCTCATCGTCACAGGGGCCCAATCCCGCGCACAATGTGCCGGGACGCATCGGGGTGGATGCCATGGTCGAGCCATGGCATGACGGATGATGGGGATGGAGGATGGGGACGGAGGATGGGGATGTTGCAGCCCCTCCCCTCACACCCCGCCTAATCCAGCAGCCCAGCGGGAGACGTCCGCCGCAGCGCGTTTTCCGGTGAGGGCGTCGGCCACGCCGAGGCCCATGAGCGGGCCGAGCTTGAAGCCGTGGCCGGAGCAGGCGCTGAGCAGCCAGCCGGATTTGCCCAGCGGCTCGCTGACGAAACGCTCGTCTGCCGAGACGGTGTAATAGCAGATCTTTTCCTCGATGATCCGGTAGCGCTCGGAGCCGCGCAGCGTGCCGGTCAGGGCCTCGCGCACGGGGGCGATGTCGGCTGCCGTGGGCGTACGGTCATCGCTGCCGTGGCCGATGCGGGTGAAACGGTGATCGCCGATCTTGAGCCGGGTGCCGTTGCAGGGTGGCAGGACATAGGCGCCATAGCTGCCGCTGCCCATGTCGATGATGATGGGGGCGTCCGCCCAGGCGGCGGCGAGATCCTGCGGCGGCTCCAGATAGAGCACCAGCTGGCGCGACGGAACGAGGCGCTGAGCGGCCTGAGGCACCAGATCGCTCACCCAGGCACCGGCGGCCACAATGACTGCATCGAAGCTCTCACGGCTGCCGTCCACCGTCACCGTAGCGCTGTCCGGGTCCACATCCGTCACGCGAGAGTGGCGCCTGAGATCCGCGCCGTTTTCTGCCAGCCAGGCGGCAAGGGCGGTGATCGTGCGGGCGGCAAAAAGCACGCCGGTTCCGCCCACCTCGAAGGCCTCGCGGATGCCGGAGGTTTCAAGCACCGGGATCATGGCCGCAAGCCCGTCCAGCGGCAGGGGGCGGATGGGGATGCCGAGCGCGTTCATTTCAGCCTCGGCGGCGGGGAAATAGTCCACCTCCCCGCGCGAGACATGCACCATTGGGCGAGGCTCGAAATGGCGCTGCCCCAGATCCTGCCAGAGCGCGTCATAGGCGCGGAAAGCCTCCGGCATCAGCTGGCCATAGCCATCCAGCCCCGGATAGATGTGGCGGGTGATGCGGTGCTCGTCGTGAGAGGTGGCCAGCGGATTGGGGATAGGGCCCTGATCAAAAACCGTCACCGCCACACCGGCCTTGCGCAAGGCCCATGCTGCCGGCAACCCGCCAATACCAGCGCCAACAATCGCAACTTTCACCGTCTCGTCTCCTGTGCCTGTCAGACCCAATCTAGACAGGAAGCGTCAGCTGCAACAGCGGCGCGCGGCCTTGCCCACAGCCTAAAAGCCTCAGGTCCAGAACAGGGCGAGCCCGGCAATGGCACCGGCACAGGCGGCCAGTGTCACCGGCCAGCCTGCCTTGAGAAAATCGGCAAAGCGGTAGCCGCCGAGCCCATAGGCCAGCGTGTTGTTGTGGTGGCCAACGGGAGTGAGAAAGTCGAGCGAGGCGCCGAAGGCAACGGCCGCCAGCAGCGGCGCAGGCGGCAGGCCAAGGCTCGCTGCCGTCTGCAGGGCAACGGGGGCAAGGATCGCCGCCGTTGCGGCATTGTTGACGAGCGGCGTCATGACGAGGGCAATCACCAGCATGGCGATGGCAGCGGGCAGCAGCTGGCCCGGCACCAGATGCACGGCCAGCGCTTCGGCCAGCATGGCAGCCGTGCCGGTCGTCTCCATGGCATCACCAAGCGGCAGCATGGCGGCCAGCAGCAGAATGATGGGCCAGTTGAGGGACTTCAGCGCCACCCGCAGATCGAGATGGCCGAGCAGTGCCAGAACCAGCACCGTGCCGCCAAGGGCTGCCTCCGGTGTCACATAGCCGGTGGCGGCCACCACAAGCCCGGCCACGAACAGCACCAGCGGCACCGGCGAGGCCTGCGGCACGGACTCCGGAGTGGTAGCGGATGCGGCCTCCACCACGATCAGGCCGTGATCCTCCGCCAGTTGCCGTGCGGCGCCAGCTGCGCCGCAGAGCGTCAGCACATCGCCGGTCAGAAGCTGCAGGTCCGCCAGCCGCCCTTCGTGCCGCCGCCCGTGGGTGGTGACGGCAGCAGGGCGCAGGTCCAGCTCCTCCAGGTCTGCAATGGCAGCGATGCGCGATCCGGCAAGGCTGCTGTGCGGCATCACCGCAAGCCGTGTCAGGGCTTCACCGGGCTCCGGCTTGACCGCAGGCGCAAGGTGGCCTTCCGCGATGAGCGGCGTGAACAACCGGGCCCGCGCTTCGGCAAAGACGAGATCACCGGGCAGAAGCTCCGTCTGCGGGCGCAGCGGAAACACATGCGCCTCCTGCCGGATGACGGAGATGATCCGGCCCTTCAGCCGTGCAGCAAGACCCTCCACCGTTTCCCCGCCTTGCGTCACGGCAAGCTCACGCACGTCGAACAGATCGTCTTCCGGACCGTCACCGGCCACACCAGCGGGAACCAGCGGAAAGATGCGCGGGCACCAGAAGAGGAGGACGGCCAATCCGGCGGCAGCAATCACCGCGCCCGCAGGAAACAGCGAGAGGAACGGCAGCCCCTGCCCCGTCGCCGCTTTCAGCGTGTTGCTGACGATGAGGTTGGCGGGCGTGCCGATGAGCGTGCAGACACCGCCGAGCAGCGTTGCGAAAGCCAGCGGCATCAGCATGGCGCGGCTGTCGTATCCGCCGGTCTGCGACAGGGAGAACACCAATGGCAGCAGCAGGGCCATGGCGCCGATGTTGTTCATGACGGTGGAGAGCACCGCGCCCGTGATGCACAGGCAGGCCAGAAGCCCGGCGGGACGCAGCCCCAGCCCGGACAGCCACTGCCCGAAGCGGATGATGATCTGGCTGCCGTGCAGGGCCTCGACGATCAGCAGCACCGCGATGACAGTGATGACCGCCGGATGGGCAAAACCGGCAAAGGCTGCGCTGGCGGGAACAAGGCCAGACACACAGGCAAGACCAAGCCCGGCAAGCGCAACGGTTTCGATGCGCCAGCGGTCGAGCACGAACACGGCCAGCATGCCGCCGAGAAGCGCCAGAAGAAGTCCCTGATCAAACGTCACGCCGCCCCTGCCGCCATCCTGTCCGGCTGTTCCACTGCCGCAACTCTAGCCGGGCCAGGGCGAAAGCCCAAGCCCGGCGAAAGGAACTGACGAAAAGGACTGGCGAAAGAACCCGGCAACCAGCCCTCAGCGTGATGCGGCCCGCGCGGATGCGGGGGAGCCTGCCTCCTCCCCGGCCGCACCGGAGACGGCGGCCCCGCCATTGGACGGAAACACCTTCCAGGCAAGCGGACGGAAGGAAATCTGGCTGCGCAGCGAGGCCGGATGGCCGACGGGAACGTCGATCTCCACCTTGTGGCGCGAGCCGCCGAGTTCCAGTTCAAGGCGCCGGGAGCCGGCATGGCGGCGGCTGGCGGAAACCGTGCCGGCAAAGCAGCCGCCGCAGCCCTGCGTGATGTCCACCTGATCCGGGCGGAAGAACAGTGTGCCATCCCCTTCAGCAGCGCCCTGTGCGGCAAGGCCGGTGGGCCGGTCGTCGAGCCACACCTGCCCGCCCTCGATCCGCACCGGAACCTCCGATGCCTCGCCGATGAAGCGGTGCACGAAGGGCGAGCCGGGATTGTCATAGACATCATCGGCCGAGCCCACCTGCTCGATCCGGCCCCGGCTCATCACCACGACCCGGTCGGCCAGCTCCAGCGCCTCTTCCTGATCATGGGTGACGAAGACCGTGGTGTGGCCGGTGGTGTCGTGAATCTCGCGCAGCCAGCGGCGCAGATCCTTGCGCACCTGCGCATCCAGCGCGCCGAAAGGCTCGTCCAGCAGCAGCACGCGCGGCTCGATGGCGAGCGCCCTTGCGAGGGCCACACGCTGGCGCTGGCCGCCGGAAAGCTGCGCCGGATAGCGCTTCTCAAGGCCGGAGAGCTGCACCAGATCCAGAAGCTCCAGCGCCCGCCTGCGGATATCCTCCTTCAGCGGGCGGAAGGCGCGCGGGCGGACGGAGAGGCCGAAGCCGATGTTCTCCAGCACGGTCATGTGCCGGAACAGGGCATAATGCTGGAAGACGAAGCCGATCTGCCGCTCCTGCACGCTGCGGCGCGAGGCGTCCTCCTTGCCGAAGAAGATCTGGCCGCTGCTGGGTGCTTCAAGCCCGGCAATCAGCCGCAGCAGCGTGGTCTTGCCGGAGCCGGATGGCCCCAGAAGGGCGATGAGTTCGCCGGAATGAATGTCCAGAGACACATCCTCCAGCGCATTGGCGGCACCGAAATCCTTGCGGATGTTACGGATGGAAAGCTCCATGGGTCAGGCTCCATCAATGGCCGCGCGAGGCGGACAACTGTCCGGCGTAGCGCAGCTCGATTGCGGTCTTGAGGATGAGGGTCAGCAGCGCCAGACCGGCCAGCAGCGAGGCAACGGCAAAGGCAGCGGCAAAATTGTATTCGTTGTAGAGGATCTCGATGTGCAGCGGCATGGTGTTGGTCACGCCGCGAATGTGGCCGGAGACCACCGACACGGCACCGAACTCGCCCATGGCGCGGGCATTACACAGCAGCACACCATAGAGCAGGCCCCAGCGGATGTTCGGCAGCGTCACCCGCCAGAAGGTCTGCCAGCCGCTGGCCCCGAGGCTGAGCGCAGCTTCCTCATCGCCCGTGCCCTGCTCCTGCATCAGCGGGATCAGCTCCCGCGCCACGAAGGGAAAGGTGACGAAGACCGTCGCCAGCACGATGCCCGGCACGGCAAAGAGGATCTCGATGCCATAGCCCTTCAGCCAGGGCCCGAGCACGCTTCCGGAGCCGAAAAGCAGCACGTAAACCAGCCCCGAGATGACCGGAGACACGGAGAACGGCAGATCGATCAGCGTGATCAGGAATGCCTTGCCCTTGAACTCGAACTTGGCGATGGCCCAGGCCGCCGCCACGCCGAAGACCAGATTGAGCGGCACGGCAATGGCCGCAACCAGCAGGGTCAGGCGGATGGCGGACAGAGCATCCGGATCCTGCAGGGCAGACACCCAGGCGCCCGGCCCGTTGCGGAAGGCTTCGCTGAAGACCGCAAGCACCGGCAGAGCCAGAAACACCGTCAGGAACAGCAGGGACAGAAGCACCAGCAGCAGCTTGGCCAGGGGGCTTTCGCTGATGGGTGAGGAGCGGGTCAGAAAGGCAAGATCAGCCATGGCCATATCTCCGGCGGCTCCAGGCCTGCGTCAGGTTGATCACCAGCAGCATGACGAAGGAGATGATCAGCATCAGCGCGCCAATGGCCGTCGCTGCGCCATAGTTGAATTCCTCAAGCCGGATCACGATCAGCAGCGGCGCGATTTCCGTGACATAGGGAATGTTGCCCGCGATGAAGATCACCGAGCCGTATTCCCCTGCCCCGCGGGCAAAGGCGAGCGCGAAGCCGGTGAGGCTGGCTGGCAGCAAAGCGGGTAGCAGCACGCGGAAGATGGTCTTGAACCGGCCTGCCCCAAGGGTCGCCGCCGCTTCCTCAACTTCCCGGTCCAGATCCTCCAGCACCGGCTGCACCGTGCGCACCACGAATGGCAGCCCGATGAAGACCAGAGCAATGACAACGCCCGGGAAAGCATAGGCGATCTTGATGCCATAGGGCGCCAGCAGCGCGCCAATGGGGCCGTTGGGGGCATAGATGGCCGTCAGCGCGATGCCCGCCACAGCCGTCGGCAGGGCAAAGGGCAGATCGACGATCGCGTCGATCACACCGCGCCCCGGAAAGCGGTAGCGCACCAGCACCCAGGCTGTGATCAGGCCGAAGACCAGATTGATCAGGGCCGCGATGAACGCCGCCTCGAAGCTGACCCGCAAGGCCCCGACCGTGCGCCGGTCGGTGGCGATGCGGATGAATTCGTCAAGCCCCAGCCCGGCGGCGCGCCATGCAAGCGCCGCAAGTGGAATGAGGATGATCAGCGTCAGGTAGGTCACCGTGTAGCCGAGCGTGAGCCCGAAACCGGGAAGCACGCTCGGCTGACGGAACCGCCACCGCGCCTGTGGAGTGATGGCTGCCATCTGTTCTTACTGCGCCGGCTTGTAGATCTGGTCGAAGATGCCGCCGTCACCGAAGAACTCGGGCTGCACCTTGGCCCAGCCGCCGAAATCCTCGATGGTGACGAGTTCGACTTCGGGGAAGCGCTTCAGATCCTCCGGATCGGCCAGTTCAGGGCTCGCCGGACGGTAGTAATGCTTGGCTGCAAGGGCCTGCCCCGCCGGGGAATAGAGATAGTCAAGATAGGCCTTGGCCACCTCTTCCGTGCCCTTTGCCTTGGCATTGCCTTCAACCAGTGCCACCGGGGGCTCGGCCTTGATCGAGATGGACGGAACGACAATCTCGAACTGGTCCGGCCCCAGTTCTGCCAGAGCCAGGAAAGCCTCGTTCTCCCAGGCCAGCAGCACGTCGCCAATGCCGCGCTGGACGAAGGTGGTGGTGGAGCCGCGGGCTCCGGTGTCAAGCACCGGCACATGGCGAAGAAGCTCGGTCACATAGTCGCGCGTCTTGGCTTCATCACCGCCATAGGTCTTCTGTGCCCAGCCCCAGGCGGCCAGGAAGTTCCAGCGCGCGCCGCCGGAGGTCTTCGGGTTCGGGGTGATCACCTCAATGCCATCGCGGACCAGATCCGGCCAGTCCTTGATCTCCTTCGGGTTGCCCTTGCGGACAAGGAAGACGATGGTGGAAACATAAGGCGCGCTGTTGTTCGGCAGCAGGCTGCGCCAGTTTTCGGGGATCTTGCCGGTGGCCGAGGCGATCTCGTTGATGTCGGCCTCAAGCGCCAGCGTCACCACATCGGCTTCCAGCCCGTCGATGACCGAGCGGGCCTGCTTGCCCGAGCCGCCATGCGACATCTGCACGGTCACGTTGTCTCCCGTCTTCTCCTTCCAGAAGGCGGCGAAGGCGGGGTTGAATTCCTTGTAGAGCTCGCGGGTCGGATCGTAGCTGACATTCAGCAGCGTCACGTCTGCGGCAAAGGCCGGGGCCGGCGCTGCAAAGGCAAGCGCGAGGGCAACGGCGGCGGCGGATTTCAGAAACCTGATGCGTGTCATTTGGGGAACCTCCCTGCTATCAACGCATTTAATCTCTATCGATTTTGTCGAGTTTAAAAACAAACCGCCACTGCAATAAAGCCGAAATCGTAGAAAATTTATCCAACAAGACGGGCTGGATTGGATTCCGGCAGCCCCTGACCCTTCAGGCAGTCGGCAATCGTGGTGTTATCGAGGATGGCGCGGTTGGCTTCGGCAACCTTCGCAAAGACCCGGCGGATCTCGCAGGCAGCCTCGTCCCGGCAGGTGTCGCAGCGCCGGTAGGCCGTGCGGCTGAGGCAGGGAAGCGGCGCCAGCGGCCCCTCCACGATGCGCAGGATCTCGCCGAAGGTGATGAGGTCGGGCGACTTGCGCAGCATATAGCCGCCCGCCTTGCCGCGCCGGCTGACGACCACCCCGTTGTGCTTGAGATCCAGCAGGATCTGCTCAAGGAATTTCTTCGGAATCGCCTGGGTTTCGGCAATATCCGCCGTCAGCTGCACCTCGTCCGTCCCGTTGCGGGCGAGCGCGATGACGGCCTTCAATGCATATTGTGCCTTGAGAGATAACACGTGCGTCTCTGTTCCCCGGTCCAGGCTGCAAGGCAACCGGCCGCCGGACCATCCGGCGGGAACCACGAAGGGGCTGCCCGCATTGTAGGGCATCCGGCCGCGGAGGGAAACAGGAACACTTTTCTCCCGCACAGCCCTTTCGGAGAATTTGCAATGCTCCGCAGCGCAAGGGCGCAGAACGGAGCCAGCTTGACAGGAGAAGCTTCCCGGCGAAATATATCTACTAATTCGATATACATATTGGAGAAGGCATGTCTCTGGACCTCATCGACCGCAAGATCATCGCCGCATTGCAGGCGGATGCCACCTTGTCGATTGCCCAGCTCGCCGACCGGGCAGGCCTCTCCCCCACGCCTTGCTGGAAGCGCATCCAGAAGCTGGAGCAGACCGGCATCATCCTTGGGCGCGTCGCGCTCGTCGCGCCGGAGCGGATCGGGCTGGGTCTCACCGTCTTCGTCGAGATCGAAGCAGCGGACCACACGCCGGAATGGCGCGACAGCTTTGCCCGCATCACCGGCGCCATGCCCGAAGTCATGGAGATCCACCGCATGGCGGGGGACGCCGACTATCTGCTCAGGGTCGCCGTGGAAGACATGGCCGCCTTCGACGCCTTCTACAAGCGGCTGACGGAAAGCGTGCCGCTGAAGAATGTCACCTCCCGTTTTGCGATGGAGCGGATCAAGGCCACCACGGCCTATCCGGTCGACGTGTCGCGGAGATGAGTTTGCCGCCGGACGGGACCGGCAGAGAACATCCATGCTCTTCGGAGCACTGCCTTTGGAATTCAAAAGTACAGCGAACCAGTAGATGATCAACACAGTGTCAACAGCAGCCATATGGAGATGGCAATGACTGTCACCCTGATCATTCCAGGCCTTGGCGGCTCCTGCAGCAATCACTGGCAGACCTGGTGGCTGAAGACGGATCCGTCGGCCATTTGGGTCGGCCAGGACGACTGGAGCGCGGCTGATCCCTATCAATGGGACGTGACCATCGTGCGGCATCTGCGCGAGCATCCCGGTGCCAATATCGTGGCGCACAGCCTTGGTGCCACGGCCATTGCCCGCGTGGCGGCGCGCTGGCCCTCGGTGGAAATCGGCACCGCCCTGCTGGTCGCCCCTGCTGATGTGGAACGCGGCATCGGCGCCCAGCGCCTCGGCCACTTCGGCCCGCTGCCGCGCGAGCGGTTCGAGTTCAACGCCGCCGTTGTGGCAAGCCGCAACGATCCCTGGATGACCTTCGACCGGGCCGGCCGGCTCGCCGATGACTGGGGCGCACGGCTGATCGATCTCGGGGCTTCGGGCCATATCAATCCGGACGCCGGTTTCGGCCCGTGGCCGGTTGGCAAGACGCTGCTGACCGACCTGTCGCTGATCCCCCGCTATCCCGGCGGCCGCAGCGCAAGCCCGCGCCGCCGCACCGATGACGGACGCACCGTCACAACCCATGAGAGGAGGCACGGAACATGACCGGACGACGCATCACGGCCGCCAGCCCGGCCAACGGCACCACAACGCGCAAGGACATCATGCGCCTCGCCGCCTGGATTGCCTTCGTTGCGGCCTATGCACTTGTCGTTGCCGTGCTTGCCTCCCCGCGCGGGGCCATGGCGGGCAGCAGCAGCGGGGTGCAGACAGCCCCAGCCAGCGTTCCCGCGCAGGCAGCCGCCACCCGGACAGATGGCAACCTGCCGCGCACACTGGCGCTGGCCGGTTTTGCCGCTGGTTCCGCCCATGGCCCCCGGTACTGAACCTCACCGGGTAGTGCTATTCCTCCCCGCGCCGCCGGTTCCCCGGCCGCGCAGCCTTCCGCCGTGGCGGAAAGCCTTTGGTTCTGGCCAGAAAGAACAAACCGGTCTATATGGACGATCAATAAAATGGATGAATAGGGTCCATTGTCCTGCGGAGTCCGGTTTCCATGCTGTCCATGAAAGGCAAATACGGGTTGAAGGCCATGTGCCATCTGGCAGGCCTGCCCGAGGGACAGGTTGTCCAGTCGTCGGAAATTGCCGACGCCAATTCGATTTCCAAGAAGTTTCTCGATGCCATTCTGGCGGACCTGCGCCACGCAGGCTTCGTCCATGCCCGCAAGGGGCGCGGCGGCGGCTACTGCCTGACACGCCCGGCGGAAGACATCATGGTGGGGCATGTGCTGCGCGTCCTCGACGGACCGCTCGCCCCCATCCACTGCGCCAGCCGCACCGCCTATCACCGCTGTCACGACTGCCCGGACGAGAACGCCTGTTCCGTGCGGCTGACCATGCTGGATGTCCGCGAGGCAATCGCCTCGGTTCTGGACACCAGATCCATCGCATCCATGCGACAGATGGCCGAGGCCGAGGAGAGCGAGAAGATCGCAGCCCTCCACGTGTCCTGATGCGAGGCACATGCCGCGCCCCGGCCGCCAGAAACCGGGAGAACGCAGCATGACGCATCACATCGCCATCATCGGGGCTGGTGCCAGTGGAACGCTGCTGGCAGCCAATCTGGACAGACTGACCGCGGGCCGCATCCGCATCTCGCTGATCGAACAGGCAGACCGCATTGCCCGCGGCATCGCCTATGCGCCCGTTGACCGGGGCCATCTTCTCAACACCCGCGTGCGCAACATGAGCGCCTATGCCGATGCGCCGGATCATTTCGGCGAATGGCTGGCCACCCGGCCCGGGGATGCAACGCCGGCCTGCTTCGTCACCCGCGCCATCTACGGCGACTATCTGGAGGCGCAGCTGCGCCCCGGCCTGGAGCGGGGCAGCATCCGCCTGCATGCGGCCTCCTGCACCGCCATCGAGACCCTGCCCCGCAGTGTCGCCCTGACCCTCGACGATGGCTCCACCGTCATGGCTCATGCCGCCGTGCTGGCCACCGGCCATCCCTCCGGAGCGTCTGCAGGCTCTGCCCTCTCCAACCCTTGGCACGCCCTGCCGGATATTGCCCCCGATGCCCCGGTGATCTTCATCGGCAGCGGTCTGACCATGGTGGACTGGGCGCTTTCCCTGCTCGACCGGGGCCACACGGGGCCGATGACCGCTCTGTCCCGCCACGGCCTTCTGCCGCAGGCCCACAGCAGCGCCCATCCGCTGCGGCTGTCGGCAGCTGACATTCCGCTTGGCACAAGCACGCAGTTTCTCACCCGCTGGCTGCGCAAGCTTGCCGCTGAGCATCAGGCGCGGGGCGGCGACTGGCGTGAGGTGCTGGACGGCATCCGCCCGCATATCCGCACGCTCTGGCATCATCTGACGGCGGAAAACCGCAAGATCTTCCTGCGCCATCTGGCGTCCTTTTGGGAGGTGCACCGCCACCGCATGCCGCCCCAGTCTGCCGCAAGGATTGCGCAGGCCCTTGCCAGCGGCCAGCTGAAGGTGGTCAAGGGCCGTTATCTCTCGGCCCGAAGAGCCGCAGACGGCACGGTCGAGGTGTCCTATCAGCCGCGCAGCGGCGTGGTGCGGGAGCCGCAAATCCTGACGGCCGCCGCAGCCCTCGACTGCCGGGGCATCCGCCGCTCGCCGGAAACACCTTCCACGCCGCTGTTGCAGGACATCCTGGAGAATGGGACAGGCCGCATCGATCCGCTTGGCCTCGGCCTTGATTTCGACAGCGAGTCCCGCCTGCTCACCGCCAGCGGCCAGCCGCATCCCCGCCTGTTCGGCATCGGTCCGGTGACACGCGCCGCCTTCTGGGAGATCACGGCAATTCCGGAGATCCGCGAACAGGCCGCCCTTCTGGCCCGGCGCCTCAGCCAGCCGCTGGCAAGCGGCCAGACGGCAACAGCACCGGCAAGGGGAAAGCTTCTGCTGCCGCCAGTGTGAGGGAGAACGGAGTTCTTCTCTTTGCGGCTCTGACTATGGAATGGACCGGAGGCATGAAAGTTACTTAGTCTATCTACATTATAGACCAATAACGGACATGCCTCATGACACAGCCGTCCATCGTCAGCCTCTCCGGCAGTTCGGGATCCGGATCCAAGACCCGGGTCCTCGCCGCCACCGCCGCCCGCCTTGCCGCCGAACGTTTCGGCCGCACCACCCGGGTATATGACATCTCGGATTTCCAGCCCTTCCTCGGCAACGCCCAGCGCGCCGAGGATCTTGGCCCCGATGCCCAGACGGCTCTTGCCAGCCTGAAGGCCGCAGAGGCGGTGATCATCGCCGTGCCGGTCTACAAGGGCAGCTATCCGGGCCTCTTCAAGCACCTCATCGACCTGCTGCCGGTGGACTTCTTCGCCGGAAAGCCGGTGCTGCTGACCGCCACCGGCGGCGGTGACAGGCATGCGCTGGTCATCGAGCATCAGCTGCGCCCGCTGTTCTCCTTCTTCAGCGCGCAGACGCTGGGCACCGGCGTCTATGCCAGCGAGCGGGACTATCTCGACGGGCGCCTTGTCAACGAGGCGGTGCTTGCCCGCCTCGACCAGGCCGCCGGAGAGCTTGCCCCCTTCCTTGGCCGCCCGCAGCTCAACGCCACTGCCGTGGGCCACTAGGCCCAGCCCCATCCGCCCGCCGGAGCGGTTCTCCGGTCTTTCCCAGATGAAATGGAGCGAAATCCATGACCTTGACAATCGACCGCCGCAACGCCCTGCTTCTCGGCTTCGGCGCCTCTGCCCTCGGCCTTTTCGGCCCCTCGTTCAATGTCCGCGCACAGACCGTCAAGGAAGTGCGCATCGGCTGGCAGAAGGGCGGCGTCGTGGCGCTGCTCAAGGGGCGCGGCCTGCTGGAAGAGCGCCTTGCCCCGCGCGGCATAAGCGTCTCCTGGGCGGAGTTCACCTCCGGCCCGCCGCTGCTCGAAGCACTGAGCGCAGGCGCCCTCGACTTCGGCACCACAGGCGATGTGCCGCCACTGTTTGCCCATGCGGCCCGTGGCAATCTGGTCTTTGCCGGCGCCTATACCGGCTCGGACACCGGCTCGGCCATTCTGGTGCGCAAGAATTCCGGCATCACTTCGCTCAAAGATCTGAAGGGGCGCAAGCTCGCCTTCAAGCGCGGCTCCAGCGCCCATAACGTCGCCCTGCAGCTGCTGCGCACCGCAGGGCTTTCGCTGGATGACGTGGAGCAGGTGGACCTTTCTCCGCCGGACGCTGCCCCCGCCTTCGCCAATGGCTCCATCGACGCCTGGTCGATCTGGGACCCCTACACCGCCAGCGCCGAAAAATCGCCGGAGACGCAGGTGCTGGCCACCGCTGACGGGGTTGTCCCGGCCTATGGCTTCCTCTCCGCCAACGGCAAGTTCGCCGAACAGAACGGCGAGCTGCTGGCTGAACTGATCCTCGCCCTGCGCGAAGTTGGCGAGGCGGCCCAGAACGACCTGCCCGGCACCGTCAAGGCCTTCGCTGCCGCAACCGGCCTGCCGGAAGACGTGCTGACCACGGTGGCCACCCGCAAGGGCCAGAACTACGGCGCCATCGGCTTCGTCGAGGAAAAGCACATCGTCTACGAGCAGGCGCTCGCCGACGACTTCCACGCCCTCGGCATCATTCCGCGCAAGCTCGACATCCGCTCGGCCGTATGGACACCGAAATCCGCCTGATCCGGCGCAACACCCTTTCAGGAGCCTGACCCATGTCACAGGACAAACTCGATTTCCTCTGGTTCATTCCCACCTCCGGCGACGGGCCCTATCTCGGCTCGTCCGAAGGCCACCGCCCGCCGGAGCCGCAGTATCTGCGGCAGGTGGCGCAGGCAGCCGATACGCTGGGCTATGACGGTGTGCTGCTGCCCACCGGCATCTTCTGCGAGGAAAGCTTCATCACGGCTGCCGATCTCGCCGCCCATACGGAAAAGCTGCGCTTCCTCGTCGCCATCCGCCCCGGCACCGCGTCGCCGGCCTATTATGCGCGCCTGTCCACGGCGCTCGACCGGGTGTCGAACGGACGCCTGCTGCTGAACATCGTGGTTGGCGGCAACCCGGCGGAGCTGGCCGGTGACGGCATCTTCCAGGCCCATGACGAGCGCTATGACTTTGCCGAAGAGTTCTTCACAGTCTGGGAGGATCTTCTGGCCAAGGGCGAAGCGCATCTGGATGGCAAGCATGTGCGCGCGCTCAACGCCCGCCTGCCCTTCCGCCCGGTGCAGAGCCCGCGCCCGCCGCTCTATTTCGGCGGGTCCTCGGATGCGGCCATCGAATTCGCGTCCGGCCGGGTGGACAAGTACCTGACCTGGGGCGAGCCGCCCGCGCAGGTGGCCGAAAAGCTGGACCGGGTGCGGGAAGCCGCCGCCCGCAAGGGCCGCGAAGTCTCCTTCGGCATCCGCCTGCATTTCATCGTGCGGGAAACCGACGAGGAAGCCTGGGCAGCCGCAGACCGGCTGATCTCGAAGCTGACGGACGAGGACATTGCCAAGGCGCAGGCCTGGCTGAACAGCCAGTCGGACAGTGTCGGCCAGCAGCGCATGACCGCCCTGCATGGCGGGCGGCGGGACCGGCTGGAAGTCTCGCCCAACCTGTGGGCCGGTGTCGGCCTTGTGCGCGGCGGTGCAGGCACTGCCCTTGTCGGCTCGCCGGAAACGGTGGCGGAGCGCATCCGCGAGTATCAGGCGCTTGGCATCGATACGATCGTCGGCTCCGGCTATCCGCATCTGGAAGAGGCCTACCGGGTGGCGGAGCTGCTCTTCCCCGTCCTCAAGGGCACGGCCAAGCCGCAGCAGCACGCCGCGCGCTTTGAAAACATCAGCCCGCAGCGCGGCGGCACGGAGACGGCCCGGCCGGAATTCCGCCCGAAGGTGGCCAGCGCAAGCTGACACTGAGGCCCATTGGCCGCACCGGTTCACCTGAGCCGGATCCGGGGCGCGGCGGGACGGTTCTCCTCCCGCCCCACCGCCGCGCCCCGCTCCTTCCTCGAGTGTCAGAGCGAGACCAGGACCACACGCCCGAAGCCCCTCAGACGTGAGTGAAGCAACCGCCGGACAGAGAAAAGGACATCGTCTCATGAGCACCAGTGATCTCATCTACGCCGGGGATCTGCCCTCCCGCCCGCAGCTGCGGCCCGGCGCCTTGTGGCAAAGCCTCAAAACCCTGAAGCGCCCGCTGGCCGCCCTTGTGCCCTATATCTTCCCCGTGGGGGTACTGCTGCTGTGGGAGGCAGCTGCCGCCGCCGGGCTGCTGCCGGACACCTTGATGCCGCGCCCCAGCGCCGTTGCCGTCTCGGCCTGGGAAACCCTCATCAGCGGCGAACTCTTCACCCATCTCGGCGTTTCGGCCCTGCGCGCCCTGTCCGGCCTTGCCATCGGCGGCAGCATCGGCTTCCTGCTCGGCCTTGCCAACGGGGTGAGCCCGCTGTTCCGCGAGGCGACGGACACCACCTTGCAGATGATCCGCAACATCCCCAATCTCGCCCTGCTGCCGCTGGTCATCGTCTGGTTCGGCATTGGCGAAGGGGCAAAGCTGTTCCTCGTGGCCATCGGCGTGTTCTTCCCGATCTATCTCAACACGCTGCACGGCATCCGCAACGTCGACCCGCAGCTCATCGAGATGGGCAGTGCCTATGGCATGAAGCGGACGGAGCTGTTCCGCAAGATCCTGCTGCCCGGCGCGCTGCCCTCCGTCTTCGTCGGCCTGCGCTATGCGCTCGGCATCATGTGGCTGACGCTGATCGTCGCCGAAACGCTCTCCGCCTCATCCGGCCTTGGCTACATGGCCATGAAGGCGCGCGAATTCATGATCCTCGAAACCGTGGTTCTGTCGATCATTCTCTATGCCCTGCTCGGCAAGCTTGCCGATGTCATCACCCGTGCGCTGGAACGCCGCGCCCTTGCCTGGAGCCCCGCCTATGCCGCATCCTGATGGACATTTCCCGGCCTTCCTCGACGGCCACCCGGCAGCCGCACTCGCCGCTGCCGCCCTTCCCGAAGGCTACCTGCACCTGTCCGGCCACAGGGCGCAGGATGAAGACCATACGCATGAGAACCACGCAGACAGGCAGGACGAAAGCCGGCCCGCAGGCGGCGCCGCCATCCGCGTGCACGGTGTCTCCAAACGTTTCGGCGGGCTGACGGTGCTCGACAGGCTGGATCTGGACGTTGCCCCCGGCGAATTTCTCGCCATCGTCGGCAAGAGCGGCTGCGGCAAGAGCACCCTGCTTCGGCTTCTGACCGGCCTCGACACCGCCACCGGCGGCAGCATCGCCGTAGATGGCAAGTCCCCGCAGAAGGGGTCGGACGACATCCGCCTCATGTTCCAGGAGCCGCGGCTCCTGCCATGGGAGAAGGTGGCCGGAAACGTTGCCATCGGCCTCAGGCATGGCATTGAGACTGGAAACGCCGGCCGGTCCGCCGCAACAGGCGCAGCCGCAACGCGCACCAGCGCCCTGCCCCAGCCCGTGGCCGAAGCGCTGGAGGCCGTGCAGCTTTCGGACAAGGCCCATGTCTGGCCTTCCACCCTGTCCGGCGGCCAGAAGCAGCGTGCAGCCCTGGCCCGCGCGCTCGTCAGCCACCCGCGCCTGCTCGCCTTCGACGAGCCCCTGGGCGCCCTCGATGCGCTGACACGGCTGGTGATGCAGGAGCTGATCCTCAAGGTGAAACAGCAGACCGGCTTCACCGCCATCCTCGTCACCCATGACGTGGCCGAAGCCGTGGCCCTCGCCGACCGGGTGATCGTGCTCGACGAAGGCCGCATCAAGGCCGAATTCCCCGTCCCCCTCCCCCACCCGCGCGCCAAGGCCAGCACCGAAGCCGCCCGCATCGAGGCGCAGATCCTGGCGGCGATTTTCGGGTGATGGCGTAAAGGAGGACGCAGCCCTTTCCTTCAGCCCGCCCGGACAGCGGCCTCTCTGCAGCGCAGTCCGTGGCGGCACTGGCCGCAGACGGCAACAGCCTGATGACGCCCCTGGCGCCTTCAGACGCGGTTGCCGTCTTCGTCGAACAGATGCAGATGTTCGGCCGGAAAGCTGACCCGCAGGCCTGCTGCAGGTGTGAGGACGGAGCGGTCAAGGGTGAAGGCCTTGAACGCCTGGCCATGCAAGGCCAGATGCAGGATGATGCCGAAGCCCGTGGGTTCCACCAGATCGACACCGGCCTCCCAGTGCCCCTCGTCAGAGAGGCTGACATGCTCGGGCCGGATGCCAAGCGTCGCCGGGGCGCCATCCGCCAGACCGCCGCGCGGGGACAGGGGAATGGCTGTTCCATCGGCAAGGCGGAACTCCGCACCGCCACTGCCGGTATGGTACCGGCCTTCGAGAAAATTCATGCCCGGCGACCCGATGAAGCCGGCGACGAAGAGGTTGGCCGGCCGGTCGTAAAGATCGAGCGGCGTCCCGACCTGCTGCACAACGCCGCCATGCATGGCAACGATCCGGTCGGCCAGGGTCATGGCCTCGATCTGGTCGTGGGTGACATAGATCGAGGTGGCGCCCAGGTCCGCGTGCATTTTCTTGATTTCGGCGCGCATCTGTTCGCGCAGGCGGGCATCCAGATTGGACAAGGGTTCATCGAACAGAAAGGCTTTCGGCTTGCGGACAATGGCCCGGCCCATGGCAACCCGCTGGCGCTGGCCACCGGAAAGGGCCTTCGGCCGCCGTTCCATCAGAGGCTCGAGGCCAAGTTTGCCGGCAGCCTCCCCGATCATTTCAGCGATCAGTTCCTTCGGCGTTTTGCGCAGGCGCAGGCTGTAGCTCATGTTTCCGGCGACGGTCATATGCGGGTAAAGCGCATAGGACTGGAACACCATGGCGATGTCCCGGTCCTTCGGCGGCAGATCGTTGACCCGCTTTCCGGCGATATGAATGCCGCCCGAACTGACGTCCTCCAGCCCGGCAATCATGCGCAGAAGCGTGGACTTGCCGCAGCCGGACGGACCGACGAGAACGATGAATTCACCGTCCTGGATGTCGAGATCGACACCGTGCAGAACCTCGACCACGCCGTAGTTTTTCCGGACGTCCCGAATTTCGATTGAGGCCATGAGAAAACCTTTCAGCCTTTGACCGCGCCGGCCGTCAGACCCTGCACGAGATAGCGCTGGATCATCAGGAAGAAGAGACAGGCCGGGATCAGCGCAAGCACGCCGGCAGCCATCATCTGTCCGAAATCAACGGAGAATTTGGAAACGAAGGTCAGCAGTCCGACCGGGAAAGTCGCCGCGTCCGTGCCGGAGATCAGCATCAGGGCGAACAGGAGTTCACTCCAGGCCGCGGTGAAGACGAAGCCAAGGGTCGCCGCGATGCCCGGCAGGGTGAGCGGCAGAATGATCTGGCGGAACGCCTTGAACTGGGTCGCGCCGTCGATCATCGCCGCCTCCTCCAGATCCTTCGGAATACCATCGAAGAACGACTGCATAAGAAAGGTCGCGAAGGGCACGTTGAAGGCGGAGTAAACGATCACCAGCCCGGTGAGGCTGTTGGTCAGGCCGAGCGGCGAGAGGATCTTGAAGATCGGGGCGACCAGCATCACCAGCGGAAACATCTGGGTGATCAGCATCAGGGCGATCAGCCAGTATTTCGCCCGGAACGAGAACCGCGACAGGGCATAGCCGGACAGCGAGGCGATCAGCGTTACCACCAGCGCGGTCGAACCGGCGACAATCACCGAGTTGCGGAAGAAGGTCGGGAAGGCGCTGTGCCGGAGCACGAAGTCGAAATGCTCGTAGGTCGTCCTCGACGGCCACATCCGCACCCCTTCGCTGTAGAGCAGATCGTTGGGTGTAACGGCGACCTTGAGCAGCCAGTACAGCGGAAACAGGGCAAAGACCACATAGCAGAGAATGGCCAGGCGATGGGCCGCGACGAGAGAGAATTTGCGGACATGCATGTTTCAATCCTCCTTCAGAAGCGTCTGGCGGAGGAAGACGATCAGCATCGAATAGACCAGCAACAGGATCAGCAGCACCAGCGCGATGGCCGAGGCATAGCCAAAATCAAGACGCTTGAAAGCCTGGGTGAAGATATAGCTGGCGACGATCTGGGTCCGGTCCGCCGGCCCGCCATTGGTCATCACCACGATCAGATCAGCAAAATTGGCGATCCATACAGTGCGCAGCAGCACGGTAATGGCGATGGTCGGGGCAAGGAAAGGCAGCGTGATGGAGAGGAACCGCTTGATGGGTCCGGCGCCGTCGATGGCCGCAGCCTCATAGAGATCACGCGGAATGGACTGAAGCGCGGCAAGCAGGGTGATGGCAAAGAACGGAATGCCCCACCAGACATTGGCGGTGATCGGCCCCCACATGGCCAGGTGCGGATCGGACAGGATATTGTTCGCCTCACTGCGCAGGCCGAGGGCGAAAAGCCAGTGCGGCAAGGGGCCGATGACCGGGTTGAACAGCCAGGCCCAGTTCAGGCCGGCAAGGAATGTCGGCACCGCCCAGGGCAGAAAGACGAGCGCCTGCACGAGACCGCGCCCGCGGAACGGCTTGTTGAGCAGCAATGCCAGGATCAGCCCGAGGCCGAACTGCAGAAAGACGGAAGCACCCGTCCACCACAGCGTGTTCGAAAGCGCCCGGTAGAAGGCTCTGTCGCGGGCGAGAGTCTGGAAATGCTCCAGCCCGACGAAGCCGCCGGAAAAGGGGTTGAGCAGCTGAATATCACGGAAGGCATAGGAGATGCCGAGAACCAGCGGCACCAGCATGACCGCGGCGATCAGGAACAGCGCCGGGGCGCTGTACAGATAGGGTTCCGCATCAAGGGCAATGCGCCGCAGCAAGGGCGGCCTGCCCCGGGACTGAACAAGGCGTGTCATCGTCTTCCGCTTCTCTCGCGTCGGGATGGCGTGAGGCCCTGGCGGCGCAGAACGCCGCCAGGGTAAGGCTGCACGGGAAAGGGCAGTTATTTCTTGGCGAGAAACTTCTGCTGCGCCTTGGTCATGTAGTCCGCCCACTTGGCGGCCAGTTCTTCCGGCGTGATGTCGCCGAGCAGGGCTTCCTGCGATGTCTGGATCGCCAGGGAATCCTTGAAATAGGCGAATTCTTCCAGATAGGTCGGCATGGTGGTCGGGATCGCGTCCGGATCCTCCAGAACCTTGAACCAGCCCTTGAACTGCTCGCTGGCATAGAACGGATCATCGGACGCAGATTTCAGGGCAGGCAGCGCCCCGGTGCGCTTGTTCCAGGTCAGGTTGCCTTCCGGTCCTTCAAGCGTCGCGATCAGCTTCCAGGCGAGATCCTTGTTCTGGCTCTTGGCCATCATCGACCAGCCGGCATAGCCGATGGTCGGGAAGGTCTTGCCCGAGGGTCCCTTCGGCATGGTCGTGACGCCGAAATCCTCCGGCTTCATGCGCTCGGCAATGGCAATCAGCGCATCGGGGTCCTGGTCCAGGAACGCGCAGGTGCCGCTGTAGAAGCCGGCGACGATCTCGTTGAAACCCCAGTTGATGGAATCCTTCGGCGCATAGCCATTCTTGTACAGGTCGATCAGCCAGCTGATGCCCTTCTGCCAGCCCTCGCTGTCGAATGTCGACGTGCCGTCTTCATTGAAGAAGGTATTGGACCCGGCCATTGTCGCGCCGAACATCACCCAGCCGTTCAGGCCACCCGGACCGCCGCGCAGGCAGTAGCCGTATTTGCCCGGCAGGGCGGAGACCTTGCGGGCGGCTTCGGCAAACTCGTCCATGGTCACGGGGGGTTCGGAAACGCCGGCTTCGGCCAGCAGCTTCTTGTTGTAGAACATGGCCCGCAGATAGAAGCCATAGGGCAGCATATAGGCCGTGTTGTCGATGTCGCGGCCAAGCTCCAGAGCCCGGTCGGACAGATCTGCGGTGACTTCCCAGTCGCTCAGATAGGGCTCCAGGCTCTCCAGCATGCCGTTGTTGGCATAGAGCGAGAGCCAGGTGTCCGGCATTTCCATCACATCGGGAATCTCACCGGCGGAAACCATTGTGGCGAATTTCTGGAACGCCTCGCCCCACGGCAGGGAGATGATCTCGACCTTCGTTCCCGGGTTTGCCTGCTCGAATTGCGCGACGATGGATTTCAAGGTCTCCGTCCGGGCCGGGCTGGTAATGACTTCAACCAGCTTCAGCGTCGTATCGGCCAGTGCCGTACCGGACATCATCGAGGCCAGCAGGCCCGCTGTCAGCATTCTTTTCATCATTGTACTTCCCCTCTTTTTGAAGACATGATTTTTTATTGGTTTTGGGAGGCAGCGAACGCAGCCTCCAGATCGCGCCACAGGGCCGTGGTTCCCTCCAGGCCCACATGGATGCGCACGGATCGGGGGTCGATGCCGAAGGCCTGTGCCGAATTGGGCTGCGCCTTCTGCTGCAGGACGACCTCGCCGGGGACGATCAGGCTTTCGTGGCCGCCCCAGCTGACCCCGAGCTGAAACAGCTTCAGGTGATTGCAGAAACCGGCGATGTCCGTGCCCTCGCGCAAAGTGAAGGAGAACAGTCCGGAGGTTCCCTCAAGGCCCGGCGGCAGCCGGTTCGCAAGCGCGGGATGGAACACCTCGCCGACCTTTTCATGGGCTTGCAGACGCCGCGCGATTTCCAGCGCCGAAGCCTCATGCGCCTTCATGCGGACCGGAAGCGTGCGCAGGCCGCGGATGAGCAGCCAGGCATCGAAGGGCGACAGCTTGCCGCCGAGATAAGGCAGAGCTTCGCTGCGGATGCGGCCGATCAGCTCTGCCGAGCCTGCAACAACCCCGGCCACAACATCGCTGTGCCCGCCCAGATATTTGGAGGCCGAATGCAGCACCAGATCGGTGCCCAGCGCCAGGGGGCGCTGAAAGACCGGTGTCGCCCAACTGTTGTCGATGATCGAGATGACGCCTTCCTTGCGCGCCAGTGCCGCCAGCGCCCCGACATCATGGGCTTCCATGACCCAGCTCACCGGGCTTTCGAGATAAAGGATCCTGGCACCGGGAAGAGCCCTGGCGACCGCGTCCTCATCTTGGCCATCCACATAGGTCACCTCGACACGCATGCGCTTCAGGATCGTGCCGAACAGGCGGAAGGCATCGGGATAGACATGCCGCACGGCGACGATCCGGTCTCCCGGCTCAACGAAAGTCAGGATGGAAGAGGCAATGGCGGCCATGCCGCTCGCGAACCCCAGCGCATCCTCGCCGCCCTCAAGCTTTGCCAGCATTTCCTCGAAGTGGCGGACGGTGGGGTTGAGGCCGCGCGAATAAACCGGGCGGACTTTCTCGCCGCGGTAGGTCTCCAGCATTTCCTCATAGCTTGCGAATGTAAAAAGCGACGTCTGCACGATGGGCGGCACCACGGCACCATAAGCATGGGCCTCATCGTGAGCCGCGATCAGGGAAAAGGGATCCAACGGGCTGGAACCGTCATTCATTTGGACATTTCCTTAATATCTTCCTCGACCACATCGAGAATTTTCAAGGTTTCGCGCCGCGCCGCTTCCGTGTCCTGTGCGGCAATGGCGTTGAACAGGGTGCGGTGATAGGGAAAGGAGCGGCGGGCAAAATCCGCCCGGTTGAACGGCCGCTCCCAGAAGCGCTCGAAAGCCTCGCGCATCTGCTCCAGAAGCTGCCGGAACAGCGGATTGTGCGTGGCATCGTAGATGGACAGGTGAAAGGCCAGGTCCTCCGGACCGGAGGTGCCCTGCTCCAGATGCACCCGCTCCATCTCCATGAGCTTCAGTTCGATGATGGCAAGGTCTTCGCTGGTCCGCTGCCGCGCCGCGACAATGCTGGCTTCCGCTTCGAGGCCGCGCCGGACCTCCAGCGTCTTCAGCAGCACATCGCGCAGGTTCGCCGTGTCCAGCGACAGCGGCATATGGATCGTGGCGGAAGTCACCGGCTTGATCAGATAGGTGCCGCTGCCCTTGCGGGTTTCCAGCACGCCGAGCGCCTGAAAGTGACGGATCACCTCGCGGATGGTCGAGCGGCCGACCGCCAGCGCATCCATCAGCTCCCGCTCGGCCGGCAGCCGGTCACCGGCCTTCAGTCCGGCCTGCGAGACATAAGCTGCCAGCGCTTCCGTCACCTGGCGCACCCGGTCCATGGGCGCCAGCGGCGCGATCACCGGTCTGCTGCTCTCCCCGCTGCCCTTCATGCCGCCCCCGTTCGATAGATCAAAATTGGTCTGACATCTTACCAAAACGGCTGCATGAAAGTTTGTCAAGGGGCGTTCAGGCCAAGGCTCCGGACGGCCCGCACCTCCAGCCCCCAAAGGCCCAAGCGCCGCAGCGCCTTAACCGGCATCCGCGGGTTCAGGTCCCTTTGCAGCAGATATGCAGACGCCCGCGGCCAATGGCCGGCCGGGAAGGCAAACGGATCGGAGTGGAGTACTGGGGGACGATTTGGAAGTTATGGGGGCTGATGCAGTCTGGTGCGGACGACGGGACTCGAACCCGTAAGCCGTTTGAGGGCGGCGGATTTTAAGTCCGCTGTGGCTACCAGTTTCACCACGTCCGCATGTCTGGGCCGGAGCAAAGGCGCGCCCTTTGGCGGGTCCTGTCCGGTCGGCGTCAGGCCCCGATAAAAGGGCATTGGCCGGTGGCCGGGGAGGCTGTCTCCGGCGCGGGTATGAGGTAGCGGCAGCCGCGTCCGTCTGCAAGTGCAAATTGGTGCGGACGGGCAGGCCCTTGCCGGGCCGGAGCAAGGTCGGTCGCGGTTCTGCGTGCTGGCCGGGCCAAGGGTAGTTTCCGGCTCATCTCCGGCTGTTGAAACGGCCTGCCACTCCCCTTTTCCCCCAGGGGAATCGCATATGGAATTTTTGGATTCGGATCTGTCGCCGCAACGCATTTCCGGATTCCAAAATTACCCTTCGCAAGGACTGAGCGTTCGATCCTTGCGCAGACGGAAGAGATTTCCGCCATATGCGATAGCCCTGCCTTTTCCCCCGCCTCCCCCAGCCTGCGGCAGGAAAATTCTTCTGCGGGGGCTGACACATCTTTCCTTGCAAGCCGGGGCCGCTCATATTAGGCGACAGAACAGACAGGCGAGCCCCATGACAACAGGCAGCATGCCGCCCCGGTCTGGTGCCCCGCGCCAGAGCAACACGGCCTTGCGCGCCAAGTCCTCCAAGTCCCATGCGCAGCGGGTCCTTGACCTTCGGCACAGGGCGGAGGCGAATCGGATCAGAACGGAACCTATGGTCACCTATATCGACGCAGCCACCGCCCCGCTCAAGAACACCGGCCAGGTGCGGCTCTATTCGCCGGAAGATTTCAAGGCCATGCACAAGGCCGGCCAGGTGACGGCCGAATGCCTCGACGGCCTTGCAGATCTGGTGAAGCCCGGCGTGACCACGCAGGAGCTGGATGATTTCGTCTACCGCTTCGGCCGCGACAAGGGCGTGCTGCCGGCAACGCTCTATTACCGGGGCTACACCAAGGCGAGCTGCACCTCGATCAACCATGTGGTCTGCCACGGCATCCCCAATGACAAGCCGCTGCGCGAGGGTGATATCGTCAACATCGACGTGACCTTCGTCGTCGATGGCTGGTATGGCGACAGCAGCCGCATGTATCCGGTGGGCGAGCTGAAGCGCTCGGCCGAGCGGCTGATCGAGGTGACCTACGAGTCGCTGCTGCTGGGCATCGAGGCTGCCCGCCCCGGCAACACCACGGGCGATATCGGCTATGCCATCCAGACCTTCGTGGAAAAAGAGCGCTGCTCCGTGGTGCGCGATTTCTGCGGCCATGGCGTCGGCCGTCTGTTCCATGACACGCCCAACATCCTGCACTATGGCCGCAAGGGCGAAGGCATCGAACTGAAGCCGGGCATGATCTTCACCATCGAGCCGATGGTGAACCTCGGCAAGCCGCAGGTGAAGGTGCTGAGCGACGGCTGGACCGCCGTCACCCGCGACCGCTCGCTCTCGGCCCAGTTCGAGCATGCAATCGGCATCACCGACACGGGCTGCGAGATCTTCACGCTCTCGCCCAGGGGCCTGCACCGGCCCGGCTTCGACAAGCCCGCCTGAGCAGGATAGACTGACCGGAGCAGCCACACCTCCCGCATACCCCTCTTCAGCTCTTCTGACCACGGAACGCGGCATGCCGAAGGACGACACGGGCGACAAGACGGATGAGGCGCAGGGCGGCTTTTCGGAGCGCGCGCCCGCACCGCATTATACCGGCCACCGGGAGCGGCTGCGCGACCGGTTCCGCCAGCACGGGGCGGATGGCTTTGCCGATTACGAGCTGCTGGAACTGTGCCTGTTTCTCGCCATTCCGCGCGGCGACACCAAGCCGCTGGCGAAAGCCCTGCTGCAGCGTTTCGGCTCCTTCACCAATGTGCTGGCAGCCTCACCGGCCCGCATTCAGGAGGTCAAGGGCGCCGGGGAGAAGGTGGCCGATGCGCTGAAACTGCTGCAGGCCTGTGCCACCCGCTACGCAAGGGGCGAGATCGTCGACCGCGAGCCCCTGTCCTCCTGGTCCAAGGTCGTTACCTATGTACGCGCCGCCAGCGGCCATGCGGACCGGGAAGAGTTCCGCATCCTGTTCCTCGACAAGAAGAACGGCCTCATCGCCGACGAGGTGCAGCAGCGCGGCACGGTGGACCATACGCCGGTCTATCCGCGCGAGGTGATCCGCCGGGCGCTGGAGCTTTCGGCCACGGCCATCATTCTGGTCCACAATCACCCGAGCGGTGATCCGACGCCGTCGCGCGCCGATATCCAGATGACGAAGCAGATCATCGACATCGCCAAGCCTCTGGGCATCGAGGTGCATGACCACATCATCGTGGCGCGCGGCGCGGAAATCAGCTTCCGGGGCCTGCAGCTGATCTGAGGGCTGTCACATTGAGGCTGGACCGGCTCCACGTTCATGCGCCCGGTGCGCGGCTTCGCACAACCAGCCCCAGAACATCAGATACCAGTCGCGCACGCCGGTGAGGAAGGCAGGCGAGAGCTGCAGCTCCCCCTGATCGCGGCGCTGCACCAGCCACCCGGCGGCCTCCGCCTTGTTGATGACATTGCGCACATGGGAATGGGAGATGCCCAGCTGTGCGGCGGCCTGCCGTGCGGCGAAGGGCAGCCAGAGTGCCCGCTCCGGCGCGCCGTAATGGGCCTTCAGCAGGATCAGCGCCAGCCGGTCGCCGCAGTCGAACCGGTCGAACCAGGGCCAGGCACCTTCCCCCGCCAGCGATTCCCGGGTCAGGCGCACCATGTCATGGGTCTCGGCCACAAGGCGCAGGCCATAGACGGGATCGGTCTGCAGACGCTGATGAAGGTCCGGCCCCGGCAGCGGCAGCCCGGCCACTTCGGCACAGGCCAGATGGTGGGACAGCCAGGTCTTGAGACCGTCCAGCATCAGCTCCGTCGGCTCCAGCCGCTTTTCGCGCCGGTTGCCGGAGGCCTCAACCGCCCGCACATAACCGGCCAGCTTCAGCAGGCCAATGAAGCTCGCCAGCGTGCGGCTGCGGCCCATCTGCTGCTGCAGGACGGACAGCGTGGCGGCCTCCCCCTCCCCAAGCTGCGCCCGGCAATGAAGGATCGCCAGCAAGCCCGCCGCATGGGACTGCAGGCTCTTGCCGAAGATCTTGTTGATCAGCCGCTCGCCCATGTGCATGGGCAGGATGTTGTCCGCGCAGCGCAAGATTGCGGCCGCATAGGCATCTTCATCCATCTGCTGCGGCCAGCCGCCGCGTGTTCGCGCAATCTGATCCATGCGATCTCCCGTTTCAGCGGCACAATACCAGTTCCAGCTTCCCGAAAAAGGTCCCGAATGCATCTGCGGCGGCCCGGCCGTGCCTGAGACTGTCTGAATCTTCAAATGCTTAGACGTCGAACATGACGTTACGTAATCATTGCTTCACGCCGGTATAACAAAACAGCCGGGGAACCTCTCCAACAGGCCCATTCTTCAATGCAGCATTACAATTTGTCTCTTCATGAACTGACCTTAACCAAGTCCATCCGCCATTCTTTAAGTCTTTTCCCGGAGACTAAATTTCAGAAGCCGGGGACGGGTCAACATGGATCAGGGAATAGGGACGCAGGGAGGAAAGATAGCAAACACAATCATCATTCCGGTGATTGGCGTGATGCTGCTTGCCGTCGTGTTTGTTTTCGCAATTCTCATCTGGTCTTCGGCCCTGACCGATACTGCCGCAGAGGACAGCGAGCGCAACCTGATCGAAGGATCGCTGGCGCTGCAGCTGGACCAGCTGAGCAACCAGCAGGAAGCCGCCGCGGTCTGGGACGATGCCTATTTCCGGGCAAAGCGCGGCTCGGAAGAAGCCGCCTGGCTGCTGCACCGGGTTGCGATTTCGCTGTCTCAAATGCACGGCCACACCAGGACAGCCATCCTGGACCGCAATCTGTCAGCCATTGTCGCCTATGATGACGATGGTGCAGCCAACTGGCTTGACGAGACGCTGCTCAACGCCCTTAGCGGACCGGTGGCCCGGGTCAGGGCCAGCTACATTGCAAGCTTCAAAAAGACGCCCTCCGGCACCTACAGGTTTCAGCCGGACTACCGGGCCAATCACCGGACCATCTTCGAAAACGGTGTTGTCCTGGCGGGCGGGCGGCCGCATTACTTCAGTGTGACGGCAATCTCTCCGCAGACGCACAACATCGGCGCAGATCGGGATGCGCCGGCCGTGCTGCTGAGTTTCGTCGCCATGACCCCTTCGGTGCTCGGCCGTCTCTCCGGAATGGCAGGTATTGCCGGGATTGAAGCAGGGCCGGTCCAACAGAGCCGCAGCGATGTGGCCTCAATCCTCGTCATGGATCCGTCCGGCCAGCCGGTGACGCGCCTCAACTGGCGCTCGTCCCGTCCCGGTTCGCTGATGCTCATGCGCATCCTGCCTGTGCTTGTTCTGCTCGTGCTGGCCATCGCCGCCATGACCGCCCTTCTGCTGAACTATGCAAGGCAATCGACCCGCAAGCTCGCCAACAGCGAGGCCCGCGCCATCTACGCCGCCCAACATGACAGCCTGTCCGGTCTGCCGAACCGTGACTACTTCAGCCGCATGCTGGTGGAGGCTCTTGCGGACTATCAGGACGAGCGCAGCGCCAAGGGGCTGACGGCTGTCATCTACATCGATCTGGATCACTTCAAGGACATCAATGACACGCTGGGCCATGCGGCAGGCGATGAAGTCATCAAGGCGGTGACGGCGCGCCTGCGCACCATCGTGCCGCCCACGGGCATGCTGGCGCGCATCTCGGGCGATGAATTCGCCATGATCCTGTCGGGCTGCCGCTCGCGCTCCCTCATCGAATATCAGCTCAGCCACATCCAGGACGAGCTGAGCCGCCCGCTGTGGGTTGCCGGTAGCGAGCTCTACGTCAGCCTGTCCATGGGCGCAGCCATTGCCCCGCAGGACGGCACCACCGCAGGAGAACTGCTGCGCAAGGCGGACATCGCACTCTACGATGCCAAGGCCAATGGCCGCCGCCGCTGGTCCTTCTTCGATCCCGCCATGGAAGAGCATGTCCACACCCGCGACAAGATCGCCCGCGACCTGCGCCGTGCCATCGACAATGACCTGCTTTCGGTCGCCTATCAGCCGCAGCTGGACAGCCGCACCGGCCGCGTTGCCGCTGTGGAAACGCTGGTGCGGTGGACCCAGCCGGACCATGGGCCGATCAGCCCGGCCATCTTCGTGCCCATTGCCGAAGAGACGGGCCTGATCAACGACCTGGGGCTTTGGGTGCTGCGCCGTGCCTGCCGGGATGCCCATAACTGGCCGGACATCACCGTTTCGGTCAATATTTCACCGACCCAGTTCCGCCATCCGCGCTTCATCGATCAGGTGATCGAGACCCTCTCCGCCTTTGACGTTGCGCCCTCGCGCCTTGAAATCGAGGTGACGGAGTCCGTCTTCGCCGGCAAGGACGACACCGTTCTGACGGCCATGAAGCGGCTGAAGGAACTGGGCCTCAAGATCGCGCTGGATGACTTCGGCTCGGGCTATTCCAGCCTCAGCTACCTGCGCCGCTTCCCCTTCGACATTCTGAAGATCGACCGGGACTCCATCTCCCCGGTGGATGAGAGCCCGCAGGCGCAGGCGATCGTGCGCACCATCATCGATCTGGGCGCGGCCCTCGGCATGACCGTGGTGGCCGAAGGCATCGAAACCGCACCGCAGGTGCAGTTCCTCACCAGCGCCGGCTGCGAGCGCATGCAGGGCTATTACATCGGCCGCCCTGCCCCGGTCGAAACCGTCTCCGCCCTCATCCAGAGCATCAGCCTTGACCCGATGATCCTGCGCCCGGCCAACCGCCTCGCCGGGTAAGACCGTGCGGCGCTTGAGCCTTTTCAAGGCGTGATGCGTCAGCCATCGAAAGCCTTGGATAACAGCATCCGCTGTCAGTTCAGTGTCCTGACAGCCCGTCAATGATGGCGCAGTCTGGACAGCTGTCGCCCCGGCAGGCCTCGACCATCGCGGTGAGATCGTCGCGCAGATCCATGAGCTGACGGATCTTGGTTTCCAGTTCCGCCAGATGCGCCTCGGCCACAGCCTTCACACGGGCGCTGCTCCGGTGCGGGTTCTGGCGCAGCTCCAGCAGGCTGCGGCAATCCTCGATGGAAAATCCCAGGCTGCGGGCGCGCTTGAGAAACTGCAGCCGCTCCACATCCGCCGGCGAATAGGCACGGTAGCCGTTGTCCTGCCGCAGCGGGCGCACCAGCCCGATGTCCTCGTAATAGCGCAGTGTCTTGGCCGGAAATCCCGTCAGTTCCGAGACTTCGCCAATGCTGCTGCCGGCCTCTGTCATGTCAGGTCTCCGTTGCAGCCTCGTCCGGCACCACCTTGACCACCAGACGGCGGTCCGCCAGCCGCATGGCCGCGAAGGGGCCACCCGCCGCGCGGATCAGCGCCGCCGGGGCGAGAAGATGGCTTCCGGCCTGACCATAGCGGGTCTTCAGATAGTCCGCCACCCAGGCCTCCTGACGCTGGGCAAAGCGCCGCGCCGCAAGCCCGCCAGCCTCCAGAAACACCCGGTGCGCTTCAATCGCCTCGTGCAGTGCCTCAAGGCCGCTGCCGTCCTGCGCACTCACCGGCAGCACCGGCACCTGCCAGCCCTCGCGCTCCCGGTCGCTCAGGGACAGGGCGCCCTTCACATCCGCCACGGCACGGGCCGCATAGGCGCCCATGTCGGCTTTGGTCACCACGATGATGTCGGGCAGTTCCATGACGCCGGCCTTCATGAACTGCAGGCTGTCGCCGGAGCCCGGCTGGATGCACAGAACGAGCGTATCGACCGCGATCGCCACATCCGCTTCCGACTGGCCGATGCCGACGGATTCCACGATCACCGCCTCACGCGCCGCCCGCATCACGGCAATGGCCGCCAGCGCATGATCCGAAAGCCCGCCCAGCCGGTCCCGCGCTGCCATGGAGCGGATGAAGATGCCCGCATCCTCAGGGTCTGCCGTCAGCCGTGTCCGGTCGCCCAGCAGCGCCCCGCCCGAGCGGCGGGAAGAAGGGTCCACGGCAATGACACCGGTGGTCTTGCCCGCGCCCCGCAGCGCCTTCAGCAGGCTGTTGGTGAGCGTCGATTTGCCCGCACCCGGCGGGCCGGTGAGGCCCAGCACATGGCCCGAGCCCTCCCGGCAGGCCGCATCCAGAAAGGCATCCACCTCCGCCAGCCCGTGACCGGTCTCGATCCGGGTCAGCGCCCGGGCAAGGGCGAGCTTGCCCCCGGCCCTGAGCGCTGCGATGGCCTCACTGCCCGCCATGCCTCATGTCCGGCGCAGATAGGACTGCGCCGCCGCAAGCCGGGCAATGGGCACGCGGAAGGGCGAGCAGGACACATAGTCGAGGCCGACGCTTTCGCAGAAGGCAATCGAGGCCGGGTCACCGCCGTGCTCGCCGCAAATGCCGAGCTTGATGTCCGGCCGCACCGCCCTGCCCCGTTCGGCTGCGATGGAGATCAGCTCGCCGACGCCGTCCCTGTCAATGGAAACGAACGGATCCTGCTCGATGATGCCCTTGAGCTGATAGGTGCCGAGGAACGACGCCGCATCATCACGGGAAATGCCGAAGGTGGTCTGCGTCAGGTCATTGGTGCCGAAGGAGAAAAACTCCGCCGTGGCGGCAATGTCGCCGGCGCGCAGGGCAGCGCGCGGCAGTTCCACCATGGTGCCGACCTGATAGGACACGGCAACGCCGGTTTCCTTCGCCACGGCCTCCGCCATGGCGTCGATGCGCCCGCGCACGAGGTCCAGCTCCGCCTTCAGGCCCACGAGCGGCACCATGATCTCCGGCACCACCGGTGCGCCGGTCTGCCTGCCTGCCTCGACAGCTGCCTCGAAGATGGCGCGGGCCTGCATCTCAGCGATCTCCGGATAGGAGACCAGCAGACGGCAGCCGCGATGGCCCAGCATTGGGTTGAACTCTTCGAGGTCCAGCGCCCGTTCGCGCAGCTTCTCCGCGTCAATGCCCATGGCAGCGGCGACTTCCGCAATCTCTTCATCGGACTTAGGCAGGAACTCGTGCAGCGGCGGATCCAGCAGGCGGATCGTCACCGGCAGCCCATGCATGATCTCGAACAGCTGCACGAAGTCATCCCGCTGCATCGGCAGCAGTTTGCCCAGCGCCGCGCGGCGGCCCTCCTCCGTGGAGGCAAGGATCATCTCGCGCACGGCAATGATCCGGTCGCCGTCGAAGAACATGTGTTCGGTGCGGCAAAGGCCGATGCCTTCGGCGCCGAACTGCCGTGCGGCGCGAGCATCCGCCGGCGTTTCGGCATTGGTGCGCACCTTCATGCGCCGCACCTCGTCGGCCCAGCCCATCAGCGTGGCGAAATCACCGGACAGCGCGGGCTGCAGCATCGCCACCTCGCCCACCAGAACCTGGCCGGTTGATCCGTCGATGGTGATCACATCGCCCTTGGCAAGCGACCGCCCGCCCGCCGTGAGGGTGCCATTGCGGTAATCGATGCGGAGCGCACCGGCGCCGGAGACGCAGGGCTTGCCCATGCCGCGCGCTACCACCGCCGCGTGGCTTGTCATGCCGCCCCGGCTGGTCAGAATGCCTTCCGCCGCATGCATGCCGTGGATGTCTTCCGGGCTGGTCTCAACGCGCACCAGAATGACCTTGCGGCCGGCAGCCTTGGCCTCTTCGGCCTCTTCCGAGGTAAAGACAATGGCCCCGCTGGCCGCCCCCGGGGATGCCGGAAGACCGGTAACGAGGATGTCGCGCTTTGCCGCCGGATCGATCGCCGGATGCAGCAGCTGGTCCAGCGCCTGCGGCTCGACCCGCAGCACCGCTTCCTCGCGGCTCAGCAGCCCTTCGTTCGCCATGTCGACGGCAATCTTCAGCGCCGCCTTGGCCGTGCGCTTGCCCGAACGGGTCTGCAGCATCCACAGCTTGCCGCGCTCGATGGTGAATTCCAGATCCTGCATGTCCCGGTAATGGGCTTCCAGCCGGTCGCAGATGGTCTGGAATTCGGCAAAGGCCTCGGGCATCAGCACCTCCAGGGAGGGCCGTTCGGACCCTGCCTCAAGCCTTGCCTTCTCGGTGATGTCCTGGGGCGTGCGGATGCCGGCCACCACGTCCTCACCCTGCGCATTGACGAGGAACTCGCCATAAAGCGCCTTCTCGCCCGTGGACGGATTGCGGGTGAAGGCAACGCCCGTGGCGGAGGTTTCACCCATGTTGCCGAAGACCATGGCCTGCACATTCACCGCCGTTCCCCAGTCGGCCGGAATGTCATGCAGGCGGCGGTAGGTCTGGGCGCGGGCCGTCATCCAGGACTCGAACACAGCCCCGATCGCCCCCCACAGCTGATCCATCGGATCCTGCGGGAACGGCCGCTCCAGCTCGTCTTCCACCAGCGCCTTGTAGCGCTCGACAATGCTGATCAGTTCTTCGGTAGACAGATCCGTATCCAGCGAGTGCCCGGCCTCATCCTTCACCTCATCGAGGATTTCCTCGAAGGCGTGGTGATCAAGGCCCATCACCACATCGCCATACATCTGGATGAAGCGGCGGTAGCTGTCATAGGCAAAGCGGCGGTCACCTGCGGCCCGCCCGATGGCTTCGACCGTCACATCGTTGAGACCGAGGTTGAGCACCGTGTCCATCATGCCGGGCATGGACACTCTTGCACCGGAGCGGACGGACACCAGCAGCGGGTTCTGCGCATCGCCGAAGCGGCGGCCGGTCAGTTCCCCGGCTGCGGCAAGGGCCAGCTCCACCTGCTGCGCCAGATCGTCCGGATAGGTCTTGCCCTTGTCGTAATACCAGGTGCAGACCTCTGTGGTGATGGTAAAGCCAGGCGGCACGGGAAGGCCCAGATTGCTCATTTCGGCAAGATTGGCCCCCTTGCCGCCGAGCAGGGTCTTCAGACCCGCATTTCCTTCCGCAGTTCCATTGCCGAAGCCATACACCCACTTGGTCATGCTGCATCTCCCGTTACGCGTCCCGCCACCGGGCTGCCTCCTCCGGCGGAAAGCTGAACGCTGACCTCGCGCCCGTTATTCCTGCAATGCCGGACCGGAGCGCACAAGGCTTTTTTGCACCGCAACGCAAAGCACCAGTTGAACAGGGCTTGGCAATTGGCCGAAGGTCGAATGCGGCAAGACGTCTGACAATCATCAGGCTGGCATCGCGAAGCTTTGTGATAAATGTGATCAGGTGATACCACCAAAGGCGGGGCTCCGGCTTGCCCCGGCGCCACAAAGCCGCCATCGTATCATGAAGATGTGGGTTCACATGGAATCACGATGGCGCATACCATCGGTCCTGAGAGGTAAGATGACGACGTTGACCGACGTTCCAGCGCAGAAGCGCAAGATTTCCGCGGGCCGCTGCAGCCGCCTGCTGCTTGGCGTGGCGCTTCTGATGGTCCCGGTGCAGGTGCAGGCCTCTTCTGGCGAGCCGGTAGCAACACAGCCGCAATATGGCACCCCTCAGGATCTTCCCGTCACCCAGGCAGGCAGCTATCTGGCAGCGCGCCTTGCCGCCCGCTGGAACGATTTTCCCTCGGCTGCCGCCTTTTTTGAAGAGGCGCTCGGCACCGATCCGGAAAACGGCCTCCTGGTGGAACGCGCTTTCATGCTGCGCATGGCCAGTGGCGACTTTGAGGATGCACGCATTCTTGCCGAGGACATGCAGGCCCTGAAGATCCGCAACTTCATGGCAAGCCTCCTGAAAAGCCTTGATCTGGCGCGCGACGGCAGCTTCCGCGAAGCCTCCCAGACGCTGGAAAGCGATGGCGGCGGTCCGCTTGCAGATCTCACCGTCGGTGTTTCCAAGGCCTGGTTCGACCTTGGAGCGGGCGACCTGAAAAAGGCGCTTGCAGGTCTTGATGCGCTGAAGGGCCCTGACTGGTTCAATGTGTTCAAGCACAACCATGCCGCCCTGATGGCCCAGCAGGCCGGGCGGATGGACATCGCCCTGACGCGGATCAAGCAAGCCTATGAGGCGGACCGCGGAGCGCTGAAAGTTGCCGATACCTATGCCATTCTGCTTGCCTCTGCCGGCAAGAAGAAAGAAGCCCTCGCGGTCCTCAACCAGTATGATCAGCTGATCCCAAGCCACCCCATCCTCTCCGCCACCCGCACGCGGATCGAGAAGGGGGAGACGTTTGGCCCGGTTGTCGCGGACCCGCTGACGGGAATAGCTGAACTTCTGAGCGGCCTCGGCTCGGCCATCGGCAATGACGGCGCAGAAGAACTGGGCGCTGCCCTGCTCAACCTGTCGCTGGATCTCAACGGAGATGGCGATTTTGCAGCTCTCGCCCTTGGCGGGCTGTATAACCGGCTGAATGCGCCGGACCGGGCCATCACCGCCCTGGAGCGTGTGCCGGAGAGTTCACCGCTGAAGCGGGACGCGGAGATCCAGATCGGCCTCAACTTCAACGCCCTCGACAAGGTAGATGAGTCCCGCCAGCATCTGCAGGCCCTCATCGACAAGGACCCGGCCGATCTTGAGGCGATCATTGCGCTTGGCAATGTGCTGCGCTCCCGCGAGATGTTTGCAGAGGCCGAGGTGGTCTACACCAAAGGCATCGACACGGTGGACAAGCCTCAGCCGGAGCATTGGGGCCTTTATTACAACCGCGGCATTTGCCGCGAGCGGCTGAAGAAGTGGAACGAGGCGGAGGTCGATCTGCGCACGGCGCTGGAGCTGTACCCGGACCAGCCGCAGGTGCTCAATTATCTGGGTTATTCGCTCGTTGATCAGGGCATGAAGCTCGATGAAGCGATGCAGATGATCCAGACGGCCGTCCGCCTGCGCCCCAGCGACGGCTATATCGTCGACAGCCTGGGCTGGGCCTATTACAGGCTCGGCCGCTACGAGGAAGCCACGCGGGAACTGGAGCGTGCGGTCCAGCTGCGCCCGGCCGATCCGGTGATCAACGACCATCTGGGCGATGCCTACTGGAAGGTGGGGCGCCGTCTGGAGGCCCGGTTCCAGTGGAACCATGCCCGCGACCTCAACCCCACGCCGGAAGATCTTGTGAAGATCCTCGACAAGATCGAAAACGGCCTGCCCGACACGCCTGCGGCCGTCGAAGCCAGCGCCCCGCCGAAGAACGGCGGCTGATCCGGCCATGAGGGGGAACGGAGCATCATCCGGCGCGGACACCGCGCCGGTTTTTTCCTGCCTTGCCAGAGCCAAGGTCAATCTGGCCCTGCACATTACGGGGCGGCGGGAAGACGGCTATCACCTGCTGGACAGCTTCACCATCTTCGCTGAAACGGGCGACCAGCTGAGCCTCCGGACCGCGGCAAGCTCCTCCTTCACCGTCTCCGGCCCCTTTGCCGCCGCGCTGGAAGGCGGCGGCCCGGCGGACAGCAATCTCGTATTGCGCGCCATCGCCGCGCTGCAGAACGCGTCCGGCCAGTCTCTGCCACCCTTTGCCGTGCATCTGGAAAAGAATCTGCCGGTCGCCTCCGGCATCGGTGGCGGGTCGGCGGATGCGGCAGCGGCTCTGAGATTGGCCCAGGAGGCCACCGGCCTTGCGGTGCCTTCGGATGCGCTGCAATCCATCGCGCTGGACCTCGGGGCGGACGTGCCTGTCTGCCTTACCGGGCGGCCCGCCCGCATGTCCGGCATCGGCGAAACCCTTGCTCCGCTGCCCCCCCTGCCCCGCTGCGGCCTGGTGCTGGTCAATCCGGGCGTATCGGTCAGCACGCCTGCCGTGTTCCGCGCGCTTCAACGCCGCGACAATCCGCCCCTGCCCGCACTGCCTGAGGAATTCTCCAGCCGCGAAGATCTCATCCGCTGGCTGGACGGCACCCGCAACGACATGCAGGCCGCAGCCATCACCCTGTCACCGGTCATTGCCGATGTGCTGGCCGCGCTGGAAGCTCACCCGATGGCGGAGTTCTGCCGCATGTCCGGCTCCGGCGCCACCTGCTTTGCCCTCTGCGCGCCGGAGGCAGCGGGCGCACTGGCAGATGACCTGCGCCAGCGGCACCCCGGCTGGTGGATTGCAGCCAGCGAAGTGAGCGCCGGATAAGGGTCCCGCCAGCGGACAACGGGTAAGCCATTCCCGCATTCTTTGCGCCCGGAACAATCGTGACACTGGGCATGCAGCCGGCGTCATGCGATCGACCCCGGCCATCGCATGACGTTTGGGCATCCTAATTTATGACAGGGATATTAAAAATCTTGACATTTATATTCATATTTAGGATGTGATCCCTGAGAAAACTTTCAGGGGATCTTCATGTTTTCCAGATGGAACAAGCTGCCGGTCGCACTCGCGCTCGTTCTGGCCCAGCCGGTCAGCTCGATGGCGGATCAGATCACGATCACCGACCACGAAAACCGTGAGGTTGTGCTGGCAAAACCTGCCGAAAGGATCGCATCCATCCCGATCCCGATGGCATCGACGATCATCGCCATGGATGGCGGAACCTCGAAGCTGGTCGGGATGAACCCGACCGCAAAGTCGGCGATCGTCGAGGGTGTGCTCGGCAGGATATTCCCCGAAGCCAAGGACATCCCCTCCGGCATCACTGCGCCGAACTTCATTCCGAACGTCGAGGAACTGGCGGCCACCAATCCCGATCTGGTCATCCAGTGGGCAGACCGTGGCCCGGATCTGGTCGATCCGATCGTCAATGCCGGACTGACCGCGCTTCTGATCTCCTACGGAACCGAGGAAAAGACCAAGCAGTATCAGGCCATGGTGGCAACCGCGATGGGCAAGCCCGAACGGGCGGAGCTGATCAACGGCTGGCGCGATCAGGTGGCCGCCGAAATGGCAGCAAAGTCGAAGGACATCCCGGACGGGAACCGGCCGAAAGTGCTCTATCTCGGCCGTGCGCTCGAAACGCTGACCGCTTCCGGCGACAAGGGCAACTACAACGCCTTCTATATCAATCTGACCGGCGCGGCCTCGGCATCGGCCAATCTCGAAGGCCAGGGCACGACGATCAGCCCGGAGCAGATTGCCGAGTGGAACCCCGATGTCATTCTCCTGAACAGCTTCGAGGCCAGGCTCGGCGTCGACCGGGTCTATGAGGATCCGATCCTGTCGCTGACAAAAGCCGCTCAGGAAAAGCGCGTCTACAAGATGCCGCTTGGCGGCTACCGCTGGGATCCGCCAAACCAGGAAAGCCCGCTGACCTGGATGTGGCTCGGCAATCTGATGCATCCGGACATCTTCCAGTATGACCTGCGCAGCGAAATGAAGAAGGCTTACAGGACGCTCTACGGCTACGATCTGACCGAAGAGGACATCGATGGCATCCTGTGGATCGGCATGCAGGGCGATGCTGCCGGTTACGCCCAGTTCAGGGCGAAGTAAGATGACGATCGCCGCAGCTGAAAACCGGCGCGGAAGGCCGGCCGGCCTGCAGATCGGGGCGTTCGGGCTCATGGTTCTGGCGCTGTGCGCCAGCATGCTGTTCTCGATCGGCGCCGGACGCTTTTCCGTCGATCTGACGCGCATTGCCGAGATACTGGCGGCGGCGGCGCTCAACCCCGGCGCGGCACCGGCCGAGATGGACGAGCGCATCGTCCTGCTCGTGCGTCTGCCGCGCGTGCTGCTGGCGGCGTTGTCAGGTGCCGCACTTGCCGTTGGCGGTGCGGCACTGCAAGGCGTATTCCGCAATCCTCTGGTCTCGCCGCAGGTGCTCGGCATCAGCCAAGGCGCGGCCTTCGGCGGCGCACTTGCCATTCTGTTCGGCTATTCCGGCATGGTGCTGCTCGGCATGGCCTTCGTTCTGGGCCTGTCGGCGCTGGTTCTGGTCGGGCTTCTGGCCCGCATCAACGGCCGCACCGAGGTGATCACGGTGATCCTCGCCGGCATGATCATCGGGGCGCTGTTTGCAGCGCTGGTGTCCATCGTGCAGTTCGTTGCCGACCCCAACACTTCTCTGCCTGCCATCGTGTACTGGCTGATGGGGTCGTTCTCGACCGCCACCTGGCCGAGACTGTGGCTTGCCGTTCCGGGCATGGGCCTTGGCCTTGCCGCCGTCTGGCTGCTGCGCTACCGGCTCAATCTTCTGGCGCTTGAAGAGCAGGAAGCCCGCTCGCTCGGCGTCAATCCCGACCGGGAACGCTGGTACATCTTCATCGCCATTTCGCTGATGACCGGCACCTCGGTGGCGGTGGCTGGCATCATCGGCTGGATCGGCCTCGTCGTGCCGCATGCAGCGCGCATCCTGGTCGGCGAAGACCATCGCGCGCTGATCCCGGCCTCGGCGCTGCTTGGTGCCGCCTATCTGACGCTGATTGACACCATGGCGCGCACGCTGACTGCAGCCGAGATCCCGCTTGGCGTCCTGACCGCTCTGGTGGGTGCCCCGGTGTTCGGCTACCTGCTGCGGCGCCATTTCAGGGAGACGAACCGCGCATGATCGGGCTTCACGATGCGTCCGTATCCTTCGGCGCCCGCACGCTGTTTTCCGGCATCACCTTCAACGTGCCCGTTGGCCGCTCCATGGCCGTCCTCGGCCCCAATGGCCGCGGCAAGACCACGCTTTTACGCGCCATGCTCGGCTTTCAGCCGTTGGCAAAAGGCAGCCGCAGCGCACCGAAAACTGCAGGCTACGTGCCGCAGCACGGCGCCTCGCAGGCAAAGCTGTCCGGCCTTGACGTGGTGATCATGGGCCGGGCCGCCCGGCTGGGCCTGTTCGGCCAGCCCTCCGCGGAGGATCACGCAGCAGCGGAAGAAGCACTGGCCGAGGTTGGTGCGTCCCATCTGGCCGGGCTTCGCTACGACCGCATGTCCGGCGGCCAGCGGCAGATGGTGCTGATCGCCCGCGCCATCGCCACCGGATCGCCCGCACTGATTTTCGATGAGCCGACCTCTGCCCTCGACCTCGGCAACCAGTCGCGCACGCTGGAGCTTCTCAACACGCTGCGGCTCCGCCGCGACAAGGCAATCCTCTTTACCACCCACGACCCGAACCATGCCCTTGCCGCAGCCGACGATGTTCTCCTGATGATGCCGGGCGGCCGCGAGATTCATGGCACCGTCGATGAGATGATCGAGCCCGGCAATCTCTCCGAACTCTACGGTGTCGCGATGCGATGGGTGGACATCACTGGACCTGCAGGCGAGATGCGCCGGGCAATCCTGCCGGCCTTTGCCGGAATAGAGGCCGCATGAGCACGATCTATCTGAAATCCGCCTATGACGCCCCCTCGGAGGCGGTGCTGGCGGCCGCAGCCGAAGGCCTGGTGACAATCGTCGGGCAACCGGAGCTGACTGCGGACATGCTTCTGGCGCACGAGGGCCTGATCACCGGCAATCAGCTCGACCAGAATGCCATGCTGGCGTTGAAGGACGGGCTCGCCGCCTTTCTCAATGCCGGCGGACGCTGGTTCTTCAACGGCCATATGCTCCGCCCGCTGGTGGATGGCATGGCGCAGTACCGGCCAATCGAGGCGCCGAAACGAGCCGATTTCAACCTGTCGTCCGTCAACCCGCATCCGCTGTTTTCCGGTATCGAGCTCTCGAAGCTTGAGACCAACAAGGGTGTGGCGGGCTTTTACGGCAGAGGCTGCAATCCGATGCCCGAGGGCGCGGTCGCGGTTAACGGGCTGGGCCCGGCAAACGTGCCGGTCGACTGGGTCTGGGCGCGGCCGGAAGGCGGGCGGATCTTCTCCCATGCCGGAAATGACCTCGGCTCCATAGGGCTGGAATGGGACCTCGCGGGCGAGTTGATGCGGCGGATCATCGGCTGGACCCAGGGCGGCGCCTGCTTTGCCCCCTGGCCCGCCGCACCGTCCGCACCGGCGGCCGATCTGCCGCTGGCAGAACCTGAGACCTACACCGGCATGCGCAATCAGCGCCGGACCGGACGGCGGCGCGTGGTCGCGCCCTCCTGTGGCACCTATTACCATATCCGCAGTCTGGAGGGCGCGCGCTACACTGATGTCTTCGATGTGATCTGCGCGCCCGAGCAACTCGGTGACGTCCTGCAGCCCAGCGATATTCTCTGGGTTCCGTGCCGCACGCCAGCGCAGCGGATGATCGCTCAGAAGCCCGTGCTTGCCCGCCACCTGGAGGCCGGCGGCACGGTGATTGCGCTTGGCGAGAGCCGGTCCGACCTGTGGCTGCCGGATGTCAGCTTCACCGGAACCCCGACGAACTGGTGGTGGTGGCTCGACCCGGCCGCCGATCTCGGCGTGCGCGTCACCGGGGCTGCTGCCAGCCATCCGCTGATGGCCGGGATCGGCAGCAAGGACGTGACATGGCATCTGCATGGCTGGTTCACGCCGCCGGATGGAGCCACTGTTCTTGCCCGCGACGGTGATGGCCGCACCATTTTCTACGAGGACAAGGTCTCGACACCCGGAACGATGATCCTCTCCTCACTCGACCCGATGTTTCACCATGGCTCGCATTTCATGCCCGCGACGACGAGCTTCCTCGACCGTTTCGTTCCCAACCTGAAAGCCCTTGCAGATGACTGATTTCATTACTGTTCTGGACAACGGCCGTCCGCTTGGCTTCACCTTCGATGCCATCAACGCCTATCACGGCGGCGGCTTTCCCGGCGGCGTCGCCCACGCCCTGAAGGCGATGCAGGCAGCGTTTCCACGGCTCTCCGATACGCCGCTGGAGCGGCGCGAAGTCACGATCGTGACAGCCTTCTCCGGCCCCGGTGGGCACGATGCGCTGGAAATGGTGACCCGTGCACTGACCGGGGGACGGTTGACCGTCGACAAGGCGATTGGCGGCAAGGATGTCATCACCGATCACCCGGGGCCCTACGTCTTCCGCTTCAGCTATCGCGGGCGGACGGCAGAGGCCGTGATCAGGCCGGGGCACGTGAAAGAAGAATTCGTCACCCTGGGCGCCAAGAAGGACAAGACACCCGGCGAGATTGCCCGGCACGAGGAATTGAAGGCCGAAATGGCCAGCCGCCTGCTGCCGCTTGCTGCGGAAGACGTCTACGCCGTCAGCGTGTCGTAAGGCTCTGCCCGCCCGCCGGTATCAATCTGCGGGCGGGCGGGGCTTCAAAGTTCACCAGCATATTGCTGAAATGACGGCCTTTGCCGGGTGAGCCTCAGCTCACCCGGGCGATGCAGAATTCGACGGCTTCGCGCAGGGCGTCCGTCAGCGGGCCCTGCGGCAGTTCATCGAGGGCGGCCATGGCGCTGGCGCCATACTGGCGGGCGCGGACAATGGTTTCCTCGATGGCGCCGTGACGGCGCATCAGGGCAATGGCTTCTTCAAGATCGCCGTCGCGGATGTCACCCTCTTCCAGGCAGCGCTTCCAGAAGGCGCGCTCGCTGTCCGTGCCGCGCTCCAGGGATACGACGACCGGCAGCGTGATCTTGCCCTCGCGGAAATCATCGCCGACCTGCTTGCCGAGATCCGCGCTCGACCCGCCGTAATCCAGCGCATCATCCACGAGCTGGAAGGCAAGGCCGAGATCCATGCCATAGCGGCGGGCGGCAGCACGCTGGGCCCCCTCGACACCGGCGATCACAGGCCCGACTTCGGCAGCAGCCGCAAACAGCGCAGCGGTCTTCGCCTCGATCACCTTGAGATACTGTGCCTCATTGGTGGAAATGTCCTTGGCCGCACCCAGCTGCATCACCTCGCCCTCGGCGATGATGGCAGAGGCTTCGGCGAGAATGCGCAGGGCTTCCAGCGAGCCCACGTCCACCATCATCTTGAAGGCCTGGCCGAGCAGATAGTCGCCGACGAGAACGCTGGCCTGGTTGCCCCAGAGCTTGCGCGCCGCCAGCTTGCCCCGGCGCATGTCGCTCTCGTCCACCACGTCGTCATGCAGCAGCGTCGCCGTGTGCATGAACTCGACGCTGGCCGCGAGGATGACGTGGCCCGTGCCGCGGTAGCCGAACATGTCCGCCATGGCGAGGGTCAGCATGGGCCGCAGGCGCTTGCCGCCCGAGTCGATCAGGTGCTTGGCAATCTCGGGGATAAGCTCGACATTCGAGCCCGCCTTGGACAGGATCAGATCGTTGACCTGCCCCATGCCGCCTGCCGTCAGATCGACGAGCGGCTGGATTGCGGGCTTGGCTTTCTTCAATTCGGGTGCGGAAGCGGCGACGGCTGCCAAAACACTCTCCCAAGGCTGGTTTTGGCGGACAATAGGTCGCCGAGCGTCCCCCCGCAAGGGATCAATCGTTTGACAAGGCAGTGAACAGTGTTGTTCACCACCGGAAAAGACGCATAAACCATATGTCTGCACTGCGCTCTATTCAGAGAGGGAAACCGGGATCATGGAAGAACTGCTGAAGACCAATGATCTGGTTCTCATTTCAGCTGTGGGAGCGATGTTTGACGAGGCCGGGATCGCGCATTTTGTCGCGGATGCCAACATGAGCATTCTGGAAGGCTCGCTCGCCATGATTCCCCGGCGAATCCTTGTCCCTGCCGATCAGATCACCGCCGCCCGCCGCCTGATGCGCGACGCGGGCCTTGGCCATGAGCTGACACCGGAAGAAAGATCCTGACGTGACGCGCCAGATCCCTCCTGCCCCAGTCACTCCTGCCCCTGGCCTTGCCGCCCTTGCGCTGCCGGAAGGCGTTGCCACCACACGCGATGCCTTTCTGGGCGGGCTTGTCACCGTCGAGCAGCCGGCGAAAGGCTTCCACCGTGCCGGCCTTGATGCGGTCTATCTGGCAGCAGCCCTGCCCGATGGCACAAAGGGCCATGTGGTGGATCTGGGCGCAGGTGTTGGCACAGCGGGCTTCTGTGCGGCAGCGCGCCTGCCGGATATTCGCGTCACTCTGGTAGAGATCGATCCGCTGGCCGCGCTTCTGGCCCGGCGCGCACTGGCTGATTCCCTCAATAACGCTTTTGCACCCCGCGTGAGCGTGCTGGAGGCCGATATCACCGCCAAGGGCTCCCAGCGCCATGCGGCAGGGCTCACCCCTTGCATGGCCGATCACGTGATCATGAACCCGCCCTATTACCAGCCCGGCCAGTTCCGTGCCTCTCCCTCGGGCGAGCGGGCCAGCGCCCATGTGCTGGACGAGCGCGGGCTGGAGCCATGGGCGAAGACGGCAACCGACATCCTGCGCGAAGGCGGAACACTCACCGTCATCTTCCGTGCCGATGGCCTGCAGGAGTTGCTGGATGTGTTTCAGGGCCGGTTCGGTGCCATCGACATCATCCCCCTGCGCCCGCGCGCCGATGCTGCCGCCACCCGCATCCTGCTGCGCGCCATCCGCGCCAGCAAGGCGCCGCTGCGGCTGATGCCGGGCTTTGTCCTGCATGAGGGCGATGGCTCTAACTTCCGGCCGGAAGCCCGTGCCGTCATGCGTGACGGCAAGGGGCTGGGGATACAGCCAAGGTCCTGAAACGCCCTGACCGGCAGATTTGGGGTCAAGTTCTCCGGCCGCCGGAATCTCCCGGTAGATCTTGTGACAAGGATGCTTCACCAGCGCCGGAAGGGATGGCGAAGCAGACCGGAGCTCATGAGAAATACCAGGGAGTAGAAGCTCATGTCTGAACTTGATCCGCTTACCCAGGCCCGCCAGCACATCGAGAAGCACCTCATCCTGAGGGCCTCGTCCGATGCCGCCTTCCGCGAGCTGCTGAAGAGCAACCCGCATGCGGCCATCAAGGAGCTGATCGGCAATGACCCGATCCCCTCCTACAAGATCACCGTGGTTGAAGAGGCCCCGGGCGAAGTCGTCCTCGTGCTGCCGCGCTCCATCGGGCAGGACGAATTGCCGGACGATCTGCTGGACTTTGCTTCCGGCGGCACTAGTTTCTCGGCCTTCATTCTCTACGGCCCCCCGTATCCGGATGGCGGCGGCTGCAAGAAGAAGTGATGAAGCCCCGACAGGGTTAGGCTCCACCTTCAAGAAGGTCCACGGCAGGGGAGAGGCCTGCCGTGGAAAGTGCAGGGGCGGCGGTCCTAATGGATCAGGAACTCGCCCTTGGCATAGCGCACATCGCGCGGGCCGATCAGATCCTGATGCGCCAGACGCACCGAGTGGATGAAGGCGTGAATTTCCCGCTCCCAGAACGCCAGAAACCGGCGCAGTTCCGGAAAATTCGGGGCCTTGTCCTCGGTTTGCCAGAGGAAACTCTGCAGAAGGGCGGGATGATCCGGCATCCTGTAGAGGATTTCAGCCGTCAGCAGCCCGTAGCCTGCCATCTGCTTGCGGAAGTCTTCGCTTGTGCCCATGGAACACCTCATGCCTTGACGAAACCACGGCAAAAGTGTCGCGCCAGCGAAGTAAACGCGCAATTAAAAAACGAGTCTTCCTCATATTTTTCAATATGTTAGCAGCAGACTTCAGTGAGTGCTGCCAGCACCATCTGGGCTCTGGATGCTCTTCAGATAGGCAATGAAGGATGTCACATCCTGCGCTTCCAGCGCCACTTCCGGCATGTCCGGATGGCCTGTGACGATGCCCTCGGCCAGGCTTTCCGCCAGATCCTCGACCGGATAGCGCTGCCCGAGATCGCGGAAGGCCGGAGCGTCCGCATTGGGCGAGGCATCATCCACACCAACGGCATGGCAGGCCGCGCAAGCCTCTTTGGCGATCAGCTTGCCGCGCTCCACCTGCGCCGCCTCTGCGAGTGTCCCCTGCGCCTGCACCACACCAACGCCCGGTGCAGCGAACAGAATCACCGCCACGGCCGCAGCGCGCAGCCCTCGCGTGAAAAGCTTGGTCATGTCCCTCTCCCTCAAGGTTTCTGCAGGTCTGCCGTCGCATGCCCCGCAGATCGTCCACCCTCAGCGTCCCTTTGCGTGCCAGCCCCCCTTCTGCTTCGCAAGTCCGTCAAAACCCTCAGCCTCCTGTACCAATGGCCAGCCGCGATACGTCAGCACGGAAATACGGCAAAAGGGGCTGTCGCTTGCCCGCAGCGCCTATATGTTAGGGACAACGACAAGACCTCCGGCCTTCAGGCCGGGCCGCACGTTCCGGGAGCCCTTCCGCATGACCACCGCCCGCACGCCCCTTCCCGATAGCATCGACGGCACCCTGGCGCTGCTGGATCAGGGCGGTTACGTCGCCGGCCGTGATCTGGCAACCGTGCTGCATCTGGCGCTGCGCATGAAGCGGCCGCTGTTTCTGGAAGGCGAGGCCGGCGTCGGCAAGACGGAGATTGCCAAGGTTCTGGCCGCCACGCTGGGCCGCAACCTCATCCGCCTGCAATGCTACGAAGGTCTCGACATCGCCTCTGCCGTCTATGAGTGGAACTATGCCGCGCAGATGGTGGAGATCCGCATTGCGGAAGCGGCTGGAGACACGGACCATGCGGACCTCTCCCGCTCCATCTTCAGCGAGCGTTTCCTGATCAAGCGCCCGGTGCTGCAGGCGCTGGAGCCCTCGCTCTCCGGCCCGCCGGTGTTCCTGATCGACGAGCTGGACCGCGCTGACGAAGCCTTCGAGGCCTTCCTGCTGGAGGTGCTGGCCGACAATCAGGTGACCGTGCCGGAACTGGGCACCATCAGGGCGCAGGAGCCGCCCGTGGTGATCATCACCACCAACCGGACGCGCGAGATCCACGATGCCCTGAAGCGCCGCTGCCTCTATCACTGGGTCGACTATCCGGATGCAGAGCGGGAGCTGGCCATCGTGCGGCGCAAGGTGCCGGGCGCACCCGAACGGCTGACGGCGGAAATCGTCGCCTTCGTCCAGCGCCTGCGCGCCACCGAAGACCTGTTCAAGCAGCCGGGCGTTGCCGAAACCCTCGACTGGGCCACCGCACTGACCGAACTGAACGAACTGGCGCTGGACCCGGACATGGCCAATGACACGCTGGGCGTTCTGCTGAAGTATCAGGACGATATCGAACGGGTGCGCGGCTCCAGGCTGCGTCAGATGGTGGAGGAGATCCGCAGCTCACTGCCATCCACCGCAGCCGCCATGCCGAACGTCTGAGCGCAGCGCCCATGACCACCCCCGCCGCCCCGCAAGCAGAACAGGCGTCCAGCCTCGATGGGCGCATGGTGGCGAATATCGTGCATTTCGCCCGCACCCTGCGCAAGGCAGGCCTTCCGGCTGGCCCGGCTTCCATCATCGACGCGGTGCGGGCGGTGGAGGTGAGCGGCATTGCCAGCCGCGAGGACTTCTACTGGACGCTGCATGCCGTCTTCGTTCACAAGCGCGAGCAGCGGGTGCTGTTTGACGAGGCTTTCCGCATCTACTGGCAGAGCCGCGGGCTCATCGAGAAGATGCTGGCCATCCTCTCCCCCGTTGCCCCGCCGCGCGGCACGCCGGAAAAGCCCAAGGCCGGACAGACCCGTGTCTCTCAGGCCTTCAAGGCCGCCCGCGAGCGCGAGCCGCGCGAGGAGCAGCCCGAGGTGGAGGTGGATGCCCGCTTCACCGTCTCCGGCCGTGAGCTGCTGCAATCGCGGGACTTTGCCCAGATGACCGCTGACGAAATCGAAACGGCCAAGGCGGCGCTCCGTGCCATGGCGATGCCGAAGGACACGATCCGCCGCCGCCGTCTCGCCCCTGCCCCGCGCGGACGCATCGACCCGCGCCGCACGATGGGTGCGACCCTGCGCGCAGGCGGGGCGATCATCGATCTGAAGCACCGCAAGCCGCAGGAAAAGCGCCCGCCGCTCATCGCCCTGTGCGATATCTCCGGCTCCATGAGCCAGTATTCCCGCCTGCTCCTGCATTTCATGCATGCACTGACGGAAACGCGGCCCGCCGTGCACACCTTCCTGTTCGGCACGAGGCTCACCAACGTCACCCGGCAGTTGCGCATGAAGGACCCGGACGAAGCGCTGGCCGCCTGTTCCGCCGGTGTGGCCGACTGGTCCGGCGGCACGCGCATTGCCACTGCCCTGCACGAGTTCAACCGCCTCTGGTCCCGCCGCGTGCTGTCGGGCGGGCCAACGGTGCTGCTGATCACCGACGGGCTGGAGCGGGACACGGACGAGGATCTGGCGCGGGAAATCTCCCGCCTGCACCGCTCCTGCCGGCGGCTGATCTGGCTCAATCCGCTGCTGCGGTTTGACGGGTTCGAAGCCAAGGCCAAGGGCATCCGGGCCATGCTGCCGCATGTGGACGAGTTCCGTGCCGCGCATTCGCTGGATGCCGTCGCTGATCTCGTGCGCACTTTGTCGGGCGAAAGCGCCGGGCCATCAGCGGCCTCCACCGACCCGCGCCACTGGCTGCGCAAGGCGGGCGTCTGATGCGCGCCAACCGCTATCATCATCTCGGCTGGCTGCAGGGCATTGAACTTTACGAAGCCGATTTCAGCACCCAGACCTTCAGCCGCCACGCCCATGAAGGCTTTGCCATCGGCGCCATTGCCGAAGGGGTTGGCGGCTATCTCTGCCGGGGCGAGCAGATGCTGCTGCCCGCCGGCTCCCTGTCGCTGATGAACCCGGAAGAGCCCCACACCGGCCACGCGGCGGCCGGCAGCGTGCGCTACAACATGGTCTATGCCAGCGAAGCCGCCGTGCGGACCCTGCTGGACCTCAAGGATCTGCGCGGCTTTGCCACCGTCGCCCCAAGGGACGAAGGCCTGCAGCTGACGCAGGCGCTGAGCCGCCTTGCCCAGCGCGTCAATGCTCCCGCTGCCCCCGGCTGGCGGCTGGCCGTGGAAGAGGTCATGCAGGCCGTGCTCGGCCTTGCCTTCACCCGCCATGGCCGGGCCGCCCTCAGACCTGCCGGTCAGGAACCGGCAGCCGTGAAACGCGTGCGGGAGCGGATTGCGGAAGGCGTTGCCTCAGGCGACGATCTTTCGCTTGAGGGCCTTGCGGCCCTTGCCGGGCTTACGCCCTCCTACCTGATCCGCAGCTTCTCCCGCGCCACCGGCCTGACGCCCCATGCTATGGTCCTGCGCATGCGGACCAGACAGGCTCAGGCGCTGATCCTTGACGGCATGGCACCGGCAGATGCAGCGCTGGCGGCGGGCTTCTGCGACCAGAGCCACATGATCCGCCAGTTCCGGCGCCAGCTTGGCATCACGCCCGGCGGTCTCATCCGCCACTGATCCGCGCTCTTCACAGGCAGGCGGAAAGGTCAATTTCATCCAAGACCACGGCTCCGCACGCATGGCATGGCTGCCGCAAAAGGAGCCCTGCCATGACTTTGAAACCCGTCATCATCCTGTCCACCAGCCTGCCGAAAGGATTGCAGGCCAATTTTGCCGCCATTCTGGGCATGAGCCTCGGACGGCTGCATCCGGAGCTGATTGGTCCCGCCACACAGGACAGCGAGGGCCATCTGCTGGAAGGCATCACCCAGGTGGCCGTGCCCATTCTGGGAGCCCCTGCCGAGGATCTTCAAAGTCTCTTTGCCGCCGCAGAGAGCATGCCCGTCCGCCTCGCCTATATGCGTGCCGCCTTCGAGGCGCGGAACTATGCGGATTACACGGCGCGCATCGCCGCAGCCCCCCTGAAGGATCACGAGCCGCAGGCGATCCTTGTCGCCGGGCCGCGCAAGGCCGTTGACCGCCTGTGCGGCGCCCTGCCCCTGCTGAAGTGAGCCAGCCTCACGGCAGCGCGATCACCGGGGTGTTTTCACGCACGCGCTGGATCAGGTCGGCGATGTGTTCGTTGTGCATGCGGATGCAGCCATAGGACACCGGGCGGCCGATGCTGCCGGGGCGGTTGGTGCCATGGATGGCGAACTCACCGCCTGCCAGCGTCATGGCGGCAACGCCCATCGGGTTGTTGGGCGCACCGCCTTCGATCCGGTCCGGCATGTCCGGAAAATCGCGTTTCACCACCGCGGGCGGAATCCAGGCCGGGCGCAGATAGCGGCCCGTCACATAGGTACGGCCGGTCCAGGCCTTGCCCTTCTTGCCGACCGCCACCGGATAGGCCAGCGCCTGCCCCTCTCCCAGCACCAGATAAAGCCGCCGCTCGCTGTTGCGGATGACGATTGTGCCCGGCGCAAGCCCCTGCGATGCAAAGGCCACGCGCTCTGCACGGGCATGCACCGGCGCGGCAGTGGCAAGACCCAACAGGCCGCCACAAACCGCCACAAGCAAAAGCAAACGCATGATCACGGCAATAGGGCGCATAAGTTCCCCCGGCACACCAGACAGGCACAGACGTTGGTGAGGCCGGACGTCACACAGCCTCACCCGGCCAATCTAGCGCAGGTGCCGAACAGAGGGCATTGCCCGGAGGCGTATTCTTAAAAAAGCGTTAACGCGGCAGGTCCAAGGGACGGAACCGGCCATCCTGCCAGCGGTACCAGGAAAGGCCCGTGCCCTCCCGGTCCCCATCGGGCAAGAACGAGACTGTGCCGCTGACCGTGTCAAAGCTGCCGGACTGAAGCGCTGCGGCCACGGGCGCGAAGTCGAAGCTGCCGGAGGCGCCGGTAGCTGCCGCGAAGAGCTGGACGGCGGCGTAGCCATCCGTGGCATAAGGAGACGGCACCATGCCCGCAGCCCGCATGCGGCTGGCAATCTCACGGGCAGGACTGTCCGGAACGGCGGCCGGATCGGCCATGAAGGCCACCTCGACACGGTTTGCCGCCTCGCCTGCGGCAGCGCCAAACTCCATCCCCATGGCCGCGTCGCCAGCCAGCACGGGCACTTGCATGTCCAAGGCGCTGAGGGCGGCGGCGAGATGCCCCGCATCTGTCGCATAGGCGCCCAGCACCACCACATCCAGCCGCTCCCCCTTGAGCGCCGAGGCCAGAGGCTTCAGGTCCCGTGCACCCGCATCAAATTCCCGCTCCAGCGCAGGAGAGAGCCCCTTTGCCTGCATCGCAGCCTTCACCCGGGCGGCAAAATCCTTGCCATAGGCGCTGCGGTCGGTGACGAGGCCGATGCGCTTGTCCGCAAACTCCTGAGCAAGACGCTCCGCGATGAAAGGCGCGGTGGCATCTTCGCGCGGCCCAAGCCGGAAGAAACCCGGCCCCGGCCGTGCTTCGGTCAGTTGCGGCAGCGCGGAAGCCACCGTGATCTGGATGCGCCCCGCCTCCGCATAGACGGGCGCTGCCGCCAGTGTGGCGCTGGAGCACAGGTGCCCGATGACGAGTTGCACGCCCTTGCCGGTGAGCTGATTGGCCAGCGCCGCTGCCCGCTCCGGGTCGCAGCGGTCATCGGCTTCCTCCAGCACCAGCTTTTCCCCGCGCAGGCCGCCACTGGCGTTGATGTCTTCAACCGCCAGCCGCGCCCCGGCCAGGATCTGATCCCCCAATGGCGCAAACTGGCCGGAAAAGGCGGCGGCAACGGCAATGCGAATGTCCGCCTGTGCGGGAGCGGCCAGCACACCTGTCAGCACACTGGCCATCACCAGTCCCACAGCAAATGGCGCCAAGCTCTTGAACTGCCGCATGAATCAACGCCTCATCAAATACTGGCCTCCGTCGCCGCCCGCATCCTAGCCAAGGCCGCAGCCGGATGCCACCTTGAACCGCGCCACAGGCATGCCCCTTTTCAACCGGCAGCAAAGCCTCCTAAGCTCGGAAGATATCCCCGGCGGCCAACGGCTGCTGCAACACAATGCAAGCACCGGAAGGAATAAGACCTTGCGCAATCTCATCACGGATGTTCCGGGTCTCAGCGTTGGATCGGCAGAGGATATGACGCTGAAGTCCGGCGTGACGGTGCTGCTGCCGGATGAACCGGCGGTGGCTTCCGTTGCCATTCACGGCGGCGCGCCGGGCACACGTGATACGGCCCTGCTGGAGCCGGACCAGACCGTAGAGAAGGTCGATGCGCTGGTGCTTTCCGGCGGATCGGCCTTCGGGCTTGATGCCGGGGCCGGTGTGCAGGCCGGGCTTGCCGCCATGGGACGCGGCTTTCAGGTCGGCCCCGTGCGCGTGCCGATCGTGCCCGGCGCCATCCTGTTTGACCTGATGAATGGCGGGGACAAGAACTGGGGAGACTACGCCCCCTACCGGGAGCTTGGCCGTGCTGCCCTTGAGGCAGCGGGGCTGGACTTCTCGCTCGGCAGCCATGGCGCCGGATGCGGTGCCACCACCGCAAATCTCAAGGGCGGGCTCGGCTCCGCCTCCCTGCACCTGTCCGGCGGCGCCACCGTCGGCGCGCTGGTGGCCGTCAATGCGCTTGGCCGGGCCACCATGGGCGATGGCCCGCATTTCTGGGCAGCGCCTTTCGAGCGGGGCGATGAATTCGGCGGCCTTGGACTGCCGTTCCCCCTCCCCGCAGACACAGCCGTGCCGCGCACCAAATTCGATGCCCTGCGCGCCGGTGCCAACACGACGATCGCCATTGTGGCCACCGATGCCATCCTGACCAAGGCAGAAGCCAAGCGCCTGGCTGTCATGGCCCATGACGGCCTTGCCCGGGCCCTCTGGCCTGCGCACACGCCGATGGACGGGGATCTCGTCTTTGCGCTCTCCACCGGCCGCCACAGGCTGGCAGAGCCATTGGCGGACATGATCGAACTGGGCGCCGCCGCTGCTTCCAGCCTCGCCCGTGCCATTGCCCGCGGCATCTATCATGCCACCCCGGCCAAGGGCGATACGCTGCCCGCCTGGCGGGAGCATTACGGCAAGGGGAAATGACGCCCGCGAGGCTGGCCCGGATCAGGCGACTGCAAGGCCACACATGACGCCGGAAGTTTCATCAGCTGGCGCCGGGCGGTGCCAGAGATAGCCCTGACCGAAGCGGCAGTTCATGGAGGCGAGCTTGCGGGCCACGTCCTCGGTTTCGATGCCTTCGGCCGTGGTCTCCAGACCAAGACCGTGGGCCATGGCCAGAATGGTCCGCACCAGGATTTCCTGCTGCGGGTCACTGCAAATGCCGTTCATGAAGGAGCGGTCGATTTTGAGGGCCGTGATCGGGAAGCGGTGCAGATAGCTGAGTGCGGAATAGCCCGTGCCGAAATCATCGATGGCAATGCCGATGCCCATGGCCGCGATCTGCTCCAGCGTCTCATGCACACCGCCGCCCTCGCTCAGCAGCAGGCTTTCGGTGATCTCCAGTTCCAGCCATGCCGGCTGGCAGCCGGTGGCGGCAAGGCAGTCACGCAGCCGGATCAGAAAGTCGCCATTCATCAGCTGGCGCGGCGACACGTTGACTGCGATGACCATGGCCCGCGCAGACGCATGATTGACCTGAACCGCAAACTTGCAGGCCTCGCGCAGCATCATGTGGCCGATGGCGATGATCTGGCCGGTTTCCTCGGCTACCGGGATGAACTCAGCCGGGTTGATGTTGCCAAAACACGGATGAACCCATCGGCACAGCGCCTCCGCACCGGCCGGATAACCGGTGGCCAAATCCATCTTCAATTGGAAGGCAGCTTTGAACTCGCCGCGTTTGAGCGCGCCATTCATCATGGTCTCAAGCTTGAAGCGCTTCTCGATGGTTTCGCCCATCTGTGTCCTGTAAGCGCGCGCGCAATTGCCGCCAGCCTGCTTCGCATCGTAAAGGGCAAGATCGGCAAAGCGGAACAGCGCCGGAGCACTGGCACTGTCGCCGGGACCCGCGGCCACGCCGGTGCTGACAGACACCTGAAGCACCGCGTCCTCAACCATCATGGGCTGGCGCATGGCCTCAACAAGCCGATGTGCCTGAGCCATTGCCTCGTCAACGTCCGGCAGGTCAGGCAGAACCACGAAGAACTCATCGCCGGCGAGCCGTCCGATGAAGGCGCGCGCGCAGACCGCACTCTCGATCCGCCGCGCCGTCTGGATCAGGACCGCATCTCCTGCCGCATGGCCCATGGTGTCGTTGATCGTCTTGAACCGGTCAAGATCCACCACGATCAGGGCACAATGGGTGCCATCTGCCGCTGCGCGGTCCAGCTCGCACTGCAGCCGGTCCTGAAAGGAGGCGCGATTGGCAAGGCCGGTCAGACTGTCGGAGAAGGCCAGTTCCTGCAGCTTTCCGTGCAGCGCGTGGCGCTCCTGCTCATAGGACACGAAGGTGCGCATGGCCGCCGCCATCTGGCCGATTTCGTCGGCGCGTCCGGTGTCCTCAACGGTCACATGCGTGTCGCCGTCCGCCAGCTGCTTCATGTTGGCCGTCAATCGCAGCACCGGGCCGGTGATACTGCCGACGATGGCATTGACCCAGAGCAGCAGGAGCACTCCAACCGCCCCGAAAATCAAGGCGAAGCGCAGCAGATGGTTCCAGAAGGAGGTGTTCACGTCGTCCAGATAGACCGCAGAGGAAATGACCCATCCCCACGGGGCAAAATGCTCCGACCACGCGGCCTTGGGCCTGCCGCGGGTGGTGACCCCATCCAGTGTTCTTGCGCCCTTGTAATAGGTGACGCCGCCCCCGTTCAGGCCGTTGCGGATCATATCCTGGGTGTGGCGGGAGCCCCAGGCGCTGGTGCCTTCTTCAGCCACCGTATTGCTGACCACCCGGTTTCCGGTCTCATCAAAGACGAAGACGCGCGCACCGCCATTGAAGATCATCGCCCGGATGGCATCGCGTGCCTTGTCCTTGGCAGCATCCTCGCTCAGCGTCCCATCCTGCGCCAGCCGGTAGCTTTCTTCCGTAATGGAGCGGGCGGACTCGACGAGCGCGCGCACCTTTTCCACGTGGCCGCGCTCCAACTCACCCCGCAGGATGACCAGATTGATGGTCACCACGAGAACGACGAAGGCTGCCATGATCCAGACAGGCAGAAGAACCTTGTTCCTGACACTCCACTGGCCGAGGTTCATTTAACAACCCTACGAAAACCTTTAAAGGCACACTGAAGCAAAGGCATTAAACTCAAATTAATACAGGAAAAATCATACAATGAGCGCATAAAGCAATATCAAACCGGAGAAATTCATTAAAATTGAACGTTAGGTCACCCAAAAGAAAACAATCAAGAATTGCAACATCAAATACCTTATTTAATCTACTGGTTTTCCCGTATCCTGCTGAACACCATCCCGATTTAACGTCAGAAACCAGCGGTCCAGACGCCGGTGCGCCTTCCAGGAAGCCCGGACGCAACGGCGCATGTGCTGGATCTGCAGAAGACTGCGTTCGATCGTCTCGACATGTTCGCCTGCCAGGCTTGCGCGGGACAGGAGAGAAGCCTTCGTCAACTGGTAAAGTGTCTCGGTTTCAGTCATCGCCGCTTCAACCATTTCGGGCGGGAGCGGGTTCTCCCGGGAAGGCTGTCCTGCGGTCAGGGCTTTCAGTGCAGACTGGCGCATGCGCTCCACGTCCTGACGGGCCTCTCCCTCCGGCTCCAACGCGGCAACAGAGACGGCTGCCGCCGAGAACTGCGCAACCTCCTCCAGATGCTGCACCCCGCGGATGACATCGGGAATGGCCTCGGAGACCGCTTGCGGCATCGCCTCCTTGTTCATGTGCTCGATAAAGCTGCGGATGGCCCGGCCAAGCGCGAGACTGCCGGTCAGGCGTGCGTCAAGCTCGCCGGTGGCCACGCGCGGTTCAGCCAGACAATCGCGTGCGAAGGCATGCGTGATGCCGGACAGCCTGTCCGTCTCCAGCAGCAGTCCGCGCAAGGCCAGTTGGGGAACCGGACGCAAGGTCGGGTCGAGAAACTCCGGACGGCCGATCTTCTCCTGCGCATTGACGAAACGGTGCTCCAGCCAGTTCACCAGTTTGCCGGTCAGGGGCCAGATCAGGATCAGGCCCATGCAATTGAACAGGGTATGAAAGACAGCCAGCACCAGGGCGATATCGGCAGCACCTGAATCACTTCCTGATACATCTGCCGCAAGCCATTGAGCCAGCTGCAATAATGGATAAAGCAGAACAAGCGCGGCGCAGGCCGTCAGGCCGTTGAAGGCAATATGGGCGGCAGCCACCCGGCGGGCGGGCGGCGTTGCCGAGAGGGCTGCAAATCCGGCCGTGGATGTGGTGCCGATATTGGTGCCGATGACGGCGGCAGCGCCAAGGAACACCGGCAGCCCCGCGCCCGCACTCGACGTCAGCACAAGCGCCATGGCGGCACTGGAGGACTGGGTCAGAAGCGTGAGGCCAATGCCCACGGCCACAAACACGGGAATACCGAGCAGCGGCGACTGGGCAAGGCTGGACAAGGCTGCAGGCACGGCCACGTCACCAAAGGCCTGCTGCAGGAAGCCGATACCGAGGAAAAACGCCCCGAACCCGGCCACCGCCTGACCGAGCCCGGAGAGCCGGCCGCGTGAACCGGCCGCAACCCGGATGACCATCCCCGCCCCCAGCAGCGGCAGGGCAAGGTTGACGATATCCAGCTTGAAGCCAAGCGTTGCCACCAGCCAGCCGGTCATGGTGGTGCCGATGTTGGTGCCGAAGATGACCCAGACAGACTGGGCCAGCGACAGAAGACCGGCGTTGACGAAGCCGATGGTCGCAACGGTGACAGCAGTGGACGACTGAACGATCGCCGTTACGGCAATGCCGGCAAGGATGCCGCGCCAGGGTGCGCCGGTGGCGCTGCGCAACAGCCCCTCAAGCGCCTTTCCGGCCGCCAGCTTGAGGCCGTCGGTCATCATCCACATACCGGCGAGAAACAGGCCGGTCCCGCCGAGCAGCAGCGCGATCATGATGAATAACCGCCATGAAAGCAGCCCGCGTGAGCACGCCCCCCGGCCGCAGGGAAGAGCCTTTGATTACGGATGATGACGGTCCTCCTGTCATGCTTCTGTATGACGAAGCATGACATTGCCATATCCGGAGATTGGACGCACGTGCAGCCGGAAAGACACCTATGCCGCTGCGTGACAGGGGCAACTGCATCAGATGATCGCGTGCCTCACCTTGGCAGAGACCCATTCGGAGACCACAACGGTCGCCAGGATCACGAGAATGATCAGCATGACCTGAGGCCAGGCGAGAACATTCAGGCTGGCCTGAAGCTGAGCACCGATGCCCCCTGCCCCGACCAGGCCGAGGATCGCGCTTTCTCGGATGTTGATGTCCCAGCGGAAGACGGAAATGCCATAGAAAGCCGGCAGGACCTGCGGCACGATCCCGTAATTGAGGATTTGTGCCTGGCTGGCGCCGGTGGCGGTGATAGCCTCGATCTGCGCCTGATCCGTTTCCTCAATCGCTTCATAAAGCAGCTTGCCAATGAAGCCGACCGAGCGGAAGGCGATGGCAAGGATCCCGGCCAGCAGGCCCGGTCCGAGGATGGAGACCAGCAGAAGGGCCCAGATCAGGGAGTTGATCGAGCGGGACGCTACAATGCAGAACAAGGCGAAAGGCCTGAGCAGCAGGCGCGACGGGGTGGTGTTATGCGCGGCCAGAAAGGCAAGCGGCACGGCAATCAAGATGCCCAGAAGCGTGCCCAGCGTCGCAATGTTGATCGTGTCCCAGAGCGGTGCCCACAACTTCTCCATATAGGACCAGCGCGGCGGCAGGGCGCGGCCGATCAGGTCCCCGGCCGCATTGGGCGCATCATAGACAAACAGCCACATGGTGCGCGCTGTCATGGTGTTCCAGCACCAGACAAACAGCGCCACGACGAAAACCCAGAACACCCATAGGGCGAGTTGGGTCTTTGGCGTGCGGTGACGCCAGATCTGCGTGCCGGTCATTTCAGCAGCCTCCGCAGATGGCCGGAGCCATATTCAGCCACCATCACAATGGCAATGATAATGAGCAGGATCGCGCCGGCGCTGTCATATTCATAGCGGTTGAGCGCCGTGTTCAGCGTTCCGCCGATCCCCCCTGCCCCGACAATCCCGATCACCGCGCTTTCGCGGAAATTGATATCGAAGCGGTAAAGGCTGAGCCCGATGAGGCGCGGCATCACCTGCGGCTGGATCGCGTAATTGATCAGTTGCAACCAGCTTGCACCGGTCGCGCGGATGGCTTCGGCCTGCGCCTCATCGATATCCTCGATGTCCTCGGCGAGAAGCTTGGCGATGAAGCCGATCGTCGCAAAGGTCAGCGTCAGAAAGCCGGCAAAGGCGCCGAACCCGAACAGGGCGACGAAGAAGATCGCCACGATGATTTCCTGCAAGGCGCGGCTTGCAGCGATGATGCTGCGGCAGATCGCATAGATCCAGGCAGGCGAGACATTGCGCGCGGCCCCAATCCCGATGGGAACGGAAATGAGAATGCCTACCACGGTCGAGGTGAAGGTCATCGTCAGGCTTTCCATCAGCCCGGCCGAGATATCACGCCAGCGGGAGGTGAAATCCGGCTGCAGGAAGCCGCCGATGAACCGCAGGCCGCGCTCCCAGCCTTCGGCCATGCGGGTCCAGTTCACATCGACGCTGCCGATGGCAAGCACCAGATAGGCAACTGCACCAACCGCCAGCAACACGCGCCAGTGGCGCGACTTGATCATCTGGGGCGGGCGCCGCCAGCTCGTGGGATAGCTGGTCATATCACTGGCACCGGACACTAGAGCGCCCCCAGCATTTTTTCGGTTTGCACACGCTCGTCAGCCTCGGCCTGAGCATCCTCGGCCGCGCCCTTGCGCATGGCTGTCCAGTCTTCGGCGCCGTAAATCCGCGTCAGAACCTCTTCTGTCAGACCGGCCGGAGGGCCATCAAACACCACGCGCCCAGCCTGCAGGCCGATGATGCGGTCCGTAAACTGCTGCGCCAGCACCACGTCGTGGATGTTGATGATGGCCGGAAGGCCGCTCTCGCGGCAAATCTCGACGATGAGCCGCATGATCTGACGGCTTGTCTTGGGGTCGAGGCTCGCCGTCGGCTCATCGATCAGCAGCAGTTCAGGCTCTTGTTCAAGCGCCCGGGCAATGCCGACGCGCTGGCGCTGGCCGCCCGACAGGGCATCGGCACGCTTGTTCACATGGGCGGAAAGGCCGACCCGGTCCAGCAGCCGGAAGGCGCGCTGGATGTCCTCGGGCGGAAAGCGGCGCGTGAAGGAGCGCCAGAAGGGCACATAGCCCAGCCGTCCCGACAGCACGTTCTCCATCACCGTCAGGCGCTCCACCAGCGCGTATTCCTGAAAGATCATGCCGATCCGCCGCCGCGCCCGGCGCAAATCACCCGCCCCAAGGGCCGTAATATCGAGCCCGTTCAGCAGCACCTTGCCCGAAGTCGGCTGGACCAGCCGGTTGATGCAGCGGATCAAGGTGGACTTTCCAGCCCCTGACGGTCCGATCAACCCGGCAACCTGTCCCTTTGGCAAATCGAAGGAGACATCCGTCAGGGCCTTGTCGCCGGTCTTGTAGGTTTTGGTCAGCGACTGGATGTGCAGCATGGGTGGCCTTCTCAAAACGGACAGGCGGGGTCATCCCCGCCTGTCTTGTGCATTTCAGGAAAGATCAGTTGCAGGTGTACTGAACGCCCATGGCCGCATCGATTTCACGCACCACCGACCAGTATTCCTTGAAGGTGATGGGGATGAACTGTGCTTCACCAGACTTGGAGAATTCCTTTTCCAGCGAGGAGCCGGCCCAGTTGAAGCTGAAGAAGGCTTCGCGGATCTTCTCCTGCAGTTCCGGCGTCAGGTTATGCGCTGTGCCGTAACCGGTGGTCGGGAACGTGTCGGACTTGTAGATCGTGACGATCTGCTCGGGCTTGATCACTTCGCGCTGGATCATGCGGGACATGACCGAGTTTGCGATCGCAGCAGCGTCGTAGTCCTTGTTCGCCACACCGAGGATCGAGTTGTCATGGGCGCCGGAGAAGGCCGGCGTGAAGTCACGGCCAGCTTCCATGCCATATTGCGCCTTCATCAGGGCGGAAGGCGCCTTGAAGCCGGAGTTCGAGGTTTCAGACGTGAAAGCCATCGTGCGGCCCTTGATGTCTTCCACCTTCTCGATACCCGCACCCGGATAGGTGATGAATTCCATCTCGTAGCCGAAGGAGCCATCGGCCTTGGCCATCATGGCAAAGGGACGGAAGCCTGCGCAGGCAATCGCCAGCGGGTTGGAGCCGGTGTTGAAGCCTGCGACATGCAGGCGGCCGGCGCGCATTGCCTCGATCTGGGCTGCATTGGACTGAACCGGGAAGAACTGCACCGGCTTGCCGGTGACCGCTTCCATGTGCGCCAGGAAATCCGACCAGGCTTCGGCGTAGACAGCCGGATCCTCCACAGGGGTATAGGCGAAGATCAGCTGCGCCGGATCGACAAGCTGAGCAGGGTCAGACGGAACATCTGCAACCATGTCACCATCAGCGTCGGTGTAGCGAGCGTCCAGCTTGAACTCGGCCTGAGCAGCCGTGGCAGCAAGGATCATTGCGGCGGAGAGCAGAAGATGTTTCATGGATCATCCTTTCCTGACGTTTGGTCACCTGTACGTTCGGGGTATTGCAAGTTTGTGACACGTACATTTCAGGCAGATGACATTGCTCCGGCACCGGCTTATCCGGAGCCAAAACTGGCCGAATTCAGGATGGACTTTCGGGATACACTTACCGGCTTATACCAAGGCTCTGAGATGCTGGCGCATCACGCCTCGAAATGCTCAAACATCGCACAGGCTTGACGAAATCCCGATGAGGCAGGCTCATCAGGGATTGGGTGTTGCGGCTTTATCCGCCTCAGCCTCGCCATGACCGAACAGGACGGATGCGATCACGGAGCCATCCATGCGTCCGACCGTGCAAAGGCCCACCGGCTCAGTGTCTTGCCGCGAACACAGACGGATACGCAGGGTTTCGCCCTGGTCGATATTGCCCGTGAACAGCACCACATGCGGCTTCTCGAAGCGCAACGCTGCGGCCTCTGCCCCTTCCCACTGCCAGAAGGCCCGCGCTGCCGCTGCCAGAAACTCGGCAAAATAGAACAGCCCCGCGCCGTTGAATTCCTCCAGGGGGCATGGCTGAAACAGGGTTTCATTCCAGCAAGGCAGCGCGGCGGTATCGAGTGTCCGCAACAGACCGGCGGCCCCGGCAAGGCGGCTCGGCCTGACAGACCCGCTGACATTGGCGTTGCGGAGCATGGAGCGGCGGACCGAGCGGTTTGTCCCGGAAGTGCGCGCAACGAATGCCGACTGCAGAACCACGGCTCCTGCAGGCACCCCGTCCACACACAAGGTGAAGAGGCTTTCGCATCTGGCATGCGAGACCGGGTAGAGGTTTGCCGCGATCGACAGGACCGCGTTGGCCCTTGCCTGCGAAAACCGGACATTGCAGCTCAGGGCCGAAATGGCCGCATAGGCCTCCTGCCCGTCCGGTGTGCGGAAATCGGCATTGTCCATACCGAGATCGCGCCCAAGCATCAGCCAGTGGCGGTGCGCCAGCTCCTTCAAAAGCCAGGTGCGCGAAAGACCGAAGGGCGTGAGATGCGGCATGCCCAGAAGGATCTCCGGGCACAGCCCCCTGTCCAGCAGGGAGGGCAAAGGCAGGCTGGAAGCAGCACTGCCATCACTCATACCGGGCAATGCAGCCCGCACCGTCTGCAAGGAAAAGACTGTCAAAGGCCCCGGCCTCCAGCCTGTGCGGCACGCGGTGCAGCTTCATGCAGCCCCCTGTTCCTCAGGAAGCCCGTGAGCTGCCCGGCGACATAATCGGCATCCTGCGCGATGCTGAGGAACCGGCCTGATCCCCAGGTCCACAGCCAGGGCAGTCCCAGCACATAAACGCCCGGCACCCCGGTGACGCCGCGCCGCTGGACCGGATAGCCGGTGCCGTCGAAGATGGGAACCGCGGCATAGGACCAGTCCGGTGTGAAGCCCGTGGCCCAGATGATGCTGGTGATGCCTGCGCCATCCAGATCAAGCTCCGTCACCTCCTGCGCCGGCTCCCACAGCGGCACATAGACACTGGCCGGCGGGGCGGTGATGTTGTTGCGGGCAATGTGCTGATCGATCAGGGCATTGATGCCGTTATAGACCCGGTCTGCCTCATCGAGGTTCCGGCGCAGGTTCTGCCGGAACTGCATCGTCGCCCCCTTCGCCGTTTCGAAGCGGCCATAGAGCTTCATGCCTTCCAGGGCAAATTTCCGCAGGTCGATATCGCGCCCGCCATCGCGGCCGGTCAGATAGTGGTTGGTGTCATGCTTCTTCTTCGTCATTCCGTCATGTTCGACGGTAATGCCGTATTGTCCGATGTCTGTCAGCCAGTCGACCACATCGCGCCCCCGGTAGAACCGGGCACAGCGCGGCGCATTGCCTGTCACCAGATGCACCTGGCGGCCGGCCAGATGCAGATCCTCCGCAATCTGGCAGCCCGACTGGCCCGAGCCAACCACCATGACGCCGCCATCCGGCAGGCTCTCCGGGCTACGGTAATCAGCGGTATGTATCTGCAGGATGTGATCCGGCAGGCGTTCCGCCGCGCGCGGGATGAAACGGTTCGCATAAAGACTGGTCGCAAGGATCACGGCATCGGCAGTGACCACCCCCTTGCTCGTCTCAACGCGGAAGCCGGAAGGCGTCTGCTCGACCAGAGACACCCCGGTATGCTCGAAGACAGGGGCATTCACCTTGGCCTTGAAGCGTTCCAGATAGTCGAGGATCTCGTCCTTGACCATGAAGCCGCCCGGATTTGGCCCGTCGTAAGGGTGGTCCGGCAACTGGCACTGATAGTTGGGGGTCACCAGACAGAAGGCATCCCAGCGCTCGTCCTGCCACTTGTGGGCGGCCGTTTTCCGCTCAAAGACGGCGTGATCGACGCCGGCGCGGGACAGGTAGTAGCTGGCGGACAGGCCCGCCTGCCCCCCTCCGACGATCACGGCGCTGTAGTGGCTTTGCAGGGATGGGGTGCTCATGACTGGACCTCTCAAAGGATGAATTGCCTGACCGCGACACAGGCGGCCGGGGTGTTGAAGAGAGCGGCGCGCTGTTCGATGCGGGCGAGCTGCCCCAGCGCCAGCGAACAGGCAAAGCCGTAGCGAAGCTTGACCCTGTCGCTGGCAAGGGTCAGCGCCTCGCGGCTGCGGGACAGAAACTCATCGAGCGGATAGGTCTGCCCCTCCTCGAAAAAATCGCGGATGACAAGGGAAGGCGAATAGCACTCCTCCTGCGAGCCATCCGGCCAGACGACGACGAAGCGCATTTCAGGCATTTGCGGGCTCCCTCTCTGCAAGTGAGGCCAGATAGACCGGCAGATGGGCAACAGCGGCCCTGTGCCAGTCATGCGCAGCGGCAACGGTGAAGCCTGCAGCGGTGCAATGCGCCGCCACTTCCGGGCGCAGGGCCGTGAGCATGGCCCCGGCAATGGAGGACGGGCTGTGCGGGTCGCACCAGAGTGCGGCGGCCTCCGGCACGTATTCGGTGAAAGGGGAAATGGCAGACAGAACCACCGGCAGTCCGCTGGCCATCGCTTCCAGTACCGCAAGGCCGAAGCCCTCCTTGACCGAGGCAAAAACCAGGGCATCGGCCATCCGGTAAAGCTGCGGCATATCCTCGTCCGCAACGGCGCCAATCATGTGGACCGCGCCCGAAAGCTCAGGCCGGGCCGCCAGCGCAGCCTTGAAGGCGGCCTGGTAATCATGGTGGTCGAGCAGGGAAACGCCTCCGGCGATCACCAGCCGGGCCGCTGGCAGAACCGCGCGCGCTTCGGCAAAGGCCAGCAGGATGTTGAGCGTGTTCTTGCGCGCTTCCACTCCGCCGATGGCAAGAAAGACCGGGCCGCCGCCGGATACCCCGAGCCTTGCAGCAAGTCCGGCGCCATCATCAGCCGCCCTGCCCGGCCTGAAGCGCTGGCAATCGACGCCATTGCCGGTGCAGGTGGCGCTGAGCCCCCGGCGGGCCAGATCATCCGTCCAGTGCCGGCTGACGGTGAAAAGCGCATCGGCCGCCGCAATGGAGCGGGCCTGCAGCGCCATCAGCCTCGGATCGGCAAATTCATCAAGATGATGCACCGTGCGCAGGAACCCGGCAATCTGGCCGCAGGCAGCCAGATCCGCCAGAGCATTGCCGGAAATGCCGTCATGGGCATGAAACAGGTCAAAACCATCCGTGCCGCGCTGCCGGAAGAAGGCGGTGTAGTCGCGGATGCGCTGTTCCACCATATCCGTCATGCCCGCAGGCGCCTGCGGCACCGCAAAGGCCTCCGCGCGGACCTTCGGCTGGCGGAAGAAGCCTTTTCCGGAAGCATCAGGAGCAAACAGCGTGACCTGATGGCCCAGAGCGGCAAGAGCCTCGGACACCTGCATGGCATGAACCACACCGCCGCGCGGATTGGTCGAATGGGTCAGCATGGCAATGCGCAGGCTGCGGCTCATACGGCGGCCTCCGCTTGCCTGAACTGCATCAACGGCTCTGCGGCATAGTCGCGGATGATGGCCGAGCCCGCAGACGAATGAACGCTCACGTCTGTTCCGTGCCTGACCTCGCCGATCACCGCAGCAGTGAGATCACGGCTTGCGAAGAGGCCCAGAACGTCCGTCACATGCTGGCCGGGAACCGACAGCAGAAAACCGAAACTCGGGAAGGTGGCGAGCCAGCGCTCCAGGGCAACGCCCGGCGGAACCGGAATGGCCTCAAGATCAAGGCTGATGCCAACGCCGGAACATTCCGCCAGCATGATCGCCGTGCCGGCAATGCCGCCCTGACTGATATCCTTGGCCGCCCGCGACCAGCCCGCCTCCGCGATCTGCGGCAGCAGGTCGAGATCGGCCCGCAGCCGCTGTGCCGGGGCACCGGTTGCCGCCTCCCAATTGTTGAACGGTTCCCGGTAGCGGCCCCGGTGGTCCACAACGGCCACCAGATGCTCTCCCGGCCTTGCATCAAAGCTGGTGAGCAGGCAGCTGGCCCGGCCGAGGACGGCTGCGGCGAGCTGCCCGCGGTCCGCCGTCAGATTGGTATGGCCCCCGGCAACCGGCACGCCATAGACCTCCGAGGCCGCCTTCATGCCCGCCAGAACCGGACTGGCCCCGGCCTCATTCTGTGCCCAGAGCGCATCCACCACGGCAACCGGCCGTCCGCCCATGGCCGCAATGTCGGACAGGTTCACCATGATGCTGCACCAGCCGGCAAACCAGGGATCCCCGGCGACGAACTCGTTCATGAAGCCTTCGATGGCGAGGAGCAGATAGCCGCTGCCATCGGCAATGGCCGCGCAGTCATCGCCCACGGCAACGGGGCCGCCTGCGAGGTTCAGCTGCTGCGCCGCAACGGCGATGTCCCGCTTGGCGGCAATCCCCCGGCTGGAGCGCAAGGCCTTGACGATCTGGTCGAACTCTTCTGCCCTCATCATCAGGCCGCCTTTCTCGGCAGAGCCGTAAAGCCGGCCTGAGGCGTGTAGCAGGGCGGATAATGCGCAAGATCCGCCTGCATGCGCAGGTGCGGCTTGCCGTGAAGTTCCACCTCCTCCAGCACCGTCCAGCGCATGCGGCGGAACAGAAGCCCGTTCTGTTCCTGCACATGGGCAAGAAACGTATGCGCGCCCATGGCATGGGCGGAGGAGACCGCAAGCCGGATCAGGGAAGCCCCCAGGGCGCCAACCTTGCGGTAATCCGGATGGACCGCAAGCCGGGAGCCCCACCACACGCCGGGCTGCTCCTCATGGATGCGCACGGTGCCCGCAACCGCATCAGCCACCACGCCCAGCATCGCCAGCGCCACGATGGGGATTGCGGTCTCGTCGATCGCGTCACGGTCACTGCCGCGAAAGATCCGCTGCTCCTTGCAGAACACCGCCTGACGCAGCGCATGGGATTGCTCCCGCTCCCAGGAACAGGTGGCAAACTTCACCTGATATTCAGCGGCCCGGAAGGCCTGAACCGGCTCGATCATCATGCCGTCAGCCTCCGCTCATAAGTGGACAGCGCCGAGCAGGCCCCGCATTTGCCGCAGCCGGCCTTGATATCCACGGCCTTCAGCCCGCTCGTCACCAGCATTTCAGCCAGAGGCTGGAGAATTGAATGCATAAACGCCGCAGACGGCGCCGGATGGCTTTCTAGCGGGGTGCCGGAGATCGGCACGAAAGGAACAACGAAGGGATAGACACCCAGCGCAGTCAGCTTCCTGCAGATGTCCAGAATGGCCTCCACACTGTCGCCGAGACCGGCGAGGATGTAGGTCGAGACCTGCCCGCGTCCGAACACCTTCACGGCCGCTTCGAAAGAGCTCATGTATTTGGAAACCGGCACCTGCGCCTTGCCGGGCATGATGCGGGCCCGCACCTCGGGCGTGACCGCCTCCAGATGCATGCCGAGCGTATCGATGCCGGCCTCACGCATGCGCTCGAACCAGACATCATCCTCCGGCGGCTCGCACTGGCCCTGAATTGGCAGAGTGACCGCAGCCTTGATGGCCCTTGCACTCTCGGCCAGCACCGCCGCACCCCGGTCACTGCCTTTCGGCGTGCCCGTTGTCATCACCATATGCTTCACACCGTCCAGCTCGACGGCAGCCTTCGCAACTTCGGCCAGTTGCTCCGGCGTTTTATGGGCAATGGTCCGCCCGGCGGCCAGCGACTGCCCGATGGAGCAGAACTGGCAGGTCTTGGTGCGGCTCTGATAGCGGATACAGGTCTGCAACACGGTGGTTGCCAGAACATCACGGCCATGCAGAACGGCGATCTTGGAATAGGGGATGCCATCCGCCGTGCTCAGCTCATAGAAGCGCGGCCGCAGCGGAAAGCTGACCTCCGCCAGAACCTTGCCGTCGCGGCTGATCCGGCTGCGGCCCTGCTCATCCGGCTTTTCCACCATGTAGGGGCTTTCAAAAGCCGCCGCCGTGTGGACCGGCACCATCACCGTCATGCCATCAACAGTCATGGCCTTGTGGTCGGAAGGCCCGGCACCACCCCGGCGGCTTTCGTGCCCGGCTTTCGGGTCAACCAGCCTCACTCCGCAGGACTGCAATTCGTTGATCAGGGTTTCTGTCGCTTGCGGGCGCTGCAGCATGTCCATCGGTGTTGCTCCCTGTATCGGCGGCTGCCGGGTCGGTGGAAAATCGGGAAAAGGCGGGTTGGGTGACCGTCAAAGGAGCGGCTGGCCGGTTGTCGAGCGAGAGCGACAGCAGTTCGGGCCGCGCGTAATGGCCAACCGAATCCATCATCCGCTTGCGCTTGAGAATGAGGCTCATGTCGAGGTCGGCGATGGCCAGCCCCTCGCCTTCGGTTACCGGAGTGGTGAGATGCTTGCCTTCCGGCGAAATGATTGCCGTCATGCAGCCGCCGCGCAGCGCCTTCTGCAGCCGTTCGTCAGGGGTGATCGAGCGGATCTGCTCATCCGTCAGCCAGCCGGTCGCATTGACGGCGAAACAACCGCTTTCCAGCGCGTGGTGGCGGATCGTCACTTCCATCTGATCGGCAAAAATCGGCCCCACCAGAGAGCCCGGGAACTGGGCTACATGGATTTCCTCATGCTGGGCCATCAGGGCGTAACGGGCGAGCGGGTTGTAATGCTCCCAGCAGGCGAGCGCCCCGACGCGACCCGCCGCGGTTTCAACCACAGTCAGGCCCGCCCCGTCGCCCTGCCCCCAGATCATCCTTTCATGAAAGGTCGGGGTGATCTTGCGGCGTTTCAGAACGAGGCTGCCATCGGCATCAAAGATCAGCTGCGCATTGTAGAGCGAGCCATGGTCCCGCTCGTTGACGCCCAGAACCACGACCATTCCAGCCTCGCGGGCGGCGGCGGCCACAGCCTGGGTCGCACCGGAGGGAACCGTGACGGCCTCCTCATAGAGGCGCAGATGCTCCTGACCCGACAGAACGGGCGGCAGAACGAAGGAAAAATAGGGGTACCAGGGGACGAATGTTTCCGGAAAGACGATCAGCTCGACGCCTTTCCCGGCGGCCTCACGGATCGTCTCCAGTACCCGGGCGAGTGTCTTCTCGCGCGAGGTCAGATCGGGCGCTATCTGGGCGGCGGCGACCTTGACTGATTTCCTGGCCACGGGCGATCTCCTTGGCTTCACGGTTGAATTCCCGGCGGACTGCAGTGCCTCACGGCATGCTGCAGACCGGCCGCAGACCGGGGTGCAGGCTGGCCCGCACCCCGCAGCAGGCTCAGAGCGTCCAGGTGTCGAGGATGAAGGCGCCGTCGCGGCGGTGGATGAGGATCAGGTCCAGCACATCCAGCGGATTGATCGGCTTGATGCCCGGGATCAGCGAAGGCTCGCCATGGCCGTAAAGCGCCTGCAGGGCAAAACGGCAGGCATAGACCTTGCCGCCCTCCTCCATGAAGCCCTTGATCTGGTTGTTGAAATTGAGATGACCCGGAAAGGCTTCATCACCCAGCTTCGGGAAGCCGCGCTGCACCCCGAGCGTGACGCCGGGGCCATACAGCAGAACGGAGGTCTCAAACCCCTTGCGCTTCAGGCGCTTGGCCTGGAGCAGGTTGACGAGGCCGATCGATCCCTCAAAGGCCACCGTATGGAAGGTGATCAGGGCTTTTTCGCCTTCCTTCGCCTGAACGTCCTCAAAGACCTTCTCTTCATAGTCGACAAAAAAATCACCGGCTTCGTGGGCGGGTTTGGTTACTGCAGGCATCGAAGGCTCCTGTGACTGAATATCTGCCCTCCTCTTCGGGGCAGCACTCATTTTGCAAGCAGCATGCCAAATTGAATCCGCTCATAAAGCAGTCATTTTCATATCGTATGCATTCAATTATGCATTCAATTTCTCACATCTCGCAATCTGAAGCCCAAAATCCAGACAATATCCTGCCTGCTCTTCCGGCAGAATGCCATACTCTTGATCCATTCAATATGCAGTCTTTGGGCAGCTTTACTGCCATTACAGATCCCATTGCGGCATTCGGGGCAGAATGCGGTGCCAGCCATGGCAGCCCCTTCGCGCTGCCGCACCTGCGGCAACTTGCGCGCCCCAAGTAGCCACGAAACAGAGGTGACAGGGATTGAATGCATGAATATACAGTCATTCAGCGAATTGAAGGGATCACCATGACCGAGTGGACGCCGGATCTGCGGCGCAGCAGCAGCCCGCGCTATATGGCGATTGCAGATCTGATCGAGATGGACCTGCGCAGCGGCATTCTCGTGGTGGGGGACCGCCTGCCCGCGCAGCGGGAGCTGGCGAAACGGCTCGGCGTGGATTTCACCACCGTGGCCCGCGGCTATGTGGAAGCCAAGAAGCGCGGCCTGATCGGCACCCATGTGGGACGCGGCACCTTCGTGACGGGCGGTCAGGACCGGGAGCGGCGCGGCTTTGCCCTGGACGCGGCACCAGACGCCAGACGGCTGTCTGCCGCCGACTATTCGATGAACATGCCGCCCGACCCGGATGATCCGGAACTGGTCGAGCGCATGCGTGAGGGGCTCTGCGCCGTCGCCTCCTCCATGGTGCCGCTGCTGCGCTATCAGGGCTTCGGCGGCTCGGAGATAGACAAGGACGCTGCCGCCGCATGGCTGGGGCGGCGGGCTCTGGTGCCGTCACAGGAACGCATCTTCGTGACCCCCGGCGCCCATCCCGCCCTGCTGACCATCCTGACCCTGCTGGCCAAGCCTGGTCAGGTGATCCTGTCCGAGAACATCACCTATCCCGGCATCCGCTCGATTGCCGCCCAGCTCAGGCTGAGCATGTGCGGCCTGCCGATGGATGAGCACGGCATCCTGCCGGACGCACTGGCCCATGCCTGCGCCACCCGCTCGCCCAAGGCCCTCTATCTGAACCCGACCCTGCACAACCCGACTACACTGACCATTCCCGTGCAGCGCCGGGAGGAGATCTGTGCGGTTGCCCGCAAGTTCCGCCTCCCCATCATTGAAGACGACGCCTATGGCTTCATCCCGCTGCATGCGCCGCCACCGCTGGCCTCGATGGCCCCTGACCTGACATGGCACATTGGCGGGCTGGCAAAATGCATCGGCGCAGGCCTGCGCCTTGCCTTCGTCGCCGCCCCCGACACCAAATCCGCCTGGCCCTTTGCCGCCGCCATGCGCGCCAACTCGGTCATGGCCTCACCGCTCAACATGGCGCTGGCGACCCGCTGGATCGAGGACGGCACGGCCGACATGATCCTGCGCTTCATCCGCAGCGAAACCAGCGCGCGCCAGAAGATTGTCGCAGCGCATCTGCCGGCCGGCAGCTACAGCGCCGATCCGATCAGCTTCAACATCTGGCTGCCGCTGACCGAAGGATGGACCCGGTCCAGTTTTGCCGCCCACATGCGCCACTCCGGCCTCGGCATTGTCGCAAGTGATGCCTTCACCGTGGACAGCCAGCCTGGCGAAACCGTGCGTGTGTGCATCTGCGGCCCCATCACCCGTGAAAAACTGCGCCACAGCATCGAGTTCATGGCCCACGCCCTGGAGGGCACGCCCGAGATGGCCGGCTCCTTCTTCTGAAATCTGGCAGAGCAAACCGGAAACAAGGAAAACCGGCACCTGTCAGGTTCACTCTGAACCAGACAGGTGCCGGCAGATTGCCGCTTGGCTCACCAGGAGCCGGTATTACTCGGCCGCCGCTGCAAACTCCGGCGTGTCTCCCTTGAGCCGCTCAAGCAGTTGCCCGCGCTTGGCTTCTGCCTTCTTCAGGTTCTCCTCCTTCACCGGGCCATAGCCGCGCACCAGATCCGGCACGCGGGCCAGTTCCACCAGCAGGCCGTAGCTGGCCTTGGGCAGCGCCGCGATGATGGCCTGCAGATCAGCCGAATAGCTTGCCACCAGCGCCCGCTCGGCACGGCGCTCCGCCGTGCGGCCGAAGGGGTCGAAGGCGGTGCCGCGCAGGCCCTTCATCTTCGACATCAGGCGGAAGGCACTGAACACCCAGGGGCCGAAACCCATCTTGGCCGGACGCCCGGTCTTCGGGTCCTTGCCCCGCGACAGCAGCGGCGGGGCGAGCATCACCTTCACCTTCTTCGGATCCTCGAACTGCGCCTTCAGCTTCTGGGCAAAAGCCGGATCGGCGTAAAGCCGCGCCACCTCATACTCGTCCTTGTAGGCCATGACCTTGTAGAGCATGTCCGCCGCCGTTTCAGTCAGGCGGAAGGTGCCGGGACCGTGCGCTGCATCGGCTGCCCGCACCGCATCGATCAGCTTGCGGAACCGGGCTGCATAGGCGGCGTCCTGATAGAGCACCAGCTCGCGCTCCTGACGGGCAATGCGCGCGTCAAGCGTTTCCGGCTCCAGCTTTTCCGGCTGCGGCAGGGCGGTGAGGATCTTTTCGGGAGCCGCCGCCAGCACACGCCCGGCTCGGAAGGCCTTCACATTGGCCTTCACCTGCGCGCCATTCAGATGCAGCGCCGTTTCAATGGCTTCCGCACTCACCGGCAGCGCGCCGCTCTGGAAGGCCATGCCCACCAGCATCATGTTGGCATAGATGGCATCGCCCAGCAGCTGCTCGGCAATCGTCGCCGCATCCGCCGCCTTGCACAGGATGGAGGCCGCCTCCAGCGACTTGAGCATCCGCGCCTCGTCGAAGGAAAGCGTCTGCTTCAGCACGAATTCCGCCGTCGGCGCCACGCGGGTGTTGGCAAAGACGCGGGTGGCGGAGCGGTTGGTCAGGGCCAGTTGCTCGGCATTGGTGGCCACCACCATGTCGGAGGCAATCAGCACGTCCAGGCTGGCGGTGGGCACGCGCGGTCCCTCGATGGAGCGGGCCAACGAGGCAAAGCGCACATGCGAGGTCACCGGCCCGCCCTTCTGCGCCAGCCCCGTCATGTCCAGCGTCGAGGCCTGCTTGCCATCCAGATGCGCCGCCATGGCCAGCACGGCGGAGATCGTCGTCACGCCCATGCCGCCGATACCGGCGATGAGAAGATTCAGCGTCCGCTCCAGACCGGGCAGTTCCACCGGCGGCAGTCCGGCCAGCAGGCCGTCCACGTCCACGCCGTGGGTTTCCGCCTTGCGCAGCGCCGCGCCCTCGATTTCCACGAAAGAGGGGCAGAAGCCCTTCACGCAGGAGAAATCCTTGTTGCAGCTGGACTGGTTGATCTGGCGCTTTTCGCCGTAGCGGGTCTTCACCGGCTCCACCGACAGGCAGTTGGACTGGACCGAGCAATCGCCGCAGCCCTCGCACACCCGGTCGTTGATGAAGAGCCGCAGATCCGGGTCCGGATAGGCGCCCTTCTTGCGGCGGCGGCGCTTTTCGGCGGCGCAGGTCTGATCATAGATGATGACGGTGACGCCATCGACTTTTTGGAACTCGCGCTGCACCTCCATCAGGTGATCCCGGTGCAGCACCTCCACCAGAGGCGCCAGATCCTTGCGGCCGGTATAGGTTTCCGGCCGCTCGCTGACGACGGCAATGCGCTCCACGCCTTCGGCTTCCAGCTGGCGCGTCATCTGGGGCACGGTGAGCGGGCCGTCATGCGGCTGGCCGCCGGTCATGGCCACCGCGTCGTTGTAGAGGATCTTGTAGGTGATCGGCACCTTGGAGGACACCGCCTGGCGGATCGCCAGAATGCCGGAGTGGAAATAGGTGCCGTCGCCCAGATTGGCGAAGACATGGGTGTCGCGGGCAAAGTCCTTCTGCCCCACCCACAGCACGCCCTCGCCGCCCATGGCGATCTGCCCGTCAGTGGTGCGGCCCGCCTGTTCGGTCATGGCGTGACAGCCGATGCCGGGCAGCGCGCGGGCGCCTTCCGGAACAACGGTGGAGGAGGAATGCGGGCAGCCGGAGCAGAAATAGGGAATGCGCGCCGCACGCTCCGCATGCCCTTGCGCCCACATCACCTGAGTGTTCATGCGGGCGCTCACCTCCCGCATCCCGTCGGTCACCACATCTTCCGGCAGATAGCCCAGAAGCGCCCGGATGATTTCGGCGACGGAAAGCTCCAGCACGTCGGAGAGCATCGGCTCGCCTTCCGGCGTGCGCTTGCCCCAGATGCGCGGGCGGGCATCGGCCGGCCAGTGATAGGAGATCTCCTTGATCTGCGGCTCCAGGAAGGCGCGCTTGTGCTCCACCACCATCAGCTTGTTGAGGCCGCGCGCAAATTCGGCCAGCCCCGAAGGCTCCAGCGGCCAGGCGAGCGCCACCTTGTAGACAGCAAGGCCGATTTCCTTCGCCCGCTGTTCGTTGATGCCGATGAGATCCAGCGCCTGCAGCAGATCCCGGTAGGCCTTGCCCGTGGCGACAAGGCCAAGGCGCGGACGGCTGGCGCCGAAGGCCACCCGGTCCAGCCGGTTGGCCCGAACATAGGCCTGAACGGCCGGAAGCCGCACGTCACGCAGGAGGCGCTCTGTTTCCAGCCGGTTGCCGAGGAGCAGCACACGGTTGAGGTCATGCAGCAGCCAGGGGTCCTGCTCGGGGCGTACGAAACGGAGCCGGTCCGGATTGACCGAAATGGTCGCCGAAGCATCCATCGTATCGGCAAGGCAGATCAGTGCCGACCACAGCCCGGCAAAGCGCGACATTTCGAAGCCATGCAGGCCGAAGTCGAGCACATCCTGAATGTCGGAAGGGTTGAGCACCGGGATTTCCGCATGCTCGAAAAAGAACTCGCTCTGGCCCGGAAGGATCGAGGACTTGGCCAGATGGTCATCGCCCGCCAGCGCCAGCACCCCGCCGTTGCGGTCCACGCCCGAGGCATTGGCCTGTTTCAGAACGTCCCCGGCCCGGTCCACGCCCGGCGCCTTGCCGTACCAGATGCCGAACACGCCATCGAAATCGGAGCCCTTGCCATGCAGCCGCAGCTTCTGGGAGCCCCAGACGGCCGTTGCGCCCAGCTCCTCGTTGATCCCGGGCTTGAACACCACGTCATGGGCTGCAATATGCTTGCGGGCACGCGTCAATTCCGTGTCATAGCCAGCCAGAGGCGAGCCGCGGTAGCCGGAGATGAACCCGCCGGTCCGCAGGCCAGCAAGATGATCCAGCCGCTGCCGGTCGAGGGCGAGGCGCACCAGCGCCTGAATGCCGGTCAGGTAGATCCGGCCGCCTGTTGCGGTATATTTGTCGTCCAGCGACACCACGGGCGCGTAAGCGTTCATCGGTTCCCTCCTCGGCCGCCTGATGCCCGCCTTCTACTCCCGGGTGCCAGAGCGGTTTCTCAAACACCAATATCCTCCTTTTCGCGGGTGATTTCTGTGCTATTGTGCCGCCAGCCAAGCCCTTGGCCGTGATTTTCTTCCCCGACAGGCCCATGACAGAGAATTTTCTTCTTGATCCCTCCGATATCCGCGTCCTGCGTGTTCTCCAGAGGGACGCTTCCCAATCCATCGCCGAGATTGCCCGCGCGGCCGGCATGAGCCAGACGCCCTGCTGGCGCCGCATCAAGAAGCTGAAGGAGATGGGCGTCATCCGGCAGGTGGCGGCCATTGTCGACCGGGAAGCCGTCGGCCTCGGCTTTGTCGCCTATGCCTTCGTCAAGCTGACCGTGCCCAGCCGCGAGAACATGGAGACCTTCGACAAGCTGGTGCATCACTGGCAGGAAGTTGTCACCTGCGAACGCATCACCGGCGCCGTCGACTATCTCATCAAGGTGGTCACCGAGGACATCAAGGCCTATGACAACTTCCTGCGGCTGAAGCTGCTCGACAACACGCTGGTCTCCGACGTGCAGTCCCGCATTGTCGTCAACACGGTCAAGGACACCGTCGCCCTGCCCTTGCGCGAGCGGTAACACCGGCCCTGATGCCGCCTGCCTTCTCCGGATTTGATCAAGCCCGCGCGGCCAGCAGTCAGGCCCAGCAGTCAGGCATTGCCCGCAACGCAATTCGCCCCCTTTCACGCCGTCCCTGCACACCGGAACACCCGGCGGGCCAGCAGAAAGCTGGCCACTTTGCCAGGCGGGCCCAACTCAACCTGCACATGCAGGTCAAACGGCTCACAAAAAATTTCGCGACGGCAAGTCCAAGCCACAGCAGAAATCCAAGAGAAACAAAGTTAAATCAATAATAATAATCTATATCAAGAAAAATACAGCAACGGCACTTCACAATAACTCCACTCATCCATCCCCATCAATGGGCGGCAGGCACACACGTAGGCCGTGCGCGCCTGACCGCATGAAACCAAATTGGAGTTCAGGATGAGAAAGCAGCTCAAACCCGCTCGCATCTTCGGCCAGGGACTGTCCACCCTTGGCGCCCTCGCCATGCTGGGTGCAGGCAGCACCGCCCTCGTGATCGGCACGTCAGCTCCGGCACAGGCCTGCAACATGGAGTCCTACATCGGCAGCGTCTGCGCCTTTGCGTTCAACTGGTGCCCGCGGAACTGGCTGCCGGCAGACGGGCGGCAGATTGCGATCAACGGCAATCAGGCGCTCTACAGCCTGATCGGCAACCAGTATGGCGGCTCCGTGCAGAGCGGCCAGTTCGCACTGCCGGACCTGCGCGGCCGGGCGATTCTGAACTACGGCACGGGCCCCGGATTGCCCAATCAGGTCTTCGCCACCCAATCCGGCGTGGCGACCACCACCCTCACCGTGGCCAATCTGCCGCCGCATAATCATGGCGCCACATTTACCGGCACGGGCGGCGGACAGCAGACAGTGAATGTCCCTGCCTCCGCCGGCACCCTGGGCGTTTCAGCCAAACTCAATGCGAAGGATGAATTCGCCGTCCCCCTCATTACCCCCAACGCTTATCTGGGCAAGCCACCCACGTCAGGCATCCAGGCTGCGAATGTCTATGTGCCGTCCACGAGCACTGGCGCAGACGTGGAACTGAGCGGCCTCGACGTGCAATTGACAGGTACCGCCGGCAATGGCCCCATCAGCTTCACCTACCAGTCCGGCATTACTGGCGGCGCAGTGACAATCGGTAATACTGGCAATGGCCTCGCCTTCTCCAATCAGTCACCGTCGCTGGCGATGAGCTATTGCATCATGATCAACGGCCTTTACCCGGACAGGCCGTAACGGAAACTCCCCCATAAATTGTGCGGGCAGCGTTGCAAAAGCGTTGCCCGCACACGCGAAGCATGGCAAGAAAACCAAGGAAAAGCACTCTATGATTGCGTGACCTGCTGCAGTGATTCACGCAAAAGCCAGATTGTTCTTGCGTCACACCAGCCTTGTGCTGCCGGGACCGGGAAACTTTGCGGGTTTTAGAGGACTGTTTCTGAGGGGATGAGTTTGCAGGATCACGGTATCCTGGCCATGGGGGAATGAAGCATGCGGGGCATCACAGGCAACCAGGCAGCGGTCAATGCAAAGCCGCGCTGCAGGACGGCCAGCCGGCATGAAACGCCGGGAGTGAAATCCGGGAAATACCAGGACACCATGCGCGCCTGGCCGCGTCTCTCCCCCCTGCATTTTGTCAAGTATCTTGCCCTGCTCGTCAGCCTTGTGGTCACGGCCACATTCTTGACTGCCCCCCAGGCAGAGGCAGCTGCATCTCAAGCCTGTCAGGATCTCAATGCTGATTGGTCCGGAGGGCAGACCTACTCAGTCTCCGATATGGCCGGGGGCACGCTCAACGACTTTCTCTTCCAAGATTATCCGGTTCTAACTGGCGAGACAATTTCGTGGCACGCAACGGCAACAGCCGATGGCTCAGGAAATACATCTGCCAAGTTTGAAGTTGGCGCGCTCAGCGGATTATTCTCTGAAACAGCAATAACTTCCACCGATGGTTCCTTTTCAAGGGTCGGGTCACATACATTTCCTGACGATGACGGAGCATACATCCAGCTGGACGCATTCCGGAGTAACACAGGCATAACCACCGGTGCTTCAGTCACCTTGCGTGTGTCTTGCACGGCAAATCCGCCAATTACCCTCTCCCCCGCTGCAGGCGCACTTCCGGCCGGACAAGAAGGCGCGATCTACAACCAGACCATCACCGCGTCCGGCGGTGCGGGTGCCTATACTTATGCCGTCACCGGCGGCAGTCTCCCTGCAGGTGTCAACCTCAACGCCAGCAACGGCGAACTGACCGGCACTCCCACAACCGCAGGCACCGCGAACTTCACAATCACAGCAACGGATACCGATGGCGCCTTCGGCAGCGCCGCTTACTCCCTGCAGATCAATGCACCAGCCTCGACCGTCGCCACCCTGGCGAACCTTGTCCTGTCACAGGGCACGCTCGATCCGGTCTTCGCCAGCGGCACCACCAGCTACACCGCTTCCGTCGGTAATGCCGTCACATCGCTGACCGTCACGCCGACCGTTACCGACGCAAATGCGACCGTCACCGTGAACACTGTTCCGGTCACCTCCGGCAACGCCTCGGGTGCAATCAATCTCAACGTCGGCAGCAACATCATCACCGTGGTGGTCACCGCCGAAGACGGCACCACGACAGAGACCTATACGGTGGACGTCACCCGCGCCGCTGCAACCGTCGCCACCCTGTCGAACCTCGTCCTGTCGCAGGGCACGCTCGACCCGGTCTTTGCCAGCGGCACCACCAGCTACACCGCCTCCGTCGGCAATGCCGTCACATCGCTCACCGTCACGCCCACCGTCACGGACGCAAATGCGACCGTCACCGTGAACACTGTTCCGGTCACCTCCGGCAACGCTTCAGGCGCCATCAACCTCACGGTCGGCAGCAACATCATCACCGTGGTGGTCACCGCCGAAGACGGCACCACGACGGAGACCTATACGGTGGACGTCACCCGGGCCGCTGCAACCGACGCCACCCTGTCGAACCTTGTCCTGTCGCAGGGCACGCTCGATCCGGTCTTCGCCAGCGGCACCACCAGCTACACCGCCTCCGTCGGCAATGCCGTCACGTCGCTGACTGTCACGCCCACCGTCACGGACGCAAATGCCACCATCACCGTGAACACTGTTCCGGTCACCTCTGGCAACGCTTCGGGCGCCATCAACCTCAACGTCGGCAGCAACGTCATCACCGTGGTGGTCACCGCCGAAGACGGCACCACGACGGAGACCTATACGGTGGACGTCACCCGGGCCGCCCCGGCCTCCACCGATGCCACCCTGGCGAACCTTGTCCTGTCACAGGGCACGCTTGATCCGGTCTTCGCCAGCGGCACCACCAGCTACACCGCCTCCGTCGGCAATGCCGTCACATCGCTCACCGTCACGCCCACTGTCACGGACGCAAATGCCACCATCACCGTGAACACTGTTCCGGTCACCTCCGGCAACGCTTCGGGTGCCATCAACCTCACGGTCGGAAGCAACGTCATCACCGTGGTGGTCACCGCCGAAGACGGCACCACGACGGAGACCTATACGGTGGACGTCACCCGGGCCGCTGCAACCGACGCCACCCTGTCGAACCTTGTCCTGTCGCAGGGCACGCTCGATCCGGTCTTCGCCAGCGGCACCACCAGCTACACCGCATCGGTCGGCAATGCCGTCACGTCGCTGACCGTCACGCCCACCGTTACTGACGCAAATGCCACCCTCACCGTGAACGGCACATCCGTCACGTCCGGCAGCGCCTCGGGCGCCATCAATCTCAACGTCGGCAGCAACATCATCACCGTTGTGGTCACCGCCGAAGACGGCACCACGACGGAGACCTATACGGTGGACGTCACTCGGGCCGCCCCGGCCTCGGCCGATGCCACCCTGTCGAACCTCGTCTTGTCGCAGGGCACGCTGACGCCCGGCTTTGCCAGCGGCACCACCAGCTACACCGCCTCCGTCGGTAATGCCGTCACGTCGCTCACAGTCACGCCCACAGTCACGGACGCAAACGCGACCATCACCGTGAACGGCACATCCGTGACGTCCGGCAGCGCCTCGGGTGCCATCAACCTCACGGTCGGTGACAACACCCTTACCATCATTGTCACCGCCCAGAACGGCACCACGACCGAGACCTATACGGTCACCGTCAACCGTGCCGCGCCGCCGGCAACCATCACCCTGTCGCCCGCAGGCGGTGCCCTCACCGCCGGTCAGGTGGGCACCGCCTACAGCCAGACCTTCACCGCATCCGGCGGCACGGGCCCCTATTCCTATGCCCTCACCAGCGGCGCCCTGCCCGGTGGCCTCAGCCTCAACACCAGCACCGGCGAGGTGACCGGCACGCCAACGGCGGCAGGCACTGCGAACTTCACCATCACCGCAACGGATGCCAACACCGATACGGGCAGCGCCGTCTATTCCCTGCAGATCAACGCCGCCCCCGCATCAATCAGCTTCTCGCCCGCAGGCGGCGCCCTGCCCGAGGCCATGGCCGGAGAGGATTACACCACCACCATCACGGTGAGTGGTGGCACAAGCCCCTATCTCTTCAGCGTCAGCGCCGGGGCACTGCCTCCCGGCATGGTTCTGAACGTTTCGACCGGTGTGCTGAGCGGTCCGCTCGATCCGGACACGGAAGGCAGCTACAGTTTCACCATTCAGGTGAGCGATGCCAACAACGCGACCGCTTCGGCCGCCTATACGCTGGAAGTCCAGACGCGCGCCGTGACTGTGACCGACAAGGTGGTGACCGTTCCCGCCGGAGAAACGCCCGGCAACGTCAATCTCGCCACAGGAGCCACTGGCGGTCCCTTCATTGAAGCAAACATTGTGTCCGTTGAGCCCTCCAATGCGGGCACCGCACGCATTGTGAACAGCCAGTTCGCTCAGGCTGGCGGCGGTGGTTCGGCAGGCTTTTATCTGAAGTTCACGCCGGACCCGGCCTATTCCGGCCAGGTCACCGTGCGCTTCTCGCTGACCAGTTCTCTCGGCATTTCAAACACCGGCAGCGTGATCTACAACCTCGGATACAATCCGCAAAAGGTCGCTGCGGAAATCGACAGCCTTGTGCGGGGCTTTGTCCGCACCCGGCAAGGCCTCATTGCGAACGCAGTGAAGGTGCCGGGCCTGCGCGACAGGCGGCGGATGCAGACGGCAAACGAGATCGTCAGCATGCGGTTCACGCCCTCGGAGCGCGGCATGTCCCTTGGATTTGCCACGAGCCTGGAGCAGATGAATGCGGCCAGCAATGCCCTGACACCGGGCCTCAAGGCAGAGGCGCTGGCGTTCAACGTCTGGATCCAGGGCACTGCTTCTGCCCATACACGCAAGCAGAATGACGGCCGCTGGGGCAACTTTGCCATGCTCTCCGCCGGTGCGGATTATCTGCTGGCCGATTGGGCACTTGTTGGTGTGTCGTTCCACTATGACCATATGAGCGATCCCACCCCGGGCGGCGCAAGACTGAGCGGCAACGGCTGGCTGGCGGGCCCCTACGCCTCCATCGAGGTCTACCGGAATGTCTTCTGGGATACGCGCCTCTTCCTTGGCGGATCGGCCAACGACATCGACACCCAGTTCTGGGACGGCGGTTTCGACACCACCCGCTGGATGGCCGATACGGCCCTGTCCGGCGAATGGCAGCTGGATTCGGCCACCACCCTCTCCCCCACCCTGCGGGCGGTCTATCTGTCGGAGAAGATCAAGGACTATGGCGTCCGCAATGGAGCTGGGGACGAGATCCTCATGGATGGCTTCATCGAGGAGCAGTTCCGGGTCAGCGGTGCCCTTGAACTGGCACGGCTGTTCATTCTGGACAATGGCATGCTGCTGACGCCCGCCCTTGAACTCACGGGCGGCTATGCCGGACTTGGCGGCCGGGGTGCCTTTGGCGCCGCCGAGGGCAGCCTGACCCTGACCGATGGCTCCAGGTGGCGGCTCAATGCCGGTGTGAAAGTCAACGTGGAAGGAGACGGCAGCACGTCCCTCACCGCAAAGGCCGGTGCGGGCATCCGCTTCTGATACCAAGGCGCTGAGATCCTCAGGCGCGAAACGGACCTAACCCTTTCCCGGTGCGTCAAGACCACCGGGAAAGGGAATTACAGAAACCGGAGGGGGGACAGCGGCGCAGGGTCGATGACCGGCGGCACGCCGGTGATGAGATCGGCCAGAATATGGCCGGTGACCGGCCCCAGCGTAAAACCGCAATGGCCATGTCCGAAGTTGAGCCACAGGCCGCTCTCGCCGGGGGCAGCGCCCAGCACCGGCAGACTGTCCGGGAAACAGGGGCGTGAGCCCATCCAGGCACCCGGTTCGGCAGGAACCGTCAGCGGAAAGATCTCGCGCGCCTTGCGGAAGGCCCGCTCCACCTGCACAGGCGTCGGCGCCGCATCCCGTTCGGCCAGTTCAATGCCCGTCGTCAGGCGGATGCCCTTTTCCATCGGCGCCAGAACATAGCCCATTTCCGCATCCACCACGGGCCGCGACAGCCCCGCCCCTGCCCTCGCCTTGTAGTGCTGGTGGTAACCGCGCTTGACGGCGAGCGGGAAGCGGTAACCGAAGCCTTTCAGGATATCCATGGACCATGGCCCCAGACACAAGGCAACGGCGCGCCCGCGCACCGGCCCCTTGTCCGTGGCAATGGCCCAGCCCCCGTGCGAGCGCGTCAGGCGCCTTGCATCCCCGGTCAGGATCTCGCCGCCCTTCTCCGCCAGCGACCGGGCAAAGGCCTTGGTGACGGCGCCGGGATTGGACACCGATTCGCTCTCGGGCCAGAAGATGCCGCGGCACCCTTCGGCTGTGAGATAGGGCTCCAGTTCGTTGAGGTCGAGCTCGTCCATCTCGTGATAATCGACGCCGAAGATCCGGGCATAATGGCGCTCGGCCGCCGTCGCCTCGAACCCTGCCTCCGTGCGGTAGACGTAAATGGTGCCCGTCTGCCGGTAATATTTCAGCGCCTCCGCGGCTTCCGCCAGCACCCTGTGCTCGCCGATGGCATAGGCCTCCAGCGCATTCATCGCATGGGCAAGGCGCTGCACGCCCGTGCGGCTGCCATGGCGGCGGAACGCCATCAGCCAGGGCAGCAGACGCAGCACCGTGGCAAGGCTGTAATTGGCGCCGGGCCAGCGCCCCAGCGCGATGTTGAGCAGGAATTTCGCATCTCCGGGAAAACCGGGCGGCAGGAATCCGTTGCGCTCTATGATCCCGGCATTACCATGGGACGTCTCTTCGCCGGGCTGGCGGCGGTCGACAAGGGCAACGTCAAGCCCCCGTCGCTGCAACTGCAGGGCGGTCGAGGTTCCGACCATGCCGGCGCCAAGCACGATGACGTCAACTGTGCGCACCTGCCACCCTTCCAGCCCTGCCTTCACCCGCCCGAGTTGCTTAACATTCTGACGCTTATAGCCTCTTTCGCCAACACCTAAAGGAGAGAATTACCGTATGGCCCTTTCCCTCACAGGCGCGCTCGGCTGGCTGGGCCGCCGGGGCACGGGGGCGGTGGCCCTGAGCGCCTTCGCCGGCATGGTGCTGCCGGGCCTCTCCTCCCTGGCGCGGCCCTTTGTGTCCGAAGCCATTTTCGCGCTGCTGGTGCTGGCCTTCCTGAAAGTGGACCAGACCGCCGTTCTGGCCCGGCTGCGCCGCCCCGGGCTGGTGCTGGCGGCCAGCCTCTGGATGATGCTTCTGCTGCCCACGGGCGCCGCCCTCCTCGCCGCGGCGGCGGGCTTGCGGGAGGTAGCGCCCGATCTAGCCATGGCGCTGTTCATCGTCACGGCAGCCCCGGCCATCATGTCCTCGCCTGCCTTCATGTATTTCCTGAAACTCGACGGCGCGCTCAGCCTCACGGTTCTGGCCCTGTCGATGCTGCTGGTGCCGCTCACCGCCCCTTTCACCGCCTATCTCATTCTGGGCGAGACGCTGCCGCTCGACAGCCTGACACTGGGCCTCAAGCTCTTCGGCCTCCTGGCCGGGTCCATGGCCGTGGCCGCGCTGCTGCGGCGGCTGGCAGGCGAGGCAAGGATCGCCGCCGCACAAGATGTGATCAGCGGCGGTAACGTGCTTTTGCTGTTCTTCTTCGCCGTCGCCGTGATGGATGGTGTGGCGGCAAGCTTTGCCAGCCGTCCGATGGTGTCGCTCGGCATCGTGGCCCTCACCTATGCGGTGTCGCTGACACAGGCCGGCCTGACGCTGCTGGTCTTTGCCCCGGCCCTGCGCAGCGATGCCTTCGTCATCGCCTATTCGGCCGGAAACCGGAATATGGGGCTGATGGTGGCCGCCCTCGGCGGCACCCTGCCGGACCTTGCCTGGCTCTATTTCGGCCTGGGCCAGTTGCCGATCTACACCCTGCCCTACCTGCTGCGCCCGCTGGCCCGCAGGCTGACGGCATCAGCCCCTGCAAAACAAGCCTAGCAACGCCGTGGCTTGCAGGGGAATGACGGCTCACCCGGCGGAAGGCAGATCCAGGTCAGGTGTTACCCCTCAGGAACTGCTTGTCCTTGCCGGAACGAGGGAGGCCATGCGCAGGGCAGTCTCATGGTCGGCGGGCAGGAAGGCTTCAATCGCAAGCTCAGACAGGGTCACGTCGAGCGCTGTCCCGAAGATCGTGGTCGTGCTGATAAAGGAGAGCAGGCCTTCTTCAGTCTGCAGCCGCAGGGGAACGGCGATACCCTCAGCACCGGATCGGCCGCTTACCCCCGCCATCTCGCGGCTTGTCGCGGCCGGATAGCCCCGCAGCTCTGCTTCAAGGGCCTTTAGAGAAACATCAGCAGAGGCTTCGATCTGCGCGGCAAGCCGGGCCAGAACATGGCGGCGCCATTCGCCGAAGTTCACAATCCGCGGCGCCAGCCCTTGCGGATGCAGGCTGACACGGAGGGCGTTCACCGGCGGCTCCAGCAGCTTTGGATCCACACCGGCGAGCAGGATGGCAAGCGCACCGTTGGCGTCGACCATGTTCCAGTGGCGGTCAACGGCCAAGGCGGGGTGCGGCTCAAACCCCTTGAGGATGGTTCCGACGGCCTCACGGGCCGCTGCCATTCCCGGATCTTCCAAGGCGCGCCCCGCGAACATGGGGGCATAACCGGCAGCCATCAGCAAGGGGTTCCGGTCTCTGAGCGGCACATTCAGCTGCTCCGCAAGGCGTAAAACCACGTCCTTGCCCGGCACCGACCGGCCCGATTCGATAAAGGAGAGATGCCGTTGCGAGATACCGGCCTCCAGCGCCAGTTCAAGCTGGCTGAGCCTCCGGCGCTGCCGCCAGACGCGCAGCATCGCGCCGATTGAACCGGGATCTGTGACATTGGCGGAGGCTGTCATGGTTGTCATGCACGCAAAATAGCGGGAGCCGGAGCTTCGAGGCTATTACCTTGGAGGTAATCGCCTTCAGAAGCAATCCGGTGAAGTCTGGGCATGGCAGAAGCGGGATGGTCCTGCTTCCAGCACTCGACAGGACAGTCCAATGCCTTTTCTTTCCCTGAAAACCATCCTTCTCGCAGATGCTGCAGCCTGCCTTGCCATGGGCGCGCTGCTGATTGCCGGGGCCTCGCCCCTGGCAGCCGTCACGGAGATACCTGCGGCACTCTCCACCTGGGCTGGCGTGCTTCTTCTGCCCGTCGCCGCCTTCATTGCCGCCGCCGCGTTCCGCTTCAGCCACATGACCGCAATGGCAGGGATCATCATCCTGGGAAACATCGCCTGGATCGTGGCCAGCATGGCACTGCTCGTCATGGACCTGATTGCGCCCAACGCTTTTGGAACGGCGTTTATCATCGCCCAGGCTCTGGCCGTTACCGTCCTCACCTGGCTTGAAACCAAAGCAGTGGCCCGGCGTTTCCATGCTCATTCCGCTTGAGCCCGAATGTCTGCATCAGGAAGGACTGAGACATGACAGCCTATGCCATCGCCCGGATCTGCAAGGTCGAAATGGGTCCCGAAATCGTGACCTATCTGGAAAAGATCGACGGAACCCTCGCGCCCTTTGGCGGCCGGTTCATCATCCACGGCGGCGGAAAAACCGTGCTGGAAGGTGACTGGACTGAAGACCTCGTCATCATCGCCTTTCCGTCGATGCCAGATGCGCAAGCATGGTATGCATCTGCGGCCTATCAGGCGATCCTGCCACTGCGAACGGAAAACGCCGCTTCGGATGTCATCCTCATGCAAGGGGTGGATGCAGATCACCGGGCAACCGATATTCTTGCCAATTGAGCAAATCCGCTTGCTGCGCGCCTCTGCCGGTCCTGACGGCAGGCGCGCAGCGGCTTCCTGCTGGTGCGGCCTGAAACAGCCAAGCCATGCCGATACGCCGGAGCGGGCTCGGGCTGTAGTTTGGCCAAATCTTCGCTTTCGCTCAGTTTCGTGCCCCTTCACCGCCGCATGGCATTGAGCCTCTGGCCGGTCTCTGATAGACCCCAGCCAGTTTTCCCAGAATGAGGACCCGCGATGATCCCGCGCTATTCCCGCCCCGACATGGTTGCCATCTGGTCTCCCGAGACGAAGTTCCGCATCTGGTTCGAGATCGAGGCCCATGCCTGCGACGCGCTGGCTGATCTTGGTGTGATCCCGAAGGAAGCGGCGCAGACCATCTGGGAAAAGGGCGGCGCGGCCACCTTCGATATCGAGCGCATCGACGAGATCGAGCGCGAGACGAAGCATGACGTCATCGCTTTCCTCACCCATCTGGCCGAGATCGTCGGTCCGGATGCCCGTTTCGTTCACCAGGGCATGACCTCCTCGGACGTGCTGGACACCTGCTTCAACGTGCAGCTGGTCCGCGCCACCGACCTTCTGCTGAAGGACATGGATGCGCTGCTGGCCGCCATCAAGCGCCGCGCCTTCGAGCACAAGGACACGGTCTGCATCGGCCGCTCGCATGGCATCCATGCCGAGCCCGTCACCTTCGGCCTGAAGATGGCCGAGGCCTATGCCGAGTTCGACCGCTGCCGCAAGCGCCTGATGAATGCGCGCGAGGAAATCGCCACCTGCGCCATTTCCGGCGCCGTCGGCACCTTCGCCAACATCGACCCGCGTGTGGAAGAGCATGTGGCGCAGGCCATGGGCCTGAAGGCGGAGCCTGTGTCCACGCAGGTCATCCCGCGTGACCGTCACGCCATGTATTTCGCCACGCTCGGCGTCATCGCCTCGTCCATCGAGCGCGTGGCCACGGAAATCCGCCACCTGCAGCGCACGGAAGTTCTGGAAGCGGAGGAGTATTTCTCCCCCGGCCAGAAGGGCTCTTCCGCCATGCCGCACAAGCGCAACCCGGTGCTGACCGAAAACCTGACGGGCCTTGCCCGCCTCGTGCGCGGCTTCTCCATTCCGGCGATGGAAAACGTCGCCCTGTGGCACGAGCGGGATATCTCCCACTCGTCCGTCGAGCGCATGATCGGCCCCGACGCCACCGTCACCCTCGACTTTGCGCTGGCCCGCCTCACCGGCGTCATCGACAAGCTGCTGGTCTATCCGGAGCGCATGATGGGCAACATGGACCGTCTCGGCGGCCTCGTGCATTCCCAGCGCATCCTGCTCGCCCTCACCCAGGCCGGTTCCTCGCGTGAGGATGCCTACCGTCTGGTGCAGCGCAATGCCATGAAGGTCTGGGAAAGCTATCAGGTGTCAGGTTCGGCCGGTGTGGACTTCCTGAGCGAACTGCTGAACGATGCAGATGTGCGCCAATATCTGTCGGAAGACCAGATCCGCGACCGGTTCGACCTCGGCTATCACACCAAGAACGTGGACGTGATCTTCCAGCGCGTCTTCGGGGAAAGCTGACCCATGAAGATCGCCGACGCCGACATCCTGCTCATTCCCGGCTATGCCAACAGTGACCCCGGTCACTGGATGCGCCGCTGGGAAGAGAAGATGGCCAACGCGCGGGTGGTGGAACAGGACAACTGGTTCACGCCCTCCAGGAAGGTCTGGATGGAGACGCTGCTGGCCGCCATCGAGGCGGCGGAGCGTCCTGTGGTGCTGGTCGCCCATTCCCTCGGCTGCATTCTGGTTGCCCATGGCGCCCATGTGCTGCCGAAGGACAAGGTGAAGGGCGCCTTCCTCGTCGCCCCGTCCGACTGGGACCGGCCCGGCCTCGTGCCGGCCTTTGACGGCGGCGATTTCGTGCCGGTGCCGCGCATGCCCCTGCCCTTCCGCACCCATCTGGTCGCAAGTCAGAACGACGCTTACTGCGACTTCGAGGTGGCCAAGGGCTTTGCCCACAGCTGGGGCGCCACGTTCCAGGATGCGGGCCATGTCGGCCACATCAACCTTGAAAGCGGCCACGGCCCCTGGCCGGAAGGCATGATGTCCTTCGCCCATTTCATGGCGCGGATGTAAGTGTAACCCTCTCTCTATGAGCCAGCCTCATCGAGAGAGGGTAAACTCTTTTGCGGCGGGAAAGCCTTCCAAACTCCCTAGACAGCCTTCAGGTCGTACCTCTACGCAACCCGGTCGCGGGGCTGAATCATGTCGCGGATGTGCTTGCCGGCCAGGATGCTGGCCGGAATGGCCAGAACCAGGCCGCAGGCCGCAGCCCCTGCCAGCATCAGCGGATTGAAGTGGTCGAGACCATAGACCGACAGCGGCACAAGAGCGCCGATGCCGGCCATTGTCGGTCCGATGACGATGAAGAGAATCGCGGCAAGCTTCCACATGACACAGGCTCCGGTTACGGATGCCCGGCGCGCAGGAGCACGCCGCAGCATCCCGATCACCGCGCCTGCCGTCCGGGCGCCACTGCCCCATGCCGATGATCTTCCCCGTCAAGTTGCGCTGGCCGGAGCGGATGGTCCTTGATCCGGATCAAGCAAGCCGCGCCAGAACGTCGCGGAAGGCGCCCTGAATGACCGGCAGATCCATGCCATGGGCGAGCAGACGGTAGCCCATGGCCTCAGCCGCCTTCACATCCTCCGGCGTCATGCAGAAATAGCCCGCAAGGCGCCCGGCGGCGCGGGTCTTGCCGATGATCAGTTCTGCGGCCTCCCGAACGGCCTCGCTGTGGGGGTTGAGCGCCGCGCCATTGGACAGCGTCAGCGACAGATCACCCGGCCCGACGAACACCCCGTCAATGCCCGGCACAGCCAGAATCTCATCCAGCGCGGCGACGGCCTCGGGTGTTTCGATCATGGCAAAGGCCAGAACCTCGCTGTTGGCGCCGGCGAGATAGTCCGGCATGGTCTGCCCGGCCAGCATCGAGGCGCGCACAGGCCCCCAGCTGCGGCTGCCCAGCGGCGGATATTTCATCGCGGCGGCAAAGGCTCTGGCGTCTTCCGCAGAATTGATCATCGGCGCGATCACCGCCTCTGCCCCCGCATCGGCGGCACGGCTGGCCATGGCATTGCCGCCCACGGGAATGCGGACGATCCGGTGCGCTCCGCCCAGCGCCACGGCGGCCAGACAATCGCGGATACTGCCCGCATCATGAATGCCGTGCTGCATGTCCAGCGTCACCGCGCCAAAGCCCGCCCGCGCCATGGCCTCGGCCACCACGGGCGCCGGCAGCACGGACCAGGCCGTCACCACCGTTTCATCCGCCTTGAACCGCGCTGCGAGTGTCTTCCTGTCTGCCATCTGGGCCTCCCTGTTCTGGCCCCATCAGACAGGATGTCAGACAACCCGGCAAGGCAGAATCAGGCTGCATCCGTTCGCCGTCCCCATACCCAGCAAAAAACCTCCGCGCCGGTGGCACGGAGGTTTTTCGTCATGCGCCGTACGGATAAAAGGTCAGATGCCCTTCTGGATCTGGTCGATCGCGGTGTGCATCAGTTCGTCCATGGTGCGGCGAATCTGGTGGTCGGACTGTTCCACATGGCCCTTGTCGAAATCGGCGCGGATCTTGCGGAAAACGTCCTCATCGCCAGCTTCCTCGAAGTCGGCGCGCACCACTTCCTTTGCATAGTCATCTGCCGCTGCAGCAGAAAGCCCAAGCTTTTCCGCAGCCCACAGGCCCAGAAGCTTGTTGCGCCGGGCGTTCGCCTTGAAGCGCAGTTCCTCGTCATGAGCGAACTTGTTTTCGAAACTCTCCCCACGACCGTCAAACGTGCTCATGAAATGCCTCCTCTTGTGCAGACAGCAAACCTTCAACCACCTGCGTGGCCCCATTCATATGGTATCTGTTCCGCGCTCTGCATATCCCCCGCAATGATGCAAATCAACGCACTAGCGCAGAGATTGCCGCGACGTGAGCCGCATCCGCAAATGATTACCCCGGCTCCATTGTACTTTTGCAAAGGATCGTTTAAGTTCCGCGCCGCTAATGCGGGGCTAATTGTCGATGTTGAAGGAAATGGCCAGCACTTGCGCCACTTCAAAATCGCATGCACAGGAGTTTCCCGCATCGATGGATTTTCTCAAGCAAACACGGTACGTGCCCATGAATCGCCGCCGGCGTATCTATGAAGGCAAGGGCAAGATCCTCTATGAGGGCCCTGAGCCTGGAACCTTGATCCAGCATTTCAAGGACGATGCAACCGCCTTCAACGCCAAAAAGCACGAGATCGTGGACGGCAAGGGCGTGCTTAACAACCGCATCTCCGAATACATCTTCAACCAGCTGAATGGCATGGGCATCCCGACCCATTTCATCCGCCGGATGAACATGCGCGAGCAGCTGATCCGCGAAGTCGAGATCATCCCGCTCGAAGTCGTGGTGCGCAATGTTGCAGCCGGTTCGCTCGCCACCCGCCTCGGCATCGAGGAAGGCGTGCAGCTGCCGCGCTCCATCATCGAGTTCTATTACAAGAACGACGCCCTCAACGACCCGATGGTCGCTGAAGAGCACATCACCGCCTTTGGCTGGGCCACCCCGCAGGAACTCGACGACATCATGGCGCTCGCCATCCGCGTCAACGACTTCCTGTCCGGCCTGTTCCTCGGCGTCGGCATCCGCCTTGTCGATTTCAAGATCGAATGCGGCCGCCTGTTCGAAGGTGACATGATGCGCATCGTCGTCGCGGACGAAATCTCGCCGGACAGCTGCCGTCTGTGGGATATCGCCACCAACGACAAGATGGACAAGGACCGCTTCCGCCGCGACATGGGCGGGATGCTGGAAGCCTATCAGGAAGTCGCGCGCCGTCTCGGCATCCTGAACGACAACGAGCGCCCGAACGGCTCCGGCCCGACGCTCGTCCAGTAAGGCTCAACACCCTCAAGGCCCCGTCCGGCAGCTGCCAGACGGGGCCTTTTGTGTTAGTAAGCCTACGGCAAGACCTCCATACCCTGTTTGCGCCAGGCCCCCTCCTCCACAAACGCATCCCGCGTGGTTGCCGCGAGCATGCGTTCCAGCTCTGCCCTGTTCAGCCACATGCAGTATGCCGGCCGGGCACGCTCAAAACGCCAGCCTTCACTCAACGGCCCGGCATCCGCCACATCGAAACCGAACTCTTCATAAAGACGGGCGACAAGAGCCTTCGCATCCGCATCATCCCCGGCAATCGGAAGCGCGCGCCGGTCAGTTGCGCCGGATGGCCTTCCATCCTTCGAAAGATCAGCCATGACGATGGCATTGAACGCCTTGACCACACGCGATTGCCGCAAATGCGCCGCCAGCAATTCGCTCGTTGTCGTTTGCTGCCGGTCCAGCTCTTCAATCGTGCCATCCCGCTCCGGGTAGTAGTTGTTCGTGTCGATCACGATCTTGCCTGCGAGCGGCAGGACAGGGATTGACCTGTAGGCCTTCAGCGGCACGGCAACAACGGCAAGATCACCGAATACGGCCGCTTCTTCCGCCGTTCCGGCAGCGCAGCCGAGCGCACCGCGCACGCTGAACAGCGTGTCTGGTCCACGGGAGTTGCTGATCATCACCTCATGGCCATTGGCGGCGGCAAGCTTCGCAATGGCCTGACCAACAAAGCCTGCACCGATAATTCCTATTCTCATGACTCACTCCCTTTTCAGGTGTTGCAGCCATGATCTAAATTAACAACCAATCAGGAATAAATTTCACATACGACTCAACACTAACAACATCAGGTAGGCAATTGATGGACAGGCTCACCAGCATGGCTGTCTTCGTGAAGGCTGCGGATCTTGGCTCCTTTGCCAAGGCAGCGGCTGCACTGAACCTGTCGCCGCAAATGGTCGCCAAGCATGTGCTCTCCCTCGAAGACCGGCTCGGCATGACCTTGCTCAACCGGACGACACGGCGGCAAAGCCTGACCGATATCGGCCGGGCCTATTACGACCGCTGCAAACTTGTGCTGGCCGAAGCAGAGGCGGCGGACGGTCTTGCCAATGAAATGCGCAAGACCCCGCGCGGCATCCTGCGGATCGGCGCGGGCAAGACATTCGGAGCTTTCGCACTGGCTCCGTTCCTCAAGACCTGGCTGTCGGAGCATCCGGACGTGGAGGCCGACCTGGTACTCGAGGACCGCTACACCGACCCGATGGACGAAGGACTGGATGTGATCATCCGCATTGGAGAGCTGGCGGACACGAATCTGATTGCTCATCCGCTGGCATCCTACCGCCTGATCACTTGCGCTTCACCGGCCTATCTTGCCGAGCACGGCACGCCCGTTCATCCCTCAGACCTCGAAAGCCATCAATGTCTGGGCTTTGCCAGCTGGTCACGCACCTTCGGCTGCGAGTGGACATTTGCAAAGGATGGCAGAACTCAGACAATCAATGTGCAGGGGCGGCTGCGCAGCAACGACTGGGCGGCGCTGCTGAATGCTGCTGTTGCAGGAATGGGGATTACACTCGGCCCGGAACGTGTCCTGTCGGCGGAACTGACGTCAGGACGGCTTGTCCGGGTGCTGCCGGATTATGATGGCCCGGCCAAACCGGTGCATCTTCTTTATCCGGCATCCCGCCGTCCGGCGGCAGCCTTGCGGGCCTTCATCGAGGCTGCCGTGAGAGAATTCGGCGATCCCCGATCAAGACGGCAAAAACCATTGCGCACCGGCACCTGATCCACCGGAACAGGGAGGAAACGGTGCTGCCCAAGTGCAGCGCATCAATATGTCCTTAAGTTTGTGCCTATGGGGCGAAGCCCCTTCCGTCACGGGGCTGGTTGGTGTAAGCAGCGCGGCAGAAAAGGGCCGCATTGGCCATGGCGATTAACGGAAAGACGAGAGCGATGAAGGCACGTGTCACCGTCACCCTGAAGAACGGCGTTCTGGACCCCCAGGGCAAGGCCATCGAAGGGGCGCTCGGCGCTCTCGGTTTTGACGGCATCAATGGCGTGCGCCAGGGCAAGGTCTTCGACGTGGAGCTGAGCGACCGCGACGCGGCCAAGGCCCGCGAGGAACTGACCGCCATGTGCGAGAAGCTGCTCGCCAACACCGTCATCGAGAACTACGCCATCGAAATCCTCTGAGGCAGACTGAGGCTGCGGCCATGGATCCGGATGCACAAAAGGCGATCCGCTTTCTCCTGATCAAGGCCGCCATCTTCATCCTGCTGCCGGCAGGGCTCAGCCTTCTGGCTGTGCTCCTGCTGCTCTAGAGTTTGCAAGGGCCGCCGAGGCCCATCCGATCCGCCGCAGTCCGCCAGGACGACACACGGGAAGCCTGCCATGAAGTCCGCCGTCATCCTCTGCCCCGGCCTCAACCGTGACCGTGACATGCTCTACGCACTGGAGCAGATCACCGGCCAGAAGCCTGCCACGGTCTGGCACACGGACACGGACATTCCGGATGTGGACCTGATCGTCATCCCCGGCGGTTTCTCCTATGGCGATTATCTGCGCGCCGGTGCCATTGCCGCCCGCTCGCCGGTGCTGCAGGAGGTGATCGCCCGTGCCGCCAGGGGCGTGCATGTGCTGGGCGTGTGCAACGGCTTCCAGATCCTCACCGAAGCAGGCCTGCTGCCGGGCGCGCTGATGCGCAATGCCGGGCTGAAGTTCATCTGCAAGGAAATCGAGCTGGAAACGGTCAACGCGAAGACGGCCTTCTCCAACGCTTTCCGGCAGGGTGAAGTCTGGCGCTGCCCGATCGCCCATCACGACGGCAACTACTTCGCCGATGCCGAAACGCTGAAGGCCATCGAGGACAACGGTCAGGTGGTGTTCCGCTACGCCAACGGCTGCAACCCGAACGGCTCGATCAACGATATCGCCGGTGTGATGAACAAGGCCGGCAACGTGCTCGGCATGATGCCGCATCCGGAGAACCTGATCGAAGACCTGCAGGGCGGCACCGATGGCCGCAAGATCTTCGAAAGCCTGCTCGGCCAGCTGGTGGCCTGAAACGGGCAAGGCGAGGGATGATCTCCATGAAGAAGCTGGAACTCCCCCGTGACCTGCAGACCCGGATTGCCAGCCGTGTTTCGGATTTCTGCCGGGACGAGCTGGATGTGGACATGGGCAACATGGACGCGCTGCGGCTGCTGGACTTTCTGGCACAGGAGGCCGGCAGCGCCTTCTACACCCTCGGTGTCCGCGATGCTGCTGCGCAGGCGGCAAAGCGCTTCGAAGACCTCTCCGACGATCTGGCAGGCCTCGAGCGTCAGGACTGGCGCTGAAACCCTCTTGTCCTTCCCTGCCCGCACCGGGCATGCTGGGAAAAACGGGCAAGGGGCACAGCATGGACGACACATTCTTTCAGCCGGTATCCGGGTTCGAGCTGCCGCGTTTTGCCGGCATTCCCACCTTCATGCGCCTGCCGCATGTGAACATTGCCTCACCGGAGGCTGAGCGCGTTGATATCGGCCTGATCGGCGTGCCCTGGGATGGCGGCACCACCAACCGGGCGGGAGCCCGCCACGGGCCGCGCCAGCTGCGCGATCTCTCCACCATGATCCGGCAAGTGCATCCGCATACAAGGGTCAATCCCTTCGGGCTCGCCAATTGTGCCGATATGGGCGATGCACCGGTCAATCCGGCCGACGTGCAGGACGCATTGGCGCGGATTACCGGTTTCTACGACCAGATCGTCGATCTCGGCATCACGCCGCTCACCGCAGGCGGTGACCATCTTGTCTCGCTGCCGGTGCTCCGGGCGCTGGCCCGCAGCGGCCCGCTGGGCATGATCCATTTCGATGCCCATACCGATCTCTTCGACAGCTATTTCGGCGGCTTCCGCTACACCCACGGCACGCCCTTCCGCCGCGCCATCGAGGAGGAGCTGCTGGATCCGGAGCGCGTCGTGCAGATCGGCATTCGCGGCACGATGTATGACGGCGAGGACATCGAATGGGGCGAGGCGCAGGGCGTGCGCATCATCATGATCGAGGAACTGATGGAGCGCGGGATCGATCACGTGATGGCTGAGGCCCGCGAACGGGTGGGGAGAACACCGGCCTATGTCAGCTTCGATATCGACGTGATCGATCCCGCCTTTGCCCCCGGCACCGGCACACCGGAAATCGGGGGCATAACCTCGTTTCAGGCGCAGCGGCTGATCCGCCGTCTGGCGGGCGTCAATGTGGTGGGCGCGGATCTGGTTGAGGTTTCACCTCCCTTCGATCCGTCCGGCGGCACCGCGTGGCTCGGCGCCTCGCTGATGTTCGAGCTGCTGTGCATCCTCGCAAACTCACGAGCGCAACAGGATTGACCGCCAGCACCGCACGAAACAGGCATCAGTCGCGCGGCCGCTCCCGGTAGACCCAGAAAGGCCGCGCAGCCTCCTGCGCCGCCTGCTCCCGGGTGATACCGATATCGGCCAACTCGTCATCCGTCAGTTCAGACAATTGCGCCCGTGTCCGGCCAACAGTCAGCCACATGGCCAGCGTCGCGATCACGGCTTTGAGCAGACCGGAAAAGCGGCGTGCCGGACGCGCTTCACGCAAGACAATTTCTGGCTCTTCGCACTGATGAACGTGGGACATGTCACTCTCCAAGCAGTACAATTGATACAATCTCGTTTCATTGATCCCGTAACGCTGTATGAATTGACTCACTTCCCGGTGCAAGCTATAGAATTGTCACCATGACAAATTGGCTCCCTGATCTCACCTCGGGCAAAGGCCCGCTCTATGTGCGGCTCGCCCAGCGCATTGCCGATGACATTGTCTCCGGCGCCCTGCCTGCAGGGGCAAAGCTGCCGCCGCAGCGGGACCTCGCCTATGATCTCGGCGTCACCGTTGGCACCGTGGGCCGCGCCTATGGCATCGTGCGCGAGCGCGGGCTGGTCAGTGGCGAGGTGGGCCGCGGCACCTATGTGCTCGCTGGCGGCGCAGCACCGCAAGCCGCCGGCCCGGTGAGCGGGGCAGCCTCCCCACCTCTGTCTTACGCCCTTGAAGAAAAGCCGGTTGTCACGCCTGTCAGCACCCCCGCCTGGACCCATCTGGCGATGGCCAATCCGGATCCGGGCTTTGGCGGCACCCGTCACGCCGTCGCCCCAACCGGTGCCTTGCGGCTGGACAGCACCTCCGCGCCGGAAGTCGGGCAGGCACAGACGATTGAGCGGGTCATATCCGGAATAGCCCGCGAAATGCCGCATGAGATCGCCAGCTACACCCGGCTGGTGCCGGACAGCTGGCGGCTGGCCGGCCAGCAGTGGCTTGCCCGCTGCGGCTGGACGCCCGCATCGGAAACGATTGTTCCCACCACGGGCGCACGCGGCGGACTGATGGCCATCATCAGCGCCACCACGATGCCGGGCGACCGGGTGGTCTTTGAGGAACTGACCTACAGTTCCATCGCAAGAGGCGTCACCCTGACCGGCCGCCAGCCGGTGGCCGTGGCGCGCGATGACGAAGGCCCAATTCCGGAGGATCTGGCCCGCCTTTGCGCCCAGCAGCACCCGCGCGCCATCTTCCTGATGCCGACCGTACACAATCCGACGCTGGGCCAGATGGGCAAGACACGCCAGGCAGAGATCATCGCCATCGCCCGCGAGCACAATCTCTGGATCATCGAGGATGAGGTCTACGGCTCCCTGCATGCAGGCGGTATCACGCCCTTTGCAGAGCTTGCTCCGGAGCGGACCTTCCATGTGGGCTCGCTGTCCAAGTCCGTCTCGGCAGGCATTCGCGGCGGCTGGATCGCCTCTCCGCCCAGTCACGCACAGCGGCTGTTCACGGCTCACAACATGCTGACGGGAGGCCTGTGCTTCCTGATGGCGGAACTCGCCGCCCGGCTCGTGCTTTCCGGCACTGCGGATGACTTGCGGCAGCGTATCTTGCAGGAATTGGCCGCCCGGCACGAGATCACGCAGGGCCTTCTTGCCGGACAGACCTTCAATGCCTCCCCGCAGACGCCCTTCATCTGGCTGAAGCTGCCGGAGCCCTGGATGTCCGGAACCTTCAAGACCGCCGCCGCCGCGCAAGGGGTGCTCGTGGATGACGAGGACGAGTTCAAGACCGGCCGCAGCGCCCGCGTCCATCACCGGGTCCGGCTCGGCACCAGCAACACCCACACGCGGGAAGAGCTGATCAAGGGTCTTGGCGTCATCCGCGATCTTCTGCGCAATGCCAGTACCGGTTACGACAGTTACGAGTGAAGCTGCCGCAGGCTTCAGGAGCGCAGACAGAGGCAGATGACGCCAGCAAAAACGCTGACCGCAAAATAGCCCCAGGAAACCGCGCAACAGTCTCCCATTCCTGCCGATGATCTGTTAAACCGGCCCCGAACATCATCCCCGGCACGACCCTGCCAGACGACTGCGGACGCCCATGATCCCCAACGACATCAAAATCACGCCAGATCTCGTCGCGGCCCACGGCCTGAAGCCCGACGAATACCAGCGCATTCTGGATCTGATCGGCCGCGAGCCGACCTTCACCGAACTCGGCATCTTCTCGGCCATGTGGAACGAGCACTGTTCCTACAAGTCCTCGAAGAAGTGGCTGAAGACCCTGCCCGTCACCGGCGAGCGCGTGGTGCAGGGCCCGGGCGAGAATGCCGGTGTCGTGGACATTGGCGATGACGACGTGATCGTCTTCAAGATGGAAAGCCACAACCACCCGTCCTACATCGAGCCCTATCAGGGTGCAGCGACGGGCGTGGGCGGCATCCTGCGTGACGTCTTCACCATGGGCGCGCGCCCGGTGGCGGCCATGAATGCCCTGCGCTTCGGCGCCCCGGACCATCCGCGCACCCGCCACCTCGTCTCCGGCGTCGTTGCCGGTGTCGGCGGCTATGGCAATTCCTTCGGCGTGCCGACGGTGGGCGGCGAGGTGGAATTCCACCCGCGCTACAACGGCAATTGCCTCGTCAACGCCTTTGCCGCAGGCCTTGCCAAGAAGGACGGCATCTTCCTGTCCAAGGCCGAAGGCGTCGGCCTGCCGGTCGTCTATCTGGGTGCCAAGACCGGCCGCGATGGCGTGGGCGGTGCGACCATGGCCTCGGCCGAGTTCGACGACACCATCGAGGAAAAGCGCCCGACCGTGCAGGTGGGTGACCCCTTCACCGAAAAGTGCCTGCTGGAAGCCTGCCTTGAGCTGATGGCCACCGGGGCCGTCATCGCCATTCAGGACATGGGCGCGGCCGGCCTCACCTGTTCCGCCGTCGAGATGGGCGCCAAGGGCGACCTCGGCATCGAGCTGGACCTCGACAAGGTGCCGGTGCGCGAAGAGCGCATGACCGCCTATGAAATGATGCTGTCGGAAAGCCAGGAGCGCATGCTCATGGTGCTGCGCCCCGAGAAGGAGCAGGAAGCCGCCGCCATCTTCCGCAAGTGGGGTCTGGACTTCGCCATCGTCGGCATGACCACGGACACGCTGCGCTTCATCGTCAAGCACCAAGGCGAGGTCGTGGCCGACCTGCCGATCAAGGAGCTGGGCGACGAGGCCCCCGAATATGACCGCCCGTGGGTGGAGCCGGTGAAGCGTGCCGTGCTGGATGCAGCCAGCATTCCCGCCCCTGCCGATTACGCCGCTGCCCTGCTGCAGTTGGTGGGCGGCGCCAATGGCTCGTCCCGCCGCTGGGTTTACGAGCAGTATGACACGCTGATCCAGGGCAACAGCGCAGCCCGTCCGGGCGGCGATGCCGGTGTCATCCGCGTCAATGCCGCAGGCAAGGGCCTTGCCTTCTCCGCCGACGTGACGCCGCGCTACTGCGAGGCCGATCCCTTCGAGGGCGGCAAGCAGGCCGTCGCCGAAGTCTGGCGCAACCTGACCGCCACCGGCGCCGAGCCGCTGGCGGTGACCGACAACCTGAATTTCGGCAATCCGGAAAAGCCGGAAATCATGGGCCAGTTCGTCTTCTGCATCAAAGGCATCGGCGAGGCCTGCCGCGCGCTGGACTTCCCCATCGTCTCGGGTAACGTCTCGCTCTACAACGAGACCCATGGTCAGGCGATCCTGCCCACCCCGGCCATTGCCGGTGTCGGCCTGCTGCCGGATGTGAATGTGCGCGCCTCTTCCGCCTTTGCGCAGGACGGTGACGTGATCTTCCTCATCGGCGGCACCGGCACGCATCTGGGCGCCTCGCAGTATCTCTACGAGGTGCTGGGCCGCGAGGAAGGCGCACCGCCGCCGGTGGATCTGGCAGCCGAGCGCCGCAACGGCGATCTGGTGCGCGGCTGGATCCGCGAGACCCGCGTTTCCGCCGTGCATGACATCTCCTCCGGCGGCCTTGCCGTGGCTCTCGCTGAAATGGCCATGTCCGGCAAGCGGGGCGCAAAGGTGAAGGTGGATGGCCCGGCCCATGCCGCCCTCTTCGGCGAGGATCAGGCCCGCTACGTGGTCACCGTCAAGGCCGATGAGGCGGACGCAATCGAGGAAGACGCGCTGGACGCAGGCGTTGCCGTGGAGCGCCTCGGTGTGGTGGGCGGCAGTGAATTGACTGTCGAGGGCATCCTCACCATATCCGTTGCAAAGATCAAGGAAGCACACGAGAATTGGTTCCCCAGCTTCATGGCGGCCGGCTGACGGCTGCCAGGAACCGCGACACGCGGATGGAACTTCAGAGGGAAGAGGACTGACCACATGCCGATGGACGCAAACGAGATCATCACCCTGATCAAGGCCGCCCTGCCCGACGCAACCGTCGAGGTGCGCGATCTGGCGGGCGACGGCGACCACTACGCCGCCAACGTGGTCTCGGAATCCTTCCGCGGCAAGAGCCGCGTCCAGCAGCATCAGATGGTCTATCAGGCGCTGAAGGGCAACATGGGCGGCACGCTGCACGCCCTTGCCCTGCAGACCAGCGTCCCCGATTGAGGAATGGACTGAGACTGAACCGGCGCGGGCCAGCCGGTGCCGCAAGGCGCAGGCCCGCAGCTGATTTGTAAAACGCACAGGCCGGCCCAAGCCCGGCCCATCAGGGACAAGGCTCCCGGAAGGACATGGCAATGAGCATCCAGGACTGGATCAAGAACGAAGTCGAGACGAACGATGTCGTGCTGTTCATGAAGGGCACGCCGAACTTCCCGCAGTGCGGCTTCTCCGGCCAGGTCGTTCAGATCCTCGACTACATCGGCGTGCCCTACAAGGGCATCAACGTGCTGGAAGACGCTGACCTGCGCCAGGGCATCAAGGACTTCACCAACTGGCCGACGATCCCGCAGCTCTACGTCAAGGGCGAATTCCTCGGCGGCTGCGACATCGTGCGCGAGATGTTCCAGAACCAGGAACTCCAGGCCGTCTTCACCGAAAAAGGCATCCCCACGACAGCCGCCTGATGCCGTTGAAGTGAGCGTTTGAAAAAGGCCGGAGCGTCAACCGCTCCGGCCTTTTTGTTTTTTGGTGCCTGCTTCGATCTACCGTATGGCTGCAGATTTTCGCAGCAAAAATCCCGGCTATACTGCCCCCATGGATGAGCATGGCAATTCAAGTCACCACATACGGAGCCGCGCCTTAGCCGCTTTGCGGGAAGCCTTCTTGCGCCAGCGGCCAGGCGTTCAATTGGACGGCAGGGGCTATGCAACTAATGCCAGTGACACGGTTTTACCGTTGGTATCTCCCGGCGATTTCGAGGCCGATCTCAGCGCAGGTGATGGCCGCGAGCTTCAGACAAAATTCAAGGCCGTGCACTCCTCGTCCGGCTTGTGTGTGAACTGCTTCTCCCCCTTCCGCCGCAGCATCTCCAGCCTGTCCCTGCCAGCAGGTGCCCCCTTCGGCAGGCTCCAGTTCGAGCGGAAATGCCCCACCGGCCTGCGAGGCGGACGGGCACCCAATCTAGATGTTCTTCTTGATGGCCTGGAAAGTGTGGTGGGCATCGAATCCAAACTGACCGAACATCTTGGCAAGCACCGTGCAGGTTTCTCACCTGCCTACGCTGAGCAGATCCGGGATACACGGCGGCAGAACGGATATTTCCAGGAAATGCAACGCCTCCAGGAAGAGCCTGATCATTACCTCTGGCTTGACGCTGCCCAGTTGATCAAACATGCCTTTGGTCTGGAACATACATACAGCGGCAGACCCGTAACACTCCTCTACCTGTTCTGGGAACCTGCCAACCCCGCCACCAGCCCGGTCTTTGCAGCCCACCGCGCTGAAACCGCAAGATTTGCAGAACGGGTTCAAGGATCGAGCCCAGGCTTTGCGGCAATGAGTTACCCGGAGCTCTGGACCTTCTGGCGCCAGACAGCTCCGTTATGGCTGTCAGAGCATCTAGCCTCGCTGGAGGCCCGGTACCTGGTCCAGATCTAGAAGCTCAAGCCGGTGCCAGCACATAAAGATCCCGTAATCCGCTCCCTGTGAGGGGCCCCAAGCAGAAGATGCATAAGTACACACGCTTATTCTTGCGTGCTGTTCTCCCCCGCACCTCCCCATGAACCGCAGATGAACGGCGGGTTCCGGTGCGGTACAGGCGGGTTTTGGCAGTCTTCGGGACATGAGGCGGGCGAAGGGCCGGCCGGAGTGGAGCGGGGATGGCACCATGGGGATGAAAGCGCTGAGACTGGCAGCACGGCAGGCACGGAGACAGATCCGCAGGATCGCCCGTACACTCACAAGGGCACTGAAAACAGCACTGGCCAGGACACAGGCCAGGACGCAGGCTAGAACGCAGGCCCTGCCGCAGGCGGGTAAGGCAGCAAGGCGCGGCAAGGCGGTTCAGGCGCTGCGTGCGGCGGCCGTGGTGCTGCCGCTGACGTTTGCGGCCACTCTGGCGGCCGTGGTGCTGATGGGCAGCGGTTCCCGGCAGAAGGATGTGGAACTGGCCCGCATTGATTGCGCCCGGCTGGTCATCTTTGCCCCCGCAGGCAGGATCGATGCGCAGCAGGCCTGCAAGGCCCATGGCGGGCTGGCCGTGCAAGCCGCAGAGCAGCCGGATGCCGGGCTCACCATCCTCATCCGCAACCAGCCTGCCGGCGGCTTTGAAGGGCGCGATGCTGTGCCCGGCCCGGACAGGAGCGAGTTTTCGGGCGCAGGTCAGGCCCGTGCAGAGCTGTCAGCTTTCCGGGCCTGAGGCAAACTGCCGGGCCGCACGTCTTGCCGGGAACTGCGACTACTCAGCCGCGAAGAGATTGCGCGTCATGGCAAGGCCTGCGCCGCAGGGCTCTTCCGCGTCACGCGCTTCACCGCCGTTGTTCTCGCCGGGGCGCAGGGAGGCAAAGTCGAAGAGGTTGCGGTCGAGGAGATGCGAGGGACGCGTGTGGGCCAGCGCCCGCGCCATGACGCCGAGGCGGCCCGGAGAGGCGCGCTCCCAGTCCATCAGCATGCGCTTCACGTCCTCGCGCTGCAACCCATCCTGCGAGCCGCAGAGATTGCAGGGAATGATCGGGAACTGCATGCCGGCGGCGAACCTTGCCACATCGCTTTCGGCGCAATAGGCAAGCGGGCGCAGCACCATCAGGTCGCCCTCGTCATTGACCAGCTTCGGCGGCATGGAGGCAAGCCGCCCGCCGTGGAAGAGGTTCATGAAGAAGGTTTCCAGAATGTCCTCGCGGTGGTGGCCCAGCACGATGGCTTCGCAGCCCTGCTCCCGCGCGATGCGGTAGAGGATGCCGCGGCGCAGGCGCGAGCACAGCGAGCAATAGGTCTTGTGCGCCGGGATCTTCGCCGTGACGATGGAGAACGTATCCTCGCGCACGATGATGTTCTCGATGCCGTTCTTTTCAAAGAAGGCGGGCAGGATCTCCGGCGGAAAGCCCGGCTGGGCCTGATCGAGATTGCAGGCCAGAAGATCCACCGGCAGCAGCCCGCGCCACTTCAGGTCCATCAGCACCGCCAGCAGCGTGTAGCTGTCCTTGCCGCCGGACAGGCAGACCAGCCACTTCGGCCGTTTCACCGCGGCATCCGCAGGCACCATGCCGTAATCGTCAATGGCCTGACGCACCTCACGCAGGAGGCGCTTGCGCAGCTTCTTGAACTCCACCGTCGAAGGCGCGTTGCGCAGCATCACCGGGCAGCCGCTGTCATCCTCCGGCAGGTCCATCAGGGCTGCGGATGCGGCAGCATCGGCGGAGAGGCCCGCCTCGGGGCCGCTGGTCAGGTCGGTGGCACTCATCGTAATGGTCCGGATTGCGAAAACTGGGCGAAAACTCGCGGGCCCTTGCGCATGCGGACTGCCGCCGCGCGCCCGGCCCTTTCCCTTAGACGTCAGAATGGCTGCTTGTAAAGGCCCGCAAGGCCACGGGGCGGGGAAACCCTGCCGGGGCAGCGTTGGGGGAGGCAGCATTTGGGCATGGGGCGCAAATGGGTTAGACAGGGAAAATGACAATCACTCGCGCGAGTCGGCCCCCGCATGACCTATTGCCTCGGCATCCTGCTTCGCACCGGCCTGATCCTTGCGTCAGACTCCCGCACCAATGCAGGCGTCGACCAGATCGCCACCGTCTCCAAGATGTCCACCTTCGAGACACCGGGTGAGCGCATCATCACCGTGCTGTCGGCAGGCAATCTCGCCACCACGCAGGCCGTGATCTCGCAGCTGAAGCAGAGCTATGGCAGCGGCGACTTCCACCGGGACATGACCCAGTCGCTGACCCTGTTCGATGCGGCCCAGAAGGTGGGTGACACCCTGCGCGAGGTGCTGAACCGGGATGCCTCCTTCGTGAAGCCCTATGGCGATCCGGCCGCCTCCTTCCTTGTCGGCGGCCAGATCCGCGACGAGGAGCCGCGCCTGTTCCAGGTCTATTCCGCCGGCAACTTCATGGAAGCCTCCGAGCGCACGCCCTTCCTGCAGATCGGCGAGACCAAATACGGCAAGCCGATCCTCGACCGGCTGCTGACGCTGGAAACGGACCCGGCAGAGGCCGCGAAGCTGGCCCTGCTCTCCTTCGATGCCACCATCCGCTCCAACCTGTCGGTCGGCCCGCCGATCGACCTGATGGTCTATGGCAAGGACAGCCTGACGGCAGAGCACCTGCACACCTTTGACGAGGACGACGCCTATCTCCTCACCCTGCGCCAGGGCTATTCCCAGGGCCTGCGCGACCTCGTGCGCGGATTGCCCGTACCGGAGGTGTGAGAAACAAAAATAGCAAATAAAGAGGGTAATATGACTGAAGTTATCATTGAAATTCAAAACATTATACCAGCAACCGGCTGGTTTTTTGGAGACCGCCACCTCCTCACGAACCCGCTTTCCGAGTATGAGCCCGTTGTCATCTTCGTCCAAGCACTAGTTTTCGACGCCAACTACCCCAAACTGGGAACCGAAAAGAAAGTAATACCCCTTGGAGCAGAAAATTATTCGGATATAAATTCACTTATTGGACTAAACTACTCAGAGTTTGAAAAAGAAATTTTCTATATTACTCAATATGAGAACAATTTATAAGATCTATAATAATATTTTTGATTTTAAAACATACAAGAGAACTAGGAACCTTCTTTATAGTCAGAAGCTGATGCCTCCAAAAAACACAAAAAGGCCACCCCGGAGGGCGGCCTTTTCTCCAGCGGGGCTGGAAACCTTAGCGCGAATAGAATTCGACGATGAGGTTCGGTTCCATCTGCACCGGGTACGGCACTTCCGAGAAGAACGGCACGCGGGTGAAGGTGACGGTCAGCGCCTCACAACCATCTGCGCCAGCTCCTGGGCGCGCGTGAGGCAGGCGGGCTGCTGGTCGCGGAAGCGCTCAGCGCCGATCTCCATGATCAGCGCCGTATCCGGCAGGAAGCTCAGCTCTGAAAAGATGTCATCCCAGGGAATATCCCCCCAGCCGATCGGCAGGTGCAGGTCGCCAATGCCAAGGGCTGTGGCTTCGGCAGGGTGGAAGAACTTTTCCATCGTATAGGGCCGCCCAAAACTGTCATGAACGTGCAGGTGGCCGGTGACCGGTGCCATGGCGCGCAGTTCATCGCGGAAATCGAGGCCCTTGAAGGTGGATTCGATATAGGCATGGCTGAAGTCGATGAGGGCGACGACATTGTCATGACCGATGGCTCTGACCGTCTCAGCCACCTGGCTCGGCGTCTGGCGGTACTGGCCGCTTTCGGTGGTAAAGATGTTTTCAAGCGCGATGCGCACGCCGTAACCTTTGGCCACATCGGCCATTTCGGACAGGGCCTCGCGTTCCATCTGGTCAAGATCGGCGCCATTCTCGCCAGCGCCAAGCTGGGCGGCGCCTGAATGATGAACGAGAATACCGGCGCCCAGGCGGTTGCACATCTCCAGCATGGCCCGCACCACCTGCTTCTGCAGGACCAGATGCTCGCGGTCCATGAAATTGGAGCTGATCTGACCGTGCAGCGACAGTTTCTTGAACGGGTACTGGCCAGCGATGCTGGCAACGCGCTGCAAGCGATCCTCGATGATGCGGCCGCCCGAGACGATTTCCTCGCCATAGATGCCGATCTCGCAGGCGTCAGCGCCGGTGTCTGCGATCTCCCGCAGCGATGCGTCAAGCGTGGTGAGGTCGCCCTTGCCTGTACGGTTGCAGAAACCGACGGCGGAAATGATCTGGGTCATGCAAGAACTCCGGTATGGTGGGTCATGGTTGCGCTGCTGCGGACAGCGGCGATATCTGTGGCCGGGAGGGAATATTCGATGCGGCGGCCGGTCTCGCTGTCGAAAAAGTGGAGATGTTCGGGCGGAAGCGACAAGGCGATGGTGTCACCGGCGGAGACGTCTGCGTCTTCGCCAACAGCTGCGGCAAAGGTCTCGCCGGCGATCTCGCAATGCAGGACACGGCCCACACCAAGCTCCTCAATAAAATCGATGCGCGCCGGAAGGCCTTGCCTCCCCTTGACGAGGCGGCAATGTTCCGGGCGAATGCCGATGGTGACGTCACGGCCGCCAAGCGCGCGGGCGGCCAGCGGGCCGATAGGAACCGGTTCGCCGTCGAGCCGCGCGATTGCAGTATCCGCCTCGATACGCGCCGAGAACAGGTTCATCGCGGGGGATCCGATGAACGATGCAACGAAGGTACTCGCCGGGCGGTGGTAGATGTCGAGCGGCCGGCCGGCCTGCTCAACGTGGCCGCGGTTCATCACCACGAGCTGGTCGGCCAGCGTCATCGCCTCCACCTGATCATGGGTAACAAACACCGATGTGGCCGCAAGCCTCTGGTGCAGCTTGCGGATTTCGGCGCGCATGGTGACGCGCAGCTTGGCGTCGAGGTTCGACAGCGGTTCGTCGAACAGAAAAACCTTCGGCTCGCGGATGATGGCGCGGCCCATTGCCACACGCTGGCGCTGGCCACCGGAAAGCGCGGCCGGCCGGCGGTCGAGAAAATCCTGAAGGCCAACGATTTTTGCGGTCTCGGCGATCCGCCTTTCACGTTCCGCCTTTGGCACGCCTGCCACCTTCAGCGCATAGCCGATGTTCCCAGCAACCGACATGTGCGGATAAAGCGCGTAGTTCTGGAACACCATCGCACAACCGCGCTCACGCGGTTCCAGCCGGTTGACGACGCGTCCGCCGATTGCAATCTCGCCGGAGGTAATGTCTTCAAGGCCTGCGATCATGCGCAGAAGCGTGGACTTGCCGCAGCCGGACGGGCCCAGGATGACCACAAATTCACCCGAGGAGAAGAACAGATCGATCCCGTGCAGCGTCGGGGTCTTGCCGTAAGTCTTGCGCACCGCGCGGATCTGGATATCAGCCATGATTGTATCCTCGTATCTTCGGAACGACGGCTCGCGGCGGTCACTTTTCGGTGGAGACCAGGCCACGCACGAACCAGCGCTGCAGAACGGCAACGACAAGCACCGGCGGCGCCATGATGATCAGCGAGCCTGCAAGCGTGACGTTCCAGTCCGGAATGCCGTTGTCGGAAGGCAGAAGCGCCCGCAGCGACACCATCACCGTCTTGTAGGAGGGATCCGTCGTCATCAGGATGGGCCAGAGATACTGGTTCCAGCCATAGACGAACATGATGGTGGTGAGTGCCAGCATGTTGGTGCGCGACAGCGGCAGCAGCATGTCGAAGAAGAAGCGCACGGGGCCTGAGCCATCCATGCGGGCGGCTTCGGCCAGCTCGTCCGGCAGGGTCATAAAGAACTGCCGGTAAAGGAAGGTTCCGGTGGCCGTTGCAATCAGCGGCAGTGTCAGGCCGGCATAGGAGTTCAGAAGGTTCCACTCGATTGCGATGTCAATGCCGGAAAGCCCGAGGAAGAACTTCACCGGCTGGAACAGATCGGCCGCCACCGCATAGGTCGGCACCACGCGGACTTCGAGCGGCAGCATAAGCGTGATGAACACGCTCCAGAAAAAGACATGCTTCAGCGGCGTGCGGAAGAACACGATGGCAAATGCGGTGCAGGCCGAGAGCGCCACCTTACCGGCCGTCACCAATGCGGCCATGATCAGGCTGTTTGTCATTGCCGTGCCAAGGTTCGCCCGCGTCCAGGCTGCACTGACATTGGCGAGGAACTCCCCCTGCGGCACGAAGCTGAACGGGACAGCATTTACCTGCGGCATGGTCTGACTGGCGCCAGCTAGCACCACGATGAAAGGTCCAAGCAGGACGAGGAAGCCGGCAGCCATGATGGTGTAGGTCAAGGCGTCGGCATAAGGGGTGCGCTGGATCATGGCAGCCTCACTTGTAATGCACCCGCTTCTCGATGAAGCGGAACTGGATGAAGGTGAAGACCATGATCAAGCCGATCAGGATGATGCTTTGCGCCGACGCGCCGGAATAATTGAGCCCCTGGAAGGCCTCGTCGACGATACGGTAGACCATCACCTCGGTGCCGCGGTTCGGGCCTCCACCGGTGACGGAATGCACGATGCCGAAGGTATCTGCCCCGACAAACCCCTCGGTCATCATGGTCACGAGCAGGAAGAACAGTGTGGGCGCCAGAAGCGGCACCTGCACGTCGATGGCGCGGCGAAAGGGGCCGGCGCCATCCATGGCGGCGGCTTCGCCGAGCGCCCGCGGCACCGATTGCAGGCCGGCGAGCAGGAAGATGAACGTATAGCCCGACCACTTCCAGATGAAGATGATGATGACCAGTGCCAGTGCATGGCTGCCGTATTTCGCCGGGTTCCAGAGATCGGGCGACAGCGCGTTGATCGACGCAGCAAGTCCCCGCTCGGGCGACAGGATGAAGCGGAAGGCCATGCCGGCAGCCGGTCCTGCAATGGCGAAAGGCAGGATGTAGAAGAAGCGGAAGAAGCCGGAGCCGGGCAGCTGCCGGTCCACCGCCAGCGCCAGCGTAAGGCCGATCAGAATGCAGAAGAACGGACCAACCGTTGCAAAGATCAGGCTGACGATCACCGAATTCCAGTAGAAGGGATCGGCCAGCACCTCTCTGAAATTGGCAAAGCCGACAAATTCGGCCACCCCGCCAAACGGTGGCTCAAGCGTGAAGGCCCAGTTCACGACGGCTGTTACCGGCCAGTAGAAGAACAGAAGGATCAGAATGAGTTGTGGCAGTGCAAACAGCACGGGCAACCACCAGCTCTTGAAAACGGCGCGTTTTTCCATGAGTTGACCAATGGCACGGGGATCAGCAGGAGACTGAGCCTGCCGGCAGTTGCGGCAGGCTCAGTCGATGGTGTCAGTCAACAGACGGGATCAGTTCAGCTTCTGACCGGCATAGGTCTTTTCGAAGCGGCGCAGGACGGCGTTGCTGCGCTCGGCAGCCTGGTCCAGTTCCTTCTGAATGCCGGCGTTCTGCATGAAGACCGCTTCCAGCGCGGTCGACACTTCCTTGCGGATCTGCGTGAAGCCCCCCAGCCGGATGCCACGCGTGTTTTCCGAGGTGGGCGTGTAGGTCAGGCTGGCAATGGCCAGTTCGCGGCCCTTGTAAGGCGCCTTGTCGTAGAAGCCGTTGGCCTTCATGGCATCAAAGCCGGTCTTGGTAACCGGGATGTAGCCGGTGACCGTGGACCACCATTGCGCCATTTCCGGCGTGGCGATGAAGTTGAGGAAGGCAGCCGCACCCTTGTATTCCGCCTCCGGACGGCCGGCCATGACCCACAGCGAAGCGCCGCCCACGAGCGAGTTCTGGCGCTCGGTGCCGGCCCAGACGGGCAGCATGACCACATCCCATTTGACGCCTTCCGGCAGGGTCTTCCCGACGGTGCCATGATCGGCAATCGAGGTCTGGATCATCTGGCAGGTCTGCGAGGTGAAGGCGGGCACGATATCCATGCCGAGCTGCTTGGTCTTGACGACGAACAGCTGCTCGTCCTGCATCTTCTTGAAGAACTTCACATGGTCAACGAACTTCGTCTTGTTGAATACGACTTCGGCGTCGAGCCCCTGATAGCCATTGGCCTTGGTGGCAATCGGCTGATTGTGGATGGCGGAAAACTGCTCCAGCATCGGCCATGTGTCGAAGTTGAAGCCGAGCGGGCAGTCAAAGCCTGCGGCCTTCAGCTTGCGGGCAGCTTCTTCCACCTGTTCCCAGGTGTCCGGCGTGAAGGTGATGCCCGCCTTTTCAAAGGCGCTGGCATTGTAGTAGAGCATCGCCGTGGATGAGTTGAACGGGAAGGACTGCAATTCGCCGGAAGCGGTTGCATAATAGTTGGCGATGCCGCCGAAATAATTGCCCCAGTCGATCGTGTAGCCATTATCGGCCATCAATTGCTTCGCCGGAAGGAAAGCACCGGACAGCATCAGGTCGAGTGTGCCGGCGTCGTAGATCTGGGTGATGGCGGGCTGTTTCTTGGCGCGGTAAGCGGCAATGGTGTTTTGCAGCGTGGTGTCATAGCCGTTCTGCGAGGTGCAGACGATCTCGTAATCAGCCTGCGTTTCGTTGAACATGCGGCACGCATCCTGCACGCGTTCGCCCAGATCGCCGGAAAGCCCGTACCAGAACTCAAACTTGGTCTTTTCTGCAAGAGCCGGTGCAGGGGCCAGTGCCGAAGCAGCCAACAACCCGGTAAAGATGGTCTTCAGAACGGAAATTTTCATAGCACGCACCTCGCTTTCGGAAAGACTTCCAGCCCACCCCTCCGGAAATCCATGACTTCCTAGCGAGAATTTGTGAACCATCGCGTTCAATTACGTGAATAATCAATGAATTTAAGATTACATAGATGGTGAAAAGAAATATCCATCAAAAAAAATCATGAAAATATGTAGAGATGTCTATTCAATTACTCAAAACCAAAAATATATCGAAATTTTTATCTGATTGACAACCGAACACCCGCATGGAGCGTGTTTGAGAAAGCAGACTGCGCCGGGACTGCATCCCCTCCCCATCCCTGACGAGACAGCGGCAACGGCCGGGCTATGCGGGGATACGCCCCGGATCGGGTCACCAGATAGCGCGCCGAAGCCTTTGACCAGACCGGACCGCTTGATGAGCCCGGCACCCGCCTGAGCGGTCACCATTTTTCGGCCTCGCCTTGAACTCCGGCTCCAGATGGCTGCCACGGCCCAGGATGCTGGCAGCAAGAACGGGGCGCAGCCCCTCGGGGAACGCCTGCCTCCGGCAGCGCATACATCCGCCCCCAGAATGCAAAAAGGCCGCCCCGGAGGGCGGCCTTTTCTCCAGCAGGGCTGGAAACCTTAGCGCGAATAGAATTCGACGATGAGGTTCGGTTCCATCTGCACCGGGTACGGCACTTCCGAGAAGGACGGCACGCGGGTGAAGGTGACGGTCATCTTGCTGTGGTCAGCGGCCAGGTATTCCGGCACGTCACGCTCGCTCGACTGGGAAGCCTCGAGAACCAGAGCGAGCTGCTTGGAGCGGTCGCGGACCTCGATGACGTCGCCCGGGCGGCAACGGTAGCTGGCGATGGTGACGCGCTTGCCGTTGACCTTGACGTGGCCGTGGTTGACGAACTGACGGGCAGCGAACACGGTCGGGACGAACTTGGCGCGGTAGACGATGGCGTCCAGGCGGCGCTCCAGCAGGCCGATCAGGTTCTCGGAGCTGTCGCCCTTCATGCGCGAAGCTTCGGTGTAAACCTTCTGGAACTGCTTTTCGGAGATGTTGCCGTAGTAGCCCTTGAGCTTCTGCTTGGCGCGCAGCTGCACGCCGAAGTCGGAGAGCTTGCCCTTGCGGCGCTGGCCGTGCTGGCCGGGGCCATATTCACGCTTGTTGACCGGGCTCTTGGAGCGGCCCCAGATGTTCTCGCCCATGCGGCGATCAATCTTGTACTTTACGCTGTGGCGCTTCGACATCGCTGTTTCCTTGTGTCGGTTGGCTCATTTTATAAGGAAACGCGCCCTCCTTTACCCCGTTCGCAAGGAACAGGATCGACAGGGGTCCAGCTGAACGGCGCCGGCCGGAAAACCCCACGGGTGCGTGGACCGGCGAGGCAAAGCCCCGCACGGATCGCGGGTGCATAGACGAGGCAGGGGCGAATGTCAAATGCAGGCAGGCATCTCAGCCGTTTTTGCGCGCAATCCTGCGGTTTTTCCTAAACCAGCAAGGAGAGGCCAAAGCCCTGCATCAGGCGGCGGGTGGCAAAATCCGGCGAGTCTGACGTGAAAACCACGCGGTCAGGCCGGGAATCGGCGCGCAGCACGTCCATCACCGGCACGATGCGCCGCGCCTGCCGGGCGATGGCCTCCGCCGGATCGATCCAGTCCACCGGCCAGGGGGCAAGGCGGCGGAAGACATTGGCAAGGAAGGGGTAATGAGTGCAGGCCAGCACGACGATATCCGTGCGCGCGCCTTGCCTTTCATAGAAGCACTCGCGGATCTCGGCCGTCAGCGCCTCGTCATCAACGCCCTCGCCCCGGATATAGGCCTCCGCCATGCTGGCGAGACTGACCGAGCCGACCAGCCGCACATGGCACTGGCTGGCAAAGGACTGGATGAGATCGCGCGTGTAGGCACGCTTCACCGTGCCGGGGGTTGCCAGCACGGAAACAAGACCCGACCGGGTGCGTTCCGCCGCCGGCTTGATGGCCGGCACCGTGCCAACGAATTTCATGTGCGGGAAGGCGGCGCGCAGGTCCGCCCCGGCAAGGGTGAAGGCCGTGTTGCAGGCCACCACCGCCACTTCCGGGTCAAACCGGTGCAGGAGATCGCGGAACAGGGAGATGAGCCGCGCCTTCAGCGCCTCCTCCTCCCAGCCGCCATAGGGAAAGCCTGCATCGTCGGCCACATAGACAAAGCTGCGCTCGGGCATCAGCACCCGTGCCTCGCGCAGCACCGTAAGCCCGCCTATGCCTGAGTCAAAGACGAGCACCGGTTTTGTCATTCGTGGTCATCCTCTCGCGCAGCCTCTTCGCCCGCGCCGTCCTCACTGACACGGCGGGCGCCATCCGGCTGATCCTTGCGCGGCCGTGTGGGCCGGCCTTCCAGTGCCGCGATGATGCCGCGAAGCGTCTTCACTTCGTGGTCGGTCAGCGTGGCCTTCTGGAAGATATTGCGGATATTGCGGACAATGTGTGGCCGCCGCTCGACGGGACGGAAAAAGGACACCCGGTCCAGCGCCCCTTCCAGATGCTCGAACAGGCGCAGGATATCATCCTTGGCCGCAGGCGGGTTGGCATCCACATCAAGCCCGAAGGGCAGAGCACCGGCGGTGGCCGTCTTGCGCCATTCATAGGCGCAGACCAGCACCGCCTGGGCGATGTTGAGCGAGGCGAAGTTGGGATCAACCGGCAGGGTCAGGATTTCGTCCGCCAGCGCCACTTCCTCATTGTTGAGGCCCCAGCGCTCGCGCCCGAAGAGATAGCCCGTGGCCATGCCCTTGGCGCCCAGCGGCACCACGGTGGCAGCTGCCTCGTCCGGCCCGCGCACGGGCTTGGCGACTTCGCGCGAGCGGGCGGTGGTGGCGTAAACAAAGGTGAGATCGGCAATCGCCGCCTCCACGCTGTCGAACACCTGCACCTTGTCGATCACGTGGTCGGCACGGGAGGCGGCCGCGCGGGCCTTCTCGCTCGGCCAGCCGTCACGCGGGTTGACGATGCGCAGGTCGGTGAGGCCGAAGTTGGCCATGGCACGGGCGGCCGTGCCGATGTTCTCGCCAAGCTGCGGTTCGCACAGGATGACGGCCGGCGGGCGCACGTCCACGCTCAGGGCTTCATCGCGGATATTTGCGTTTCTGGTCATGGGCCGGGGATTTAGCGGAAAGCGGCGGCAAATTCCAGCGCCAGCAGCAGCGATGCGTCCCCTTGCGGCCAAATTGTCCAACTGATTGCGGCGGATCGTCCATTCAAGCGGGAGGGCGGCGCAGCCATCATGGTCCCAAGAGGACGGGCAAGGCCGTTTCCCTCACCGGGGAAGCGCGGGAGATCCCGTCCGCATGAGGAATGAGGAGGAATTCCATGCGCACCCAGGTCGTCATCATTGGCGCGGGCCCATCCGGCCTGCTGCTGTCCCAGCTTCTGCATCTGTCCGGCATCGATTGCCTCGTGCTGGAGCGCAAGAGCCCGGACTACGTGCTCTCGCGCATCCGAGCCGGGGTGCTGGAACAGGGCATGGTCCACATGCTGGAAAAGGCAGGCGTGGCGGAGCGCATGCACAAGGAAGGCCTGCCGCATGACGGCTTCACCTTGTCGGTCGGCGAAACGCGCCTGCGCATGGACCTCAAAGGCCTGACCGGCACACCGGTGATGGTCTATGGCCAGACGGAAGTGACCCGCGATCTGATGGAGGCCCATTCGGCCCGGGGCGCGCAGGTGATCTATGACGCCGAAGACGTGACGCCGCTCGACTTCGATACGGATCATCCCCGCGTCACCTGGAAGAAGGACGGGGTGACACACGAGATCGCCTGCGACTTCATCTGCGGCTGCGACGGCTATCATGGCGTCGCCCGGGCGAGTGTTCCGGAAAAAGCCATCACCACATATGAAAAGATCTATCCCTTTGGCTGGCTTGGCATTCTCTCGCATGTGCCGCCCTGCGACCATGAGCTGATCTATTCAAATCACCCGCGCGGCTTCGCCCTCGCCTCCATGCGCTCGCACACGCTCAGCCGCTACTACGTGCAGGTGCCGCTGGACGCGCCGCTGGAAGAATGGCCGGACGAGCGCATCTGGGACGAGCTGAAGCTGCGCCTTGGCGAGGAAGCCGCCGCCAACATGAAAACCGGCCCTTCCATCGAGAAGAGCATCGCACCGCTGCGCAGCTTTGTCGCCGAGCCGCTGCGCTTCGGCCGGCTGTTCCTGGCCGGTGACGCAGGACACATCGTGCCGCCGACCGGCGCCAAGGGGCTGAACCTTGCCGCTTCGGACATCCACTACCTGTCGTCCGGCCTTATCGAATATTACGGCGAGAAGTCCAGCGCAGGGATCGACGCCTATTCGGCCAAGGCGCTGGCACGCATCTGGAAGGCGGAACGCTTCTCCTGGTGGATGACCACCCTGCTGCACCAGTTCCCGGAACTCGGCACCTTCAACGCCCGCATCCAGCAGGCCGACATAGACTATCTGGCCAGCTCCAAAGCCGCCCAGACCAGCCTTGCCGAAAACTACGTGGGGCTGCCTTACTGAGGCGGATCCTGCCGGGCAGCCTCGGAAAGGGTGCTGTCCGGCGCGCCGCCGCCCGTGTGGCGGGCGCGGAAGTCGGCGGGGGCTTCGCCGGTTTCCTTGCGGAAAACGCGGGAGAAATAGGCAGGATCCTCGAAACCGAGATCATAGGCCACCTGCGAGACGGAAAGCCCCGAGAAGGCCAGCAGGCGCTTGGCTTCCAGAATGAGCCGGTCGCGCACGTTCTGCGCCACGGTGCGGCCCGTAAACAGGCGGCAATAGCGGTTGAGCCGCTGCACCGTCAGGCCCATTTCAGCCGCATAGACCTCCGCCCCCTGCCCGCTGCGGAACATGTCTTCCACCAGTTGCCGGAAACGGAACAGCGAGAAGCCGGGCGTCCGGTCGGCAGAGCCTGCCACCTCTCCGGGAAAGACAATCAGCAGGCTGAGCGCCACCAGCGGCCGGAAGAACGCCCGCCGCCGCGCGCCCTCGTCAAACTCCCGCGCCATCTCGCCGAAATAGAACGATAGCTGTGCCTCATGCCCTTGCGGATGCAGCAAGGTGTTGCCGGCCGAGGTCAGCGCCGCCCGCTCCGCATCGCTGCGGCTCTCCCCGCCTGCCACCAGATAGTCGGGTGTGAAGGAAACCACATAGCCTTCCGTTTCCGGTGAAAAGCTCCAGCCATGCAGCACGCCCGGCGGGGTGAAGGCAATGCCGCCCGCCCGGATCTCCCGCTCCCCGTCCGCCTCGATCAGCCGCCCGCCGCCCTTCGAGATATGGAGGATCTGCGCCAGATGCTGATGGGCATGCAGCTCCAGCTGCCAGCCCAGCGCCAGCGACCGCGCCCGGATCGTTTCAATGTGAAAGAAATCAAATTCGGAAGCCCCTTCCGTCTCACCATAGAGGTGATAACGCGGCAGGGATGCAGCGGCGCTCATGGGGCGAGGCCTAACTGGAAACACAGCAACAGCCGCTTTTCACGGCAGGCCTCTCCGCCCCCCTCCCCCTCGTGGGGAGGGGTGAGGGGTGGGGGGCACAGCTCCGGCATCCTTTGAAAGCTTTCCTGGACGGGCACAGAGAGATGGGACGAGGGCCACTTTGAAGCTTGAGCCGCTTCAGCGTTCGGCTGGCTCAGAGCCCCCCACCCCTTACCCCTCCCCACGAGGGGGAGGGGAGCTGAAGCGCCGCACCATGCGAACGAGCCTGCGCTCTGCCATCCGAACAACCCGTTCCCCATCACATCCCCTCCCCGGCTGCCATTCAGCCTGCCGCGTGGTGGGCGTGCCAGTGCCAGGCGATGTCGATGCGCCGGGCGAGCCAAACCTTTTCATGTGATGCGACATAATCGAGGAAGCGCGCCAGAGCCGCAGCCCGGCCAGGGCGGCCCACGAGACGGCAGTGCAGGCCGATGTTCATCATCTTCGGGCTGCCCGCCTCGCCTTCGGCGTAGAGAGTATCGAAACTGTCCTTCAGATAGGCAAAGAACTGATCGCCGGAGTTGAAGCCCTGAGGCGTCGCAAAGCGCATGTCGTTGGCGTCCAGCGTATAGGGGATCACCAGATGCGGGCCGGAGGGGCCTTCCACCCAATAGGGCAGATCATCGGCGTAACTGTCGCTGTCATAGAGGAAGCCCCCCTCCTCCATCACCAGCTTGCGGGTGTTCATGGAGCAGCGGCCGGTGTACCAGCCGAGCGGGCGCGAGCCTGTGACTTCTTCATGCAGGCGGATGGCCTCCTGCATGTGCGCCCGCTCTTCCTCTTCAGCCATGTTGGCATATTCGATCCACTTGAGCCCGTGGGAGGCGATTTCCCAGTCGGCCTCCTTCATGGCCGCAACCACATCCGGATTGCGAGCGAGCGCGGTGGCAACACCATAAACGGTGACAGGGATGTTGCGGCTGGTGAACATGCGCCACAGGCGCCAGAAGCCGGCGCGCGAGCCGTATTCGTAGATGGATTCCATGTTCCAGTGGCGCTGGCCGGGCCACGCCTGCGCCCCGACGATTTCCGACAGGAAGGCTTCGGAGGCGGCATCCCCGTGCAGGATGTTGTTCTCCCCGCCCTCCTCGTAATTGATCACGAACTGAACAGCCACATTGGCCTCGCCGGGCCATTGCGGATCGGGGATCTGGCGGCCATAGCCAACGAGATCACGCGGGTAGGATGCGTCCATGCGCCTTCAAATCCTTTTGCAAATCAACTCGCAAACAGGATCCATGGAAGCCGGAACGGACCGCTTTGGCAAGCCGTGTTCTGACAGCAGGCGCTGCAAAGAAATTAATCAGCCGCGCCGCACCGGCCGCTGCGGGCTGGCGCGGACCGGGACAGGGATCAGCACCGGCTCGCCCGGCATGGCGTGAAAAGCCTGCTCGCGGCGGCCACGGCCGCGGTCATTCCCGCCATCGCGCGGCAGCATCATGACGGCCGTTCCCATCGCGGCTGAGCCCAGCGTGATGATGAAGCCGAAGGCGAGCAGGATAACGGGCACCGCCGGATCACTGGCATTGGCGACCAGATCATAGAGCCCGCCCGCATTGGAGGCAAAAAGACCGCCCACCACCACCAGCGCCACGGCGGAACCGGACAGGGCATTGACCGCCAGAAGCCGCAGCAGCGGATTTTCAGGCAGAAGCTTGCCCGGACGAAGTCTCAGACGCAGACGGGACAAAACGGGCATGAACGGAGCCTCCTCATGCGGCGAAGCAATTTCGCCATATTGAAACAATGCCCCTCCCAGCCCTGGCAATCAATCCTCCAAAAGGCGGCAAAACGTCTCTTTGAATTTTATGTTTCCGCCCCCTTAAAGATCGTTCCGTAAACACTATATACCCAACCGATATATATCGATATGATACGTCGAAAGCTCCGTGTGCGGGCTTTTTGCGAAGGAACCATCCATATGAGTGTACGCCGCCTCTGCCTTGCCATGCTCTCGGAGGGAGATGCCACAGGATACGAGATCCGCAAGGAGGCGACTTCAGGCTGTTTCAGCTACTTCGAGGATGCGAGCTATGGGTCGATTTATCCGGCACTGGCAAAGCTGGAGAAGGAAGGTCTCGTCACCATGCGGGAAGAGAAGCAGCCCGGCAAGCCGGCCCGCAAGGTCTACAGCATCACCCAGACCGGGCGCGACGCCCTGCTGGACATGCTGAGGGAGGACTTGCCGCCGGACATCTACCGCTCGCCCTTCCTTCTGGTGGCCATGAGCGCGGAGCAGGTGGGCGGTAAGGCCATCCGCAGGGCGATTGACCTGCAGATCGAACAAACCCGCCACAAACTGCAGCAGTTGAGCGAGCTGAAGTCCAGGATCACGGACAAGCCGCTCAACAGGGGCATACTTTGGGGCATCAACTACGGCATCGACTGCATGATCCAGAAAATCGGCTACCTGGAAGCCAATCGCGCCGAGCTGGAGGCGATTGCCGACGGTGACGGCAATGGATCACAGCCTCAGGCGGCTGCACCTGTCCAGACACCGCAAGCCGCCGAATAAGCAGATCCTGACCAACGGAGCGAATTTCATGCGTGTTAATTTCTCTGTGCTGCTGGCCGCAGGCATTGCCGGTGGCGTTGGCCTGTGGATGTGGAGCGGCACTCTGGTGGTCGGTGGACTGGGGGACGAGGCCCATGCCGCACCGCCCATTGCCGAACGGCAGAATGCTGCGGATGTGAAGCCCTTCCGTGTCCAGGTGGCCCGGCTTGTGGCCGAACCGCGCTCGGCCATGCTGGAGGTGCGCGGCAGCACCGAAGCCTTCGCCAAGGTTTCCGTGCGCGCCGAAACGGCGGGGCGGATTGTTGAACGCCCGGCCCGCGAAGGCGGCACGGTGAGCGCTGGCGATGTGCTTTGCATGATCGACAAGGGCACCCGCGAGGCCCGCGTGCTGGAGGCAAAGGCCGTCCTTGCCCAGGCCCGCGCCGATTATGACGCTGCAACGCAGCTCAGCTCGAAAGGCTTTGCCACGGAAAACCGGGTGGCTGCGCTGAAGGCATCGCTAGATGCCGCCGATGCGCGCCTGCAGGAAGCCGAGCTGGAGCTGGACCGCACCGTCATCCGCTCGCCCATTGCCGGCGTGGTGGAAAGCCCGATGGCGCGTGTCGGCGATCATCTTTCCGTGGGCGCGGCCTGTGGCACGGTGGTCAATTCCGATCCGATGATCGCCGTCGGTCAGGTGTCCGAGTTGAATATTTCAGGCCTCAGCCTCAACATGCCGGCCACCGTCGAGCTGGTCGGCGGCACGAGGATGGAAGGCCATGTGCGCTACATCGCACCGGCAGCCAATCCCGACACCCGCACCTTCCGCGTGGAAGTGGAACTGCCCAACCCGGATGGCCTTGCCCGCGACGGCGTGACCGCCGTTACCCGGCTGGAGCTGTCGCAAGGCCTGGCCCACCGCGTCAGCCCGGCGATCCTGACGCTGGATGATGATGGACGCGTCGGGGTGCGCAGCGTCGATGCGGACAACCGGGTGCGCTTCCTGCCGGCCGCCATAGCCGGCGGCGAGGCCGATGGCATCTGGATCACCGGTCTTCCGGACACGGTTGACGTCATCATCGTCGGACAGGACTTCGTCGGGGAAGGACAGCTGATCGAGCCGGTGATGAACACGGGAGCAAACGGATGACCAGTGCGCTTGAAGCCATTCTGCGCCGTCCCAAAACGGTGCTCATGCTCCTGCTGGCGCTCGTCTTTGGCGGGACGCTCAGCTACATAACCATCCCCAAGGAAGAGAACCCGGATATCGACGTTCCGGTCTTCTACGTCTCCATATCCCAGCAGGGCATCTCGCCGGAAGACGCAGAGCGCCTGCTGGTGCGTCCCATGGAAACGGAGCTGCGCGGCCTTGACGGCCTGAAGGAACTGACGGCCATCGCCTCGGAAGGCCATGCCGGCATCGTGCTGGAATTCGACATCTCCTTTGACAAGGACAAGGCGATGTCGGATGTGCGCGACAAGGTGGATCAGGCCAAGTCCAAGCTGCCCGCCGATGCGGACGAGCCCACCATTTCCGAAACCAACTTCGCGCTCGCCCCGACCCTGACCGTTGCCCTGTCGGGCAGTGTCCCCGAGCGCACGCTCTACACCTATGCCCGGCGCCTGAAGGACCAGATCGAGGCCGTGGACACCGTCCGCTCCGCTGATCTGGCAGGTCACCGGGAAGAGCTGCTGGAAGTGCTGATCAACAGCCGCAAGCTGGAATCCTACGCGATCACCCAGCAGGAGCTGATCACCTCCCTGACGCAGAACAACCAGCTGGTGCCCGCCGGCTTCCTCGACAGCGGATCGGGACGCTTCAACGTCAAGGTTCCAGGGCTTCTGGAAACGGCGGAAGATGTCTATTCCCTGCCGCTGAAACAGGCGGGCGAAGGCGTCGTCACACTGGGCAACGTGGCTGAAATCCGCCGCACCTTCAAGGATGCCACCTCCTTCATCCGCGTCAATGGCGAACCGGCGATTGCGCTCAATGTGACCAAGCGCATCGGCACCAATGTGATCGAGAACAATGCCGCTGTCCGTGCCGTCATTGCCGAGGCAACGAAGGACTGGCCGCAGACAATCCGCGTCAGCGTCATGCTGGACATGTCGGAGAACATTTTCGAGGTTCTCGGCTCGCTGCAGTCCTCGATCCTGACAGCCATCTTCCTCGTCATGGTGCTGATCGTCGGCTCGCTGGGCCTGCGCTCGGCGCTTCTGGTCGGCCTTGCAATTCCGACCTCCTTCATGGTCGGCTTCCTGATCCTGGCCGGGCTTGGCTACACCGTGAACATCATGGTCATGTTCGGCTTGGTGCTGACCGTGGGCATGCTGGTGGATGGCGCCATCGTCATGGTGGAATATGCCGACCGCAAGATCGCCGAGGGCATGGAGGACCGGGAGGCCTATATCCGTGCGGCCAAGCTGATGTTCTGGCCGATCTTCTCCTCCACGGCGACGACCCTTGCCGCCTTCCTGCCCATGCTGATGTGGCCGGGTGTGGCCGGCGAGTTCATGAGCTATCTGCCCATCATGGTGATCATCGTGCTGGCCGCCTCGCTGCTGACGGCAACGGTCTTCATCCCGGTCACCGGCGGCCTCTTCGCCACCGTGTTCCACTGGATGGCACGCCATGCGGCGGTGGTTCTGGCCCTGGTCTTTGCGGCCCTGGCCGCCACGACGGTTCTCACGGCTCCGGCCCTTGCCGCGCTGCCCGCACTTGCCGTGAATGGCCTTGCCATCGCAGCCTTCATCCTGGCCGGTTTTGTCAGTCACCGGCTGCTCGTCCCCGCCGTCGCCATCCTGAAACGGCGCGCGGCGCTGCGCGCCGAAGAGGCACGGCAGGAGGCGGAGGTCCTCTCCGGCAACCATGCTTTCGACGTCCGCGAGGTTACCGGCCTCACCGGCTTCTATGTGCGAGGACTGAAACTGCTGGCCGGGAATCCCATCGGCAATCTCGTAGCCCTTGCCGCCATGGCCGGGCTCTGCGTCTTCATCACCATCGGCTTCATGACCCACAGCACGGGCGTCGAATTCTTCGTCGATGAAGAGCCGAAGCAGGCGGTGGTGCTGGTCTCTGCCCGCGGCAACCTGTCCGCAGCCGAGGCCCGCGACATCGTCATGGGCGTTGAACGGGAAGTGCTGCAGACCGCCGGCGTGATGAACGTGGTCACCTCCGCCTTCCCCCCCGGCGGCAGCGGCGGCGGCCCGTCACTCGATGGCCCGCGTGACAAGCCTGCCGACGTGATCGGCGAACTGCAGCTTGAGTTCGAGGATTATTGCTGCCGCCGCAAGGCCGTGGAAATCTTCCGGGAAATCCGTGAGCGCACGGCCCCTCTGCCCGGCATCAAGGTGGAAATCCGCAAGATCGAGGGCGGCCCGCCGACCGGCAAGGACATCCAGCTTGAAGTAAAGTCCACCGACTACAAGACGCTGACCGAAACCATTGCCCGCATCCGCGAGCATGTGAACACCATGCCCGACCTGATCGATCAGGAGGATGACCGCCCCCTGCCCGGCATCGAATGGCAGATCACCATCGACCGGGCCCATGCCGGGCGCTATCAGGCCAGCATCGTGCCGGTGGGCAGCATGGTGCAGCTTGTCACCAACGGCGTGCTGATCGGCAAGTACCGCCCGGCAGACAGCGAGGACGAGGTGGACATCCGCGTGCGCCTGCCGCGCGATGAACGCACGCTCGACCGGTTTGACGAGCTGCGCCTGCAGACGCCGCTTGGTCTGGTGCCGCTGGCCAACTTCATCAAGCGCGAGGCGGCACCGAAGGTCTCCTCCATCACCCGGCGTGACGGCCTTTATTCGATGATGGTGAAGGCCACCGTCGATCCGGCGTCCGGTTTCACACCGGACGACAAGGTGAAGGAACTGGACAGCTGGCTGAAGACGCAGGACTGGCCCTCGAATGTCCTCCTGGCCTTCCGCGGCGCCGACAAGGACCAGAAGGAGTCCGGCGAGTTCCTGATGAAGGCGATGATTGCATCGCTCTTTCTGATGTTCCTGATCCTGCTGACCCAGTACAACTCGTTCTACCAGACCTTCCTGACCCTCACGACCGTGGTCCTGTCGGTCTTTGGCGTGCTGCTGGGCATGTGGGTGACGGGGCAGAAGTTCTCGATCATCATGACCGGCACCGGCATTGTCGCGCTGGCGGGTATCGTGGTGAACAACGCCATCATCCTGCTGGACACGTTCAACCGCTTCCGGGAAGACGGCCTGCCCACGCTGGACGCCATCCTGAAGACCTCGGCCCAGCGCCTCAGACCGATCATGCTGACTACGATCACCACGATTGCCGGGCTCATTCCGATGGCCGCCCAGATCAATCTGGACTTCCTCAACCGGGAAATCGCCCTCGGCGGCGTCACCTCCGGCTGGTGGGTGCAATTGTCGACGGCGGTGATCTTTGGCCTCGGCTTCTCCACCCTGCTGACCCTGCTGCTGATTCCGGTGATGATCGCCATGCCCGGTGTCTGGGTGGGCCTTGCCGTGAGGCTCTGGCAACGGATGACCGGCAAAAGACCTGGCTCCGGCTCGGGATCAGACGAGGGCGCAGGCCGGCAGGCCGCCAACAGCCCCGGAACCCCGATGACCAGCGCTGCGGAATAGACCCAAGGCCCAAAAAGCAAAAGCCCCCGTCCGATGGATGGGGGCTTTGTTCATTGAGAAGATCTTACCAGGCCGTCAGGGCGTATCACTGCCCGCCTTTTCGCCGGGATGATCAAGGTCCGGCCCGCTCTCATCCCCGCCGCTTTCGTCCCCCCCACTTTCATCCCCCTTGTCACCGGCCTTTGCCTGCGTCTTGTCCGCGCGCACATGCGCCCGGTAGCTGCGCAGGGCAAAGGGGATCGACGCGAGATAGGCCAGCGTGCCCACGGTCAGCATCTGGAACGGATAGCTGACAGTCAGCGCCACCACCAGGACGGCCAGCACGAAGAGCGGCAGCACCAGATCGCGCCGGACGCGCATGCCCACCTTCTTGCCGGAATAGGTCGGCAGGCGGCTGATCATCAGGAAGCCGATTGAGACCGTGTAAAGCGCAACGACCGGAGCAAATGCGGGCCAGTGCGGCAGCACACCCAGAAACTCCAGATAGATGGGCAAAAGCACCGTCAGCGCACCGGCCGGAGCCGGAACGCCGGTGAAGAAATTCACCGCCCAGGCAGGCTTGTCCGGATCATCCAGCGCCGCATTGAACCGCGCCAGGCGCAGGGCCGCACAGATGGCAAAGGCGAGCGCGGCAATCCAGCCCAGAGATTTCACTTCCTGGAGCAGCCAGATGTAGAGCATCAGCGCCGGAGTGACGCCGAAATTGACGAAATCGGCCAGCGAATCCAGCTCTGCCCCGAACCGCGACGTGCCCTTGAGCATCCGCGCCACACGCCCGTCCACCGCATCCAGCACAGCCGCTATCAGCACCGCACCCACCGCAAAATCCCACCGGCCCTCGAAGGCCATGCGGATGCCGGTCAGGCCGGAGCAGAGCGCCAGAAGCGTGACGAGATTCGGCAGGATGAGGCGCAAGGGCACCTGGCGGAAACGCCCTGACCGGCGCGGCTTGCCGTCTTCGTGACCGGGTTCATAGCTGGCGAAAGGCGTCTCCAAAGGGCTTCTCCTCAGCTGACGCGGGTGATGTGCTGGACCGCCTGCGGGCCTTCGCGCAGATCCGCCAGCACGGTTTCACCGGCAATCATGATCTGGCCCATGGCAACTTTCGGCACGGTGCCCGCCGGCATGTAGATGTCGAGGCGCGAGCCGAAGCGGATCAGACCGAAACGCTCGCCTGCGCCGATGCTCTCCCCTTCGCGCACGAAACAGACGATGCGGCGGGCCACAAGACCTGCGATCTGAACGACGCCGATCTTCGTGCCGCCATTCTCGATGACGAGGCCATTGCGCTCGTTGAACTCGCTCGCCTTGTCCAGTTCCGCGTTGAGGAACTTGCCCGGCTTGTAGGCCACTCGGGCAATGCGGCCACCGACGGGAGCGCGGTTCACGTGGCAGTTGAACACGTTCATGAACACGGAAATCCGCATCATCGGCTCGGTGCCAAGGTCTGCCGCCAGTTCGGCAGGCGGCACGCAGAGGCCGAGCTGGTTGACGACGCCGTCAGCCGGCGAGATCACCAGCCCGTCGGTCACCGGCGTGACGCGGGCAGGATCGCGGAAGAAGTAGCAGACCCAGCCCGTGAGAAAGAGCCCGATATAAAACAGCGGGGTCAGGAACCAGCCAAGGATCAGCGTCGCCACCAAAGCGATGGCAATGAAAGGCCAGCCCTCCCGGTGAATGGGAACGAAGGTCTTGGTGATGGTATCGGCAAGCGACATGGGTTTTCCCGTTGATCTTGGGTCCGGAGCCGGAGATTGAAGTGGTCTGCCTCTCTCTTAGTGCCTTTGCCGCCGCAACTGAACCCCGAAAGTGCCTCAGCCCACCAATGCTCCGGCCTGCCGGTAGTCCGTTTCCCAGTAGGCAGGACTGCCATATTTTCCGGTCAGGAAGTCAGCCAGCACGCGGGCCTTTGGCATCATTGCGCGACCCGGCGGCGCGACGGCCCAGATGGCTCCGGTTCTCGTCACCGGAAAATCCGTCATGACCGCCACCAGCCGGCCATCGCGCAGATCCTCCCACACATGGGCAAGCGATTTCACCGCAAGCCCCAGCCCCAGCAGGGCGGCATCATAGGCAAAGTCCCCATTGTCGCCGCTGATCGCGGCATCGATGGGACAGGCTATCTCCCCCTGAGGCCCCTCGAAATACCAGACCGGCATGGACCGGAAGCTCAGGCAGTCATGCCGGGCAAGGTCTGAGGGCGTCTCCGGCATGCCCTTGCGCGCGAGATAAGCAGGCGAGGCACAGAGCACGCGGGGATTTCCGGCAAGGCGGCGCGCCCGCAGCGTGGAATCGGCGAGCGGCGCCCCCCGGATGGCAAGATCATAGCCCTCCGCCAGCAGATCGACGATACGGTCCGAGAAATCGAGCTGCAGCCGCAGCTCCGGATAGAGGTCGCGGAACTCGGCCAGATACGGCAGCACATGCTTGCGGCCAAAGAACATGTTGAGAGAGACACGCAGCGTGCCGCGCGGCCGGGCCGCCTCATCCTCCAGTTCGCGCAAGGTGCCGTCGAGCAGATCCAGCGCCTCGCCCGCCCGGCGCAGGAGCAGCTCCCCCGCATCGGTCAGCTGAAGACGGCGCGTTGTGCGGCTGACCAGTTGCACCCCTGCATCACGCTCCAGCGACGCCAGGCGGGAGCTGGCGGCCGAAGGCGACAGACCGGTCTCGCGCCCTGCGGCGGAGAGATTTCCGAGCGCTGCCGCCCGGACAAAAAAACGGAGATCCTCCAGCCGCATTATCCGAATCCTTGGGAAGGTTTATGCGATACTGGCCAGATTATCAGAAATCGACGGAGATGCGAAGGTGGCTGCAGATCCACTCCAACGGAGAAACAGCCATGATGCACACAGGCGGCTATTACGAGTACCGGGCCAGACAGGAACGCGCCCTGGCCTTGCGGCAAGCGTGGCACGGGTTGCGGCACTTGCTCCGCAGGCTCGTCCATCGCCCGCGTCCGGCAAACCACCGGCATGCGGAAACCGGGCGCCAGTTCAGCGCTGGATGCGCGTCGACAGGATGATGGACGAAAGCGTGCGGTCCACGCCGTCAAGTTCGCCGATCCGGTCGATCAGATGGTCGAGTTCGGCAACAGAGGCAGCCTCGACGATGGCGATGAGATCGTGGCTGCCGCTGACCGAATGAAGCTGGCGCACCTCGCGGATGCCGGACAGTTCCGCGCTCACCCGCGCCAGCGCCTTGGGCACCAGCGTGATCAGAACATGCGCCTTCACCTGCGCCGCCTCATAGGCCTGCGACAGGCGCAGGCCATAGCCGGTGATCACCCCCGCCTGCTCCAGCCGCTCGATGCGGGCCTGAACCGTGGTGCGCGACAGGCCAAGGCGGCGTGCCAGCTCGGCAACCGGCATGCGGGCGTTCTCAGACAGAAGGCCGATCAGGGCCCGGTCTGCTTCAGTGATGGTCAGAGTGTTCATCAGCTTCGTCACTTTGATCAAATCAGCACTTCATTCTGCCATATCCGCAGCTGTGAATCGACATCTCCTTCAGTCATTCTGAACCTCATAATGCCCGGAATGGGCCAGAGGGGTTCGACATATGAAGACGATTGCCATCATTGGTGCCGGCAAGATCGGCGCCACCATCGCCCGCCTCCTCACCGGCTCCGGCGACTACCGTGTCACCGTCATTGACCGCTCGCCCGCAGAACTGGCAGCCCTTGCAGGCGAACCTGCCGTCGAAACGCTGGCGCTGGACATCAGCGACAACGCGGCCCTGACGGCAGCCCTCACCGGCAAATACGCCGTGCTGAGCGCCGCGCCCTTCCACCTGACGATCGCCATCGCGGAAGCCGCTGCCAAGGCCGGCGTGCATTATCTTGATCTGACGGAAGATGTGGCCGCCACCCGCCGGGTGAAGGAGATCGCTGCGACGGCGCGCACCACCTTCATTCCCCAGTGCGGCCTTGCACCGGGCTTCATCTCCATCGTCGCCAATGATCTCGCCCGCCGCTTCGACAGCCTCGACACCTTGCGCATGCGCGTCGGCGCGCTGCCGCAGTACCCGTCCAACGCGCTCAACTACAATCTGACCTGGAGCACGGACGGGGTGATCAACGAATATATCGAGCCCTGCGAGGCCATTGTGGATGGCCACATGGCCGAGGTGCCCGCACTGGAAGAGCGCGAAGAGTTCGCCCTTGATGGCGTCACCTACGAGGCCTTCAACACCTCCGGCGGGCTCGGCACCCTGTGCGAGACGCTGAAGGGCAAGGTGCGGACGCTCAACTACAAGACCATCCGCTATCCCGGCCATGCCGCCATCATGAAGGCGCTGCTGAACGACCTTGGCCTGCGCCACCGGCGCGAGGTGCTGAAGGACATTCTGGAAAACGCCCTGCCCGCCACCCTGCAGGATGTGGTGATCATCTTCGTCACCGCCAGCGGACGCCAGAACGGCCGCCTCGTGCAGGAGACCTACGCCAGCAAGGTCTACAGCGGGCTCATCGGCGGGCGGCTCTACAGCGCCATCCAGATCACCACCGCCAGCGCCATCGCCGCCGTGCTGGACATGCTCGCGGCCGGCCAGCTGCCGCAGCAGGGCTTCCTCCGCCAGGAAGACATTCCCCTCCCCGCCTTCCTCGCCAACCGCTTCGGCCACGCCTATGCCCAGGACGCAGGGCACCGCATGGCGGGGTGAGGCGCGCTTACACGCCCCTGACGGGTCCCGGCACGGAGGCCGGGACGGCGTGGTGGGGAGGCTTCGGGCAAACCGAACAAGACCCACCTTCCGCGCCGCCCCGGCCTTGTGCCGGGGCCTGTGAGGAGAGCAACGTCCCGTCAGGCAAGCTTACACCCGCTCAGGCTCCCCTGCCTTCTGGCCGCGCACGATGACCCCGAGTTCGTCCGCTTCCCGGGCAGCGCGCAGGCGTTCTTCGGCTTCGTCGGCCTCGCGCTGGCGGCTCCACATGGAGGCGTAGAGGCCGCCCTTGGCGAGCAGCTCCGCATGGGTGCCGCGCTCGGCGATGACACCGGCCTGCAGCACGAGGATCTGGTCCGCATTGACCACGGTGGACAGGCGGTGGGCGATGACCACCGTCGTCCGGTTGCGGGAAACCTGATCCAGCGCCGACTGGATTTCCCGTTCCGTGTGGGTGTCGAGGGCAGAGGTTGCCTCGTCCAGAATGAGAATGGGCGGCGCCTTCAGGATGGTGCGGGCAATGGCAACGCGCTGCTTCTCGCCGCCGGAGAGCTTCAGTCCGCGCTCGCCCACCTCGCTGGCATAGCCCTTGGGCAGTGTCTCGATGAAACTGTCGATCTGTGCCATCCGGGCGGCAGCGCGCACATCCTCTTCGGAAGCATCCGGGCGGCCATAGCGGATGTTGTAGGCGATGGTGTCGTTGAACAGCACCGTATCCTGCGGCACCATGCCGATGGCCTGGCGCAGGCTTTCCTGCGTCACATCCCGCACATCCTGCCCATCGATGGTCACCCGCCCGCCGGTCACGTCATAGAAGCGGAACAGCAGCCGGGAAATGGTGGACTTGCCCGCCCCCGAAGGCCCGACGATGGCGACCGTGTTTCCGGCCGGCACCTCGAAGCTGATGCCCTTGAGGATCGGGCGGTCCGGGTCATAGTGGAACACCACATCCTCGAAGCGGATGGCGCCGGAGCCGATGGCAAGCGCCGGGGCGCCCGGCTTGTCCTCGATCTCTGCCGGGACGGCGAGGACGGCAAACATCGCCTCGATATCGGCAAGCCCCTGCCGGATCTCGCGGTAGATGAAGCCAACGAAATTGAGCGGAATGGCGATCTGCAGCAGCAGCGCGTTGATCAGCACGAAATCGCCGATGGTCTGCTCCCCCGCCATCACCGAGCGGGCGGAGAGGACCATGCAGGCTGCCGTGCCGATGCCCAGAATGAAGGACTGGCCGAAGTTGAGCCAGGCGAGCGAGGTCCAGGTGCGGGTCGCGGCGCGCTCATAGACCGCCATGGAGGCATCAAAGCGGGCGGCCTCCATCTTCTCGTTGCCGAAATATTTCACCGTCTCGAAGTTGAGCAGGCTGTCGATGGCCTTGGAATTGGCTTCCGTATCGCTCTCGTTCATCTCGCGGCGGATGGAAATGCGCCAGTTGGACGTCTGCACCGTGAACCAGACATAGGCAGCGATCATCAGCGCCACGATGATCACATAGGCAAAGCCGAACTGGTACCAGATGATGCCCGCCATGATGGCGAATTCCAGCAGGGTCGGAATGCCGTTGAGAATGGTGAAGCGGACGATCGCCTCGATGCCCTTGACGCCGCGTTCGATCACCCGGCTGAGCCCGCCCGTGCGGCGGGACAGGTGAAAGCGCAGCGACAGGCGGTGCAGGTGCGAGAAGGTGATGAAGGCAAGCTGACGCACCGCATGCTGGCCGACACGGGCAAACAGCGCATCGCGGAACTGGTTGAAAGCCACCGCCAGTACGCGGGCGGCATTATAGGCGATGACCAGCATCATCGGCGCCACCAGAAAGCCCGGCAGGCCCATGGTTTCGCCGGTCAGCGCGTCGGAGGCCCAGGCGAAGAAATAGGGCGAGACCACCGTAACGAGCTTGGCCACCACCAGCGCCAGTACCGCCCAGATCACGCGCAGCTTCAGATCCGCCCGTCCTTCCGGCCAGATATAGGGCCACAGGTTGGCCAGCGTGGTCATGGTCGAACCATCGTCGGCACTCACCTTTGCCGAAGCGGGGCCAGAATTGGGGCCAGAACTGGGGCTATGGGGATTTGCACGTCTTGTCATTCTTGTCTCTCCCGCGCCCTTGAAGAGGTTTGAGCGGCAGCTGTGATGTCATTGAAAAAGCTGGCAGCATTCGCCAGAAGCCGCAGACCAGCAGCGCCCTCGCCTGCCAGAAAGGCCTCGTTGATCCGGTAGGAACAGGTGCGCCCGCGGATGTCGCAGGTCAGAAGCCCGGCCTCTTTCAGCACCTGCAGGTGCTGGGACACGGTGGATTGGGCCAGCGGCAGGCAGCCGACAATCTCGCCGCAGCAGGCCTCCTGACGCTGGATGATTTCCTTGAGAATGCCGATGCGCACCGGATGGCCCAGCGCCCGGAACAGGTCAGCCAATGCCGCAGTATCCGCGTTCCGGCAGACTTTCTCCTTCGGGGCACAACAAGCCCCTCCGCCGCTGCCGTGATCCGGCCGTTCAGCGCCATGACTGGACATGATCTCTCCCTCTGCCTGCCAGCCTCACCGCCGCCCGCAGGTCAATTCATCGCCTAAATACGATGAATATACCGCCCCGCCAAGCCCGGAAAGGAATTTTATGCGGTAGAAGTCCCCGTTACCGGCACCTGTCTGCCTGGTATCCCGCATCATGGCCGCGTCAGGCCGCCCTCAGGGTTTTCGCTTGATTGCCTTTTCCCCCGCGTTTGTTAGAACTCCTTGCGGATTTCCGGCCGGGCAGGCGTCCGGAAATTGCGCACAACTGTATACGTGTCTATGGTGGCGCTCTCCGGAGCTGCCCCGGCACCTCCGCCTGACCGTTTCAAACTGTGGGAATGATTGAACATGGCCGACACCGGACGTCCCGACATCATCTACACCAAGGTCGACGAAGCGCCTGAACTGGCGAGCGCGTCCTTCCTGCCGATCATCAAGGCTTTTGCCAAACCGGCCGGGATCTCCATCGGCACCAGGGACATTTCGCTGGCAGGCCGCATCCTCGCCGCCTTCCCGCAGTATCTGACGGACGCACAGAAGCAGTCCGACGATCTGGCCGAGCTTGGCCGTCTGGTGATCGAGCCGGATGCCAATGTCATCAAGCTGCCGAACATCTCCGCCTCGCAGCCGCAGCTCAATGCCGCAATCAAGGAACTGCAGGCACAGGGCTATGCCATCCCCTCCTACCCGGACAATCCGGCAACGGACGAGGACAAGGCCGTGAAGGCAGCCTATGACGCGATCAAGGGTTCGGCCGTGAACCCGGTTCTGCGTGAAGGCAATTCCGACCGCCGCGCCCCGAATGCGGTGAAGGAATACGCCAAGAAGAACCCGCATTCGATGGGCGCCTGGCTGCCGACCTCCAAGACCCATGTTGCCACCATGGGCAAGGACGACTTTGCCGCCAACGAAAAGTCCGTGACGGTTGCCGCCGCTTCCGCCGGCACTGCGCGCATCGAGTTCGTGGCCACGGATGGTGCTGTCACCGTTCTGAAGAACAACCTGAAGCTCACCGAAGGCGATGTGCTGGACGCAACCTTCATGAGCGCCAAGGCCCTGACCGCTTTCCTCGAAAAGGAAATTCAGGACGCCAAGGACAAGGGCGTGCTCTTCTCCGTGCACCTCAAGGCAACGATGATGAAGGTCTCCGACCCGATCATCTTCGGCCATGTGGTCAAGACCTTCCTGAAGGACCTCTTCGCCAAGCACGCAGCCACCTTCGCTGAAATCGGCGTCAACCCGGACCTCGGCATCGGCGATCTGGAAGCCAAGATTGCCACGCTGCCTGCTGACAAGGCGGCAGAGATCAAGGCCGATCTCAAGGCTGCGCTGGACAATGGCCCGGCCATGTACATGGTGAACTCCGACAAGGGCATCACCAACCTGCATGTCTCGTCCGACGTCATCATCGACGCCTCCATGCCTGCCCTCATCCGCGCCGGCGGCAAGGGCTGGGGCCCGGATGGCAAGGAAAACGACGCCAAGTGCGTGATCCCGGACTCGTCCTATGCCGGCGTCTATGACGCGGTGATCGAGTTCTGCAAGAAGAACGGCGCGCTGGACCCGTCCAAGATGGGCACCGTCCCGAACGTCGGCCTGATGGCCCAGAAGGCCGAGGAATACGGCTCGCATCCGCAGACCTTCAAGGCTCAGGCTGATGGCACCATCCGTATCGTTGATGCTGCTGGCACCACGCTGCTGGAGCATGCGGTTGAAGGCGGCGACATCTGGCGCGCCTGCCTCACCAAGGACGCCCCGATCCGTGACTGGGTGAAGCTCGGCGTCAGCCGCGCCCGCCTCTCCGGCATGCCGGGCGTGTTCTGGCTGGACAAGAACCGCGCCCATGATGCCGAGCTGATCAAGAAGGTGGAAGCCTATCTGCCGGAGCATGACACGTCGGGCCTCGACCTGCAGATCATGTCGCCGAGCGATGCCGCACGCTACTCGACGGAGCGGATTGTCAAGGGCCTCGACACCATCTCCATCACCGGCAACGTGCTGCGCGACTACCTGACGGACCTCTATCCGATCCTGGAAGTCGGCACCTCGGCCAAGATGCTGTCCATTGTGCCGCTGATGAACGGCGGCGGCCTGTTTGAAACGGGCGCCGGCGGCTCTGCCCCCAAGCACGTGCAGCAGCTGGTGGAAGAAAACTACCTGCGCTGGGATTCGCTCGGCGAATTCTGCGCCCTCGGCGCCTCGCTGGAGCATCTGGCGCAGGTCAAGTCCAACGCCAAGGCGCAGGTTTTGGCCGACGCACTGGACAAGGCCATCGAGAAGCTGCTGGACAACGACAAGTCCCCGCAGCGCAAGGTCGGCCAGCTCGACAACCGCGGCAGCCACTTCTACATCGCGCTCTACTGGGCACAGGGCCTTGCCGCACAGGACAAGGACGCGGAGCTGAAGGCATATTTCGCCCCGGTCGCCGAAGCCCTGACGGCCAATGAAGCGAAGATCGTGGTGGAACTCAACGGCGTGCAGGGCAAGGCGGCCGATCTCGGCGGCTACTACCACGCCCCGGCGGACAAGGTTGCCGCTGTCATGCGCCCGAGCGCCACGCTGAACGCCATCATCGGCTGAGGCTGCTCAGCGCTTTGAATGCAGAAGGGGCGGTCCACCGGGCCGCCCCTTTTTTCGTTTCAATTTACGGCCACTCGGGTCATCCCGGTTTGCCGCGCAGCGGCAAGACCGGGAACCAGTAGCCCCGGCTGAGCAGATGGCAAAGCAGGGGTTACTGGATCCTCGCCTGCGCGAGGATGACAACGGAGAGGGTGACTACAGGATCAAGCGGGCGCTTGATCCTCTCAAAGCCGCTTTTCGAAGAAGAAATCCGGATAGGGATCGTCGTTGAAGCGGCCGATTTCGGTCCAGCCTTCCTTGCGGTAGAAGTTGACCGCCTCAGGCAAAGCCTTGTTCGTATCAAGGCGCAGCAGGCTGATGCCGAGTTCGCGTGCGGCCTCTTCGGTCTTCGCCATCAGTTTGCGGGCAAGGCCGAGGCCACGGGCGGCGGGCGACACCCACAGGCGCTTGATTTCCGCATAGCCCTTGTCCGTGCCCTTGAGCCCGGCACAGCCCAAAGGCATGCCGTCCGAGAGAGTGACAAAGAACGCCCCCTTGGGCCGCATCATGCTTTGCGCGTCCGGGTCGGCAGACAGCGACACCTGAAAGCCGCCCTCGAAGCGCCGGTCCAGCTCGGCATAATATTGCTCAAGGCAGTGGCGTGCGGTTTCAGAGCGCGGGTCCACTTCCTCGAAGCTCCAGCGCTCACGTCCCAGCGCCGAGGCAATCAGATCCATCGCCTCCAGCAGCGCCTGAGGGTGAGCATGGCTTTGCAGCAGCTGCTCTGCCCGCTCATCGGACAGGTTCTCGTAGATCTCGAATTCCCCCTGCCCTGCGGCGGTCAGGTGAGCGCGGCGCTTGCGGGCATCCTCCGGATCGGGGGCCACCTCGATCATGCCCTCCTCCTCCAGGGAGCGGAGAAGACGGCTCATCAGGCCGGAGTCGAGCCCGAGATAGGAGCGGATGGCCGTCACATCCGTGCGGCCATGCCCGATGGCGTTAAGAACACGGGCAGCCCCCAGCGGGCGGCCACGGCCAAGAAACGACGTATCCAGCGCGCCCACCTCGGTGGTGACGGCACGGCTGAAACGGCGGAAACGGGAGATATCGCTCAACATGATTTACCTGACTTAAGTCAGATAAAATGCTTTGTCAAACAGCAAGCAAGAGCGCACCCCTGCGGCGGGAGACGCTTGACCGCATGCCCATGGATCATCATTATATGCTTGCCGAAAAAGGAATGGCTGGTCCGGTTATCCCAGCCCTCGTTTGCACGAGAATTAGTCGGTGCCTGTGCACCGAACCCGCGGCATCCCCATGGAACAAAGGGGGTGCTGTGCGCATGTGAAAGCCAGCTCCCTCTCTTGAAGGACGAGCAGGCATGCAAACACAATTCCGGCTGATCATCATTGCCCAGATTTTCATTTCCGGCATCATGGCTTTCCTGATGAGCGGCATTTTCACGCATCTGGAATTCGGCCCTACGGTGCAATGGCTCCAAATATGGGCGAAAGGCTTTGCAATGGCCTGGCCGGTCGCCTTCGTGCTGTCGATGGCCGTGGGCCCGGCGGGTTTCCGGATCGCCCGCTTCCTTCTGCGCCAGTTCGAGAGGGAGTAAGGGCGCAGGCGCAGGCCTCAATAGTGATAGCGCAACTGCGCGATTTCGAGGCTCTGCGCCCCGGCTTTGCCGGACACACGATAGACGAAGCGATGGTCATCGGCGATCCGGCGGGACCACCATCCTGTCAGGTCGCCCTTGAGTGGCTCAGGCTTGCCTATTCCGCCAAAGGGCTGCCGCCTGGCTTCCTTGATCAGTGAATTGACGCGCTCAAGCCCCTTTTCCCGGCCCGGCTGCTGCCACCAGAGATAATCCTCCCAGGCGTGATCCGAGAATACGAGCTTCACAGATCGACCTCACGCTCCTCGCCTTCGCCCGCCGTCAGCTGCGCAATCGAGGCCTGCAGCCGCCGGGCATTTTCCGGGCTCTTCTGCAGATGCAGCGTCTCCTGAATGGAATTGAACTCCTCCAAAGACATGATCACGACGGCTTCCCGCTTCTTGCGGGTCACGATCACCTCCACCCGGTCATGGATCACCCGGTCCATCACGTCTTTGAGGGACGAACGCGCATCGGTATAGGTCATCACGTCCATGGAAATGCTCCTTGCTTACGCCGTACATACGCACAGAATCCTGTACAATACAATGAGCATCACTCCCAGACCGCCACCTGCTCCCGCACCCATTCCATATAGGCCGCGCTGCCCTTCACCACCTCGAAGGCATAGACCGCAGGCAGATCGTAAGTGTGGAGGCGCTGGATGAGGGCTTCGAGAGCGGGATAGGCCTCCGCTGCCGTCTTCATCGTCAGGCGCACCTCCCCGCCCTCATGGACCTTGCCGTCCCACATGTAGAGGCTGGTGATCTCCTCCATGTGCACACAGGCTGCCAGCCCCGCCTCCACGGCGGTACGGGCGATTGTCTGCGCTTCCTCTTTCGTCTCCGTTGTCGTGCAAACAGCAAGAAGCATGGCTATGGTTCCTTCAGATATCCGCCGGCAAGTGGCAGGATCAGCGGGAAATCGCCGCTTGCCTGACCGGCGTCAAAATCGTATACACGCGAACACAATCCAGTTTCCGCAACCCAGACGAGGCCCAGAACCCATGGCAAAGATCAAGGTAGCGAACCCGGTCGTCGATATCGACGGCGACGAGATGACCCGCATCATCTGGCAGTTCATCAAGGACAAGCTCATCTTCCCCTATCTGGAGATCGATCTCGACTATTACGACCTGTCGATCCAGAAGCGCGATGAAACCGGTGACCAGATCACCATCGATGCGGCCAATGCCATCAAGAAGCACGGCGTTGGCGTCAAATGCGCGACGATCACCCCCGATGAAGCCCGCGTCGAGGAATTCAGCCTGAAGAAGATGTGGAAGTCGCCGAACGGCACCATCCGCAACATTCTGGGCGGCGTCATCTTCCGCGAGCCGATCATCATCCGCAACGTGCCGCGCCTGGTGCCGGGCTGGACCCAGCCGATCATCGTTGGCCGTCACGCCTTCGGCGACCAGTACCGCGCCACCGACTTCCGCTTCCCCGGCAAGGGCAAGCTGACAATCACCTTCAAGGGCGAGGACGGCAGCGTCATCGAGCACGAGGTCTATGACGCCCCCTCCGCCGGTGTTGCCATGGCCATGTACAATCTCGATGAAAGCATCATCGATTTTGCCCGCGCCTCCTTCAACTACGCCCTGCAGCGCGGCGTGCCCTGCTATCTCTCCACCAAGAACACGATCCTGAAGGCCTATGACGGCCGCTTCAAGGACCTGTTCCAGGAGATCTTCGACAAGGAGTTCAAGGACGCCTATGCCGAAAAGAAGATCTGGTACGAGCACCGCCTGATCGATGACATGGTGGCTTCGGCGCTGAAGTGGTCGGGCGGCTATGTCTGGGCCTGCAAGAACTACGACGGCGACGTCCAGTCGGACATCGTGGCACAGGGCTTCGGCTCGCTGGGCCTGATGACCTCCGTGCTGATGACGCCGGATGGCAAGACGGTGGAGGCAGAAGCCGCCCACGGCACCGTCACCCGCCACTTCCGCCAGCACCAGCGCGGCGAGCAGACCTCGACCAACCCGATCGCCTCGATCTTCGCCTGGACCCGCGGCCTCGCCCACCGGGCCAAGCTGGACGGCAATGCGGATCTGGCCAGGTTTGCGCAGACGCTGGAGAAGGTCTGCATCGAGACGGTGGAAGCAGGCTTCATGACCAAGGACCTCGCCCTGCTCGTTGGCCCGGACCAGAACTGGCTGACCACCACCGGCTTCCTCGACAAGATCGAGAGCAACCTGCAGAAGGCCATGGCGGCCTGAACGCCTCCCTGTCAGGACAAGATGAGGAACGGCCCGGAGCTTGATCCGGGCCGTGAGGTCGCTGACAAAGCAAGTGCTCTTCTCTTTCGTCATGGCCGGGCTTGTCCCGGCCATCTGCAAGCCATTGATTTGGTTAGATCCTCGGCACAAGGCCGAGGATGACGATGGAGAGGGAGAAGGTTTGTCAGCAGTCTGAAGGCCCGGAGTATTATCCGGGCCGTTTGCGTTTGAGCAGACGCAAAGGCAACACGGGCCTGCACCGGGCACTGGAAATTTCCGTGCCGATCGGGCACGGATACTGCCGGCCCTGCCAGAGTGGTGGGGTCATGCATTCCGTTTGCAGAGAGTTTTTTCGATGCGATCCTTTCAGAGCCCCGGCGCGAAGCTGCGGCACCTTCTGGCAGCCACCCTGTTTCAGGCGGTCCTGCCCCTTTGCCTCGCCATCGGCGCCATGCTTCCCACCATGATGACGGCCCCCGCCATGGCGGAAAAGGCCTATGAACCCGGGCGCGGCAGCGAGGAGCGCACGGCCATTCTGGACTCTGCCCGCCCGATCATGGAGGTGCGCCTTGGCGCGCCGGTCGAGTTTTCCGTCCGTCATATGCGCGTTGCCGATGGCTGGGCCTTCGCCATCCTCGACCCGCAGCGCCCCGGCGGCAAGCCGATTGATCTCAGCAAGACGCTGATTGCCGAAGAGATGGAATACCGCGACGGCCCCGGGCTTTTCGTCCTGCAGCGCGAGGTCGACGGCTACTGGTACGTGGTCGACTTTGCCATCGGGCCGACGGATGTCTTCTGGCTGGGTCAGCCGCTCTACGATCAACTGCCGAAGGGCCTTCTGCCTGTCATCAATTGAGAGGCCGCGCGAAACGCCAAGACCTCTCTCAGCCGGAGCCAATCAGGCTCCGGCTGAGAGAGCAAGATCAGCTGCATGCCTGATCTGAGAAGATATTCCGGACCTCTGTAATTTTTCCCAATTGCGGCTTCAGATGGCCCTATCATCCAGACAGGAGGAAACAGACACCAGCCAACACCCCTGAAATCGGCATATATGAAGGGAATATAGATCATAAATGAGCATAGTATATCCGGATTTAGTCCGGAAAATTTCAGATAATAAAGGAAAATTACTCAATTTTTCTGGCACTTCATGAAATAGCTATTCATCGGTTTAACGAAACGTTTCCAAAGCGGACGCATGCTGTTTCCGGCACCTCACCAAGGCGGCGCGAGAGCAAGACATGCATGTCATGGATTTCGATACGGCTGGTATAGACCTGTGTGAGCTTCTCGAGGCTTTGCCGTATGGTGCCTGGATCCTGAATGTCCAGGGCGTCTATGTCTTTCAGAACAGCGTAGATATTGCGGCCTTCGGCGATCTGGCCGGCAAAAGGGCCGTGGAAACATGGGTGCCCGAAGACCAGGCTGCCGACTGGCATCAGCATCACGAGCGCGCGCTCAAGGGAGAGCGTGTCCGCTACAGCCGCCACGTCACGACGCGTGATGGAAGCCAGTACATAGAGACTGTTCTCGTCCCGCTGATGAAAGAGGGACAGGTGACCGGGGCCGTTGGACTGGCAGTCAACAACACCCCCTGGATGACGGCTCAGAACGAGGCCGATCAGGCCCGGGCGCTGTTGGATGATGTGCTCGAATCCATTCCCGATGCGCTTGCGGCCTATAACAGCGAAGACCGGCTCATCCTCTTCAACGCCGCCTACAAGGATCTCTACAGCTATTCGGCTCCGGCCATCCGGCTTGGCGAGAAATTCGAGACCATCCTGCGCTACGGGCTGGAGGCCGGACAGTATCTGGATGCCGGTACGGCGCCGGAGGAGAAGGAAAAGTGGCTGCGCACACGCCTTGCCAACCACCGCAACCCGCCGGGCAAGGCCCTGATCCAGAAGCTGCCGAACGGGCGCTGGCTGCACGTGCGCGAGCGCAAGTCCGCCTCCGGCAACATTGTCGGCGTCAGGACCGACGTGACCGCCCTGAAAGCCGCAGAGGTGGCCGTGCGCCAGACCGCCGAGACGGATTCCCTCACCGGCATTGCCAACCGCAGCGTCCTCATCACCGCGCTTCAGCGCACACTCAAGGGCTCCCGGTCCTCGGACCGCATGGGCGCTCTCATTCTGCTGGATGTCGACCACTTCAAGTCCATCAACGACACCCTTGGCCATGATGCCGGAGATCTGGTGCTCAAGACGGTGGCCAAGCGCCTGCGCCAGACCCTGCGCGGCGAAGATACCCTTGCCCGGCTTGGCGGGGATGAATTCGCGGTGCTTGTCACCGGTTTCGAGCGCGAAGAGGCCTGTGAGGTGGTCGCCAACACGCTGCACAAGGCTCTGACGAAGGAAATGCCGGCTGGAAACCGGATGCTCCGGCCGGGCATCTCGATGGGCATTGCTCTCTTCCCCCGCGATGGCACCACGGTGGACGAGCTGTTCAAGAACGCCGACAGTGCCCTCTACAAGACCAAGGAAAACGGCCGCAACGGCTGGACCCTGTTCGATGAGCAGCTCGGCCGCAGGCTGCACCGGGTGGCCGAGGTCAAGACCGCCCTTTCCGAAGCCCTTCTGGCCGGCAGCATCACCGTGGCCCTGCAGCCCATCGTCAACATCGCGACCGGCCGCCACCATGGTTTTGAAAGCCTTGCCCGCTGGAACCGGCAAGGCGAAGACATGCCGCCCTTCGAATTTGTCGCCATAGCGGAAGATGCCGGAATGGGGCTGGCACTCGGGCAGGAGCTTTTCGAAAAAAGCTGCCAGAGCTTTGCCGCTCTCGAACGCGCCGGTTTTGGCGCGGGCACGCTGTCGGTCAATCTGGGTCTCGCCCAACTGAAATGCGACAACCTGCCTGCCATGCTGCGCGAGAGCCTTGTCCGGCATGGCCTGACGCCGGACCGGCTGGTGCTCGAAATCACGGAAACCGTGCTGATCGACCGCTCTGCCTGTCAGATCGGCAGGACCCTTGAGCGCCTGCATGACCTGGGCTTCCAGCTGTCACTTGACGATTTCGGCACCGGCTTTGCCTCACTGACGCATCTGCGTCAGTTTCCGGTCACCGGCGTGAAGATCGACCGGTCTTTCACCACACGTGTCACCACCTCGCATCAGGATGCTGTGATTGTGGACACCATGATCCATCTGGCGAAGGGCCTCGGGATCAGCATCGTGGCCGAGGGGGTTGAGGATGAGAGGCAGCTGGCCTTCCTGAAAGACGCAGGCTGCACCTATGCGCAGGGTTACTTTCTGGCCCCGCCCTTGCGCGATGCCGCCAGCCAGCGCGTCTGGCTCGGAGCCAGACCGGCAAAAGTGAAAGCTGCACGGAATTGACCTGCGTCCCGGCCTGAACGTCCCGCCTCGAATTCAGGCGAGCTGGCGCTTTCCATCGCCCTTCTCTCCGCTCTCCCCCGCACCGGCCTCATGCACCAGGCGGATCTGCGGCAGGCGGCGGAAGCAGTTCCGGCCCGAGCGTTTGGCGAGATAGAGCGCCCGGTCCGCCTCGGCAAACAGCTGTTCGTAGGACGCGTTGGAGCCAGAGGTATCGGCCACACCCGTGCTGATCGTGACCGGAATAACCTTGCCGGCATGCTCCATCTGCAACACGGCGGCTGCGCGGCAAAGCTGGGCAGCCAGCAAATCCAGATGCGGGCCGGTCAGACCGGGCAGAAAAATGCCGAACTCCTCACCGCCGATGCGGGCCGCAAACAGCCGCTCTCCGGCAAGCTGTTCCAGCATGGCCGCAAAATTCTTCAGCACCGCATCACCGCACTGGTGGCCATGGCGGTCATTGATCTGCTTGAAATGATCGACGTCAGCGATCAGCAGCGTGCCGCCGCTCCCCGTTGCCAGCGACTGCTCGACCTGGCGCAGGAAGGCGCGCCGGTTCGGCAGGCCTGTCAGTTCATCCGTGTCCGCCAGATGACGCATGGCTTTTGCCATACGCTCGTTCGACAGGACAATGCCCAGAAACACCGCCGCAACAGTGTGCATCAACGACAGGAAGATCAACCCGAACAGCCAGTCGGAGCTGGGGATGAGGCCGTCAAACCGGACGGGGAAGAGGAACGGCAGCGGCAGGGCCGCAAGGTGAACGAAGGAAAGGCTGGTATAGACCCCAGCAGCCGCCCGCGCCGAGGGCAGGCCCTCTTCACGGATGCTGCGCCGCAGCTCAGACGCCGTCAAAAGGTAGAAGAGACCTGCGATTGCAAGGGCATAGACCAGGCGCCAGAGCGCTGCCAGATCCTGACTTTCATCAAGGGCATGGCTGAGCGGGACAACACCAAGGGCAGCCATGACGGGCAGAAGATAAGGCACATGCCGGCCGAAGAAGGACCGCATGCCGAGCCAGACAAAGCCCAGAGCGATGATGAAGAGGCCAAAGCCAACGTCATCGCTCACGGCAAGCGGCACAGTGCCCCGCAACGCGATGCAGGTACTGCCAGCCGATGCCAGCAGGAAAACAGCAAACCAGAGGCGCAGATATGTGGAGCCGGGATAGCGCACGACAGCTGCCGCCAGCGTCAGCGTAAACACCGCATAGACGCCGGAAAGACCAAGCAGTATCGCAGGCACAGAAAAAAGCAGCTCCAACGGCACCTCCAGAAACGCAACCCGGCACATCCAACACGCAATGAACACGGCCCAATGCGCGTTGACCAAGCCCGCGTGGCGCCTGAGCAATTTCAAGGCATGATGCGCCGGCACCGAAAGCCTTGGGACAGAAGCCCGGCAAAGCTACAGGCAAAAAATCAATTATTTCAAAACAAACGGGCACCGGCAGTGCGGCGGGGGCCTCTGAGGAGGCACTTTGCCGCACTGCCGGGTTCCAACTCATCCCGGCGGGTTGAAACCGCCGGTCAGCCTGCGATGGCAGCCTCGATGGCCGCCAGGGCTTCCGCAGCCTTGCTGCCATCCGGGCCACCGGCCTGCGCCATGTCCGGACGGCCGCCGCCGCCCTTGCCGCCAAGAGCTTCAGAGGCGACGCGCACCAGATCCACCGCGCTGAAGCGGGAGGTCAGGTCTTCGCTGACGCCAACCACGGCACTGCCCTTGCCGTCTTCGGAAACCGAGATCAGCACAACGATGCCGGAGCCGAGCGCGGTGCGGCTTTCGTCCACCATGCCCTTCAGGTCCTTGGCCGGAATGCCATCCAGCGCGCGGCCGAGGAACTTGACACCGTTGATTTCACGCGGCTGGTCTGCGCCACCGGAAGCGCCCCCGCCCATGGTGAGCTTCTTGCGCGCTTCGGAGAGTTCCTTCTCCATGCGCTTGCGCTCGTCCAGCAGCTGGGCAACGCGGGCCGTGATCTCGCCCGCGCCAACCTTCAGGATGGACGCGATCTCGCGGACGCGGGTGTCCTGCTCGTCGAGATAGGCACGGGCCGCTTCGCCGGTCAGCGCTTCCAGACGGCGCACGCCGGCGGCCACTGCACCTTCCGAGACGAGGCGCACGAGGCCGATGTCACCGGTGCGCTTCACATGCGTGCCGCCGCAAAGCTCGACCGAATAGGTCTTGCCGGCCTTCGGCCCATGCAGCGCCGTGCCCATGGACACCACACGCACCTCTTCGCCGTATTTCTCGCCGAAGAGCGCCATGGCACCGCTTTCGATCGCCTCGTCCACCGCCATCAGGCGGGTGTCGACCGGGGCGTTCTGCAGGATGATCTCGTTGGCAATCGCCTCGACCTGCTTCAGCTCCGCATCGTCAATCGGCTTGGGATGGGAGAAGTCGAAGCGCAGGCGGTCCGGCGTCACCAGCGAGCCCTTCTGCGCCACATGCGAGCCCAGCACTTCGCGCAGGGCCTCGTGCAGCAGATGGGTGGCCGAGTGGTTGGAGCGGATGTGGCTGCGGCGGGAATGGTCCACCACCAGCTCGACACCAAGGCCAACCGTCACCGTGCCCTCTTCAACCGTCACCGCGTGGATGAAGAGGCCATCGGCCTTCTTCTGCGTTTCGGTGACCTTGAGACGCACGCCGGCAGCCTTCATGACGCCGGTGTCGCCAACCTGACCACCGGATTCGCCATAGAAGGGCGTCTGGTTGAGGATGACGAAGCCCGTCTGTCCGGCCGTCAGCTTGTCCGTTTCCTTGCCATCGGCGACCAGCGCCAGAACGGCGCCTTCCGCCTGCTCCGTCTCGTAGCCCAGGAACTCGGTCGCGCCGCACTTTTCCTTGAGCGCGAACCACACCGTGTCCGTGGCGCTTTCGCCGGACCCCGCCCAGGCCGCACGGGCCTCGGCCTTCTGCCGCTCCATGGCGGTTGCAAAACCATCCGTGTCCACGGTGATGCCGCGGGCGCGCAGGGCGTCCTGTGTCAGGTCGAGCGGGAAGCCATAGGTGTCGTAGAGCTTGAAGGCCGTCTCGCCATCCAGCTCACCGCCCTTGGAGAGATCGGCGGTCGCCGTGTCGAGGAGACCAAGGCCGCGTTCCAGCGTCTTGCGGAAGCGGGTTTCTTCGAGGCGCAGCGTCTCGGTGATCAGGGCCTCGGCACGCACCAGTTCCGGATAGGCACGGCCCATCTCGCGGATGAGCGCGGGCACCAGCTTCCACATCAGCGGCTCGCGCGCGCCCAGCAGATGCGCATGGCGCATGCCACGGCGCATGATGCGGCGCAGGACATAGCCACGGCCTTCGTTCGACGGCAGCACGCCATCGGCAATCAGGAAGCAGGAGGAGCGCAGGTGGTCGGCAATGACGCGGTGGCTCGACCGGGCAGCCCCATCCGCTTCAACGCCGGTCGCATTGACCGAGGCCGAAATCAGGGCGCGGAACAGGTCGATGTCGTAGTTGTCATGGACGCCCTGCAGCACGGCGGCCACGCGCTCCAGTCCCATGCCAGTGTCGATCGACGGACGCGGCAGGTTGAAGCGGCCTTCCGGCGTCTGCTCATACTGCATGAACACGAGATTCCAGATCTCGATGAAGCGGTCGCCATCCTCCTCGGCCGAGCCCGGAGGGCCACCCCAGATATGGTCGCCGTGATCGTAGAAGATTTCGGAGCACGGGCCGCAGGGGCCGGTGTCGCCCATGGTCCAGAAGTTGTCCGAGGTCGGGATGCGGATGATCTTGCTGTCCGAAAGACCGGCGACCTTCTTCCACAGGGCGTGCGCCTCGTCGTCTTCCGAATAGACGGTGACGATCAGGCGCTCCTTTGGCAGGCCGTATTCCTTGGTGATCAGGTTCCAGGCCAGTTCGATGGCCCGCTCCTTGAAATAGTCACCGAAGGAGAAGTTGCCCAGCATCTCGAAGAAGGTGTGATGGCGGGCAGTGTAGCCCACATTGTCGAGATCGTTGTGTTTGCCGCCGGCACGCACCACCTTCTGCGCGGTCACGGCGCGGTCGTAGTCGCGCTTTTCCAGGCCGGTGAACACATTCTTGAACTGGTTCATGCCCGCATTGGTGAACATGAGCGTCGGGTCGTTGCGCGGCACCAGGGGGCTCGATTCCACGACCTGATGGCCATTCTTGGCAAAATATTCCAGAAACGCTGATCTGATCTCGTTTACGCCGCTCATCTAGGTCTCGCTCTCGATCCATCGGCAGCGCGGGATATCTCCGGCGGGGACACTCTCCTGCCCCCTGCCCCGGCCTTTCCCGCGCAAGCAGTTCAAAGCCTTTTATCTTTCACCCTTCGGCCTGTCCAGAAGCGAGGCGGCTGCATTTGGCGCTTGCCTTCAAGGGGCAGAAGACCAGCCCTCGCGGCAATCGTGCTCCAGACAGCAGAAGACCCGCAAAACGCGGGTCTTCAAAACAATCAGACGTAAGGGGTATCCCACCGGCAGCCTGTACCGGCAGGGGATATCAATCGTCAGCGTCTTCGCTGTCGCTGTCACCGGTGGTGATGGCTTCAGCCAGAAGACCGGCGTTCTGGCGGATGGCCAGCTCGATCTCGTCGGCAATGGCCGGATTGTCGCGCAGGAACTGCTTGGCGTTCTCGCGGCCCTGACCGAGGCGCTGGCTGTTGTAGGAGAACCAGGCACCGGACTTCTCGACGATGTTCGCCTTGACGCCCAGATCGACCAGCTCACCCGACTTGGATACGCCTTCACCGTAGATGATGTCGAATTCGACCTGACGGAACGGAGGCGCCAGCTTGTTCTTCACCACCTTGACGCGGGTCTGGTTGCCGACAACCTCTTCCCTGTCCTTGATGGAGCCGATGCGGCGGATGTCAAGGCGGACGGAGGCATAGAACTTCAGCGCGTTACCGCCCGTCGTGGTTTCGGGCGAACCGAACATGACGCCGATCTTCATGCGGATCTGGTTGATGAAGATCACCATGCAGTTCGACTTGGAGATGGAGGCCGTGAGCTTGCGCAGCGCCTGGCTCATCAGGCGGGCCTGCATGCCCGGCAGGCTGTCGCCCATTTCGCCTTCCAGTTCGGCCTTCGGCGTCAGGGCAGCCACCGAGTCCACCACCAGAATGTCGATAGCGCCGGAGCGCACCAGCGTGTCGGCGATTTCCAGCGCCTGCTCGCCGGCATCGGGCTGGGAGATCAGCAGATCATCCAGATTGACGCCCAGCTTGCGGGCATAGATCGGATCGAGCGCATGCTCGGCATCAATGAAGGCGCAGATGCCGCCGGACTTCTGAGCCTCGGCAATGGTGTGCAGGGCCAGCGTCGTCTTGCCCGAGGATTCCGGGCCATAGATCTCGACGATACGGCCCTTCGGCAATCCGCCGATGCCCAGCGCAATATCGAGGCCGAGGGAGCCGGTGGAGACCGTCTGGACCTCAACCACCTGCCCCTGGCCCATGCGCATGATGGAGCCCTTACCGAAGGCCCGTTCGATCTGCGAGAGCGCTGCATCCAGCGCTTTGGTCTTGTCCATCTGGCTGCTCTCTACAAGGCGAAGTGAACTCTGAGACATGTGCGAGGCTCCTTATTCCACGATGGACCCGCCGTTTCAAACTCAGCTTTTGTACCCTCTTTGTTCCAATTTGCCAAGATCTTTTACAAGATTGTTTTTTATCGTTTTTCGTCAATTAGTTCCGTGTATGTTCACGCCTGCGTGCTCTTCCGCAAGCCCGTTCTTTTCACGTAGCTTCGCAAGCAGGCTGGCAGGTTAGCAGAATCGCTGGCATATGGTTCGCGCCCTGCACAGCCGCAGCGGTGCCCCTTTGAGGCGGCCGGCAGACGCGCGCCTTCCCTCATTCCACCGGAACGGGCCTTGCAAGGAGACACGGCAATGAACGGAACAGTCCAGACAGCGGCCCCGGCGGCCTGCTTCGGCGCCATTCATCTCGACCTGATCGCCCATGCGAAGGAGCCCATCCACCGCGAAACCTCCACCCCGTCCAACATGCGGGGCATGCCCGGCGGCGTTGCCACCAATGTGGCGCGGGGGCTGGCGAAGCTCGGCGTGCCGGTGGCCCTCAGCGGAGCGCTGGGAGATGACGGAGACGGCGCTGCGCTGCGCAGCCTTCTGGGGCGCGAGGGCCTCAACCTCTTTGGTGTCCGCACCCTGCCCTTGCCAACCGGCCGTTACGTGGCCCTGCATGACCCGGATGGCTCGCTTGCCGCCGCTGTGGTCGATACGGATATAACAGAAAGCCTTGATGCGTCGCTCGCAGGTGATCTGTCACCGGCAGCACGGGCAGCCGGCCTCTGGTTCATCGAGGCAAACCTGCCCCAGACCGTGCTCGAAGCGCTGGCTCAAGCTTCTGGTGACAAGCTGCTGGCGGCCGATGCGGTGTCGAATGCCAAGGCGGCACGCCTTCGCCCCATCCTGCCGCGGCTTGATATCCTCTTCGTCAACCGGGGTGAGGCCGCACACCTTGCCGGGCTCAGCTCCGATACCCCGCAGGAAGAACTCGGCGCCGCCCTTCGGGCCCTTGGCCCGGGGGCCGTGGTGATCAGTGCGGGCGCAAAGCCGCTCTTCTGGTCCAAGGGTGAGGCTCATGGCTTCCTGACCCCGCCTCCCGCCATGGTCCATGACGTGACCGGTGCGGGCGACGCGCTGATGGCCGGAACGCTTGCGGGCATCGCCCGCAACCTGCCCCTCTCCGAGAGCCTAGAGAAAGGGCTTGCCGCAGCCGCCATGACGCTTGCCGTCACCGGCGCAGTGGCGGCAGGCCTGAGCTGGGCGGCGCTTGAGGCACTGCCTTCAGCCTCTGCCCCACGTTGAACCTGCAGCACCCGCAGGTCTATAAGAACACCAACCGGCCGGCACGCCCTTAAGGCGTGGCCAAAGCCATCCCCCCTTTCAGCGCCGTGCCGCCCCGCAATGGTCCGGCACGGGCCGCAAGCCTTGAGGAAAGAACCATGTCCACCTCCCTGCCCGCCAGCCTTGCGGATCTTCTCGTCTATTCCGCCGAGGTTCAGGCCGCCCGCGCTGCCGGCAAGCCCATCGTGGCGCTGGAATCGACCATCATCACCCACGGCATGCCCTTCCCGCAGAATGTGGAGACGGCACGCCAGGTGGAAGCCGACATCCGCGCGGCGGGTGCCGTGCCGGCCACCATCGCCGTGCTCGACGGGCGCATCCGCATCGGCCTTGATGCCGCTGACCTTGACCGGCTGGGCCAGGAAAAGAACGTGATGAAGTGCTCGCGCGCCGATCTGGCCATTGCAGTGGCGACGGGCCGTCCCGGTTCCACCACGGTGGCGGCAACCATGATGGCGGCAGAAGCTGCCGGAATCAGCGTCTTTGCCACGGGCGGCATCGGCGGCGTGCACAAGGGGGCTGAAACCAGCTTCGATATCTCCGCCGATCTGGACGAACTCTCCCGCACGCCGGTCTGCGTTGTCTGCGCCGGGGCCAAGGCCCTGCTCGATATCCCGAAGACGCTGGAAGTGCTGGAAACGCGCGGCGTGCCGGTTATCGCTTATGGCACGGACGAAGTGCCCGCCTTCTGGTCGCGCGAGAGCGGCCTGCCCGCCCCGTACCGCATGGACAGCGCCGGGGAGATCGCCCGCCTGATCGAGGCGCGCAAGCTGTTCGGCGGCCATGGCGGCGTGCTGATCGCCAATCCGGTTCCGGCAGAGAGCGAGATCAGCCGCGGCGAGATGGGCCAGTATATTGACGCGGCCATTGCCGAGGCCGCCCGGCGCGACGTGCGGGGCAAGGCCGTCACGCCCTTCGTGCTGGGCCACATCTTCGAGCTGACGAAGGGCCGCAGCCTCGTCACCAACATCGCGCTCGTGCGCAACAATGCCCGCCTTGCTGCCGCCATTGCCGTGGCTCTGGCGGCGGCAAAGTAACGAGGCGTCACATGCCCCCGCCCGCCCTGTCGCCTTCATGTGACAGGGCGGGCGGATTATCATGGCCCCGCAGGTCTTTGCGTTGACTTGCTGTCATCAGCCTGACCTATTTGGTTGCAACAAGCGGAAGGCCTGCCGGATCCTCCGGCGGGGCGCAGATGCAGGAGGAAGACGATGACCGAGGCACAGAGCAAGAGCCCGCTGCAGTATCTCGACCGGGCCGTCGGCGCTCTCAGGGATCTGGGCCTCATGCCCGAAACGCAAGCCGATGCGCCGATCAACGCGCTTCTGGAGCAGATTTCCGATCTCTCGCCGGACAAGATTGCCGTCATCACCCGCACGCTGGGTCAGGCCTCCACCTTCAACGAGATCGTCCGCACCCAGATCGCCGCCATGACCATCGGCGAGCGCTACGAGGCGATCACGGATGCCTTCAACTCGATCCGCGACGACGCCAAGGCCATGGTCGACCAGCTGGCCGACGGCAAGATTTCCTTCATGGAAGGCCTGTCCAACCGCTGGCGCGACATGCGCCGCGGCACCATTTCCAACCGCTTCGACGATATCCGCAAGACCTATCTGGAGGTCGCAAAGGACACGAAGGAGCAGATCCAGCGTGAGCAGACCATCCTCAACGCCTACCGTGACTATCGCGGCGCGCTGAAACAGGCCGAGGTTCTGGCGCTGGAAGTGCTGAACACCGCCACCGCCAAGCTGAACGCCGCCAAGGCGTCGCTGGAAGCAGCGTCGGCCGAAGTCACGGCCTTCAGCGGCGAGGATCTTGCGGCCAAGGCAAGGCTGGAACTCACCCGCGACGAGCGCATGCGCGAGATGCAGGACGAGGAAAAGCGCTATCAGGTCGCCAAGGATCTCTCCGACAACCTGACCATCGGCTACAACACGTCCGAAGTCATCATGGCGCGCCTGATGCAGACGACCAACGCCAAGGAGCGGGTCTATGCCCAGTCGGTCAGCTTCTTCTCCACCAATGAATCGGTGCTGACGGCGCTCAACGCCTCCTTCACCGGCCTGCAGGGCCTGCATGAATCGACCGCGACGCTGAATGCCATGAAGGACGGCGTCAACAAGAGCCTCGAGACGCTGGCCGAAATCGGCGATGCCGTGCAGGAGGCCGCGCTGAAAGCCGGTTACGGCCCCACCGTGCAGGCGGCGTCGGTCAAGAAGCTGGTGGACAGCGTGGTCAACTTCCAGGTCAATTCGCGCAATATCATCAACGAGATGCGCGAGATGTCGACGAAAAACTCCGAAGAAATCCGCCTTGCCGTCGAAGATGGCAAGCGCCGTCTGGCAAAGCTTGCTGCCGGTGAGGCCCTGATCAAGGGCTGAGCCCATCCGGCCGGCTTGACAGGCCGGCCGGCGCACACGACTTGATGAACCAGCCCCAGCGGGCCGGAGGATTGGAATGGCCGCAACACAGAAGGCCGCAGGACAGCCGCTCGACGAGCTGATGATGGCGATGGATGTGGTCGACACATTGCGCCATGACGAGGCCCTTGTTCAGCGCGAGCTGAGCGGAACTGACCGTGATGCGCAGCTGATCGCCCGCCTGCGGGACATCTATGCCTCACAGGGCATTGACGTGCCCGATCACATCCTGCTGCAGGGTGTTGCCAGCCTCAAGGAAGACCGTTTCGTCTATGCCCCGCCCAAAGCCGGGCTGCAACGGTTTCTGGCCCTGCTTTACATCCGGCGCATGAGCTATGCCCGCGTGGCGGCGATCGCGCTGGCGGCACTCGTGATTTCCTTGTCCGCCTGGCATTTCCTCGTCACGGCCCCGCGTGAAAGGGCTGCGGAGGCTCTCCAGGCCGAGATCAGCCAGACTTTGCCTCAGGACATTGCGCGGCTGACCGCGGCCATCAATGCCGCATCCCTGGACGATGCGGTCAAGGTGCAGGCCGCAGGGCTTGCGGCTGACGGTGAACGGGCTCTGGCGCGCGGTGATGCGGCCGATGCACGGCGGGTGCGCGACCAGCTGGCCGCACTCGACAGCGAGCTGGCCACCACCTTCACCGTTCGCATTGTCTCCCGCCCGGATGTGCCCACGGGAGTGACACGCATTCCCGATGTGAATCAGTCGGCCGAGAACTTTTATCTGGTGGTGGAGGCGATCGGTGCCGATGGCAAGCCTCTGCCACGGCGGATCGTCTCGGAGGAAGACGGCAGGGAAAAGACCGTGACCATCTGGGCGCAGCGGGTACCGGTCAGCGTTTTCAATGCGGTACGCGACGACAAGGCGAAGGATGGCATCGTCCAGGATGCCGAACTGGGCGTGAAGCTGCGCGGCAAGCTCGGCATCGAGTGGAGCAAGCCGGTGGAACAGGGGGCCATTACCGAATGGTGACACCGGAACGGGGGCTTGAGCCATGCTGAGCGGACGTCAGACACTCTCGGCCATCGAACAGGCCCTTGCGGATCTGCGCCGCGAGGAGACCGAGCTTGCCCACCGTATCGAACGGGCAACGCGGGCCATTTCGGCGCTATCGGAGAAGATGAGCGAGGGCTTCCGGGACCTTGCAAAATTCCGCATGGAGACAGAGGAAGCCGAGCATCTTGGCGCCGATCTGGAAGGCGCGGCACGGACAGCGCGGCAGCTGCTGGAGCGGCGCAACGCCGATCTGGCACGCCTTGCCGAAGAGGTCCGCCTCAAGGAAAGCCAGCGGGCAGAGCATATGCGCGAGCGGGACAGGCTTTCCGCCGCCCGGTCCGCCATTCTTGAGCAGATCGAGGCACTGGAAGGGCCTCTTGTCCAGGCCCTTGCCGCAGATGAGACCCACAAGGGGCTGAAGGCTGCGGCAGAACAGGCCGCCCGCACCGCCACCGCCGCTTCGGAAAAGGCCCTCCAGGCAGAAGCGGACCGGGAGGAAAAGGGCAAGGCCTACGAAAACGACCCGCTGTTCATGTATCTGTGGCAGCGCGGCTTCGGCACCACGGGCTACAGCCACTCAGGCCTGGTGCGTTCGCTCGACCGCTGGGTCGCCGGTCTGATCCGGTTTGATGCGGCCCGGCCGAACTATGCCATGCTGACCGAGATCCCTCCGCGCCTCACGGCCCATGCGGCCCGCTGCAATGAGCTGGCCAGTGAGGCGGCGGATGCGGTTGCCGCGTCCGAACGCCAGACGCTGACACGGCTTGCCGGGCGGGACCTTGAGGGAGAGGCCATCGGGCTGCAGGACGCCCTCCTGCAATTGGACAGCCAGCTTGAGGTGCAGGAGGCGGAGCTTTCCGCCCTGCAGGCCCGGCTCCAGACCTTCACCGATGGTGAGGACGAAGGCTATCAGGCCGCAGCCGCAGAGCTCGCCAAGGCCCTGCAGCGGGAGGATCTGCACACGCTTCTGCGCAAGGCCATCGACACCCCCTCGCGCGAGGATGATGCCATCGTGCGTGAACTGCAGAATGTCGAGGCGCAGATCGAGGATCTGACCCGCGAGATCCGCCAGGACAAGGAATTGCAGCGCGACATTTCCCGCCGCCGCGAGGAACTGACCAAGGTGACCCAGCAGTTCCGGCAGAACGGCTATGACGATTACGGTTCCTCGTTCAAGGACGACAACCTGACCACCATCCTGCTGGGCGAACTCGTCAAGGGCGCCATCAGCGGCGCTGATTACTGGGCCCGCGCCCGCAAGGCACATGTGCGCCAGAACACCAGCAGCCGCGGCACCAGCCGCAGCTCGTTTGGCGGCGGCTTTTCGGGTCAGGGGCTTGGCGGCGGCAGCTCGCGCGGAAGCGGTGGCTTCAGAACCGGCTCTTCCGGAAGCACCATGGGCACGGGCGGCGGCTTCCGCACGGGAAAGACATTCTGATGCCACCGCATCCGGGATGCGGGAGGCATCACGCCATGAGAGGCGCAAGCGCCACGCGAGCCTGACCTGCCCCCGGCGGGCCGGGCTCATCGCGAACTGGCATGAGAAAAAAGCCAGGGAAGCGGCAAATTTCCGCGTGGATTGTGACGTAGCCAGCTTTCAAAGCCTCCTTTCCGATCTATGAGTGACGGAACCAGATGTGTTCTAACTTTGTTAACCGGACTGGTGGCCTGTTTAGGCTTGCCGGAGCCTGAACATGATTACCTTGAGGATCGCAACCATGCGCCAGATGATCATCGTCCCTGCCCTCGCCGCGGCACTTGCGGCCTGCCAGTCGAGCGGCCCCCAGCGGCCTGTGCAGACCACACTTGCCCCACAGCCGCAGCTGACGGTGCCGCAGGGTGCGCAGTCCCTGTCGATTGCCGGCAGCCCGGAGCAGGTGCGCATGGCCCTGATCGCCAGCGCCACCGAGCGCGGCACGCCCGTTGTGCAGGATGAAGCCAACATGGTGGTGATCGAGCGCAAGATGACGGAGGCCAACCCGGCGCTTGACGCCGAATTCGGCCCCTCGGACAACGGCGACCGCCTGATCCGCGTGCGTGTGCGCTTCACCGGCGAAGCCTGCCGCACGCTGGCGGTTCAGGACGTCGCCATCGTCAACAATGCCCGCACCGCCCTTGCCCAGAGTTTCGTGCTGCCGGGCAACCCGAACACCATGCAGAGCCTGCAGGGGCTGAAGACCCGCGTTGAGCGGACCTCCGGCTGCCCGGCCCTGCCTGTCAGCTGACGGCACGCCAGAGGGGCTGAAGGCTTCAGGCACCGCCCTCCCCGCCGTCAGCGGGGAACGGATTGCGGTGCATATTGATCCAGAAATTCAGCCGCCGGTGGAATGGGCGTGATCACGTCGATCAATACGCCCTGCGGACCGGCGGCAATGAAATGACGCTGGCCGAAGGGTTCATCGCGCAGCGGCAGCAGGATCGTCAGCCCTTCGTCACGCAGCCTTGCATATTCCCCGGCCGCATCCTCAACTTCGAAATTGAGAAGCAATCCTGCCGCGTGTCCCCGGCCGGAGGGCGGGATCGTTGCGTGATCCGCAGCGACAATGGCGAGATTGACCTCCGGGTTATCCTTCTGCTGCAGGTGCACATACCAGTCCGCAGTGAACAGCGGCACGAAGCCGAAGTGCCTCTGAAAGAAGGCAGATGCCCCGGCGGGATCCTCGCACATCAGAACCGGATAGTACTGGGTGATTTTCATGCGACAGCCCTCCTGAAAAAACATACACTATGCATGTCTCTTCAATTAACATACAGGCTGCATGTATGCAATCACTTCCAACCCGCCGGACCAATGCCGAGCGCCGCCAGGAAACCCGCGCAGCTTTGATCGCCGCCGCCCGCGCGCTCTTCATCACCCGCGGTTACGCGGAGACCGGAACGCCCGACATCGTGGCTGCGGCCAATGTGACGCGCGGCGCGCTGTATCATCACTTTGCCGACAAGGCCGCCTTGATGCGGGCCGTTGTGGAAGGTGAACTTGCGGCCGTTGCGGAGGCCATACGGCAGGCTTCACCGGAAGATCTGTCCTTGCAACTGGCCTTCCGCGGCGGTGCCCAGGCCTATCTGGATGCCATGGCAGAGCCGGGCCGCGCCCGCCTGCTGCTGCTGGAGGGGCCGGCCGTTCTGGGCATGCAGGAGATGGCGTGTCTGGACAAGGAGCAGGGAGAGGCAACGCTTCGGGAGGCCATCGCAGCGATTCCTGCGATCACCGGGCTGCCGGAAGACGAGAGGCATGCCCTTGCCGCCATGCTCGGCGCCGCCTTCGAGCGCGCAGCGCTGGCAATTGCCGGCGGGGCTGAGCGGGATGCTTACCTTGATGCGCTCGAAAGGCTCTATTGCGGTCTTTGCAAACCGTAATCAGGCAGGAAGGAGGCCCCTCAGGGCCAGCTGTGCCAGCACGGCCGGCACAGCATCCCTCATCTTCGCCTCAGCTCGACAGCACGTCCTTCACGGTTGTCGCCAGCTGCTTGAGGGTGAAGGGCTTGGGCAGGAAGAAGAAGGTCTCGCCTTCCGGCAGGTTCTCCTCGAAAGCGTCTTCCGCATAGCCCGAAACGAAGATGATCTTGAGATCGGGCCGTGTCTTGCGCAATTCGCGCAAGAGCGAGGGGCCGTCCATTTCCGGCATGACCACATCTGACACCACCAGATCGATGCTGCCGCCGGTTTCCTCCATCACCTCCAGCGCTTCCGTGCCGGACCCTGCTTCGTGGACGGTGTAACCGCGTGAGGCAAGCGCACGGGCGGCAAAGGCGCGCACGGCCTCCTCGTCTTCCACCAGCAGGATCGAGGCCGAGCCGGTGAGGTCCTTCACCTTGTCGCTGTCCTCGATGATCTTCTTCTCGATGACCGGCTGCTCCTTGGGGATGTGCCGCGGGAAGAAGATGCGGAAGACCGTGCCCACGCCCACCTCGGACGAGCAGAAGATGTAGCCGCCGGTCTGCTTGACGATGCCGTACACGGTGGAGAGGCCAAGACCGGTGCCCTTGCCCACCTCCTTGGTGGAGAAGAAAGGTTCGAAGATCTTTTCCATGATCTCCGGCGTCATGCCGTGCCCGGTGTCTTCCACCTCGATCAGCGTATATTCGCCCGGCGGCATGCCGCGCGTGTTGTCGAAGCGGATCGAGTCCTCTTCCGTCACGTTTGAGGTGCGGATGGTCAGGCGGCCGCCGTCGGACATGGCGTCGCCCGCATTGACCGCGAGGTTGACGATCACCTGCTCCAGCTGGTTCACGTCCGCCATCACCGGCCACAGGTCTCGGCCATGGACCACCTTCAGCTCCACCTTTTCACCGAGCAGGCGGTCCAGCAGGTTGGCGAGATCGGCCAGCACATCATTGAGCGCCAGCTGCTGCGGGCGCAGGGTCTGGCGGCGCGAGAAGGCCAGCAGCTGGCGGACAAGGCCCGCCGCGCGGTTGGCATTCTGCTTGATGTTCATGATGTCCTGGAAGGACGGATCGGTCGGCCGGTGGCTCGCCAGCAGAAGATCGGAGAAGCCGATGATGGCGGTGAGCACGTTGTTGAAGTCATGCGCCACGCCGCCCGCCAGCTGGCCGATGGCCTGCATCTTCTGGCTCTGGGCGAACTGGGCCTCCAGCGCCCGCTGTTGCGTTGTCTCCAGCGCGTAGACGATGGCCATCTCGCCATCCCCTTCCCCGTCCTGCACGGCAGAGACATAGAAGGTGGCGGAGCGCCCGTCAGAGGCATTGGCCAGCGGCAGGTCAACCGGCGCGATCTCGCCGATGCCCTTGGCGGCGGCAGAGAGCGCCCGCGACAGTTCCTCCCGGCCATGCTCAGCGACGAAATCCTGCATGCGGGTGCCGGAGCCGGAAATATCGACCGGGCCAAACAGACGCAGGAACGGCGCGTTGGTGCGCAGGACCCGGCCCTCGGCGTCCAGCGAGGCGATGGCAATCGGCGTGTTGTTGAAGAAGCGCGCAAAGCGCACTTCGGCCGCCCGCAGCGCCTCGGCCACCTCTTCCCCGCGCGAACGGTTCAGCACCAGCGTGCGGCTGTCGCCGGGAACGCCTTCGGCGCCAAAGGGAACCCGGTGCAGCAGACGCACCGGCAGGCCCCGGCCATTGCGGGTGACGAGATCAAGATCGAAGGTTTCGCTCTTCACCTCACCGGCAGAACCGCGCACAGACCGCACGAGCTCCGCACCATCCCCCCGGATGATGTCAGCCAGCAGCACTTCACCAGCCTGGAACTGGGCCAGATCATAGCCCAGCCAGTCGGCCAGCGTGGCGTTGAGATAGACGATCCGTCCGCGCGCATCACAGGAGAAGAAGCCAGCCGGGGCATGATCAAGGAAATTGATGACGCGCTGCAGCTCCTGGAAGGAGCTTTCCTGATCACTGCGGTCGCGGGTGATGTCGGCAAGCTGCCAGACCATCAGGGGACGGCCGGAGCCGCCTTCCTTGCGCGGGATCTGCAAGGGCCGCACGGACACCCTGTACCAGCGGGCGCCGCTGTCATCGCCGTCCAGTGCGGTGGGAAGCCGCACTTCCTCCTGCGCCTTGCGCCCGTCGCGCATGGCCTGGGACAGGCGGAACATCACATCGGCCGCATCCGGATCGCTGGAGAATACCCGTTCGATGGTGCGCACCTCAGCGGGGGTTTCAGCGCCCGTCAGCACGGCATAGGCCTGGTTCGCGTAGATCAGACGGCCTTCAACGTCGGTGACAACCGCCCCCTCCTCCAATGTGTCGAGAAAGGCTCCGCCCAGCGGACTGGCACGGCCGCGCGTGGAAAAGCGCAACAGGCCGATGGCTGCCGCGAACAGTGAAAAAACCCCGACCACAGCCAGAATGCCAAGCAGGGCAAGGACATAGGGCTCTGCAGCCTCGCGGCCCATGACCGCAAAGGCCGTGGCCGCGCCCAGAAGGGCCAAGGCCAGAAGCAGCAGCGCGGCAATGCTTCCCGACCGCTCCGCACGGTCGACAACCGGCTCTGCCATGTGTGAGTCCCTGTCGCTCATTACCACTCTTCTCCCTCCCGCCCGGCGGGATTCGGTCTTTCATGCAGCATTCTGCCCCGCGCAGCTAAATTCAACCGATCTGGTGTCAATTATCGCGCCAGCTCCGGGTTTTCCGCATTCTGTAGACAAAGCCGATGACCTCGGCCGCTGCCTTGAAGTGTTCTTCGGGGATGAACTGATCGATTTCCGTCGCCGCGTAGAGCGCACGGGCCAGCGGCGGGTTCTCGACGATGGGCACCTTGTTCTCTTTCGCAATTTCCCGAATGCGCAAGGCGACTGCGTCGACACCCTTGGCGACCACCTGAGGCGCCCCCATCCCGTCCTCATATTTGAGTGCAACAGAGTAGTGCGTCGGGTTGGTGACAACCACCGTCGCCTGGGGCACGGCGCTCATCATGCGGCGGCGGCTGCGCTCCATGCGCAGCTGTCGGATCTTGCCCTTGACCGCCGGATCACCTTCCGTCTGCTTGTATTCTTCCTTGATTTCCCGGAGGCTCATCTTCTGCTTCTTGAACCATTTCGTCTTCTGCCAAAGGAAATCCAGGGCAGCAACGATGGTCATGACGGCGAGAATGGCACCGATAAGCTTCAGGGCAAGAATACGGGTCTCCTCCATCACCATCAGCTCGTCCATGAACATGACGGCTTCCGCCATGTCCCGCTCCGGCCAGAGCACGGCGACCATCAGCGTGGAAACGATGACGATCTTGACGAGGCCCTTGAGAAAATTCATCAGGCTGTCGGCCGAGAACAGCCGCTTGAAGCCCGACATTGGCGAGACCTTGGAGAGTTTCGGCTTCAGCGATTCCGCCGAGAAGACCAGTTCATGCTGCACCATGTTGCCGATGACAGCCATGATCATCATGGTCAGCATGGGCAGAGCGACCGCGGCAGCCACCACCAGCCCGGTGTTGCTCCATAGCGCAACAAGCCCGCCGCCATCTGCGGGAATAGCATCGGCGTGCTCCACGTACCATTTCAGCTTGCCGCCGAGGCTGGAAAACACTCCGGGCGCCAGAAATGCAATGATCATCGCGGTTCCGGCGAGCGTGAACCACGTGCTGACTTCCTGAGATTTTGCGACATCCCCTCGCTCCAACGCTTCTTTCAAGCGTTTTTGCGTGGGGTCCTCGGTTTTCTCCGAATCGTCGGTCTGGTCAGACATTGTTTCCCCTGAAGCCACCGTCCGCCGAAGCGCGAACGGAATGCCCGGACGTGTTGAATGGGATCAGCCAGCCGCCGCCCCCACCCGCAGGCGGGATGCGGCAGGCCGGCCTATCCCCCTGTGAACTTGCCGATCGCCTCGGTGAAATGCGCCAGGTACTTGTTCATGATGGCGATCAGAAGCGCGTAAAGAAGCAGGATGCCGATGGCAATGCCAACAGGTGCCGAGATGAAGAAGATCTGCATCTGTGGCATCAGCTTGTTGAGAAGGCCAAGGCCGAAATAGAAGACAAGCCCCACCACGATGAAGGGGGCGCTGATACGCATGGCGATGGAAAACACCCCGGAGACCGTCTCCTGCGCCATCCGGGCAAAGTCTCCCACCGGCAGCACGACGCCCGGCGGAAACAGGCTGAAGCTGTCATGCAGCGCCGCGATCATCAGATAATGGGTATCCGTGGTGAAGATCAGGGTGACGGCAAGAATGGACAGGTAGTTGCCGATCAATGCGCCTTGCTGGCCGGCATTGGTCACGTCCGACCCAAGCGCGAAGGACAGGCCCGTCTGGTTGGCGATGATGACGCCGGCGGTCGTCAGGGCCGCGGTGATCATGCGTCCGCACAGGCCAACGGCAAATCCAATGATGAACTCCCCCGCCAGCATCACCCCGAAACGGTTGATGTTTTCGGTCAGGCCCACCGGGTAAAGCCGGGACGCCATGGGATAAAGCAGCAAGGTGAGCGCCAGGGCCAGAGTCAGGCGCAGCCGCATGGGGATAGACTGCTCGCTGAAGGACGGCAGCAGCATCATCAGCGTGCCCAGCCGGGCAAACATCAGCATGAAGACAGCCGCCATTTCAGGCAGGAAAGAGAGCTGGATGGTCACATCCCCCTCCCGTCTAGCCCGGACCGGTCGTCAGGATCATCTCGGAAATACGCATCATGAAGGCGTTCAGCATGCTGCCCATGAAGGGAAAGGCGATGATCATGGTCACGAAGATCGCCAGGATCTTCGGAACGAACACCAGCGTCATTTCCTGGATCTGGGTCAGCGCCTGAAACAGCGCGACAAGAACGCCGACGACGAGGCCAACGATCATCACCGGAGCCGCGACCAGCACCAGGGTCCAGATGCCCTCGCGGGCGATATCCATGACCTCAGGTCCGGTCATCTGGCTGTCAGCCCCTTGTCCCGCCGCGATCTGGCATCAGATCGACATGCGCATGATTTCCTCGTAAGCCGCAATCACGCGGTCCCGCACGGAGACCATGGTCTCCAGCGCGACTTCCGTTTCTGCGATGGCCGTCACCACATCAACCACATCTGCCTTGCCCTGGACAAGGCCAAGGGCCATGCCCTCGGACTTCTGCCCCGCGTCGGAGACGGAGCTGACAGCGTCGCGCACCATGCCGCCGAAATCCGGGGTCTGGGTAAAGGCACCGGCAGCCCCTTCGCCGCCGCCAAGCCCCTGCCCCTGTTGTCCGAGGCGGGCCATCGTCTGATAGGCATTCGCGGCAACGGATGGAATAGCCATGATGGATTATCCTCTGGGTTCAGATGCGTCAGCCGAAGGCTCAGCCGCGCAGGATGTCGATGGTCCGCTGCAGCATGCTGCGGGTTGTCTCGATGACGTTCAGGTTCGCTTCGTAAGAGCGCTGCGCCTCGCGCATGTCGACGCTTTCCACCAGCGAATTCACGTTGGGCATGCGCACATTGCCTTCCGCATCGGCGGCCGGATGGCCGGGCTCGTAGCGGGTGGGAAACTGCGACTGGTCTTCCTGGATCCGGCCCAGAGCGACGACTTCCGCATTCAGCGCCTTCTCGAACCGGTTCGTGAAGGTCGGAATCTTGCGGCGGTAAGGATCTTCCTGCGGCGTGCGGCCCGTGGAATCCGCATTGGCAATGTTCTCCGCGATCACGCGGATGCGGCCCGTCTGCGCCTTGAGCCCGGAAGCCGAAACGAACAGCGTCTTGGTCAGATCCATGGCACTCTCCTTTGCAAGTGTTCAAAGCCCGCCTCAGGCAGACTTGCCGATGGCAGTCTTGAGAAGCTTCATGCTGCGGCTGTAGAGCGTCGCCGCCGCCTGGAACTCCATCTGGTTCTGCGTGACCTTCATCATCTGCTCTTCGAGAACCACATTGTTACCATCCGGCGTCGTCTCGAAGGTGCTGGGCGAAATCTGACCGCCGCCGGAGGACGCACGCATCACGCCCGACAGATGCCCCGCCTGGGTGCGCACCGTCTCAAGCCCCGGCTTGGCGAGTTTCAGATCCTCGTCCACCTTGAAGGCCTTGAGCTCTCTCGCCCGGTATCCCGGCGTATCCGCATTGGCGACATTTTCGGCAAGCACACCCTGCCGGGCCTGATGCCACTGCATTTTGGACTTGATCGCCCGGAACATCGGCAGGTCGGTCAGAGACATGCGAGTCACCATTTGTTAACACTTCGGCAAACACTGCCGCTCAAAGGGTTAACGGAAAGTTAATGGCGCGTTAATGATTTTCGCAGCAAGGTCGCGGTTTTCCGTGGAAACTCGTAAACAACCCGCTCAAGCACGGCCGCAAACAACAAAACTACCCGGCATTTTTTGCCTGCCCCTGTTAATATTTAGAGGGTTCAGCCGATTCGACGAACCGGCGAGACAAGCTCATGGCATTTGTCCAGTCAGAATCATGCAGGGAGCAACTGGGCGGCGCAAGCTTCCGCCGCTACATTCCCCCACCATGGATGAGGGAATGGAGTGCCAGCACGGCGCAGGAGCACCGGCCCAAGAAGTTGGCCAGCAACCTGGCTAGCAACTGGGCCAGCAACTGGGCAGAGCCGGAGGCAGACGCGGCGATGGTTGCGCATTGCGCCGGCTTGCAAGTCTGGGAAGGCGCAAGTGAAGCGCTGCAACAGGCTGACGGGTAACTGGGAGGTATACCTCGGCGCCCGCAGATGCTATTTGCAGCTCTGATCTATCACGCAGGCGGGGCAGAAGTCTGCTCCGCGGCTGAATGCAAGGGAGATCTGGCGCCTGACCCGGCAAGGAGGCGGCCGCCAGTCCGGCGCAGAGTAATGAGGTTGGTATGTACGAGTGGATCGCGGATACTTTCGGCGTCGGAGACGGCATCGCACGGGCGATGTCTTTCATCATTGCGCTGGCCATCGTCTTCGCATTGATCGGCCTGATGGTCTATTTTCTGCGGCAATTCACCGGCAACCGCATCAACGCAGGCCGCAACCGCCAGCCGCGCATCGCGGTCATGGATGCCATGAACATTGATGCCCGCCGCCGCCTGCTGCTAGTGCGCCGCGACAATGTGGAGCATCTCATTCTCGTCGGCGGACCGACCGATGTGGTGGTTGAACAGACGATCATTCGCGGCACTCCGGTCGCCGCAAATTACCAGCGCCAGCTGGCAGGCTATGGTGCGCCGGACTATGACACCGGCGACAGCCCCGTCCCCGCCCCTGCTGCGGCTCCCGTAGCGGTCATGACGGCTCCGTCTGCCCCCTCGCTCGCTGCGGCCGCCCCGTCCTCTGCTCCTGCGCCTTCTGCCCCCCCGCCGTTGCGTGCCCAGCCCTCCGCAGCTGAAAAGCCGCAGACCGCCGCCTCCGGCCCGCAGCGCCTTGCCGCAAATCTTGCCGCCCGCGCAGCAGCGGCAGCCGGCAGCCTCGCCGCCAGCGCCCGCGCGCGCGGACAAAACGAGCCGCAGCTCGATTCCGCACCGGCACCGCAGGCAACAGCTCCTTCCGCCCCGCGCCCGCATGCTCCGGCAGCTGAAGCGCCTGCAGCCAAGGCCCTGGCACCCCAGACGCCTCAGGCACCCCAGACATCCATGCCTCACGCCGCCCAGGCGCCCTCCGTCCAGGTGGCTGGCAGCGCAGGTTCAGAGCTCAAGCCGGTGACATCGCCGCTCGACACGATCAAGACCCTGCGCGCCCGCGCAGCGGAAGCCATGTCGGCCGGGACATCCGCAGCCCCGGCAACGGCGGCCCCGTCAGTACCGGCACCTGCCGCTCCGGTCAGCCCTGCCCTGCGGGCGTCCGAACCGGCCCTGCGCGCGCCGGAAGTTTCCGCTCCGGCCATCAGAAGCGCTGTCCAGTCTGCTTCCCAGCCCGCCCCGAGGGATCCCGCCGCTGGCGGCACAGTCCAGTCGGCAACCTCTGCTCTCACCCAGAAGGCGGGTGCCTCGGTCGCTGCGGCAGGCGCTGCCGTTGCGGGGCTCGCACGCACCTTCTCCCGGCCAACGTCATCCGACGTTCAGGCTCCGGCCCCCGAGCCCGAGCCGCGCCGTCAGGTCACGCCTCCCTCTTCGGGTCCCGCGGCCCGCGCACGCACCGTTTTCCAGAATCCGCTTGCTGCCGGCCAGAGCCCGGTGCCGGGCGAGGCTACGGCGGCAGACACCGTCCGGGCGCAGCCTGCTGCCGCTCAGAGTGCCACCGCATCTGCAGGCGCCTCACCTTCCGCCACAGCAGCAGCAGAAGTTCGCAGCCCTGCAGAACGCAGCGGCGAAGGCCTGGGCTCGCTGGCCACCAACCCGTATCTGCGGCTGGACCCAGCCCGCGCGGCGAGCTATCGCGGCGGCGCCGGCGCTCCCGGCGGCACACAGGCGGGCACACAGGCGGGCACCCCGGCGAACACGGCAGGCGCGGCAGTGGCCGCAGCCCCCACCGACACCGCAGCCGCTGGTGAAGCACGCAGCGAAGCTGCAGCAGAGGTTCCGCCGGCTCCGGTGAAGACTGAAAGCGCCGCGGCTCCGCAGGAAGACACCACACCGGCGCCCCAGCAGGCCGAAAGCCCGGCAAGCTCAGCCCAGCCCGAAGAAAAAAGCACCGCCACCCCGGATGCTGCCGCAGACGAAGAAGACCTGTTCGCGCCTCTCGCCCCGGCACGCCCCTCCGCAGAACCGGCAAGCGCAGCGCAGGGCGATATGGCAGACGATCTGCTGGCCGATGCCCTGGCTGATGTTCTCGATGGTCATCTGCAGAGCAAGTCCTCGGCATCCGCACCGGCTGTAGCCCAGGCAGCAGAGGCCGAAGCCCCCAAAGCCGCTGCACCGGAGCCTGACGCATCACAGGACAGCGAGGCAGAGCAGCCGGGTGCGGCTCCGGAGATCAAGGTTCAGACCGCCCGCGACAATCCCGGCGTGACCGCCATTGAAGAAGAGATGGCACGCCTCCTGTCCGAAATCGGCACGCAAGAGCGCAAATGAACGGTCGCAAGGGCGCAACCAGATCCGCCAGATATGTGCGCCTGACGGCATTTGCTCTGGCCGGGGCAGCAGCGGTGCTGCTCGCCGCCCCGGCACTGGCGCAGGACATTTCCATCGGCTTTGGCGAAGGCACGGGCGTGACGCAGCGCGCCCTGCAGCTCGTGGCCCTGCTGACAATTCTCAGCCTGGCCCCGTCGATCCTCGTGATGGTGACGAGCTTCACTCGCATTGTCGTGGTTCTGTCGCTGCTGCGTTCGGCCATCGGCCTGCAGACGGCGCCGCCCAATACGGTGATGGTGTCGCTGGCCCTCTTCCTGACGGCCTTCATCATGGCCCCCACCCTGCAGACAGCCTATAACGAGGGCATCCAGCCGCTGGTGGAAGGAACCATCGAATTCGATCAGGCCTTTGAACGGGCTTCCGAGCCTTTTCATGCCTTCATGCTGACCCAGGTGCGGGAGAAGGATCTTGCCCTGTTTCAGGAGCTCTCCGGTCAGGCCCCGCCGGAAACACCACAGGACCTGAGCTTTCAGGTCCTGATCCCGGCCTTCATGATCAGCGAGCTGCGCCGCGCCTTCGAGATCGGCTTCCTGCTCTATTTGCCGTTCCTGATCATCGATCTGGTGATTGCCTCCATCCTCATGTCCATGGGCATGATGATGCTGCCGCCAGTGGTCATCTCCCTGCCCTTCAAGCTGATCTTCTTCGTGCTTGTCGATGGCTGGTATCTCGTGGCCGGGAGTCTGGTGAGAAGCTTCGGCGCCGCCGGGTAGCGCTCCAAAAAAACATATAAATCAAATGATTAAAGCGAATTCCGGAATCAATTCCGGCAGTTCTTGAATCAATCTCTTCAAGAGCTGAATCAGTTTCTCCGGAAGCTTCAGCAGAGGTTCAAGCCGCTGCGGTCCGTATGCGGCAAGAGCCCCGGGCGCCGGATATGGTGTCATACCGGCGCTCGATGAGATTGACTCATCGAGCGCCGGTTAAGCCCGTGCGGCGCCTGAGCATTTCCAAGGCGTGATGCGTCAGCATCTCAGAGCCTTGGTATCAGCCATTGGCCGGCATGGCATTGGCCAGTGAGCTGCTGCCACTGTCCGCAGAAGGCGACATGTACTGGCGCCGGTATTCCTGCAGGAAGGTGTCGAGCGTATCCGTTGCGGCAATACCTCTGACCACATCCAGGAACTCGACCCCCTGTGCCGCGATGGGCCGGGTGACCACTTCGAACGACGCAGCATGGGGACTGTCCGACATCTTCTTCGCATATTTGGTGCGCAGGCGGTCCAGGCTGAGCTGGTCACCGGCCAGCGAATAGCCGATCGCGGCCTTCAGGATGTCGTCCCGCTCGATCTGTTCCAGAGGAATATTGTCTGACCAGCGCGAGCCATACATGGCCTCCAGCTGCTCCCCCGCCTCACGCCAGCTCTGCGCCTTCCAGAACGTATCGGCACGCAACCGGTCCACATCGGCCCCGCGCATGTTGCGGACCAGTTCCAGCGCCAGATCCGGACGCCCGCTCTCCGTCATGGCGCGCGCCTCGACGATGTTGCGCTGCCGCTCCAGGGACGAAGGCAGGTTTGCCTGACGGGTGCGGTTGAGCACCGCCAGGGCCCGCTCCGGCTTGCGGTCCATCAGATAGATGGCTCCAAGGTCGGCCGCGATCTGCGCACGGGCGGCCCCCTTCAGGCGGTTGTCCACCTGATGCTGCAACAGGCCGGCAGCCTGATCGAGAAGGTCCACCTCAACCAGCCGCTTGGCGAGCTTGCGCACCATCTCGTCCCCCTGACGCCCCACCGGCATCAGTTCGCGGAAATCATAGAACAGCGCAAGAGACTTCACCGCCGGCATTTCGTCCGCCTTGCCATGCAGGAAGAGGCTGGAGAAAAGTGCGGACATCTCCTCCTGCAGCAGGCGGGTGGTCTCCGCGTCCGGCTGAGCCTGAAGCGCGGACTTCATCGCCTCGAACGCCTCGCGGTAATTGCCCTTTTCCGCCTGCAGCTGGGCGAGCAGCCGCAGCGTCTTCAGTTCCGTCTCGTCACCGCGCCAGGAGGCGGCAAGGCCGCCAAGCTCGTTGATCGCATTGTCGATGTTGACCTCTCCGTCCCGGTAACGGATACGCAGCGCCCGGTACTGGGCCTCGGCCGCACGCGGACGGTCAAAACTGCGGGCAACAAGATCAAAGGCGGTGAGCGCCTCCAGCGACCGGCCCGACGCATCGGCCACGCGGCCGCGCAGAAGGTCATAGCGGGTGGCCTGCTGCGGGGTGATGAGCGCCGGCTCGATCTCCGCAAGAATGGCATTGGCCATGCCGAAATCATTCAGTTCCACCATGGCCTGTGCGGCAGCCAGATTGAACTCGGCCTGAATGTTGACGGGGTAGTTGCCAATGACGGAACGGCCGCGCGCCAGTGCTGCGCGGGCCGGAGCCCACTGGCCAAGGGCGACTTCAACGATGGTCTGCCAGACGGCCGCGTCCGGATTGTTCTTGAGATCATGACGGCTCAGATGCGGCAGTGCCTCACGCGGCCGTCCGGCAAGCGTCTGGGCCGCGCCCATCATGAGATTGAACATCGGATCCTGCGCCAGGGCCGGCTCTTCCTCCAAAGCCAGTTCCATCAGGCCGAGCGATTCATGAGGGAACACATGCGCCAGATAGAACCGGGCCAGATCAAGCCTGGGGCCCTGCCGGCGCCCTTCAGGTGCCGCCGCCATGGCCGCTTCCAGCTCACTGCGGCGGCGGATGAAATCCTCAGGCGCCGAGGTCGTCAGATTCGAGAATTCGATGGAGGCAACACTGTCCGCAGCAACGAGGGAGGTGAAGGAACCCGATCCCTGCCGCAGGTGGCTGCTGGACAGGATCAGGCCATCGGTCTTCTCCAGGATGACGTCATCCCCCACCAGTTGCACGCGCACTCCGTCCGACTTTGGCACGACCGCAACACCATGTGCGGAAGACAGCGCATCCAGGTCGACAAAGCCCTGCGGCTTGAGCAGGCCCCGCGCAGGGCCAAAGCCGGTCACCGCATGAATTTCGTCGCCCACATCCGGATCGGTGAACCTGCGGACATAACGCGGGTTCTGGAATGACACCCGCAGCACCGATCCCCCGTCGATCCGCACCGTGCGCTCCAGCAGCAGCGGGCGCGAGGGTTCGACGATCATGTCGCCGATGACGAGATTCCAGGCGTTGCCATCGGCGCCGAGGGTCGCCAGCGTGGCAGAACTGACGTTCACCCGGAGCACCGAGTAGTCACCGTAGCTCTGGATATCGACCGCGCTGGCGATATCTCCGAGAGCAGAACGCATGCCGCGCACGTCGATCGCCGAGCTGGTATCGAACACCATCCAGACACTGTTGTTGCGCCGGAACAGCGCCGTGGAGACCTGTTCCCGGAAAGGAAACACGACACGCACCGAGTTGCCGATGCGCCGGGCTTCGGCCGCAACGAAATTAAGGGTTGCTTCCGCCGCATCGGGCGGCAGGCTTTCTGGCGAGCGGGCCGGTCCGCCAAAGATGCTCGGCGGCATGCTTTGCGCCTGCGTGCCCGCAGCATCATTGCCGCCAGTTGCCCGCCAGGCTTCATTGCTTTGCGGCTGCGTCGCCCCCGTCACATCAATGACAGGCGGCAAATCCGCAGGCACAGGCTCCTGAACAGCAGGCGCGGCAGAGCGGCGTGCAGGCACGGGCACCGGATCAAGAGGCACCACATCAATCAGCCTGTCACCAGCCTGCAGAGCAGGACCCTCCGCAACAGGAGTGGCTTGCGGAGCCTCCCCTTCAGGCTGTGCAGTCTCCGGCGCCGGTTCCTGGACAGGTGGAACGAAGGCAACCGAAGCCACCGTCTCCGGCTCGCCGGCCAGAGGCGGAATGACCACAGGTGCGCTCATCTGCGCAACATCCGTCACGGGGCCTTGCAAAGCCAGTTCCGTTGCGGAGACCGGCTTGGCCCGGGGAAGCGGAAAAGACGCTTCTCCGCTGCCGGGCTCAGCCAGAGCCACATCAACGGGAGCCTCAGCGGCTTCAAGGCCGGTTGCCGGAGTGCTCTGCGCAACCGGCGTTTCAGGCTCCACCCGCGGACCGATGGCCCCCGGTCTCGGACGGCTCACGCCACCGCCCTCAACCCCGTCGAACACCGGGTCCCGGCCCGGCTGCGGCATGCCGGAGGCAGGGGCACCTTCAGGCGTGCGGGGGGTATAGTCGCGGTTCCCCGGCGCAATGATCATGCCGGACGCCCCGGAAGGCGCTCCGGCCCCTATGGCGTCATTTATGGCAGCATTGGCCGGATCCGCCGGAACCCTTGCTTCCGGCGGACTGATGTCGACCACATAGGTCTGCTCTTCGCGGAAAGCCCGGATGTCGACACCCGGCTCAAGACGCATCAGAAACTTGAGCTTGCCCTCATCAATGAAGGCTGTCGCATCAACGACACCACGCGGCAGGCGGGCGCGCAGGTCGCCCACATCCAGCTGAGCGGGATGATTGAAGGTGATGCGGACGATGTCGTCTTCCCGCACAAAGGCCGTATCAAACTGGATGGACCAGTCGAAGACCAGACGCGTGAAGGTCGGGTGATCCCCGACATGGAGCGTGACCTTCGGCCCCTCCTGCGCCTTCAGACGCGCCTGTTCGAGGGCTCGCACCTGCCGCATGGCCTCCTCGGCGCGCCGCGCCAGTTCACGCACCACCTCATCCGGCAGGCCGGGCGGCAGGCCTTGCCAGTTGGAAGGCAGAATGTCGATGAACAGCTTCTCGCCCGCTTCAAGCGTGTTGATGCGGAATCTGTCTTTCAGGGCAAAGCGGATGGCGCTGCCATCAGGATCGCGGCGGGCGATGGCCACGTAGTTGCCCAGTTGCAGCGGGACATCATCCACGTTGATCTGGATCGGCGCCTCAAAGGCAACGCGGAGCACATTGTTTGTGACGGCGGCATCATAGTGCGGCAGCAGTGTCCTGTCCTTGAAGGTCAGGATCATCCGGCCGTAGCCCTCTTCGGCCCGCGCTTCCATGTCCACGGGCTCAGCCGTCTGGGCATGGGCCGGGGTCAAAGGCATCAGCGGCAAGGACACGGCAAGCAGAACGGCAAGGCTGCGGCACGAAACAGCCGCTCCCGGAATATACCGGAACGCTGCGTGGACCCTGGCCGAGGCCCACTGGCGTGCATGCCTCACAACATTCAACAAGGTCAGGGTTATCCTCTGGAACAAGCTCCGAAATGACTCTAGGGGACCGGCCTTAACACCCTGTTACGCCGCACCGCGAAACTCGGCGCTTTCCGTCAGTTTGAGCCGATTTTCGGAAGTGCAGCCGGGGCCAGGATGGAAGCCCCCTGAGGCTGGTTCGCATCGCCGCTGGCGATCGCCACGGTCAGCTTTTCAGCCGCCTCGGGCGACATGCGCGCCAGAATGTCAGCCATCTTGCGCGGCTTCATCTGGCGCACGACCTTCAGCAGGATATCAAGTTCAAGCCGGTCGAAGATGCGGGCTGCGTCCTTGGGCTTCATGTTTTCATACATGATCACCAGCGCTGCGATCTCGCCCTCTTCCTGCCGCTTCTTCTCTTCGACACCCTGCTGGATCTGCTGCTCGAGCGACTTGAGCTCGTCAACCCGCTGCTGCAGCCGCTCTTCGGTCGCCTGCAGCAGTTTCTCCCGCAGATCAAGCTGCCCTTCCTGATCCTGCAAGGCCCTGCGCCGCTCGCCAAGGCTCTCCAGAACGGCACGCTCCGCGCTTGACCCTCCAAGCTCCAGGGTGTCAGGCACGGCAGGAACCTCCGGAAGCGTCTCAGCGGTTGCGGGCGTTCCGGCAGACGGCGTTTCCTGCGGCTGGGCAGCCTGCTGCGGCGCGGGCTGGGCCTGCGCTCTTGCTTCCATGACCGGGCCCACGGCCGTGTGCTCACCGAGCACAAGGCCGAGCAGCTTCAGCGCCAGAAGGGCGCTGGCAGCTATGCCGACAACTGGAAGCAGGCGAAGGTTCAAGCAGCGGCCTCCCCTGACTTCTTGCGGAAGCGTTCAAGACGGGCGGTTGCTTCGGCCGCCGCAGCACGGATGTCCCGCGCGCTCACTGAAGGAGACGGAGCCGGTGCGGCAGGCGCGGGAGCGGACGGGCGGTAGGCGCCGGCATAGGGCGCTGCCGGGGGGGCCGGGCGCGGTGCTGGCTGCGGCGCGACATAGCCCTGAGGCGCCTGCTGGTAGGCAGGGGCAGCCGCCTGCTGGGCAGCTGCAAGGCGGCGGGCGTCGGCTTCAGCCTGGGCCTGGGCCTGAGCGTGGGCCTGAGCTTGCGCGCGCTGACGGGCCTCTTCCTCGGCAGCGCGGCGGGCATCCTCCGCCGTATGCGCGGTGCGGGCGGCTTCGGCAATCTGGCTGATGCGCGTCAGAACGGCTTCGCCCTCCCCCAGCTGTCCGGCCAGAAGCTTGGACAGATGCTCGGCCTGCGTTAGCCGGGTTCCAAGTGTCTTGTCCGCGTCATTTGCCGTGGCTTTCAGGCCGAGAATGGCACGCTCGGCAATCTCGGTGGCAGTGATCAGCTCCGAGATCGTCGCACGCAGGGTCTCTTCATCAGCACGCAGACGCTGCAGCCGGCGGTTCAGGATCCAGCAATAGCCGATGGTGACCAGCAGAAGGACAGCCACCAGAGCCTCGATCAACATTCCAAGCGGCAGGGACGTCATGACGTTTCCATTTCCTTCTGCATGGCCCGTTCAAATGCGGCCAGAGTCATCTTCGGCTTGCGCAATCCGCGGGTGACACGAATCGCGATCGAATCCTCGACCTTGCCGAGTGTACCCTCACTGAGCTCCACGTTGCCGCACTTGATTGTCACCGGATCATCAGGTTCCACGTCAAAAATCAGTGTCTGGCCCACATCGAGGCTCAGGACGCGGCTGAGCGGCAGGAAGGTCTCGTAAAGGACCGCATCCACCTCCACCATGGCAGCGTGAATCTCGCTCGCAAGATGCCCTTCCCAGATCGGGTCACGGCCAAATTTTTCGCCCATAAACATCTGCAGCAGCAGGTCACGGATGGGCTCCAGCGTGGCATAGGGCATCATGATCTCGATGGTGCCGCCACGGTCCTCCATGTCGATGCGCAGCTCGACAAGGATGGCCGCATTGGCCGGGCGCGAGATCGCCGCAAAACGCGGGTTGGTTTCCATGCGCTCCAGGCTGAAATGCACCGGGGAAAGCGGCGCAAAAGCCTGCTCCGCATCCGCCAGGATGATTTCCAGCATGCGCCGGACGAGATTGGTCTCGATGGTGGTATAGGGCCGGCCTTCGACGCGGATACCCGTCGTGCCGCGACCGCCGCCCAAAAGCACATCGATGATCGAGTAGATCAGGCTCGATTCCACCGTGACAAGTCCGAAACCGTCCCATTCCTCGGCCTTGAACACGCCCAGAATGGCCGGCAGGGGAATGGAGTTCAGGTAGTCACCGAAGCGGACGGAGCTGATCGAATCCAGAGACACTTCCACGTTGTCGGACGTGAAATTGCGCAAGGATGTCGTGGTCAGGCGGACAAGCCGGTCGAACACGATTTCCAGCATCGGCAGGCGTTCATAGGACACCATGGCCGAGTTGATCAGCGCACGGATGCCGCTCTGATCGCGCGAGATCGTGTCCTCGATATTGAAACCGAGGAGGTTGTCGATTTCTTCCTGGTTCAGGACGCGGTCAGCACCGCGCGAGGCATTCTCAAGCTCCGGCTCGCTGTCATCGATCATCGCCGCCCATTGGGCCGCCATGTCGTCCGCGTTGCCGACGCCCTGCTCTTCCAGCGCCGCACCCCAGGCAGCGGCCAGATCATCGTCGTCGTCGCCAGCCCCCTGCTCGGCGAGCGCGGCACCCCAGGCATCAGCCAGGTCGGCATCACTCAGATCGTCGTCGTCAACCATGTATCACCGTCACTGAATCAGGATTTCCTTGAACAGCACTCCATCAACCCTTGCCGGATGAACCGCCAGATTGATGCGCCGGAGCAGCTCTTCCTTGAGCCTGAACAAACCGGCCGACCCTTCGAGGTCAGCGGGACGCAACTCACGCAGGTAAATCTGGAACGCATCCAGAATACGCGGCAGATACGGACTGATCCGGTCCACCATGGCCTGATCGGACACTTCGAGCGCAATGCGCACCCTGAGGTAGGTCGCCCGCCCTTCGGTGGACAGATTCACGGTCATTTCCGGCAGGTCGTAAAAGACAACCGGCCTCTGCTGCACGACGGGCGGAGCCGTTGGGTCTACCGGCTCTCCGCCCCCTGACAGGAACAGGAACCAGACCGCCCCGCCAATGACGAGCAGTGCAACAAGCCCGGCTGCTCCGAAGAGGATCAGCTTCTTCTTGCCGCCCTTCTTCGCACCGCCTTCTTCGCCGTTTTCGGCGTCGGTATCCGTATCGGCCATTGCCGCCCCGCCAGCTTGCCGCACATGCCTGCGCGTGAATAGTTTCTAAAGGGTTAATCGTTAACGAGTGGTTACCAACTCCTTAACCCATCACCCGGCAACTGTTGCCCACTGGTTCATTTTTTCCTCACCTATTTGCACCCCGCACCGTGACGAAAAGAAAAATTCCCAATGATTTCAACAAAATAAAAACTGGCACGCTCCCTGCTACAAGGGTGGCGGCACGCTGACCTGGGGAGGCTGGCGTGCCCTCGGGGAGCAAAAAGGAATCGTTAACATGGAGAATGCGCAGCTCATTAACCTGTCCCGGCAGGTTGCCTTGCGCAGGCAGCTGGATGTGACCGCCAACAATCTGGCGAACATGACCACGTCTGGCTACAAGGCCAAGCACATGAAATTCGAGGAATATCTGATGCCGGTGGCGCAGGCGACGGCCTTCAACCGCGGCGACAGAACCCTCTCCTACGTGCAGGACGCCAGGACCTTCACGGACTTTCAGGCCGGTGGAATCATCATGACCGGTAATCCGCTCGATCTGGCTGTCGATGGCGACGGCTGGTTTGCGGTGCAGATGGAAGATGGAAGCGAAGCCTATACGCGCAACGGATCGTTCCATCTCGACAGCACCGGCCAGCTGGTCACGCCGGACGGCCGCCCGGTCCTGACAGAAGGCGGCCCGATCACCTTCACCACGCAGGACGGGCAGATCGACATTGCCGCTGACGGGACGATCTCTTCGGAGCTCGGCGTGCGCGGGCGCATCCGTCTTGTCGCCTTCCAGGAGCCGCGCAACGCGGTTTCCATCGGCAACAACCTGATGACCTACACGGATCCGCAGCCCGTCGCCCGCACACGGGTGATCCAGGGCGCCGTCGAGCAGTCGAACGTCCATGGCATCACGGCAGTAACAGAGCTGATCGAAATCACCCGCAAGTACGAGAGCGTGACCAAGCTGATGAAGGACACCTACGACCTGTCCCGCTCAGCGGTTGAGCGCCTCGGCAAGTCGCAGGCCTGAGACGGACAGGAGAGACCACCATGAAAGCACTCCATATCGCCGCCACAGGCATGAAGGCGCAGGAACTCAACGTTGAAGTCATTTCGAACAACGTTGCCAACATGCGCACCACCGGCTTCAAGCGCCAGCGGGCCGATTTTCAGGATCTGCTCTACCAGAACCTGCGCCGCATGGGCACGGACACATCGAACGCGGGCACCATCGTGCCGACGGGCGTGCAGATCGGTTCGGGTGTGAAGACCGCGTCCACCACACGCATCATGAGCCAGGGCAACCTGGAACAGACCAACAAGGAAACCGACGTCGCCATCCGCGGTGAAGGTTTCTTCCAGATCCAGATGCCCGATGGCACCACCGCCTATTCGCGGGATGGCTCCTTTGAGCGCGATGCCAACGGCACGCTGGTCACCGTCGACGGTTTCACCATCGAGCCCGGCATCGTCATCCCGGACAATGGCCGCGACCTGACGATCTCGTCCGACGGCACGGTGCAGGTGACCGTCGATGGCGCCAGCGTCAACCTCGGCCAGATCCAGCTCGCCCGCTTCGTCAACAAGGCGGGGCTCGAAGCCATTGGCGACAACCTCTTCCTCCAGACCGACGCCAGCGGCGCCGCACAGGTCGGCAATCCCGGCGAGAACAGCTTCGGCAACTTGCAGCAGAACTTCCTCGAGATGGCGAATGTCGATGCCGTGACGGAGATTGCGGATCTCATTTCCGCCCAGCGTGCCTACGAGATGAATTCCCGGATCATCAAGGCCGCTGACGACATGTACTCGACCACGACCAACCTGCGGTAAAAGGAGGCTGGTGATGAGACCCCTGTTCCTTGCGCTTCTTGGAGCCGCCCTCGCAGGCCTGATGCCCGGCGCCGCAAGTCTTGCGGCAGGCAGCAGCCAGCCGGTCTGGCAGCGCGGCAGCGAAGCTCCCGTTCTGCGGCCGGAGGTCGTGACCTCCTCGGACATCGTCACCATCGGCGATTTCTACCTCAACGCAGGCGCTGCCGGCTTTGAACCGCTGTTCCGCTCGCCGGATCTGGGCACTTCGGGCAATGTGAGCGCGGCACTTGTTGCCGAGCGCGCCCGTGCGGCAGGCCTCAAGTCTGCAGGCACCGATGGACTTGCAGAAGTCATTGTCCGCCGTGACTCGATTTCCTTCGATGCACAGCGCCTCTCCGGCATCATCGCAGAGCGGCTGGCACGGCAGGAGGGCCAGATTTCCGCAGACGACCTCGAAATCGTCTTCGCCCGCACACCGCAGATCATTCACGCCGATCCGCGCTCTGCCGATCCCCTGCGGATCGAACAGGCCCTCTGGTCACGCGCGGACGGCCGGTTCGACATCGTGATGTCCTACGCAGGTGAAAACGGCTACCGCCGTGTCAGCCTCACCGGCATTGCGCGGGAAATGACGGCCATCGTCGCACTCGCAAGCCCGCTGGACAGGGGGGCGATTGTCCGGGAGCAGGACCTGATAACCATGCGTCTGCCGCGTGAGCGGGTGCAGGGCCGGGCCGTGACAGATCCGCAGGAGATCCTCGGACTGGCCGCACGCATCCAGCAGCGCCCGGGCCGTCAACTCAGCAAGGCGGACTTCGAACGCCCGATGCTGATCCAGCGCGGCGACAAGGTCACGCTGATCTATGAAATCTCGGGAATGAAACTGACCACGCAAGGCCAGGCTGCAACCGCAGGCGCAGATGGAGACATGATCGACGTGATCAATCTGCAGTCCCGCCGCACCGTCAGGGGTACCGTGAGCGCCCGCGGAGAAGTCCGCCTCGGCGGCACTCCCCGCACACTTGCCGCCAACACCAGCCTGCCTGCCCAGGAGAGCGCACAATGATCCGTCCGATTCACAAGGCTGTTGCCCTGACCCTTCTGGCCCTGCCCCTGGCTGCCTGCGGCTCTGCGGACCGCCTTGCGCAGGTCGGCAAGGCCCCGGCCCTCAATGCCATTCAGGACCCGACCACCATGCCCGGCTACCGTCCGGTGCAGATGCCCATGCCGACACCCCAGCCCGTGCATTACAATGCCAACTCGCTGTGGAAGTCCGGCAACCGCGCCTTCTTCGAGGACCAGCGCGCCAAGCAGGTCGGCGATCTGATGACCATTCTGGTGACGATCTCCGACCGTGCCCAGTTTGACAACGAGACAGAGCGCAGCCGCAGCGGCACCGACCGGTCCGGCGTCAGCGGTGCACTGGGCACAGCCATCGACAAGTATGTTCTCCCAGGCAACGCAAGCGCCGATGCTCTCGCAACCGTCAACGCCAATTCCACCTTCAAGGGGTCGGGCTCGGTCGACCGCAAGGAGACCCTGCGCACCTCTGTCGCCGCCGTGGTGACCCAGGTGCTGCCAAACGGCAATCTGGTTGTCGAGGGCCGGCAGGAAGTCCGTGTCAACTTCGAGGTTCGCGAGTTGATCGTTGCCGGTATCGTGCGGCCGCAGGATATCCGGTCGGACAACACCATCCTGAGCGAGAAGATCGCCGAGGCCCGTATCGGCTATGGCGGACGCGGCCAGATCACCGACGTCCAGCAGCCGCGCTATGGCCAGCAGGTGCTGGATATCGTTCTGCCCTTCTGATGTGACCTCACAGACGGCTGACCGGCTGCACTCCCCAGCCGCCGGTCAGCCCACTCCCCCTGCGCCCTTTAGCGGGCCTATTCCTTCTGCAACCCGAATTGATCCCCCTGCCAGCCCGGTGTTCCGGACGCCGGACTGGCTGAATGACGGGCACGGCGTCTCGCTCCCCGAGCGCCGTGCCCGTTTCTCCTCAGCCCCTGCCTCCCCATAAAGACAGGGCTGATTGCGAACTGGTCGGAAACAGGCGGCCCGGACAAACAAAAGCCCCCGGCAGCGCGGCTGACGGGGGCTGAAAATTTTACCGAGGAACCGGGATCTCAGTCGTCCCTGTACACCTTTTCGCGGCGCTCATGCGCTTCCTGAGCCTCGATGGACAGGGTCGCAATCGGGCGGGCCTCCAGGCGCTTGACGGAGATCGGTTCGCCGGTCTCTTCGCAATAGCCGTAACTGCCGTCTTCAATCCGCTCCAGCGCCGCATCGATCTTTGAGATCAGCTTGCGCTGCCGGTCACGTGCACGCAGTTCAATGGAACGGTCCGTTTCCGACGAAGCTCTGTCAGCGAAGTCAGGGTGATTGGTGCTTTCTTCCTGCAGGTTCGCCAGCGTCTCGCGGCTTTCACGCAGGATGTCCTCTTTCCAGGCGAGCAGCTTGTTGCGGAAGTACTCGCGCTGCCGTTCATTCATGAACGGCTCGTCCTCGGAAGGTCGATAGTCAGACTCAAGTTCAACCGTCATCGGAAACTCCGGTTACCGTTAGGACGGGGGGAATATATAGTCACTGGAGGTCAGCGACAACGGGCAAACCCGAAAAAAATGTTGAACTTTATTCCTTCCATTTCAATGGGTTACCCATTGCGCCCGAAGTTTGCGCAGCCGCGCAGCCAGCCAGCATGCATCAACTTGTAAACCGGCCCTGCTTAGCCAGCTCAACCTTCACGCGCAATTCGATCTCGTCGATGACCGATTCCAGCCCCGGATCGCTGCTGACGGGGCGGTCCGCCAGAGCGCTCATCATCTCCTCCAGCCGGGTGGGTTCAATCATCCCAGCCAGAAGGTCTGCCTTCAGCGCATCCAGCAAATCCAGCATGGAATGCCCGCGCGCAGTGGCAGCATCGCGGTCATCCGGCTGGACCTGCATCTCCTGCAGCGAAAGCAGGGCGTCGATGCCCGAGAGTGACGACGAGGAGGACGTCGACACGGCAGCATGTGCCTCGCCATCGCCCCCGATCAGGAAACCACCGCCGCCACCGGCTTTCTTCTTGCTGCCCTTGCCCTGAACAGAGGAAACGGGCGTGTTGTTGGTGATGCGCATTGTGGCCTCGCTTCCCGTTTCTCATGAGCCAGCCCTGCACCGGCCAATCCTGTACCCGGATGGCCGGTCTGACCTTGCCGGGCTCCCGGTCAGATTCTTCCATCCCCGAAGGTAGGGAAATCCGGTCCTCCCGGCAAGAATTGCCCGGCACAGTCCCGGCAGAACATGATCAAAACACCGGGAACACGGCAAGATCCTGGATTTATATATTTATTTTCAATATCTTATATCAAAACCGGGAAACGTGGATAATCTGGCATGGACTTCGCATAAGCAGGTGCAAACCACTCATGCGCCGGGTCCCTCCCATGCCATTTGCACGTCTGCTCCGTTCCAGTCTCCTCTTCGCGGCCATAGCTGTCCTCCTGACAGCTCTTGCGCCTGCGGCGGTGGCCGCCTCGCGGATCAAGGATATCTCAGACTTCGAGGGCATCCGTGAGAACCAGCTGATCGGATATGGCCTTGTCGTCGGCCTGAAAGGCACAGGCGACGGCCTGCGCAATTCACCCTTCACCCGGCAAAGTCTGCAGGCCATGCTGGAGCGCCTGGGCGTCAACACGACAGCCGCGGACCTCAATACAAACAATGTGGCGGCAGTCATGGTGACGGCCAACCTGCCCCCCTTCGCCACACAGGGCACGCGCATCGATGTCTCCGTCAGCGCTCTCGGCAATGCGGAAAGCCTGCAGGGCGGGACGCTGCTGGTCACGCCGCTGATGGGTGCCGATGGCGAGACCTATGCCATTGCACAGGGCGCCGTAGCCATCTCCGGATTTGCAGCACAAGGCGATGCAGCCTCGGTGATACGCGGCGTGCCGACCTCCGGCCGCATCGCAAATGGTGCTCTGGTCGAGCGGGAAGTCGGCTTCAAGCTGGCCAGCATGACCACCGTGCGCATCGCCTTGCGCAACCCGGACCTGACCACCTCGCGCCGCGTTGCCCTCGCCATCAACGAACTGATCGGCTTCCCCACCGCCGAGCCTCTGGATCCCGGCACAGTGCAGCTCACCGTGCCGCGTGATTACAACGGCAACGTGGTGGACCTGCTCACCGACATCGAGCAGCTGATCATCGAGCCGGATCAGCCGGCCCGCGTCGTGATCGATGAAAGCGCCGGCATCATCGTGATGGGCCAGAACGTGAGGGTTTCGACCGTGGCGGTCGCCCAGGGGAACCTCACCGTCACCATCGCGGAAAACCCGCAGGTCTCCCAGCCCCTGCCCTTCGCCAATGGCCAGACCGCGGTCACGCCCCAGTCTGACGTTTCCGTCAGTGAAAGCGGCAGCAAGCTGGCGATCGTCAGCGAGAGCGTGACCCTGCAGCAGCTGGTTGACGGGCTGAATACGCTCGGCATCGGCCCGCGCGACATGATTTCCATCCTTCAGGCCATCAAGGCAGCCGGTGCGCTGCAGGCCGAAATCGAGGCCCTGTAAGCCATGACGCCATCAGATCTCACCCTCACCAGCGCTGCAGCCCTGCCCCGCCTGGGAGGCGGCCGCATCATCGCTCCCGACTCGATCCGCAAGCAGGCCGAGAATTTCGAGGCCGTTTTCCTCAACACCATGATGCAGTCGATGTTCACCGGCCTTGAGGAAGGCGGAGCCTGGGGCGGCGGGCAGGGCTCCGACACCTGGCAGAAAATGCTGATCGACGAAATGTCCAAAACCATCGCTTCGGCCGGAGGAATCGGCCTGGCCAACACGATCGAGCGCGAATTGCTCGCCCTTCAGGAGGCAAACCAGTGAACGCCCACACCCCGGAAACAGCGGCCCTGCCCTTTTCCACCGCAAGGCCAACCAGCAGATCCGAGGCAGAGAGCTTTTGCCTTGCCGTCTGCCACACCATGGAAAAGCTTCTCGAACTGATCGAGAAGGAAACGGATATGGTTCGGGAAGGCCAGTTGCGCGCCGCAGGCGAGCTGCAGCCGGAAAAGGCCGTGCTGGTACACCACTACACACAGGGTGTTCTCTTCGCCAAGGAGCACTCCGTGGCTCTAGGCAATCTGGCTCCGGCTGCGGTACAATCCCTGCGGCGGCAGCATGCGGAATTCCAGCCTGTCCTGCGCATCAATCTGGCGGTTCTGTCCACGGCGCGGGAAGTGGCATCGACCGTGGTGACGACGGTCGCGCAGGCCGTGGGCGCCCGGCAGAGGACCACGACCTACGGCCCGGGCGGCGCTTCACCGCAGGCGCCCCGGATCGCGGAAGGGATCGCTATCAACAGATCGCTTTGACGCAGCGGCGCGAATCACTTGCCAGCACCCGCGAAAAGTCTAACCTTTTCGTTAACGGAGGATTCATATCCCCGTTGTATTTTGTGGGTGATACCATCGGGTCAAGGAGTGTTACCCGAAGGAGGCAGGCATGGATACAGGAGCAATCCGGCCGTCACTGACCGCCTATGCGGCAGTAACCCCGGCTACGCGGGCTCCGGAACAGAACGAGCCCGCAGCTAAAACTGAATTGCCGGGTTCCCAGACGGTGAGACCGTCGGGGAACTCTGAAGGACAGCGCCAGCTTGCCGAGAACGGCAATCAGCAGAGCGCGGCGACGCCGCTTGTCTCGCGGGACATCGTGCGCAAGAACACGCTCGACCCGGAAAGCCAGTCATTCATCTATGTCGCCATGGACCGGGAAACCGGCGAGGTGGTGCAGCAGGTCCCGAGCGAGACATTGCGCAAACTGCGGGCCTACGCCAAGGCAGGCGATGAGCCGGTAGTTCCCCAGTCCTCCGCCACGGTTCAGCGCACCGCCTGAAAAAATCAAGATCCGGCACGCCAGTGCAGCCCCATGACCCAGGTCATGGGGCTTTTTCCGTTTGTCCGCCAGCAAGAATGTGCAGCCGAGCCATCCCCCGCCCCTCACCCGCAATACCCTGTCCGAGCACCGCGCCCCGCGCCGGGCACATTGCAAGCCTTTGATCTGAAATTAAAATCAAATTAACCATAAAGTACAATTCATCATGCGTTAAGGTTAAAATCCGATAACCATATAACTTAACTTGTCATTACGCTTTAGAGCTGACTTTGTTGCTTGCGGGATCCAGAACGGATCCATGTATTGTGTTTTCCCAGGAAGGAAAAACCGTAATGTCTAGCAACGTTAGTCTGTCCAGCGCCGTTCGCGCTAACCTCAACGCCCTTCAGTCAACCGCTCAGATGATGAGCTCGGTTCAGGAGAAGCTCTCCACCGGCAAGAAGGTCAACTCGGCTCTCGACAATCCGAACTCCTTCTTCACCGCCAAGGGCCTTGAGAACCGCGCAAGCGATCTGAGCTCCCTGCTCGACGACATGGGCCAGTCGGTCCAGACCCTGAAGGCAGCAGACAAGGGCATCACCTCGATCTCCGGCCTCGTCGACGCCGCCAAGGCCAAGGTGAACCAAGCTGCGCAGACCACCAATCAGGTCGAGCGCACCAAATACGTCAAGGAGTACAATGAACTCCTGACGCAGATCCAGGACATCGCCAAGGACTCCGGCTACAAGGGCAAGAACCTGCTCGGCGGCCAGGGCAACGACCTGAAGGTGACCTTCAACGAGAACGGCAAGTCTTCCCTGTCGATCTCGTCCGTTGACTACACGAATGTTTCCAGCTCAACCGGCCTCAACCTGTCGCGCCTGGCCACCGGCACCAGCGGCACGTCAACGATTACCCTGACCAACGGCACGGCTACAGCCGCCCTGACCGCAGGCAGCCTGCTTTCCGCAGACGACGAGTTCAATGTCGGCGACGTCATCACCCTGACCGACACCAATGGCTCCGAACTCGGCAAGCTGGAAATCAAGGCCGGCACCACGGTCGGAGATCTGCAGAAGTTCCTCGGGGATGTCGACGGCGTGTCAACGGATCTCACCGGCGGCACACTGACGGTCACGTCCGACTTCAAGCTGAACCTGTCGTCTAGCAGTGAGGCTGCAGGCTCCTTCGCCGACCGCTCGACAAACAACTCGGCAGAGTCAGGCTTTGCCTTGGACAGCGGCATTGACGACGTTCTGAACTCTCTGAAGAAGGCTCAGGACACGCTGCGGTCGCAGGCATCGACCTTCGGTACCAACCTGTCGATCGTGCAGAACCGTCAGGACTTCACCAAGTCCATGGTCAACACGCTGCAGGAAGGCGCAGGCCGCCTGACCCTGGCCGACACCAACCAGGAAGGTGCCAACCTTCTGGCCCTGCAGACCCAGCAGTCCCTCGCCTCCACTGCCCTCTCGCTGGCAGCACAGGCGGACCAGAACGTGCTGCGTCTGTTCTAAGTCAAGAATACCCCCGCGAAACAAGGCGGCAGGCTCAGGCTTGCCGCCTTTTTTTGCGCTTTCAACTGTGAAGTCTGCGCCTTGCCGGAGCACTCGCAAAGGCAAGAAACCATTAACCTTAAAATGCCGCGGAGTTAACCAAGCATTAGGGTTACCAAATCATGATCAGGCCATCCCGCTCAGGAAGAGCGGTAAAAATGCTGGACCCAGGAAAGGGACACATAGATGGCTGATATTACC